>QZDW01000101.1 GCA_009917545.1 bacterium 1XD42-76
CCTGCGGACAGCAGATGATTTCCGTAGATTTCCAATCTGCTCCAATCATCACAGGGGAAGCTGCCCTTCCCCTGCGCTGGCTTTGCCAGCTACCCCTTTGTGGACTTGCCGCCCGAAAATCTTTCATAAAGCCTATTCCATTTAGCAAGTTAAAGCTGTATAATAGTGCCAGCGATAAATTGGAATTTAGGGGGATATATATGATTGGTTTGTCTTTTGAAAATGTGAGAAGAAAATAACTAAGACTATATAAGGAGGTCAAAGCGTTGAGAAATGATATACTAATACGACAAGAAACGCATAAAGATTATAAAGAGATAATTTCAATGATTTTACGTTCATTTAGAGAAGGAACGGACTACTCGGATGGAACAGATATTATTGCTTTGGTAGAAGAAATACGTGATTCGGAATATTATATCCCTGAATTATCGTTTGTTGCTGAATTAGACGGTAAATTAGTAGGTCATTTTCTGTTTTCGAGATTTCCATTATCTTCAACACCAAATGGAGTACACATTGATGACAGGGAAGAAAAAAATATCGTTATGCTTGCACCTGTGGCTGTTCATGCAGACCACTTTCATCAGGGAATTGGCTCTGTAATGCTTACACAAGGCATTGAAAAAGTTAGAAATGCAGGATATAAAGGGATTACGGTTGAGGGCGATTATCATTTTTATAATCGTATTGGGTTTAAAACATCTTCAAAGTATAACATTTATCCGACAAGTGGGATACCGATGAAAGAGCCACGCTGTATGATGTGTCAAGAAACTTATGAGGGAGCATTGAAAAATATAAAGGGATATATTGTTTATGATATGTATTTCAATGCTTGAAACAAATTCCCGTTGAACAAAATCGCTGCGCGATGGCCTGCCAGGGCTGTGGCGCAGTTTTTACGTTCCTCTAAATAAAAGCA
>QZDW01000102.1 GCA_009917545.1 bacterium 1XD42-76
AAGGAGGTCATCCAGGCCGCTTCGCCGCTTCACCCACTGTCTCCGCCAGCGTTATGGTGTTCGCTGGCGGATGCCGTGAAAGGAACTGTGAATGACGGAAGAAAAACAGAAAATCCCTGAACTGAAAGTAATCCCGGCGGAGGAACTGCTGGACACGACCTACGCCCCGTCCGGCACTTTGATTGACGGTTTGATGGGTCAAGGCATCTACATCCTCGCCGGAGCGCCCAAGGTGGGCAAGTCCTGGCTGGTGCTGTGGCTGGCGAACCAGGTCAGCAAGGGCGAGCCGGTCTGGGGAATGAAAACGGAACAATGTGGTGTCCTCTACATCAGCCTGGAGGATACCTTCCAGAGGATGCAGCAGAGGCTGAACGATGTCAGCGGTGGAACTCCCGGCAGCATCTGGCTGGCGACCGAGGCCCTGTATATCGGCGAGGGCTTCGAGGAACAGCTTACCAATTTCCTCGCCGCCCATCCCCATGTGAAGCTGGCAATCATCGACACCCTCCAGCGCGTTCGCAAGGCCGGGCAGGAGCAGTACAACTATGCCAGCGACTACGAGACGGTATGCGCCTTGAAGAAAATCGCCGACCGATCCCTGATAACGGTGTTGGTAGTCCACCACACCCGCAAGGCCGGGTCCGCCGACTCCTTCAACATGATCTCCGGCACGACTGGCCTGCTGGGGTGCGCTGACGGGGCGCTTGTCCTGCAAAAGTCCTCCCGGATGGAGACCTCCGCCACGCTGGATGTGACCGGGCGGGAGGTGGCCGACACTCAACTGAACCTCCGCTTTGACAAGCAGAGGAAAGTGTGGGAGTTTGTTTCCTTTGGGGGCGAGGCCTCACAGAAAGAGCCTGACCCTATCCTGACTGCCGTTCAGACCTTCACCCAGGTGCATGGCGTGTGGCGGGG
>QZDW01000103.1 GCA_009917545.1 bacterium 1XD42-76
TTCTTTCGCACAATGCCGTATTTATCAGCATATCTGTGTGAAAGTTTGGATTTCTTTAAAGTTGGGATTTTAGGCCAAATCCAAAAGTTTGGATTTGGCCTACCCATTCAAGCTGGTTTTTGGCTTTCAGTTCCTCCGTCACTCCCTCGGCGGCTTTCATCTGCTCCATGATTAAGTCCAGTCGTTCTTCCGCCTGCTCGTTCAGGTCGGCAAGGTACGTCCACAATTTCCCGGTCAGGATAAGGGAGCTGTACCGTGCCGGGTGTTCCTGTTTGAGATATTCCCGGTGCAGCCGCCCATAGCGTCCGATGGGGCGGCTTTCCTCCGGCAGCTTCAAGTCCGGGATGTAGTAGTCGCCTACCAGAACATAATCAATGCCGTTCTCTGTGATTCTTTCTTTCAGTTTTTCCATTGTCGTTCCCTCCTGTGGTGGAAGGCTCGTCACTGGCCAGCTCAATCACGTCCATAATGCCACAATCCAGCGTTTCGCAAATACGGGCAAGTGTGTCCATGCTGATATGTTTCCCTTCTTTTCCCATGTTGGCTATCATATTTGTGGTCAGGCCAGCGGCAAGCCTTAAATCCTCTTTCCTCATATTGCGCTCTATCAGTGTGTGCCAGAGCGGTTTGTAGCTGATGTGCATTTTTCTCCCTGCCTTTCTGCCCCGGATGGGCGTTTGTACCCATTATATCAGGATTCTTGCTAACTCACAAATATTTCTTGACGGTATCGCCGGTTCCGTCTGGATTGTGCTTTTCCTTTCCTCTTTTGATTACCTCTAATTAGCCATGACCTGTTTCATGCCCTGGCTTTTTGCTCATGTGGGATAAAGAAGTAAAAGAAGTGTAAAAAATTTTGCCGTTCCCTGTCCGGCTGACTGCCGGACGGGTCGGGCT
>QZDW01000104.1 GCA_009917545.1 bacterium 1XD42-76
GTTGCCGGGGAAAATCCCGTAACTATCGGCTTTTCTCCCCTTTAACAACCAAAACAACAGAAAAATAAAAGAAAAAGTATAAAATAACCCAACCGCCAGATAAGGATTAGTTTCATGGTTTTTTAAAGCCCGTTGCCGGACTTCGTTGCCGACCTTCCCTGTCTGGCTGTTTTCATCTATGGAGGACAACTGCCTATGGCGAAAAATAAAACAGAGATTCATGTCACCACAATATTTGATGGCGAACTGGACGCTACGGACGTTTTCGTGAGCCTTATCGCACAGAAACACACCAGAAAAACAGATAAAGAATATCTTGCTAAATCACAAGAAATAGGGTATAATAAAGATGAGGTTCCAAGTGACCGTGTTCCGTCTGGATTGTGCGGGTAAACGGTTATGATGAACACTTTTGGATATACAGGGATGGACGCATTCTTTGCCGGGAGTTTCCGGGCAGCGATTTATTGCAGGCTCTCAAAAGATGATGACCTTGACGGCACGAGTGCAAGTATCGAGAACCAGCGGGATATGCTGGAAAAGTTCTGCGAAAAGCAGGGATGGAAGGTTGCGGCAGTCTATCAGGACGATGGCTTTACCGGCTTGAACATGGAACGCCCCGACCTGAAACGGATGTTGAAAGCCATCGAGCGGAAGCAGATAAACCTTGTGATTACAAAGGATTTATCAAGGTTAGGACGGAACTACTTGCAGACCGGGCAGCTTATTGAGGATTTCTTTCCAAGAAACGGTGTGCGCTACATCGCCATGAATGACGGTATCGACACCATGCGGGACAACAACGACATTGCGCCCTTTAAAAATATCCTGAATGAAATGTACAGCAAGGATATTTCCAAGAAA
>QZDW01000105.1 GCA_009917545.1 bacterium 1XD42-76
AAAATATCCCATACCTTATTTAATTTGGAGAAAAACTGAGGATTTTGGTTCAGATAAACTAACGAATAACACCATTCATGCCTCCAGATTTCACAATACTTCTGGTCGTTCCAGTCAACCGTATCTTCCTTGTGGCTTTTCCATCTGCCGGAGGGAAGTTTTATCCGTTCCCCGTTTTCGTCAAGGTCATAAACCTTGCGGCTCTTGGGAAGCCATTTCCCATGTTCATCCATTGCCCTCATAGTCAGCATGACATGGGCGTGGGGATTGTGTCCCGGCGGATGGGGGTCATGGATGGCAAAGTCAGCAATCATGCCTTTGGAAACAAACTGCTGTTTACAAAACTCCCGGACAAGGACAGCATACTGGTCAGGTGGTATCTCTCTGGGGATGGTAAGCACCCACCGCCTTGCAAGCTGAGAGTTCCATTGTTTCTCCACCGCTTCGGCGGCGTTCCATAGGGTATTGCGGTCTGCATATTTCTGTGGGGCATTTGCCGGGAGCAGGATTTCATTGTGGACGATACCACGCTTTTCCGGGTAGTGCTTCACTTGCTGGTCATATTCACAGAAAAGCTTTTCGCCACTCTGGTAAGCAGCGGCGGCAACCGCAGACTGCCGCTGGCTTCGCTGTACAATCGTGATTTCGTTGTGTGGACAGGGCATTTCGTGTCCCTCCTTTCTATGCTTGGTGGATGGGGTGGCGTTTTGCCACCTCATTTTGGGCAGAAAAAAAGCAGGAGACCTTTTTCAGATTTCCTGCTCGGTATGCCGCTGGGCGGCGGGTATTTATAGCAATCCAAGATAATACTGCACCCACTTGACATAAGGTTTATGATAGAGTCAAGAGGTGATTACTA
>QZDW01000106.1 GCA_009917545.1 bacterium 1XD42-76
AAAAGAACAGGCGGGAATTTCTTCCCGCCTGTAGTGCAATTAGAATTTCCAACACGAATAAAATTAATCAATCGTGCTCATAACCTCTGTCACGTTGATAGACTCAACGTTATCTTTCAGCGCATCAGCATTAACAACACTGTATTTCCACTGATTATCAACCGTTGAGAAGGTGATCTTGTAATCGCCATCTGTCTTGGCATCGATCAGAACATCACCATCTTCCTTATACTCAACCTGGCTGTGCTGAATAGCACCGTTCTGGTTTACGATAAAGGTGTGTCCGTTAACTGTTGCTGTCTGATATCTGTAGTCCTTAGCAGTAATCAGAAGGCCCTTGTAGTACAGCTTATTGCTCTTGTTACCAGTGATACCAACACCCTTTCTCTCGCCGGTCTTGTCAACCGTCTTTGTTCCAAAGTAGAACTTGTAAGCATCACTGTTATCATCCTTGATAGTCTGGGAACCAGTCTTCATGGAACCGTCATCTGTTCCGCCGAAGTAATACATACCCGGATTCAGATCCGCGTTGCTCTTTGTTACTTCTATGAAACGAGTCAACATCTCACCATTCTCATTGAAGAAGTAATCCTTAGAGTTGATTTTCTTCTTTGTGATGTAGTAAGAAGATTTCGCATCCAGAGAACCATCGCCAAATGTGTATCTTCTACCCTGTGCTGCTGCATTTGTGCTGCTCGGGATGAATACCTTACCATCCTTCTCAATCCAGTACCACCACTTATCAACGTCTTCATCCTCGTCATAAGTGTCAGCCGGTCTCCAAAGCTTCATCCATTTGTTCTTCTTTACATGACCGTCATCTG
>QZDW01000107.1 GCA_009917545.1 bacterium 1XD42-76
GCAACCAGAGGATGCCCGCAGTCCGCGCAGACCAGCTTTCCGGTAAACAGAGATGCTTGGGGCGGCGTATTGTTAGCGGAAATCTGTTTCGCCGCCTGATTGATTTTCTGGACAGCCTCCCACAGCTCCGGCCCGATAATCGCCTCGTGCGCGCCCTCATGGGAAATCCATTCCGATTCCGGTTTCCTTATCATGGTCTTATCCTTATAGGAACGGGAACCGGTGCAGTTCTGTGTGAGCGTACCGGCATAAACATCATCGTTCAGAAGGCTTCGGACGGTTGCGTAAGCCCACAGCCGGGAATACTTGCAGCTGCCATTTCCGTAATGGACCGCCCAGTACCAGCGGGGAGGGAGAATCCCTTTCTCATTCAAAGCAGCAGCGATTTTCCCATAGGCCATGCCGGACTGACGCATCTGGAATATCTGCCGCACAACAGCGGCGGATTCCCCGTCAATGACCAGCTTGTGTTTGTCCTCCTCGCTCTTGCGGTATCCGTAGGGAGCGTAGGCGGCAAGATACTGGCCGCTTTTCTTCTTGGCATGAAGCACTGACTTGACCTTGCTGGACAGGTCCTTGAGATGGTAGTCATTCATCAGACTGCGGAAGTGCAGCATATCGGTGTTGTCCCCCTCGCTGTCCAGGCAGTCCAGAACCGACACGAACCGGCATCCGAGGGAAGGGAAAATGACGTCCGTATAACGGCCCACCTCCACAAAATCCCTGCCCAGGCGGGAAAGGTCCTTTACCAGAATCAGGTTAATCAGGCCATGCCTTGCGTCCTCCAGCATTTCCAAAAATCCGGGCCGCTGAAA
>QZDW01000108.1 GCA_009917545.1 bacterium 1XD42-76
AGCTTTCCTGACGCTTGCCAATATGCAACAGCCGCCTATCTCCGGCAGACAATCCTGACGGCAAAGGCACGTCACCCGAAAGACCTATTTTTGTACGTCAAAAAGATGATAGAGAATGACGAATAAGCCCGGAAAATGGCGGTTTTCCGGGCTTTTACTCACCGTGAGTAAAGCAGTCACTTGTCGGTCGGTATCTGGTACGGGCGGCGGACAATCTTCTCGATTTCCTCTGGTGTCAATTCGCCCCGCCGCTCCCGTTCCATGAGTTCTTTCCAGTCCTCTGGCGGCTCTATGCCGTCAATCACTATGTCGCTCAATAAATATCTGTTTTCCATTCAGTTCCTTTCTGGAATCCTTGCCCGGACGTACTCTAAACCGTCTCCCCTATAGGGGGTGTCTACCAGATACCAGAGGCCGCTGTAGTCCATTTCGATTCTGGTGGGAACCCATTCCCCCTCAACCATGACTTCCATGCACTCGCCACAATGAAAGCCGTCACGCTCCCAAAGGTCGGAAATTAGCAGTCCATAGCGTTTGTTGTCGGAATTGTACCCTAATCTTCCCTCTTTCATGCTTTCTCTCCTTTCGTTTGCTCCCGGCTCTGCTTGCGGTTCAGCTTCTTGTCCTCCTGCAAGGCGTACTGGCTGACAATCTCGCTGATGGACTGTTGCCGTGCTTGGGATATTCTTTCCAGACAGTCCCTTACCTCGGAACTGACGGTAAGGCACATTTTCTGTTTGGTGGGTAGCCCGGTCTTTGGTCTTGCCATGGTGTATTTCTCCTTTCTGTATTATAATATATATTTTAAT
>QZDW01000109.1 GCA_009917545.1 bacterium 1XD42-76
ATTCGATTCACCCGTCAACCACGCCTGAATCGAAATGGAGGAAAACTATGGGATTTCACTATGGATACGAAAAAAGGAAGTTTGATGCAGAATGGACCCGGCTGGAACAGGAATACCGCGCAGCCGGTATGGACGATAGGCAGATCGCAGCGATGAAGGAATATGACTGGTCCTGGTTTTGCAGCCAGCGAACATATCAGAACCGCGTACAGGCCCTTCCCAGCGAACAGTGTGAGGACGAGAGCGAGCAGTCCTGCCTGTTCCGAAAATTTGAATCCCTGTCCTGCACCTGGGACACCGGCGATGTGGATTCCCGGCGGTTTGGCTGGCTGTCCTCCCTGGAGGATGAACTGCTGTACCGGCGGCTCTGCAAATTGCCGGAGGACGATCTGGAACTGCTGACCCTGCTCATTGTGGACGGATACCGGCAGGCCGATGTCGCAAGGCTGTGGAACTGTTCCCGGAATGTCATCTATAAACGTTTGAAAAAAATCAAAATATTTTTGAATCAAGGGTGACAAACGGCCTTTCCCAATGCCTACACATTGAAGGGACAAGTCCTCTTGCCCCTCATTGCAGCTTGACAACTGAATATACGGCATAACAGGTACATAACCCGTATCGAAGCGGAAAAGGCGCGCCGCCAGGACGGTTGCTTGCAGGAGGTGATGACAGACAGGCAATCCGAGCGATCTACGTCCAGCCTTAAACCCGGAGATGGCGTTCCGGGCGCGATGATGGT
>QZDW01000110.1 GCA_009917545.1 bacterium 1XD42-76
TGATAATTTCCCTTATCAGAAGTATAATGACCTCGTAATGCAATTAGGAATTTCAAAAAGTTTCAAAAAGAAAAAAGGAGAGTGCATTAATCATGAGAAAGCAGACTAAGATTGCTGCCGTTGTATCTGCAGCAGCTCTGTTGGCATTAGGCGCTTCCATCACTTCCTTCGCAGCTGCCAAGGGCACCTGGATGATGGTTGATGGCGAGTGGTATTGCTATGATAAGAATGGCGATGCATATGAGAATACCTTCTGTGCCAACAATGGAAAAGAATATTATGTAGGTGATGACGGAAGACTCGTTCGTTCCGATTGGGTTGAGTACGATGGTGAGTATTACTTCGTAAACAGCTCAGGTGCAAAGATCATCAACGACTGGAGACAGACAACTCCGTATGATGATGAGGATGCAGAGCAGGAGTGGTACTACTTCCAGTCTACTGGTAAGATGGCTACCAACAAGAAGATCGTTTACAAGGGAAAAACCTTCTACTTCGATGCAGACGGCAAGATGCTGACAGGCTGGGTAACAGCAGACGGCACACAGGTTGTCAACGAGGAGAACGGCGTAGATAAGGATCATACTTTCTTCTGTGACGAAACTGGTGCTCGTATTGAGAAAGAGTGGGTACTTTCCACAGAGCCGTCTACAGATGACGATGACGCAGATGCAGACGAGTATTACTATTACATGAAGAGCAGTGGAAAAGTTGCTACTGGCAAGCAGAACAACAT
>QZDW01000010.1 GCA_009917545.1 bacterium 1XD42-76
ATCCGGAGCGGTTTATGCGACGTCATCCGGGAGGCGGACTGCCGTAAGATCGCCCTTTATCCGGACTACAATTACTGCGATACGAAATGGAAAGCTGTAGAGATGTACGGGCTTCCTGGCTGGAAGAACATCGTCGTAGGGGAGGGATTCCAATGGAAACAAAACTGATTTTGTCCACGCTTCCAAAGACATGGATTTTTGATCTTGACGGGACGCTTTTAAAGCATAACGGATATAAGCTGGACGGGGAAGACAGCATATTGGAGGGAGCAAAGGAATACCTGGACAGTCTGCCGAAAGAGGATCGGATCGTGATTTTTACTTCACGGAAGGAAATATATCGTGAAACAACGCTTGATTTTCTGGATAGGAATGCGGTCCGATATGACGATATCCTGTTTGAAATGCCGATGGGGGAACGGATTATCGTCAATGACAGGAAGCCGTCGGGCATTGATATGGCGGTAGCGGTGAACTGCGACAGAGATCGTTTTTATATTCCGGAAATAGTCCGGGTAAAATAGAGATTTTATGATAAGTTTGCAGTTTTGTCTGTGGTAGTATGCGACTACATATTGCTCTGAGCGGCTACAATATTTGCTATTCTTTATCAAATATTTATCGGACTTTTATTAACCATTTTTGATAAAGCTCCAGCCGAAATGTTGCCATTAGATATGGTAAGCTCATATTGTACAGAGATGTTTAAAACCGGTGGTAAACAGATTGAGTTTATAAAGACGTTACTGCGAATGATGGATTTCGTATCATTTGGAGACGGCCAGATATTAAGGACTGGAACGGCATATTTGTTCACAGGTACTTACAGGAGGCAATGATTTGCTAAGAGAATAAATGGCGTGTGCCGCATCATGCTCCATATTATAGACCAGAATGACCTTTTTCACAGGATCCTCAATCCAATATTCCCACATCCCGGCTTCCCGGTATTAAAGAAAGCTTCGTATAGTAGTAGTCCATGACTCTGCTTCCAGGAGATGCAATCTCGATAATCCTTCAGGGCCCGTCACAGCCCCGCTCGTCCGGCTTATCTTGATCACAGATTACAGATATATCCGGTTTCGGATATTTGGAATCATCTGCGGACAAAAATACGGCAAAGGGAGCAATAGCTGTCTCGCAGGTTCGGTTGCCCTCCTCCTGTATTCCGATTCTGTTCTATTTCATGATGTTGCTTGGGCTAAAAGGTATTTCTCCCTGTAATACCACGGGTTGCTCCGCATTCCTAAAATACCTTATATCAGTATTTGCGTATTTGAAATATATAAAAGTTATGGTATACTGAATAAATCAAGAACTGTGTTTCTCACAAGAGCGCCGGTTGTTGTCCGGATGATAAATCAGAGAACATGAAATAAAGAGACAGGAGCAGATATGTTCCCAATGCCAACAGCTGTTCTATGTGTAAACGTCTTATTATTAATGCCGGAATCGCCAGGCTCTACATCCGTGATGACAAAGAGCAATATCGCATAATAGAGGTGAGAGACTGGGTACAGGAGGGTGAATCTCTGGAGGGGCGGCAGGGGTATTAGCGCGCTGTCAGGCGGAATAAAATCAGGGATACCCCATGTGCCGGAATCACTTTCATTCTGGAGCGCTCACCTGTGGGCGCGTGGAGGTTTATAAGGAGAGAATGCCATTATTAACCGTTCTGTTATACTCGTTTCTTGGTACATTTCTTACCCTTTTTGCGGGAACCGTGACTCATAGCATGATAAAAATTCTGCCACCATATGGATACGCTCTCCGTGCAGTCGTCTATGTGTGTTCCGCATACATTGTGGTAAAAGGTCTTTCGAAAAGCGTTGGGCTGACGCTGGCAGACTGCCGTATTCCATATCCGCATATCAGCGTCCGGGGAATTTGCAGTGCGGTACTGATTTCAGTGCTTTTTCTGGGAATCAATATCTGGGGGCAGCCGGGATCCTGGCGTTTCCATGCAAAGACATGGAAAGAGACAGAAGAGGCTTTTTTTTATCTGATTTTTTACACAGGCTTTTGCAGCAGCATTGTGGAAGAGATGGTATTCCGCGGGTATTTAGTGAAGCTGTCGGAAAATCGCTGGGGCAGGCGGAAAGGAATGATATTACCAGGCCTGCTTTTTGGGCTTGTACATAGTTTCCCATTTGGGACATCGTATCTTTACGGACAGCTTTTTTTCTATCTCAGTATCAGTATCCTGTTTACCGTTATGACATATCGGAGCGGTTCAATTTGGGACAGTGTGCTGGTTCATGCTTTCTGGGATATTTTTGTTGTGAGAAATATCGTGTTTTCTATAGATCATCAGGAAAATACAGAGTCATTTTTTAGCTATGTCCTTACAGGGAATGTGCCGAATCCGATATTGGAACTTTCCATGACACAACGTTATGTGCTGTATTCCATTGCTTTTTTAGTCCTCGCTGGGATGGTTCAGATGTTTTTTTGTCCACGGCGGCAGAAACAGACAGAGTTCAAAAGCCTTGGGAAATCTTAGGAAACAATGCTGACAGAGAGAGGAGACTTCCATGTCTACCATGTTTATCAGAAAGCCGGGAACCTACAAGTGCAAAAAATGCTTCGTTCCTTTAGGGGGAGAATTTATCAGGCTCGGGTATTGTGAAACGTGCATTGCAGATGAGTTTACCAGATTGAAAAAAAGAATCATACGCTCCGCTCTGATTGGAGCCTGTCTGACTGCTTTTCTCATTGCCGCGTATCATTATATGCAAATGAATTATTTCCGCTCAGAGATGCGCGGATATGAGGGTGATATTTTTATTCCGGTTTTTCAGGGATTTCTGGCCTTAAATGCCAACTCTTTTAACCGAATCATGAATTGCTCCATCTTGATGAAAGTATGGATTGTGGTATTTTGTTTCTCTCTCCCGTTCAGCTCTTTTGTGAAAATTGAATACAAGACATACCGCCATAAAGCCGAACAGGAATTATATCAGGTCGGGACGTATGTCGGCAACATGTCGGCAAGTTCTAATCACCAGAGAATGGACGATGCAGGCCTGTTTATCGTGTCGCTTTTGGTATCCGCTGTTTCAGGACCATTTTTCCTGATATATCGTTTGTATAAAATGGTGCAGATTGGACGCTATATAAAGCGATGACCGCCGGTTACTGTTTCGATGCCCTGCCACATCCGCCGGAGGCTTATAGTAAACCTCCATGCGCCCCCAAGCGGGCGAGCCACCATGAATGAAAGTAGTCAGGGCGCATTTGGTATCTCTGAACTTATGCGGCCTATTCGGCGGCGGGACTTTCATAGTAACCTCCTACTACAATAGATTTATGGTTAGTATCCCTTACAGCCAGTAAGGAATTATCCATCTTTCATTCACGGGGCGCCTGTTTTTTGAAATTGCGGGCATCATGCAAAGGCGGCCATCCGGCTCCGTGTACAAAGCAGCAATTGCAGACAACATATAAAACGCAGCCAACAGGAGCATCAGAAAGCATATGAACGAAGATTTTATTTTACGTAAATACCCGAGAACGCCGCATCTTTCCGGTTCCAGGCTACAGCCGGGAGATGAAGATTTGAGCCAGATTCCATTTAAGGAAATTCTGGGAAAGCACATTGTGGTTGAGGAGAAGATTGACGGCGCCAATGCAGCGATTTCTTTTTCCGGTGAGGGTAAGCTTCTCTTACAGAGCCGCGGCCATTACCTGACAGGAGGTTATCGGGAGCGGCACTTTAATCTGATGAAGCAGTGGGCAAACGTACATCAGAAGGCATTTTACGAGGTTCTTGGCAGCAGATATATCATGTATGGCGAATGGATGTATGCCAAGCACAGTATTTTCTATGACGCCCTGCCGCATTATTTTATGGAATTTGACATCTATGACCGGGAAAACGGTATTTTTCTGGATACACCGTCCCGAAGGGGGCTGACAGAAACGCTTCCGGTTTGTTCCGTCCCTGTAATTGGTGAGGGCATTTACAGAGACCAGGACGGTATCCTGAGCCTGATCGGCGATTCGGCCTTTATCACAGAGCATCACATGGTTCACCTCAAGGAGGCGGCAGCTTCGGCCGGAGTAGATGCAGATCGGGTATGCAGGGAGACAGAGCCGTCGAGAATGATGGAGGGGCTTTATATCAAAGTGGAAGAGGGAGGACGGATTACGGCGCGGATGAAGTTTGTGAGGGCATCCTTTTTACAGTGCATTTTGGAGTCAGAGACCCACTGGCTGGACCGGCCGGTCATTCCGAACCGGCTTGCGGGAGAGGTAAGCGGTATGTTCGTATCATAGGAGGAAAGCGGAATGGAAGAATGTAGAAAGGGTCTGGCATGGGAGAGGCTCGCCGCCTGTGTTCCCTTTGCACCTTCATGGAAAATCGACTGGATCCAAATTGCGCAGGCCGGATTGGGGGATTTGCTGGAACGGATGAAGGAAATTCCTCAGAATCCGCTCTGGCATGGCGAGGGCAGTGTCTGGCAGCATACGTGTATGGTCTGCGAAGAACTGGTCCGTATGGAGAAATTTCGCAGATTAGAGAGGAAAAAGCAGGTGGAGCTGTTTGTGGCGGCTATCCTGCATGATATCGGCAAGCTGGTATGTACCCGGCAGGAGGACGGCGTGTGGACGTCCCCCAACCATACGGCTGTGGGTGCGAAAATGGCGCGCGCCCTCTTATGGCGGGAATACGACCTGGCTGGTACGGGTGAGAAACAGAACATCCGGGAAACCATCTGTTTTCTGACCCGCTGCCACTCTGTCCCCATGCATATCTGGGAGCAGCAGAGGCCGGAGCGGCGTCTGATTGAGATGGCAGCACATGGAAGGCAGGCCGGGGATTTTTCTTTAGAGCTTCTTTTGTGTCTGGTGGAGGCAGATATGAGGGGCCGTATCGCTGCTGATCAGGAGAAGCGGCTGGAGGAGCTCGATTTGTGCCGGGAGCTGGCACTGGAATGGAACTGCCTGCATGCACCATATCCATTTGCATCCTCATACGCAGAGCACGCCTGGCTGAATGGACGACTTACATATGCGGACCAGGATTTGTATGATGATACCTGGGGTGAGGTGATTCTTTTAAGCGGCCTTCCCGGTACAGGAAAGGACACCTGGGCCTCATGCCATCATGCGGATCTGCCGGTGGTTTCTCTGGATTCTCTGAGGGATAAACTTGGAGTCGCTCCAACAGAAAATCAGGGGGCGATCGTACAGGCGGCCAGGACGTGTGCCAGGGAGTATCTGCGCAAAAAACAGCCGTTTGTCTGGAACGCGACGTGTCTGTCACCTTTGATCCGCAGGAAGCAGGTGAGTCTTTTCGAAAGTTACCATGCCAGAGTTCGCATTGTTTTTCTGGAAACCGGATTTGAAACCGGGCTGGAAAGAAACCGGGGGCGCAGACACGCCGTTCCCGAGGCAGTGATTGGCCGTATGCTTGACGAGCTTGTACCACCGGAACAATACGAAGCGCAGACAGTGGATTGGTACTGTATATAGAAGAAATCGGCTCTTGACATATGTAGCATGCTATATTATAATGTAGCATGCTACTGATAATCCCCAAAAGAGAGTCTGAAAAGGACATGCCGGAGAGAAGCCGAACGAGTGCCCGGAGAGAGCAGACTCAACGATTCACCATCAGGAGGAAGCCATGAATCAGACTGGTTTGTATCTGAAAAAAATCCACATTCTGTTGGAGCGCATGAGGAATCATGAGTATCGCGACTGCGGCCTGACCGGCGTGCAGATTGATATTCTGGAATATCTTTATTTTAACGATGATGGCAGAAACACGCTTTCTGATCTCTCTGCCTTTTTTGGAGTACAGCACACCAGTATGATTCACGTTTTAAAGATTCTGGAGAAAAAGGAGTTAATCGGCCGAAGGGAGTCGGCCAGAGACTCCAGGCGAAAGGAAATCCTGCTGACAGAAAAGGGGACTGAGATTCTGGAGAGCCATCTGGGATCTTCTGACCGGCATGACGAGCTTCTTTTTGCCGGTATTTCCGAAAAAGATTTACAGGTTCTGGAAAGGCTGCTGGGGCAGATCTATGAGAATCTCAGGCAGAATCAGACCAAAAGCACAGACATCATGAAGACAGATCCAGAACGGAAAGGAGAATACAAAGCATGCAGCAGAAACCAGAGACAAAAGATATGATAGAAAAAGGTCCCGGACAAGGCGCGCCGGGGAACAAATCCATTGAGATTTTCCGGGACGCTCCGGTTCCCCGGGCAGTTATCAGCAACATCGTGCCTTCCATCGTCAGTATGATGATGGTACTGGTCTACAATCTGGCAGATACATTTTTCATCGGCCAGACCAGGGATGCCTATATGGTGGCCGCTGTATCCATCGCCACACCGGCATTCCTTCTTTTTATGGCAGTGGGGATGCTGTTTGGAATCGGGGGCACATCACTGATCTCCCGGATGCTGGGAGAGGGAAACTCGCTCAGGGCAAAGCATACTTCTGCATTCTGCTTCTGGACCGGACTTTCCATCGGTGTTATTGCCATGATTTTTATATGGATGTTTGCCTCTCCCATCTGCCGCGCCATCGGAGCCAGCGACGATACGCTCGGATATACCGCCGAATATCTGAATATTGTTGCCGCGGGAATCCCCTTTCTGATCGTGAGCAACAGCTTCAGCAACATTATCCGCGCGGAAGGAAATGCCAAAACCGCCATGATGGGGATGATTATCGGAAATATGGCGAACATCGTCCTGGATCCTATTATGATCCTGGGCTTTCAGTGGAATGTGGCCGGCGCAGCGATTGCTACCGTGATCGGAAATGTAGTGGCTGCTTTGTTTTATCTGCGCCATCTGCTGTCTTCCAGGACACTTTTATCCATCCGTCCCAAGGATTATATGGAAAAGAACGGGATTGCGGCGGGCGTGTTTGCCATCGGAGTCCCGGCTTCTCTCAACAGTATCCTGATGAGTACTTCTAATATCATAACGAATAACATTATGTCGGAATATGGCGACATGACCGTGGCCGGACTTGGTGTGGCAATGAAAGTCAACATGATCGTGGTAATGCTTTTAATCGGCCTGGGCAGCGGGATCCAGCCCCTTTTGGGATACTGCTTTGGAGCAGGAAACCAAAAGCGGTATACGGATGTACTGAAGTTTTCCATTTGCCTTGCTTTGGGCCTGAGTCTGATTATGACGGCAATCTGTTATTTCGGTGCCGGGCCTCTCGTGCATGCATTCCTGGATAACCCGGACGCCTCAGGATACGGAATCGCGTTTGCACGTATTTACATTTATTCCGGACCTGTAATGGGACTGCTGTTCGTATTCATCAACGCCATTCAGTCCACCGGGGCGGCAGTTCCTTCCCTGATTTTATCAGTCAGCCGCCAGGGGCTGCTCTACATCCCCATCCTGTTTCTTTTCCGCCGTCTGTTCGATTCCGCTCCAATGCTTGCTGCCGCACAGCCTGCCGCGGATTACCTGTCCACCACACTGGCACTGGTTCTGTTTCTTTATACCTACAAAACAGTATTCAACAAAAGGAAAACTGATTCATGACAGCCCGGGCCAATGCCGGAGGACATGGCGGCTCCTGTATTCCGGCATCCCGAATCTGCACCGTAAATGAATAAATTGACAAACGGCCGTTTTCATAATAAGATTAGGGGGTAGCTTATGTAGAAGGACTGCGGAGGATTTTTTATGAACCAGAGACAGAAGTCATTGTGGAGTTTGACCTATATTCTGATTCTTTTGGCGGCCATAATCATTTTATTTTACTGGTATGCCTCAGAAAACAATAAACGGATTGAATTACAAAATCGAACGTACGCGGCAGATTCTGCGCTGCAGACGGCGAACCGGATTGATGATGAGTTCAGAAATGCCATGAACCGGATCAATACATATGCCTATTTTGTCGGTGAGAGCCTGTCCGAGCCGGTAGTTACGTCTCAGAGACTGAACGATATGGAGGAAAAGTCTTTATTTGACGCTTTCTGGTTTGTAGATGCAGAGACTGGGAGCCTGATGGCAGACGGACAGACAGCAGACGTGTCGGACCGTGAATATTTTCAGAGCGGGCTGAGGGGCGAGAGCGGTATTTTTGCCACATTGAATTCCAGAGTCACAAATGAAGCTGTGGTAAGCTTTTATGCGCCTGTATATTACCAGGGAGATGTCCTTGGCGTGCTCCTTGGCGTGTATTCGGCGGATAAGTACTTGCAGCATATCCTGTCAGCCAGCTATTTTGGGGAAGAAGCGGGGATGTACTTGTGCCTGTCGGACGGGACCGTAATCGCCAGCTCTACAGGAGAAAGCGACGGCAAAAATCTTTTAGAGAATTTTCTTGCTGCCGGTATCATTGACGAGAAGATCTATACAGAAGCCAGTGCTATTTTTACAAATGCCGGAGAACAGACCTTTATCTGTGGCAAAAACAGCAAAGTAGATAATATCTGCGTGATTAATCTGGAGGGGAACGGGTTTGCTCTGGTACAGGCGTTTCCTAAACAGATTACACAGAACATGCTCATGAATGCCAACCGTACCGGAATCAAGCTGGAAGTGATGCTGATCGGTTTGTTCCTTCTCTACATTATTGCGTTAATCCTGCGCACGAGACAGGAAAAGAAGGTTCTGTCTCAGGAAAACCGTGAAATGAGCTATGTAATCGGAGGAATCAGCACGCTGTTTTCACGATTTGTCATGATTGATCTCGAGACAGATACATATGAGTATCTGGTGGGAACGAGTCCGGAGCGCGGCGATCTTCTGCGAAAGGGCGGGTACAGGGATTTCATTAAATACCTCTGTTCTTTTTTGCCCGGGGAGGCACAGAAAAAGGAACTTGCCGGACAGCTTGACAGAGAAGTGGTGATCTCGCAACTGGGGGAAAGCAGCACGGATGTGCGTTATGAATATCAGGTGGAACGGGAGGGCAGGGCCCAGTGGGAGCACATGAATGTCATCTGCCTGGAGAGAAAAGAGGGCCGTGCAAGTAAGATTCTGTTTATCCGGCAGAATATTACGGAATTAAAGGAAAAGGAGCTGCGTATCCAGGCCGAAATCTCTGTCGCCAACCGTAAGGAAAGACAGTACCGGATTGCGATTACTTCCAACTCTATCTGTACCTATGAATTTAATCTGACCCGCGACCAGGTAGACCATGATATTATCCGCCTGATGCCGGACGGAAAAAGGCTGTCCATGCTTGATGTCGCAGGGCTGAATCCGCCCTGCAGAGCCTCCGAGTGGTTTGAGCGGTGTAAACGATTTATTCCCGAAGAATCTCTGGAAGCCTATACGAGCTGTCTGAATGTGGAATTTCTGAAAGAATGTTTTCAGCGCGGGGATGCGGAGGTGAATACGGAGTATTGGAGCGAGAGTACGGATGGCAGCCGTATGTGCGTCCGCCAGTCATTTATCATGACCCGCGAGGACGAGACAGGGGATATCGTGGTCATGGTTGTGACAAAGGATATCACAGAGCAGGTCAGACAGCAGACAGAGCAGACAACAGCTCTCAAGGAGGCGCTACTGCAGGCGCAGCATGCGAACAGTGCCAAAACGACGTTTTTGTCCAATATGTCCCATGACATCCGCACACCAATGAATGCGATTATTGGGTTTACAACGATTGCGGTCAGCCATATTGATAACCGGGAACAGGTAAAAGACTGTCTCCAGAAGGTGCTTGCTTCCAGCAACCACTTGTTAAGCCTGATTAATGATATCCTTGATATGAGCCGGATTGAGAGCGGCAAGGTACAAATTAAGGAACAGGAATGCAATATTTCTGAGATGATGCACAATCTGGTGAATATCATCCAGCCGCAGGTGAAGGCAAAACAGCTTGAGCTGTTTATCGACACATTTGATGTCACGAATGAGGATATCATTGCCGATTCCCTGAAGCTGAACCAGGTATTTGTCAACCTGATGAGCAACGCTGTAAAATACACGCCGGCCGGAGGAATCATTACCTTCCGGATCAAGCAAAAAACGACCTTCCGCCGGGGGTACGGGGATTATACCTTTATCGTCAAGGATAACGGAATCGGCATGGAGCAGGAGTTCGTGAAACATATTTTCGAGCCGTTTGAACGTGAGGCAAGCACGACGCAGAGCGGAGTCCAGGGTACAGGACTCGGTATGGCGATTACCAAGAATATCATTGACATGATGGGTGGTACGATTGAAGTTCACAGCGAGAAGGGAAAAGGAAGCGAATTTATCGTAGAGTTCAGTCTCAAACTCCAGGATTTGGAGAAGGGAACAGTGCAGATCAAGGAACTGGAAGGTCTGAGGGCGTTAGTGGTAGATGACGACTTTGATACGTGTGACAGTGTAAGCAAAATGCTTATGCAGATCGGGATGCGTGCCGAATGGACGACATCGGGGAGGGAGGCTGCCTACCGCGCCAAAAAAGCACACGATGAAGGGGATTCCTACCACACCTACATTCTTGACTGGCAGATGCCGGAGACCAGCGGGATTGAGACAGCCAGAAGGATCCGCCGTGCTGTTGGGAATGAAGTGCCGATTATCATTTTAACGGCATATGACTGGACAGATATCGAGGAGGAGGCCAAGAGTGCAGGTATCACGGCATTCTGCGCAAAACCGCTCTTTATGTCGGATCTGAAATCCGCGCTGCTGGCAGCCAACCATTTAATTGAAAAGAACGAACAGGTGGCGGAATGGACATTGGCTGATTTCGGCGGTAAGCGTGTACTGCTCGTGGAAGATAATGAGCTGAACCGTGAGATTGCAGAGGCGATCTTGGAGGAGACCGGCTTCCTCGTGGAAGCAGCACCGGACGGAACCGATGCCGTTGAAATGATGAAACGGGCAGAGGAGGGCTACTATGATGTAATCCTGATGGATGTGCAGATGCCGGTAATGAACGGTTACGAGGCCACCAGAGCGATCCGTGCCCTGCACAGGGAGGATGTCAAGAAGCTGCCGATCATTGCCATGACAGCGAATGCGATGGATGAGGATAAGGAAGCCGCATTAAAGAGCGGAATGAACGCCCATATCGCCAAGCCGATCAGTGTGGACTTTTTCATCTCCGTTCTGGCCCGGTTTTTAAAGTAAGCCTCCATGCGCCCACAGGTGAGCGGCCGGAATGAATGAAAGAAGTCCAGGCGCATTGGGCATCCCTGAATTTATGCCGCCTGACGGCGGCGGGACTTTCAGAGTAAAAACAGAAAAGCTGATAAAAAGCTTGACTTTTTGGAACCCTGCGGTTAATATGTTATGTATCAAAGAGAAAAAAGGCATGGAAGGTGCAAAAGATACCTGTTTTCCGACAGAGAAGGGACGTCATCGGCTGGAAGCGTTCCAGGTTCAGACAGGAGATCAAATTTCACACCGGAGCTGCACGGCTGAACCTGTTTCGTAGGCCGTGACGTAGGCCGCGCGTTATGCGGAGAAGAGTCTGCGATCAGCAGGAAGCAGGGTGGTACCGCGCGTTTTGTCGTCCCTAATACGATTGTATTAGGGACTTTTTTTGTAGAACAAAAACCTCCGGATGGCCGGAGCGTCGTGCCGCCGTCCGGCATTTACGTGCAGAATCAAAGAAAATGAAGAAAAGCATACCAAAAGGTATGTACAAAATGGAGGAAGCGATGAAAGAGCAGTTGGAAAAAATTAAGTCAGAGGCGCTTGCAAGGATTGATGCCTCTGATGCACTGGAAAAGCTGAATGATATCCGCGTGGCATATCTGGGGAAAAAAGGCGAGCTGACGAGCGTATTAAAGAGTATGAAGGACGTAGCCCCGGAGGACAGGCCGAAGGTAGGCCAGATGGTGAATGATGTGCGTGCACAGATTGAGGCAAAGCTTGAGGAGACGAAGCAGGCACTTGCAAAGAGAGCACGTGAGGAGCAGATGAAGCGTGAGGTCATTGACGTGACGCTTCCGGCCAAAAAGGCAGTGACAGGCCACAGCCATCCGAACACGATTGCCTTAAAAGAGGTAGAGCGTATTTTCGTGGGCATGGGCTACGAGGTGGTTGAGGGGCCGGAGGTTGAATACGATGTATATAATTTCGAGAAGTTAAATATCCCCAAGGGCCATCCGGCCAGAGACGAGCAGGACACATTCTATATCAGTGATACCATCCTGCTCCGCAGCCAGACTTCCCCGGTGCAGGTGAGGACGATGGAGACGAGAAAGCCGCCGATCCGGATGATTGCTCCGGGACGTGTATTCCGTTCAGATGAGGTAGACGCGACCCATTCCCCTTCCTTCCACCAGATCGAAGGGCTGGTGATTGATAAGAATATTACGCTGGCGGATCTGAAAGGGACGCTGGCCGAATTCGCCAGAGAGCTGTTCGGTGAGGACACGAAGGTCAAGTTCCGCCCGCATCATTTCCCGTTCACGGAACCGAGTGCCGAGGTGGATGTGAGCTGCTTTAAATGCGGAGGCAAGGGCTGCCGGTTCTGTAAAGGCTCCGGCTGGATTGAGATCTTAGGATGCGGTATGGTACATCCGCACGTTCTGGAGATGTGCGGCATAGACCCGGAGGAGTATTCCGGCTTTGCCTTTGGCGTGGGACTCGAGCGTATCGCCCTGTTAAAATATGAGATTGACGATATGAGACTCCTGTATGAGAATGATATCCGTTTCCTGAAACAGTTTTAGGAAAACAGGAGGAACCGCTTTTGCATCGAATCTGCGCAGCATCAACCGGCCGCAGTTTCACCGGTTTTGATTCGGTGAAATGGATGCAGGGGCAAAACGCAGAGAGAAGCAGGAAACAAGATTTGCATAGAACAGACAGATTAGCAGATGGGAGAAATCGAATATGAACACAGCATTATCCTGGATAAAAGCATATGTTCCCGATTTGGATGTGACGGCGCAGGAGTATACGGACGCCATGACGCTCACGGGAACGAAGGTAGAGGGCTTCGAATGCCTTGATAAAAATCTGGAAAAAATTGTCGTCGGACAGATTGTTTCGATTGAGAGACACCCGGACGCGGATAAACTGATCGTATGCCAGGTGGATATCGGCAAAGAGACGATTCAGATCGTGACCGGAGCGCCTAATGTGAAGGCGGGCGACAAGATTCCTGTTGTATTAGACGGCGGAAAGGTGGCTGGAGGCCATGACGGCGGGCCGCTTCCGGAGGATGGGATCCGTATCAAAAAGGGCAAGCTCCGCGGAATTGATTCCAATGGCATGATGTGCTCCATCGAAGAGCTGGGTTCGGACCGGAACATGTATCCGGACGCGCCGGAACTGGGAATTTATATCCTGCCTGAGGATACGCCGGTTGGGGCTGATGCCATTGAGGTGCTGGGACTTCATGATGTGGTATTCGAGTACGAGATCACATCCAATCGTGTAGACTGCTACAGCGTGCTCGGTATCGCGCGTGAAGCAGCGGCCACCTTTAACAAAACATTCCATCCTCCGGTGATCGAACCATCCGGAAATGACGAGGACATCAATGATTATCTGAAAATTTCTGTCGAGGATACCAGTCTCTGCAAGCGCTACTGTGCGAGAATGGTGAAAAATATCCGCCTGGCCCCGTCACCGCAGTGGATGCAGCGCCGTCTGGCAGCCTCCGGCATCCGCCCGATCAACAATATCGTTGATATTACGAACTATATTATGGAAGAATACGGCCAGCCGATGCATGCTTTTGACTACGATTTGCTGGCCGGTCATGAGATCATCGTCAAATGTGCGAAAGACGGTGATACATTCCAGACACTGGACGGGCAGTTGAGGAAGCTGGACCATACGGTTCTGATGATTAACGACGGCGAGAAGGAAGTCGGCGTTGCGGGAATCATGGGCGGAGAGAACTCCAAGATCACAGATGACGTTAAGACGATGGTATTTGAGTGCGCTACATTTGACGGAACGAATATCCGCCTGTCTGCCAAGAAGCTGGGCCTTCGTACCGATGCTTCCGGAAAATATGAGAAAGGTCTGGATCCCAATATTGCCGAGGAAGCAGTAAACCGTGCCTGTCAGCTTGTCGAGGAGCTGGGCGCCGGAGAGGTGGTTGGCGGCATGATCGACATTTACCCGGTAAAGGCAGAGGAATCGCGCGTGAAATTCGAGCCGCAGAAGATTAACCGTCTTTTAGGTACTGAGATTGCGCCGGAGACGATGCTGGAATATTTTAAGCGTATTGACCTTTCCTATGACGAGACGGCTTCTGAAGTAGTTGTCCCGACCTGGCGCCAGGATATCCACTGCATGGCCGATCTGGCTGAGGAAGCAGCCCGTTTCTACGGTTATGACAAGATCGGAACAACACTCCCGACCGGGGAAGCCACGACAGGAAAGCTTTCCTATAAGCTCAGGATTGAGGAGGCAGCGCGCGAAGTGGCAGAATACTGTGGTTTCTCCCAGGGAATGACCTATTCCTTCGAGAGCCCAAAGGTGTACGACCGTCTGAATATCCCCGGGGAGGATGCGATACGGGATGCGATTGTGATCTCTAATCCGCTGGGCGAAGATTTCAGCATTATGCGTACACTGCCCCTGAACGGGATACTGACGTCGCTGGCAACCAATTATAATAGAAGAAACAAAAATGTACGACTCTATGAAATGGCGAATGTCTATCTGCCTGAGAGCCTGCCGCTTACCAAGCTTCCGGATGAGCGCCTGCAGTTTACGCTGGGCTTTTACGGGGACGGTGATTTTTATACCATGAAGGGCGTGGTGGAAGAATTCCTCGACAAAGTAGGGATGTACAAACGGCCACACTACGCTGCAGAGGTCAAAAAGCCGTTCCTTCATCCGGGAAGACAGGCAGAGATCGCCTATGAAGGCAGATGTATCGGTTATCTCGGTGAGGTTCACCCGGATGTGCTGGACAATTATAAAATCGGTGAAAAAGCATATGTGGCTGTACTCGACATGCCTTCCGTGATTCCGTTCACATCCTTTGACCGCAAATATACCGGTATTGCGAAATATCCTGCTGTTACCCGCGATCTGAGCATGGTGGTGCCAAAGGAAATTCCGGTCGGGGAGATCGAGGAGATGATTGAGCAGCGCGGAGGGAAAATCCTTGAGGGATATGAGCTGTTCGACCTTTACGAGGGCTCTCAGATCCTTGCAGGGTTTAAGTCCGTTGCCTATTCCATCACTTTCCGGGCCCAGGATCACACATTGGAGGAGAAGGAAGTGACCGGTGTCATGAATAAGCTGTTAAACGGCTTAAAGGGCATGGGAATCGAGCTTCGCGCATAAGAATTTAGAAAACTGGCTATCCTTACAGTAATAACAGTGCTGTAAGGAGGCCATTTTTTTATGGATATGGATTATGAGATTGTGAGAGTACACGGACGGGAAATTCTGGATTCGCGGGGAAATCCTACCGTGGAGGCAGAGGTGGAGTTAGAAAGCGGCGTCATCGGGACAGCGGCAGTTCCTTCCGGCGCATCTACGGGAAAATATGAGGCCTGCGAACTTCGGGACGGAGGCGGGAGATACCTTGGAAAGGGAGTAAAAAAGGCAGTAGAGCATATCAACCATGAGCTTTCCGAGGCGATTATGTTCGAAAATGTCCTGAATCAGAAGCGGATTGATACGCTGCTTATCGAGGCGGACGGGAGCGAGAATAAAGAACGGCTTGGCGCAAATGCGATTCTGGCAGTGTCATTAGCAGCGGCAAGGGCGGCGGCAAACGCTGTGGGCCTTCCGCTTTACCGCTATCTGGGCGGAGTATACGGGGGCAGTCTCCCGGTGCCGATGATGAATATTTTAAACGGGGGAAAGCATGCGGATAATACCGTGGATCTGCAGGAATTTATGATTATGCCGGTCGGGGCAGAGTGTTTCTCAGAGGGCCTCAGAATGTGTGCGGAGATCTACCATACATTAAAAGCGCTGCTTGGAAAGGACGGATATTCTACAGGTGTGGGAGACGAAGGCGGCTTTGCGCCTAATCTTAAAGACTCAGAGGAAGTACTGGACTATCTGATGCGTGCAGTCAGGGAGACAGGCTATGAGCCAGGGACCGATATCAAGATCGCCATTGATGCTGCTTCCAGCGAACTCTACAATGAGCAGACCGGATATTACGAATTTCCGGGCGAGAGCGCGATGAGCGGAAAAAAGGTGGAGAGAAGTACGCAGGAAATGGTGGATTACTTCAAACGTCTTGCAGAGGAATACCCTATCTGTTCGATTGAGGATGCGCTCCATGAGGAAGACTGGGAGGGATGGAAGCTCCTGACAGAGGCGCTTGGGGACCGCGTCCAGCTCGTGGGCGACGATTTGTTCGTCACGAATACGAAACGCTTAAAGAAGGGCATCCGGCTCCATGCCGGAAATGCAATCCTCATAAAGGTAAACCAGATCGGAACGCTGACAGAGAGCATGGAGGCGATTGAGACAGCCAGAAAGGCAGGATACCGGACCGTCATTTCCCACCGCTCCGGAGAAACGGAGGATGCCTTAATCGCTGATCTCTCAGTGGCCGTCAATGCAGGCCAGATTAAGACAGGAGCGCCGTGCCGTTCTGAGCGTGTGGCGAAATATAACCGGCTTTTAAAGATTGAGGAAGAACTTTCACAGTAGCCTTCATGCGCCCACGAGTGAGCGCACCACCAAGAATAAAAGTAGTCCAGGCACATTTGGAATCCCTGAATCTATGCCGCCTGACAGTGGGTGGACCGCTGCAGTGAAAGGGTATTCGGCCCTGTTTTCGCATATTCAGCGCCGGAGTGCTGAATTTCCGCAGGAACCGACCGGTCTGTGATGGAAATAGTGGTTGTATTTCCGCGGATTGTGTGATATGATAACTGTGCTTGTAAACAGGAGGTGTGAGAAATGCTCAGAATTATATTGACGATTGTATTCGTTATCTTGTGTATCGCAATGACGGTTATCGTATTGATGCAGGAGGGTAAATCAGCCGGACTTGGCGCGATCAGCGGAGCGGCTGAGAGCTATTGGGGCAGGAATAAAGGACGTTCTATGGAAGGTAAGCTGGAGAAGTTCACGAAGCTTGCTGCGGTTTTGATTTTTATTCTGGCACTTGTTTTAAACCTGAAAGTACTCTAAGATAACAGACACTCTTGCGTGCATGTGCAAGGGTGTTTTTTGTACTTGAGCAGGTAAAAGGGCTGCCACAGAAGGTTTGTACCTCTTCTGCTGAAAGGAGACGGATGGAAGAAAATTTGATGACAGAGCGGAAAGAGATGATTCTTTCCCTGATGAATGAGGCAGAATATGTGCCTATGAAGATAAAGGAGCTGGCGGCTCTTATGGATATTCCCAGGGAGCGGCGGGAGGACCTTGCCGCGGTCCTGGATGCACTAATAGAGGAAGGGAAAATCGCGGTTTCCAAGAAAGGAAAATATAAAAAGGCGGAAGCTGTGTCAGCTGCAGGCGTGTTTTGCGCCCATCCCCGCGGGTTTGGATTCGTCGCCGTCGAGGGACAGGAAGAAGATGTATTCGTGCCGCCCGACCGGATCAAAGACGCGATGGACGGGGATACCGTGCAGATTAAGATTGTTCCGGCAAAGGGCGTACGCCGCGCTGAGGCAGAGATTACCAAAGTCATAACGCGTGCGAATCAGACAGTGATCGGCACATTTGAGAAAAACAAACGGTTTGGGTTCGTGATTCCGGACAACCCCCGGCTTCTTTTTGACATCTTTATCCCGGAAGGAAAGGAGAAGGGAGCTGTCTCAGGCCATAAGGTAGTGGTAAAGCTCACCTCCTTTGGCGGGAAAGATAAGAATCCCGAAGGCAGGGTTTCCGAGATTTTGGGTCATGTAAATGATCCCGGAGTCGATATTTTGTCCATCGTGCGCGCATACGGCCTGCCGGAGGGATACCCGGACGAAGTACTTTCTGAGGCTTCTGCCTGTCCGGAGGAGCTTTCAGAAGCGGGAATCAGTGAGGAGATTCGCGAAGGCCGGTCGGATCTGCGTGATCTTTTGATGGTAACGATCGACGGGGAGGACGCAAAGGATCTGGATGATGCAGTCAGCCTGTCAAAAGAGATTCTGGATGGCCGGATGATCTACCATTTGGGCGTACACATTGCAGATGTATCGCATTATGTCAGGGAAGGAAGTGCGCTTGACAAAGAGGCAAGGGAGCGCGGCACGAGTGTTTATCTGGTAGACCGTGTGATTCCCATGCTGCCGCACCGGCTGTCGAATGGCATCTGCTCGCTGAACGAAGGGCATGACCGTCTGGCACTGAGCTGCCTGATGGATATTGACGAAAAGGGGACGATTGTCAGCCACAGGATCTGCGAATCCGTCGTGAACGTTGACCGCAGGATGACGTATACAGCAGTGAACGCCGTGCTGGAAGAGGAAACATTTCCTGAAGAATACCTGGAATTTGTTCCCATGCTGCGCCAGATGGAGGAGGCGGCCAATATCCTCAGAAAAAAGCGTATGGCACGCGGCGCGGTGGACTTTGATTTTCCGGAATGTAAGATCATACTCGATGAAAAGGGCAGGCCGAGAGAAATCCGCCCCTATGAGCGCAACAGGGCCACGAGACTGATTGAGGATTTCATGCTGGCAGCCAATGAGACTGTTGCCGAGGACTATTACTGGCAGCAGCTCCCATTTCTCTACCGGACACATGACAAGCCGGACGAGGAAAAGATACGGCAGTTCGGAATCCTGATTCACAATTTCGGATATTCGATTCATTTAAAAAACGGCGAGCTGCACCCGAAGGAAATGCAGAAGCTTTTGGGCCGGGTGTCAGACACTCCGGAGGAGGCACTGCTCTCAAGGCTTGCCCTGCGCTCGATGAAACAGGCAAAATATACGACGGACTGCACCGGCCATTTCGGCCTGGCTGCAAACTATTATACGCATTTTACCTCTCCGATCCGCCGTTATCCGGATCTGCAGATTCATCGGATTATCAAGGAAAATCTTTGCGGCGGACTGGGAAAAAAGCGGATTGCCCACTACGAAAAAATCCTTGGAGAGGTGGCGGCATGGTCGTCAGCCAGGGAGCGTCTGGCCGATGAGGCTGAACGGGAGACGGATAAGGCCAAAAAAGTGCAGTATATGGAACACCGTATTGGCAGGGAGTACGACGGTGTGATCTCCGGGGTCACGAATTACGGATTTTATGTGGAGCTTCCGAATACAGTAGAAGGAATGGTACGCGTGAGTGAACTGGACAGTGATTACTATGTGTTTGACGAAGCGCGGTATGAGCTGCGGGGAGAGCGGACGGGAAAATGCTTTAAACTGGGTCAGAACATTCGCATACAGGTCATTGCGGCGGACCGCTATATGAAAATGATTGATTTTCTGCCTGTGAGGGAACTGTGACGGAGGAAAAAGATGCAAAAGTCCTTTGAGCAGGCTGAGAGATACAGAAAGTCGGCGGAGTACGGTATTTTGGGGACACAGGCACTGGCAGCAGGCAGTCTTTGGGCTTACAGAGAGATACAGGAAAGTGTGCAGGGATTTGAGGCATAAGAATGTGCGGCGGACGCCGTGCAAAAGGGGAAGGAAGGGAGCGCTTTGAAGAGCGGTACGAAACTGATTGCCAACAATAAAAAGGCATATTTTGATTACTTTATCGACGATAAGTTTGAATGTGGAATCGCCCTCGCCGGGACGGAAGTAAAATCCCTGCGAATGGGAAAATGCAGCATTAAGGAGTCGTTTGTACGCATTATAAACGACGAGGTTATGATTCTCGGAATGCATATCAGCCCTTACGAAAAAGGGAATATTTTCAATAAGGATCCTTTGCGTGACCGGAAACTTCTGATGCACCGGTATGAGATCAATAAGCTGAAGGGGAAGATTCAGGAGAAAGGATATACGCTGGTTCCGCTGCAGGTATACTTTAAGGGAAGCCTGGTGAAGGTGGAAATTGGCCTGGCACGAGGGAAAAAGCTTTATGATAAGAGAGCAGATATCGCGAAAAAGGATCAGAGGCGGGAATTGGAAAAGGATTTCAAGGTGAAAAACCTGTATTGACCGGAAGGCCGCGGCGGCGGATTTCCTGTACAGCAGGTGACAGGGGTTCTTTCTGACTGCGGCCGGGGAGGATGGTTATAATGACAGAAAGAAAGGATAAGCTGGTCTGCGAACTGGAGGAGGAGATAAAAAGACTTAGAGAGGAAAACCGGAAATTGGAAGAGACCGTGCAGTGGATGCATGATTTAATCTGGAAGCTGGTAAAGGAACGGAAAGGAAACAAGGAGCAGTAAGGAAGCAGGAAAGGAAACGAACATGGATAGCCGCATTTGCCGATATCAGGTATCGGCAGGTAAAGCAGATTATTAAGATAGTTAGCTACATTTGCCTATATCGAAAATTGGCAAGCAGAGCAGATTATCAACATGGATAGCTGCATTTGCCTGTATCGTATATAGACAAGTAGGCAGATTATCAAAATAAGGTAAACTGCAAAATTCGTCTTGACGCCGCTTCTAAAAGGTGATAAAATGATTTCACTCCAAGAGAGTGCCAGTAAGGGCTTGTACTGGTTTCGACGGGGGCTATGAAGCTGGTGAAGCTATCCGCATGCGATGCGTTAAATGGCAAACCTAAATATAAACGCTAACGATAACGAATTAGCATTTGCAGCCTAATTAAGGCTGTTGTCGGCCTCAGGGCACTCACACCTTGAATAACCGGCATCATTTTATGTGAGAAACGACGGGTGCAAAGCTTTGAGCACACGGGCGTAGAATGAAGCTACTGAACGCACCAGGATGTCTGTTTCCGGATGCGGGAGGGAATTTTAAAGAACAGACTATGATAGTAGAAGAACAGGGGATTGGTTTTCGGACAGGGGTTCGATTCCCCTCAGGTCCATAAAAGGCCCTGATGCCAGGGCTCTTGAATGTTCGAGGCAGGCAAAAAGGCAATCAGACATATATCTGGTTGCCTTTTTTTCATGAAAGTCCGTTGCTGCCTTTTCCCTTTCGGACAAAGATTCACTTAAAATTCATTTTGAATTTGTACTTCCCTTCGTATTCCCTTCCGCTCATACGATTTCTCCGTGTTCTATAGAATCAGTGATTGATTCACCGGCAGATCTGAGCTATAATAGAACAGACATATTTTTGATAGTAAACCTTCATGCGCCCACGAGTGAGCATACCACCAGGAATGAAAGAAGTTAAGGCGCATTGGGCATCCCTGAATTTATGCTGCCTGACGGCGGCGGGACTTTCATAGTAAGGAGTTGGATCCGAATGGCAGCAGTGGAAAATGACTTTTCGAAGGGCAGTGTCGTCAGAAATATCCTTAATCTGTCGATTCCCATGACGATGGCACAGCTCGTACACGTATTGTATAATGTGGTAGACCGCATTTATATTGGCTATATTCCCGATGAGGCGACACTTTCTCTGACCGGGCTCGGCATATGCCTGCCGGTGACAATGGCTGTGATTGCCTTTGCCAATCTGTTCGGCATGGGCGGCGCTCCCCTGTGTTCAATCGAACGGGGAAAGGGCAACGAGCAGGAAGCGGAAGCCATCATGGGCAATTCTTTCACACTAATGCTGATCTTCGGCATACTCCTGACCGCGATCGGGCTCATGTTTAAACGTCCGCTTCTGTATTTGTTCGGGGCGAGCGACATCACCTATCCGTACGCCAGCGCTTATATGACAATCTATATACTGGGCAGCATTTTTGTGATGACGGGACTGGGAATGAATGCGTTCATCAATTCTCAGGGCTTTGCCAGAGTAGGAATGATGACAGTCTTTCTGGGAGCGGTTACGAATATCATTCTGGATCCGATTTTCATTTTCAGGCTCCATATGGGAGTACAGGGGGCAGCGCTGGCGACCGTGATCTCCCAATTTCTGTCGGCGGTCTGGATTATCTGTTTTTTGACAGGGAAACGCGCGATCCTTAAGCTCAGGCCCTCTGCCATGCATCTGAGCGGGCGGCGCGTCAAGCGCATTACAGCAATGGGAACCTCAAGCTTTATGGCCGGCTTCACCAACAGTCTGGTGGCGGTAGCCTGCAATGCGACGTTATGGAGCTTTGGCGGCGACCTCTATGTGGGTGTTATGGCAGTACTCCATTCAGTACGCGAGATCACAGAAAATATCGTCAAAGGCGTTACGGCCGGCTCACAGCCCTTTCTGGGCTTTAACTATGGCGCCGGAGAGTACGACCGCGTGAAACAGGCGATCCGCTTTATTTCCATTGTTACGATCTCCTTTACAGTGGTATCCTGGCTGGCGGTCTCCTTTTTCCCGGTATTTTTCATCAAAATTTTCAACCACGACGAGGAGCTGATTGCCGCGGCCATTCCGGCGATCCGCGTTTATTTCTTCGGTTTCTGCATGATGTCCTTACAATTTTCGGGGCAGGCAAGCTTTGTGGGACTGGGGAAGGCAAAGCAGGCAGCGTTTTTCTCCATTTTCCGCAAGGTAATTATCGTACTGCCGCTGACTCTTTTACTGCCCCATGTAGGCGGCCTTGGTGTGATGGGAGTTTTTATGGCAGAGCCGATCTCCAACCTTGTCGGCGGCCTGGCCTGTTACGGTACCATGCTTCATATTGTGTGGCCGGAGCTCAGTGGGAAAGGGGAGAAGAATGGAGCTGTTAAATGAAGCTTATGCGCGTTATGTGGTGCATCATGAGGTGACGGAGGAAAAGCTTGTGCATCTCGATTCCGGTGTAAGAAAGCTGGGATTTCGCTCTGGAGGGAGACGAATTGTGACTGCGCTGGCTGCGGCCGGGGCAATGGCGCTTACAGCCGGATATCTGCTCGACGGGATCATGTCGGCTGTTCTTTTCTTTGCCGGATGCATGAGCCTGTTCTGGGCGGCACTGGGGCTTTTTTCTGTTTTTAATGCTGCTAGGAATGCCAGAAAGGCAATTCATATTCAGTATGAAAAGAGAAAAAATGAGGGGAATCATGCCTGGGAATACCGGTTTTTTGATGACTGCTATGAGGTGATCGGCCGGTTTGAGAAATCACGTGTGCAGTACAGGCATATCGGGCGCCTGATTGAGATCTCCGGTATGCTTGCTTTGGTGGAAAAAGGGAACCTGGTCCGCTATTTTATGAAAAGTGATGTGACGGGAGGAAGCGGAGATGAGCTGGCGGCTTTCCTGGAACAAAAGAGCGGCCTGAAGCTGCAATATGTACGGGTCAGAGGTAGATAAAGATGGAAACTTTATTCGCAGTGAGGATGGAGTACGGAGTGGAAATGTATTATCATCAGGTAATCGCCTCGAAGGCATCACCTCCCTCGGAGGCCGGCCGGGCGTCTGATGAGAAACAGGCGCGGGCGCTTCTTGAAAGTTCGTGTCTGGAGGGGATGTACTGTAATGCTGTTTTCCGGGAGGGCAGCTTTGAGGTGGAGAATCCGGAAATTATTACGGAATATGATTATGACGGCATTACCGGCGTTCAGGAAACGAGCCGGTATTTCGTGATATTCTGGAACCGTTCCATTATGATTTCTATCGAGAAGGCTGGTTTTTACAGGGGACATATGGAAGAATTTGCAGCATTTTTGTGGAGAAAGTGCGGAAAAAAGTGGCAGAGGAGTTTACAGGAACATGAAAATTAAAAAGGATACCCGGCCGCAGCTTACCCGGCTTCCGAGGATCATACTCAGATACCGCCTGATGGTTCCGGCTGTTGGCCTTCTGGACGCTCTGACGATGGCCGGATTTTTTATGAATCCAGTGACGGAAGGAAGATGGGGGCTTAAGATCTTCTACTTTGTGTGCGGGCTCATAGGCGTTGGCTTTGCGCTGTGGGGATTTCTTTGGCGGGCCGCAGTGGATGGAAAATGGATTGTTGTGCGTCCGGTCGTGGGCAAGGCGAAAGATGTGCCGTTTACTGATCTGAAAAAGGCTGTCATCCGCAAGAAGAAAAGGAACGGTTCATTTGTCTATTATCAACTGATCGACAGGCATGATGGGGAGATCGTGAAAATCTATCCCGTCATGTCAGAAAGTGCGGAGCTTCTGGAACGGCTTAAGCGGCTGGGAATTCCCATCGAAGAGGTTTCAGACAGGTAGGACAGACGGAGAGGAATGACAACAGGATTTCTGTACATACTAACCTTTGAGTTTAAATAAAGGAGGTATGGAACATGACAAAATTGGGATGCAGCGTGACGACTTGTGTTCACAATTCAGAGAAATGCTGCTGCCGTCAGGGAATCCTTGTGGAGGGCGCAGGCGCACATGATTCCTGCGATACCTGCTGCGGAAGCTTTGAGGAGAACCGGGGCGGATTGTTCAAAAATCTGTTTAAAACGCCGGAATCCAGAATTGATGTGGAATGCAGCGCAGTAAACTGCCTGTACAATGACGAGCACCGGTGCAGAGCAGAGCGGATCACGATTATGGGAGATGGTGCGAAAGCGGTTGGCCAGACCGAGTGTGTGAGCTTCCGCCAGAAATAACAGGCGTTTTCAGGAAACGGCTGTACTGCCCGGTCAGGGCATAAAAACAGATCCTCTGTCATTTGACAGGGGATCGTTCTGATTCTATAGGAAACTGTGCTTTGTAGAAGAAAAAGCCCTCCGGGAGGACGCCCCTCAGTCTGCCTCCCAGCGCCCGGAAGCACCGCAGGGGAGCGCGAGGCCCGAGGCTGTGACGGGAAGTCCGATCTCGTCAGCTGTGACGCGGCCCTGACACTGCGGGACCACGCAGGAGCTTAGCATATAACTCAGGACAGACGGCGCAAGCCCTGTGGTGTAGGAATTAATGAGGAAGAACAAAGGGGTATCGGAAAGCAGCTTGGTACAGAGCGCTACGAGGGGGAACACGGCCTCCTCGATCTTCCAGATCTCTCCTTTGGGACCGCGGCCGTAGGAGGGCGGATCCATGATAATAGCGTCATAATGGTTCTGACGCCGCAGCTCACGCTCTGCGAATTTGATACAGTCATCCACGATCCAGCGGACAGGAGCAGATTCCAGGCCGCTTGCTTTGGCATTTTCCCTGGCCCAGCCCACCATGCCTTTGGAGGCGTCTACATGAGTGACGGATGCCCCGGCTTTGGCAGCGGCCAGAGTGGCCCCGCCGGTATAGGCAAAGAGATTCAACACTTTGACTGGACGGGCGGCTTGTTTTATTTTATTGCCAAACCAGTCCCAGTTGACAGCCTGCTCCGGAAAGAGCCCGGTATGCTTGAAGGCAAAGGGCTTGAGACGAAAGGTCAGCTCCCCGTAGCGGATACTCCACTGCTCAGGCAGGCGGAAGGACTCCCACTCACCGCCTCCCCTGGAGCTTCTGTGATAATGGCCGTCGATGTGCTGCCATTCCCGTGCCTTTTTATCCGTATTCCAGATGACCTGGGGATCCGGGCGCAGCAGAATGTAACGCCCCCAGCGTTCGAGTTTTTCCCCTTCTGAACAGTCGATGATTTCATAATCGTTCCATTTATCAGCAATCCACATAGAATTTGTACCGTCGCTTTCTGCAAAAAACTTCATGCGCCCTCCAGTGAGCGCACCACCGTAGACGAAAATCTTCCAGGCGCACTTGGAATCCCTGAATGTATGCCGTCTGTCTATAGTAACCTTTATACGCCCTCAAATCTTTTTATAGTATAAAGGATAAGCGGCATGCTGTCAAACAGATAAAATGCGCCGCAAGAGGGGATGCACGGACTGGACGCTTTCAATTTGTATCCGGATTCCATGCAGGATTTCCTGCCGTCTGAAGTGCCAGTGTAAAAGTAAGAGAATTGAAAGATTCTGCATATTGAATAATTGAGAAAATACTGGTAAAATAAAAAATGGACGTATTGCCCTTTTCTGGCAGAAAGCAGGTTCGCGTCCGGTTACAGCGGCCGGCATCAGGAAGATCCTGCCGCAAACGAAAGGAATGGATAAGGATGAAAAAAGGATTCAAAATACTGACGGCCGCCATGATGCTGAGCCTGGGCCTTTTTACGATGAGCGCATACGCGGAAGGCTGGTCGCTGTCTAATAATACCTGGATCTATCTGGATAATAATGGAAACAGGGTGACAAATGAATGGAGAAAAGGGGCGGACAACCTCTGGCGCTATCTGAATGGAAGCGGAGAAATGTCTATAAGTACCTGGGCGGACAACGAGTATTATGTGGATTCCAACGGAATCATGGTGACGAACCAGTGGCAGCAGTTGAGAGACCCGTATGATGATTATGGTGAGACATACTGGTTTTATTTTGGCGGCAGCGGCAAGATGATTCGTGATGGATGGAAGAAGATTGACGGCAAGAATTATCTTTTCGATTCCGATGGGATTATGCAGACGGGCTGGTCTGACGACGGGATGTATTATCTGGGGAGCGACGGTGCAATGAAAACAGGCTGGCGTTACCTGGAGCCCCAGGAGAGGGATGACGACGAGGATTCTTACTCAGGCCCGGAGAGTGACGACGGAAAATACTGGTATTACTTTTCGCCCAATGGTAAGAAATTTACCCCGGCCGGAACGGACGCCGGCGGAGATTACCGGGTGAGCAAGGTAAACGGCAAATATTACTGTTTTAATTATGACGGCCAGATGCAGACCGGATGGGTCTATATGGAGGGCGATCCGGAGACAGCAGATAAGAATTCCATTGAACACTGGAGGTATTTTGCAGAGGACGGTATCAAGAATACAACACTGGGGACGCCGGTAACAGGCTGGCTGTCATTAGAACCGCCGGAGCCCTTACAGGATAATGTGGACGAACCCGTGGTGTGGTATTACTTTAATAAGGATGGAACGCCAAAGACAGGTCCGGACTACGAAGAGGTCTCCACGAATGACTTCGTGAGAATCAACAGTAAAAGCTATCTGTTCAACCAGCGGGGCAACCCGGTACACGGTCTGCTGCGCGTACAGATTGGAGATACAGGAGAATATACCTCCTACTATTTTGATGAGTCCTCGAGGACAGCGCTGACAGGAAAACGTAAGATCGAGGAAGGCGACGGCACGGAATCCACCTTCTATTTTAATGAAGGAACGAATGCAGGCCGTGGCTTTACCGGGGTAAAGAGCGGATACCTTTACTACATGGGTAAGCGCCAGGAGGCGGACAGCGACAGCCGCTATGTGGCCATCAGCCTGCCGGCGGGAAGCGGATATCATACGTATGTCGTCAACACCTCCGGCCGCGTATCGAAGAATACGACGGTTAAGGATCGCGACGGCAACAAATATAAGGTAAACAGCACAGGAATTCTGCAGGAGTTAAACGGCGAAGCCGTAGGCTCGGAAAAGTTCGGTGACCCGGTTGAGCCGGTTTATGAGGAAAATGATTTTTAAGGAATTGCCCTCAGTTGAGCATGCTCCATGAATGAAAGTGATTTATGCGCATTTGGAATCCCTGAATTTATGCCGTCTGACGGCGGCGGACTCCTAAAGGAAAGATATAAAAGCTACCCGGACAGATTGAGGTTCCAGGTAGCTTTTGTATCCCAGTCAGACAGGTCAGTCTGCCTTTGGCAGGGAGGCAAAGGATCTGGCCAGTTCTTCCTCACTGGGAATGTAATCTTTCATTTCCCCGTCATTGAACTTCTGGTAAGCCATCATGTCAAAGTATCCCGTGCCGGTGAGACCGAAAACGATGGTCTTTTCTTTGCCAGTCTCTTTGCATTTCATGGCCTCGTCGATAGCGACCTTGATGGCATGGCTGCTCTCCGGAGCCGGGAGGATTCCCTCGACCTTGGCAAAAGTCTGCGCGGCACGGAATACCTCCGTCTGCTCGACGCTTCTGGCGGTCAGGTATCCCTGATCGTAGAGCTCAGATACGACAGAGCTCATGCCGTGATAACGCAGTCCGCCTGAGTGGTTTGCGGAGGGGATAAAGCCGCTTCCCAGAGTATACATTTTTGTCAGCGGGCACACCTTGCCTGTGTCGCAGAAATCGTAGGCGTAGACGCCGCGGGTAAGGCTGGGGCAGGAGGCCGGTTCGACGGCAATTATGTCATAATCCGCTTCCCCCCTTAACATTTGCCCCACGAACGGGGAGATCAGTCCGCCGAGGTTGGAGCCGCCTCCGGCGCAGCCGATGATTGTGTCAGCCTTGATACCGTATTTATCAAGAGCAGCCTTTGTTTCGAGTCCGATTACGGATTGGTGGAGCAGCACCTGAGTGAGAACAGAGCCCAAAACGTAGCGGTAGCCCTCCTGGGAGACAGCCGCTTCGACTGCTTCGGAGATCGCACAGCCAAGACTTCCGGTAGTGCCAGGGAATTCCGCGTTTATTTTTCTGCCGATTTCCGTGTTCATGGAGGGGGAAGGCGTTACCTGCGCGCCGTAAGTACGCATGACCTCACGCCGGAACGGCTTCTGCTCATAGGAGCACTTTACCATATACACCTGACAGTCGAGATCCAGGTAAGCGCAGGCCATAGACAGAGCGGTTCCCCACTGGCCGGCCCCTGTTTCTGTAGTGACGCCCTTGAGTCCCTGCTTTTTGGCATAATACGCCTGTGCGATGGCAGAATTCAATTTATGGCTGCCGGAGGTATTATTTCCTTCAAATTTATAGTAGATATGGGCCGGAGTATCGAGCTTTTTCTCCAGACAGTAGGCCCTGACCAGAGGGGATGGGCGGTACATTTTATAGAAATCGCGGATTTCGCCGGGGATGTCGAAATATGGCGTGGTATCGTCCAGCTCCTGAGCGGCAAGCTCGGTACAGAAGATTTTAGACAGCTCTTCGAGTGCCACAGGCTTTAAAGTACCCGGATTTAAGATGGGAGCCGGCTTTTTTTTCATATCGGCGCGTACATTGTACCACTGCTTTGGCATTTCCTGCTCTTCAAGATAGATTTTATAAGGGATTGTCTGTTTCATGTGGGTTCCATCCTTTCTTCTCTCTTAAAATTTGACCGGATACACAGAATGTATATCCTGTGGGCCTGTAAAGCGTCAGGCTGAAAAGCCTTTCAGCGGTATGTGTGTGATTTTCCGAGTGCATTCCTTCCTTTCCTGAGCCTTTACGGGGAGAGTCAAAAGCTCTGCCGCGGAGGCAGGCGGGGGGAAGCTTTTCCCGCAAATAAAAAAACTCCTGTCCTATGATTATAACCATAGGACAGGAGTAGTAAACTTCTGCGGTGCCACCTAAATTCATTCACTTGAATGCACTTAACCGTGTACAAACATACACGCTCTGCTGTAACGTGCAGACCACGTCTTACCTACTCCCATCAGGTTTCAGTTCGCCCTCACGGGTCCATTCTCTGTCGTTCCTGTCACTGCAATTCCACCACCTGCAGCTCTCTGTACACATTCCAAACAGGTACTCGTCCCGGTCAATAGTTTTCAGATATTTGACTTGTAGCTAGGATACTCGAAATAAAAGGAAATGTCAAGAGGTTTTTAAAATTTAACAGTACGGCCAACCAGACCGGGGGACCGTCTGGTATCAACGGGGTGTGGACGTACCACGATGAAGAAAACTGTTTCAGGCGCATCTGGTATACCTGGATTTACGTGAATCGTTCAGGGGGCAGATGATTCACATAACGGTCAGGACAGGGACTGAAAGAACTCAACACTGCGGCTGATTTTTCTCATCAGTGTATCGAACATCTGCGGAGTCAGAGACTGCGCGCCGTCACAGAGGGCTTTTTCCGGGTTATTGTGAACCTCAATCATCAGTCCGTCTGCCCCGGCAGCGATAGCGGCCAGTGAGAGCGGCTCCACCATGAAGCGGATCCCGGCGGCATGGCTGGGGTCAATGATAACAGGAAGGTGCGTTTTCTGTTTGAGCATGGGGACGGCGGAGATATCGAGCGTGTTTCTGGTGGAAGTCTCAAAAGTACGGATCCCGCGTTCGCAGAGAATGACTTTTTCATTTCCACCTGCCATGATATATTCAGCGCTCATCAAAAGCTCATCGAGCGTGTTTGCCAGACCGCGCTTTAAGAGAACCGGCTTGTCGATTTTCCCCAGTTCTTTTAAAAGCTCGAAATTCTGCATGTTGCGTGCACCGACCTGAATGACGTCTACTTCATCGAACAGGGGAAGGTGCTCGGTGCTCATAATCTCAGTGACAACAGGAAGTCCGGTGGCCCGTTTAGCCCTCAGGAGGAGATCCAGCCCCTGTTCGTGCAGGCCCTGGAAGGCGTACGGTGAGGTCCTGGGCTTGAAAGCGCCCCCTCGCAGAAATCGGGCTCCAAAGCGTTTTACATCCCGGGCGACTTCCGTAATCTGTTCCTCAGTCTCGATCGAGCAGGGACCGGCGATAACCTGAAAATTACCACCTCCGATTTTCTGGCCGCAGATGTCAATGACAGTATTTTCCGGATGCATGGAGCGGTTGGCTTTTTTATACGGTTCGCGGATTCTGCGGACGTCCTCAACAACGTCCAGTGCACGCAGCCAGTCCTCCTGAATGGAGGAGGTATCACCGATCAGGCCGATCAGGGAGGCCTCGGTACCGTCGGAAAGGTGAAGCCCAAACCCGCGCCTTGTCAAATCTTCTTTCAGAGCCTCCACCTTCTGCGGATTAGCATTTCTTTTTAAGATGATAATCATAACTGTTTTTCCTCCTCATGTTAAGTGTGGGAACGCTGCTGACGGTAAGTGTTTTCTGCGCCGGCTTTTTCGCGCGCAGACACAGAACCTGCCCTACAAAAAATGTGCGGCTGTTTTTCTCCGGTCAGCGAAACGAAGGTATTCCATGCAAAATGATGGCAGCGGCAATCATACTTCCGTTTGGAATGCCTGCCAGGACGGACCTTTTTATATACAGGAACATAAAAAAGGGGCCTGCCCCGGCAGCCCCCTTTTGCATGTTCCACGTTTTAGACGTTCGGATTCAAAGATGGATATCTCTGACAGCAAAAAAAGCCCGCACGGTTATCATAGCCCGGAAAATAATAGTAAGAATAATAAGCTGTGAATACAAAGCGTGCCATTGTCTGTGATCCTCTCTGAAACTGTTTGCATCCTATCATAACGCCAATGATTTAAAATGTCAATAGAAAGTTTTTACAGTGGAAAGCGTTACACTTTCCATTGCAAAAGCTATGCGGCCATACCAATATAAAACCTGTGCGGTCGTACAAAAGTTTAGAGCGCAGCTCCGGCGGCAATCATTTCCACGCATCCGGCAACGCCGAGCGTGCCGCTGTTGAGACAGAGATCATAATTTTTGGGTTTGCCCCATTCATTGCCGCTGTAGTACTGGTAGTATTCGCGCCGCCGCCTGTCCACATCGCGGATATGCGCCTCCATTTTCCGGATATCAACGTCTGGCTCCTTTTCAAGGGCAATGAGGCGTTCCATCCGCTTTTTAAGGCTGGCAGTGACGAATACGCGGAAGGAGTTCTCGATGATGACATCGGAGCAGCGGCCGATGATAACGCAAGATCCCTCCTGAGCAATCAGCCGGATAATCTTGGACTGGATGACAAAAAGCTGGTCTGATACAGGGATCTCATAGACGGGGGAGTAGGGAGCCACCGTTATGTATTCGGAATCATTTTTCCGCTTCATATGGGCGATTTTCTCGTCATTGGCGTGGAAAACGTCCTCGGAAATGTTGCTGTCCTCAGCAGCCCTGGAAATCAGTTCCCTGTCATAAAAGGGGATTCCAAGCTTTTTAGCAAGGCGGAAGCCGATCTCGCGTCCGCCGCTTCCGAATTCACGGCTGATGGTAATGATTGTACTCATAATCTTTCCCTCCCTTGGCATAAGGTCCGGCTGTTTGCTTACGTATCAAGTCTCCGGCCTTTACGACTGGTATTACCTGCACAGGAAACGGTCTGTTTTCTGTCTGTGCAGTGAGAAAGGGCAGCCCCTTTCCATGAGAAAATTATAACACGGAACGGCAAAAGAAACAAGACGCCGCTACATTCTGTATGATTTTTGTGGATTTTAGGCGCGTTTTGTGCTAGGATGTGTTCTATGATTGAAGCAGAGGAGATGAAGGTGCCGATGAAAATTACAGAAATTCTTGCACAGGAGAAGCCGGTACTGTCTTTCGAGGTATTTCCTCCAAAAAAGGAGGATGCATATGAGACAGTGGAACGTGCCGCAGCCGGAATTGCCAGGCTGTCGCCGTCGTTTATGAGTGTGACCTATGGGGCGGGCGGCGGCACGAGCAGATATACGGTGGAACTTGCACATAACCTTTGGAAACACTATCATGTGACAGCATTGGCGCATCTGTCATGCGTGAGCTCTACCCGGGAGCAGATACATGCTATGGCACAGAAGCTCAAGGAAAACGAGCTTTTCAATGTGCTTGCGCTGAGAGGGGATATCCCGGCGGACGGACATGTCGAGACAGATTACCAGTACGCAAGTGAATTGATCAGTGATTTGAAGGAAATGGGAGATTTCTGTATCGGCGCGGCCTGTTACCCGGAGGGACATCCGGAGTCGGCAACCAGGAAAGAGGATATCCTCCACTTAAAAGAAAAGGTGGATGCGGGATGCAGCTTTCTCACAACGCAGATGTTTTTTGACAACAACATTTTTTATAATTTTCTTTACCGAATCCGCGAAATTGGGATCACAGTGCCGGTGATAGCCGGAATCATGCCAGTGACAAATGCCAAACAGATAAAGCGGATCCTTTCGATGTCCGGTACTTACCTGCCAACGCGTTTTAAGACGATTCTCGACCGTTTTGGCAGCAGCCCTGCAGCGATGAAGCAGGCCGGGATTGCCTACACGACAGAGCAGGTCATTGATCTGGTCGCCAATGATGTCCATGCAATCCATATTTATTCCATGAATAAGCCGGATGTGGCGGAACAGATTAAACGAAGTGTATCGGAGATTATGGTATAGATGTCCGGTAAAATAGAGCCATGCAACGGCGGGCGGCCTGCCGGAGTTATTGTGCTGTGCAGTGAGCATGAGGTAAGGAGCGGCACAGCAGGAGGCAGGGCGCAGCAAGGAGGCAGGGCATAGCAGGAGACAGGGCACAGCATACAGGAGGTAAGAAGCACTATCGTGTCAGGCAAAACGCGGTATGGCGGGAAACAGGACGCGGTATGACAGGAGGTAAGACACAGCATAATGGGAGGTGAGGCGCGGCATGACGGCGGACAGGAGAGAGGTGCTCCGTTATCTGGGATATGGAGGACATGCAGCGGACGAGGCTGTGACAGTGTTGATCGCAGAATGTGAGAATGAGCTTTCAGAGGCAGCCACGCCGCGCTTTGTGTCGCAGATGCTTTTGCTGCGTCGTCTGATGGATGGAAGCCTCGACTGTGGCTTTTTTCGAACAGACAGCAAAAAACTCTCGAAAACTCTGAGCGGATGCGGACAGGTACTTGTGATGGCAGCGACCCTGGGCGCTGGTGTTGACAGGCTGCTTGCCCGGTATGGAAGGCTTTCTTTAACAAAAGCTGTGGTCATGCAGGCGACGGCGGCCGCGCTGATGGAAGCTTACTGTAATGAACTCTGTACAGGATGGCGGGAGGAGTATGAGAGGAAAGGTCTCTATCTGAGGCCAAGATTTTCGCCCGGTTATGGGGATTTTCCGCTTTCCTGCCAGGAAGGGCTTCTGAACGGACTCCAGGCAGGAAAAAGAATCGGAATCACACTGACGGAAGGGTCTCTCATGATGCCCTCCAAATCGGTGACGGCGGTCATCGGCATCAGTGAAAATAAGGAATTCTGCACAGTTACTGGCTGTGAAATATGTGAAAAGACCGACTGCGCATATCGGAGGTAATGCGGATACGATTTTCAGGGTGCGCGTGCAGATGGAAAAAACAGACTGCGCTGTCTGGAAATCAGCCGTGTGAGGCGATTTCTTCAGGCCGTGTGAAAGGAATAAAAATATGAATGTGCTCGAGTTGATGAAAATAAGAAGGATATTTTTTGACGGGGGGACAGGGAGCCTTTTGCAGGAAAAGGGACTTAAGCCGGGAGAATTTCCAGAGACATGGAATCTGCTCTATCCCCATATCATTGAAGATCTCCACCGCGCTTATCTGGATGCCGGGGCGGATGTGATTACCACCAATACCTTTGGCCTTAACCGATTTAAATTTAAGCCGGACGGAGAGTGGACGGTAAGGGAGCTGGCAAAGGCCGCAGTGGGGAATGCGAGACGTGCCGTCGAGGCATGCGGACACGGTTATGTAGCGCTTGACCTGGGACCTACCGGGAGGCTTTTGGCGCCTTACGGAGATCTGGCCTTTGAGGATGCCTGCTCGGTCTACCGGGAGGTGGTCGGGGCCGGTGCAGCTGCCGGGGCAGATCTCATTATCATCGAGACGATGGGAGACAGCTATGAGCTGAAAGCTGCTGTTCTGGCGGCAAAGGAGTGCAGCCACCTGCCTGTTTTTGCTACCGTGACGCTGGATGAGAAGGGGAAAATGCTTACGGGAGGGGACGTAGAATCCGTGACTGCGCTTCTGGAAGGGCTGGGTGTTGATGTCATCGGCCTGAACTGCGGTCTGGGGCCCATACAGCTGCTGCCGTTTCTTAAGAAAATGGTATCGGTGGCTTCTGTACCTGTCCTGGTGAACCCGAACGCGGGGCTTCCAAGAAGTGATAATGGCCATACCGTTTATGATATTGACAGCAATGCATTTGCTGCGGCCATGAAGAAGCTGGCAGAGGCAGGCGCTTTTATACTTGGCGGCTGCTGCGGGACGACGCCGGATCATATCCAAAAAACAAGAGCATGGTGCTCTGACATACCGCTGCCGGTACTTGAAGATAAAGGGCGTACCGTGGTATCTTCCTATTCCCATGCCGTTACCTTTGGAGGACGCCCGGTTCTCGTTGGAGAGCGGATCAATCCCACTGGGAAGCCACGGTTTAAGCAGGCGCTGCGCGAGCATGACATATCTTATATTCTGAATATAGGGGCAGCCCAGCAGGAAAGCCGTGCCGATGTGCTGGATGTCAATGTGGGGCTTCCGGGAATCGATGAGGCAGCCATGATGGAAACCGTGGTGACAGAGCTTCAAAGCGTTCTGGATCTTCCACTGCAAATTGATACCTCCGATGTCAAAGCGATGGAGCGGGCCATGCGCATCTATAACGGAAAGCCGCTGATTAACTCAGTAAACGGCAAAAAAGAGGTGATGGAGCAAATTTTTCCTCTTGTAAAGCACTACGGAGGCGTAGTAGTGGCGCTCTGCCTGGACGAGGATGGTATTCCTGAGACAGCGGATGGCAGAATCGCGGTTGCAAAGAAGATCTACAAGACGGCTGAATCTTATGGGATAGCCAAAAAAGATATTCTGATTGATGCCCTCTGCATGGCGGTCAGCTCCGATAAAAACGGCGCTCTGGTGACGCTTGAGACTGTAAGGCGGGTGCGGGATGAGCTTGGCGGGCAGACGGTGCTCGGAGTATCAAACGTTTCCTTCGGACTTCCCATGAGGGAACATATCAACGCCGCCTTTTTCCTGATGGCGCTGCAAAATGGCCTTTCAGCCGGGATTATCAACCCCAATCTCGAAGCAATGATGGCTGTGTATGACAGCTTTTTGGTACTGACGGCAAAGGATGAAAACTGTGCGGGCTATGTCGGTCGTTATGCTTCCAGAGAGGCGGAAAAAAAGACGCGTCAGGAAAAGAAGGAAACAGCACTGCCAAATGGATCGGAAAAGGCAGCCAGGTTGGATACAGGGCAGGTATCCGGACTCAAGAAAAGTATTCTGCGCGGTATGATACAGACGGCCGGGGAGGCTTCCAGGGAGGCTCTCAGGCAGAGCGATGCGCTTACCATTATTAACGAGGAAATGATACCGGCTCTGGATGAGGTGGGAAAGGGCTTTGAGGCGGGAACCGTATTTCTTCCCCAGCTTTTAATGAGTGCAGAGGCCGCCAGAGCAGCGTTTGCCGTACTTAAGGAAAGCATGGCCGCTGGCGGAGGTGCGCAGAAAAAGCGGTCGAAGGTCATTCTTGCCACAGTCAAGGGAGACATCCACGACATCGGTAAGAATATCGTGAAGGTATTGCTGGAAAACTACAGCTTTGATGTAATAGATTTAGGTCGTGACGTCGCGCCGGAGACGGTTGTGGAGCGGACAGTCACAGAGCATGCCCCGCTTGTGGGCCTCAGTGCCCTGATGACGACGACAGTCGTATCAATGGAGGAAACAATCCGCCGCCTTCGGGACAGAGCGCCCTGGGCCAGAATCATGGTGGGGGGAGCAGTACTGACCAGGGAATATGCGGATTCCATCGGGGCTGACATGTATTGTAAAGATGCGATGGCTTCTGTAAAGTTTGCCCTGAGCTGCGAGGAGGCGTTGGGAGTGAAAGAAATACCGATGTGAGTATCATCGACGGAATTCATAAAAAGAAAACACATGTTCGAAAAATGCCACAGTTCCGCCGCAAATGTGCCACACGGCGGCGGGAAACAGGACTGGATTTTTAAAGAAAAGTACGCTATAATGATTTGGAGCCAGACAGGAAAGGGCTTTAACCCACCGTGACGGTCCGCTGGTGGAGACAGGAAGGTTCCGAAACAGACGAGGAGAAGAATCAATGAAACGAATCATAGATATCATTACAACAGAGGTAAAAGCAGCCTTTACGGCATGCGGTTATGACGAGAGCTTCGCTAAGGTGACGCTTTCAAACCGCCCGGATCTCTGCGAATATCAGTGTAACGGAGCGATGGCGGCTGCTAAGACATATAAAACAAAGCCAATTGAGATCGCCAATGCCGTGGTGGCAGCACTTTCAGGGAATTGCATGTTTGAGGCGGCGGATGCAGTCATGCCTGGTTTTATCAACCTGAAACTTGGCAGTGAATTTCTTGCTTCCTATATCAACGAGATGCGTACCAGTGAGAAGCACGGTATGGAAGAAGTGCAGAAGAAAGAGACCGTAATTGTGGATTATGGCGGAGCAAATGTAGCCAAGCCTCTCCATGTAGGACATCTGCGCGCTGCAGTGATCGGCGAGGCGATTAAGCGCATGGGCCGTTTTGTGGGGCATCAGGTAATCGGCGATGTACATCTTGGAGACTGGGGGCTTCAGATGGGCCTGATTATCGAGGAACTGAGGGACAGACAGCCGCAGCTTCCGTATTTTGATGAAGCTTTTACAGGGGAATACCCGTCCGAGCCGCCGTTTACGATTTCTGAATTGGAAGAGATCTACCCGACGGCCAGTGCCAAATCCAAGGCAGACGAGGCTTTCAGGGAGCGGGCCCAGGATGCGACGCTTAGGCTGCAGAAGGGATATGCTCCTTACCGGGCGATCTGGCAGCATATCATGAAGGTTTCCGTAGCTGATCTTAAAAAGAATTATTCGAGCCTGCAGGTGGAGTTTGACCTTTGGAAAGGCGAGAGTGACGCGGAACAGTATATTCCGGACATGATTCAGGGGCTGATTGATAAGGGGCTCGCCTATGAGAGCCAGGGAGCGCTTGTTGTCGATATCGCAGAGGAGACAGATTCGCGGGAACTTCCTCCCTGTATTATCCGGAAATCAGACGGCGCAGCCCTGTATGCAACCTCAGATCTGGCAACGATTGTGGAGCGCGAACAGGATTTCCACCCGGATCACTATGTTTATGTGGTGGATAAGCGCCAGGAGCTCCATTTTACGCAGGTGTTCCGTACAGCTAAAAAGGCAGGGATTACTGCTGTGGACCGGAGGCTGGACTTTGTCGGCTTCGGTACGATGAACGGAAAGGACGGAAAGCCATTCAAGACGCGTGAGGGTGGTATCATGCGTCTGGAGAACCTGATTGCGGAGATCAACGAGGCCGCATATGAACGTATCATGGAGAACAGAACCGTTTCAGAGGAGGAGGCCAGGGAAACGGCAAAGCTCGTAGGGCTGGCAGCATTAAAATACGGCGATCTGTCCAATCAGGCCACGAAGGATTATGTGTTTGACATTGAACGTTTCACCTCCTTTTCCGGAAACACAGGCCCTTATGTACTGTACATGATTACAAGAGTGAATTCCATCCGCAGGAAATACGAAGCTCTGTGCGGAGAGCAGGGGATTGCGGTCCGTGACAACAGTGTGGTGCAGCCGCCGGCCTCAGAGCCGGAAAAGACCCTGATGCTGTCCCTTGCCCGGTTCAGTGAGGCAATACAGGGGAGCTTTGAAGAACTGGCCCCGCATAAGCTCTGTGCATATATTTATGAGCTTGCAACGGCATTGAGTCATTTTTATGATACGATAAAAATCCTTGCGGAAGAGGATAAGGAGAGGCAGGCAGGCTATATCAGCCTGGTAACACTGACGCGCGATGTGCTTCGTACATGTATCCATGTACTGGGATTTGAGGCGCCGGAAAGGATGTAAAAGATACAGGATCAGGTGGGAGAGAACCAAATGGGGCGGCAGTCCGCCGCCCCCAGCTGACAGGAGAGAAAGATATGTATAATAAGAGACGGATATTGGGATTGGGACTCGGGCTGGCCGTGTTTATGGCCCAGAGTGTGTTTGCGAATGTGACGATCACCCCTTTGGATCCTCCGGGAACGCATCAGGAGACGAATGGTACAAACCATTCAAATTCCCCATCGGGACCGGATTCCTCACAGGGTACGAATCCGTCTCCTGATACAGGCTCCCAGCCGGGCGGGAATAATGGCTGGCAGGATTCGGGAAACAGCGGGAACCAGATGCCCAGGAGCCCGTTAGATACAGGAAACCAGACGGGCAGTCAGACTTCGGGCAGCACCGGGCAGACACAGGGGATGGCATATTCCGGGAACTACAGCACGAAGTCGCCTGTTTCGATAACAAACGGTGCGAATTCAGGAGGCCCTGATGCAAACCAGACAAACACATCCGGACAGAACAGCCAGGCCGAGATTGCAGCTCCGACCATAGCAGCCGAGTCGGCCATTCTCTATGATGTGACACATGATATGGTGTTATTTGAGAAGAATGCGGATGCCCGGATGTATCCTGCCAGTATTACGAAGCTTATGACAGCGCTCTTGGTGCTGGAACACGCTGATCTGGATAAAATGGTGACGTTTTCCAAGACAGCTGTGACAAAGCTGGAGTCTGGGGCCGTGACGCTCAAACTGGCGGAAGGGGATCAGGTGTCTGTGCGTGACTGCCTCTACGGGCTGATATTAAAATCGGCAAATGAGGTGGCAAACGGGCTTGCAGAGCATGTTGGCGGAAGTATCCAGGGCTTTGCTGATCTGATGAACGCGAAGGCAGTGGCTCTGGGATGTACCAATACGCATTTTGTAAATCCCAACGGCTTAAACAGTTCCGAGCATTATTCTACCTGCCGGGACATGGTGAAAATCGCAAAGGCAGCATATGAGAACAAGGCATTTTGTGAGATCAGCTCGACCTTGAGTTATACATTCCCCAAGACTAAAAATGCGGATGCCAGGACGCTGACGCCGGGACATAAGATGTTAAACCCTGAGGACGCCCGGTACTATCCCGGCATTATCGGTGGAAAGACAGGATATACTTCGCTTGCGGGAAATACGCTTGTCACCTGTACAGAAAGAGACGGGGTGCGTCTGATCGCCGTTGTTATGAAGGCTAAGAGTACCCATTATGAAGATACCAAGGCTATGCTTGATTATGGCTATGCAAAGACTATGGCGGGCCAGACAGGCACCGGCCAGGCATTCCACCGTTGGATTGCGGATGGAAATCTGTGGTACTTTGAGCTGGCAGACGGGAGCCGGCTTAAGGGATGCTTTGCAACGATTGACGGGACGGACTATGCATTTGACGCAGACGGCAGGATGTATACGGGCTGGAAGAGCCTGGACGGAGTGTGGTACTGCTTTTTGACAAACGGTGAAATGGTGAAAAACGGCTGGATGCAGGATGCCGGCAAATGGTTTTATTTAGGAAATGACGGCCGCATGGTAAAGAATGCCATGATTGACAATCAGTATTATGTTGGCGCGGACGGAGTCTGGGTGCAGTAGTCCTGGCAGGAGGGGCAGAATTTGAAGGCGATTTATGAGGTGTCCGGACTGGCAGCAGGAGCTCTGCTTTTTGGCGGAGTCTGCCTGCTCCGTTCAGAGTACGAGAGGGACTGTCTGTCCGTAGAGACATATACAATTCGTTCTCCAAAGATAAAGGGCAGAGGGAAAACCTTTGTTTTTCTCTCCGATCTGCATGACCACGAATTTGGCAGGAACAATATCCGGCTGATCGAGGCAGTGCGCCGGGTAAAGCCGGATGCTGTGCTGGTCGGAGGAGATATGATGGTAGCCAAGGGAGTGGGGAAGCTGGAGACTGCGCTGGAGCTCCTCTGTACACTTGCCAAGGAATTTCCGGTCGTCTGCGGCAACGGGAATCACGAAAGCCGGATGAAGCGGGAAACTCATATTTACGGGACAAAATACCTGGAGTACAGGGGAGCATTAAGAAAGGCCGGCGTTGTCTATCTGGCGGACAGCCACATAAACTTTGGCGAAGATTTTGCGTTCTACGGCCTGGATATTCCGGAGCGTGTGTACCGGAGCGGCAAAGACCGCTTTGCATGCGGATATATGGACAGGGCGCTCGGCAGACCAATGCCGGAGCGCTTCTGCATTCTTTTGGCTCACTCGCCGTTTTACTTTGGGGAGTATGCTTCCTGGGGTGCAGATCTGGCACTTGCCGGACATTTTCATGGCGGTACGATACGGATTCCCGTACTCGGCGGTCTGATGACGCCTCAGTATCAGTTTTTCTTTCCCTGGTGTGGAGGACTTTACGATGCCAGGAAGGAGCTTACGGATGCAGGACAGGCAGGCTGCCTTATGCTTGTGAGCCGTGGTCTGGGGACGCATTCGATCAATATTCGTTTCAATAACAAGCCGCATGTGGCAGTGATCCGGGCAAAAGGCCTGTGATCCGGTCCGGCGGATCCGGATTTTTTGCTGGCCTGGGAGCGTGATGAATGGAAGATATTTCATATAAACTGGATAAATTTGAAGGGCCTCTGGATTTGCTCCTTCATCTGATTGAGAAAAACAAGGTCAGTATTTACGATATCCCGATTGCAGAGATCACAGACCAGTATCTGGAATATGTGAGCCACATGGAGGAAGAGTCTCTTGATGTAATCAGCGAATTCCTGGTAATGGCGGCGACGCTTCTGGATATCAAGGCAAGGATGCTGCTTCCCAGAGAAGTAAATGAAGAAGGTGAGGAAGAGGATCCGCGCGCAGAGCTGGCGGCCCGTCTCCTGGAATATAAGATGTATAAATGTATGTCTGTGGAGCTTAAGGATATGGAGCTTTTTGCAGACAGGGTATTTTATAAAGCGCCTACGATTCCGAAGGAAGTGGAAAAATATGAGCGGCCGGTGGATCTTGACGAGCTTTTGGGGGATTTGACATTAAGTAAACTGAAACGTATCTTTGAATCGGTTATGCGCCGGCAGCAGGATAAGATCGACCCGGTGCGAAGTACGTTCGGTACGATCCATAAGGAGCCTGTAAGTCTGGAAGAAAAGATAGATTCGCTTCTTGAGTATGCCAGGAGCCACAGGAAATTCAGCTTTCGCGGCATGCTGGACGGACAGTCGGACCGGACCGAGGTGGTTGTGGCATTCCTGGCTATTCTGGAGTTAATGAAGCTCGGGAAAATTCATCTGACACAGGAAAATTTGTTCGACGATATGTATATAGAGGCGCTGGAGCCGGAGGAGGAAGCGGGTCAGGGTATGCTTTGCACGGAGGAATCGGATGAGGAATGAAACGCTTAGAAAGCAGGAGGCCGTTGTGGAGGCGGTACTATTTACGATGGGAAGTTCAGTGGAGCTCGGACAGCTGGCAGCGGCACTTGATACGAAGGAGGATGAGGCAGAGGCGGCGGCAGAGCGGCTGGCGGCCCGCTATGAGAACGAGGGCCGTGGTATGCAGATTTTACGTCTTGAGAACCGTTATCAGATGTGCACACGGCTTGAATACTATGAAAATCTGATCCGCGTGGCGGCTGCCCCTAAAAAGCAGGTACTGACGGATGTCGTGATGGAGACGCTGGCGATTATCGCCTACCGCCAGCCGGTGACGAAAGCGGATATCGAAAAGATCCGGGGAGTAAAATCCGACCATGCAGTAAACCGTCTGATCGAATATAATCTCGTCTATGAAGCCGGACGCCTGGACGCGCCGGGAAAGCCGGCCCTGTTTGCTACAACGGAAGAATTTTTACGGCGTTTTGGTATTGGATCCCCGGGAGAGCTTCCCAAACTTGACATGGAACAGCGGGAAAGGCTTCGCCTTGAGGTGGAGGAGGAGCTTAAGTTTGAGGCTGAGGAGGCTTCAGAGGATGACAGGGAAAGCAGGCTGGAATGTTTTGCTCCTGCGCAGGAGGAAGATTCTGGCCCGGCAGAAGAGACAGGGGGATATTATGAAACGGATTGCACAGTTTGAGAAGGTAAGCTTTGAACAGTTTCTAAAGGATTGGAGCGGCGTATCCGCCGGGGACGGGGAGAACAGGATAAGAGAGATTTATGATAGAATCCGGCTTCCTCTGCGGGCGACGGCCGGCTCGGCAGGATATGATTTTTTTGCCCCGGAAGCATTCAGCCTGAAGGCGGGGGAAGGGCTTAAGATCCCCACAGGGATCCGGGTACGGATGGAAGACGGATGGGTGCTCAAGCTGTATCCGCGGAGCGGGCTGGGCTTTCGTTACCGCTTACAGCTTGACAATACAGTAGGTATTATTGACGGGGATTATTATGGGTCCGACAATGAGGGGCATATTCAGATTAAAGTGACAAACGACGGCCGTGAGGGACGTGTGATGTCAGTAGCGGCAGGGGCCGGCTTTGCGCAGGGGATTTTTGTGGAATACGGGATTACGATGGACGATTCGGCGGATGGGATGAGGAACGGAGGCTTTGGCAGTACGTCGGTCTGAGAAATCCGTTTGGAGGATAAGAGGGGAGAGAGACATGAAACGACGGATGCACATCATTTGTGTTGTCTGCGCTGCCGCAGTTCTCGCGACGGGCTGCGGCCGGGTGTCGAAGGAGCAGCTTGAGCGGCGTGAAGAGGGGATTACCCTTCTGGAAAGCGGGGATTATGAAGGCGCGGTTGAGATATTTGAGGGATTGATTAAAGATGCAAAGCGCGTCTCGGATTTTGAATTGGATGTTTTAAAATACAGGGCGGAAGCCGAATTTGGCTTTGGGGATTACGAGGCTGCAGCCTATACCTATGAGCTTTTGAATGAGGTAGACAAGAAACGGGCAGAATATTACTATTTCGGCGCTTTAAGCCTTGCCAGAGCCGGGGATACAAAAACAGCCGGGGAACGGCTGCGTGCCGGTTATGATCTGGATAAAAAAATGGAACGTCCGGGTTTTGACGAGGCCATGATGGCTTTAGGAGAGGCTTTTTCTGCAAAACAATCGTATGAGCAGGCGGAAGAAGTCTATGTGCAGATGGCCCGTGCAGGCCGCGGCGGAGCAGAGGTCTACCTTTGCCAGATGCTTTTGGTGATGGAGCAGGAAGATTACCAGAGGGCTCTTTCCATTGCAGCCAAAGGTCTTGAGCTTCCGGAGAACACTGTCAGAAAAGAGCTTAAATTTCACGAGGCGGTCTGTTATGAATACCTGGGCGAGTATGGGAAAGCACTGGAACTTTTTCAGGGGTATGTGTCTGAATTTGGAAATGATACCGCTGCCGAACATGAAATCCTGTTTTTAGAGACCAGATAGCGCATGAATGGACAGCAGCAAAGAACCGTGTGTGGATGCAGGCTTTGAGTGAAAAGGAATAATTATGGGAAAAATGATTGAGATAAAGGAGCAGGAGGAACGGGTCATCCTGGCTGCGGTCAGTACATCGGACGGGGATGACGTGAATGCCTCTGTGGACGAGCTGGAGGAGCTGGTAAACACAGCTGGCGCAGTCGTTGCAGGACGGTTGATCCAGAAACGGGAGAACATCCATCCGGGGACATATCTGGGAAAAGGAAAGATTGAGGAATTAAAGGAACTGATCTGGGAGTGTCAGGCAACAGGAGTCGTCTGTGATGACGAGTTGTCGCCGGCTCAGCTTAAGAATCTGGAAGAAGCGCTGGAAACAAAAGTGATGGACAGGACAATGGTAATCCTGGATATTTTTGCTTCCAGGGCAAGGACACGCGAGGGCAAAATTCAGGTGGAGCTTGCCCAGCTTCGTTACAGGGCAGCGAGACTTGTGGGAATGCGGGACTCTTTATCGAGACTTGGAGGAGGCATTGGCACGAGAGGCCCGGGAGAAAAAAAGCTCGAGACGGACCGGCGGCTGATTCACAGCCGAATCGGCCAGCTAAAGGCAGAGCTCGAGGACGTCAAACGCCACCGCGATGTGGTGCGGAGCAGGCGGGAGCAGGGCAGGGTGCTCACGGCAGCGCTTGTAGGGTATACGAACGCAGGAAAATCGACATTATTAAACAGGCTGACGCAGGCCGGAGTACTGGCAGAGGACAAACTATTCGCCACACTGGATACGACGACAAGGACGCTTTCGCTCCCGGGCGGGGAGACCGTGCTGCTCACGGATACAGTAGGTTTCATCCGCAAGCTGCCGCATCATCTGATCGAAGCCTTCCGCAGCACGCTTCAGGAAGCCAGGTATTGCGATGTAATCGTCCACGTGGTGGACTGCGCGAATCCACAGATGGATATGCAGATGCATGTGGTATATGAGACGCTGAGACAGCTTGGAATTCAGGACAAGGAGATTGTCACCGCATTTAATAAGATTGACAAGGAAGAAGCGGATTCATCTGTCCGCGATACGGTCTCTGATTACCGTGTGAAGCTGTCGGCAAAAACGGGTGAAGGGATTGATCTGCTGTTCGATGTATTCGGACAAATTTTGAGAAAGCGGCGAATCTATTTCGAAAAACAGTTTTCTTATCAGGAAGCCGGCAGAATCGAGCGGATCCGGAAGTATGGACAGATCTTGGAAGAACGGTATGAGGCGGACGGGATTTACGTAAAGGCGTATGTGCCGGTGGAGGTGTTTGGGGAGCTGTACTAGTGACCTTCATGCGCCCACGAATAAGCGCACCACCAAGAATGAAAGGAATTCAGGCGCATTAGACATCCCTGAATATATGCCGCCTGACGACGGCGGACTTTCACAGTAACCGTTGCCAACGCTCCCTCTTCGCATCACTACGGTAATCTCCTGGCATTTCCCCAATAAATCCCCTTTTTTCGCAATATTTCCGAAAAATCAACACAATATATGGATATTAGAATTTTTAATAAACCAGATATTGTGTTTTTATCCCCGCTCTGTTATAATAGGCGTCGGACATTAGTGTTTGCATCAGAAAGGGGTACAGAGATGATACAGGTAGTAAAGCGGGACGGAGAAATCGCTGAGTTTAATTTAAATAAGATAACAGAAGCCATCAAGAAGGCATTCCGGGCTACGAAGAAGGAATATAGCAGCGAGATTCTGGAGCTGCTTTCCCTGCGTGTGACGGCTGACTTCCAGTCAAAACTTAAGGACGGCAAGGTTTCCGTGGAGGAGATACAGGACAGCGCCGAACATGTTCTGGAGGAGACAGGCTATACGGATGTGGCCAAGGCCTATATTTTATATAGAAAACAGCGTGAGAAGATCAGAAATATGAAGAATACCATCCTGGACTACAAGGATGTGGTGAACGGTTATGTGAAGGTAGAGGACTGGCGTGTGAAGGAGAACTCGACTGTCACATATTCCGTGGGCGGTCTGATTCTGAGTAATTCCGGTGCGATTACAGCCAATTACTGGCTGTCAGAGATCTATGATGCGGAGATCGCAGACGCCCACAGAAGCGGTGATATCCATCTTCATGACCTGTCGATGCTGACCGGTTATTGTGCAGGCTGGTCCTTAAAGCAGCTCATTCAGGAAGGACTTGGAGGGATTCCGGGAAAAATCACATCCTCCCCGGCCAAACATCTTTCCGTGCTGTGTAACCAGATGGTAAACTTTCTTGGCATCATGCAGAACGAGTGGGCCGGCGCGCAGGCATTTTCCTCATTTGATACGTATCTGGCTCCATTCGTGAAAGCAGACGGACTGGATTACCCGTCTGTAAAGAAATGTATCGAGTCCTTCATTTACGGTGTCAATACGCCGAGCCGCTGGGGGACACAGGCGCCATTTTCCAACATTACACTGGACTGGACCGTTCCTGACGACATGGCAAACATGCCTGCTATTGTGGGCGGGAAGGAAATGGACTTTACCTACGGCGACTGTAAACGGGAAATGGACATGATTAATAAGGCCTTTATCGAGACAATGGTGGAGGGGGATGCCAATGGACGCGGGTTCCAGTATCCAATTCCAACGTATTCGATTACAAAAGATTTTGACTGGTCTGATACAGAAAACAACCGGCTTTTATTTGAAATGACGTCCAAGTACGGTACACCGTATTTTTCCAACTATATCAACAGCGATATGAAACCGAGTGACGTGCGCAGTATGTGCTGCCGTCTGAGACTCGATTTGAGGGAGCTGCGCAGAAAAACAGGCGGATTCTTTGGCTCCGGTGAGAGTACGGGCTCCGTGGGAGTTGTTACCATCAACATTCCGCGTATTGCATACCTGTCCAGGGATGAGGCTGATTTCTATGTCAGACTCGACCATATGATGGATATCGCGGCCCGTTCCTTGAAAATCAAACGAGAGGTTATCACGAAGCTGCTGGATGGCGGTCTCTATCCGTATACAAGGCGCTATCTGGGAACGTTTGAGAACCACTTTTCCACGATCGGTTTGATTGGTATGAACGAAGCATGCCTGAATGCCAGATGGCTGAGGAAGGATCTGGTAAGTAAAGAGGCTCAGAGCTTCACAAAGGATGTGCTGAACCATATGAGAGAGCGCCTGTCAGACTATCAGGAGGAGTACGGTGATCTGTACAACCTGGAGGCAACACCGGCTGAATCCACAACCTACCGCCTGGCAAAGCATGACAAGCAGAAATATCCGGATATCATTACAGCAGGCTGCTCAGAGGACAATACACCATACTACACGAACAGCTCACACCTGCCTGTTTCCTATACAGCTGATGTGTTCGATGCTCTGGATATCCAGGACGAGCTGCAGACACTTTATACGTCAGGGACGGTGTTCCATGCATTCCTTGGTGAAAAGCTTCCCGACTGGCGTGCGGCTGCGAAACTGGTACGGACGATCGCGGAGAATTATAAGCTTCCCTATTATACAATGTCTCCGACATACTCCATCTGTAAGGAACACGGATATCTGACAGGAGAACATTTCGAGTGCCCGGTATGCGGGGAGAGCGCTGAGGTCTACAGCCGGATTACCGGTTATTACCGTCCGGTTCAGAACTGGAATGACGGCAAAGCCCAGGAATACAGGGACAGGAAGCTCTACGATGCCGGCCGTTCCATTTTAAAGAGAAACCCGGAAGCGGGAATGAGGATTGGCGAGGCGGTACTTGAGGCGCAGGAGGAAATGAAGGCTGCAAAAAGCAAGGAAACGGATTCCAGGCTGATTTCAGCCGGGAACGGACTCTTCCTCTTCACGACTAAGACATGCCCTAACTGTAAGGCAGCCAAAGAGTTCTTAAAGGATGAGAATTATAAAGTAGTGGACGCAGAGGAGAATCCGGATCTTTCCGATGCTTATGGCATTATGCAGGCGCCGACACTCGTTCTGGTGAAAGATGGAGAGATTAAAAAGTTTGTCAACGCCTCAAATATCAAAAAGTATGTAGATTCGAAGAGATAACAGTGGTTCCAATGTATATCGTTCTGGCTGCCATCACCGGCAAAGAAACGCCGGGCAGATTTCAAGGTGGAATCTGACATAAATTCCGGTTTACAGGCAAACATCAGGCCCTGGAACCGTGCCGGACACTTCAGTGTTCGAATCACTGTAAAATAACAGTAAACTGACATGCATTGCTGCCCGGAAATAAGAACCGGCGGCAATGCATTCCTTTTGCTTGACGGCAAAGGAAAGGAAGAGGTGAAGAAATGGGGGAGAATGCGAACAGCATGAAACCGGGGGCGGGAGAACTTGGGCTGGATCTGGCCTATGATGTGGCAAGTGGTTTTTTGCAGGCGCTGGGACTGCACTGTTTTATTAACAGCATTGATATCGCTCCGGGCGGGGCGACTGGCATAGCGATTCTTTTGAACCGCTTTACGGGCCTGCCGCTTGGTTCACTGACGTTTTTAATCAATATTCCACTACTGCTGGCATCCTGGATCTGCCTGGGGAAAATGAGAACGATAAAGACGGTAAAAACGGTAGTGATTTTGACATTGATTCTGGACTGTATTGTCACACCATATATCCCGGTCTACACGGGGGATAAAATGGTGTCCTGTATTTTCGGCGGCGTACTGGTAGGTGCCAGCCTGGCGCTTGTGTTTATGCGGGGCTCTACCACAGGCGGCGGGGATATTGCAGCCAAGCTTCTGCAGAAATTCCGGCCGCATATGCAGACCGGTACGGCTATTATGGTGACAGATATGGTAATCATTGTCTGTTCGATGGCTGTTTTTTGCAACATCGAATCAGGGCTTTATGGACTAATCAATATGGTGGTATGCACGTATGTGATTGATGTAATGCTTTATGGTATGAATAAGAGTACGATGGTGACGGTTATTACCAGGCATCCGCAGGAGATTGCAGAAGAGCTGATGGCAGGCATTGAACGCGGATGTACATTGATCCGGAGCCGCGGGGCCTATTCAAAGGTCGATGGCGAATCGGTGATCTGTGTCGTTGACAGGAAGCAGTTTTATAAGGTAAAGAAAATCATTTACGCCATAGACAGGAATGCCTTTGTAATTGTATCCGAGGCGAAAGAGGTCTACGGAGAGGGATTTCTCGATTCAGACTGGGAAGCCTGAGAAAGACGGAAAAAAGCGTAAGTTTTGCCGCACAAAACGGTAAGGTTTGCCATGAAATCGTAAGACTTTTTTAAAGGACAATACCGGAAAATATTGTATACTATAACAGACAGCAAATGAATGGCAGATGTATGTTTTGGAAGGAATGGTGGAGAATGATAAAACAAAAGAAGTTGTTGGCGGCATTATTGGCGGCATGTCTGTGTGTACAGCCGGTATCGTCAGCTTTGGGAGACACCTATATTGCCGGAGAGCAGGAAGAGCCCATTGGTCCCGGTTATGCGCCGGAGCCGACGACAGATAAAGCCTGGACCAGGGACGGCGATCATTATGTCGATTCAGACGGAAATGTGATCGAAGGCGCACTTTTGCGCGGAATCAGTGTTTCGAAATGGCAGGGAGAGGTTGACTGGGGGAGGGTTGCTGCTGATGACGTAGCGTTTGCCCTGATTCGTATGGCATCTATCGGTTATGAAGGGGAATACACGATGGATGAGACATTTGACCGCAACATGCGTGAGGCAAAGGCGAATGGCGTACATACCTCACCTTATATTTACCTGCAGACAAAGACGGTGGAGGAGGCCAGGGCAGCAGCAGCTTTTGCTGTGGAACAGGCCCGGCAGTATGAGATTACATATCCGATCGCGGTAGATGTCGAATCGCAGTATATACTGGAGCTTTCCGTTCAGGAACTGACGGATGTGGTAAACGCCTTCTGCCAAGTGATTGCTGAGGCTGGCTATACACCGATTATTTACAGTGATTATTATAAGTTCACGCACGAGATGGATACGAGCCAGTTCCCGTATGATATTTGGCTGGCCAGATATGGCGGCGATCATGTATATCCCGGCCGTACAATGTGGCAGGCCACGGATAAAGGGACGATCGACGGCATTGAAGGCGATGTGTGCCTGGAATACGCCTTCGTGGATTATGCAGCCGGACATGCAGGAAATGATGATGGAAACCAGAATTTCACTCCGGGTGAATGGAGACAGGAAGATGATATCTGGTATTTCTATCATGACGGCCAGAAAATGACGGGGTGGATCTATCCGGACGGAAACTGGTACTATATGGACCCGGCGAACGGCGGCGCACTGACAGCGAATGTTTCAATGGAGATCGACGGGGTTCTTTATTTCTTTAATGGCAGCGGTGTGATGGAAGAGCAGTAACGCTTTTTTCGGCGCGCCACCGCATATTCTTTAAGGACGTGGAAGCGGAGCTCAATGTCCCTCTGGGGACAGGTCTCACCTCAGGAGCGTAGGCGTGCTGACGAAAACAGAGGAATCATATTCTGTATGCTTTTCGTTCAGCTCCGCGCCCTCTGCGGTGGCACAGCACAGCCTGCTCCTGCTGCCTGGTGGGGGTCTGCGGCAGATTCGTTCTTTTAGCATTTTGTTAATCTGTAACCTTTCTCTATCTTATCATTACAGGAAAATCGATAGATTTCTTCTCGGTTGACAAACACCCTCAAATAAGTTAGGATAATTAACAAATAATACATTATATTCATGCGTTACTGTGAAAGTCTGCCGCCGGCTGGCAGCATCTTTCACATCCGTTTTTTGTGAAAGCAGAATAAGGCAATGAAGAAAGAGGGAGAGGATTATGCAGATTACAAAGGTAACGGCTGTTTTTTTCAGCCCGACAGGAAATGCCAGAAAAATCGTAACGGCGTTCGCAGAGGCAGCCGCTGCAGAGCTTGGAGTGGGGATGGAGAGCTTCGATTATACGCTTCCCGGAGATCGTGAGGAGATTAAGTCCTTTGGCCCTGCGGATCTTGTTATTTTCGGGACTCCAGTGTATGCAGGGCGGATCCCCAATAAAACACTGCCTTATGTGCAGAGCGGGTTTGAGGGAAACGGTGCTCTGGCTGTCCCGGTGGTTGTGTTCGGAAACCGTAACTTTGATAATGGACTGATCGAGCTTCGTAATGAACTTGAGGCGCACGGATTTCACACGATTGCAGGCGCCGGGATTCCTACAGAGCATGTGTTTGACAGCAGTCTGGCGACCGGCCGTCCGGATGAGGCGGATATGGCAGCCATCGTAGAGTTTGCCCGAAAGGCGGCAAAAAAGGCAGCGGAAATGGATACGATTCCTTCGCCGGTTGCAGTGCGCGGCGATGACCCGGTGGGCCCATACTATACGCCGCTTGGAACAGACGGGAAACCGGCCGTATTTTTGAAGGCCAAACCAAAGACAGACACCGGAACATGTACCGGCTGCGGGGCATGCGCCAAAGTATGTCCGATGGGCTCCATTCCGGCAGAGGCACCGGATACTTGTACCGGAGTCTGCATTAAGTGTCAGGCCTGCATTAAGACATGTCCGGCCGGGGCAAAATATTTCGATGATGCGGCATTCCTTTCGCATGTTGAAATGCTGAAGCAGAATTATACGCGCCGGTCAGAGGCGGAGTGGTTCCTGTAAGATGGAGAGTTGGTTTTGAAAATTTATTAGCACTCGTTTAAAATGAGTGCTAAATTTGTATTGACATTTTCTTCAGTCGGTATTACAATACTTAATGTCACAGGGAACCATCTGTGGCAGATAAGAATGTTACTGCTTTATGGAAAAGAAAAGGAAAACAGACAACATAAAGCGGAAGCGAAATAAATAAGGAGTGAAGAAAAATGGCAAAGTCCGGAAGCTTGTCGATCAATAGTGAGAATATTTTTCCGATTATTAAAAAGTGGCTCTATTCTGACCATGATATTTTTTACCGTGAGCTGGTGAGTAACGGCTGTGATGCGATCACCAAGTTAAAGAAACTGACGCTGATGGGTGAATATGAGGAGCCGGATGACCCGCAGTACAAGGTTCAGATTACCGTAAATCCTACAGAAAAGCTGATTCGGATCTCAGATAACGGCCTTGGAATGACGGAGGAGGAGGTCGAAGAGTATATCAACCAGATCGCCTTTTCCGGTGCGCAGGATTTTCTTAACAAATATAAGGATAAGGCGAACGAGGATCAGATCATCGGCCATTTTGGCTTGGGCTTTTATTCTGCGTTCATGGTCGCTGACCGTGTGATGATTGATACCCTGTCATACAAGGAAGGTGCAAAGCCGGTTCACTGGGAGTCCGAGGGCGGCACCGAATTTATGATGGAGGACGGGACAAGAGAAACAATCGGAACTACGATTACCCTTTACTTAAACGACGACAGTACCGAGTTCTGTAACGAATACCGCGCTCGTGAGGTGATCGAGAAATACTGTGCATTTATGCCAGTGGAGATCTATGTGGAAGATGAGACAGCTGAGCCACAGTATGATACGATTGAAAAGGACGAGCTGACGGAAAAGGATACAGTGATCGAGACGATCCTGGAGGAAGCCAAGACTGAGGAGAAGGAAAATGAGGACGGGACCAAGGAGACGGTTGAGGTCTCCCCTGCTAAGGAGAAATATAAGATCCTGCGCAGACCTGTTGCCATCAATGATACGAACCCACTGTGGACCAAGCATCCGAACGAGTGCACAGATGAGGATTACAAAGGCTTTTACCGTAAGGTATTCATGGATTTCAAGGAGCCGCTGTTCTGGATCCATCTGAACATGGATTACCCGTTCAATTTAAAAGGGATCCTTTATTTCCCTAAGATCAATATGGAATATGAGAGTATTGAGGGAAAGATTAAGCTCTATAATAATCAGGTCTTTATTGCTGATAATATAAAAGAAGTGATTCCGGAGTTTTTGATGCTCTTAAAGGGGGTTATCGACTGTCCTGACCTGCCCTTGAACGTATCGAGAAGCGCTTTGCAAAATGACGGCTTTGTCAAGAAAATCTCCGATTATATCACCAAGAAGGTGGCGGATAAGCTGTCCGGTATGTGTAAGACGGACCGGGAGAATTACGAAAAGTATTGGGATGACATTAATCCTTTCATCAAGTTCGGCTGCTTAAAAGACGAAAAGTTTGCTGAGAAGATGAATGATTATCTCATTTTCAAGAATATCGAAGGCAAATATCTGACGCTTAAGGACTGCCTGGAGGCAAATAAGGAAAAGCACGAGAACCAGGTATTCTACGTCACAAATGAGAAGGAACAGAGCCAGTATATTAATATGTTTAAGGAAGCCGGTCTGGATGCGGTGATGCTTCCCAACCCGATTGATTCCCCGTTTATCAATCACCTGGAGCAGAAGAATGAGGGCGTCAAGTTCCTGCGTATTGATGCCGATTTAAATGATACCCTGAAAGAGTCTGCAGGAGAGCAGGATGAGGCGGCGAAGGAACAGGAGAAGCAGCAGACGGAAGCCCTGACCGAGATTTTCAGGAAAGCACTTTCCAATGATAAGCTGGAAGTCAAGGTAGAACGGCTTAAGAATGAAAGCATTTCCTCTATGATTACGGTATCTGAGGAGAGCCGCAGGATGCAGGATATGATGAAGATGTACAGCACCTTTGGCGGCGGTGCGGATATGTTCCCGGTATCGGAGACGCTTGTCCTGAATGCGAACAATAGTCTTGTCCAGTATGTTCTGAACCATAAGGACGGCGAGAATACTACCAGGATCTGCGAGCAGCTTTATGACCTGGCAAAGCTTGCCCACGGCAGCCTTTCCCCGGACCGTATGACGAAGTTCATCGCCAGGAGCAGTGAGATTATGGCGGTGTTGACGAACGGAGAGGCCCAATAAAAGGAAATTATATGGAACAACCTACCAAAAAGCAGTATTTTATCACTTTCACGATTCTCTGTCTGGCCGTGAGTGTGCTGATGGGCAGCGGCTTCATCGGTGAGTATCTCTATGTGTTGACAGAGGAGTGGATCGGGACCCAGGAGGCCGGCGTTTATCGCTGGCTTTCCTGGCTTTTCTGTTCGGAATGGACGGATGTGCTGGTTCAGTATATTTTTGTTCTGGGGATGCCGTATGTGGCGGCCTACCTGCTGCTGTTTTATCTGCCAAAAGACAGGCGGGAGCCTGTGAGCTTCTCCCTGCAGGAGTTTATGGTCTGCCTGGTGATGGCTCTTGGGTTAGGCTATGTACTTAACTTCGCCGGGCTTGTCGTCGGCTCTGTGGTGTCCCTTTTTACGAATAAAACGATCGGGGAGATGAATCCTGTTATTGATATGATGTCAAACCTGAAGCCGGGTATGCTCATTTATGCCTGCATCCTGGGGCCGTTTATGGAAGAACTCATGTTTCGCGGGATCCTTCTTAAGCGGGCCAGGCGGTTTGGAGACAGGACAGCAGTGATTTTCTGCGCAGTACTTTTCGGACTGATGCATGGAAACCTTACCCAGTTTCTGTATGCAACGGCGATCGGTGTGGTTCTGGGATATGTGGCAGTGAGAACCAATTCAATTCGCTACAACGTACTGCTCCACATGGCAGTCAACAGCTTTTCCACACTGATTCTGGTCGGGGAAGCGTTCCTGGAGAGCCGTGGCTTTGGCGGACTGGCTGTCCTCAGCATGGCCGGGTTCCTCCCTGTGACAGTATTTCTGGTGGTCTGTGCCATCCTTTTTCTCATCTGGTATGGTCCGTCCATGAACCGGCGGCTTTTGAGAGCGAACGGCATTCCTTCCGCAGGAAAATTGTACGTATATGTGAATCCGGGCTTTTTCCTGTATGCCTTGATCTGCGGGATTGAGATTCTGTTCTACCTGTTCTGAAAAAATACGGCTCCAATCGTTCAGGAGAGCCGGGTGTTTTCTGTATTAGGTATTGACTTTCACCAAATCACACTTTATAATATAGTAATGAAAACTACATCATAAAATGTTTGATATATGACTTGTGATCTGGAGGAAGCAATATGCGGTATAGAATTATTGGAGACAGCAGTCTGGAGCTGGCAGGAGAATGGAAGGACGCTCCGTTCATTCGGCTGATTCCCTTCACGATGCTGGTGGGTGAGGAGCAGTTTACGGATGACGAGACATTTGATCAGAAAGAATTTCTTGAGGCTATAAAGAACTGTCCGGACTGCCCGAAATCGGCATGCCCATCCCCGGATATGTATAAAGAGGCTTACTGCTGTGAAGAAGAGAATGTTTTTGTGATAACGATCTCCGGACCTTTAAGCGGCAGCTACAACAGCGCCGTACTGGCAAAAAAGCTTTATGAGGAAGAGTACGGGGAGAAGAATATTGCAGTCATAAACTCCGAGTCAGCGGGCGGCGGCCTGCTAAATATCGCTCTTAAGATACGCGATCTCTGCGAACAGGGGCTGTCTTTTCAGGAAATAGAGAAACAAGCGCTCAAATACCGTGACAGTATGAAAACGTATTTTGTTCTGGAAACGCTGGATACATTGCGCAAGAATGGAAGGCTCACAGGACTGCAGGCATATTTTGCAACTAAGCTGAACATTAAGCCGGTTATGAGTGCCGAGAAGGGCGTGATTATTAAATTGGATCAGGCGCGCGGAATTCAGAAGGCCCTCCAGAAGCTGGTGGAGATTGCACTGAAACATTGCAGTGATGCACCGAACCGGCGTCTTATCATTTCCCACTGCAATACGCCGGAGCGTGCCGAATATATAAGGGAACGTTGTCAGGCAGCCGGTTTCAAAGAGATTATCATTACAGGGACTTCCGGACTTAATACAATGTATGCAAATGACGGCGGACTGATTGTCACCCTATAAGTGAGAGAGAACCATTCAGCCATCAAAGGACATTCCCTGATAGATATGATTTTCTTTTAAATAGTGCAGCATGGAATTTAATACCCGGCGTTTGTCAGCGCTCCATTCAGGAGCGATCAGAAGCGATTTGGGCCCATCCCCGCTCAACCGGTGGATAACGGTTTCCGGAGGGAGAAGTTTCAGGCATTCGCCGATAAGCTCTAAATATTCTGAAAATTCCAGGGTGCGGAATGCTCCAGACTGATAGACAGGCTCCAGCGCCGTCCCTTTCAGGACGTGAAGAAGCTGGAGCTTTATGCCGTCTGCCCGCAGTGCGGCAAGATAGCGGACAGTAGCGAGCATCTGCTCCTTTGTCTCGTAAGGCAGACCGAGAATTACGTGAACGATCACAGTAAGCCCGTCTGCTTTTAAACGCCGGTAGGCGTCCTCGAATACAGACAGCCTGTAGCCGCGGCGGATGAACCGGGCCGTTTCTTCGCAGACGGTCTGAAGTCCAAGCTCGAGCCACACGGGCTTTTTTTCATTTAAAGAAGAGAGCATGTGTACTGTCCCGGGAGGCAGGCAGTCCGGGCGGGTGGCGATTGAGAGTGCACAGATATCAGGCCGCGCAATCACCTCGGAAAACAGCGCCTCAAGATAAGAGACAGGAGCATATGTGTTCGTGTAGGACTGAAAATAGGCAATATAGGAAACATTTTTTCCGGCTGTTTTTCGGGCGACACGTTCTTTTGCACTGGCGATCTGCACATCGAGGGAGAGACCGCGTGTTGCGGCAAAATCCCCGGAACCGCCTTCGCTGCAAAAGATACAGCCCCCGGTTCCAATCGTCCCGTCCCGATTCGGACAAGTCATGCCGCCGTCCAGGGAAAGGCGGTATACTTTTTTGCCAAAGGTGGTTTTCAGATGATAGTCAAGTGAGTGGTATGGTTTTCCGCTCCAGTCAGTTTGAGGGTTTGCCTGCATAACGGATACTCCTTATGAAGAGGTTTCGTGTGGATAAGGAAGCCGGTAAAAGGGCTTTCCCGACATATAAATGATACATAAAAGCCCGGCCTCGCCCCAACACTGCACTAACAGGGGAAACGCACAAAACAGCCTGAAGCCAGTATCGCAGTGGCAGAGGATGGAGTTTTCAATGGAGACATTTCACCCGCTAATAAATTTTGGAAACTTCTGCAAATAAGTATTGCCATGCAGATTAAAGGTATTATATAATAAATTTTAACCGGTTTCAAGCATCGACGAAACGTAAAACGGGAAAGGAAGCGAAGCAATGGAAGCAAAAAAGCTTTTGGAATGTTTAGGCGGGGAAAAAGGGACAGAATTTTTACAGAAAATGTATGGGAAGAGCGGTGTGGAAGCGAACAAAGAACGCTATCTGCATGTAATGGAGGGATTTGAGAAAAATTTCGGCTCACGCGATATCAAACTGTTTACATCTGCAGGCCGCACGGAGATCAGCGGCAACCATACAGACCACAACCACGGGAAGGTGCTGGCCGGCAGCATCAATCTGGACTGTGTGGCAGCCGCTGCTGCAAACGGAACGGATGAGATCCATATCATCAGTGAGACGTTCGACCAGCGATTTACGATAGACATAAAAAATCTGGCTCCCAGTGAGAAAAAAGCCGGAACCGTCGACCTGACAAAGGGCATGGTAAAAGGCTTTCTCGATATGGGTTATCAGATCGGCGGCTTTGACGCTTTTATCACCAGCAATGTCATCAGCGCGGCCGGCGTCAGCTCGTCGGCGTCATACGAGATGCTGATCTGCTGTATGATGAATACCTTCTTTAATGGAGGCAGAATGGATGTCGTGACCTATGCGCATATTGGGAAGTATGCTGAAAATAACTACTGGGACAAGGCCTCGGGCCTTCTCGATCAGATGGCATGCGCCGTGGGAGGTATGATTACCATTGATTTTAAGGATCCGTTAAAACCGGTGGTGGAAAAGATTGATTTCGATTTCGGTGCGCAGGATCATAGTCTGATTATTGTACAGACGGGCAAGGGACATGCGGATCTGAGCGCGGAATATTCTTCGATTCCCGAGGAAATGAAACAGGTGGCGGCCATATTCGGGAAAGAAGTATGTGCCGATATCACGGAAGAGGAGGTTGTGGAACATGCTGCCAGAGTGATGAAAGAGGCAGGACACAGACCGCTTCTCAGAGCGCTTCATTTCTTTGAAGAAAATAAACGCGTAGCGGCAGAGGTGGCTGCGTTAAAGGAAAACCGTTTCGACGATTTCCTGAAAAACATCACCGAGTCGGGAAATTCATCGTGGAAATGGCTGCAAAACTGCTATATTGGCGGCGGAAGCGAGCAGGGAATTACGACGACGTTAGCCTTGAGTGAGCTTTTTATCCAGGAAAAGGGCTGCGGTGCCTGCCGCGTTCACGGCGGCGGATTTGCCGGAGTCATTATGGTAATTCTGCCAAACCGCATTGTGGACGAATATATTTCTTATATTGAAAATGTCATGGGAAAGGGATGTGCATACCGCATGAGTATCCGCCCCTATGGGGCTGTATGCCTGGATGATTATGTTGTCTAGGATCAGCCTTTTGCTGGCCTTGTGCCTGCTTCTTGGCGGCTGCAGCGGCAGAAACCGTGTGGACGGGAATTCGCAATGGGACATGCTGATTGTGGATACAGGCGAGGAGGATGGACTCGAATTTCTGGCAGCAGTGGCGCTGACCGGCGCCATCAGCGGCAATGAGCCGGATCTCCAATTTGAGATCCGGCCTTCCAAAGGAGCCCCCATCAACGCCCTGCATTTGCAGGAAGGAGACGCAGATCTTGCGTTCCTGCCCGCTGACATTGCCGCCTGCGCATATCAGGGCACAGGTGTTTTTGAAGAGGACGCGAAAGATAAGGTGCGCGTGATTGCCGCTTGCTATTCTTCTGTTTCCGGATGGATTTCCCTCAAGTCCTCCGGGCTTTCCTGTGTGCATGAGCTGAAAGGGAAAACGGCCGTGACAGGCAGTCTGGCTTCGGACACGGAAGCGGCCTCACAGGCTGCATTTTCTGTCATGGGAATCAACAGGGAAAATACGGAATTGGAGGCGTACGGTCTTGCGGCAGGGACAGAAGGCGTGAGGGATGGCTGGGCCGCAGGTGCACATGCTTTTGTCCCGGGGCCTTTGGGTGCATGGCAGGCGCTTTCGCAGCAGGAAGAGATTTGTATTCTGAAGTATACAGAGGAAGAACTTTCGCAGATTTTGTCTGAGAATCCGTCCTTTTCCAGGGCTGTGATCCCGGCAGGGACTTATCCGGGGCAGGAGGAGGATGTCAGCACCTTTGGTATCAAAATGCTGCTCTGTGTCTCCTCCGATATGGAGGAGGAGAGGGCATACCGTATCGCCCGCGCGGTTGATACGTATGAAAAAGGCCATTCCTTTCTGGAACCGATGCAGAATGAGGTGTTTCTGTGCCAGGAGCTTACCATACCGCTCCACTCCGGTGCAGAACGTTATTACAGGGAGTCAGGCTATTTAAAGCCATAATATAACTGGCGGCGGCCGTAAAACGCAGGAAGGGTAAAATTATGTTGTACAAGCAGTTAATCGAACTATTTGACATTCTTGACAGCCCGAAGGCTTCCGGTGCTCAGGTTGTGGAGTACTTAAACTCCATTATGCCGGGCTGCAAGGCGGAGACCTATCCGCTTGAGGGCCCGAAAGGCCATACGGATATGGTTCGCATTATGATTCCGGGCAAAAACGGAAAGACGAACGGCGGAACTGCCCGCACGATCGGTATTCTGGGACGTCTGGGCGGTCTGGGAGCGCGTCCGGAGCAGCTCGGATTCGTATCGGACGGGGACGGCGCGATTACGGCTCTGGCTGTGGCTGCCAAGCTTCTTGACATGCAGAAAAAGGGCGATTTCCTGGAAGGAGACGTATTTGTTTCCACGCATGTATGCCCGGATGCCCCGACGACGCCGCACGATCCGGTTCCCTTTATGAATTCCCCGGTTGAGACATGGCAGGTAAATAAGGAAGAGGTCACAGATGCTTTAGACGGCGTTCTGGTGGTGGATACGACCAAGGGAAACCGCATCATCAATTACCGCGGTTTCGCTATTTCCCCAACTGTAAAAGAGGGCTATATCCTGCGTGTCAGCGAGAACCTTCTGGATATCATGCAGACAACGACAGGCCGCCTGCCACAGGTATTTGCATTGAGTCAGCAGGATATCACACCTTACGGAAACGGCCTGTTCCATTTAAACAGCATTCTTCAGCCGGCCACAGCTACCAAGGCTCCGGTTGTGGGCGTGGCGGTTACAACAGAGACGACGGTTGCAGGGTGCGCGACAGGCGCGACCCATATGGAAGATCTGGACAGCGCAGCCCGCTTTATGCTGGAGACAGCCAAGATGTATGGAAGAGGCCAGTGCGAGCTGTATGATGCGGAAGAATTCGCAAGAATTCAGAAGCTTTATGGAAATATGGAGCATTTCCAGACGCTTGGCCGGGAGGACTAGTCGGATTTTGTCGAAATATGTCGAAAAATGATACACTTTAAGGAAATGCCTGCTAAAATCATATTGAAAGGAGGTCCTTCAATATGAATTTTAGCGAGTTTGAAGAGTATCTAAAGGGGACAAATTTGTCGGAAAATACAATTTCATCCTACAAATTTGCCGTCAGGCAATTTCACAAGCAATATGATACGGTGACAAAAAAGAAACTGAGGGATCATAAGGTATGGCTCATTGAGACATACAAGCCAAAGACTGTAAACTTGAGAATCCGCGCGCTGAACTGTTATCTGGAGTTCCTGGGAAAACAGGAGTGGAAGTTGCAATTTGTGAAGGTGCAGCAGAAGCCGTTTCTGGAAAATGTAATCAGCGAGGCGGATTACGAGTATTTCAAAAACAGCCTGAAACGCGATCAGGAGACGTTCTGGTATTTTGTGGTACGCTTTATGGCGGCCACCGGAGTGCGTGTGAGCGAACTGATCCAGATTAAGGCGGAGCATGTGCAGATAGGGTATGTGGATCTGTATTCCAAGGGCGGTAAACTCAGACGGATCTACATACCCAGGGCACTGAAGAGAGAGGCACTTGCCTGGATGGAAGAGAGGGGGCAGACGAGCGGCTTCCTTTTTTTGAACCGGCAGGGAAAGCGTATCACCACGCGGGGGATTTCCGGCCAGCTGAAGGTGCTGGCCCAGAGGTACAATATCGACCAGTCCGTGATCTATCCACATTCCTTCCGCCACCGCTTTGCCAAGAGCTTTCTGGAACGTTTTAATGATATTGCTCTGCTCGCAGATTTGATGGGGCACGAGAGCATCGAGACCACGAGGATCTATCTGAGGAGGACGAGCACGGAACAGCAGGCGATCGTAGACCGGGTGGTGGACTGGTAGCGTACAAAATTTTCCATGATTCGATAAAAGGTTTGACAGGAACCGTCACAGTTTGGTAAAATAAAAAAACGCAGCCACATAAATAGAAGCGCTCCGGTATCATCGGAGAATGGAGAATATACATGTCCGAAGCAGGAAAGACATCAGATAAGAGAGAGAAAAATCAGAAAAAAGATAATATAGAACGCTTTAAGAGGATCAAGAAGAAAAGGGAGCAGGGTGTTTCCATGAAATACATGGCAGCTGCCGGTGCGGCAGTGCTGGTTGTGACGGCAGTAGCCGTAGTCGGAGGAATGATTGGAAAGAGCCGCCAGGAGACGGAGGAGACGATCCGCGTTGAGACGGCAGCAGCTTCCCTTGAGACGACCGCTCCGCTGGAGGCGGATTCGTCGGAGGCAAAAACGATTGTTCTTGAGACCACACTTTCAGCGGAGGAGATTGCCAGGAGGGAATCAGAGAGTGCCTCGGCCGCTTTCGCGGAGACCGTGCAGGGAGTTCTGGACGGCTATGCCAATCTCGGTATTGCCGGGGTCTCAGGATATCTGAATATCAGGAAAACACCGGAAAAATTTGGTGAGGTCGTCGGGAAGCTCCCCAAGGGCGGCGCCTGTGAGATTGTGGATACCTCGACGGAAGGGTGGTATAAGATTACCTCCGGTGGTGTCACAGGCTATGTCAGTTCCCAATATATCTACACAGGGGACCGCGCCAGACAGGAAGCGTCGGAGTTCGTAAAGGAGCGGGCGATTATCCAGGCAGAAAAGCTCAACGTGCGCGCCTCGGCAGACCCGGAGGCGGAGATTGTGAGTCAGGTGTTAAAGGATGAGCGGTACGAGATTGAAGGGGAACAGGATGGATGGATCCAGATCGAGGACGGCTATATTTCGTCCGATTACGTACAGATCCGTTATGCCCTGAATGAGGCCCACAAGCAGGATATGCGGACAACAGTGCTAAGCCTCTATGATAATCTTGGTGTCTCCAATGTAAACAATTATCTGAATGTCCGCGATAATCCCGATGAAGAGAAGGGAAAGATTATCGCCAAGCTTCCCGGCAACGCGGGCTGTGATATTCTGGAAACGGTTGAGGGCGGATGGCTCAAGGTGCGTTCAGGGCGGATCACAGGCTATGTGAAGGCGGAATACATACTGACCGGTACAGCGGCCGAAGAGAAGGCAATGGAGGTCGCTGAACTCATGGCTATTGCCAATACAGATGTCGTAAATGTGCGCACAGAACCAAATACGGATTCCACGATATGGACCCAGATTTTGAACAGCGAGCGGTATCTGGTGGCAAGCCAGCAGGACGGCTGGGTGGGAATTGAGCTGGATGATATGACAGCCTATATTTCCAGTGATTATGTGGATGTCAAATACGGGTTAAACGAGGCGATCAAATATACACCTGTCGTGGAGGAAGCCGCGAAGCCGCAGCAGACGAAGCCGTCCGGCGGCAGTTCAGGCAGTTCGAAGCCTAAGCCGGGCAGCTCTTCCGGCGGGAATAAGACGAATGACGGAGCGGCAGGCTCACAGGCAGGAGGCGTTTCTTCCAAACGTGCTCAGATTGCCAACTATGCGGTACAGTTCATCGGCAATCCGTATGTATGGGGAGGCACAAGCCTTACAAACGGCGCGGACTGTTCCGGTTTCACGATGTCTATTATGGCACAGTTTGGGATCTCCCTGCCGCATAGTTCGGCAGCGCAGGCAAACTGCGGGCGTTCCATTACCTCGAGCCAGATGCGTCCGGGTGATCTCGTATTTTATGCCGGCAGCGGTGGGATCAATCACGTTGCTATCTACATCGGCAACGGCCAGGTATGCCATGCTTCGAGCTCCAAGACAGGAATCAAGATATCGACCTGGAATTACAGAAGCCCGGCTAAGATCGTGAACGTACTGGGCGATTAAAACAGGATATGGCATGGGCGGGAGAAGTTGCGAAATACACTCCCGCCCATGCACATTTTCGCGGATGTCCCATATGATAAAGTACAAACCTGAAAAATTCAAGGAGATTAATCATATGAGTATCTGCAGAAATAATTGTTCATGTAATACAGGATGTGGCTGCTGCCGTTCGAATTGTAATTGCGGCGGTATCGTAATTGGCGGTTCTTGCTCCTGCAACAAAAATTGTTGCAGCAGTAGCTGCAATAACAACTGCAGCTGTAACTGCAGCTGTAATAGCGGCAGCAACAATGGCTGTGGCGGCAGCAACAGCGGCAGTTGCGGAAGCTGGGGATGGAGCTGCAACTGCAGCGGCGTTTATCAGAACGGTTATCGTGCAGGCTTTGAAGCCGGTAAGAACGGCGCTTATAATTCCGGCTATAATGCCGGTTATAACGCAGGCTACAACGCCGGTTATCGCGCAGGCTATGAGGCCGGTTATCGTGACGGCTGCCAGAACTGCTCGGCCGCGGCTGCCGTGATTAACGCCGGTGTGAGCGGAGCCAATGCATCCGCCAGCACAGGCTGCACGACCAGATGCACCTGTACGACAGACTGCTAGCGGATGTACAGTTGTGTGTAGAACGCTGCCCGTGGCAGTGTTGACATAGAGAAAAATCGGGCCGGCATGCCTTAACAGGTGTGCCGGCCCGAATGTTTTTTAAAATCTATCCATTTTTGGAATATTTTCCGGAAAATCTCCATATAAATATTGTATAGGAAACGTCATAAATGTTTTCCTTATGACGCTTTTCCAGCGCCGGTTTTTGATGCGTGGAAATGGTAAAAGCCATTTTGCAAAAATCGTGCGCTTCCGCAGGACATTTGTAATGAAATGCCGGATCCACCCGGCAGAGAAATAGGAGATGAACATGGCAAGAGGAGTCAGAAAGAGTCAAAAGGAGAAGCTTGAGGAGAAGTTAGCCGGAGTTGATGAGGCGATCGTGCAGTATACCGACTGCCTGGAACGGCTGAAGGAAGAGAAAAAGGAGATTGAGGAGATGCTGGAACGTCTGGAGATCGCTGAACTTTCCGCCATTCTCAAGGAAAAACACCTTTCAGTCAACGAACTGAAGGCAATGGTGAATCAGGCAGGGTAGACATCCCTGCCTGATTTGTAGTATGTGTATGTGTTGTCCCCTCTCAAATTATACTTGAAGCGGCGGGTGGTCTTTAGTATAATAGAAATGACAATAACCGGAAATTTCTGAGTGGTTACAGGAAACAGGATAAAGAGGATGATGAAATGAATACAAAACGTAAAACGACAGCCATTCTGGCAGCGGGATTCGGCATTCTGCTGGCAGCAGGGAATGGATTTCTGGCATTTGCGGATACCGTATATGTGAATGCCACGAGCCTGAATTACAGGACAGCCCCATCGACAGAGGCAGAGCTTCTGGGAACACTTCCCAAAGGGACAGAGTTAGAGCGCGAGAAGAATGAGGGAGAGTGGAGCACTGTCCTTATAAATGGAACGAGATGCTATGTGGCATCCCGCTACCTTTCCGCGGACAAACCTGCGGCAGGCTCTGGCACGGCCGCATCCGGCGGCAGGGCAGAATCCGCCCAGGCCGGCGCGGTGGACAGCCCCTATGTGGACAAAACCTGGGAGGTGGCTCTTGACAGCAAAGATACATACGCATCCTTTTCAAAGATCAGCAGCGGAACTGCGATTTACTATCAAAACGGAAGGGAAAACCGTAAGGGCAAGACCGTGTGTGTCAACGCCGGTCACGGGACAAAAGGAGGCGGATCGGTTAAGACGCAGTGTCATCCGGACGGGAGTCCCAAGGTGACAGGCGGTACGACAGGAGCAGGAGCAGTGACGGCGGCTGCGGTGTCCTCCGGCATGACGTTTGAGGACGGCACACCGGAGCATGAGGTGACACTTGCAATGGCAAAGAAATTGCGGGACAAGCTGTTAGCTGAGGGATATGATGTGCTGATGATCCGCGAGGGAAACGATGTTCAGCTGGACAATATTGCCCGGACCGTACTTGCAAACAATCATGCGGACTGCCACATCGCGCTTCACTGGGATTCGACGGAGAAAGATAAAGGCTGTTTTTATATGAGCGTGCCGGACAATGCCTCATATCGGGCAATGGAGCCGGTGGCTTCCCACTGGCAGTCGCATAACAGGCTGGGCGACTGCCTGATTGAGGGCCTGAAGGGAAAAGGAAATAAAATCTTTTCTTCCGGCAGTATAGAGATGGATTTGACGCAGACTTCCTATTCCACAGTTCCCAGTATTGATATCGAGCTGGGGGACAAGGCCTCGCCGCACTCGGACGAGACCCTTGACAGGCTGGCAGACGGGCTTTTGGACGGGGTCAACCAGTTTTTTACCCCTTAACAGTTAGGGGTTACAGTTCTTACAGGGGCTGTAGCCCTGGGAAATGAGAACGCCTCGGTCCTCTGTGACGGACTTCTTGTTCTTATCCTTTATCTGGCTGACACTGGAGCAGGAAGGCCTATGGATTTTTTTGGAGCTGGTATTAAGAACATATGCCTGCTCCTTTTTTGATTGTGATGCGGGATCTTCCGGTGTGGAAGAAGATTCTGATGAAACACCTGTCCCGTCTGTTGTCTGATATTTGGGTGCTGTTAAATTTGTGCCTGTCTCTGCTGCTCCTGCTGTCGTATCCGACTGATTTTTTTGTGTCCCCGGGACAGCATCACCGGGATCCCCGGGTGTGTAATCATTACAGGGATCCTGATTCCATTGCAGAGTAGTCCCGTCTGTCTCGGCTATGAGTACACCCTGAAGATCGGTTCGGAATACCGGGATCTCCATTGACTGCAGCTTCTCCATCGTCTCTGCATGTGGATGCCCATAAGAATTGCCGGTTCCGCAGGAGATAACGGCAAATTCAGGGACCGCTTTTTGTAATAACTCCCAGCTCGTGGAGGAGGCGCTCCCGTGGTGGCCTGCCACATAAACCGTGCTTTCCAGAGGAAGGCCGGACGCTGTGATCCGGGCCTCACTTTCAGCTTCTGCATCGCCTGTGATCAGGAAGCTGGTATCGCCGTCTGTCAGACGAATTGCGATCGAATAATCGTTGGCCTTTTTGTATCCACCGCCCGACGGAGACAGAATCTGGAAGGAAGCGTCGCCCAGACAGTAGACATCACCGAAAGTCGGCTGTCCTGCAGGCAGTGCCTGACTGGCGATGACAGACTGGAAGGAACGAAACACCCGCGTGTCTGTCTCATAATCTGGCGCAAAGATCTGAGAGGCCGGAAATACATGGAGAGCACCGACGACGCCGTTTAAATGGTCGGAGTCATAATGGCTGGCAATGACATAGTCAAGAGAAGAAACGCCCTGTTCCTTTAAATAGGCGACGACATAGCTTGACTGATCTGCATCGCCGCCGTCATACAGCAGATAATGCCCCTGCGATTCCGCTAAGATAGAAAGGCCCTGTCCGACGTCAAGAATGTGTATTCTGGTCTGGGCAAAAGCAGGAAAGGAAACAAAGGCGGAGAGTGCCAGCCCGGCGAAGGCAGCCCTGAAAGAATGTAATCTCATGTTTGACCTCCATAAATCAGTAAGAGCGCAGCAGCCCTGACGGTCTGCCCGCATGATGAGTAACAAACAGACAGAGGACGCCGCATGCAGCAGCGTCCTTATCTTTGGCAGTTGCAGAAAACTTTCCTGCGGGAACCGGCTTCTATACGGTCTGTCTCTTGGCAACGTAGACCGGGAAGGTATCGGTTCCTCTCAGCTCCTTGCCGTCCGTGACCGTGACATTTTTATCTGTGATGATATACTCGAGCCTTGCTCCGGCCCCGACCACGGTATCCTGCATGAGGATACAGTTTTTAATCTTGGACCCCTTGCCGACCCTGACGCCACGGAAGAGGATACAGTTTTCGACTTCACCTTCGATTACACAGCCGTCGGCGACCATGACATTCTTTGCCCTGGCGCCGCTGATGTAGCGTGTCGGATTGTCATCACGGATCTTGGTGTGTATAGCGCTGGGGGAGAAGAGCGCATCCAGATTTTCATCTTTAAGAAGCTTCATATTTTCGTCAAAATAGCTCTTCATATCGCTGATACGCGCCACATAGCCGTCATAACGGTAGGCCTGCACATGGTATCTGTCAAGCTGCGGGGCCAGGATATCGCGCTCAAAATACAGACAGCCGCGGACGAAAGCAGTGCGGATGAGATCAATCAGAAGCTCGCGTTCAATGATATAGATACGCATGGAAAAATTGAGCTTTCCCGGACTTGTCGGGTTGATATAGATCTTCTGCACACGCCCGTTCTCGATGCGGAATGCGTAATAAAAATCAGAGGTGAGGTCATTGGCCGCCCTGACGCTCATGGGAAGCTCCTCTTCCTTATAAGCCACGGTAATATCTGCGCCGCTTGCGATGTGGGCGTCAATAAATGCGCCAAAGTCAAAGTTGACGGCAATATCGGCGTCGGCCATGATTACATACTTTTCACTCTGAGAGGACAAGAACGGCAGGATGCTGGCCAGCCCTTCCACGCGTCCGTTATACATTTTAACATTTTTCTCGGAAAACGGCGGGAAGATATTGAGACCGCCGTTTTTGCGAGCCAGATCCCATTCACGTCCGGAACCCAGATGGTCCATCAGGGAATGATAATTCTGACGGACAACCAGGGAAATATTGTCGATCCCACAGTTTACCATGCTGGAAAGGATAAAATCCACCATGCGGTAACGCCCGGCAAACGGGATGGAAGCCATCAGTCGTTCGCTCACAAGCTCCGGGACCATAGAATCATAGCTGTTTGGGAAAATGATGCCGATCGCATTTGCATTGGAATTTACCATTGTTCTTCACCATCCTCTACATTTTTATTAATCATGGCATTGGGACCGATCTTGGCTCTGTCTCCAATATGTATACCGGGGCCGACTGTTGCGACACCTTTCTCTTCACCTGCAGGCATAGCGCCGACGACTGCATGCTGGCCGATGACTACATTTTCGGCTACGATACAGTGACGGACCTCAGCTCCGGACTTAATGACGGTACCGCCCATGACAACGGCATCTTCGACATGCGCGCCCGGTTCGATGATAACGCCGGAGAAAAGGACAGAGTGCTTTACCGTACCGCCGATGCGGCAACCGTCAGTAATCATGGAATTCTCCACGACAGCATCGGAACTGATACGGTGTCCTGTCATACCGCTGTTGCGGCTGTAGATCTTCCAATCATCGTCAAACAGATTGATTCCGCTGTGCTCCGGGTCGAGCACCTCCATATTGGCCTCCCACAGGGAAGAAATGGTTCCCACGTCTTTCCAGTAGCCGTTAAAATGGTAAGCGTACATCTGCCGCCCATCCTTTAAAAGATTGGGGATAATATTGTTGCCGAAATCATTTTCGGAATTGGGGTCTGCTTCGTCCTCAATCAGATATTTGCGCAGGATATCCCAGTTGAAAATGTAGATACCCATTGATGCAAGATTTGACTTGGGGGCTTTGGGCTTCTCCTGGAATTCGGTGATCTTGTCGTTTCCATCAGCGACCATCAGACCGAAACGGGATGCCTCCTCCCACGGCACCTCCATGACAGCAACGCTGAACTCTGCATTCTTTTCCTTGTGGAAGCGCAGAAAATCACTGTAGTCCTGTTTGCAGATCTGATCGCCGGACAGGATAATGACGTACTGCGGATTGTAGCGTTCGATAAAGGAAATATTCTGGTAAATAGCATTGGCAGTCCCCTTATACCAGTCAGAGCCGGATGCCTGCTGGTAAGGCGGAAGAACATGGACGCCGCCGTAGAGCCGGTCGAGATCCCAGGGCTGGCCGTTGCCGATATATTCATTGAGCACCAATGGCTGGTACTGTGTAAGGATACCAACGGTATCAATGCCGGAATTGACGCAGTTGGATAACGGGAAATCGATGATACGATATTTACCGCCGAATGGAACTGCAGGTTTCGCCAGCTTTTGGGTCAGAGCGTATAAACGGGAGCCCTGGCCGCCGGCAAGAAGCATAGCAATCATTTCTTTTGCCATAAGATTCTCCCCCTGTTTTATAAAAATACTGTATGTTGAAATTCTACCACAAAATCCGGAAAACGAACAGACTTTTTGGTAAAAACTGTGAAAAAATTGAAGGCATCCGGACCAAGGTATGCTTGTACGGGGGCGTTCACGTCCTGCGTATTTCCGGCATATCCTAAATAAAACATAACTTTTGAGGTGGTCCATGTTTCCCAAGCTGGAAGTCAAAGGCCTGAGCTATTCCTACCATACGATGGACGGGGAAACTCAGGCCCTTTCCAATATATCATTTGAAGCCGCTGCGGGTGAATTTGTGGCAGTTGTGGGTCCGTCGGGATGCGGAAAATCGACGCTTTTGTCATTAATCTGCGGACTGATTGCGCCGGACGAAGGCGAAATTCTCCTGGACGGAAAACCTGCGCCCAAAGATTCCTCCGGTATTGGCTATATGCTGCAGAGAGACCATCTGCTGGAATGGCGGACGATCTTTGAAAATGCCTGCCTGGGCCTGGAGATCAGGAACCGGCTCGACGGAGAGCACAGAAGGATGGTGCGGGGATTGCTCGACGCTTACGGCCTCGGGCAATTTGAGGATGCACGGCCGTCCGAGCTGTCCGGCGGAATGCGCCAGCGGGCAGCATTAATCAGGACGCTGGCACTTGAGCCGGATCTGCTGTTGTTAGATGAGCCGTTCTCGGCTCTCGATTATCAGACAAGGCTTTCTGTCTGTGACGATATCAGTACGATTATCCGCAGCCGGAAGAAAACAGCGGTGCTCATTACACACGATTTATCCGAAGCCGTCAGTGTGGCCGACCGGATTGTTATCCTCACGAATCGGCCGGGCAGGATCAGGAAAATCCTGCCGGTTTCCTTCGAGGACGGGGTAACGAGCCCTCTGGAAAGACGTAACAGCCCACGGTTTTCTTCCTATTTTAATGAAGTCTGGAAAATTTTGCAAAATAAGGCCCTGACGGGGGATGAAACATTGGAGGTGCGGGCGGGCTTCGCTTTGGGAAGCATGTCCGATGGAAAGGAACAGCATGAAGTCGGCGGAATGGCCACGGCAAAAGAAAAGCGCGGAGGCAGTGAGGAGTCTGCCGGGAACGAACTGGCTGAGGCTGGCAGTGAGGCCGATGTGGAAAATCTGTCTGTTGCCGGGGAAGCGTCGGAGGTTGAAACATTACATTGTGAGGAAGAAGCTTTGGAGGAAGGAAAACAGCATGCCGACAGGAAAGTGACGACGAATGACGATCTGCCTGCTGAGGGAGAAGTCTCAGGGGGAGAAAAGCAGCGTGCCGATAGCGAAGTAACGGAGAATGACGATCTGCCTGCTGAGAGAGAAGTCTCAGTGGAGGAAAAGCAGTATGCCGGCAGGGAAGGATTGGAGAATAGTAATTTGCTTGATAGGGGAGAAATGGGGGTGCAGTATGAAACAGAGTGAAACCTTGGCGCAGCGGGAGTTTATCGCCAGGCAGAAACGCCGTCAAAAGGCAGTCTGCTTTTATCGTCTCCTGCTTCTGCTTATTCTTCTGGTGTTCTGGGAGGCCTGTGCCCGAATGGACATCATTAATGATTTCATTTTCAGTTCTCCCTTCCGGGTCGTCAGGTGTTTTTACGATATGCTGGTGGACAAAAGTATTTTCATACACATAGGCATCACACTCCTTGAGACCCTGGTGAGTTTTGGGCTTGTGGTTGTGATCGGAATTATCGGAGCCGTACTTCTGTGGTCCAGCAAAAGCCTTTCCGAGGTTCTCGATCCTTACCTGGTTGTGCTCAACAGCCTGCCGAAATCGGCTCTGGCGCCGATTCTCATCGTATGGCTGGGAAATAATGTGCGCACAATTATTGTGGCCGCCGTCTCTGTGGCGGTATTCGGTTCGATTCTGACACTGCACAATGGATTTCAGAGTATGGATCCCGATCAGGTAAAGCTGATTTATTCTCTGGGCGGGACACAGAGGGATGTGCTCTTAAAAGTTCTGCTGCCTGGTTCCGTACCGCTCATCATAAGTAATATGAAGGTCAATATCGGCCTGTGCCTGGTAGGCGTCATCATCGGGGAATTTCTGGCCGCACAGGCAGGGCTGGGGTATCTGATTATTTATGGCTCGCAGGTGTTTAAAATGGATCTGGTGGTGATGTCAATCGTAATCCTTTGCGCGCTGTCCGCATTCCTCTATCAAGGGATCGCGGCAGTAGAGGGGAAGGTGGGAAAGTAGGATGTTTTGGAGCCGTTCGATTTATCCGGTGACAGATGGCTGATATATGGGCCACATTCTATGCAGGGTTCAGGGAGCGTTTGAAACAGACGAGAAATCATCTGTTAAATAAGCGCTCCCTGCTGCTTTGGAAGCGCCGGAAATGATATTGCGGCGTATACGGATGAATTGTTACGGGCAGTGGAATGCCTCCTATAGGGCAGGAGGGGGCTTCCAGATTTGCTTATGTCTGGAACAGATGGGAATTGATGGCGTTTTTGCCAGATTTTATGATATGTTTTGTCTTATTATACGGTAAATCCGGGAGATTTCGACCGGACTTTTGTGGGAAATATGTGGTATTTGTGGCATTTTTATGGCGAAATAAAAACACTGAGATTATCATATTGACAAATACAGGAAACAGGGTATATACTTAGTCTGTATGAGCGGCGGAGATTTTCGTATGCTAGAGATCCGCAACAAAAAAGGAGGAAGATAACAATGAAATTCAAGAAATTTGCTGCTGTGGCCTTGTCGGTGGCCCTTGCTACCGCAAGTATGCCGATTAGCGGTCTGGCAGCAGGAAATGACCCGTTTAAGGGTCTGTTGACCATGAAGGTATCCCCGGATAAGGCCGAGGTGATGCTTGGTGGAACAACGGAGTTGAAGGCAACATTGGCAACGGATGCTAATGCTGTTGAAAGTGATTCTAATGCAGCATATGCAAGCGCTTCCAATGCAAAGATTAACTGGGGTTCTGATTCTGGCAATGTTACGGTAGATGCGAATGGTGTTGTTACTGCTGTTAAGTATGAGATGGGTGGAAGTAACTCCGCAACGGTTACAGCAACATTATCTACATCGGAGTCTGTTTCTGGTGAAGCAGTTGTAACGATTGCGGATCCTGTTCTGACAGTAGATTCTGCTTTGGAAGTTTCTCCTGAGAAAGGGGCGACGATTAGGCCTGAGCTTACCAAAGTAGCGGCAGGTGTGAAAGCAGATTACAGCTATGAGTCAGACAATAAGAGCGTTGCTGTCAGCACCACTGGTGAAGTAACAGCAAAAGATGCCAAGAATGGCGACAAAGCTGTAGTTACTGTCACGGCAAAGTACAATAATGCAACAATTGCTGAGGCAAAGGTAAATGTAACTGTAAAGGATACAACGCCGGTTGAGAATACGCTTGAATGGGCGAAGATCGAGAATCTGTTCCCTGTCAGAGCTTATGTGAACAGCGAAGTGGAAGGCGATAATTTTGCGTTCATTCCGTTCGTATCCAGCTATGACGGTGGATTTGAAGTAGTGAGCAGCAATCCTGATGTTGCTGTTGCAGAACTTCTTTCCGAAGAAGCCGAGGATGAGACCGGAGCATTTTATGTTGTAGTTGAGGCTAAGTCTGTAGGTGAGGCAGAAGTAACAGTATCCCATAAGGATGGCGCAGTTGCACCTATCACAGGCTCTGTAGTCGTTAAAGATGCAGCAGCAGATGTACCGGTTGAGATTGAGTCCCAGAAGCCTATCGTAGGTGGAATTGATGCTGAAACGACGGCTGCAAAATGGACGGCAGATATCGCAGCAGAAAATCCGGATCTTACAGCTGAGGAATTAGTGGCTCTTGAAGTGAAACTGACAGAGATGCTGAATAATGTAAATGAAAATGCAGCAATGAGCTCTGAAGCAGCAGTTCCGGTATTCCCTGATAATGTAGCAGAAATCCTTAAGAAAGAATTAAATCTTAAGCCAGGTGAGAAGGCTGAGATAACGTTGGTACAGCAGCCGGAGGGTAAAGTTGGTTTTGCGTATTCCTTAGATCCTAATACTGGTGAATGGCATACCTATATTACTCAGATGAATTTTGATGTGAAGCCGGTTGTAGTTGTTACCGACGAGCATGGAGTTGTTGGCAGTGGTCATGTAGAGGGAATTGATTTCGGTAGTGGAGTAAGCTTTATTCTTCCTGTTCCGGATTCCTCTTACGCTGAGTTTGCCTCAAAGGGCTATGCTGGAATTAAGCATGAGCACAATGCAATCACTTCACCGTGGGCTGACTTTGAAGGTAGTGAAGGTGGAAGATATGTAACAGTAAAAACAAAGAGTTTCAGTATCTTTACTGTAAATTATGATGCTGAGGGGCGTCCGAGCAACGGAAGCGGTTGGGTAAAACCAGCAGGCAGCGGTTCTGGTTCCAGTTCAGGTTCCAGCACGAACAATAACATGAACAATGCCAAGGGTGGTAAGTCCGGCCAGTGGCAGCAGAATGAGAAGGGCTGGTGGTTCCGTTATACAGACGGCACGTACCCGTCCAACGAGTGGGTTGAGCTTGAGTGGCAGAATTCTAAGAACTGGTACTTCTTTGATGCAGAAGGTTATCTGGTAACAGGCTGGAAGCAGGATGGTGCTACATGGTATTATCTGCATCCGGTCGCTGATGGAACACAGGGACATATGTACACTGGTTGGAATCAGATCAATGGTCAGTGGTACTACTTCAGCACAGTGGCAGGTGGCCCATTAGGTGCCATGCTGTCCAACACAACAACACCGGATGGCTATCAGGTTGGCGCCGACGGTGCCTGGATTCAGTAAGCTAAGCTCATACGGCAAAGCATACGAAGCAAAATGCCTTTAATGAGACCGCAGTGAAGGTTTCGATTTAAGCAGTAAAGCTGGGCGGCAGATGATTCTTCTCATCTGCCGCCTTCCATACAAAAAGCAGGAGAAAATATACTGTTTTTGCGATTATTTATTCTTCGTTCATAGCAGGCATGTCATTAGCTGTTAAATATTTCTTAGTCCAAGTCAGCTCCAAATCCGAACCGAAAATTGAATATTGCAGTGCTGCAATTATTTTTCACAACCATTTTCTTTTCTGATATGCTATAAATATAGGATATGAGGACTATTTCTGTATCTATAATGGATGTTTTTGTAGGATACCTTATAGATTTTTTGGATCCCATTGAGTATAATAGAAATGAAAAGAGATACGTGTATTATGATTTATTTGTATATGTTAAAGTGATGACAAATATTTGAAAAAGATAAAATACAGACTATCTTCATCTGTCTGTCGGATATGTTTGACAGGGGATGCCATCAATATGTTTGGAAATATCTGTAAAGAGTATTAGTTTTTTTCTCGGGGAGGGGACGGCAAAGCTCTTTTTGAACGCTAAGGGAGATATCGGGGAAATAAAAGAAGAACAAAAGGCATTCCCTGACTATGTAACAGGAAAGCCTTCGGAGGATGAATATGTACAGAAACTTGAAGAGGCAGCCTGCAAGGCAAAGAAGAATCGGAAATGGGGGCATGAATATATGGCGTTACTGATGAGAGATCAGGAAAATATTGAAAGAGGCAGGGAAGAAGGCCGGGAAGAAGGATTACATACCCTGATCTCCACATTGAGAGAATTGGATATTCCAGAGGATGTTATTCTGAAGAAGATTCAGGAGAAGTGCCGTGTGACGTTAGAGGACGCGTATGAATATTTAAGGAAAGTATTATAAATTCTGTTTATAATATTGCAGAGGATAAAGGGAAGTGGCGTCAGCATTTCGCAGATAGTGGGACTCTGATACAGCGGAAAGAGCACTTTGGGACAGTTTAGAATGATATCAGCCGCAAAAGTAAAAAGGAACGGAATGGAATCAGGATTTCCGGACTTGGACATTTCCTACCAGAATAAGGACATTATCTCCAAACTATTCGGGGATCGAATGAAGGGAAAGCCATTATCCTTATTTGGTCTGGAAAGCCGTTTAAAAGTAATTGATACAAAGCCAACAAACCTACCAGTGGTATGGGCAAAAGAATTGAGAATGAATAGTCTGTTCGAGCTTGAGGACGGTAGTATAGCTATTATCGACTACGAAAGTGATTATAAGGAAACAAGGAAGAAGGACGTAAAGAGGGAGTTTATACCCTGATCTTCACTTAGAGGGAGTTAAATATTCCAGAGGATGTTATTTTGAAGAAGCTGCAAGAGGAATACCATATGACGTTAGAAGGCGCATATGAGTGTTTGAAGAAATTACTATAATTTCTGTAATTAATGAAGTAGCAGAACGCTATGTTTAAGAAAATATTGGGAATAACATAGGCTGGAAAGAACTCTCTTTTTGTCAGAAATGATGGCAGGCGGCTTCTAATAAAAGAAGCTAATATCTTTACGTAACAGAGAAAGAGCCATTGACAGTTGATATTTTCCATTAAGGCAGAGGATGAGAAATGAAAGAAAGAAAACCGCCTGATATAAACTGGGAAGAGCTGGGGATATCGAATGATTTTCTGTTTGGGAAGGTCATGAGGGATCCGGAATTATGCCAGGAACTTTTACAGAGGATATTTCCGGATATGGAGATTGCCCACATAGAATACCCGGAACTGCAAAAGGAAATCAAACCGGATGCAGATGCCCGGAGCGTGCGTCTGGATGTATATATAAATGATGAAAAGGGGACTGTATACGACATTGAGATGCAGACAATCAGTGGGAGGGAGCTGCCGAAGAGGAGCCGGTATTACCAGTGTATGATTGATTTGCAGCTATTGGATAAAGGACAGCCATACAGTAAGCTAAATAAAAGCTTTATCATATTCATCTGTTTGTCAGATCTGTTTGGCCGTGGGCGTCACAGATACACATTTGAAAATATCTGTAAAGAAGAACCGACACTTTTTCTTGGGGATGGAACGGCAAAGATTTTTTTGAACGCAGAAGGAGAGCTTGAGGATGTAAAAGAGGAACTGAAGGCATTTCTGGACTATGTAGCAGGAAAGCCTTCAGAGGATGAATACGTACAGAAGCTGGAAAAAGCAGTCCGTCAGGCAAAGGAGAACCGGAAATGGAGGCATGAATATATGACATTGCTGATGAGAGATCAGGAAAATATTGAAAGGGGCAGGGAAGAAGGAAGGGAAGAAGGCAGGGAAGAAGGGATCTACACCATGATTTCCACCTTGTGTGAGTTAAATATTCCGGAAGAAGTTATTTTAAAGAAGCTGCAGGAGAAGTACCATATGACATTAGAAGGTGCATATGGGTATTTAAAGAAAGCATTATAATTCCTTGTTCCCGAAATGTATGAGAGACAGAAGAGGGCTGATAGGAAAGGCTTAAAGAAGGCTGATAGGAAGGCGACAAAGGAAGAAAGGGGACAACTGGAAAGCGTCAAAGGGCATTTCTGGAGATCCCGGTCTGAACGATTCCGCTCTGGGGAGGAGAAGATGAGAACTAAAGTACAAAAGCACCGGACGGTACTGGTCCTGATGACAGCACTGATACTTACCATAACGGTTCCGCTGGGAAATGCTGGTATGTTTAAAGCTCTGGCGGCCGGACAAAATGGCAAACACCATATTGTAATGAACGGTCAGGGAAGCCAGCCAGACCAATCGAAAGAAGTGAACAAAAGAAGCAGCTTTTATGGGGAGGGAGAAGGCGCTGGGGAGAAAGCCGGCAAATACGATGGCATACTGGCAGATGAAGAATACTGCCGTCAGAATCGCATTTATCCCAAAGAGACCGCGGATCCTGGTGAGATCAGTCTTGTCTTTGCCGGAGATATTTTGTTTGACGACAGCTATGCGATCATGGCAAGTATGAAGCAGAGAAAAGCAGGCATTGACGGTACGATATCAGCGGATCTTCTGGAGGAGATGCGCGGTGCGGATATTTTTATGGTAAATAATGAATTTCCTTATACGAACCGGGGAACGCCGTTACCGAGAAAGACGTTTACCTTTCGTGCCAGACCGGAAAACGCGTCCATGCTGCTTGACATGGGGGCAGATATCGTCTCTTTAGCCAATAACCACGCTTATGATTATGGGGAAGTTTCCCTTACCGACTCCATTGATACCTTAAATGGAATCGGTATGCCATTTGTGGGCGCAGGGAGAAATCTGCAGGAGGCAGCTGCGCCGGTATATTTTATTGCCAATGACACGAAGATTGCATTTATTTCCGCCACCCAGATTGAGCGCATGGCCAATCCTCAAACGAAGGGCGCGACAGATCATTCGGCTGGTGTTTTCCGCTGCCGTGAGATAGAAGGACTTCTGCAGGCAGTCAGGGAAGCAAGAGCTGTCAGCGACTATGTGATTGTATACATTCATTGGGGAACAGAAAGCACAGATGTACTTGATTCATGGCAGCTCACACAGGCGCCGCAGATCGCGGCCTCAGGGGCGGATCTGATTATCGGGGCGCATCCACATGTGCTGCAGCCGGTTGCCTTTGAGGGAGAAGTACCGGTGATTTACAGCCTGGGAAATTTCCTTTTTAATTCTAAAATGAGGGATAGTTGCCTTGTGAAGGTTGTCCTTGGTGGGGAAGGCATAAAAAGTATCCAATTTATCCCGGCAAAGCAGGCTTCTTGCAAGGTTAGTATGGCGTCCGGAACAGAAAAGGAGCGGATTCTGGCATATATGAGGAGAATTTCCCCAACCGTAACGATTGATGAAAACGGATTCATTGAAAAAGGAGGCAGATAGTGACAGACGAGCAGAAGCATTTTGAGGAGTGCCGGGATATCATTAACCAGAATATTTCCTATTTCCAGGCAAGGGCAGAAAAAGGCAGGAAAGAAACCGAATCGCTGTTTGCCGCGGTTGCCGCCGGGAATGTGGAATTGTATAATCAACTGATTGTCAGCCAGGATATCCAGGAGCACCAGGAGCGGCAGCTCAGAAAGAATCAGGCCGCATGGATTAAGCCCTATTTTGGGCGCATCGACTATCAGGAGAAGGAGACAGGTCAGTTGGAACAGCTGTACATAGGGAAGAATGGCATTTCCAAAGACAGGACCGACGTGCTTATTGTGGACTGGCGGGCCCCTGTGGCAGCCCTGTATTATGAGAATGAACTGGGGGCTGGAAGCTATGATGTGCCGGAGGCAGGGAAAATCGACGTGGATCTCTGTCTGAAACGGACGTTTGATGTGGACAACGGTCGGCTGCTTGGATATTATGATAACGACACAGCAGCCACGGATGAGCTTTTGGTGAAATATCTGTCCCAGAATAAGGACGTGGTTTTAGGAGATATCATTTCGACCATTCAGAAGGAGCAGAATGAGATCATCCGGCGTTCCCCTTTTGGAAACATCATTGTTCAGGGAGTGGCGGGAAGTGGAAAGACAACGGTTGCCATGCACCGGATTTCCTATATTCTCTACAACTATGAGCAGCGGTTCTCTCCAGAGGAATTCTGTATTATCGGTAACAACGATATGCTGTTAAATTATATCACCAGCGGCCTTCCTGAGCTGGATGTATATCATGTAGGGCGAAAGCGTATGGATACATTTTTCCGGGATCTGCTGGGAAAGGAGTGGAAAAAGAAATACCGGCTTGGCGGTCATTTTGAGTCGGAGGCTTACAAAAGCAGAATGGATTTCATAACCGGATTGGATCGTTATCTGTCCAGGATCCGGGAGCATTTACTAAAGGACATCCAGGTTGCAGATTCTGCTCTGGGTGTCATCCTGTCCTCTGACAGTATCGGGAGAACGGTGATGGAAAATCCGGACGCTTCCGTGGCAAAGCTGTTCCAGCTCCTGAACCAGAGGATCAAAACAAGGATTCATTTTCTTATGTCTGAGGACAGTGCAGAGAGATGTAAAGAGAAAACAGCAGAATATAAAGGATATTTTCAGTTAAATGTCAAACATAAAAATATTGCGGGCATGTATCTGGAATTCCTGGAAGAGTACGGTGAAAATCGTGGTATTCCGGTGGAACAGACGGTTTCCAATGTAAAAAACGGACTTTTTGACGTCTATGATCTGGCAGCCCTTGTGCTGATACAAAAGCGGATGGTGGAAAAGGCGTTTCATGATGAGTACAGCCAGATTATCATAGATGAAGCCCAGGACTTTGGACCTTCCGTGTACTATGTGCTGAAACAGGTATTGTTTCAGTGTTGGTTTACTATCATGGGTGATGTGTCGCAGAATATCTATTATCACACAGGTATGAATGACTGGAATGACCTGACAGAGATGGTTTTCGACCCGGAACGGACAGGCTTCCATATTCTTGCCAAAAGCTATCGGAATACCATCGAGATTTCGGAGGTGGCGGGCAGAGTGCTGGAAGCGGCCTCATTTGGGCGTTATAAGATCCAGCCTGTCATCCGTCATGGCATGCCGGTGGCATATTACCATCTCACAGAGGAAGAGATGGCCGTAAAAGCAGCGGAGGTGATTGCTCAGATCCGGGGCAGAGGATATGATACGATTGCGGTGATCTGCCGCAGCCAGGAGGAGGCCTCACGGGTGCAAGAGAAGCTCAGACAATTTCCCGGGATTTTTGAGGAAAGCAGTCAGGGGGCAGGCGCCGGGAAGGAAGCCGGGGAGGACCCGCAGACAGAGAAAACGGACAGGACAGCCAAGGATGACATTACGCCGGATCATTTCACCCAGGGAGTGATGGTACTGCCCATTCATCTGACAAAGGGACTGGAATTTGACAGTGTCCTTTTATGGAATCCGGATCAGTATGCCTATCCGGACCAGGAGGGCGACGCGAAGCTTCTTTATGTGGCGATCACACGTGCTCTGCATGAGCTGCATATTCTGTGCTGCGGAGCGTTGACAGGACTGCTGAAAGGACAGCTGGTTACAGGGAAAACGCCGGAAGGAAAGTGATAGACGCCTGTATGTTCGTCCGTTGCATTTTCTGACGTATTTGTTATTTACAGATTTTTCTCTATATGTTATAATCTCGACAGAGATTATACGAGCTTAGGTAACGCCCGTTCAATAAAAGAGAAAAAGGATGGTTTTTTAATATGGCAACATTGCTGGAAACATGGAGAAACCTCGCATATGGCGATGGACTCGACGATAAAAAGAGAGAGGAACTCTGGAATGGCTATTTTACGGTAGAAAAGGGGATTTATGAGAAAATCCTTGCGAAGCCTTCAGAAGTGATCGAGGGCAGCGTAAAGGAGCTGGCTGAGAGATACGAGACAGAGATCCTGATTATGACGGGCTTTTTGGACGGTATCAACGAGAGCCTTAAGGGATATGAGAATCCGATCGAGACGATGGAAGAGGACACAGTGGTAAAGATCGAGATTGATCCGGAGAAGCTCTATTATAACATGGTGGAGGCTAAGGCAGCCTGGCTGTATGAGCTTCCTCAGTGGGATTCCATCCTTTCTGAGGAGAAGCGGAGTGAGCTCTATAAGAAGCAGAAAGCCTCTGGCACGGTACGCCGCGAAGGGCATAAGATTTACCCAAACGACCCATGTCCCTGTGGAAGCGGAAAGAAATATAAAAAGTGCTGCGGCCGCAATCAATAAACACACGGCGGACAAGCCATTACCCGGTTTGGAGGTAGTGGCTTTTTCCTTATGAAGGAGCGTTATGTCGGAAGCTTTGGGGAGGAGGACGCTATGGAGGCCTACAGTGGGTTTGCGGCTGTTTATGATACTTTTATGGATGATATCCCGTATGAAAAGTGGAGCAGGTATCTGACAACGCTCCTGCAAAGATATGGGGTTCATGAAGGACTCGTGCTTGACCTGGGATGCGGTACGGGGAGTCTCACAGAGCTTCTGGCAGATCAGGGGTATGATATGATCGGCATTGACAGCTCAGAGGAAATGCTTGAGATCGCAGCGGATAAGAAAGCGGAATCAGGAAATGATATCCTGTATCTCTGCCAGGATATGCGGGAATTCGAGCTCTATGGGACAGTGGCAGCAGTCGTTTCCATCTGCGACTGCATGAATTATATTCTGGAAAAAGAGGAATTGACCGAGGTATTCCGGCTGGTAAATAATTATCTTGACCCCGGCGGCGTGTTTATTTTTGACCTGAATACGGAATATAAATACAGGGAATGCATTGGAGACTGTGTGATTGCAGAAGATCGGGAGGAATGCAGTTTTATCTGGGACAATCAGTATAATGCCGGAGAAAAGATTAACATCTATGATCTGGCTGTTTTCATCCGGGAGGAGAACGGCCTGTATCAAAAGTACCATGAGACGCATTATCAGAGAGCCTATACGCTGGAGACGGTAAAGGAAACGCTTTGGGCTGCCGGTATGCAGTTTGTCGCCGCATACGATGCGTTTACAGAAAATCCGCCCCAGAAGGACAGCGAGCGGATTTATGTGATTGCCAGAGAGCAGGGAAAATGAGGGAATATTACTATGAAAGTTCATCGCCGCAGGCGATGTAAGTTCAGGGATGCCCAATGCGCCTGGACAACTTTCATTCATGGTAGCGCGCTCACTTATGGGCGCATGAAGGTTTAGGAAGAAAGGATGACAGGCAATGGCAGATTATATCATAAGGGCAACGGCGGCTTCCGGGAAGATTCGGGCCTTTGCTGCTGCTACGGGAGAGCTGGTGGAGGAAGCGAGAAAGGCCCATAATACAAGCCCGGTGGCAACAGCAGCGCTGGGCCGGCTTCTGACGGCGGGCGCTATGATGGGTATCATGATGAAGGGAGAAAAGGATTTGCTGACCCTGCGGATGGAGGGGGACGGGCCCATCGGCGGCCTTCTGGTGACAGCAGATTCTGCCGGAAATGTAAAAGGGTATGCGTTCCATCCAGAGGTTATGCTGCCGCCGAATGATAAGGGTAAGCTGGATGTCGGAGGCGCTCTGGGTGTGGGCGTTTTGAGCGTGGTCCGCGATATCGGCCTCAAAGAGCCATATGTGGGACAGACGATCCTTGTATCCGGGGAGGTTGCCGAAGATTTGACGTATTACTTTGCCACTTCTGAGCAGGTTCCGTCATCCGTAGCGCTGGGAGTTCTCATGAATCGTGACAACACGGTACGCTGCGCGGGCGGATTTATCCTCCAGCTTCTTCCGGGCGCTCCGGATGAGCTGATCGACTGTCTGGAAATGCGAATCTGCGAGTTGGATTCCGTCACATCATTACTCGATGCGGGGAAAAGTCCGGAGGAAATCCTTTCTGAGCTTTTAGATGGCCTGGAACCGGAGATCCTTGACCGGATTCCGGCAAATTTCCGCTGCGACTGTGAAAAGAGCAGAGTCGGGCGTGCCATCATCAGTATCGGCAAAACGGAGATTCAGTCTATGATTGAGGAAGGAAAGACGATTGAAGTGGGATGCCAGTTCTGCGGCAGAAAATATTCCTTTACTGTGGAAGAACTGGAAGAGATGCTTAAGAAGGCAGTGCGCCCTTAAGCGAGGGCCAGAAAAGGAAGAACGATTTGTGCATATAAAACAAAAAATGGGCTGCTGCAATCTCCTGCAATGGCCCATTGATATAATCCCTTCATACTGCACGAGCTTATTCTAACGGAACTGCGAAATTAGAAAAAGGCACAATGAGAAATCGGTAGATTATAATTTGGTTACGTTGACAGCCTGGGGACCCTTAGCGCCCTCGATCACATCGAATTCAACAGAAGCGCCCTCGTCCAGGGATTTGAACCCCTCCATGTTAAGACCGGAGTAATGTACAAATACATCATGTCCTTCTTCATCAGAAATGAAGCCGTAGCCTTTCTGGTTGTTAAACCACTTAACAGTACCTTTCATTATGAAACCTCCAGATAGTAAGAAATGTTGCAAAATAAGCAACTACGCAAACAATATCACATTTTACTGGAGATGTCAAGAATCGTATAAATGAATCCATGATTTTTATGAAAAAAGGCAGGAAATGATTTATAATGATAATGGAAAATAAAAGTTTTCAAAACAACATGAGAAATAATGCCTGGGAGCATTTTAAGACAATTACGTATCATAAATATCTGGTGATGAGCGGCTGCTTCCGGGTGGGGCTATACCGGCAGGGACTGCTCCATGATTTGTCCAAATATTCCTGGGCGGAATTTAGGACAGGAGTCTTTTATTATCAGGGGACAAGAAGTCCCAATGCGGCTGAGAAGGAGGAGAGGGGCTATTCGCCCGCATGGCTCCACCATAAGGGGAGAAATAAGCACCATTTTGAGTATTGGACGGATGTGTCAACAGCTGAAGATCATTGGAAGATCGTCGGTGTAAAGATGCCGCTGCCGTATCTGATTGAGATGGTGATGGACCGCATCGCTGCCGCCAAGGTCTACCGTGGGAAGCAGTATACAGACGGGGCCGCTTACGATTATTTCTGCCGCAACCGGCAATATGTCGCTATGCACCCGCAGACAAAGGCTATGCTGAACCGGATCCTTTTTATGCTCAAGAAGCGCGGGGAGAGGAAAACATTTGCCTATATCAGGAAGCTCCTCAGGAAAGGAGATTATTAAAAGACAGCCTGGCATGTTTTCGATAAAAGTCTGAATAGAACATTTGTTCTATTTCGCCTTGACATCCGGATCGTTTTATAGTATCATATTTATATAAAACAGCATTTATTTTGTGGAGAAGAGGAAGGAGTAATTTGGCGAACGTTTCGACGCATTAAAGCCCTTTCCTGTTCCCCTCGTCCCGCAGGAGCCTGGTTTAAAGGGGAGTAAACACTGCTTTTATGACTTCCCGGACATAGGAATTGAAAGCCCGTGGTTCCTCAAGGCGTTCCGGAATAAATTCAAAATAGCCTCCTTTGTCTTTCCAGGTATGTTTGAATTCAGGCATCCAGACCGCAGACGGCTGAGGAAGAAATACACCGCTTTTTTTCGTATAGCACGTTTCCTTCGTTGCCTTCACACGTGCGGATTTGTCCACATATTCGCCAACACTTTTGTGAATGGCGGTATCCTCAAAGGTCAGATAATAGTAGTCTCTGTAATTTGGATAAAAATATTTTAACGTTCCTTCATACAGCGTTGCCTCGATGGAAAGCCTGTTTTTTTCCATGCAGATGGCATATGGTGAATAAGAGGCTTTTAAGGGAACCGGGAGGCAGGTCGCAGCATCCCCTTCCGCTGTAAGAAGTACACGGGATGGTTCCCCGGACAATATTTCCCGGTTTTTCAGGCAAAAATACTGTGTAAAGAAGTCTGGATAATAGAGGATCGGCAGCAGGTTTGGCATTCCCTTCAGGTCATCTTCATTATGTAAGAGCAACAGTCCAAGGAGGTCCTCCTGCCCGGTCAGGAGATATTTCTCATAGATCTGGATGAGCTGTCCGCCGTCATAGAGATCTTCCCTGGCAATACCAAGGAACGTTTCAATGGACTTTTGTTTCAGGCTGTCAAGCCCAAGATACTTTTTATAGGGTTTGATGCGTTTATAAATATCAATACTTTCCAGTCCCTCAAAACTGTGTGGGAGCACCAGGGCCCGGCAGCGCTTTTGCAGGAAGGGGATGTCAAAGGTATCGCCGTTGAAGTGTACCAGAGTACGAAAGTGCTTTGCAAAGGCAAAAAAGGCGTCCAGTACCTGTGCCTCACAGGCTTTGGTATCGGCAAACCATTGTACCATATGAAGCTGTCCATTCTTCGGATAGACACATCCGATGAGATAGAGGTTTGCATAGTCACCGGAGAAGCCGGTGGTTTCGATATCGAAAAATAAAAGTTCATGGGGTTTGCCCAGCCGGGAGAGCGGGTACGGGGAGGAAAATGGGAACTCTTTTTCTATAGTAATCATATGGACTCCTTATCATACAGTGTGGTACGGAGAGCAGGCTTCCCGTATTGATCAAGTATACCGGCCCTGTCTGGCAAAGTCAACCAGGAAGGGCAGTTTATACCGAAAGCTTGGGGATGCGGGGCGAAATGACAGTCAGAGTGCGTTTATTGGCGGGCAGGAACAAATTTGGAGGAGAATACGGTGATTTCTTATATTAGAGGGCTGTTAGCTGAGACGCTGGAGGATGCGGTTGTGGTAGAGGCCGGAAATGTGGGATACCATATTTTTGTCCCGGCTTCCGTATTCAAGTCTCTTCCGGGACTTGGCAAAGAGGTTAAAATTTATACATATTTTAATGTCCGTGAGGATGCGGTGATGCTGTTTGGATTTTTAGCGAGGGCTGATCTGGAGATGTTCAGGCAGCTCATCGGCGTCAATGGGGTTGGCCCCAAGAGTGCGATGGGGCTTTTATCGGTGCTTTCCCCGGATGAACTGAAGCTGGCAGTGGTATCATCGGATGCCAAACGGATCGCGAAGGCGCCGGGGATTGGCAGTAAAACGGCTCAGAGGATTATTCTCGATCTGAAGGACAGGATAAAGCCGGAGGAAGCGCTATATAGCGGGTTTGTGCAGGATGAGAGGCCGGAGATCTTTGGGGATGCGGGACCGGGAAAGGAAGCAACGGAGGCACTCACTGCATTGGGCTACTCGGCGGGGGAGGCGGCGGGAGCCGTAAAAAAGGTTGCAATTACCGAAGGAATGACAGCAGAAGACATCTTAAAGGCTGCGTTAAAATATCTGGCGTTTTTATAAGGCGTGCGGTATGCAGACCGGAGGAAGCCAAAAAGTGCGGGAAAAAGGACGGATAGCAGGTATGGAATTATGAGTCGCAAAATTATTACGACGGAAGAGACCGAGGAAGATAAGAAGATAGAAGGCAGCCTGAGGCCGCAGTATTTGAAGAACTATATCGGCCAGGAAAAATTAAAGGCTACGCTTAAAGTATTTATTGATGCGGCTAAAAACCGTGGGGAAGCGTTAGATCACGTACTTTTTTACGGTCCGCCGGGATTAGGAAAGACGACGCTCTGCGGGATTATTGCGAATGAGATGGGGGTCAATTTAAAGGTGACTTCGGGGCCGGCGATCGAAAAGCCGGGGGAGATGGCTGCGATTCTCAATAATCTGCAGGAGGGAGATGTTCTGTTTGTCGACGAGATCCACAGGCTGAACCGGCAGGTGGAGGAGGTCTTATATCCGGCGATGGAGGACTTTGCCATTGATATCATGCTGGGCAAGGACTCTTCAGCCAGGTCGATCCGCCTGGAGCTGCCGAAATTTACGCTTGTAGGTGCTACGACGAGGGCAGGGCTTCTGACAGCCCCCTTACGGGACCGTTTCGGCGTGATTCAGAAGCTGGAATTTTATACACCGGAGGAACTTCAGATTATTGTGAACCGCTCTGCCGGGGTGCTTGGCGTGGAGATTGAACCGGACGGCGCGTATGAGATCGCCAGACGTTCAAGAGGGACACCGAGGCTGGCGAACCGGTTTTTAAAACGTGTGCGGGATTTTGCCCAGGTTAAGTATCATGGTGTGATTACAAAAGAGGTGGCAGATTTTGCTCTTGATATCCTGGATGTGGATAAGCTGGGACTGGATCATAACGACAGGACGCTGTTACTTACTCTGATTCAGAAGTTTTCCGGCGGTCCGGCCGGTCTTGATACGCTGGCAGCAGCGATCGGCGAGGATGCCGGGACGCTGGAGGAGGTATATGAACCGTATCTTTTAATGAACGGCCTGATTAACAGGACACCGCGCGGCCGTACCGCGACAGAGCTCGCGTACCGGCATCTGGGGCTGTCGTGCTGACGTTTTTCATGATTTTGCCATCAGGGAGTTGCAATCATCCCCAAAAGCTTTTATAATGAATCAAAGCGGATGGCGCCGCAGGGAGCCTGACAGGAAAACGGCAGGGGAGAATGAAGATGGAAAGAAAGAATTACGCGGAGGTTTTGATAGACGGAAAGATCTATACGCTTGGCGGGGCCGAGGAGCAGGAGTACATGCAGAGGGTGGCAGCGTATATTAATGAGAAGATCACGGTCCTCAAAAGACAGCCGGGCTTCACGCGGCAGAGCGCGGATTATCAGGAGGTGATGATTTACCTGAATCTGGCAGACGATTATTTTAAGACGCTGCAGGAGGCCAAAACACTCAGAGCGCAGAAGGAAGAGATGGAAAAGGAAATCTACAGTCTGAAGCATGAGCTGATCGGTACCCAGATGAAGCTGGAGGCACTGTCAAAAAAGAGGAATAAATCAGATCAGGGGTAATCGCAGGCTGCCGCATGGGGAAACTATGCAGCAGCCTTCTGTTTCTCTCCCGGTAGGTGGGAAATTTGCCCTGCAGCGGAGGTTTCGCGGATCCTGGTATGCCGGATTCTTTTTCATAGAGTCATAGGAGATGGAGATGAAAAATAGAGATGTGGAAATTCTGGCTCCGGCCGGTTCTTTTGAGGGTATGACAGCTTCTGTAAATGCCGGCGCAGACGCCGTATATATTGGAGGAAGCCGCTTCGGCGCGCGTGCCTATGCGAACAATCTGGATGAGGAGGCTATGCTGCGCGCAATTGACTTTATGCACCTGCACGGCAGACGTATCTATATGACGGTCAATACGCTGGTGAAAGAACGGGAATTTGCCGGGCTTTTCGATTATATGAAGCCGTATTATGAGGCAGGACTGGACGCAGCCTTAGTTCAGGATTTGGGAGTGTTTTCTTTTATGAGAGAGTATTTTCCCGAACTTCCCCTGCATGTGAGCACGCAGATGACAGTGACAGGGAAGTACAGCGCTGCTGACTTAAAGCGGATGGGGGCAGTGCGTGTGGTGCCTGCGAGGGAGCTTTCTCTGGAGGAAATCCGGGAAATCTATACGAGTACCGGTATGGAGGTAGAGACGTTTGTCCACGGCGCACTCTGCTACTGCTATTCGGGTCAGTGTCTGTTTTCCAGTCTGCTTGGAGGCAGAAGCGGGAACCGGGGGCGCTGCGCCCAGACCTGCAGGCTGCCGTTCGACGTGCTGAGGGAAGGAAAGCGCCTGAACCGCAAAGATGATGTGTATCCGTTAAGTCTTAAGGATTTGTGCACGCTTGATCTCCTGCCGGATATTTTGGAGGCAGGAGTCTGCTCCCTAAAGATTGAAGGCAGAATGAAGAGTCCACGCTATGCGGCCGGAGTGACAGGGATTTACCGGAAATATGTCGATCGGTATCTGAAAGAAGGCCGTGAGGGCTACCATGTGGATAAGGCCGACCGACAGGTGCTTCTGGATTTATTTGACCGCGGCGGTCAGTCAGATGGCTATTATAAGCAGCATAATGGGCGCAATATGGTAGTATTAAAGGAAAAGCCGGCCTTTAAGGAGAGCAATCAGGAGCTGTTTGATTTCCTGGATGAACGATATGTGAAGCCGCAGACAAAGGAAACGATCAAAGGGACTGCATATGTTGCAGTGGGACAGCCGGTACGCCTGACGGCAGAGTATGCGTTTCGCGGGCAGATGCTTTGTGAAGTTCTGGAAGAGCACGGAGAGGGAGAGAGCAGACATTTGGCCGAAAAAGCCGCCTGTGCGGCATCTCTCATTGTACAGGTGGAGGGGGATACAGCAGAAGCGGCCAGGAGCGCACCGGCAGATGAGGCGGGGATCCGCAGGCAGCTGATGAAAACAGGCGATTCCCCGTTTGTGTTTGAATCGCTCAGAATTGAAATAAAAGGAGACGTGTTTGTTCCGGTACAGTCGATCAACAGGCTGCGCAGGGAACTCCTTACTAAGCTGGAGGCTGCGGTTGTGGAACGGTATCGGCGTTCAACCGGTTCGCATAAGACAGGCAGGACATACACAGGTACAGAAAAAGAAGTCTGCCGGGAGAATGCAGAGGTATGGCTGGAAGGTGATTCCATGCCTGCAAAAGAAACACGGCCGCAGTATGATTCCATGCCTGCCACGACTGATAAAGGGCAATCCCTTCCTGAGCTGACAGTACTGGCGAGTAAAAGAGAGCAGCTGAATGCCGTTCTTTCATGCATGGAAGCATGGATGGCAGCAGATCGGGAATCTCAATATGTGCCTGGTGCGCTGAGGGCAGGGATCTACCTTGCCAGTGAGGAATTCGGCCCTGGTGAGTGGAAAGAGCTCGTATGTGCCTGCCACGTGAAAGGGATATCCTGCTATCTGATGCTGCCGCGTATCTTCCGGAACACGGCAGAGGAGTATTTTCTTAAGAATCTGGCAGACTTAAAGGATGCAGGATTTGACGCTTTCGGGGCGGCTTCGATGGAGGAGCCGGGGTTTCTCAGAAAATATCTGCCCCAGGCGCCCGTTTTTTTCGACCACGGCATGTACTGCTTTAATCAACGGGCGGCAGCTGCCATGAAGGAATATGGTGCGTCGCGGGTGACAGTTCCGGTGGAATTAAACCGGCACGAGATTGCGGAAGCGGGGGTGAGAGGAGAGATCTTGCTCTACGGGTATCTGCCGGTGATGGTCTCGGCCCAGTGTATCAAAAAAACGACGGAGAGCTGCACAAAAAAAGAGGAGCTTTTGTATCTCAGGGACCGAAAGGGGAAAGAATTCCCTGTAAGGAACACGTGCCGCTTTTGCTATAATACGATCTACAATTCGGCGCCCCTTTCCCTGGCAGGGCTGTCAGAGGAGGTAAAACGGCTTCCGGCAGCTGCCTGGCGGCTCAATTTTACGATTGAGGACAGAAAGGAGACGGAAGCAGTTCTGACGGATTTTTACAGGGAGTATGTACTTGAGGGCTTTGGCGTACATTCTGGACGGGAGTTTACGAGAGGCCATTTTAAGCGTGGAGTGGAGTAGGAGACAGTATGACAAACCTGGTGGCGGGGATTTCCAGATATCTGATTATTTTACTGATTACGATTTACACTTATTATAATTTCCGCTTCTTCTCCATGAAGGATGAGGAGGGAAGAAACCGTGCTGTAAGAAGGCAGCTGATCTGCATGTTTATGCTGCATTTTCTTGCAAACCTGGTGATTTTTTTGAATACGGATTCCCGGCTGCTGGCCGCCTTTTACTGCGCACAGCTGTTGTTTTTTGCGGGCTATCTTTCCCTTTACCGCCTTTTTTACAGAAATGTGTCGCGGCTGCTTCTCAATAATACCTGTATGCTTTTGTGTACAAGCTTTATCATGCTGACGCGGCTGAATCCTAATCGCGCTATACGCCAGTTCGTGATCGCTGCGCTGGCCGCGGCTGTCACTTTGGTGATTCCGTTTGTGATCGACCGTGTCTGGCAGCTTGCCAGTATTCCCTGGCTGTACGCGGCATTGGGACTGACTCTGCTTCTGGCCGTATTTTTTAGCGGTGATACCTCGTATGGGGCAAGGCTTTCTTTACATGTCGGAGGATTTTCCGTCCAGCCCTCAGAGTTTGTGAAAATCAGCTTTGTGTTTTTTATTGCCGCCATGTTTTACCGTTCAAGTACCTTTAAAAACGTGGTTCTGACTACGGCTGCCGCTGCTCTGCATGTATTGCTTCTCACTGCTTCAAAAGATTTGGGAGGAGCGTTGATCTATTTCATCGCTTATCTGGCAATGCTCTTTGTGGCGACCTCGAACACGATATATCTGGGGCTTGGACTGGGGGGTGGAGCAGGTGCCTCAGTAATGGCATATCGGCTGTTTCCGCATGTAAGGAGACGGGTCGATGCCTGGACGGATCCCTGGAAGGATGTTGCAGATTCAGGATATCAGACAGCGCAGGCTTTGTTTGCCATTGGCACAGGAGGCTGGTTTGGAGTGGGGCTTTATCAGGGAATGCCGGAAAAAATCCCTGTGGTGGACAAGGATTTCCTGTTTGCTGCTGTCGCCGAGGAGCTGGGAGGCCTGTATGCACTCTGCCTTTTGCTGATCTGCCTGGGCTGTTTTCTGCAGTTCATGCTGCTTGCCTTCCGCCTGCAGGCCATGTTTTATAAACAGCTGGCCGTAGGTCTGGGGACAGTCTACATCACACAGGTATTCCTTACAATAGGCGGCGTGACAAAATTTATTCCCCTGACTGGCGTGACCTTACCTTTTGTCAGCTATGGCGGAAGCTCGATGTTTGCCACCTTTATCATTTTTGGCGTCATCCAGGGCCTTTATATTCTGAAGGAGAACGAGGAGGAAGACGATGAAGAAGGATAACGCGGGCCAAAAGGCAGACCGGAGCATTCTCCTGTTTTCCTATTTCGTGTCAGCTCTGTTTCTCAGTATGGCGGTGTATATGGGGGTTTTTATTGAAACCCGGGGCGAGGAGGTTACAAATCACCCATATAATGCCAGGCTTGCGAGTCTGGCAGACAGAGTGGTAAGAGGAAGTATTCTTGGAAATGACGGGACGGTTCTGGCACGAACGGTGACAGACGAAGAGGGGAATGAGACGAGAGAGTATCCCTTTGGCAGCCTCTTTGCACATGTAGTCGGGTATGCGGCTCCCGGAAAAACAGGGCTTGAATCGTATGCCAATTTTTACCTTTTAAGCTCTCACGATAGTCTTTCCCATCGCATCATGAAAGAACTTTCCGATGAAAAACAGACAGGGGATAATGTAGTGACGACGCTCGATGTGGGACTCCAGCAGATTGCTTCGGATGCTCTGGGGGACAGGCGGGGTGCAGTAATTGCGATGGAACCGGATACGGGAAAGATTCTGGCGATGGTGTCAAAGCCTTCCTTTGATCCCAACAGGGCAGAGGACGACTGGCAGGAGCTGACTGGCGGGGACAGTACGGAGGCCAGGCTTTTAAACCGGGCAACACAGGGAGTATATCCACCAGGCTCTACCTTTAAAATCATAACTGCACTTGAATATATGCGGGAGCATCCGGGAGAATACAGCTCCTGTCAGTTTGACTGCAGCGGAATCTATCTGTATCAGTCCTATCAAATCCAGTGTTTTAAACGGACCGCCCACGGCAACGAGGATTTCGCAGAAGCTTTTGCCAATTCATGTAACGGTGCATTTGCAAAGCTGGGGCCGGAGCTGGATCTCGAGGCCTATGGGAATCTGTGCGTACAGCTTTTATTCAACAGAGAGCTGCCGATTGCCATTCCGTACAGTAAAAGCATTTTCCGCATGAGTCCGCAGGCAGAGAGTTGGGAGATTCTCCAGACCGTCATCGGGCAGGGTGGGACACTCATCACGCCAATGCATAATCTGATGATTATTTCTGCCATCGCGAATGGGGGCATTCTCATGAATCCGTATTTTATCGACCACGTGGAAAATGCGGGCGGGCAGACCATTAAGAAGTTTATGCCGTCCGTATATGGGGAGCTGATGGTGGCAAACGAGGCCCATGCTCTCACAGAGCTCCTTACCGAAGTTGTATTGGAGGGCACCGGATCGGCTGTGCGGACGGAGGCGTATCAGGCCGCAGGCAAGACCGGCTCAGCCGAATTTGATAAGGCCAAGGAAACGCATGCCTGGTTTGTCGGATTTGCGCCGGTGGAGAATCCGAAGATTGCTGTCTGCGTGATCGTGGAGGAAGGCGGTTCCGGAGGGAGCACGGCAGCTCCGATCGCACGGAAGCTGTTCGATGCTTACCTGCTCCCGTAGAGTGAAAAGGTAATGGGCCATTTACCCCAAACCATTGATACCGGGCCAGTGTCAAAGACACAGTGTAACTGCTCTGCAGAATCGTGAAAATGTATATTTTCTTTTACGGAAGAATGTGCTAGAATAATCGGGAAATAGTGGAAATTTGTAATCGTTCGGTTTTTTCGGAACATCTGCGAAATGCTATGTATGACGCTGCGGGAAAGGCATGGAACGTTTACAGAAATAGAAAACGACAGGAGTGTGGATTTTATGAGAATTTTGGTGACGGGCGGAGCCGGGTATATCGGAAGCCATACGTGTCTGGAGCTGTTAAATCAGGGACATGAGGTCGTTGTATTTGACAATCTGAGCAATGCTTCCGAGGAATCATTAAACCGGGTGAGGACACTTACAGGTAAAGAGCTGACTTTTTATAAGGCAGACATGCTGGACCGTGAGGCACTCAATCATATTTTCAGCAGGGAAAAGCTCGATGCGGTTATCCATTTTGCAGGGTTAAAAGCCGTGGGTGAATCGGTGGCAAAGCCTTTGGAATACTATTACAATAATATCACAGGAACCCTGGTACTTTGCGATACGATGAGAAAGTATGGCGTGAAGAAGATCATTTTCAGCTCATCCGCGACTGTCTACGGCGATCCGGCTTATGTTCCGATCACAGAGGAATGCCCCAAGGGACAGTGTACGAATCCTTACGGCCAGACAAAGAGTATGCTTGAACAGATTCTTACAGATATCCAGAAGGCAGATCCGGAGTGGACGGTGATCCTGCTGCGTTACTTTAATCCGGTAGGCGCTCACGAGAGCGGGCAGATCGGAGAGGATCCGGAGGGTATCCCGAATAATCTGACGCCGTATATTACTCAGGTGGCTGTAGGCAAGCTCAAAGAGGTCGGTGTGTTTGGAAATGATTACGATACGCCGGACGGCACTGGAGTCCGTGACTATATCCATGTGATGGATCTGGCGGAAGGACACGTAAAAGCATTGCAGAAGTTTGACGACGCCAACGGTGTGTATATTTATAATCTGGGAACAGGACAGGGTTACAGTGTTCTTGACATGATTCACGCATTCTCCAGAGCTGTAGGCAGAGAGATTCCCTATGTGATTAAGCCGAGACGTGCAGGCGATATCGCAGCTTGCTATGCTGACCCGGCAAAGGCAAAGAAAGAGCTTGGATGGGAGGCCAGACGCGGAATTGATGAAATGTGCGCAGACGGCTGGAGATGGCAGTCCCAGAATCCCAACGGATACCGCGGGGCCTGATTTACGCAACCCCTGATTTATGGAAACGGCGGACGGAGAGCAGGCACAGAAACGGCTGTATAACCGCGGGATATGACTATGGAATCCGAATCGTATAGTCCTCGTTATATTCCGGTAGAAAGAGGCGGAACGTATCCTCGGACAGCCATTCCATACTGAAGTGAGTCGTCTCCATGAAACCGCCGGCAGGATACTCCCATATCTTTTTTTTGCCGATAAGCAGCTGTTTGTAAACCGTAGGGCGGCAGACGAGATCGTAGTGGATGATGATGGTGTTTGTCCCTTCCGGCGACGTGTAGGTCTCGTGCTTCGGACAAAAAACAATATGGCAGCAGCTTCGGAAGAGGAATGTGAGAAACAGAAGGACAGTGATGAGAATTATATAGTTTAGATGGCGTCGTTTCATGGTATCTCCTGTTATGGGAAACATTTATGATATTTTTTCTATAATATAAAGTATAGCACACCCCGTTTTTTCTGTCAAAACCACCTGTCTGCCAGCCAAAAGCCCGTGACTGGCAGACAGGCCGCAGCATATGCCTTACGTGCTGTTCCAAAGTGCTGCCAAAAACTGTAGTTGCAAATCTTTCTGAAAAGAAGTATACTTAAACCAAGCATACGATACACACCACAGGGGCGGGACCTGTGCCTGTCCTTCATCAGGAGGGATTGCAATGATAGAAGCAATAAGCTGTGGCGGTGTGGTTATTTTTCGAGGTAAGATACTTGTCCTTTACAAAAACTATAAGAATAAATATGAGGGATGGGTTCTGCCGAAGGGAACTGTAGAAGCAGGTGAAGAGTATAAGGAGACAGCGCTTAGGGAAGTGAAGGAGGAAACAGGTGTTGCGGCCTCGATTATCAAATATATCGGTAAGAGCCAATATTCCTTCAGCACGCCTCAGGATACAGTGGAAAAAGACGTACATTGGTATCTGATGATGGCTGACAGCTATTACAGCAAACCACAGCGGGAGGAATACTTTGTGGATTCCGGTTATTACAAATTTTACGAAGCCTATCATCTCTTAAAATTTTCCAATGAAAAGCAGATTTTGGAGAAGGCATATGGCGAATATCTGGATTTGAAGCGGAGTAACCTCTGGGGAAATAAGAAATATTTTTAAAGGGGATGTTGCAAAACGATGGCTTTATGCAGTATCCCTGATAAATCGGGCAGAAGGCAGGTGAGAAATCATTTGTTTTCTGCCCGTTTAATGCCCTGCAACGGCACAGAGTACTCTGCTTTGCCGGCAGGGCCGGCGCAGACGGATCTGAACTGTTACAGCACCTTACTGATGAAAGTCCGCCGCCGACAGGCGGCATAGATTCAGGTATGCCCAATGCGCCTGACTACTTTCATTCCTGGTGGTGCGCTCACCTGTGGGCGCAGGAAGGTTTACTGTGAAAGTCCATCGCCGACAGGCGATCTAAGTTCAGGTATGCCCAATGCGCCTGACTACTTTCATTCTTGGTGGTGCGCTCACCTGTGGGCGCAGGAAGGTTTACTGTGAAAGTCCATCGCCGACAGGCGATCTAAGTTCAGGTATGCCCAATGCGCCTGACTACTTTCATTCTTGGTGGTGCGCTCACCTGTGGGCGCAGGAAGGTTTACTGTGAAAGTCCATCGCCGACAGGCGATCTAAGTTCAGGTATGCCCAATGCGCCTGACTACTTTCATTCTTGGTGGTGCGCTCACCTGTGGGCGCAGGAAGGTTACTGTGAAAGCTCACTATGCAGGGGAGGCAGTGGTATGAAAATCATTGACGCACATCTTCATTTTTGTCCTGGCTATGCGCACTTTGACGAGATTGCCAGGATGGCCGGACATGAGAATACAGAAGCACATTTGAAGGCACAGTACGAAAAATATGGTATTAGCCGCGGGATTGTCATGGGAAACCGGGAGATTGAGCCCCAAAAGCACATCTATCCCGAATTTTTAAATTACTGTATTGGCATTGACAGAAGCTATATGAGCGGGCACAGCCTTACAGACGCATATGATATGGTGGAAATGAATTTAAAGCGCAGGGAATGTGTTGGTATCAAACTGTATCCGGGCTATAACAGGACTTATATTTACGATAAACAGTATGAGCCCGTCTATGAGCTGGCAGAATCATACAAAAAGCCGGTGGCAGTCCATATGGGCCAGACGGCCGGGTCGCGGGCATACTTAAAATACAGCCATCCGCTTACCCTGGACGAGACGGCGGCCTCTCATCCCGGAGTCCGGTTCGTGATGTGCCATTTCGGCAATCCGTGGCTGATGGACGCGGCGGCTGTGACAGAGAAAAATGAAAATGTGGCAGTGGATCTCTCCGGCCTTCTGGAGGGAAAGATTCATTTCCCTGATCTGCTTGAAACGCAGAGAGGTTATTTCGATACCCTGCATACCTGGATCTCGTACTGCAGCTGTTATGAGAAATTTATGTTTGGTACAGACTGGCCGCTCGCAAACTATGGGGATTATATTGAGATGGTACAATGGCTGATCCCGGAGACGTATCATGAGCAGGTCTTTTCCCGCTCAGCAGAAGAGTGGTATGGTCTGAAATAAAAGAAGAACATATGAAGAAGGACATATAAGGAGAGAAACGATATGATTACAGTATCGGAGCAGGAGAAAGTATTTCACCTGAATAACGGGAGAATCAGCTATATTTTTTATGTGATGGAGAGCGGGCAGCTCGGCCATTTATATTTTGGAAAGGCGCTGAACCGGGATGCAGACTACCTGCATATGGTAGAGACAGCATACCGCCCGATGTCCACATACATGACAGAGGGTGATATGTATCATTCCTATGAACATCTGCGGCAGGAATACCCCGGCTTTGGGACTTCGGATTACCGCTATCCCGCTGTCGAGGTGTCAGGGCCGGATGGGAGCAGCCTGGTAAAGCCGCAATATCAGGGGTTCCGGATCCTGGAGGGAAAGAAGCCGCTTCCCGGGCTGCCTGCCACGTACGTGGAGGAGCCGGGAGAGGCCTCCACGGTGGAGATCTCGATGCGGGATGACTGGCTGGGGCTCGCTCTCATTCTCTCATATACGATTTTCCGGGATTTCGATGCAGTGGCAAGGAGTGTTCGCTTTGTAAACCACAGCAAAACGCCTCTCTTTATCGGGCGGGCGATGAGCATGAGCGTGGATTTTGCAGATGCGGACTATGAAAGTGTCCAGCTCTCGGGTGCCTGGGCCAGAGAGCGCTATGTACAGGTCCGCAGTCTGGGGCCGGGTGTGACGTCTGTATCCAGCATGCGGGGGCATTCCTCCCACCATCACAATCCGTTCCTTGCCCTTAAGAGGAAAAACACAACAGAGCAAAGTGGTGAAGCATATGGATTTTCCCTGCTTTACAGCGGGAATTTCCTCGCTCAGGCAGAGGTGGATAACTATAATGTGCTGCGCGTGACGATGGGGATCAATCCATTCGGATTTCGGTGGAAACTGGAACCTGGAGCGGAGTTTGTGACGCCGGAGGCTGTAACAGTGTACTCGGAGGAGGGGTTAAACGGCATGAGCCGTCAGTTCCACAGACTCTACAGAACGCGCCTGGCACGCGGGTTCTGGCGCGACCGCGAGCGTCCTGTCCTCATTAACAACTGGGAAGCCACGAATTTTACATATACGGAGGAAGATCTTCTGCGATTTGCTAAAACGGCGGCAGAATGCGGGATTGAACTGTTTGTGCTGGATGACGGCTGGTTCGGGAACCGCAACGATGATATGAGCGGTCTGGGAGACTGGACAGCCAACCGCCAAAAGCTTCCGCACGGTATCGAGGGGCTGGCAGAGAAGATCGGGGCGATGGGTATGAAATTCGGTCTCTGGTTTGAGCCGGAGATGGTAAACCGGGACAGCGATTTGTTCCGGGCTCATCCGGACTATATCATTCAGACGCCGGGACGAAGCGTTTCCCACGGAAGGAACCAGTTTGTCCTTGATTTTTCGCGCAGAGAAGTCGTAGACGCGATCTATGTACAGCTGTATGAGATCCTCTCAAAGGCCAGAATCAGCTACATCAAATGGGATATGAACCGCTCCATCAGCGAATGCTATTCTGCCGCCTATCCGCCCGAGAGGCAGGGAGAGATTTACCACAGATATATCCTGGGCGTGTATGAACTGCACGAACGGCTGATTACCGCCTTTCCAAAGCTCCTGATCGAGTCGTGCTCCAGTGGCGGCGGCCGGTTTGACGCCGGGATGCTTTATTATGCGCCTCAGGGCTGGGTATCTGATGATTCTGATGCCATTGAACGGACAAAGATCCAGTATGGAACAAGCTATGTATATCCGTTAAGCTGCATGGGAGCGCATGTGTCTGCCTGCCCGAACGATCAGGTAGGGCGCATTACGCCGTTTGAGACAAGGGCCAATGTAGCCTTTACCGGGGCGTTCGGTTATGAGTTGGATCTGAACCGGCTGAGCGAAGAAGAAATTGCCCTTGTGAAGCGGCAGGTGGAATTTTATAAAAAGAACCGTTCCCTGTTTGCGAAAGGTGATTTTTACCGCCTGATAAGTCCCTTTGAGGAAAACTTTGCGGCCTGGGAGGCGGCAGAGCCGGACGGGCAGCGGGCATTCGTGACTGTGACGCGTATTTTAAGCGAGGTAAACGGCCCCTACAGACGACTGCGCCTCTGTGGGCTGTGCCCGGACAGAAAATACCGGATCCGCGGCAAATACCTTTCGTATGAAGCCTACGGGGACGAGCTGATGCAGTTCGGAATGCGTCTGGAGGATAAATCGAGCGGACAGGTGATAGACGGGAGCGGCCATTGTGAGGACTTTTGTTCGGATCTCTACGAGATTACAGCTGTGTAGTGCGTATACCAGTCTGACGGATCATATTATTTTAACTTAGAGGAGAAATACAGAGATGAATACGGCAGGAAACGTGAAAGGCATTTGTGTGAGGACGCTGGTGGTGATGCTCGGCGTTATTATATGCGGAGTTTCCGTAGGACTTTTTAAATTGGTCGAGCTGGGAGCTGACCCCTATACGGTAATGAATACGGCGATCAGCGCCTGCATCGGTATGCAGTTCGGTACCTTGCAGCTTCTTGTCAATATCGGCCTTTTCGTGCTGGTAATTGCCTTTAAACGTGAGTTCATCGGCTTTGGCACGATTTTCTGCATGGTGTTTTTGGGCTATACGGCCGATTTCGTTATGTGGCTTACAAGAGACATCCAGGAAGTATTTACCGAAGGGATGCTGCGCTTCCCGGTACTGGCTGTTTCTGTAGTGCTGCTTGGACTCGGGGCTGCGCTTTACGCGTCTGCGAATATGGGGATGTCGCCGTATGACTGTCTGGCATACATTATGGAGGAGCAGACGAAAGGGAAGATTTCCTTCCAGTCCGGGAGAATCATTACGGATGTGTTCAGCGTCTGCGCCGGTTTTCTGTTTGCCCTGATGACAGGGATTCAGTGGAAGATCATCGGGATAGGGACGATCCTGCTGGCTGTCGCCACGGGTCCCCTGATCCGTTTTTTCCGGGTACGCTTTGATAAACTTCTGGCAGGCATTTGAGGGCTGAGCCTGCTTCCGGAACATTTGCAGTCGAAAACCCTGTCAAACCAAAGATTCAAACGGCTTGACAGGGATTTTTTGTATCTTTCCTTTGAAAGTCCCGCCGCCATTAGGCGGCATAAGTTCCGGTATGCCCAATGCGCCTGAGTACTTTCATTCCTGGTAGCGCGCTCACCTGTGGGCGCAGGAAGGTTTACTATGGAAGCCTCGCCGCCGTTAGGCGGCATAAGTTCCGGTATGCCCAATGCGCCTGGACTGCTTTCATTCCTGGTAGCACGCTCACCTGTGGGCGCAGGAAGGTTATTACGGCACCTCAAACACATACTTTTCATAAGCATTGATGACAGTCGTATTCCCATACTGCCGAACGCGCGGAGCCAGCGGGTCGTAGCTCAGATGGACGTGCCCATGCAGCAGATAGGAGGGCTGATAGCGGTCCATAAGTTTCAAAAAAGCCTTAAAACCGGTATGCGGCAGGGAAGGCCTGTCGCCAAGCCCGAAAGCGGGAGCATGGGTAATCAGGATATCGAGGCCGTGTGCCGCCCGGATGCGGGGCCACAGCCGGATTGCACGCATAGCCATCTGCCGCTCCGTGTACTGATGAAGGCCCGGCTTATAGCGCATGGAACCGCCGAGCCCTGCGATGCGCAGCCCCTGATATTCAAACACGCGGTTCTCGATACAGACACAGCCCTCGGGCGGTGTCCTCTCATATCCGGTATCATGATTCCCATGAATATAGAGAACAGGCCCATGCGCAAACGTAGCCAGAAAAGACAGATAATTTGGATCCAAATCACCACAGGAAAGAATCAAATCAATATCCTCCAGCCTGCTCTTATCAAAATAATCCCACAAAGCCTTTGATTCCACATCAGACACCGCCAGAATTTTCATATCTCCTGTCCCTTCCTGTCCTAATCTCCAGGTAATCCCCCAAACCTCACCGGAACCAGCTGGAGGTTTTCCAACGCCGTTACCCCAACCGAGAGTCGGGGCCGCCCTGTCTCACGTATGCCAGAGAAGCAGCCTTGCGGCGATTTATCGGCGATCCCATCTCTACCCCCGATCCGATTCAATCCCCTGAATCTTTACCATTGGCACAGCCTCCTCCACAAGCTGCTCCACTTTCGGGATATGTCCGACCACATTATCCGCCAGCCAGTCCATACGGATAATCTCTTCCGGCGACAATCCCCCTCCGTTCTCATTTCTCAGCTGATGTTCCTGGTCGTAGAGCTCTCCGGAAAAGATCTGAAACTCTCCGTTCTCAATCTGCTTACGCACGAGCTCCACCAGCTTAAGCGTCCGCTCCGGGACAGACTGGGAGACGATCAGATCAATCATCCCCGAAGAAATTCCCCACCAGTAATTAATCGAACCGCCCGTCCCTGCGGTCCGGTCAAAACTCCCGTTCAGAATCGTCTGTAAAATCCGCTGATAAAATTTCCCCCAGTGCCAGATCGAAGAGGCAAGATTCCGTTCCCTAGGATCACTCAGATCATAAAGCCCGTATCGTCTCGAGGAGTGGAGCGGAGAGATCATATCGCGGCCGGAAATGTGACTCACATTGGCGTCGGTCAGGATACGGTAAATATCGCAGTCCTTTTCTGCAGACCACACGAGGTGGACGAACGCGGTGGGATTGACCATTTTGACGCCCAGCGCGAACGCATTGATACTGGCAGTTGCGCCAAAAATCGGGAAATCAGCAATATATCCGATACGGTCAGTCCTTGTGAGAATACCAGCCAGCATTCCCACGAGGAATTTCGCCTCATAGAGCCGCCCGTAATAGGTCCGCAGGTGGCCGCTATAGGAATTTAAAGAGCAGTTTAAAATTTTGATGTGCGGATATTTCATCCCCACCTGAATACTGGGTCCCAAAAACCGCGGTGAGGTGGTGAAAATGACGCTGCAGCCGTCCTCAATGGCCTGTTCCATGCTCTGCCGGCATTCTGCGTCTGTCTCGATGCCGTCATAGACACGGATTTTCAGACGGTCGGACAGGTTATCCTCAAGATAATGCCGCCCGAGGTCGTGGCCGTAAGTCCAGCTCGAGGTCTCAACCGTTTTATAATACAGGAAACCGACCATAAGCTCCGGTGCAGCGGGAGGCAGAAGTTTATGGATGATTGATTTCTCCGGCTCGGTAAGCTTTTGCAGGAGATTCTTTTCCGGTTCCTTCTCCGGCTGCATGATAACGCTCACATATCCAGCTGTCGGCAGGGCTTCCAGATCGTTCCAGAGCGGGGTAAGCTGTTTTTTCAGTGTATCCTGCGAACGGTCCACCATGCCGTCATAGCCGTACACATTCAGATAGACCAAAAATGCGTCTCCCGTGGTAATGGGGATTTTGCCCCCGCCTTTATCGAGAAATGCGTCTGTAAAATGCAGAAGGCAGGAGGAAAAGACCTGTCTTTCTTCTTCACTCCAGGGTTCCCCGGGCGCTTTCCCGACCATACCGCACAGATCCGTAAAACTTCCGGGCCGTGAGAAGTAGATGGTGTTGATTCTGGAGGCGCGGTTGAAATCCATAAATTCATAATATAGTCTGGATTCCTTCGATTCGTTTAAAACTGGAATAATCCGGGTAACATAACCGAGAATGCTGACTGCGCCGGAGTATTTTAAAACGCTGACGCGCTTGTTCCCTTCTATAATATAGTAGGAATTAAAAAATTCGCAGGCGATGACAGGTTCTCTGATCCCCTCGTCGATATGCGCCTGATAGAGGGATGCCCATTTGCCGGCAAACTCGCTGTCCTCATCCAAAAGAGGCATAAAATTGCTGGCAAACGCCTTGGTGCGTCCGGCCGTTTTTGTACCGACGATGCGGTCGATGGGAATCTCGATGAGTCCCAGATCATGTTCGCCGGCTGTTTCAAAAAAGGGGAGCAGCTCGTCTAAGACCTGGAGATAGGGATATTTTTTCTCCGAAATATCCTGACGGTATGCTTTTTGGGCCAGCTTTCTGGCTTTGGTATAATCGGAAACAGACATAACAGACCTCCTGTCCTTAAAATCGGGAATCTCCTAAACCGGTTTGTTTTTTTCACGCCAGTGGTGCGGGGAAATGCCGTAAATCGTCTTAAATGCGCGTGAAAAATGGAGCTGGTTCTGATAGCCGCACAATTTGGCAATCTCGTTGATCGTGCGGTCGGAGAGCTTAAGATGTTCGGCAGCCTGGCTCATGCGGTAGTGCATGAGAAAATGCTGCAGTGTCTGATTCGTATTTTCCTTAAAAATTTTTCCCAGATAGTTACGGTTCAGATTACAGAAGCCTGCGATATCCTCGACAGTAATGGGGTAATTGTAATTCTGTTCGATGAAAGTGATGGCTTCTTTAATATAAGAGTCTCTCAGGCTGCCGGACGGAAGTGTTTTCCTGGTAGCAGATCCGCGGATCATAGCATCAAAAAACAGATAGAGATGGCCGATCTGATTGATCGTGGAACTGTGGGGATTATCTACAATGTGCATCATTTCCTGGCGGATGGCATTACCGTAGTCCTTCTTTTTAGCCTTGTATACCGGCTGGTCGAAGCCGAGTCCGCACATCTGCATGAACTCAAGTGCTTTTACACCGTCAAATTCCAGCCAGGAATATTCCCAGGGATGCTTATCATCCGCATAGTAGGTGTTTACCTGCCCGGGACAGATGAGAAAGCCCTGATTTGCTTCGAGCTTATAGAGCCTGGTCGTTCCGGCAGAATCTGTGGAACTTAAAAAACCCTTTCCGGAAAAAATGAAATGAAACAGATAATGATTCCTTTTGGCGGGACCGTAGGAATGCATTGGGGCACAGCGCTCCCAGCCATACTGGAACAAGGTTGCGTCGATATTTTTGTCATCCTTAAAAACGTCGAACTTGAAACTGTGAGAAGTTTTTTCCATGTTCCCCCTCCTGTGCATTCGTAATCGTTCAGACGTGCATCCGTCAGCCCGTCTGCGCCGTTATGTGCATTCTATATAGCAGATCCCCGCCCTCCGGACAGAAAACCATCAGTTTTTCCGGGGGGGGGGGTAATGGGTATACCAAAATGATATCACATTTGACAAAAAATGTATATATATTTCATTTTGGCATATGAAGTATTTTTTTATTTATAGAATATAGATTAGGTAAATTGATATAATTTTATTACAAATTTGTTGTACTTCTATACCAAATAACCAAAAGGAGGGAAGCTTGTGAAAAAGCTCAAAAACGTGCTGATGCTGTTGGCAGTAAGTATGCTTGCGCTTCTTATGAGCGGGTGCAGCAAGGGTTCTGCTGACGGCAAGACTCATCTCACATTCCAGATCTGGGATGTAAACCAGAGAGACGGAATGCAGGCAGTCTGTGATGCCTACACCGAGAAGCACCCGGATGTGGTGATCGAGGTGCAGGTGACAAGCTGGTCCGAATACTGGACAAAGCTTGAGGCCACAGCCATTTCCAACCAGATGCCGGATATCTTCTGGATGCATACGAATGAAATCTTAAAGTATGCCGATTACGGGAAGATAGCGGATCTGACGGATCTCTATGACTCTGAGGATCCGGAATATTACCAGAAACATTTTTCCGAAGTATCGCTTTCCAATGTTCAGGGCAGCGACGGAAGGTATTATGGCGTACCTAAGGATAAGGACACAGTTGGTCTTGTCTATAATAAGGAAATGTTTGACGCGGCAAACGTCGCATATCCGACGCCTGATTGGACCTGGGACGATCTGTGCGAGGCCTCCCAGAAGATCTACGACGCCACAGGCAAATACGGCTACATGGCGTACGGTGACGACCAGCTGGGCTACTGGAATTTCGTATACCAGAACGGAGGTTACATTCTGGCTGAAAACAACATAAACGGCGGTTTCGATAATCAGGCGACGATCGACGCCATGAGATTTTACATGGATCTTCAAAAGGAGAACTGGTGCCCGGATCAGAACTACTTTGCAGAAACTTCTCCCGGAACAGCATTTTTCTCTGAGCAGGGCTCTATGTTCTTTGAAGGAAACTGGAACATCCTTTCTGAGATGAACAATTACCCGAATATGATCGGCAAATGGGACGTGGCCGTTCTTCCCAAATGCCCGAATCCGGCAAGCGGCGACGGCCGGGCCACGATTTCCAACGGTCTGTGCTATGCAACCTCGCCGACCGGCAAGAATTATGAGATCGTAAAGGATGTCCTGCGTTTCTTCGGTTCCGAGGAGGGACAGAGGATCCAGGGAGAGTCCGGCGCAGCCATTCCGGCCTACATCGGACTGGAATCCACATGGGCAAACGTATTTGATAAATTTGACTACCGATTGAATGTGGAGTGCTTCCTGGATATGTTCGAGTACAGCGTTCAGTCCGTCAATAACAAGTACCGTCCCACCTGGAAGACGAAAGTTACCGACAGCCTGCTCAAGATCTACTCCGGCCAGTTAAGTTTTGAGGACGGGATGAAGTCCATGCAGGACGCGATCAACACGGCTGCGGAGGATGATTAAGAGAGGAGGCAGACGGATGTCTAATAACACAGCAAAGGCAAGTAAACATGCAAAGTCGGAGAGTATGTGGGGATACATCATGGTGGCCCCGACGATCATCGGACTTCTGGCATTAAATATTTATCCGTTTTTGGATACGATTAAGCTCAGCTTTTCCAAGACGAGGCCGTTCGGTCTCTATGAGCTGCGGGGGATTGAGAACTATATACAGATGTTTGCAAGCGCCGAGTTCTGGCGCGCTAACTTAAATACCATTTATTTCTGTCTTTTGACCGTGCCGATCGGGATTTTCCTTTCCCTGGTGGTGGCAGTCATGTTAAATACCAAAATCAAGGGAAGGACGTTCTTCCGTGCCGTATTTTTCCTGCCAATGGTTGTGGCTCCGGCTGCGGTTGCGATGGTTTGGAAGTGGATTTTTAACACAGAATATGGTATTATCAATACAATCCTGGCCCACAAGGTCAACTGGATTACCGACCCGGGTATCGTTATGGTGACATGTGCCATCGTGGCGATCTGGTCCGCGATCGGATACGATGCAGTCCTTCTGCTGTCCGGTCTCCAGAATATTTCCAAGTCCTATTATGAGGCGGCCAGCCTCGACGGGGCGACAAAGGTTCAGCAGTTTTTCCATATTACGCTGCCAATGGTTTCTCCGACGTTATTCGTCGTACTGATTATGCGCCTGATGTCTTCGATTAAGGTATATGACCTGATTTACATGATGATTGAGGAATCAAACCCTGCCTTAACGAGCGCGCAGTCCTTAATGTATCTGTTCTATCGTGAGTCCTTTGTAGCGGGCAACCGCGGCCTCGGTTCCTCAGTTGTCATCTGGACCGTAGCGCTCATCGGGCTTGTCACTATAGTGCAGTTCTGGGGACAGAAAAAGTGGGTCAATTACGAGGTATAAGGAAAGGAGGATCCTATGAATTCATCATTAGAGAGATCAAGAAAAATCAGGACTGCCGGTGTCTACGCATTCTTTGTCATCGGCTCCATCGTTATGATTTTCCCGTTCGTTTGGATGTTTCTCACCAGCTTCAAGACGGTTGAGGAAAGTATGATTATTCCTCCTACGATTCTGCCGGAGGCGTATCAGACCAAGAACTATACGGATGCAATGGCGTCCCTGCCGTTCTTTGCACTCTACAAGAATACGGCGTTAATGATTTTCTGGCGCGTGGTCTGTGCCGTTATCTTTTCGTCAATGGCAGGCTATGCCTTTGCCAAACTCAACTTTAAGTATAAGAACGCCCTGTTTTCCCTGGTTCTGATCCAGATGATGCTGCCGTCGCAGATCTTCATCACGCCGCAGTACCAGATGTTAGCCAAAGTGGGCCTTACCAACTCCATCTTCGGCCTCGTATTCCCGGGCCTTGTAAGCGCATTCGGAACGTTCTTTTTAAGACAGGCTTACATGGGGATTCCCAACGAGATCGCAGAGGCTGCCTATCTGGACGGATGCAACCAGTGGCAGAGCTTTGTGAAGGTCATGGCGCCGCTCACCAAATCGTCAATGGCAGCCCTGGCTGTATTCACGGCTGTGTTTGCATACGGCGATTTGATGTGGCCCTTAATCGTAAATACAGACCTTAAGATGATGACTTTATCCTCGGGCCTTGCGACCTTAAGAGGACAGTTTGCCACCAACTTCCCGGTCATGATGGCAGGTTCCCTGTTAGCTATGATCCCGATGGTTGTTCTGTATCTGTTCTTCCAGAAGCAGTTCATCGAGGGCGTTGCCATGACAGGCGGCAAATAAAGCACATGTTTTGTGAACAACTATAAACCAACCGATTTTTAAGATAGCAGGATAAAAATATGTCGATCAAATATAATGCAGACAGCAAAACTTTTATACTGGAAACCCGCGACAGCTCGTATCTGATGAAGGTGAGCCAATACGGAAATCTATTGCATTTATATTATGGAAGCCGGATACCGGACGAGGACCTGGATTACCTGATAAAGGTTCAGGACAGGGGATTTTCCCCAAATCCTAATGAAGCGGGAAATGACAGGACCTTTTCCCTGGATTACCTGGCGCAGGAGTTTTCCAGCGATGGGAAAGGCGATTACCGGATTCCGAGCATTGAGGTATTGAACTGCGACGGAAGCCAGATTTTTTCGGGCAAGGTCGAAAGTCATCGGATCTATCGAGGAAAATACCCGTTAAAGGGTATGCCGTCTGTGCAGGCAGGGCCTGATGATTCGGTAGATTCGCTGGAAGTCCGCTTAAAAGACAAAGTGAGCGGCGCGGCAGCTGTGCTCTGCTACAGTGTATTCGAGGAGAAAAATGTCATTACGCGCACAGTCCGGTTCATAAACTGCGGCCAAAAGGCTATGAAGCTGTTAAAGCTAATGTCAGCCACCGTGGATTATAAAGCCTCTGAGTACGAGATGATTCATTTCTCCGGACGTCATGTGATGGAGCGCGAATTTGTGCGGGTTCCCATGCAGAGCGGGATCCATTCCATCGGCAGCAGCCGCGGGACCTCATCCCATCAGTACAATCCGTTTGCAATTCTTTGCGAAAAAGGGGCAAACGAGGACTGGGGCCGCTGCTACGGATATTCGCTCGTCTACAGCGGGAATTTTCTCATCGAGGCCGAGAGAGATCAGTTCAGGCAGCTGCGCATCAATGTGGGAGTCAATCCCAAGGGATTCTCATGGTTTTTGGAGCCAGGGGAGGAATTCCAGGCCCCCGAGGCGGTGATGGCATATTCCGGGAACGGACTTACAGAGCTCTCGAAGCGTTATCATGACATTTACCGCGAGAACCTCTGCCGGTCGCCTTACGCGAAGAAGCCGAGGCCAGTCGTAATCAATAGCTGGGAGGCGGCATATTTTGACTTTGATGATGAGAAGCTCTTAGAGATTGCCAGGGAAGCCGTGGACATGGGCGTGGATCTGTTCGTTCTCGACGACGGATGGTTCGGAAAGCGGGATGATGATAATTCTGGTCTTGGTGACTGGAAGGTCAACCGCAGGAAACTGAGAACCGGGATTTCCGGCCTTTCCGAGGCTGTCCACGCGATGGGGCTTGACTTTGGGATCTGGATTGAGCCGGAGATGGTCTCGGAGGACAGCGATCTCTACCGCGCCCATCCGGACTGGTGCTTAAAGGCGCCGGAGCGCCCGATGACACGTGGCAGAAACCAGCTTGTCCTCGACCTGTCAAGGCGCGATGTCTGTGACTATCTCATCGAGGCGATCAACGGGATCCTCACAGAGGCCAGAATCGAGTATGTCAAGTGGGATATGAACCGCAGCATTTCAGATGTATGGTCAGGGCTTCTTCCGGCAGAACGGCAGGGAGAGACGGCTCACCGGTATGTCCTGGGACTCTACTATGTGATGGATGAAGTGATTTTAAAGCATCCGGATGTACTGTTCTGCGGTTGCAGCGGCGGCGGCGGGCGGTACGACCCGGGAATGCTCTACTATCAGCCTGAGATCTGGTGCAGTGACAATACAGACGCCAAGGCGAGGCTTAAGATCCAGTACGGAACGTCCTTTGTCTATCCCGTTAATACCCTGGAATCCCATGTTTCCGTGTGCCCCAACCATCAGACGGGCAGGACAGTCCCCATCGGTACGCGGGGAATCGTGGCAATGAACGGGATCCTGGGCTACGAACTGGACCCCACGCTTCTTGACAACAAGGAAAAGAAGGCGTGCAGGGAACAGATCAGATTCTATAAGGAACATTATGAGATCATTGCCTACGGCGATTATTACAGGCTGGAAAGCCCCTATGAGAACCTGTATGTGACGGCCTGGCAGCATGTCTCCAGAGATCGGAAGCATTCACTCGTGAGTATGGTAATCACGGACCGTGAGGGCAACGATGCGCAGAGGTATGTAAAGCTCAAGGGCCTGGATGCGAAAGCATATTATCAGATAGAGGGGCTTGAGGGCAGGTATTCCGGAGCGGTTCTTATGAATGCAGGTATTCCGGTGCCGAATGATCTCAATGAATATGAAGGAACTGTAGTTTGTCTTGACATGATCAATCCATGCGGGCAGTAAGCAAAACTCAGACAGACATGGATTAGGAAGAAACGTGCTGACCGGATGTTCCTGTACCGGCTTTCGGTGAATCAGCAAAGTACCGGGAGAGGACAATCATGACCGGAATACGGTAGGTATCGTATCATGTCGCTAAAAAGCAGGAGTATGAGATGAGAGACGTTGTTTTTGAATGGTATGTGCCCTATTTCCCTGACAAAAGGAAGATGTTAATCAAGGCTGTGATGATTTCGGCAGCGCTCGTATTCTTTATTGACGCAGTGTTTTTCGCGGCTGGGATGCTGATTCCTTCCGTGATTCTGGCGGTGGCAGGTTTCTTCCTTTTCAGGAGCTGGAAGTATGAGTACGAGTATGTGTACGTGAACGGGGATTTTACGATATCAAAGATCATCCGCAAGGCGAAACGAAAAGACGTATATCACACGACGCGGCTGGACATGGAGGACTTTGTAAGGGGCCGGGCCGGCCAGACGGAAGGGAACAGGATAAAGGATTTTACGTCCGGCCGTCCGAATGCCCTGGTGTATACCATAAAAGCCAAGGGAGAGTACGTCTACATTGAGCCTTCGGAGGAATTTGTAGATGAGATGAAAAAGTATTATAGCAGTGCTGGAATATAAGCTGCTGTAAAATAAATCAGTGCAGGCAGGTGTTTAAAATGGCTGAAAGGACCGTATTTCAAAACAGGCTTAACAGGCACTATGATGAACTGAAATGGCTCTACTGCGAGCTTTACGAGGGCCGCATGGATATGTTTGAGGATCTGTGCCGGATTCTTGGGGAGAGATTTTCCGGGAGGCCGGATACGCTTAAGGCCCTGGACGAAACGCGTGAGGCAGATTCCGGCTGGTACAAAAAGAACGATATGACCGGGATGATGATGTATACGGACGCCTTCGCAGGGGACTTAAAGGGGGTAAAGGAGAAGCTTGGCTACATTGAGGACTGTGGCGTCAACTACATCCATCTGATGCCGCTTCTTGATTCCCCGCCGGTCAAAAACGACGGCGGCTATGCCGTGTCAGATTTTACCAGGGTAAAGAGAGAGCTGGGGACAATGGAAGATCTGGCAGAGCTTACCGCGCAATGCCATAAGCGCAATATCAGCGTATGCCTGGATTTCGTCATGAACCACACCTCCGATGAGCATGAATGGGCCAGACGGGCGAGGGCCGGGGAGAAGGAATATCAGGACCGGTATTTTTTCTATGACACGTATGATATCCCTGCTCAGTTCGAACGGACGTGTCCGCAGGTATTTCCCACCACGGCTCCCGGAAACTTTACATGGCTGGACGACATCAAGAAATTCGTAATGACGACTTTCTATCCCTATCAGTGGGATTTAAATTACTGGAATCCGGTCGTGTTCAATACGATGGTAGATTATCTTCTGAACCTGACAAACCAGGGGGTGGATATTATCCGCATTGATGCGGTTCCCTATATCTGGAAGCAGCTGGGGACGAACTGCCGCAACCTTCCGCAGGTGCATAACATTGTGCGTATGCTGCGGATGATGTGTGAGATCGTATGTCCCGGCGTGCTGCTTTTGGGCGAGGTAGTAATGGAACCGGCCAAGGTGGTCCCGTATTTCGGAACTGTCGAAAAGCCGGAATGCCACATGCTCTATAACGTGACGACGATGGCTACGACATGGCATACGATCGCGACCAAGGACGTATCGCTTTTGAAATGCCAGATGGAGATCGTAAGCGCGCTGCCTAGGGAATATGTATTCTTAAATTATTTAAGATGCCACGACGACATCGGCTGGGGGCTTGATTATGACTGGCTGTGGCGTCAGGGATTCGAGGAAAAAGCTCATAAGAAGTTTTTGAACGGCTATTTTGCAGGCGGATATTTCGGCTCTGACTCCCGGGGGGAGCTCTATAATGACGACCCGCATTCCGGTGATGCCAGACTTTGCGGGACAACGGCTTCCCTATGCGGCCTGGAGGCAGCTCTTCTGCGGCAGGATGCAGAAGGGGAAGCGCGTTCGTTAGCATGCGATATCATGCTGCACGGATACATGCTGACCCAGTCGGGTATCCCCATGATCTACAGCGGGGATGAGATCGGCCAGCTCAACGATTACGGCTACAAGAACGATATGAGGAAGTCGGATGATTCCCGTTATGTGCACAGAGGCGCGTTTGACTGGGAGGCTGCGAAGCTTTGTAAGGTGTCCGGCAGCGTACAGAACCGGCTCTTTGAGGGAATCGGGAGACTCCTTACGATACGTAAGGGGTACAAAGTATTCTTAAATGCCGCGGCTGTATCGACGAGAGAGACCTATGACTCTTCCGTGCTCTGCCTGGTAAGAGAGCTTGAGGGGGAGATGTTGATCGCACTGTTTAATTTCGCCCCCTGGGGCAAGACGGCCTGGATCAATGAGGACGGGATGTACCACGACCTGCTTTCGGATGAAAGGTTAGAGGCCAGGGGCGTGCCGATGCCGGCCTACGGGATCCGGTGGATGATGAAGGTGAACGGATAAAAAGTATCACGGTACAGTTTGTCTGAACCGTTATAACGGTACCAGTATAAGGAGGATATTATGGCTAGTGTTCAGTTAAAAAATGTATGCAAGAAATACCCGAATGGTTATGAGGCTGTTAAGGATTTCAATCTGGATATCCAGGATAAAGAATTTATCATTTTCGTCGGACCGTCCGGCTGCGGAAAATCCACGACTCTGCGTATGGTAGCAGGCCTGGAGGACATTTCTTCCGGCGAGCTTATCATTGACGGTAAGGTTATGAACGATGTAGAGCCCAAGGACAGGGATATCGCGATGGTATTCCAGAGCTACGCCCTGTATCCGCATATGAGCGTGTATGACAACATGGCGTTCTCTCTGAAGCTTAAAAAAGTACCGAAAGAGGAGATCGACAAGAAGGTCCGTGATGCGGCCCGTATCCTAGACCTCGAGAAACTGCTGGACAGAAAGCCGAGAGCGCTCTCCGGCGGTCAGAGACAGCGTGTGGCAATGGGCCGTGCGATCGTCAGAAGCCCGAAAGTATTCCTCATGGATGAGCCGCTCTCAAACCTTGACGCCAAGCTGCGCGGCCAGATGCGTGTGGAGATCTCCAAGCTTCATCAGAGGCTGGGGAGCACCATTATCTATGTAACGCATGACCAGACCGAGGCTATGACCCTGGGAACGAGAATCGTTGTCATGAAGGATGGTATCGTACAACAGATTGATACGCCGCAGAACCTCTACGATCATCCCTGCAACAAATTTGTGGCCGGATTTATCGGATCCCCGCAGATGAACATGATTGCGGCAGATGCAGTGGAAGAGAACGGGGAAGTCGTATTGAAATTTGCAGGCCAGAATGTGGTTCTCAATGAGAACCGCGCCAAGGCAGTGAAGGCCGGCGGTTATATCGGCAAAAAGGTCGTGCTGGGAATCCGTCCGGAGGACATCCACGACGGCGCAGAGGCGTTACAGAAATTTGCCAAGTCCTCCTTTGACGCGGAGATCAAGGTGTATGAGATGCTTGGCGCTTCGGCCCTTTTATACTTCAATATCGAGGAGACCGGCTGGGTTGCATCCGTAGACGCCAGGACAACAGCCAGGACAGGGGATAAGATCCGTCTGGCAATGGATACCGATAAGATCCATATCTTCGATTATGAGACAGAGAAAACGATTGTAGACTGATTCTGGCGTAAACGATTTTTATACAGGGAACGGTTCTGATAAGAAACCTGTCATGTTTCCTGATTTTACAGAATGAGAACATAAAAAAGCAGAAAACGCGCTGTGCTCCGGATCTTCGGGGGCGGTGCGTTTTCGGCGTTCTTTTTATGGAGGATAAACGATGCTGCATCAGAGTATGCCTGACACGGACCGGATCAGCCAGTCCGATTCTGCCGGAAAGGATTTATCCGGAAAACGTTTAAATGGTTCCCGTGATCTGTCCCTGGATTTTCTTAAGGGCGTTTCCATCGTCATGGTGATCTTCTTTCATAATCTCCAGTTAAATCCGGACAGTGCGTTGGATAATCTCTTTATGATATGTGGGAATATAGCAATTCCGGTTTTTTTCTTAGTGTCCGGAGCCTTGTTTTTTACCCGCCCCTTTGCCTGGAACCGCCATATACGGCATATTGCGGGCTTTTATCTGGGAATGGCAGCATGGAAAGCAGTGTATCTGGTGATCTATTCTTTTTTGGGAATCCCTTTTCCTGTGTCGAAACGGGAACTGCTGTCCTATCTGTTTTTCTTTGGAACGATCAATGGCATTGCGACCGGACATTTGTGGTTCATTGCCGCAATGATGACGGTTCTTCTGATCGCGCCTGTTCTGAAAAACTGTATGGAACAGGACAGGAAGCTGGCTGTTTATCTGATGGTGATTTGTTTCATTTTTAACCAGCTTCTGGCAGACCTGAATCTGCTGGACGCAACGCTTGCCAGACTGATCGGAAAAGACGCGTGGGGAGGAATTCCTGCCTTCGGGGAAATAAATCCCCTTAGCTTCAGACATTCTAATTATATCCTGTACTATATGCTGGGAGCATTTCTCCGGGAACAACGGGCAAAAAAGGAGATACCGCTTAAGGTAAGCGGAACCATGATGATTATGGGGATTACGGGGCTGGTTCTGATTAAATATTTGCAGTCAGGGACGTTCCTTTGGCGGGGAATTCATCTTTCCAGTGGCTCTTACTGGAGTTCCACCATTCTGGCGGCAAGCGGCGCCTTTTTGCTGGCAGCCCGCCTTCCGATAAACCGCAGCAAATGGATGAAAGGGTTTTCGCAGACCGTGGGGACTGCCACCCTGGGAATTTTTTATTTACATATGCCTTTGATCCATATTCTGACCCCTGTTCTGTTTGTTAAGCTCACGGCTTATAATGGCTGGCTGCTGAATCTGATGGAGAGCCTGCTGATTGCGGCGATTTCCTGCATCCTTGTACTGGGAGGACGTAAGCTGTCTGCGCAGATCGTGCGATAAACCATGTGGCATCCCGTTTCTACCGGGGATGCCTTTTTTGTTTTTTGTCGATTTTTCTTGTTTTTTGTCTTTCTTGACGTGAATTTATAGGGTATGCTCCTGATGATAAGTTACGAAAGAAAAGAGCAAGGAGGAACCGTGTATAAGATGGAGATGAGGAACGTATACGGCTATGTACGTGTCAGCACCAGGGAGCAGAGAGAAGACCGGCAGATGATCGCGATGGAAGAAGTGAAGGTGCCGGGGAAAAATATTTTCATGGATAAACAATCCGGAAAGGATTTTGAGCGTCCCATGTATAAAAAGATGTTAAAAAAGTTAAAGGAGGATGATCTGCTGTATATAAAAAGCATCGACCGTCTGGGCAGGAATTATGAAGAAATTCTGGAACAATGGCGGCTTCTTACAAAGGAAAAGAAGATCGACATCGTAGTGCTCGACATGCCGCTTCTCGATACGAGGCGCGGCAAGGACCTCATGGGAACCTTCATCGCTGATCTTGTGCTGCAGCTTCTATCTTTTATTGCAGAGAATGACCGCAAAAATATCAGACAGCGGCAGAGAGAAGGCATCGAGGCGGCCAGGCTGCGCGGCGTCCGTTTCGGCAGGCCGAAAAAGCCTGTGCCGGAAAACTTTGTTCAGATCTACAATCGCTGGCTGATGAAGGAAATCACAGCCAAGGAGGCCGCCAGACAGTGCAATCTGACAGTGGCTACTTTTTACAGACGGGCAAACAGGCAGGATAAAATCCATCTGAGCTGAAGCTGTACGGCAGATGTAAGGCCGCATTTCCCACAGACCGCAAAAACCGGGATATGGGCAGAACACAGGACACACGTATAGAGAAACGCAGTGCAAATCCGGAGCAGTATAGAGAACTTCAATTTGAAAAAAAGGGACCGTGTCATGTAAAATAAAGTCGGGTTTTGCCCGGTACTTCGATACATATCAGCCAGAACATAAAGGGAGAGGATTATGAAACAGATTTTATTCGTCAGCCATTGTGTATTAAACACGGCTTCAAAGGTAAAAAGTTATAAAACGGATGAAATGGCAGGGGAGGAAGCATTGCGCCGCCGTCTGGTACATGCTGCTGTGGATCAGGGCGTTCAACTCATCCAGCTTCCATGCCCGGAGTTTTTACAGTACGGCGCGCGGCGGTGGGGCCATACATGCGACCAGTTTGACAATGTATTCTTCCGGGACTACTGCCGCCGGATGCTTGGGCCCGTTCTGGTTCAGATTCAGGAATATCTGGAGAATCCGGAGGAATTCGAGCTCCTTGGCGTGCTGGGGATCGACGGCAGTCCGAGCTGCGGCGTTAAGTATACCTGTCGTGCGCCCTGGGGCGGGGAATTCAGCGGCCGTGACGTGACGGATCTCCTGAAAAGCTGCAAGCTCTCAGAAGGAAGTGGGGTTATGATAACCATCCTGGGGGAAATGCTCGCTCAAAAGGGAATTACCATGAGAATGGAAGGGCTCTTTGCCCCGCAACCGGAGAGAGCCCTGTCCATGCTGGAGCCTGAGAAGAAACTTTAAGACCTGACTGCAATTAGCGGAACTGTAAGCTCCTGCGGCGTCATTCCGCCATGTGCCGCTGTCATTGACCGGAGATAGGAACGGGTGGGAAACATGGTGAGCTCTGTCTGCGCCACAGCCAGGTAATCCCCCAGCATGTCATTAAGGAGCGGGTGAACAGGACCCGGGCCAAACAGTTCCTCCTCAAGAACCTGTTCGTGACTGTAAAGCCGATAGGCGTCTCCCACCGCCTCCTGCCACAGGGACAAAAAATCCGGACGGCGTTCCGACTTTACAAACAAATTCATGGCACGCGGTTCAATGGAAGGGCCCCGTAAAAGAGTGGCGGCAAGCTCCGGAGCATCCTCGAGGCAGAGCCCGCGGATATCGGTAAAGCCGTGGTCGGCGGTGAGAAAGAAAAGGGTATCCGGGCAGTCCGCGGCCAGACGTTCCAGCTGCCGGTCAGCCTCCCTCAGATAATCATGGACTGCCTGTGAAGAGCAGCCGGTCTTGTGCAAAAGATGGTCGGGTTCATTGACATAGCCATAGATCAAATGAGGTCCCGGCTCCTGGCAGAGGGTACGGATATGGTTTAACACGCCGGGAAGCTCCCTGGCGCGCAGATCCCCTGTTTCATGGACGGAAAAGGAAGAGACGGTGTGCCTTTTTCGGACAAGCCCGGTGATTGTCTCCACGGGCAGAAAGGTATTCCCGATGTGGACAGAGGCGGCAGGCATCCCGTCGTCCGTGGTATTGGGATAGAGAGCCACATTTTTCCCCAGGGGAGGCCAGTAAACGCTCCATCCCAGCCAGCCGCTCTGAGAGGGAAAAAGCGCTGTTTCCAGGGCCGTGGCTGCAGCTGCGGTCGTGGGAGGGAAAACGGAGGAGAGACACATGATCTGATGGCGGCAAAGAAACGAATCTGCCGGCAGATGACGGGAAAGGACCGCTTCCCCCAGACCGTCCAGCAAAAGAAGGACGACATTTCCCGGGGCGTCCGACAGGAGAGCGTCCGCTTCCGGCAGCGAGGGGTTGGAAGCCGCGCAGCCATAATGCTTTAAAAGGGAGCTTCCAAGGGATGTGATGGATGTCTGAAAATCAGGAAACACATATGCGTTCAAGGGAACCATTCCTCCTTTATCTGCAAAAATCTGCTTTGTGAAGCAATAAATAAAACATTGTATCAAATTTTGCTGTAAAAATAAAGCGCTTTTTCAGATAAATTCAAAAAGACTATAGATTTGTACTGATATATAAAGAAATTTGATTCGCAATTCGGTTGAAAGCTGTGTATAATGAAATTTGCTGTTATGAATGAAAGTTTTCAGGCGCATTTGGCATCCCTGCATGTATGCCGCCTGTCGTCGGCCTTTTCATATGAAAAATGTTGACAGAGTCGGAGGAAGTCATGAGAATTCAGTTGAGCCATATCACGAAAGTCTTTAAGGATACCATAGCGGTAAAGGACATGGATTTTACGGTCGAAGAGGGGGAAATGGTCTGCCTTCTGGGGCCGTCCGGCTGCGGAAAGAGTACAACACTGTCGATGATCGCGGGCCTGGAAGCACCTACGGAAGGAGAAATTTTCTTTGACGGCAGGCCGATGGCGAATGTGGAGGCAGAAAAACGGGATATCGGCATGGTATTTCAGAATTATGCCCTGTACCCGCACATGACCGTGGAAGAGAATATCATGTTTCCCCTGAAAATGCGCTGGATGCCAAAGGCAGAGCGAAAGGAAAAGGGAAAAGAGATTGCTAAAATGATGCAGATTACCGGGCTTTTACACCGCAGGCCCGGACAGCTCTCGGGCGGGCAGCAGCAGCGGGTGGCGATTGCCCGGGCTCTTGTAAAAGAGCCGAAGATCCTGCTTCTCGACGAGCCGTTCTCCAACCTGGACGCCAGGCTGCGCATTGAGCTTCGGGATGATATCCGTGCCTTACAGCAGAAGCTCAGGATCACAACCGTCTTTGTGACGCATGACCAGGAAGAGGCCATGAGTATTTCTGACCGTATCCTGTTAATGAATCAGGGGGAGATCCAGCAATATTCCACACCCCAGGAGATGTACCGTTTCCCTGCCAATATGTTCGTGGCAGGATTTCTGGGAAATCCTCCAATCAACCTGATTCCCTGCCGGTACCAGGACGGGAAACTGACGGTTCCTGACTGCCGGGAGTGGGACTTTACCCCGGCAGAACCCGTACTGAGCGGGCAGGTGGGAGAGGACGCCGTTGCCGGTATCCGCCCGGAGGATCTGGAGGTTGTGGATACAGGCGGACAGCTCTGCGCGAAAGTTACTGCGATTCAGACGCTGGGGAAGGAAATCTATCTGAAACTGGAGCACAATAACCAAACGCTGACTGCCTGTCTGGACTGGGATCACGATTACCAGATTGGTGATATCCTGAAGCTTACGGCCAGGAAGATCCATCTGTTCCCGGCAGGGCAGCAGTCTGCTTACCACCGTGGAGGTACGCGGGATGAAATATAAACCTTCTACTTTCTGGCGTAAGGCGTTTGGAGAATATAAGGCATGGCTCTATCTGGCTCCGGCGCTCATCATCCTTTTTGTGTTCCAGATGTATCCTATCATCAAATCGTTTTTGATGGGCTTTTATACTGAGTTTGATTATCTGCATGATATCGTCTATGGCTGGGGCTTTGACCATTTTGCCGATCTGGCCCAGGATGCGGATTTCCATCTGGCGATTCGAAATACATGTTATCTTACCATAGTGGCTGCCCCTCTTTCGATTCTCATTTCCCTGCTGTTTGCGGTGCTGCTGAATTCGAATATCCGGCTCCGGGGAGTATTTCAGAGCATTTACTTCCTGCCCTTTGTGACCTCAATGGTGGCAGTCTCTATCGTGTGGGCATGGATGCTAAATAAAGATTACGGGCTGATTAACAGTATCTTAAAGACCTTCGGCATCAGCAAGGTGGCGTGGCTGACGAATCCGAAGATGACGCTTCCGGTACTGGTCGTACTCAGTATCTGGAAGGGGCTCGGCTATCGGGTGATTATTTTTCTCGCCGGCCTGCAGGGAATTGACCAGAGGTATTACTCCGCCGCCAGGCTGGACGGCGCCGGAGCGGCAAGCCGTTTCTTCCATGTCACGGTGCCTATGCTCCGTCCTACGATTTTCTTTCTGTCCGTCACGACGGTCATTGATGTATTCAAGACCTTTGACGAGGTGTATGTAATGTATTCGAACGAGCCCGGGCCGTTAAAAAGCGGGCTCACGATCGTATACTATATTTTCACAAAATTTTACCGCCACTGGGAATTTGCATCCGCGGCTGCGGCTGCATTCGTCCTGTTCCTGATAATCCTTTCCATTACATTGCTCCAGTTCGCGGCAGTGCGTCTGGCAAGGTGGTACGAAGAAAGGAGGCAGGCCCATGAAGAAATGGAATAACCGGTTTGTGAAAGCTGCAACATACGGGATCCTGACTGCAGGCGCTGCATTTATCCTGCTGCCTTTTGTCTGGATGATTCTTACCTCTGTAAAACCCGGGAACGAAGTGCTCCTGATGCCGCCCAGATGGCTTCCCTCAAAGATACAGTGGGAAAATTATGTTAAGGCGTTTCAGGCAGTTCCCTTTATGACGTATTTTAAAAACAGCGTGATCGTTACGGTCTGTATTACCTCCTGTGAGCTTATCACAACCGTGCTGGCGGCTTTTGCCTTTGCCCGTCTGGAATTTAAGGGGAAAAATCTGCTTTTTATGCTTTTGGTGGCAACCATGATGGTGCCTGGGGAGATTCTGGTGATTCCCAATTTTGTCACATTGGCAAAGCTTGGCTGGATTAATTCCTACAAGGCGTTAATCGCACCCTGGGCAGCCAGCGTTTTCTCCATCTTTCTTCTGAGGCAGCAGTTTGCTTCGATTCCGGAGTCATATTATAAGGCTGCGAGGATGGACGGCTGCGGCGATCTGCGCTATCTGTTGACGGTCATGGTGCCCATGTCGCGTCCGACGCTCGTTTCCGTGGCACTTTTGAAGGTCATCAACAGCTGGAATTCGTATCTGTGGCCCCTGATCGCGACAAATGAGAAAACGATGCGGACGCTTCCGGTAGGCCTGGCCTATTTTTCCACAGAGGCCGGGGTCCAGTATAATACGCTGATGGCATTTTCGCTGTTAATCATTTCACCGACCCTGATCATGTATGCTTTGACACAGAAATACATTATCCAGGGAGTCAGCAAGAACGGCCTCAAAGGCTGAGGCATGAAAACAGGATAAATCTGGCAAAACGCGGCGTGCCGGATGGTGCAGTCCGTGGAAGCCATTTTTAAAATTTTTACATTGAAGGAGAGGAATAACAATGAAAAGAATGACAGCCTTATGTATGGCGGCTGCAGTGACGCTTTCCATGACAGCCTGCAGCTCTGGTTCGAACGGGCAAAGCACAGAGACGACCGCACCTGCGGCATCTTCCCAGACGGAGACAACCGCCGCAGAGACAAAAGCGGAGACGGCCGCAACGGAAACAACGGCAGCAGAGATGACGGCTTCCGCCGAAAAAGAGGAGGTCGAGATCACATTCTGGCATGCAATGAGCGGCGTGAATGAGGAGGCAATCCAGAAAATCACTGATGATTTCACCAAAGAATATCCCCATATCAAGGTGACTCTGATGAATCAGGGCGGCTATCTGGATCTGTTTGATAAACTGATGGCATCCGCAAAGGCCAACCAGCTCCCGAACCTGGCTCAGATTTACTCGAACCGCCTGTCCTGGTATGTGGACAAAGGGCTGGCGCTTGATTTGAACACTTATATGAATGACAGCGAACTTGGCTTTTCCGCAGAGGAAAAGGCAGACTTTCCGGATATGTTCATGGACGACTGTATCTGGGGTGACAAGCAGTACGCCATGCCGTTTAACAAGAGCCAGATGGTTCTCTACTATAATGTAGACATGTTTGAGGAAGCGAAACTTGAGGTCCCCACGACCTGGGAAGAGTGGGCTGACGCGGCAGAAAAGCTTACAAAGGATACGGACGGGGACGGCGAGCCGGATATCTACGGCGTTGTATTTGCCAACAACCTGTCTACCGATATCGCTCCCTGGGTAAGGCAGGCAGGCGGAGACACGATCGACGAAGAGGCAGGCAAGCCGATGTTCGATACGCCGGAAATGAAGGAAGCGATTGAGTTCCTTAACGGGATGTTCCAGAACCAATCCGCACGCTTTGCAGGCGAGGACAAGAACGCCAACACGCCGGTACAGCAGGGACGTGCCGCTATGTGCGTGGCTTCCACCTCTGCGCTTCCGTATATCGAAAGCGATACGATGGAAGGCATCACGATCAATGCAGCTGCTCTGCCGGGACATAAGAACAATGCCCAGCTGTATTATGGTACGAACGTAACAATCTATGATACGGGAAGCGATGCACAGAAAGAGGCATCCTGGCTGTATCTGAAATTCCTGACGAGCACGGAAAATACCGCTTATTTTGCTGCCCAGACCGGTTACATCCCGGTTCGCAAATCTGCTGAGACCGACCCGGTATTCGCAGAGGTTCTGGCGCAGAAGCCGATGAAGCAGCTCTGCTTTGAGTGCATGGACGACGGTTTCCAGGGCGAGCGCTGCACCGGAAGCATCAATGCCCTTGATGCGCTTGGCGATCAGATCGACCTGATCTTCAGCGGAGAAAAAGAGATTGACGCTGCCTTAAAAGACGCTCAGGCAAACGGAGAGAAGGCGATCGCAGAGGCACAGAGCAACTAAGACCTGAGTGCCGCAGATTTATGTGCGCCGGAAGGAATGCAGAATTGGCGCATCTGGAGAGTTGCCGCATCCATGACTGACGGAATCATTCATGCGGCAGCTCTTTTTTGTCAACGAATGGCATTTGCCAGGTCAGGACGTTCCAGAAACACAAAGCCTGAAGAAAGGGGACAGAATGGATTATTTTATTTCAGATATGGACGGTACGCTTCTTGACGGCCGGGGATGTCTCAGTGAAAATACGATTCGGATTTTAAGGCCGCTCATAGAAAAAGGCCTGCATTTTACAGTGGCTACGGCCAGGACACCGCTGTCGGCGGTTCCTCTTTTGTCAGCCCTCTCTGTCAGGGAACCCATGATTCTTATGAACGGCGCACTCTTGTATGAACCACAGGAAGGGCGCTTTTTTTCCTTTACAGGCTTTGGAGAAGCTGCAATGGCCGTTCTTACTGAAGCAGAACAAGATGGGGTGGAAGGCATGCTGTTTACGGCAGAAGAGGAGATGCTTTGTATCTACCTGGGGAATGTGAAACACAGTATGTGGGACGGGTATTTCGATTGGGAGGCGGCGCAGATACCAGCGCTTTCACGAACGATTCGCAGTGGTTCGGCCGCATCGCTGTCAGGAAAAGAAGTGATCTATGCACTTTATATGGACGATGAGCCAAAAGCGCTCGGCCGGATGGCAGAGCATCTTTCCGGCTGCCAGGAGCTTACAGTCGATTTTTATAAGGACCAGTATACGAAAAACCGCTGGTGTCTGGAGCTGTGCAGCAGTGCTGCATCCAAGGGGCGTGCAGTCAGGTGTTTGCGGGAACGGATTCCGGAAGCCAGATTTTGGGCATTTGGGGACAGCAGAAACGATATCCCGTTATTTGAGGCCTGCGACAGAGCGTTGGCAGTGGCAAATGCCTGCGAGGAATTGAAAATGCTGGCGGATGAGGTGATTTTAAGCAATACGAAAGACGGCGTTGCTAAATTTGTGAAAGAATATGGGGCAAGTCTTGCGCTCCGGCGCTGATCTGCACGAAAAGCAGGGTACGGCGGTTTCATGGGGCGGGGGACATGGAGACGGCGGAAAGAGCAGGCCCTGTCAATACAGGGAAGGGGAACAGAAACCGGATTTGTGCATAATTTATACTAGAAAACAAGAAGGAGAGCAATCTTATGAATTATAATAATCAGGCCGGTTCCCGTGTGCGGACGCAGGCGCCGGTTCAGGCGATGGCGGCCGTCCCCGGCGAATTCTGTGCGGTGTCTGCGGATTCCTGCGGCGGGTTTTCTCCGGATCGCTTCCCGGTCGGTATGGGATATGTGCCGATACAGAGATGGGAGATGCCGTATCCTTTAAATAAGGCGTTTATGCGTGGAACGATTTTCCAGTCCCTGGATTATCCATTTATGAGGGGGTGCAGATGATGGCAGGTATGGGCTGTGGAATGGGATGCAATTCCAGAACAATGACGGCATCCGGGATACGAGGTAACATGGGGATGGAAGCCGGTATGGAGGCAGGTATGCGCGCTGGTATGGAAGCAGGCCTGCAGGCTGCTTTGCGCGCAGGAGTACCGGGAGAGATGCACGTTGAATTTTCCGGAAATATGCCGGATCGGATGCCGGGAGAGATGCCGCCGTCCATGTTTGCCGGAATGCCCGCAGACAGCGGCATGGCGAATGCGACACCGGCTGCGCCGGGCAATATGCCGCCGTCGATGCCCATGAATGGAGCGAATGCAATGCCTGTGAACGGGGGTGTATCAGGAAACGATGTCATGCCCATAAACGGAAGTGTGGCAGGAAGCAGCGCGATGCCTGTGAACAGCGCTGCAGGAAATAACCAGATGGCCGGCGGCTGCATCATGCGTCCGGGGATGGAGCGGACAAAGGCGGCGATGATGCAGCAGATCAATGAAGCCAGCTTTGCAATGGACGATGTGCTGCTGTTTTTGGATACGCACCCGGAGGATACAGAAGCCCTGAATTATTATCGGAGCGTTGTAAATATGAGAAAGAATGCCCTTGACGCGTATCAAAGACAATTTGGCCCGCTTCTGGTTGACGATGTGACATCAAACACCTGGGACTGGGTGACGGAAAAATGGCCGTGGGAAGGGGGATATTGATATGTGGTTATATGAGAAGAGATTGCAGTATCCGGTAAATATCAAGGAGCCGAACGCGAAGATGGCTCAGTTCATCATGAGCCAGTACGGCGGCCCGGACGGCGAGATGGGCGCCTCCATGCGCTACCTTTCCCAGCGGTACGCGATGCCCTATGGAGAACAGAAGGCAGTGCTGACGGATATCGGTGTATCGGTGTTATAATTGCACATCTTAGATTTAAGTAGATGCTCCGGGAGTTTCAGTTTCCGGAGCCTTAAGAATTTTCCATAATCTCCATAGCAAGAATGTCCGTTGTATAGTCCTCATTCTTACCATAGGAGTGAATGGTCAGCTTCATGCCGAAGGGAACGCATTTCAGCCAGACCTCTATAGTGTTGTCATGGTAAATAACCATTTTATCCAATATCTCACGGTACAGACTTTCGTTGGTTTCATCAAAGGTCATAATCTCGTCCAAAGCGGTGATATACTGCTCAAATACATCAATCTGCATTGCTTGTTCTTTGTCCTTATTCTGTGAATTGGAAAGCAGTTCGGAAAGCTCTGCACGCTGTTCATCGTACCATTTTGTCTGCTCCTGTAAATCTGCCTTTGTAATCAATCCATCCAACATCAAATCAATGGCTTTACGCTTCTTGGCATTCAGACTTTCCATTTTCTCTGTAATACGCTTTGTATCAAGTTTCTTATCCGTGATACCTTTAATTGCCTTGATTTCCTGTAGAATTTCCTTCTTCAGTTCCTTCTGATTGGTCTGTAGCTGGCAGATACAATAATGTACACAGGTAAGCAATGCTCGCTCATTGATAGAGCCATTGTCACAGCCGATTACTTCGCCATCATCAGATACCTTACTGGTTCCATGATTTGCCGCTGCATAGCAACGCCAAGCCTTATAGGTTGTGCCGTTTTTCAGCTTCTTGGTACGGCTGACATACCGCTGACCGCACATTCCACAATAGAGCTTACCACTGCACCAATAACGGTTGCTGTGCTTAGACTTCACTTCCTCTGTGGGAGTACGCCTAAGAAGCTCCTCCTGTGTACGGTTCCACAAATCCCTATCAATGATAGGCTCATGGTGGTCTTTCAAATAAACCATTTCTTCATTCCCTCGATTGTACTTCTTTGCATGTGTCAGATAGTTGGGCGTAAAGGTTTTCTTCTGGCACAAGTCACCCACATATTTCTCGTTTCGCAAAGTCCTGAGAATAACGGTAGCAGACCACAGCTTAACTCGCTTGGGGCGTAATCCTTCCTCGGATAGTTCCCTTGCAATCACATGAGTACCTTTTCCCTCGTTGGTGTACTTATGAAAAATGGCACGGACGATAGGAACTTCCTCCTCGTTAATTGCAAGCTCCCCATTACGGACGTTGTAACCAATCAAATCCCTACCAAAGACAATCCCTTGCTCCATCCGGCGTTTCTGTCCCCATTTCACACGCTCCGAGGTCTTACGGCTTTCTTCCTGTGCTATACTTGCCATAATGGTCAGACGAAGCTCACCATCCGAATCCCTGGTATCAATGTTATCAATGGTAAAAATCACACCAACACCGTTATCCTTTAGCTTTCGGGTATAGGACAGGGTATCCACGGTATTTCTTGCAAATCGACATACTTCCTTGGTAAGAATAAGGTCAATTTCACCTTGCATTGCTTCCTCAATCATAGCATTAAATCCGGCACGCTTCTTGGTCTGCGTACCACTGATACCCTCATCATAATACACATCACTCAGAACCCAGTCGTCATGATGTGTAATATAATCCGCAAAGTATTTACGCTGGTTGATTAAGGAATTGGTTTGGTCGTCCTTGTCGGTAGAAACTCTGCAATATGCGGCAACTCTAAGTTTATTTTTTGTCATTCTGTGTGTCCTCCTTTTGTTAGGCTGACACATCACCACCTACAGTATAACAATGCGGATGGTGATATGCAAGTAAAATCCTACGAATTGTGTTCCAATAAGCTATTTAGTTGCGTATCTGACAAGATATCCCTCTTATGTAGCTCCTTGTAGATACCACATTTCAGCGTTTTCTTTAATTTCTTTTGTTGTGTAGCATCAAGTGTTATATTCATTAAATTCTCCTTTTCTGTAAGACTACTTTTATCTGTTTCAAGCACCATTTGCTCCTAAAGTTCCTGATTATTAGAATGTATGAATGCTTTTCTGAAATAATCCTTTAAACCATGCTCTGTAAGAAACTTTTCTGCCATCTGCTTAAATTTATGAAGCTCCCTGACCTCTGCCTCCAGCTTCTTTAAGGTAAGCCGCTGACTCATGGACTGTTCGCTGGTAAGTTGGGAACTTAGAACTTCATTGAATGCCTTTAATTGCTGATTTTCCTTTCGAAGAGAAGCATTTTCTTTCTTAAGATTCTTCTCCTTGCTTTCTCCCGCAATCTGTTTCTTTGCCAAATCAGCCAGTTTCTGATAATCGGCTTCCTCCACCGTTACCTTGCCACCAATTATTGTTTTACCGGTTGTGATTTCCTCTACAGAACGAATATCCGTCTTTTTTTCAGCAATTGCCTGTAGCCCCTGTTTTTGCCTTTGAATAACCGTGGCAAGCTCTGCCTTTTCTTTCTCCATATCTGCCTTATACTGCTTTACCGTGCGGTGAACTGCTTCGGAATTCACTTCACCACGCTCAATATCAAATCCGGCTTTCTGCAAATGCTTTGGCAGTTCCTCCTGTATCTGCCGGAGAATATTACGGTTTATGACCTCTTTAGCGCAGACACGATTATCCCCTGTCATAGGTACAAATCCGAAGTGCATATGCGGTGTATGCTCATCATTGTGGACTACGGCATAGATTGTATTTTTCTTACCAAAGAGAGTTTCCAAATACTTCATGGAAGACTGAAAATATTCTTTTTGTCTCTCCGGTGATAATGTATCAAAAAACTCATTGCTGGATGATATGATAAATTCTGTTAATACAACAGCATCCTTGCGAAGTTTCTTTCCGGTAGGATTGTTTCTGGCATCTACCAGCTTCATTACTGCCGCAAAGTAATTCTTTTCTGCGCATTCCATCAATCGGTAATTTAAGTGACTACGCTCCAAATCAATGTCCTGATTGCCGTAATGCTCGTTTTGTCGTTCGTTATGTCGCTCAATCTTTGCGATAGCACCTTTTGTATATTTCTGGCCATGACAAACCAATTTTGCCATTCACACCCTCCTTTCATAACTTCTGCGAAAGCAACTGCGGGACAGCCGGATACGGCAAATAACCGCAGCCACTTCCAACAGAAGTGTAACCCACTATACTTTACATTCTGTAAAGCGTGAGGCAACGTTCCCTTGCATCCCTTTCTTTCTGTTCTCTGACAGGTTGCTCAATCCTGTTCACCAGCCTTTCTTCATTTTGTCTAAAATCTTCTAAATCAGCCTTTGTTCCATAGAGGAATAGGTCACAATAATATTCCATTTTCTCAAGCTCCTGTAGGCTCTCCACATATTCCTCTTTTATTGGTTCATCCAAAGATTTTGGGGCGTATTCTTCACGCCATTTTCGAAGCATTGAGCAATAATCCGTAAGGAGCAAATAGGTGTTGTGCTTCCAGCTTTCAAACTGCTTTTCCTTTAAAAGCTGTTTCATATGGGTATTACATTCCCTTTTGTATTGCTCCTTATCAAATTCCACATCTGCAATTCCAAAGTCAGCCTGTAGCTTCTTGGCTGCATCCAATGAACTTAGTGAGAATAACTGACTAACCAACTGGATAACATCTCCACCGCATTGACAGCTAAAGCAGTAGAAATGATCATCGTATATCTTCATGCTGGGTGTCCGCTCCTTGTGGAACGGACACTTTGTAAAGCCTGACCGGTTGACAGTTATTCCATAGTACCTTGCAACCTCTTTCATTGGCAGACGATGTTTGACTTCATTGAATATTGACATTAGTTCGTATCGTTTTGCCAATTCTCTGCTGTCTGTAACAGTGGGATGTAATCCAAGGGATGATTCCTTAATAACATTTCTGTGATTTCTTTTTCCAAATCGGGTTCCTCCTTCTTTAGGTGGGTCTGTTATCGACCATTTACGAGTTACCCATATGCGCATATGTCAGCGTTTTGCTGTAGGACAAGAATAGCATGGAAAATCTGAAATCCCTGATTTTAGGCATTATTGCAAATTTGCAATCAAAACTCTTCGAATAATTGCAGATTTGCAGTTGACATTAATGATATCTATTACTATACTGAATATATGTTCGACAACGAGGTGAATATGGAAATTAACATTACGATAAATGAACGAATTACAGATTTGCGAACCATGAGTGGTTTGTCGCAAAAAGAGCTGGCAGATAGAATTGATGTACCCACATCAACCTTATGCCGAATTGAACAAGGGAAAATTGCAAATGTAAGCAATGATGTACTGATTAAGCTGGCAAATTTCTTCAATGTCTCCACAGATTATTTGCTTGGATTAACAAATGTGAAGTTTAAGAAGAATGTGGAATTATCAGAGCTTGGCTTGACGAACAAAGCATTGTTTGCACTGCTTTCCGGCAACGTTAACAGTGCATTACTCAGCCGGATAATTGAACATCCTCACTTTGCAACACTGCTTGATACAGCAGATGCTTATTTCAAAGATGCACATAAAGCCGGAATCCAGTCACGAAATGACGTTATCAATCTTGCAACAACAAGCCTTAAGGATTTCATGAAAGAACATCCTGAGAACTGCATGGAAATAAGTCATGATATCCGTCAGTTAAACGCCGAGAAAATCGGTGGTGACGAAGCGGATTTGAACAAGCTCCGCAATATCTTTATGAGCATATTAAAGGATATCAAGGCTGATTATGGCAATGGTCCACAGGATATTGAACAGACGGAATTTCAAGAGATGCTGGCAAAAATAAAAGCGCAAAGCGATGACATACAGGCTAAACGCCCTGTCACAGAAACAGATATTGCAAATATTACTGCTTCCGTCCTCTCCGGTGTGGATGCTTTGGACGAAGCGGAAACATTGATGTTTTATGAACTTTCCAAGCATTTACTTGAACGTATGTCTGGTGGCTGTGATTGAGAAAATGGTGGAAATGTGGTATAATATAAATAGATAAAGATACATTTGTTTCTTGTGGGGAAATAAATAATGAAAATAGCAACTAAAACATATAGTTTTCGACATGCAGCGATAATCATTATGTGCATTATATTCTTGATGAATTTCATTTTATCAAGTGAGTATAATTTATTGTGGATTCTATTATCCGGTGGCGGTAACATAATTGACTACCTTGGCGAATCATACAAAACTGTATTTAATAATTTTCAGTTATACCGACTCATAACATATGGATATACTCAAACTGCTATATGGCACTTATTGGCTAATGTTTTCGGACTATGGTATGTTGGAATATATCTTGAAAAGAGAATTGGCATTATACAATTAGTACTTGTTTATCATATTGGATTAATTATTGCAGGTATTACAATATTTGTTTTTTATCCAAATAGTTTTAACTATGGGGCTTCTCCGGCAATATTTGCTTGCCTTGGAGTTCTTGTGAATTGGTTAATTCGAAATAGAACTATATGGAATGAATACAAAACTCAAAAAGGCTTTCATTTTCTGCTATATTACTTTGTATTATCAAACTTTTTGGGAATATGTACCTTCGTAATTCATCTTTTAGGATTTTGTACAGGTTTCCTCCTTGGATTTGTAGTAAAGAAAAAACAATAGTCCCATAAAAATAACTATGTAAGGGGTGATTACATGACAGCAATTGAACAAGGCTGTATCGACATTTGGATAGATGAAATCGTTCCCTGTCTGAAAGATACTGTGACAGGCGATATCAAGGAAACTGTCGTATTCAAAATCGAAAGCCGCACTTACCTTAAGAAATTCCAGAAGTCCAATGGTTGGCACATTAACTGGAACGAGATACCAAAGAATGTTGAAGTATATGCCCTTGCCCTAAAGGATGACAATACCATCCAAGGCTTGGTCGGTGTCAGAAATGATAAGGACTCCCACGCCGCTTATCTTCATTGGGCTTGTACTGCTCCACATAACAACAAGCATGAGTTTGGCAATCAGAAATATGTTGGCGTAGGTGGTCATCTTTTTGCCATAGCTGCCGATAAATCTATTGAATGGGGATATGAAGGAGCTATTCATGGATTTGCCGCTAATGAAGAATTATTAAGGCATTATATAGATGTATTCCATGCGGAGTATTTGGGAATGCTTCATCAGTACCAGTTCTTTATTGACGAGGAACAAGCAAAAAATCTATTGGAGGTGTATCACTATGAATGGAACGAGACCTAAATTCATGGAAAATCAGATTCCGGCTCAGAGCTACTTTGAACAGCCAAATCCATATGTTAATGCACCATCTTGTCATGTGAATTTGCTTGAATTATCAAGATATGCAAAGAGATGTGGGAAGAAGCTGATCGAGCTTACACAGGAAGAAGTGAAAAAGTTTTCTATTTAGGAAATGGCGGGAGCAATCCCGCCACGTCTGCTTTTTAAGGTGATGTGTCAATTTTCAGATGTGCAATATCGCATCCGATGTAGGTACAGAAGAACTGGCGCATCTGGAGATCGTCGCTGCTATCGTCCATCAGCTCACGAAAAACCTGACGGCTGACGAACTGGTTGAGCAGGGCTTTGGACCATATTATATCGACCATACGGCAGGCATCTGGCCGCAGGCTGCAGGCGGCGTACCGTTCAATGCCTGCGAATTCCAGTCCAAGGGCGACCCGATTACAGATTTGTATGAGGATATGGCAGCAGATGGGGCGATGGTGTAAGAACAACTGGCAGATGGTTGGATCTGATTTTCCTGATTAAGGAAATGACCTCATAATGGTATAATACGAATACAAATGGAAGGGGAGGCTGACTGCCATGCTGAAAATGGTGATCCGTATGAATGAGGATAAAATCAGGAACGAAAAAAGTACTGTCCGAACGGAATCTATCAAACGATTGACAACCCATTTATCAAAATAGGGTTTCCACGGCTGGAGAACGCTTCCGGCTCCCTTGTTAAGATCGCCAGCTCTGTACTGCTTGCAGAAGGAGCAGAAACAGTTTCAGAAAAAGGAATATGCTTTGGAAGCGAAGAGGGATACGAAAAACATAAAAAAGAGACTGCTTACAGGAAAGCAGTCCCACGCATACAAGATACTTTACTAATAGAACATGATTATCAGCAAAAAGAATAACCATATCCACCCATTTAGAAAAATCGCGATAACAGATAGCTTTCTTTTCTCTGATTTCAGGCCTTTAAGAGCATGAAAGGTACCAACAATATAGAAGATTAATGATAAGGAGAACAATGCTACCCATAAATCCGGATTGGAGTCCATCTGCGACCCTGCCGTAACAAAAATAATGTTAGCGATAATACCCAAGACAAGGCTGACCCGTACGCGGTATTCCGGTTTGTTTTTGATATTTTCTATTAATTGCTTAAACTTCTGCCGGATTTCTTCTGTCTTTGCCTCTTTCCTGGCTTTCCGTTCCGCCTCTTCCCTGGCCTTCTGTTCTGCCGCCACGCGTACCCTGGCCTCCGCTTCAGCTTTAATGCGTAATTCGGCTTCCTCTTTGGCCCCTATCGCAGTCGTGGATTCTGTAACGCTTCCGGCATCCCCGCCCGGCTCGTCCGGTTTTTCTATGGCGGCAAATTCTTCGTGGTTTTCCTTTTCTGCCTCTTCCCTGGCCTTCTGCTCTGCCTCCCTGCGCACTCGAACTTCCGCCTCCGCCTTCATGCGCTGTTCTGCCTCGATTCTGGCTTTCTCCCTGGCCTTTGCTTCCTCTCTGGCCTCCGCCTCTTCTCTGGATTTTCTGGCCTGTTCCTCGTTATTATCGGCAGAAGGAACGTCAACCTGCCAGGCCTGCGGCACAGATGCGGCGGGTATTTCCGGAGATGCGGATCCGGAGATCAGAGACTGGTCAAATACGTGCCTGCTGATCGAGCTTATGGTATCTTTGACGGCGCCAAGGTCATTGATCGTCTTTCTGTTGATGGAAGCATCGCGAAAAAAATTGATGAACGCATCCGAAATATCATATTTCGACAGGGCGTCCTGCTCAAGAAGGGTCAGAATACTCGTATAGGCAGACTTCATTGCTCTCATCAAATCGTTTGAGGTATTATTGGTATTTGTAGCGATATTTCCGCCCTGATTGAGAATCTCGTTCTTTACCCCGCGCTCAACGTTGGGCAGATCGGTGGTATCTCCCAGATGGAGATCTTCCCCAAGAGATACGAATACGATCTGTTTTTTATTATTGACCGCGGTCAAAAGCTCCAGAAAACAGGCATAACTTTCTATGTAGCTCTGGCTGACAAAGGCGAGGATCACATCCGCGCCGCGGATATTTCTTAGCATGGGCACGATCCACTTATCGTTCACCTTATCAAATGCCTTGTCCGCGTACACCCGCAGGCCATACTGCTTCTGCATGGGTACCACTGCGGATTTAAAGACAGTCTCCCAGTTATCGCTCGCATAACTGACAAAAACATAGGGCTTTCTCTGAGAGCATTCCGTGATCTCAAGATATTTCCCCAGATATTCCGAGCGCTCCCTTCTTTGTGCTTCATTCAACCCCATTCTGCTTTGCTCCTCTCAAATGGAAGAATATACATAATGCATAATACTTTCTTTAAATCTAGCACATTTTAGGAAGAATTTCAATAAAAATATAACCTTTTGACATAGATCGACGATTGGGCTTGTCAGAAATTGTCACATCAAAGGCGAGATTCTTTACCGGGCATTTTACTTTTTATAGCCTCTGCATCCTTTGCCTTTTCCTCCTCGCTAAGTTCGGAAAACGGGATCAGGCAGTTATGGATCCGTTTGCTGCTGTCTGTTGCCGGGCCATATTTCCAGTTATGGATATAATGGTATCTGCACCACCGGATATGCTCAAGCTCTGCGAGAGTCTCCATAGAGACGCCCTGTGCAAGCAGCCGGTTGACCGTATCCATGTAATCCGACGAACTTACATTGGAGTAACGCCTGAAACAATCAAGCTTTTCCCATGATGTTCCCCCGTATTGCCTGAAATAAAATTCATGCTGCTTACGGGCTGCTTCCATTGATTTTTCATTGAAAATAATGTCGGCGGAAGCTGTTTCCTCTGTTGAACCGAAGCAAATAATCCTGTCATTTCCGAAAAGATTAGTGATGATATCACCGTTCGGAGCATAAACGTAGATGGGATGATGGATGGGCGCGAATACGAATAATTTGCTTACAATAGTAGTGTTGCGGTTCTCATCCCTGTCGCCGCACACGATGATCCGGTCAAAATCTGTCATTGCTTCAAATGGATAAATACCATCATCATGGAATATGATTTCATCAGGCCGCATGTTGTCAAGTTCGGTATGCTCCCGCCGGAAATCCGTCCCGTCACCATAGATATGGTATTCAAAATGCTGTCCGGGATCAATCAGATTCATCTGAAGCCCATACAGTAAAATGTTTTTTCCGACATTTTCAAAACCGATGATGGCTATTTTTTCATTTTGGGTAACAGGAAAGTTTTTCCAGTACTGCCTCGCACAGTTCTCTGCGATGCTGAAAACCGTAATCCGTGAATTTTCAATATTTTGTCTCGATATGTCCTCAAGCATGATGTATACATTTTTGTCCCTAAGAAGCTCATAATTTTTGTTATAGAATTCCAGATTATCCATATCGCTGGAAAACATCAGCAGATATCGGGAAGCATTGTTGATAAATTTACCTTCCCCGCGGATCCTGAGCGCAGGGTTTAAACTCTCATAAATATACCCCGTGTGGACAGAGTCACCGTAAACAACGGTTGAACCGGGATTGAAAAGTTTGAGCCAATTGATGATATCATTCATTTTGTTCAGTACGTCGATTAAGATGCTGAGCGTTGCGGCCAGCGCCAGAAAACGTGCGGTCTGGAGAAGTCCGCCGACCATAATCCCGCCTTCTGTGCTTCCGGAATAAAGCCTGATCGACGCATAAATGGAATCAAGAAAAGGATATATCCGATCCTGATTTATGAATATGGGATAATAACAATACATTCCAAGAAAAAAAGGAAGTATTTTATACAAAATGTGGATAGACTGGTTTAATATTTGAAAAAGTTTTTTCATTCCGGCTCCTTTTTCGACATTTTTTTTATTATACTAAGCTTGATACACGGCTGTCAATGCAGTTTTTCGCTGAAATATTCCTGGAATAGTGGTCCTGCCTTCATTCATAAGCTGTATGGCAAATTTGCGAAAGGGGAGCAGTCTCATGACAGAAAATCAGGTACAGGAACCGATTTGCAGGAGTGTTTTTAAAAGCGGCGGGAGCACGACTCAAGATCAGTTCACGAAAAAGTGGATTGAGCTTATTAACAGGCTGGAAAAAAGCAGAGGATTTACAGCCGAAAAATCTGAGAAGGCCGGAACATGAAATTTGTCAAGGGGGATTTCACCTAAGTGAAATCCCCCTTGATTATCCATTAGTAAAGGCGGGCGAGACGATCAGCGGCAGCTGTGAAAACACGTTCATTTTGACTACAGACTGGCTCGGTTGGCTGTGCTATCTTTTCGTCAAACTGGAATTAGTCCGCATCAAATTGTAATCCAATATCTTTGTTCTACATCGCCATCGGAATTCACGAACTCGTTTTCAAGGACACCACCGTTTTTTACAATGGATCTGGCAGAACCGATATTATCCTTATCGCATGTCATCAGTACCTTATCTATACCCAATTTCTTACATTCAATCAGCGCCAGACGAATCATCTCCGTCGCATAACCCTTCCTTCTTTCACTAGGTCTGATTCCGTCTCCGATATGCCCGCCTGCTTTCAGCAGAGAGTCATTCAGATAATGACGGATATTTACAGCGCCAAGAAGTCTGTCTCTGTCTTCATCCAACAGGAAGAACACCGAATCGGGAACCATATCTTTTGTAGCTTCTTTTAATTCGAGGTGTTCCAGATAGTAAGCGAAATCGTGATAATCATTTTTAAAGATTGCCCACGGTGAATGATTGGTGCGATGAATCTTCTGATCTAATTTCCACTCATCAATCATTTCACACAACTGTTTTTCATATTCCTTCGTGAGTTTTATCAATTTTAAAGACATGGTTTCCTCCGTAAATCGCGACTTATTAAGAACAAAGTATATCACCGATCGGGATGATATTCAACCCTCTTTTATGCCCTGATAATAGTGGCAAGCAGTGCACAGGTATGTACCCTGTGCTGCTTGTTGGTGGCCGAAGGCCCCCAACCCCCCAGTGATCGGCGCAGCTGCGTCCGATGCACAAGCCGCCGTTGGCGTCTGCTGGTTATATACCGGCAGGGAAGGCATCCCAGGTGGAGCCGCCCTGGAGGGCGCACGGCTGCCATCAGGCAGTACCACCGACGGCCTTGGCCGGTGGTGGGTAAGTGCGCCCTATCCGAGTTCTTGGATAGGGCGCATTATCCGAGATTTTTAATTATCCGAGGAAATTCTTAAAAACCTTTTGTATGCGGGGGTTCATG
>QZDW01000111.1 GCA_009917545.1 bacterium 1XD42-76
GCGGGATATATTCTATCAAATCAGTCAGATTACACTCTAATACATAACACAGGCGTTTCAGAATATCAATATCCAGACGTTGTATCTTGTTATCCCTGTAATTTCTTAATTGTGTTCTCTGCATTTCTGTGCGAAAGGATAACTGATTAAGAGAAATGTTTTTTTCTTCTAATATTTCAGCTAAGTGAATTTTTATATCGCCATAACCATCTGAACTGACAGGAAGCTGGCGTAAAGGGGTTTCTTTCTTGGGTATGGCGGCAGGATGAAAGCATACTCATTTACAACAAGGAATGGGAAAAATGTGCCGCAGATTATCCTGCAGGGGAACTGGGTGGAGCAGTGGGGCTTTGAGATTGGCTGCAGCGTGTCTGTGGAGTGTTACCAGAATAAGCTGGTTATCCTGAAGGATTAAAAAGGAAAAAATGGCGGGAGACAGGTTCTCGGCTTATTGTAATTTGTCGGAAGCCTGTGTATAATAGAAATAGATAATAGGGATTTTGAAAAATACAGAGTTTTCTGGCAGTGATTTGCTGAAAAGAAAGCAGGTGGATAAAATGGGAGACATGGAAACAAAGCAGACAAAATGGGAAGAATTAAGCATATCCAATGATTTCCTGTTTGGCAAGGTCATGCAGAATCCGGAA
>QZDW01000112.1 GCA_009917545.1 bacterium 1XD42-76
TCTTTTGTGTATCACCTGGCCGCATGGGTAGTGGCTCCTTTGTTTCCCCAAGCAGCTGGTAAGGTTTTTCATCCATGCATATGACAGGACGCTTAGGGTCATAGGGCATCTCGTAAACATCCAGGATGTCCTCCATGCGCGCTACAAACGCGGCATTTTCTTTTGGTGGTATGCACCAGTAGTCATTCAGGTGAGGCTTAAGTTCCGTTTTTTTAAAATATCGCGAATCGTGTCCTTCCCTATGGGCGTATCCAGGACCACTCTTAATGTTTCTTCCAGGAGGCGCAGGGTCCAGCGTGTCCGCCCCTCAGGGGGCTGGGAACAGGCCAGCTCAATGATGCGGGCTTCGTCCCTGCCGTCAACTTTACGCTTCGCGTTGGAATTCGGGTTGCGCTTGTAAGTAACAGAAGCATCGAGCCCCAGCTCAATGTAATCCTTTACGATATTGGAAACTGTCGCTTTGCAGACACCAAAAGAATTGGCGATCTGTATTTGGGTCAGATGCCTGGGATTGTTTTCATTCAATTCCAGGAGTATCTGGCATCGTCGGATAATGGATTTCGACGTATCTTTTTTGCGAATGATAGCCTGTAGTTTATCAACATCTGTCTCAGATAAAGAAATAATATATTTTTTG
>QZDW01000113.1 GCA_009917545.1 bacterium 1XD42-76
TAAAATATTTCTTCTTAATCTTTCTGGTCTTTGTGCGGTATTTATTTGCGAATGTTTTCAGCATACTGTAATGCATCAGACTCGCAAACTTACTCATTGCGCATACATTACATGCCAGTGAGTAGTAGTTGTACAGACCTCTGATTTCAGAGTTGTACTTTGACAGGATTTCAATGTCTTTGCGGTTAATGAGCTGTGGTCTGTGGATGGCTTTCCAATGCTCTTTGTGTGTAACTTTGTCTTTCTTGATACGGATTGCACCATACTCCAATAGTTTCGATTCCCATTTCTCATGCGGCATATATAGTTTCACTGCGCCGCTGTATCCCTTCACTTTCCTGCCTTGGCGTTTTGTGACTTCCTGACTTTTTGAAATTGAAATATCGTAGCCAAGAAACCTCGCCCGGCCAGTTGCGTGGGTGATTTTGGTTTTCTCCACTGACAGCGTAAGGTTCAGTTTTTCTTTGAGGAACACGGCTAAATCTGCTTTTAAGGCTTCAGCGTCCTTTTTGCTCCCGATAATGCTTATGATAAAATCATCCGCATAACGGACGTATTGCAGGTTTTTGTAAGTTTCATCCCGAAACTGCTTAGACGGGATTTCCCTCTG
>QZDW01000114.1 GCA_009917545.1 bacterium 1XD42-76
GATTAGGTTGAACGGCGAACGCCACATATCTACAAAGATTACCGACAACACGGAACGCTATGTATGGCATACGCTACCGGGGATGACCTAAACCCGCCCATTTGCGGGCATGGTTACACAGCTCCCATAGTAGCCCGTGGACTCTGGATTTACAGAGATAGCCGTAAAAACGGAAGCGGGAGAGCCGCCCACATGACGAAGGGGAGCAGTATGCTTTTAATACAAACAAGAAAGGAAGGTGCGTGAGGCATCATGAGAAATCCAACTGATGTATTAAATAGCCTGAACAAACAGTCTAAAGATTTATCGTATAGGTTCCAAAGGCTTTACCGGAACCTGTACAACCCGGAGTTCTACCTGTTGGCATACAGGAACATCTACGCCAATGAGGGGAGCATGACGCCGGGTGTGGATGGAGAAACACTGGACGGGATGGGCAGTCCGAGAATAGAGCGCATCATCAGCACATTGAAAGACCGCTCCTACCGCCCGAAACCTGCACGGCGTACATATATTGCGAAGAAAAACAGCAGTAAAAAGCGTCCGCTTGGGATTCCTTCCGGGGATGACAAGCTGGTGCAGGAAGTAGTCAGAAT
>QZDW01000115.1 GCA_009917545.1 bacterium 1XD42-76
GATTAGGTTGAACGGCGAACGCCACATATCTACAAAGATTACCGACAACACGGAACGCTATGTATGGCATATGCTACCGGGGATGACCTAAACCCACCCATTAGTGGGCATGGTTACACAGCTCCCATAGTAGCCCGTGGACTCTGGATTTACAGGGATAGCCGTAAAAACGGAAGCGGGAGAGCCGCCCACATGACGAAGGGGAGCAGTATGTCTTTAATACAAACAAGAAAGGAAGGTGCGTGAGGCATCATGAGAAATCCAACTGATGTATTAAATAGCCTGAACAAACAGTCAAAAGATTTATCGTATAAGTTCCAAAGGCTTTACCGGAACTTGTACAACCCGGAGTTTTACCTGTTGGCATACAGGAATATCTACGCCAATGAGGGGAGCATGACGCCGGGTGTGGATGGTGAAACGCTGGACGGGATGGGCAGTCCGAGAATAGAGCGTATCATTAGCGCATTAAAAGACCGCTCCTACCGCCCGAAACCTGCACGGCGTACATATATTGCGAAGAAGAACAGCAGTAAAAAGCGTCCGCTTGGGATTCCTTCCGGGGATGACAAGCTGGTGCAGGAAGTAGTCAGAAT
>QZDW01000116.1 GCA_009917545.1 bacterium 1XD42-76
AAGTTCGTGCCGGAGTATCCGTCGTCGATATAGACATCGACCTCATTCCAGCCGCGCTGCCTGACATAGTTTTGAAGCAGCAATTTCTGGTTCTCAATGCTGACCGATTCCCCATCACGTTCATCGTCGTTACTTAACCGGCAGTAGATGCCCACGTTGTATGTTGTATCCATCATCTTTCTTTTACCTCCCGACCATCTCAGAATCCATACCTCGTGCGGCAAAATGGCTCCGCAGGTTTTACCCTGCATGAATATCTTACCGGAGAATCCACCGCCGCGCAAGGATACGGCAGGCCGCGAGGCTTTCTGTTATTTGGAACCGCTGGCAGCTGGAATGGCTTCCGACATGGCGCGTCTGACTGCCAGCTGTTCCAGCGTCTTTCCCAGGTCCTTTTCTCCCGAAAAAAAGCTGGTGACGCGATAAATTGTTTTCCCGATCCGCACCTCTTTGTAGGAGCTTGTCGGGGTTGTCTGTTTGGTCATAAAGACGCACCTCCGTTCAAAAATTGTTTTTGCTCTATGGTTAAAAAGCAGCCGTATCGAAAGATAAGGGCGGCGGTTGCCGCTGGATACCGTCCGGTACGGCTGCTG
>QZDW01000117.1 GCA_009917545.1 bacterium 1XD42-76
CCGCCCGGAACGGCTTGACCTGCGCTCCTATGCCCGACAGGGGATTGATAAAATCCCCACCGTCCACATGGGGCCAGCCGCCTGCCAGATGGAGAAGAAGGGAATCCAGACCAGCATCGGCAACCTGAACCGTGACATCAAAGCCGCCAACTCCCTCATGCAGTCCATCCGCCAGATGGTGCGCCACTTAAAAGGCTGGATTGCCGATTTAAAAGAGAAAAAAGCCGCTCTGATGGAAGCATTGGAGCAGACGAAGGAACCGACCATACCGGAGCTGCTCTCACAGTATTTAGAACTGCGGAGCGGACAGCGTGCCGACTGGACTTCCAGAGGGAAGCTCAAAGGCACAGTTGCCGACTTCAACAAGGTACAGGCGGCAATGGATTTTCTGCGGAAAAAAGGAATCTCCACCGTGGAGAGCCTTGACACCCGGCTGGACGAAATCAGCCAGACCGCCGTTTCTGTCATGGAGGGCGTGAAAAAAAGCGAGAAGCGTATCAAAGCCATCGACACCATGCTGTCCTACATTGACAAATACGAAGCCA
>QZDW01000118.1 GCA_009917545.1 bacterium 1XD42-76
TTGATCTTTCGATCTTCTCGGATGTCTTCTTATTTCTAAGTTTGTTTCAATATGCAGTTTTCAAGGTACAGCTGCCTGTTTTCCAGGCCAATGGAGATGGAGAGATTCGAACTCTTGACCCCCTGCTTGCAAGGCAGGTGCTCTCCCAACTGAGCTACACCCCCACGGATGCGGGCCTCCCTTTTAAGGCAATCCCTGTTTTCTATTTTAACGGCTAAAGCTTATTTCTTTACCGTACTGGGCTTAAGTGGACTCGAACCACCGACCTCACGCTTATCAGGCGTGCGCTCTAACCGGCTGAGCTATAAGCCCGCTTTTTCTTTTTTAAATCTGGCATCCACCTGCTCTTCCATACCGTCTCCAGTATAGTACCATCGGCCGCCTATGTCTTAACCGTCGTGTTCGGGATGGGTACGGGTGTTCCCCATAAGCGCATCAACACCAGATGTTCCTCTAGCCTCCTCGGCTACTCAACAGTATATAAAACCCTTACTTCTTCCCCTTAGAAAGGAGGTGATCCAGCCGCACCTTCCGATACGG
>QZDW01000119.1 GCA_009917545.1 bacterium 1XD42-76
CTTTATGTGCGCCCGTAAGGGCATATATCAAATGCCGCCTTGAGCAAGCGGCGGGAAGAAAAATATCGAAGAAAGGCAGGTGAAAAAAATACCCCGTCATCCCACGACTTATCCGGAAGGGGAAACCCGATGGGGAGTGCAGCATGTCGTTGCCGCAGAAAGCGGCGGATAAAGGTCAGTCAATAAGTTTCTGAAACCTGGCCGATATGGGGATGAAAATCTGCGTATGAGGACGAAAGCTAAACTGCTTGATTGACAGCCAAAGCTGGGACTTATCGTGCGTCTGCATACGAAAGGAACTGAAACGTATGTCATCCTGGCGCTTGTCATGTGTATAGGGACAAGCGTGTGATATTCAGGATGCAGCGCCTCCAGATAGAGGGAAATGGCGAACGTCACGTGGGAAAACCCCTTTACCGAAAACGCAGAAAGCTCATGTTTGATATATGCTACCGGGGATTGCCTAAACCCGCAGCCAGCGGGCAGGGCAACACAGCTTCCATA
>QZDW01000011.1 GCA_009917545.1 bacterium 1XD42-76
CAGCAGGTCTCGGCAAACGGCGCGCCATTGATTTCATAATAGTAACGTTCGATCAAAACGTTCATATTCCCACTGTACTGCGCTGCGTCCGGCTCTCTGTACCGGGCCAGGCGTTCAGAGTCCATCACAAACGGCTGATGGGAAAGCTCTGCAGCGGCTCTCGTCAGATCCCCTTGCCGGATCTGGAAATACCTTGTGACGGCCTCCTGCGGCTCCCCGTCGAAAGCCAGACTTCCATGATGCAGTACCAGAATACGGCGGCAGAATTTTGTCAACGCATTGAGATCATGGGAAACGATCAGCACTGTGCATTTCCCGGTCAGTTCCTTCAATTTCCGGTAGCATTTCTGCTGGAAAAACACATCGCCTACGCTGAGCGCCTCATCGACAATGAGAATTTCCGGTTCCACATTAATGGCGATAGAAAATGCCAGGCGCACAAACATCCCTGAGGAATACGTCTTGACAGGCTGATGGATGAAATCACCGATGTCGGCAAAGGAGAGAATGGCGTCCAGCTTTTCTTCCGTCTCCGCGCGGGAGTATCCCATCAACATGGAATTCAGATAGACATTTTCCAGCCCGCTGTATTCCGGGTTAAAACCGGCCCCCAGTTCAAGGAGGGCGGAAAGGCTGCCGTGAATCCGCATGTCCCCCGCGGTGGGTGCAACGACACCCGTGATGATCTTAAGCAGCGTGGATTTACCCGATCCATTGAGGCCGATCAGGCCCACACACTCGCCTTTTTCGATGCGAAAGGTCACATGATCCAGCGCATGGAAATCGGAATGGTACTGCTTTCCCTCCAGAGAAAATGCCTCCCGCAATTTGTCGCGTTTATTCTTATATAAAGGGTAGGACTTACAAAGCCCTGAAATTTCAATCATGTTCATAAAATGTCACCTGTGGAAAGGGAAGCGTTTCTTATACGCCGCCGTTACAATTCATCTGCAAAATGCGGACGAAGCCTCGAAAATACGATACATCCCACGAGAAAGAGAACCAGGGTAAAGACCCAGAAATACAGACTGAGCATCGGACGCTCCCAGAACGGGACATGCGCGATGAAACAGTCCCTGTATCCGCTTACGATATAGTACGTGGGATTCAATTTCAGCACGGAAAGAACCCAGGGCTCCATCGTCTCCGGATTCCAGAAGATGGGGATCGCCCAAAACCCGATCTGCAGCACCACTCCCACCAGAGGCACAAAGTCCTTAAAAAGGACGGCGATCGCGGAAACCAGCATTCCCAGGGAAAAACCGAATACCGTCAAAGCGAACGTATAGTAAACCGCCTGCAGATAAAAGACAGAAAACGGAATCCGGTAAACCGCATACATTACAAAGATGAACATTACAAAAAATATGTGGACAAATCCCGCTGACAGAATTTTGACAGCAGGAAGAATTTCGATATGGAAACGGACCTTCTTTACCAGATATCCATATTCCTGCATACAGCCTGCGCAGGAAGTGAGGATATCCGAAAAATAGATCCACGGGACATAGGCCGGGATAAACCACAAAATATAAGGAATATTGTCAACCGGAGCCGACTTGAATCCCATCTGGAAAACGAACCAGAATACAAGGATGGTGATAAGCGGCTGCACAAAGGCCCACACCGCCCCCAGAAACGAGGCGGAATACCTGGCGCGAAAATCATTTTTTGCCAGATTCATCACCAGTCTCCGGTTGGAGAGGATGGTTTTTATAAGCAGGTAAATCTGTTTCATTGTACGTTCCTTTGTCGAAAATGTGTTGCCGGGGGCTTCACCGGGCAGACTAAAAGCATGCCGCCTGTCTCTCACAGCCCCCAGTCACTGTGTTTTGTGACCTGCCATAATAATGAAAGAGTTATGAGTCTCCGTCTCCTGGCTACAGCCATAGTCTTTTAATGACACATGCAAGACGAATAGCGGTCATTGATGTGCCTGAGGCCGCTCCTGCTAAGCAGTCCCTTCATGACGTATGCAGGGCTTTGATGCGCCCGGTGCTACTCCTGCCGCCTCAGTTTCTTAACGGCGTATGTCAGACGGCAGTCCAGAAGCATCAGGACGGAAAATGGCTGCGGTAGGAGAGTACAGCTCCCTTCCTTCCAGCAGCTCTCCCGGAAAAAACGCTTTCCGGAATGCAGAAAACATTTTGTGAAAATCCTTACTGCAGTCAGATTGTAGAAAATATCCCATCCGGATAGGGGAAATGCCAGTGGGTTCAGGTAAGCCTCCGTCGAATCATCACAGAAAGGAATGCTCCCATAAACAAGCGCCTCCTCCCGCTCCGGCCTCTGCATCGCCATTCGCAAAAGTGGCGCCACAGCATTCCCCAGAACATCCGCGTCCGGCCTTTCCTCCTCCCAAAATGCCGCTAGGCGGCACGCATACTGCCGGATGAAGTCTGCCTGTTCCTTTTCATGCCAGAGCGGTACATACGGCTTCTGTACCGGGAAAACCTGGCCGTTTTCCTCAAGGTATCCGACCGTCATGCCATGTTCTGCCATACACCAGCATTCGAACAGGTTATTGTTAAAATGGATAAAACGCTCCCGTTCCTCCCGTTTCCAGGAAAAATAAAAGCAGTAATACTCCCCGGTGTCTGCCGTCGGCCTGCTCTGGATGCCGAAGTAGAAACCGGAAATTCCGGATAACCCGTCAAAACTATACTGCAAAATCTGTGCCAGACTACGCTGAATGGACCCGGTCCACCCACTGTCAACGAATGCAAACGATTTGCCGTCCCCAATTCCCTCCTGTGCCAGATAACGGCAGAGCAGAGAAAGCTGGCAGCGGGAATCCTCTGACATGGCAGAGTGGAAGTTCTGGCAGCGGAACAGCCGCATTTTCAATTCCGCAAGTGCGGTACCTGACAACAGCGTATCCCAACTGCCGCGCAGATATCCCAGCTCTGTCAGGATTTCACAGCAGACCGCCTCTGGAAGGCCGCTTCTCGCCATTGCCACCTTTAAAGAAATCTGCAATCCGTCCCGGCAGATATAGTCCAGCGCCTCCTCCGGGTTCAGGCAATACTGCGCCCGCCTGAGCGCAAGGCGGCTCACATACAGATACCGGAATTCTATTGAAAACTTCAAGGTACGGTTCAGAATCCGGGCAATTTCGTACATCACCCTTCCGTCCCGGGCAAGAAAATAAAGGCGCTTGACTCCCTGCTTGTGGGCGTTTACCAGTACCCAGTAGACATAGGCTGTAAGGACAGGCCCCGAAGCACAGACACTTGTCCGGTAAATCAGTTTTATCGCCTTAGATGCGGTTATTACGCCATCTGAAAGAGGAATATCGTTTTTACGCGAAATGCCGGCAATTTTCCGGGGCTTGTTGCCATTGTTCCGCAGGCTGCTGTTAGTTTCCCGGGCTCTGGCGTCATTGTTTCGGAGACTGCCGCCGATTTCCAGAGGTCTGCCACCAATTTTCCGGGCTGTACCACTATTCTTCTGAGGACTGCCGTCATTTTCCGGCGCTGCCGAGGAACCGTCCCCAAGTGCGTCCATACATTCCCGTGTGGCCCGGTGAAAGGAGGCAAGTGCAGATGATTTGGCCAGTATGGCGAGATATCTCTCCGTTTGATTCATAAACGTCCCATCCTCCGCTTGAGACTTCGCCGCAGATATACAGCCGCGCAGATAAGGAATGCTGGCATCCATTTAAGAAGTCCGCGGTAGAGCAGAAATTCCAGAGATATGTCCCGATATGCGGGCGGCAAACCGAGTACTTCCCGCGTCTCCGGAAGTTTTCTTGTACGGCGGACGGCAGAAACAAGCTGCCGGTAAGTCTGTCCGGCGGTCAGAGCCTTTTCCAGATTCAAAAAACAGCCGCGCAGGTACATGCCGTCTGCCAACGATAGCTCCGGATTCTCCGTTTTTCCCTGTAAAAAATCCCGGATAATCCGCCAGGTACGCCCGTTCGCCTCAATCAGGCCTTCCGACCACCGGGCCGTCAGGTTCCCCTGATTTTTACAGATGTAGTGATACCCCTCCCATGCGGTGATGCAGACGCTTCCAATCTGTTGTAGATATGCCACGTTGAAAGGAACATCTTCTGCAAAATCCAGAAGTTCGTTAAAACACAGCTCTGCCTGACGCAGCACCTCCCTGCGATATAACTTGTTCCAGACATGGATAAACAGGTTGTAGGAGGCATCGGAACGCCAGAATTCTACCAACCCCGGATCCGACTCTGTCATAGGGGAAAGCTCCAACCGCCGGCTTTCAAACGTAACGGTCATCCGCTTTCTGCATACACCGTCCCGCAGAAATTCCCGGATATACCCACTCATCACCATGCCGCAGCCGCTGGCTTCCATTGCGTTTACCATCCGCCGGTAATAATCCGGCTCCACCAGGTCGTCCGAATCCAGAAACGCAACAAACTGTCCGACGGAGTGCAAGAGCCCTGTATTTCTGGCCGCGCTCAGCCCGCGGTTTTCCTGATGGAAGGTACGGATTTTTTCATGGGTGTCCGAAAAAGAATCGCAGATAACCCCTGAACCGTCCCGGGAACCATCGTCTACCAGAATCAGCTCCCAGTCCTTAAAACACTGGCCGATCACGCTGTCTACCGCCTGGCGGAGCGTACGTTCCGCGTTAAAAACAGGCATGATGATACTCAATACAGGCATAGCTGTCCGCTGCTCCTTAAAACAAAATCAGCCCGGCTGGGCCTGGGCTGATTGGTTTTCAGAACATTAAGAGTTCTTATAGTCGTACTTATATGAATTTTTATATAATTCTGAATATAAACAGTATATAAACCGTTAAAATGTAGAAAATGAAAAATATCAGTACATCAGCTCTGCCTGATATACGGAATAAAGAACTTGAAACCTGCCTTGGGAATGACTTTTCTGAAACTGTGAAAAATCATAAGGCAATCATGGCAGACGGTACTGCTTACAGAGAAGCTATCCCGACGAAGCCATGTCCTCTTACTCTTACAGGGAAAGAAGTGAACTATTGTCAATATATTTTGTTAAATTAAAACAGTTCGAAAATTCCTGAAAATATTGGAAAAATCAGCAAACAAAAATTGACGATTTTGTATAAAAGGCTTGACAAAAAAGGGCTTGAGGGCTATAGTCTTAGATTAGGGTCAGGGAGTAAATCACATCCTCCCAAACTCTGAAAACCCCATTTTTGAAGGCTTTGAAATGCTGATTTTTATAAAATTAACGATTTTTAAAGAAAAATGGGAAAAAATAGTGAAAATGTTAATGTTTAAAAGTTGCCTTATTTCGTCAAAGATGGTATACTAACAGAGGCTGGTTCATATAAGTACGATTATCGGAAGTAAACCCTGCAAAATTCGGAGGTATCCCCATGATTAGAGTCCTGCATTTTGTCTCCACTCCGGCGATCTGGAGCGGTGTCATGGGCGTTATTATGAATTATTACAGGCATCTGGACCGGTCAGAGATCCAGTTTGATTTTCTCTGTTTCCTCCCCTGCGAGGAGTCTTATGAAGAGGAAATTCGGACACTGGGCGGGCGGGTCTTTTTTTTACCGAAGCCGGGGGTGTCGCTGCATGCTTTGAAAGCAGTGAACGAGTTCTTTAAAGAGCATGGAAAGAACTACGACTGGCTCCATAATCATGAGGTATATTTGTCCTTCTTCCTGCGGCCGATTTCAAAGCATTACGGGATAAAAAACTTTATCATCCACAGTCATGCAACGAAATATTCTGATCGCATCCCTGCCGCATGGAGAAATCGTATCCTATGCCTGCCGATTCGGTTCATATCGTGTAAACATATGGCATGCTCCAGGGCTGCGGGAGAGTTTTTATTCCACCGATCTTTAGGGAAAAAGATTCCCTGCCTGATTCTCCCCAATGCCATTGAGCCGCAGGCTTTTTATTATAAGGAAGCAATCCGTTCCCAATACCGCGAACAGCTGGGATTGGAAAGTGCATACCTCATCGGCCATATCGGGCGATTTGTTCCGCAGAAGAACCACCGCTTTCTGCTGTCCGTTTTTCGTGATGTTCTGGAGGAGACTTTGGATGCTCACCTTCTCCTCATTGGAGACGGCCCCCTTAAGAGGGACATGGAACGGTATGCAGACCAGCTAAACATCACAGAACATGTCCACTTTCTGGGCCAGCGGAAGGATACCGCTCCGTTGCTGTGGACTATGGATCTCTTTGTACTGCCATCTCTGTACGAAGGCCTTCCCGTTTCCTGTATGGAGGCACAGGCGGCCGGGCTGCCTTGCATCATTGCCGATACAGTTTCCAGGGAGGTGCAGGCCACGACTCGGATGAAATGGCTTTCTCTGGAATCCTGTCATGCATGGGCTGCACAGTGTCTGGAATCCTGCCGTCTGTTTTCTGAAGAACAATATTCTGACACCCGTGTCTGTCCGGAAGGGATTCCGGACATCTCTGTCGAGGCAGGGAAGCTGGCTAAATTTTATGAAACGGGGGCTTGCCATTTTGAATATATATTTTGAGGTATTCCGTAAGTATCATTTTTTGCTTCAGGATCTGGTTGCCAGAGATTTTAAGCTCAAATATCGCCGTTCGATTCTTGGTTTTTTATGGAGCATTTTAAACCCGTTGCTGATGATGCTTGTTATAACCGCTGTTTTCTCCAACATGTTTAAAAGCGATATCCAATATTTTCCGGTATATTATCTCTGCGGCTATCTGATTTTTAATTTTGTTGTCGAGGCTACAAATGGCGCGCTGACATCCATTGTTCAGTCAGGGTATCTGATTAAAAAAGTATACATTCCTAAATATATTTTTCCCCTGGAAAAAACAACGTTTGCCCTTGTCAATGTGGTGTTTTCCTTTGCTGCTGTCCTTCTGGTGATCCTGATTACAAAGATGCCGATACAGCCAACAATACTTTTGATTCCGATTCCGGTTTTTTATGCATTTGTGTTCAGTACCGGGCTGGGCCTGATTCTCGCTTCCTGCAATACCTTTTTTCGGGATACAGGCCACCTCTATTCTGTATGGACGACAGCTTGGATGTACCTGACACCGTTGTTTTACCCTTTAGAGAGTATTCCTGAAAGTATTCAGAAGTTTATTTTCTATAATCCGCTTTATTACTTTGTCACCCTTCTGAGGGAGCTTGTCATTGAGGGACGCATGCCAGATCCTGCAATGCATCTTACCTGCATATGTTTTTCTCTGTTGTTCCTTCTTGTGGGGCTTTTTATCTTTAAACGCAGCCAGGACCGGTTTATTTTATACATTTAGCTCCAGGTGGCGGCTGCCGCACAGGGGGCTTCCCAAAGAACGTTCCGGACCATTGGCCGACAGCCGCCGCGCTTACACGTTTCCGAAACATGGTCCGCCCATAAAAAGGAGCATTTATCCATGACATATGCCGTAGAAGTAAACAATGTCAGCATGCATTTTAATATGAATAAAGACAAGATTGACAATCTGAAGGAATATTGCATTAAGCTGCTGAAGCGCCAGCTCTTTTTTGAAGATTTCACAGCGCTCCAGAATATTTCTTTTACGATCAATCGTGGAGATGTGTTTGGCATCATTGGGCTCAACGGCTCCGGCAAGAGCACGTTATTAAAGATTATTTCCGGGATTTTAAAGCCGTCAGCAGGAAGCGTGACAGTTGCAGGAACGGTTGCCCCGCTCATTGAATTAGGGGCAGGCTTTGATGCAGATCTGACTGCACGGGAAAATATTTTCCTGAATGGTTCGGTTCTGGGATTCTCACGTGATTTCATGCGTCAGAAATTTGAGGAAATCGTTGAGTTTTCGGAGCTGGAGGAATTCATAGACGTACCCATCAAGAACTTTTCCTCCGGCATGGTGGCGCGCATCGGATTTTCCGTGGCAACCATTGTAAAACCCGATATTTTAATCTGCGATGAAATTCTTTCTGTCGGGGATTACAAATTTCAGGAAAAATGTGAAAAACGGATTCAGGAGTTAATGTCAGATCAGACAACTGTAATTCTCGTTTCCCATTCGATCGAACAGATTGAACGCATGTGCAACCGCATCCTTTGGCTGGAACGTGGATGTATAAAAGCGATCGGCGGCAGGGAAATCATTCCCTTATATCAGCCGGACTTTGAAGGGAGAGACTCATGAGGTGCAGATAAATGAAAACCATGTCCGGTCGGCAGCGTTTAGGGTCCAATTACCTGGATTGTATGCACGGGGCTGAGCCCGCCGCTGCGATCTATATTGCCACGCATGATCAAAAAATAGAGACCGTCGGAACGCATCTTCTTCCAATCCAGACAGGCGCCGCTTTGTCATCGGATATCCTGTGCGAAATACGGGATGATACGGGGGAGAACATTTCTGCCAGGAACCGAACCTTCTGCGAACTGACCGCATTGTACTGGATCTGGAAGCATGATATCCATGCATATACCGGCTTGAGCCACTACCGCAGACGGTTCCTGATTCGTGCAGAGGAGATCGTTTCCCGATTGCAGATATGTGATGTTATACTCCCGCCGCCATACTATTTTCGTATGGACCTTACTGAAGAATACCAAAGGTATCATATCGGTTCAGATTTGGCTATGCTGCGCGATGTCTTAAGTGATATAGATTCTCCGACTGCAAAAACGCTGGATACGGTGTTGAAACAGAACATGCTGATTCCTTACAACATGTTTATTGCCGGAAGGCTGTTTTTAAATGATTACTGCCAGTGGCTGTTTCCGATCTTGTTTGAGCTGGAAAAACGCCTTGAAACGGAGCTGAAAGAGCGAAATGCATACCAGAAACGAATTTTTGGCTTCCTATCCGAGCGGCTATTAACCGCTTATATAAAGGAGCGGCAATTAACAGCGGCCATATGCCCCGTTTCCATTCCAGAGACTACGACGCTTTTCGGACGGGCGAAATACCACGGCGGCCGTGCATTTAACCGGTTTTATTTCACTTGTTTCCGGGAATACAGCAGAAACAAACATGGAAACGCTTTTCATGACTGCGGGAAGCATTGAACCAGTGGAGGAAGCCAATATTTTGTGTGGAAAACGAAAGCCTATGGATCACATAAAAATTTCGGTTATTGTGCCTGTGTACAATACAGAAAAATACCTTCGTCAGTGCCTGGACAGTATCCTTTCCCAGACTTTGCAGGAACTGGAAGTTATTTGCATTGACGATGGTTCGACGGATTCTTCGCCTGCCATTCTGGACGCTTTCTGCAGAAAAGATTCGCGGGTCAGGGTTCTGCATAAGGAAAATGACGGTCTTGGTGCGGCCAGAAATTCCGGGATCGGGATGGCCTGCGGAGATTATATCGGTTTTGTGGACAGTGACGATTTTGTTGCCCCGGACATGTTCCGGTCTCTATATCTGCGGGCAAAGGATACCGGGGCCGATGTTGTAGTTGGAAATATTTTTCTTTACCAGGATCATACCAAGGAACAAAAACCTTATCGGAACCAGGAATTATATAAAGCCCTGGGGGCATGTGGGAGTTTTCACTCCAGTTCCCATCCGGAAATCGTGGAGTGGATCGGAGTGTGGGACCGAATTTACAGACGGGATTTTCTCTTAAAATATAATCTCAGGAATCCGGAACATGTCATTTATGAGGATGCTCTGTTCAGCTTTCAGACGTCTGTCCTTTCCAAGTGCATGGCGGTTTGTCCGGAGGCAGTCTATTACTACAGAAAAAATACCGGAACGGCCATAACGGATCGGGAAATCCAGAATGATTCCTATAAATTTGATTTTCTAAAAAATGGAGCTGCGATTAGAGAGTTTCTGAACAGTCAGGGAAATGCTACCGTCTATCTCCCCTGTTTTTTTAGATATCTTCTTACGAATGCCCTGTGGCATCAGAGCAACATTGTAAAATGGCATATCTTTCAGGCCTTTTTTCAGGATGCCCGGCAGCTTTTACTGAGCCCAATGCTCTTTTATACCCAACCTGGGCAGCCCATTGGCTGGAAGGCCCGGGTATACTTGTGGATGCTAAGAAGAAATCTTTCTCTGCTGTGTTATGTCATGTTTTATATAAAAAAGCTACGAAGAAAAAGGAGACTGCAAAATGGAGGGGAACAATAAGCTGTTGACGATTATCGTACCTGCTTATAATGTGGAAAAGTATGTGGGACAGTGCTTAAACAGCCTGGTAAAGCAGACAGTGGATAACCATAAGGTCATCGTCGTAGACGACGGTTCGAAGGATGAACATACATCCAGAATCTGCAGGGAATTTGCAGAACAGTATCCTGAAATGATTACATACCTGCGACAGGAAAACAAAGGGCTTGGCGCAGCCAGAAACACTGGTCTGGCGCTTGTTGATACCGAATATGTAGGTTTTCTCGACAGTGACGACTGGCTGACCCCCAATTATGTAGAGCGAGTGACGGAGGAGCTGGAAAACTTTGATTCTGAACAGATTGATCTGATCTTCACACTTCCTACAATCTATGATGCCGTAACACAAAATACTTTTGACTGGTATGACAAGGAACTTTTAAATCAGATTTTCTTTACAGAAAACCGCATCGTATCAGCAGTTGAGGACAAGCAGATTTATTATCTGGAACCGAATGCATGCCGTCGGATCTATCGGACGGATTTTCTCCGGACACATCAGTTCCGATTTCCGGAAGGTGTAAAGTGGGAGGATATTTTTCCACATTTCTATCTGGCTTATCATGCTTCGGCGTGTATTGGTGTAAATGATGTCGGATTTTATTACCGTACGAATACATCGGGACAGATTACGGCGCAGTCGGGTAAAGGGCGTCTTGACATTGTTAAAGTTTTCCGAGATGTATTTCGTTTTGCAAAGGAAGAGAACTGTGACTGGGAAATCGTTGAGGCCATGATAAATATGTTAAATCGTTATGCCAAATGGTGCCTGGATATGTCGGATCTGCAGACACGGCCTGAATTGGTAAAAAAACTGTCTGATCTGTATCGTTCGCTTCCGCCGGAGATGTTAAAGCGTTACTTCAAGACAAGAAGAAACTATAAAAAAGAGAGACTGTTTGTATGGATGATGCAAAAAAACAGGCTTCGCCTGCTCCTTTGCGATTACCTGCCATCTGAGCTTTCCATGAATGTTGTAAATAGAATAAGGAGGGCCTTATGATTTCTCTGTCTGGATATTTCGATTATAAAGAAGACATTAAAACCATCCTGGTAATTGCAGAGCACGATAATACGTGTGATCTTCTCCTGAAACTCTGCACAATAAAGCATGATTTGAAAAAACTTTACCTGGCAGGCAACTCAAAAAAACGGCTTGCCAAAATGGTATCCGTGTTAAAACGTACCGCAGAGCAGAACAGTTCGTTTCATCTGCCTCAGATCACTCTGGTACCATACCTAAAAACAATCGAATATTCATTTGAAACGCCTGTCGATGCAGTTCTTTTTGACTCGAATGTAAAAAGGGCAGCCATCCTTTCAACAAAGTCACTGAAACCGGCCTATCTGATTGGAAAGCTATGGCGTGACTATGTCCCTTGCTTCCATTTGTGGGAGGAATTCCGCCCTGTTTGCAGACATATCCACATGGAATGTATTGGAAAAGCTAACAAGATAGATGTCATTGACTGGAACCGAAACAGCAGGAATGAGGTGGAGCTGAGCGTTGTGTTCCCGGTATATAATGTGGCGAAATATCTGGAGCAGTGTATTGCATCTGTCACAGCCTGGAAAGCACCCTATGTGGAGTTTCTGTTCGTGAATGACGGTTCGCCGGATCATTCCAGAGAGATCATCCTGGAGCATGCCAAATCAGATCCCAGAATTAAACTGATTGATAAGGAAAACGGCGGATGTGCCTCTGCCAGAAAACGTGGAATGGAAGAGGCAAAGGGGCGCTACATCGGATTCGTGGATCCGGACGATTTTGTGGAGCCATCCATGTTTAAAAAGTTATTCAGTCGTGCACTGATCGGCTCCTATGATGTCTGCTACTCCGGATATAATGCATTTTATGAGAATTCCGGAAAAGTGGAACGGATGAGCGATGCATTGGGGGATGAGTATTCGCAGGGTACGTCAGATAAGCTTGCGATTCATAAATTGATGGTTTACCTGCGCGTTGCGATCTGGCGGGGAATTTATCGGAGGGATTTCCTGATGGAGAATCAGATCACGTTTCAGGAGCAGATCCGGCGCTTTGATGACCTGCCGTTTAAGGTAGAAGTATTCGCTAAAGCGAAATCTGTTGTAGCGGTGCCGGAATACCTGTATTATTACCGACTTGAGAGACCAGGGCAGGATGTTGCATGTGATGATGACCGCCTGTTTGTACATTTTGATATCTTTGACCATTTGAATCAGGAAATCGGCGCATTAAAGGACAGGAAACTTTTGGATTTTCTTCAGCTTTCAAAGGTGCAGACACACTGCTTTACCCTGCAAAAGATACAGAAAAAATTTTTAAAGGAGTACTGTGAAAGGGCAAAGGAAGATCTCAGGGCGAATGAGATGAGCGTATTTCGTACGGTGCTGCTGATTGCAAAATACTTTGGGAGAGATAATCTAAAGACGTATTTGAAGATTATGATGAGCAGATAAGCAGAAAAGGAGGACTCATGAAAACAGTGGGGGGGGGTATTCAATCCACCTGGAAATCATGCGGATCGTTGCGATCTTTTTTGTGATATTCAATCATACCGCAAAGAATGGGTTTTGGCTTTTTTCATTATATCCGCCTGATTCTTTTCAGTATTGGACATACCTTTTCCTTTCTGTTTTTTGTAAGTTCTCGGTCCCATTATTTTTTGCAATAAGCGGGGCCCTGTTATTGGGGAACGACCAGGAGTCCATTCGGACTGTATGGGCAAAACGGATTTTAAAGATTCTGGTTGTATTGGTTGCTTTTTCATTTTTATATTTTTTAAGAAGCTGTGTAACTGAAAATCAGCCGATTAATTTTTATGAATTTATTATTCGGCTTTACCAAAGTAATTGGAATTATTCTTTTTGGTATCTGTATGTATTCCTTGCCTATTTAATGTGCCTTCCATTCTTGCGGGTGTTGGTGAAGGGCCTTACAAAAAAGCACTACTATTATCTGATTGGAATGTCCCTCGCTTTTGACGGAATCCTTCCGGTTCTCCAATATTTACTGTGGAATGGAACGGTTGCCTTAAACGGAGATATAAATGTCAGTAGCATAACCGGTATGGTTACTTTATATCCCTGCATCGGATATTTTTTAGAACATAAATTAAATTTACAAAATTGCTCTAAAAAATTAGTTGCTCTTTGGGGAGCCAATTTTTTATGTATCGCTATGTCGTGCTATATGACATATTACAAAAGTATCGTCACTGGAGATATCTATGAATGGACATCCCAAATATTTTTTAACTCTTTTGTATTGGTAAATTGTATCACGATTTTTATCAGTGTAAAATATTGGTTTCAGAAAATCGTAGTACCAAATTTCTGGGAACGTCTGGTCTGTTCTATGGGTGCGAGTGTATTCACAGTATATCTGATGCATGTGGGAATTATGGAGTCTTCTGCTTTTTGTAAAATATGGATCGTTTTTCATGAAAAATGGCATCTAAACTATATGGCGTCAGCGTTCCTGTTCTGCTTTCTGGTACTTGCAGCAGGGTATTTGATTACACTGGTTATTAGAGTACTTTTTAATTGTATGGGGATAAAATAACGAGTATTGACAGCCTCTGGTTATTGTTTGCAAAAATGAAATGGGGAACACACGGTCTTGCTCTTCAATATATCGTACCTGATATGAAAAATTATGGTTTCCTATGTGGGCTTTTAGACTCCGCTTGGATGATTTATTTGACACGCAGAGCTCCATTTTAACAAGAAGGAATTATACATTTCAATATAATCGGATGAAGGAGACTTTGATTAAAATGAAAACTTCTTTGCTGACTTTAATAATGCGAATTCCGGTATTACTGTATGTCCTTTTTATGTCCGTCATTCTTTTGTTAAACATATGCCTTGCCAATGTTGATTACGCCTGTAAAAAAGAATTTCTATTCCCGAATTTTTTCTTGGTATTAATATTACTCACGGTTTTCGGCTGTAGTGCAAAGATATACAGCCGCCGTCATATAAAAATTAAACTTGATATTCGCGTATTAAGTTTAATTCTCTTGGCTGTACAGATTTATGTTTCATATAATATATATTTTACAACAAACAGCTGGGATGTTTCAACGGTTATCAATAATGCAAGATATATTGAAAGCAATACCCCTGAATATTTAGACCATTACTATTTCTCCATTTATCCCAATAATCAATTTATTGTTTTAGTGTATGCACTGATTTTCAGGTTGAATTCTTTATTTGGTGTGTTTGATACAGACAATGGATTAATGTTTATCATTGCAATCCAGTGCCTTTTATCTACCCTGACGGGTTATCTTTTATTTGAAATTATAAAAAATTATACGAATAATGAAACCACTGCATATACCGGCTGGCTCTTTTTTGTCGGCCTGATTGGCTGCTCTGGCTGGAATGTTGTAACATATTCCGATGCTTCCTCCCTCATATTCCCTGTACTGATTCTGCGAATATATCAACATCTGCAAAATGGCAGATATCAATACTTTAAATGGGGATCTCTATGCTTTTTGTCATACTGGGGATATAAATTAAAACCAAGTGTATTAATCATTTTGATAGCAATAATAATTTCAGAAATCTTTTACACGAGACTTGAAATCGCCAAACAAAACGTAAAGAAACTAATAATTTTTGTTTTTATTTTGATAGCAAATGTTATGATATGCTCTTGCATATTTACAAAGCTCGTCACTTTATCGGGATTACAAATTGACCGTGAAGCTAACTTTGGTCCCCTGCATATGGTGATGATGGGCCTCAATCCAGAAAATCATGGGTGTTGGAATGGCCCTGATATGGAGTTTTCATCGAGTTTTTCCACAAGGGATGAAAGAACAGCAGCACAGATTAAAATGATACAACAGAGACTTATGGACTATAGGTGGGTGGGAGGACTAAAACATTGCATCAAAAAATCACTTATGAACTTCAATGATGGCTCCTTTGCATGGGGATTTGAAGGTGGATTTTACGATGTTATTTACGAAAACAAAAATTCCTTGGCTTCGCCTGTCCTAAAAAATGTTTTTTATAATGACGGTAAATATTATCCTATACTTTTGACAATAGAGCAGGCACTTTGGCTTTTTACTTTAGTAATGTCTCTATTCGCATTTCATCTGAAGTCTGGAAAGCAGACAGCAGTAATTCCTTTATCTTTGGTCGGTATTATACTATTTGTCATGATATTTGAGGCCAGGGCCAGATACTTATATGTCTATGCGCCTTATTTTATTATTGCAGGGGCAATCGGCATACAAAATATTTACAAACGATATATCAGAAGGAATCCAGTCTATCTTGAAAGCGTTGAATTTGGAGGTGACAATATATGAGTCCTGTTCTTTTTATCATTATACCATGTTACAACGAGGAAAAAGTGTTGCCAATCACATGTACGCTTTTCCTGGAAAAATTGACCCATCTAATTTCAAATAATAAGATCAGTGAGGACAGTCGTATCTTGTTCATTAATGACGGCAGCACTGATGAAACATGGGATATCATATGTAAACTGTCAGAAACAGATATTCACTATGCTGGTATTTCACAAAGCAGAAACCGCGGACATCAAAATGCTGTCCTGGCAGGACTGATGGAAGCAAAGGAGCAGTGCGATATCACAATTTCTATTGATTGCGATGGGCAGGATGATATTGATGTAATGGATGAGATGGTGGAACAGTATCTGGCTGGGTATGAAGTTGTCTATGGAGTTCGTAGCAAACGGGATACGGATACATTTTTCAAACGATATACAGCGGAAAGCTTTTACAAATTATTAAATTGGATGGGAGCGGAAGTCGTTTATAATCACGCCGATTATAGGCTTGTTTCCAGCCGCGTTTTGAGTGAATTTGCAAATTTCGGAGAAGTAAACATTTTTCTCCGTGGTATGTTTCCCCTGGTCGGTTTTAAAAGCACCAATGTATTTTATGAGCGTCATGAGAGAGTTGCAGGAGAAAGCCATTATCCTCTTTCAAAAATGCTTGCTTTGGCCTTTGATGGGATTACAAGTTTGAGTATCAAGCCCATTAGACTGATTACCGGAATTGGAATTATCATTGCACTCTTAAGTTTTACTGGAGTGGGCTATTCGATCATGGCTCATTTTCTCGGAAAAGCAGTAGCCGGATGGGCCAGTATGACCCTTTTGATCTGTCTTATAGGGGGCATTCAGCTAATCTGTCTTGGTGTTATAGGGGAATACATAGGAAAAATATATTTGGAAACAAAGCGACGCCCCAGATTCATCATTGGCGATCGAACAGAGAATATGAAAAGAAACAGACATTGATGGTAGGATTATTTTAGCAACGTGTCTTGGCGTCTTGGTCCATTGGAGTATATGAGAAAATGTATTGGGAGGTAAAATTGAACAGAAAAAAAATTGTAATTTGGTCAATGTTTATGGGAGCTATCTTTGTTTTTGTGCTGATGTTTTTTACTCAGATACATCCGATTATTATTTTTGACACAGATGATTGGTGCTATGCATATATCCATAGATCAGCTTTACCATTATGGAAAGCCTGGAATCCTATCAGAATATTTCCAGAGGTTTTTATGCCACTTGTCAGTATGATAGGAGTATACGCTTTCGCCCCATTGACCGGAGATTATTTTGGAGCTCTGACTTTAAGTTATGCTCTTTCTCTTGCCATAGCATTTACAATGCTTATATATATGTTAGGCAGGAATTTTAAGACATATCCGTTTTGGCTAATTCTATTTTTTATTATCTGCCATTTTTGGATTTTAAGAACTACACAAAATGGTAATTATTATATGCTGTCTACGATTGATGCGTGTACCTACTTTTTTTATGTTATTCCAAACCTCTTAAATTGTATTGTTGTGTCATGGTGGATGCGAGGGGGGGGGGGGGGGGATATTTTTCACACTTGTCTCGTAAATTGAGAGCCGTTTTTCTCTTTTTAGTCTATCTCTCTATTTTTTCTAATCTTTGGGCAGGAATTATTACCGCATCTTATGTAGGTTCAATACTGCTAATTGATATTGTGATTACACTAAAGCAAAGAACATGGAAATTAAAAATTTATTGCAGGGATCATTTCCCTGAATTAGCTGTTATTTTTATATGGCTTCTTTCACAAATATACGAGGTAAATGGAGGAAGGGCAGCGTTTATTTCTTCTGGCTCATATATGGATAGCCTTCGACTGGCGCTGAATGTTTTCAAAGGCATTTTTGGCAGCTTAAACCCTGTATTTGCACTTTCAAGTACATTGATTATATTGGCTGGAATTGTTCTGACTGTTAAAAATAAACAATGGAAACGTTTGAAAATATTAGTGGTTACGTTTATCAGTTTTCTTTTAATGGCATGTTATTTGATTTTATCCTGTGCTAAGGCTGGAAGTCATTATCTGAGCAGACCAGATGTGTTTTACGGCTGTTTTTTCTTTTGCATGATAATTATTTTGCATTGTGCACATCAGATTTTTGATTCCGTTCCACGAATACGTCCTGTGATTCCGTTGCTTTTGTTTATTGCATTTGTAGATTGCAATACAAGTGGAAGAACATTCCGCGAATCTAATTGCCTGCAGTTACCACCTCAAATATGCTTAGATATTAGTAACGATATTAAGCAACAGTTTTTGGACGCAGAAGCAAGCGGAGCAGGGGAAATTGTGTTATACGTGCCGTTTTTTGAAGGGGAAGGAAACTGGCCGCTGTCAATCAGTGAAGCAGATCACCTATCATCTCATCTTTATAAAATGGGAATTATCAAAAAGCAAATCAAGGTAATAGAAATGATTCCGACAAGAGAGAAGAATAGTGTTTTCCATATAAACTAAATGGTTATGATTTTGATGCACTTTTTATGGTAGAGGCAGTTCGATTGATTTTTGAAAATATTTGAGGAAAATAATATGACGCCATATATCTTTACAAAAGAAGATACCAAATTACTTAAGGGGGGGGGGTATTATTTTGATGTTAGCACATCATTTATGGGCTTTCCCTGAAAGGTTGATTAGCGATCTTCCATTGACATCCATGACGCCATTCGGGATGCAAATCGCAATGTATATTGGCTGGTATGGAAAAATATGTGTGTCGCTATTTATGTTTCTGGGAGGATATGGTTCCTATTTATTGTATAAGCAGAAAAAATTTGACTATATAGAAAAAATCAAGTCGCTCTATCTTTCTTACTGGAAAGTATTTGCAGTATTTATTCCAATCGGTTTTCTGTTTTTTCAGGGACAAAGTGACTATAGTGCCAATACAGCCGTATGCCACGTATTTGACCATTATAGTATATCAGATTTTCTGGCTAATTTGACGGGCATAAGAACAAGCTATAATGGAGAATGGTGGTTCTTTTTCAGTTATGTCGTTGTTTTAGCAACATTTCCGATAGTCGTAAAAATCATTGAAAAAGGATCGTTTGGAATCAATATGTGGATAGTCTGCGTATACGAAATATTAGTAACATATGTGTTTCCAACGTTTCAAACGGACAACTATTTTCCGTCATTATCCCGAAGCTGGCTCTATACTATGCTGGTATGTCAGAGCGCTCCCTGGTGCGCCAGTTTCTGGTGTGGATGTGTTTTTGCCAAAGATCATATGCTGGAGCGTTTAAAACACAATCTTGATAAGGCCGGATTATTGAATTCTTTTGCGGCGCTAGCGGGAATCCTGGTGACATTTTTTCTCAGAATCTATGTGGTAGGGGAAGAGGCTGATATTTTTTATGTCCCGATTATATGTATATATGGAACATATCTGTCTAATAGAGTAAACGTCGTAAAAAGATGTTTACTAAAACTGGGGGAACACAGTACCAGTATGTGGCTGATACATTCCTTTTTAATTTACTATTTTTACGGAGCGGCAAAATTTATTTTGGGTGTCCGTCATGTATTATTAGTGTTAATTATCTTAATCTTAAATACATATTTATTATCTTGTATAACCAATAATTTTTATCTTTGGATTTATAAAGTAGTTCACTCTAAAAATTTGCAGATGAAAAAGTGAAGGGAAATGCCGTCTTATGGTAAAGAATCACAAGCTATATTTTATAAAAAAACTAAACGGCGGTATCATATGTTCTCTTAGCCTGTCTTTTTTACTGTTTATCTACGCACCATTAGAAATTTATCTAACGAATCAAAACGATTTCTGGTTCGACTTTTACACATTAGCCCCATTCCTGATGCGTACCTTTCTGATTTTCAGCTTTATATGTATTGTGACATTAGTTGGCTTGCTTTTTATAAAAATACCATTGTATGAAGTTGTTGTGAGTATTTTGTTTGCCATACTGATTGCTTCCTATATACAGGGAACCTTTTTATCATCCGGGCTTCCACCATTAGACGGCCGCGAAATCGACTGGTTGTCCTATCAAACTGAAAACAGAATTTCCTGGATTTTGTGGGGTGCTCTCTGTATTATATCAGTTGTATTCCTGATAAAGCTGAAATTTCCGGTGTTTAATAAAATCGTTGTGGCAGTAAGTGCATTCTTGTCAGCCTTATTGGGGATATCACTTTTTGCACTATTGATACAAAATAAAGGATTGTACGGAAAAAACACAGAAATTGCAACAACAAAAAATCAGTTTGAAATGTCTGCCGATAAAAATTTTATTATCCTTCTTTTTGATGCCGTCGATGCCAGTATGTTCAGTTCTCTGTTAGAAGAGAATCCAGAGTATAAAACTGTTTTTCAGGACTTTACATATTATGATAATGCAGTATGTGCATATCCTTATACGATGGTATCCATACCATTTATCTGGCTGGGGGAATGGTATGAAAATGAAAGCCCTTTTGACCAGTATCTGTCAAAAGCAACGAACGACTCTCCTCTGTTCCATATGCTAGAAAAACAGGGATTTAAAATGGGAATTTATGATGCCTTATTTAATTTTGATAATCATGACAAACGCTTTGACAACATCACAAGTTATCCTGCCAAAGTGACTTCTGATTTTGAATTTATCTGCTCTCTGGTTCAACTGTCCGGTATCAAGTATGCGCCATTTGCCCTGAAGCAGGCCTGCTACGATGCTCCTGCAAAGATAAACCGTTTAAAAGCTCCGGCGCAGGAATCAGAAAATCCATATTTTAATTGGGAAAATACGGCCTTTCACGCAGATATTCAAAATATACCGATGACATTGATAGATGAGAAAGTTTTTAAATTTATCCATGTAGAAGGCGCTCATGTTCCTTACCGTTATAATAAAAACGTCGAACTAATTGAAACCGGAACTTATAGCCAGAATGTCGAGGCTTGTATAACAATGGCATCCGCCTATCTGGAAAAATTAAAGCAAAACAATGTATACGATAATTCAATTATCATTATTATGGCAGATCACGGATATGCTGAAGGAGATATACCGGAGGGAAGACAGAATCCCTTCTTTCTCGCTAAGGGGTTAAACGAAACCCATGAACTGACTGTGAATCATGCTCCCATTTCCTATGCTGATTTGCAGGATGCTTACTCAAAATTATTATCCGGTAATAGCGGCAGTCATCTTTTCGACTATCAGGAAGGGGAACAACGCGAGCGAAGATTTCTTTTCTATATTTACCTGAAAGATGCACATATGGAAGAATACATTCAACACGGGGAGGCAAATGATTTAACCACATTAACTCCTACCGGACGGATATTCGACCGTGAGTAGGCAGTCGAGGTTAAAAAGGCTTTCAATCAATTGCCGTTATTCCTACCAATCCCTCTTTTTACAGGAGACTCTATCTTATGTTAAACATCCTCACCACCCCCTTAGGCTATATCATGTCCTTCTGCTACCGTTTATCCGGCAGCTATGCTGCCTCCATCGTCCTCTTCGCTCTTATCACCAAGGCTCTCCTGATGCCGGTATCCCTCTGGGTACATAGAAACGGCATTCGTATGGTGGCGCTCATGCCGGATTTAAACCGCATCAAAGTCCGCTACTTTGGGGACGGCGACCGCATTGCAGATGAGACGCAGGCGCTTTACAAACAGGCTGGCTACAATCCCCTGGCAAGTCTTGTGCCTCTGTTTTTACAGATTGCTCTGCTGGTTGGCCTGATTCAGGTGATCTACAACCCCCTGACCCATCTCCTCCGCATGGATAGAGGAACCTTCCAGACACTGGCCTCAGCGGTTTGTGAACTCACCGGGGCGAATCCTGAGTCTGCCTCTCTCCAGCTCCAGTCTGTCCAGGCTCTCCAGGATGTCAGCTACCATGATGCCCTCGTTTCCTTATCCGCTCTGTCTCCTTCCTGGGACAGGCAGATTGCAGCCTTAAACCTTACTGTTTCAGGCCTGAACCTCGGTAAGATTCCTTCAGAGGCAGGCGGGATCTTTGTACTGGTTCCCCTGGCGGCAGGGATGTCTGCTCTCCTTTTATGCCTCTTCCAGGGAAAGAAGAATCCCCTTCAGGCAGAACAGGGGACATTCGAAGGTCTGGGGACAATGGCCGTCTCTGTCGGTATCTCCCTGATCCTCGGCTTTTTTGTTCCCGCCGGAGTCGGATTTTATTGGGTCATCTCGAATCTGTTCACCATGATACAGCAGCTTTTTCTCAACCAGATTATCCCCCCGGGAAAGTTTATCGACTATGCGGCGCTTTCAGAAAGCAAAAAAGAGCTGGAAGCTCTGGAGCACCTCGGTTCCAGACGCCGCTGGTATGAGCACGACCCAAATGCCAGACGGGAAAAAGAGGATTACAAACGCTTCTTTTCTATTGCCAATAAACATGTGGTGTTCTATTCGGAGGGAATCGGCTTCTATAAATACTTTGAGCGTCTAATGAATTATCTGCTTGCCCATTCAAACCTCACGCTCCATTATATCACCAGTGATCCGAAAGACCAGATTTTTGGCATTGCAGAAACAGAAAAGCGGATCCGGCCGTATTACATCTCAGAAAAAAAGCTTATCACCCTGATGATGAAAATGGATGCCGATATCGTAATCATGACGATGCCGGATCTCGAAAATTTTCATATCAAGCGCAGCTATGTGCGCCAGGATATCGAGTACATCTATATGTTCCACTGGTGTACCAGCACCCATATGGTAATCCGTGAAGGTGCATTGGACCATTATGACACGGTTTTCTGTCCAGGACCGCGTCAGGTGGAAGAAATCCGGTTCACAGAAACGAGAGACGGACTTCCAGCCAAGAACCTTCTTGAGACAAGCTATGGCGTAATTGAAAATCTGGCAGAGGCATATGGGCGGATGGAAACGCGCAGGAACGCCCGGCCGCAGATCCTGATTGCACCTTCCTATCAGGTAGATAATCTGATGGATACCTGTGTGGACGGACTGTTAGAGCAGCTTCTCGGAAAAGGATATCGTGTAATCGTCCGGCCGCATCCACAGTATATCCGTCGGGCCCCGCAAAAAATAGAAGCCTTTGCCAAACGGTATGAGAATGAGCTGGCTCAGGGAATGTTTGAATTCCAGACAGACTTTTCTTCCGGAGATACCGTTTACCAGTCTGATCTTGTTATCACAGACTGGTCCACAATCTCATATGAATTTTCCTTTACCACCATGCGGCCGACTCTCTTTATCAATACGCCGCCAAAGATAGTAAATCCGCGCTATAAAGAGTACCCGATGGAGCCGCTTGACTTAACTCTGCGAAATCAGATCGGGCGGGCGCTTGACCTGAATGAGATTCCAAAGACCGGGGAAACGGTCCGTGATATCCTGGAACATGGTGCAGAATATGAACAGCAGATATTGGAGCTACGCAACAAACTGATGCCCCGCTTTGGGGAGAGTGCACAGATTGGAGGAAAATATATCCTGTCCCGTTTAATGGCAAAGAAGAAGGCACCGTACACAATGGAAAAACGGAGTGCCGGCTTTCACCGTGAGGTTTAAGGCGACCGTATAAAAAAGCATCCGCCACTCTTAACAGAAGGTTTACCCTGAAAGTCCGCCGCCGACAGGCGGCATAGATTCAGGGATGCCAAATGCGCCTTAATACTTTCATTCATGGTGGCGCGCTCACTCGTGGGCGCAGGAAGGTTTACCCTGAAAGTCCGCCGCCGACAGGCGGCATAGATTCAGGGATGTCAAATGCGCCTTAACTACTTTCATTCATGGTGGCGCGCTCACCTGTGGGTGCATGAAGATTTATTCAATAAAAACATATATGCAAAGGAAGGAATTGTTACAATGAAAAAAAGTCTCTGTAAAATGATGGAAACCGGATACTATATCCTGTGTTTTAGCACCCTGATGCAGATGGTATGCTATGCCTATATTGATCCATCCGTGACGACTTATGCTATCCAGGCGATTGCAGGGGGCGCTATCGCCGTAGGCGCTGTCATCGGAATCTACTGGCGTAAGGCCAGACGTAAACTGGAAAACAGGCTGGGCATTGATGAGAGTAAGAAAAAAGAGACCGAGGACGATGTGGTCGAGATTGGGAATGACAAATGATGAAGAGAACCTGCCAAAAGAATGCAGTCATACTGGCCGCCGGGAAATCAAGCCGGTTCGCCCCATTTACCTATGAAAAACCCAAGGGGTTATTCCGGGTCAAGGGGGAGATTCTGATCGAGCGTCAGATCTGCCAGCTCAAAGAAGCCGGTGTGACGGATATCAGTATCGTAGTCGGCTATATGAAGGAGAAGTTTTTTTATCTGGAGCAAAAATACGGCGTCAGACTGATTGTCAATAATACCTTTGCCAAAATGGGAAACCTCTATTCGCTCTACATGGCAAAAGACCTGCTTTCCAATACTTATATCTGCTGTACCGACCACTATTTTATCAAAAACCCATTTAAAGAGGAGAATCCGCTTAACCGTTCCTACCGGGCATGTTCCTGGCATGAAGGAAAGTTTCGTGAATTTGCCATAGAATATTCGGACGCAGATGTCATCACTGGATTTTCTGTGGGCGGAAGAGACCAGATGGCAATGGTGGGACATGCCTATTTTAATGATTCCTTTTCCAGGCGGTTCCGGGCCTTTATGGAAAAGGAAATGGATGATTTCGGGGTTGCCGGCATGTTCTGGGAAGAGTTTTATGCAAAGCATCAGAAGGAATTGACCCTATATATGAAAGAATTCCAATATTCCGACATCCTGGAATTTGATGATATCGACGAGCTGCGCCAGTTTGACTCCGAATTTCTCATGAATGTCGATTCCGAGATTATTGCTAATATATGCTCTGTTCTCCGCTGTGGGGCAAACGATATCACCGATATCCGGGTTATCAATGCTGGGCTTACCAATGTCTCCTTTGGATTCTGGGCCAATGGAGCCCAATACGTATACCGGCATCCAGGAGGGACAGCAGGGAACCTGATTGACCGTCAGGCGGAGCTGTTTGCCCAGACAGCCGCTGTCCGCATCGGGCTCGACAAGTCGGTGATCCATATGGAACTGACCGGCTGGAAACTGTCCTATTATGTCAATCATGCAAAGAACTGTGATTTTGAGGCCTCTGACAGCCAGCTTAAGACTGCAATCGAATACCTCCACAGGCTTCATGCAGTCCCGGCGGATGATACGGTAAAAATATTTGATAACATCAGGGAAGGGAAGAAACTGATGCGGATCGCGTCTGCGACCAAGGGAAATCTTTTGCGTGAATTTTCAGAACTTGTAGCAAAAGTGGAGGCACTGTATCAGGAGATTAAGAAAGATGCAGAACGTCTGGGATACGGGCTTGTCCTGTGCCATAATGATACATATGAGCCGAATTACCTTTATGACGATCAGGGTGAAATATATCTGATTGACTGGGAATACGCAGGCATGAACTATGCAGCCAATGATATCGGGTGCATCCTGTGCCGGTACGACTGGACGGATGAACAGATCGCAAGATATCTGAAGGCCTATGTGGGTCGGGAACTAAGTGAGGACGAAAAACGGTTTTACTATGGATTTATCCCGATTTCAGCTTTTTACTGGTTTGGCTGGGGACTTTATAAGGGGAGCGTTGGAGACGATGACAGCTTTTTCTTCCTGCCGGCTTACCGGAATCTGGTCCGCTTCCTTGACCGGGCACTGGAGAGCTATAGTATTACAGAATGGCAGGGGGAACTGGTATGATTACAGCAATGATACTGGCAGGAGGAACTGGCTCCCGTGTGGGCGCAGCCTGCCCAAAGCAGTATGTAAAAGTTCTGGGAAAGCCCATTTTAGCCTATACAGTCGAAATTTTCCAGGAGCATACAGCGATTGACACCATAGAGGTGGTAAGCCATCCGGACTGGTGTAATTATGTGAAGGAAATGGCAGGACAGTATGGACTTACAAAAGTAAAATGGGTGGTTCCCGGAGGGGAGACATTCCAGGAGTCTGTAATGAATGGAGTGAACGGGTTGAAAGACAGGATCCGTGGAGACGATTATGTTTTAATTCAGTATGGAGCAGCTCCTTTTACAAGCGAAAGGATTGTCAGTGACGTGATACGGGTCATGAAAGAAAAGGGCTCCGCTGTGACGGCAACACCATGCTACCAGCTGATGGGGAGTAATGACGGGGAAGAGAGCCGGAGGTGGGTGGATCGCGACAAGTATATCCAGATCGCATGTCCGTATGGATTCCGGTATTCTTATTTGTTGGACATCTACCAAAGAGCCGAAGAACTGGGGCTGATCGGCCGGGTTGAACCACATACCACCAGTCTTATGTATGCGCTGGGGGACTGTTTGTATCAGGCGTACGGGGATCAGACCAACATCAAGATTACCACGAAAGAAGATATTGAGCTGTTTGAGGGGTATGTTTTGATGCAAAGGAAAAAGAAAAATATTTTTACCTGATACGGGCGCCCTGTCAATTGTAGATAGTATAGCGGCTATGGGCTGCTGTCTATAAAAATACTTCTTTTTGGTAAGAATTGTTATATCATAATTCTTGCCAAAAAGAAGTTTGCTTTTTATAGAAACATAAACTACGCTACACTATTCTATAGAGTTTGGACTGCTTTTGTATCCCCTCTTATATTGCCCCGGACCGGATTCAGATAAATGTTCCGCTTTCCTGATACTTTTCCAGAAATACATCCGGTAAAACAGCAGGGACTCTGGAAGCTGTAGAATCCTTAATGTTTCTCGTCACGATATAATCGGCTGATATTTCCACAGCACACTCCTCCTGAAGGCAGTCCTCCAAATCAGAAAAATTTTGGTTGTTAATTGCCGAAAGCACTTTTATTGAGTCGATCCCTTCCACCTTTAAAATTTGACATAAAGATTTCAGAACTTCCCTCCGGTCCTCATCCGACATGCTTTTTCTGAGAATATAGAACATATTGGGGATCGAATGAGCCGCCATATATCCTTCTATTCTCTGATCAGCACACAGTCGGATAATGCGGTCAGCAAGGTCAAAATACGGCTGTCTGCCCATTAGTACATCCAGCATGATATTCGTATCAATCAATACCCGCATGTTTTTCCTCCATCGCCTGTGCCAGTTCAGCCTTATAATCAATCTCCTCTCTGCAATATAAAGTACCTCGGTGTTTACAAAATGTCATTCTATCAGAAATAGAATCTGACTTTTTCATCATTACAATACAACAGCTCATCACAGACTCGCGGTAAAACAAAACGACAAGTAAACAACTGCTATGCCCTGTATGAATAGGGCCGCATCTGTAAGGCATCATGCAGTCGGCTTATTTCGAGGAATATTATTCAGGCTTCCAGGAAATAGATGAATCCAGTGATCTTAATTCTCCCCGATTTAAAAGTCATAACAGGGTTGATGGGATTGTTTCCTCTCTTTTCAGAGTTCCTCTATCCACTCTGACATCATTAGGCAGAATTCGTCAAATCATTTCCACATATCTTTATGGGAGATTATCGTTTAATGTATTTCTTCAATTCTCGCAGGAATTTAGTTGCTTGTTTTCCTGCTGCCGTCTTACTGCTTTCCTACTGCATTCATACTCCTTCTGATTCTAACTAAGTTCAGTGTGAATTCCAGCGGATGCATGTTGGTTCAGCAAAGCTGATATCCTTTAAATTCACACGCCGGACCGGAAAATGCGGATGGCTCTTTCAAAAATAAGGGTATGTTATTAACGCGAATTCCGATATTCCATATTATGTTGCATTTGCCGATTTATGGGATATAACGATTTTTTCGGTTTGTTATATGGATATTATAAACCATTTGGGGAAGAAAACAAGAATATCAAAACAGAACACTTTATACATTAATAATTCCAAGCGTTTTGTACCAAAAAATGAGTGAATTGATGCGGCCAGATGCGGAATATAGGAGTTGGATACAGGAACCCGGAAGCAGATACAGAACAAGTCAGATTAAGGCCTCTGTCCGTGTAAATAATGAAATGCTGATGTATTACTGGACTGTAGGGAAGGATATTACCGAGAAACATGCCGACAGTAAGTAGGGAAATATATTTTTCTGGAATATGAGCATGGACATGATAGACACAATTCCTAATGAAAAAGGCTTTTCTCCAACCAATTTGCGTCATATGATGTGCTTTTATACTCTGTAATAATCTGTCGTATTTGCTGTTTTGTTGCTGGCATAAAAATACTCCTCGATCAGAATTGTCATATTTAAATTCTTACCTCCGAGGAGCCATTTTTCCAAAGACATAAACGATTAATACTACCCCAATATACGACAAAATAATCATTGATACGAGCAACAGCGAGCTCTTTTCCGGGAAGGTTCTGCTAACTTTCTGCCTCCTGGTTTTCCGCAAAGCAAATCCCCAGATTCGTTCCCCTTTCCAGCGAATGCCTTCCTTCCCGCGCATACTGCCAAGATTTCCGGTAATCAGTACCTGCCGCTTCCCCGGCCTGTGCCAGGAATCCGATAAATCCGGGAATATCATCCATGTATTCTTTTGCAAACTGGTACGCGTTCTCTTCTTTTTCCTTATCGGAACAGTTCAGTTTCCTGTAAAGCACATGGTCCAAATTGCATGCCATATAATAAAGGCGGTATGGGACGCCCCATACAATTCCGCACTCTGCCAGCCGGTCAAGATTTGCGCTCTTGATCCGGTTTCGTGAGAGGATTCCTTCACGGTTTGCTGTGCGGATCTCCTGCGCGCTGTACATAGGTTTTACGGCGGCCGCATCTTCCGTAATGGCTTCTTCGGGTACATAGGCTCCATCGAGATCCGCAATATGGATGATTTCCTGAAAATCGCCATTCTTGTAATGGCCGTTTTTCGCAAACGCACGGATCTCATTTCCCACCTTTGACACAATGCTAGCGGCAGTTACACCGCGCATCGTTGTGATATCCGCATGCATGATGTGGACATAGACGTAATTTTTATCATAAATCCGGCTGAGAAGGAGATTCAGGGCACTGTCGTCCGACGGCCCCTCCACCAGCACAAATACGATCTTTTTACGCGCCACAGTTCTCACCCGCCTCCCGGAATGCCATTGCGATCTCGTAATTGCTGGTGGCCTCATATACTACTTCATTCTGTTCTCCCAGTACGATGTCGCGGAAATAAAAATCACGCAGGTTATGATTGGATTTTACATGGTTAAAACGGATATAGCGGTTCTCCGGGTTCGTCGTCGTAAAGGCGATAAATCCACGGTCGATCGTTTCCAGGGGACGCAGGTTATGGGAGGTGAAAAGGAGCTGTCCCTTTCCCTTTTCCGAAATGATACGCAGAATTTCCCCCAGAAGATATTCAAAAATACCGGAATCCAGCTCGTCAATAGCGACCGTGATAGAGCTCTTATTGTATACCACAATCAGGAGCTGGAGAATGGAAATGATCTTTTTGATACCGTCCGATTCGCACCGGAGCGGGATTTCCTCTCCGTTCCGGACAGAAATCAGCTGGATACGGGAACCGGTCTGGTTATTATCCATAAGCTGTGCCCCTAGCTCACGAACCCGGATACCCAGCCCGGGAACTATCTGTGTGAGGACGATGTTCATATCATGTACGAGCATATTGACGATGGGGACAGCCTCCTCTGGGATGGTGGTCGGACGGTTTAAGGCCACCGTCAGGTTCCCCAACGCCCGCCTGTTTTTCTCGTCGTATTTAAAGGAAATCGGAAGTGCGTTGAGGCTGATCAGGCCTGAATTGGCTGTATTAATGACAAACAGCTCAAAATTTCCGAAATTTACCAGCCCCTCAAGGAGCGTCAGGTATTCCGGCACCTGACAGTTCTTACGGACAACGTCAAGGAATTCCCTGGAAAAAATAAAGGAGCGGGAGCCTATTGTGGTAATCTTCTTTGCGATCAGGAGCTCCATCAGATCCGATTTTTCCTTCCCGGCGAGGGCTTCATACCGGGTCCGTGGAAGAAACGGGGCATCTGTCCTGGTGTCGATCAGAGGGGAAAACCTTCTTTTTTCCTCTCCATGTTCCCTGGAATAGCTGAGCACCTCCCCGTAGAGGGCAACCTTCTCCTTCGTGTCCTCTCCAGGCCTGTGCGTATTCTGCAGCTCTTCGTCTTCCTCCCGTCGGATGCGGAAGGCATACTCGATCCGATACCTTGTATCCGTCGTTTCGTCTGTCATGCGAAAACGGAACCGAAAAACGGCATATTCAGAGTCCACATGGATAAATTCCGCATACTGGCGCGGAACCGGACGCCCGCACAGGGCATGGTGAAGCAGCGAGACAGCGTCGATCAGGGCGGTTTTCCCGGAACCGTTCTGCCCATATAACCCAAGGATACTGGCCCTGTACGGCTTTCTTGTATTTTCAAACGACAGACTGCCACGAACGATATTTTTAAAATTTTCAATCTGTACGCTCTCTATGCGCACATTGGAATCCGTAACCTTCATCCGGTTCTCCTTTACAGAACACTAGAACACTTCCAGCTGACAGGGCAGCCATATCTATGAAATCTGTGCCATTACAAGAATGTATATGCCGGTATCTGCCTGAAAACCGCTTTCCCGGCAAATTTCCTGACATACTTCCACTTACTTCCAGGCCCACATTCAGGCTTCCTCTTGCCAGCATGACTTTTTCCCTATTGTAACATGGAGAAACAGGAAAATGCAACTGGAAAAGAGATGAAGAGGAACAAAATGTGCAAAAAATATGATAAAAAAACGTTTTATTGAAATTTTAACATGAATCCATATGTTGGATTTCCTCGCCGCTGTCGCCTGTATGGGGCGAAACAAAGAATACCGTGGCGGGGCATAACGGGAATACAGGGAGATAGAACAGGAAAACAAGAGGCTGAGCAGGAATATCCCTGTCCTAATCTGGCTTGTACGCCCCTAGCAAATTTTTCACCAGAATTTTCATTAGTTCCCCGTTACCTCTGAAAAAGCTGATTTTAGTGGGCGTATTCCCTTTTTTCGGATATGCTCTCGTTACTGGAATCTCGCAGGCCCGGTATCCAAGCTGAGTTGCACGTACAGAAAGATATGCCAGCAGTTCATACGTCATAAAAATGTCGCGCAGGGGAGATACACGCTCACCCTGGAGATATGCGGCAGAATATGCACGATATGCGCTGGTCGTATCAGTAAAACGATGGCGTGCGGTGAGGGAAATGACCGGCGCGTGAATCAGCCTTATAGAGAGTAAGCGGATAAATGGCGTTCGAATTGCCCGCCCGCCTTTGATAAAACGGGAGCCTTGGACAAGGTCATACCCTTCCTTAAGTTTTTCGATAAAGTGTGGGACATCTTCGATGCTGTCCTTGTTATTTCCGTCAATGGTGATAATGCCGTGGTAGCCTCTCTGCAGCGCCCACCAGATGCCCATCCGAAGCTGGGCGCCCTGCTTTCCGGTATCTTGTTTTACCAGGAGTGTGTTTACCCCCAGTCTGCGCAGCCTGTTTTCCTCTGTACAGCCATCCTCGGAGCCCCCGTCGCAGATTGCGATATCCGCATAATCAGTTACATTGAAATGCCTGGCACGCTTTAATTCTTTTATAATCCGTTCTCCTTCATTAATAATCGGAATAAGAATCACATAGTCTTTTGACTTTTCCCTATATTCCATACACTCAAATTGGGGTATGCCGTCCTGGCGTTCGTATATCATTTTGTCTCCCTTCTGTGATTAATTTTCTAGATTTTCCTGCGTTCACAGGTGAGCGCGCTACTATGAATGAAAGTAGTCAGGGCGCATTTGGCATCCCTCTGTACAGCTATCCTCGGAGCCCCGTCTTAGATTACGATATCCGCATAGTCAGTCATATTGGGGCGTCTGGTCCGCTTTGCTTTTTTATAGTCCGCTCTCCTTCATTGATTACGGGGATTCGAACCACGTAATCTGCTGTTTTTTATGTAGCATGATCGCATCCTCCTGATCCATAAGTTTTTACAGAGCTCCGAACACTCTTCTTGCCATCTTTATGGGATATTTTGCGCCCGATTTTTTACCGTCCGTGAGATAAAATATCTTGGACGCCCTTTTACCTCATCATATATCTTGGAAATGTAATATCCGATGATCCCAAGACTCATCATAATGATACTTCCGGTCAGCAGGATAAGCAGAATAACTGTCGTAAATCCTTCCACTGCCCGCCCAGCCCAGTAATTGGCCAGTGTCTGTACCCCTAAGATTAGTGCTCCAATCAGAGAACAGAACCCGGCCAGAGTGACAAGCTGCATTGGTACCGCAGAGAAAGCGGCGATATTGGTAATAGCATATTGAATCAGCGCAGAGCCGGACCACTTTGATACTCCGGCCTCCCTTTCCTGTACATCAAATTCCACCGTTGTATTTTTAAATCCCACACATGATAAATTTCCGATGATCGGAAAAAAGTTTAAAAATCATTCCTCCTGTTATCCCCTGGAGAATGTAACATACAAAAATATATATGCCAAAGTACTGGAACGTCTCCGGGAGGACCGATTCAAATAATTTGAAAAAAATCGCGATCCAGGGAATCGAATCGGTGTAGCTTACGATTCCTCCCATAAGCCCTGTAAACGCTCCTAAGGGATATTGCCATGCGGATTTACGGAATGCCATCCAGCCCGCATAATGTTGAATGACGTCTTTTTCGATATAGCCATTCAATATCCAGCGATCATCATTAACAATCAGCGGTATAACTCCAAATACACAGAGAAAAGTAAACGCCCCAATCAGGCCGCAGGCAACCAGTTCCATAGTACTTAGCTTTGGCGCATACCCCCCAGGTAAAAATATGTTCTGTTTTTCATTTCCATCCTCCTACATATGCCATTGCCGCTTCCAGGCATTCCAAATTGTCCGTTTTTCCCATCTCAATCGACAGGAATCCCGAATAATGCAGCTTTTTTAAAAAATCCACGAGATTATGGTGCAGCGTTCTTTCCTGCACCGCATTCAGATTCGGCTCGCTGATATGCACATGGTTAATGAGGCCCGCAGCGCCTTCAAGCACGCCCAGGCTCTCATCATTTTCCACCATTGTCCCCACATCAAGATTCAAACGAAAGCCCTTTGAGTTTACCTCTTGTATCAGCGCGACCGCACTGGCGGTATCAGTAATATAATTTGTACCGTAAATAACAGGGTTCGCCTCCATGCCGATGACCGCACCATTCGCATATGCAAAGTCGCCGATCTCCCTGAAAAAGGTGATCGCCGCTTCTGGATCTCCGCCATCCGGAAGAGTACGGTTTTTGGGGCATCCAAACACCAGGTTTCGGCATTCGGTCGCCGCGGCAAACATAATTGCCTTTTTTGTATATTCCATAAGCTCCTGTCGTTCCTTTGCAGAGCCAAACAATCGTTCTTTCCTCCCATACCAGATGGACTGTATGGATGGAACCGTAAATCCATAACGGCGTTTTAAATCAAACGACCACTGTCTGGCTTCCGTTATTTTGCTGTAAGGCGCATCAGGAAAGATTCTTGTTGGAGCAATCTCCAGCCCGGAAAAGCCGTATTGCTTCATCAGGCCGTACACTGCCTCATCCTGCACGGCATCCCACGCAATATTGGAAATTGCAAGCTTCATTTCGGTCATCAGTCTCCCTCCAGTATTTTCATATTTACATCATAAAGTTTTGAACCGCACTGAAGTTTTACGGCATTGATGCGGTCAGAATACCAGTAGTAATCGCTGCTGATACGCAGGAGATATGTATGAAGCCCTTCCTGAAGAGTGAATGCGTAGCGATATTTCTCAGTAAAGACATCATTTTCATACGTACCCAGCGTCAGCGTGGCCTCGACCGTTTCATCGTCGTCTTTAACGAGTCCGTTCCGGTCTGTTCCTGGATAGGAAGATGAGAGAAGCAGATAATTTCCCCTTTCCTTCTGTGCATCTGTCATGGGTTCAAACAGGAAAAGGGAATCTCTTTTCTCTAGGTCAGCGATCACTGTATTTTCGGCTGCCTTCCCGGAATCCTTTTCGGCCCAAATACGGGGAATCTGAGCTAACCGGTATGTATGCAGTACATCATACGTAAACCGGCGGTTTCCATTAGAATCCACCGTCGCGTATGGCCCGTCATAGCCGTAGTCGATCAGGGATGCGGCAAAGCCGGCTCTGAACGATTTGATTTTTACCGTGCTTCCATTTGGGATATCGAGCCTCAGCGTCGTATACTCTGTGACCGGTACGATAAATTCTGCTGTTCCGGAGGCAGAGATCTCTGTGCTGACTACTTTTTCACCCGTAAAGCCTTCGCCTTTGTCCGTTGTATAGTAGATCCGCATAATCCCCCCGACAGAGCTTTCATAATCAAGGGAAAGTTTTAGATTCATCCCCTGATATGGTTCCAGATCAATCACATTCTGTAATCCGAATACGATCGGCCCCGGCGAATGTGCACCGATCGTTGCTGTCTGCTCCTGGAGATCGGTTTCAATCGTACAGTTGCTGGCCTGCAGCTCCCGGCTTTGCAGAAAGCGTTCCGTGGAGTCGGTATTCTCGTCACTGAGCTGTTTTCTCATCATTTCGTAACGTTCCGGCAGGCACCAGACGGCAAACTCTCCGTAGCTGCAAAGAGGCCTGTAATGTTGATAAAGGAATTCAGCTACTTTGTAGTACCGGTATGTATTGGCAATCGTATCAAGGTTTACGGATCCGGTATCATCCAATACTGGTAAAATCGCAAGCGGAATATCAGAGATATCCTTTTCGATCTCGCGTACAAACTGCGTCTGTGTAAATTCTCCGGACAAATGCAGCGGAGACTGGGCCACATAGACAGGGTTCCTTCTGTTAATCGCGGAATAAACAAAGCTGCGGTTCATGAAATCAACATAGGTTTCATTGTCCGCCAGAAGAAGCTCCATCGTTTTCTGATATGGCAGAATCTTCTCCTTCAGAGCGCTACTCCATACTGTCCTCTGGACAACCTTTTTTTCATCATGTAACCGTTCCCACATAGTCTGGGATGATTTACCGCCTGCGCTCTGCTCTCCGGCAAACTGGTCCTGTCCCCAGGTATCCACTGACGATCCCAGTTTCTGGACTGCTGTATCCACGACGGGCTGTGACGCAAAATTATCACCGCGTAAAAAAAGAGTATTGCAGAGCAGAAGTACCGCGAAACAGGGAAGAAAAAGCTTCTTTTCTTTCCAAAAACAACTGATAAAGACAGCCAGAAAAATATATGCAGTCCATATGACACCAGTCGAACCTTCCGCCAGAGAATGTCGTACCAGACCACGCTGGAAATTGGAAAAAAAGGAAAAGCCGAGAATCAGAAGAAGAATCCAGCGTTTTACGGAAATTTGTTCCCGAAATTCTCTGATGAATACCGTATACAAAAGACACAAGGAGACAGAAACAGGCACCAGGAGATAGCACCAGGAAAAAGCGGGGTTCTCCGTATTCCCGATTCCGCTGTAGGCCCAATTCTGGTTAGAGAGACTGATTAACAGGAATTCTCCAAGTCTTGTAAATGGATTGATTCCCTTCCAGGTACACAGAGCGGACCAGACGGAAACGCCGCAGACACCAACGACAAACAGCGATAGTACCAGGTGTTTTCCTGTTTTTCTGTTCCCATAAAAAACTCTGTAAATAATCAATGTCGCGATCGCGGCGCCCCCAAATGCAGCGCCTGTATCCAGACGGTAAATCGTGCACCATGCAAAAGCAAGCCAGATCAGAGCTGCTCTCATAAATGTATTTTTTTGGGTATAGGCGATTATGGCCAGATATACCAGTATTCCGATCCCAAAGCTCATCCAGGAGGCCTGAAATGGGAAGATCAGGGTTGCCCATAAAGCAGTATCTTCATCCTGAATTTGCCTCATCATTAGGAAAAACAGGACAGAAAAAAATGGAAATCCGGAATACGGCGAGAAAATAGATCCCGCATAGTCGCCGTTCAGCAGAGCATAGAGCAGCCCTTCCCAGACAGAATACATCATATGCCCACCATAATGCTCGACCAAGGGGATATTTCCGAAATTCAAAAAATCGCTAATCAGGATACTGGAGTTTGCCGCTTCAAAAATATGAGCGTCATAAACCTTTTCCAGGGGCGGCTGTACCATCAGACATGAGATTCCAAAAACAAGCCAAAGGCAGCTCCACATTTTCCAGCTTTTTATACAGTTCCCATGCTTTTTCTGCATATACAAAATGGCTCCGGCGCATAACAGAATACCGATTGTCATGAAAAGATAAACGATCCGCGGGTGGGCGATGAATACGCTGTGCTGATTTAAGATATTGATAAGCTCAATATAAAATGAGGTCGCAAACGGGAATACACAGGAGGCCATGAGTGTACTTTGCAGGATATATGTATGCGTTTGCCCCTTAAAGTTTATCTTTCCATATCGGATGTAAAATACCAGAAGGAGAAAAATGACTGCCCACACGCCAATCTGCAGCCGCCCTGATCTCCAGCCAAAAGAGCTTAAAACCGCGAGAGGGTAGCTGACCGAATACCCTGACAGCATAAGCTGAAGGTATCCCTTTGCGGTAATTTTCCGGCCCAAATCCCACCAGACATACACAAATCCTGCCAGAAGCAAAAATGCCAGCAGATAAGCGGAATAATGAAATACCGGATTTGCCGCAGCACTGTCGTGGAACCAAGTGACGCAGCGCAGCAGCAGATTCATATTCGCCAAAACAATGATATGATCCAGGAAATGGAGGACCGGTTCATTTTCTTTTTCGGCTGTCAGACGTTTTGAGCTTCTTATAAAGTGGAACAGAAGGCAGAATAAAAGAAACACAATGGAGAAAAATCCAAAAAGGAACAGGAAATTATGGATTCTGCGGTCTACATCCACATTTGTGCTCAGACCAATCCCTATCATCCGCTGAAATGACCGAACTTCCGTACGGGCTGTATCGAGCGGATGAAACAGCAGGGTCAGGTTTACCGCACAATATAAGGCATACAAAATTCCCTGTTTCTTCTCTGCCTGGCAAAAAAGACAGTACAGCATTTCCAGCCGCCATACGGCAAAACAAAGTGCAGCACTGCCCAGAAAAACCAGGCAGAGGCCAGTCAGGAATTCAAGGAAGTCCGCGGCTGTCACATATTTCACGGTAAATTGAAATTCAGCCGCCAGAGCGCCCGTGACCGGCTCGTTTCCGGAGCGGCATGATGTAATTGCCGGATTCACAGCCTCCGGATTACGGAACAGTATGGTACCCTCATTTTCTGAAGTCACATGTAGAAGGTATTCCCGGCCGCGTTTCAGCCCGGAAAGACTGATGTCAATGGTATTCCATGCGCTTGCCGTAAGATCCTCCGCCTGAGATGTTTTGCTGACAAGGCACGTTCCGTCCAAAGAGAATACCTCAACAGTCAGGTCGCCGCGGACTTCATCTCCCAGATACAGCTTCAGATTACTGAAAAGATTCCCCTGTGCAGTAAATCCCTGCAAAATCCCCCTGGAAGAAGATAGCGGAACTCCGTTTTCTTTTGTAAATGGATCCCGGATTGCGGTATCGTGGTAGCTGTAATATACCCCCTCCCGCAGATAGCCGTTGAGAACTGTCAACACGAGGACAACACACAGCATCAGTTGAATCAGGCCGGAAAGGCTGAACCTGAAACTAAGACCGCCGTCTGGCGTGTCCGCGTATTTGGCTGGATGTTTTATTTTTTTCTTCATACGCCAACGAACCTCCTGACTGCCCCGAGTACCGTCTGCTTATCGCAGAGATATCCGTTCCTGCCCTGAAATAGTTCAGCATAAACGGTCCTGTAATCATAATCCGCCGGTGTCCCGGGCAGCTCATTATGAAATTCCCGCCCGGTCAGATCATGATAAAGCTCCGCAGCAGACACCGGCTCTGTTGCGGTATGAAGAAGTGTAATCTTATTTTGCAGAGCGGTCTTGATATCTTCCCACAGGCGTTCCAGAGGATAGAATTGGTATCTGCTCCGGCTGTCCGTAAAATTAAGTGCGCTGAAGCCTGCTTTCTTAAAAAGTTCTTCCAGCTCTGACTTTGACGTTTTCCCTGTTTCTATAAGCTGATAAAAACCATTTTCCTGCAACCGGTAGAAATGGAGCAGCTCCGGCACCTGTTCTGCCAGTTCCGCCATCTTTTTCTCTTTTAGCATTGAGGGCACAGGATTCATCATGTCATAGATAAAATTTTTGCGGATTTGCCTGCCAAACAGCCCGGGCAGGCGGACAATCAGAGCGGTCGAATTATTTTTCCGGATCCGTTGCTCGAGTTCATATCGGTTATAGCCATAAGCGTGCAGCCCTTCTGTTTCTATTGGGGTGGTTTCATCCACTCCAACGGAATTTTTAAAAACATCAATGGTGGAAATCAACACCAGTTTTTGCGGTGCAATTTTCCGGATATTTTCTTCTGCCTGTAAAACAGCCTCCCTGTCCTTTTCAGGAAATTCATTCGCCAGATACTTCTCCGCCCGTACTCCGGCATAGACAAGAAGCTCCGGCTTCGTGCCATATGCATCTGTTATATTTTTTGAATGATATGCCGCATCGAATGCCCCGGATGCATAGAGATTACTGCCGACAAAGCCCGTATATCCTACAATCGTATTCATATTGCCCTCCTATCGTGTCACCTTTTCAATACTCTCAAAACTGTATCGTTTTCTTCGGAATGTTAAATCAATTAAAAGCTGGAGATATTTGATGATAACCGTCAAAATCCCGAACATCCCGAAAAAGACGATGGATAAAAAGAGGATCGTCGTGGTCCAGCCCGCAATAGGATGGCTGGTAAGGTATATGAACAGGGAATAAACTGCCATAAAAACAGCCATAAGCATCATAAAAGCGGACATACCGGCGGAAAAAAGATAACCGATGTCCGTAAATAAAATCAGGGTATCGAGGGCAAGTCCCTTTCTATACTGCTTTTCCTGCTTATCAGGGGAAGCTTTCACAGATTCCGGCATCTTTACCGGATACATGATACGGATCGTTTTCAGACCACAGTTTGCATATGCCGCCTTGCGGTATGGGATGGCCCGGTTCATGCTGCCGATGCGGTTGATGACGCGTCTGCTGAGAATACGGAAGCTTTCCGTTTCCATCTTGTAGGAAGTTCTCGTGAAATGCTCCAGCGCAAAATAAAAGCATCGGGATGATACTCTCTGCTTCCGGTCTGCCGTAGCGCTTACAACGTCATACCCCCCCCCAAGGGCAATTTGATAGATTTTCATAATCTGGGAGTCGTCATAGTCCTGAACGGTAGAATCGAACTCGAGAACAAAGTCACCGATCGCAAGGTCAACGCCGGCGTTCATTGCTATTTCCACCCCGTGAAAACAGCTCATATTTAAGATAGAAATGCTGGTATTGTTCGCCAGAGCACTCGTCTTTCTAATCTGATCGACGCTGGAGTCATCGGAACTGTCGTTCACGCAGATGATCTCAGAATGATCGAAATTGTCTTCCAGGACTCGAATCACCATATTCAGAAAATTACTGATTCTTTTTTCCGCATTATGCACATAGATTACAGCGGATATGAAATTTTTTTCTTTAATCTTCATCGTCAAGTACCTCTTCTAAATCGTAAACCGTGTTAATCTTTCCGGACAAAACACTGACGAGTGTTGGTTTTTCCGAATCAACCCGTATTACAGTGGGCCTGGAATCGTCGATTTCCGAACTTATCAGAATCGGCTTCATGGAGAAAAGAGAACTTTCATATTCAAATGTATATTCCTCCCGAAGATACTTCCTGGCGAGATTCGCCATGTAGGGGAACGCTGTCTCGGGTTTGGCCGGGCAGTCATTACAGTTGCCGAGGTGTTCTCTGGAACAGAAACCGCCACTTTTTTCCTGACAGGGGAACTCTGGCAATTCCCGATAGCATGTTGAATGCGGGGTAAAGGTGACGGAAGTCAGCGAGTGCAGCCCTGTTTTCCCGAATGGCATGATGGAAAAAAACGGCCCGTCCATAACAGTAAATCCGTACTCCCTGAGCGTATCATTTACCTCACAGAGAATAATTTCACACAGCTCATATTTAATCTTAAAGGCTTCCAGACCGAGCATGTCCAGAATCTGGTTTGTGGCCGCATAAGTAGCATTCAGCAGGAATGATGTGCGGTAAGATATGCCGTCCCGTGTGAGCAGGGAGTAGTAGTCCGGAAGCTTTTCGATGGATTGGATCGACGCTTCATAGAGGCTCTCCACATTCGGATACTTTGCAAGCTCCGTGAGATAATACTCCCTTAGAAGTGATGCATCATATGTATATTCTCTTGTGAGGAACGCACCATCACATACGCCTTTATTGAAAAAACGCTCTGGATGAAGCTCTTCACAGGGAATATGGGCAGCGCGGCAGAATTCTTTGAATTGCAGCCCGCTTGACCACGAGTATTGGCTGGAGGTAGCGTATACTTTCTGGAACTCACTGTTGACGCAGAAGGCGAAATCCTTATTAAAGCGTTCAAAATATCCGGCCGATTTTATTGCGGTAGACAGGGAGCGTGGATAGTGGTAGCCTTGATGGATGCGGGCCTGGTTGATATAGGTGGCCCGCCTGAACGGGGTGGAGTCGTATTCCAGAATCAGGATATGCTGTCCCTTTCTGCCGCAGTGCAGGGCGGAATACAGGCCATAGAGGCCTGCACCGATGATGATTTTGTCGTATGTCTTTGTCATAAAGCTTAATCCCTTCCATACATGTCCCGGGTGTAGACTTTTTCTCTTACATCGGATAGCTCTTCATTCCAGCGGTTAGCCACAATGATATCCGCAGATTTTTTGAATTCGTCTAAATCCCTGACTACTTTTGAATGGAAAAATTCTTCTTCCATAAGCGCCGGTTCATATACAATCACCGGGATTCCTTTCGCTTTGATCCGCTTCATCACTCCCTGTATGGAGGATTGACGGAAGTTATCCGAATCCGATTTCATCGTCAGACGGTAGATCCCCACCACATCCGGCTTTTTCGACAGGATATGCTCCGCAATGCCTTGGAGATAAAGGATATACGGAGGAAGCCTTTTTGATGACATGCGACAAAAAGGGAGCTGTCTGATATCGCTGAAGCCTTCTGATTATAAGCCTACGGCCTACGCAAATACGTCAACTGATTTTCCGCCTTCAGCGAAGAGTGGAAATGGTGTTCTCACAGCTTAGTGGGTAGCTAAATGCGGAAAGAATACTAACGAAAAGCTTCTGGGGATTATACACTCGACTAGCGGAATAAAGTATTGGGGCATAATCTGTGCATGGCATTCAACAGTATATTCCAGGCGCCTTGTGATATTGCAAAAATCAAGCAATTAATCTTCCGAAAGTTAAGTTTTCAAAATTCTGAATGGACTTTTTGAGTTTCTTTGTTATTTCGGTAATCTATATCTTTTAGCTATATCAGTAGTACAACGAGTTGATTGAATCAGTGTTTCCTTAGATATATTCCACATCCGTTCCACTATAAAAATCCTCCATGATCCCCGATATCGCCTCCGTGATCTTCTCCTCGATATACGGGAAACATTTCTTTTTCTCAATCGCCTGCACAAATGAAACTATCTCATAGCGGATGCCTTCCCCCTCAAGCTGGTAGAAATACCGCTTATTCTCCGCCGGATTCTCATATCTTAATTCGAAGTAATCCGTTTTCCACCACGGCGCGGGGACATAGATATATCCTTCCGTTCCGGAAATGATTAGTTCTCCCTCTGATTTGATTCCTTTTCCTACTTTGATGGACGCAACTGCATGCGGATACCGGAAATCAATCCTGGTAAACAGGTCGAACTGTTTTGTGTCATCCATGACATTGGAAACAATCCGCTTACTACTAAAATCCGTTCCAAGGAGCTGGAATACCGGAAGAAGAGCGCTGGGTCCCCAACTGCATATGCTGTTCCACGTCTTAAAATACTCTTTCTGGTTGGCTATATCCACCTTTCTTAAGCTGGTACATGTGGCATCAACGGAGACCAGCCGCCCGATCCTCCCGCTCTTTACCAGTAAAAGGAGGCGGGAATAAGCCGTGGCATAGGCGGTCTTTAAGGCTGCCATCAGGATACAGTTCCGCTCTCTGGCAATCCGGAACAACTCCTGGCACTCCTCCCTCCAAAGGGACACAGGAAGCTCACACAGCACATGCTTTCCATTTAACAGAGCCTCCCTGATCTGAGCATAGTGTCTGGACGGATGTGAGGCAATATAGACGGCATCAAGCGGGGCGAGAAAGCTCTGATAGAACGTGCCAGGATGCTGCCGGTCAGGCGGTGTATGTGAGTCCCTGTCCTCTTCCTGTGTTTCGGAATAGAATCCTGCGATCTTTACACCGTTTACGAAATGGCTTTCTCTTTCAAACTTGGTAATCGCAACTGAGTCGCCGACCAAGCCGATCTTCAGAGCGCCGCTCTGTGCGCGGATTTCCGTGCTGGATATCCCCTCTGTGCGTTCCAGATAAACGACCTTACAGTATTCATTGAGGTAGTCGAATTTCCCCACCCAGTCGGATCCAACCGTAAAAATATCAATGCCGTAGCGTTTGATATCATCGATTTTCTGCCCCTCGTACTCCTCGATGATGATCTCATCGGCGAGTCCGGTAGACCGCACCGCCTCAATGCGTTCCATCAGGGACTGGTGGACATTAATTTTGCCACGGTTTTTATCGAAGTCGTCTGCGGTAACGCCCACAATGAGATAATCTCCTAGAGCTTTTGCCCGCTCGAGAAGCCGGGTATGACCGTAATGCAGGAAGTCGTATGTTCCGTAGGTGATAACCTTTATCATGGATTGCGTCTCCTTATTGTAAAATCAGAGATAGTTCTTTGGTCTGACCTGATCCGGCAGAAACGAAACCGATCGTTCCGTTATTTTTTCCCGTCTTAATGCTATAAGCTTCTGCCTGATTGCCCAGCAGAATACCTTTTGTCGGTTTCCCCATACGTACTTCTGCCATAATAATACCAGCGAAGGACCAAGATACCATTTTTTGCAGAGATCACGGTAGTCAAGATGCCTGAGATCTTCCAGAAATGTTTCTCTCTGAGGATTGCGGATGATGGGACCTCGCAGGGGGGATTGGTAGCGGACTGCCGCTTCAAAGTCCAGACGATGCCCGCAAAGATGATTCCCTGCGCTGCGAAGTACATCGCGCCCTTTTTGTGTATTGCACAGTATGAGTGAGGCCCCCTGATTGCCTCCATAGAGCTCCGGACAGTAAATATGGACGCCCCACAGGTCGCCGAGCGATAAATCAGCAATGCGTTCTCTGCAGGCAAACGGGCATTCATAGCACGAGGGTCGGCTCATAAGATGTGACAACCAGATATGCCAGTAGGGGTTAAACCAGCGGTCCGTTTTGATACAGCGGCCATCCTGTAGCCGTACCCTCATCACCTCAAAATCCCATTTTCTCTTATCCTTATAACGGTAATCGACGGAACAGACCGGGATACGGTATCGTTTTTCAATCCAATTACTGTATTTTTGTATAAACAAAGGGCTGGGAACGCCTTCACAGATCACCTCAACCGTCAAAAGATTTTCCAGGCTGGCATTCCCAAGATACGTCTTAAGCCCTGCAATCTGGCATGGTGTCCCTGAAAACAGCACTTTTCTTCCGACAGATAAGAAATCCCGGACTTGCCGGAAGGAATCCCCGATATGGCTCTGAATATATTTGGAACGACGGATCTTTTTCAGATCCCCGCTTTGGGCAATACAGGTATGGAATACCTGCAGCCCTTTTGCTTGTGCCCCGAACACAACGCCTCCACCATCGAACCATTCCTGGGCAAGCGCAGTAAACACCCCTCCGGAGGTACTGGATTCGCGGATTCCTTTTTCTTTATGACGGCCTCCGAATACAATCGGGTTTCCGTGAGAGCATGACGGTGGATTTTCGACCGGGCAGGCACTATGACACAGCCCGCAGTGAACACATGCCTCCATACAGACGGAAGGGTAGCGGAACCCCTCCGAATCTGTTTTCATGAAAATGGCCTTATGAGGACATATCTGTACACATGCCTCACAGCCATAGCATTGCTCTTTTTGTCCTGTTATGAGATAACCAGCCATTTTGATATCCCTGTTTCCTTTCCCTGTATTACGTTCCGCATTTTTCCAGAGCCTTTTTTAGAAAACGAAGGGACCCTTCTCTGGCAAGCTGGATTCTTGTGTGAACAGTATGATAGTCAACAGGAACAATGGGAACTTTCTGCCCGGATACACAGAGCCTGTCGGTAAGCGAAAACAGCCCTAACAGCTCTGATATTTTCGTATCACACTGCGCCCTTGAAAAAATATAAAACGGACGGGTAAACTGCACGCTGAAAATCATGCCATGATAGGAGTTTGTCACAACAAATTCCGCATATTTTATTAGAGAAAGGAATTCCTCAATGCCCGCCTCATAAAACATACGATGCTTTGATGCATTAGAAGCCCTGAGACTGATCTCTACAATTTCCCAGCCGTTTTCTGCGGCGAACTCCTCCGCGAACCGTTCCATTTGTGGGTTGTAACGGCGGGAGTACAAAAGAAGATACTTTTCGTGGATCAGGCGTCCGGATGTGATTTCCTCATAATCCTCCGCGCCCAAAAGCAACGTGGGATCGACGGTCATATGAGCCGGTACAGCCGTATGGCTCTGTACATAATCGAGATATTTCCTCTCACGCAGGCCGATCGCCTTAAAGTTTCCAAGTCGGCTGTTGAGAATTTCATATGTATTTTCATCAAACTGTGCGTCTCCAAAGCTCGCGGCATAGGAGACGGCGTATCCGTCCTTCATAACAGGATATTCCGCGTAATACCCATCGTCAAAACCAAATTCATCAATACAGAAAATCGTATCGCTTCCGCACAGAAAGCCGTCGAACTGTTCGTCCACCTCGATTTTTGAGAAGGTTTCGGCTGTGTATTTTTTCGTTTTGTCAAAATGACCTGTGCAGAAATCCATGAGTCTGTAGTAGTTTTCCCGGATGGCAGGCAGGCTAAGCTCACACTGCCTGCGTGATTCGGGGTCTGCATCCCACATATATTCCACAGGCGAAAGCGGATTTCTGTCAAGGAGGACATTCGGACAGTAATCGACCAGTACCGCCTGCCATTTCCCGTTTCCAAGGCGCTCCACTGCCTGCGACAGTGCCCAGGACTGAAGAATGGAGCCATAGTTCATAAAATTACAATAGAGATTGCAGCTGACAATTCCAAAACGCTTTTTCATTTAAACGTCTGCCTTTCCTTTATTCGCATTCACAGTCCACTTCATAAAGTGCCCTAGTAAACTGTTCCATAACCGGTCTGCTCCCCGTGGAGATACGGATAAATCCGGAGAGTATTTCCTGCGAATAAGTCTTGATAAGAATTTTTCTCGCTTCCAGCCGTTTCCTCACCTCAGGGACCGGAATCCGGGTTCTGATAAATGCGTAATTTCCATTTCCCGCAAAATATTCATAGCCATGTGCGGCAAGGGAATCTATAAGGTACTGCCTTCCTTCCCGCTCAACCGCGATCAGGCGTTCACAGAGCCCCTGACTTTTTAACAGGATTTCCCCGGCCTTTAAGGCAACCGCATTCGTGTCAAAGGTGGGGCGTACATTCCAGATATAATGGATCAGCCGCTCATTTCCCACCAAAAATCCCAGACGCAGGGCCGCGATGGAAAAAAGCTTGGAAAACGTGCGGATTAAAATAACATTATCGTACTCAAATATTTTCCTCAGAAATGTTTTATCGTAAAAATAATGATAGGCCTCGTCCACTATCACGAGAGCTCCGACTTCGGCCGCCCGTTTCGCAATCCGGTCAAACTGATCCTCCGTGTATACCGTTCCAATCGGGTTATTTGGGTTTAACACGGAAACGATGCTGACCTCTTCCGTGATGGCGTCTAATACTCTGTCAAAATCCAGTGTGAAATCCGGGTTATAAGCGACCGGCTTATGCTTGAAGCCGAAAATCAGGCAGTTGATCCGATACATCTCAAAGGAAGGGAATACGGTCAAAACGGAGGAACCGGGACGCCCAAATACTTCAAAAATGTAGCGGATTGCCATATCGGAACCGTTCGTAACGCACAGATTTTCCTTTTTTACATCCAGGTAATCTGCGAGTACGGTAAGAAAACGCTCCGGCTCCGGATAGGTGGCAAAAAATTCCGGGGTAAGCTCTGCCTTTATTGCTTCAGTGATTTCTTTTGGAAGCCCCTCTGGATTTTCATTCATATCCAGACGCAGGAAATCAAGGCGTCCCTGACGCCCGCCGACACGCTCGATCTCCTTTATGCACTCTTTTATATACATAATTTCCTGTCCTTTCTGTGGTAGTCCTATGCTCAATCTTATCTTTTCTCCTCTTTTTCCGCTTTCTGCCTGAGGCTGTTTTCCAGATGTTCCATTTTCTTTTTCTTAAAAAACAACTGTATTTTCTTCCAGAAAACGCCGACCGTGGCTCCGGCTGCGATCACGACACCGGCTACGATCTGTATCAGATAAGATGTCGTCGCTGGATCGATATAGGCAAAAGCCGGGATTGTAAACAAGGTAAAAAAGGCACTGAAAAAATAAGTAAATCTAACACTGTTCCAAAAAAATCTGCTTTTCATAAATACCTCCATCATTTAAATACTGTGTTTCCTGCGTTCTTCCAGGATTCGCTCTACCATGTAGCGGCCGCCGTATTTCCCACTTTCCCCGATATGGAATACATAGGTTTCCACAAGCCTCTGGATTTCTTCCGCGTATGCCTGGCCGCGGACATTTAAGAGCTGGTTGGCGGCTTCTTTTACTGATGATAGCTGATCTGTGTCAAGAGAAATACCGATTTTGTCCCTCAGGGACAGATCCAGCGGTTTTGCCTTATATTTGTCGTAATCCTCATTCAGAACCTTCATCCTGGTGTTAATAAACAGACACGGTTTTTTCGTCACGTAGGAAAATTCATACGCGATTCCGGACCAGTCCGTAATCAGAAGATCTGCCTCGAATACCGTGCTGTTTGAGGAAAAATCCATCTGCAAAACAACGTCTGGAATCTGATGATCGCCATATTTTGAAACGATCCGGTTCATTTTGCCTGCAAAGCGTTTGATAAATTCCGGATGCGGGCGGACGGTGATAAGGCAGCCAGTATCTTTCAACTGTTCAATTACTTCATCCAGGCAGCTTTCCAAAATGTTATCCTCCTGCCAGGAAGGCGCGATTAATATTTTCTTTTGGGCATGCTCTGCAATCACAGAATTTCTATAGTCTGCCAGCATATCGTCAAAAAGGCCATAACCGCATTCGACCATTTTTTTAGGAGGAAGATCATACATGGCTTCTGATTCACGAAGTTCTTCGATCTGATGTGGGCCTACACAGAAAATGGTATCAAAATGATCATACGCTCCTTTGTTGATTACCATATTCGTGCTCAGAAGGCCATGCGGCATATAGATATATTCCACATCCTTTTTCACATATGAACGCTTTAGATGGAAATTGTCCAGATCAGGCGTCGTCATTACCATGATGTCGGAATCCACCTTCATAAACAGGGGAATCAGGCGGTTGTTGTCGATAAAATAAGGTTTTATCTGGAGATGTTTCATCTGAAAAATGGCATCCCGTGGGTCGCTGGTGACATAGTGGATGATGATGTCGGAGTGTTCCAGTATGTATTCAATCACATGTTTAAAGTATTTATAGAATCCGCTTTTCTCGGAATAGAAGATGATCTCTTTCGTCTCATCCTTACAAAAGGCCCGATAATCCGCCTTGGCTCTCTGCCTGTCCTCGCGGGACAGCTTCGTTTTTTTAGCCAGCTCCCTGCTCTCCGTAAGCGCTGCCTTGCTTTGTTCCAATGCCTCGTAATCAATATAGTTTTTGGGCTTGTAGAGCCAGTTGACGACGTACATGACCACAATGGCAAAAAGGTTGCTGGCAGACCAGTAGATACCGACACCTGCCGGGACAATAAGGCCAAAATACAGGGAGAATAGTACGAGAAACACTGCCATTCCCCACTTCCCCCAGAAGCCCTGTTCGCGTTGCAGGACATTGACCCGGTTCTGGCAGATGCAAAGAAGTGCAGAACTGGCCCCGGCAATGAGGGGTACAAGAAGCAGAAGGTTCCAGATGTGAAGATCCGGGACAGCAGACAGATTGATTCCGCAGAAATACATATCGAACTGTTGGATTCTCTGAATGACATCCGTGATCTCCATCCCTCTAGGTGAGAGGGAACGGAAGGAATCCACGTACTCCGGATTCTGGATGAGATTGATGATGGAAACCTGGATGGAACCACCTGCCTCTGTGAGGTTTAAAAGCAGCATAGTATGCTCTGTAAGAACAGAGATAACGTCGGCCGGAAGCTTCAGGATATGCTGAAGCGGGTTGTAGATCACCCTCATGACGCCCAATACCAACGGTATTTGAATCATCATGGGAATAAGACCCGCCAGAGGCCTGTAATTCTCGCGTTTATAGAGCTTTAGTTGTTCTTCTGAAGCCTTGTCCGGGTTATCTGGATAGCTGGCTGCGATCATGTTGAGCTCCGGCTGGAGCTTGATCATTTTGATGGAGTTTTTCTGAATCATGATCGTCAATGGGAACAGGATGACCTTGGTCAGTAGGGTAAAAACAATAATTGCGAGGCCGTAGTTGTGGACTAGCTGGTAGCATAGGCGCATCAGAGTGCCAAGGGGCAGGCTGATGAGTTCGTAGAGTGTGTTCATGAACAAATTCTCCTTTTTATGACCCTTCAAAATATTATACGGTCAAGATCAAACCATGTTTTGAATATCATACATTACAGATCTGGTATAAAATTTGTTTTCGAGCTCAATAATTATTTCAAATTGTTCAGGAATAAACGGTAGCTCATTCACAGGAATTTCCAAATGAAAGCCACTTAATTCATAAAGATCGCGGCCATATGCTTTTACGACATCAGGTCGTGACTGAGGAATAGCACGATATGTGCATTCTTTATCGGAATTAACAAATTTTATATATACTTCTTGTTGATTACAATTTTTATTCAGAAGAAAGGCCCATCCATTTACCTTTAGAATATCTGAGTCAATGTACTGTTCCCCTAATGCCAACTTGAAATCAGAGGTATACTCCACAGTCTGTGTGATATTATCTACAGAAATATATCTTACTTTTTGAAACGATGAATTCCTTTTTTCATAGTAGCGGTCAGTACATATGACTCCAGATAGCGTATCATTCTCGACTACCTGTAAATACAAAGTATAAATTCCATTTTTCATTGTTATAGTAGAAAATTTTGCTTCTATTCCGGCCATTGCATTATCTGCTTGTTCTATGAATGTTGCCAGAAAATCTCTGCGTAAGGTGGCCGGGATGCAAACCGCGTAATCAGGAGTGTTTTCTGAATTTGATTTAAAGATCAGACGTATTTCTCTTTTGGGATTCTTTAGGCTTGACTTACAAAATGCCCAACCCGAGGCATTAACTGTCTGCAGCATATCATTACTTATTTCAAATTCATCCAGAGCATATGCGATTTGTATATTTGAATTACTCTTTATTTGATCCACATCCACAAAAACAAACTTACTTACAGAAGAATCAAAAAACAGAATGATTGAATTGGCATTTATGAGATACACAAGAAGAACACCAAAAAAAACAAAGATAATAGAATTTCGTTTGATAAATTTACTCATTACCAGGGACCTCAACATTCTCATCCAGCTTTAGATTCAATAGTTCATTCAAAATAATACGCCAGGTATTAACACCTGATTTTCCACTAATGGATGGCATTAAATTACCGCAGTAGTATAGTGCATGAAACGGCGATTTCTTATCCTGAGCCTCAAACTCGTCCCGAAATCTTGCACTATGATCGGAAGAAACAAAAATAATACAATTGGGATTGGCAGAAATAATATTGTCTATAACTCGTATCATTTTCTCAGAGATATATTTATACTGATTTAAGTAAAATTTTTTGTCGCTCCAATTATAATAATCTCCTGGAGAAACGTTCCGACCATCTGGATCAAACAGGAAAGGCTCATGTGGGCTTTCAATGTATGTAATGGTACATGTAGGTACTAAATGTTGTTTTAGATTGGTTTCATCTTCAAAATAGTCAAAAGCCTTTAAGACTTCCTGTGCCCGTTTTGTGTGGTCTATAGTTATAAGTGGGTACAAGAAAGAGTTTTTCAAAACAATCTGAGAAAATGTTTCACCTCGGACGTTTCCAATACCCGTAGTTTTGCTGCCTTGTGTTAATGAGGTCAGTGCAAATGTATAATCTGTTTTACCTACACCAATTAGTTCGTACCCGGCTTTTTTTAGAATCTGATATAAAACTGCGGACTGGCGCATATCATATTTTTCTTTTTGCGAAGTTGCATTTGTTGAAATATAATCTAAATTAAGTATATTGGTCAATACGGTTAGAGTCTGATCACTATCATTGTAGCTATCAGAGGAAATCGTAAAGTGCTTTTCTCTTAAAAAAGATTCAAAGACAGAATTATCATAGTTGTAATATTTTTTGATAAAATTAAAGTTACTGTATTCATCTAAAACAAAGTAGTAAATATCAGGTAGATTACTTTGCGGTTTTTCGATTGTGATTTTTTCAGCTGTATTGCGATTATCTGAGCCACCTTTTATAATGTTTGGCAAACTGATAATAATGTTAAATGTCAGAAGTGAAACACAGGCTATATTGATGATTATAATCATAGATTCTGTGGTAGATTCCGGAAGATGCCGATAAATATTAATAAATAAAACAAACAATACAAAAAGTAGGAGTGGGAATACATGCCAGTAATATAGTTGTGGAAATATTTTTTTAATTATTTTTTCCAATAATGCATAATTTAGTAAAAAAAACGAAAAAATTTCGGCAATCAGTGTTGCCTTTATACTAAAGTGAAGTATAAAAAGTAAAAATACAGTAGCCATAATGGTAGCAAAAGAAAAGCCAAGTATCAAATAAATTGCATCTTTGATATCTGCCTCTTTTGAATTATTCGCAAAGAGAAAAACAATCGGAAAGATTGTAATTAATACAGGGGAGGCTACTTTTTTGATATTCAGTTTCATTACATTTCCCTTCTGCTGTCTGACCCAAACGATATATGGATCTGCAAAACACTCTTATTAAAAAAGCAATTTGACAAACTTCCAACTGCAATTGCCAGTACAATCATGCAAATCAGCAAAAAAAATGGTGAACGGTTAAGTATTTGCATATATATTTCCGACTGTGAAGCCAAGTTTCCGATCAAAACCATATGCCACAAATATATCCCGTACTCGTTTTTTGCGATAAACTGAATTATTTTTCCGCCAGAGCGATTGTAATTAATCTTAATACTGGCACATGAAAAGAGTACAATAGCGATTAAAACTCCTAAAAGAGGTTGCCACAATAAACAACGTATATTCCCTCCGAACAAATATGCCTGATCCGGTGTATATGTGATGGCCATAAAACTAATAAAAGAAAGTATCGCACTACCTCCACAAAGTAATGCACTTTTAGAAGGAGAAAAGTCAACCATGTTTTTGCGAAAATGAGCGGAACACATACCGGCTACAAAAATGTCAATCGTGGCGGGGAGCTGCCTGATTCCATAAATCACGTAATACCATTCACTATAATGGTTTAAGAAAATGTATAAACTTGTGACCCTGCGGAAGATCAATGATATTGCCAGAGCGAATAAATATGTTTTATACCCTCCGTTTTTCTTGATTGACTGATACATCGGTACTGCAAACAGATAAAACTGCATCATCAGAGCAATCGTCCATGTGACACCATTGATCTCCCCATTTGTAGAGATAAACAAATTATTTCCAAATAGAAAAAATATTAAAATGTTTTTCAAGCTGTTCCACGCCCAATATCCGGTACCCGTAGTCAGTAACACTATAATGAGGCAAAAATAGTATTGTGGTGCTATTTTCCGAAAACGACTTTTTACATAAGCACTCCAATGCCGATTTCCCTTTACCCGGTCTAAATACATATATGTTCCATAACCACTGATTGTAAAAAAAGTCAGCATTGCTGTCTGACATAGATATTCATTTATCATATCACCCAAATAGGAATGAACAATTCCCGGAATGGTTTTCGTATAATGATAAAAAAGCATGAAAAGGATTGCCATTGCTCTCATAGACTCTATATTTTTATTTCTTTCCATGTACCGACCCCTTTTCCCATTACAGTAAAGTAAAAATTCCTATAACTTTTGGCTTATTCGTCAATGAAAATACTGCCAAAGCTTTTGGAGTACCTTTTTCACTTTTCCGCGCCTATGATAACCATTTTCTCTATCCTCAAGAATACGACCGACACGATACCACTCATAATAACTCCGTTCCTGCCGCACTCGGAACGGATTCGTCCCGCCGAAGTACTGTACCAGATCCCCCCGTTTGCGGAGCAACCGCCGTTCCTCTTTTTCTATCTTTTCCCCGTTATCGTAATAGTTGTAAACTGATCTGGCCTGTCCCAAGGTTTCCTGACCTTCTTCATTCTGGCGGCCAATGTACCATTCACGCATCTGATACAGTACAGGGTTTCCGCTACCATACATTTCAAGCATTTCGGCCTGTGCTCCGGAATCAAAGCCGGAAAAATGGTAAAACTGCAGCGGTTGTCCGTTTACCAGAATCCTCCCTTCTGGATTCTGTGTTACAGAACGGTTGGACAGATTCCAGGTCGATACATTATATCCGGGCTCACGCAGGATGAATACGCCGTCAAACATCGCAGGAACAATGTCACCCCATTTCTGATCGGTAAAAATCCCTTCCGGAATATCGTCATAGCAGAAATGAATCAACCTGTCCCGCCACCAGCGCGCAAAATGGAGGCCGTTTTCGCTGTTTTTTACCGCGTAGAAACCAAAATTATAGGCCCCGTGCTGCAGGGAGCATATCTCATTATGAATAATGTCATTCATATGAGTCTCCGGATGTGTCTGGTGAGGCGTGAGAAGGACGTCATGGGAGTCCAGCAAGGCATCGATCCTCTCAAGTGTGTCATATACTACAATATCAGGGTCAAGATAGATTACCTTATCAGAACCTTCCTCCAGGAATTTCACCAAGGCCTGTCCTTTGACTGCTGTACAGAGCTCCACAACTGTATGCTCATAGATCCAGAAGTTGAGATTTTCCACCGGAATTCCCAGTTCTTCCACGGGAACCAGATCATCAAAGGGTTCTTCGGAGAAAGGCAATTCCGCAGGCCAGGTGTCGGAAAACACTAGGGAAAATCTGGCGTCCGGAATCCATTTTCTAATCGACTTTGCCAGTACTCTGGCTTTGGGAAGATAATTGATGTTGATACTGGTATAAAAATGCATAACTATTCTCTCCGTTTTCCAACGCACCGGACCCGGTTCCATATCCGGGAAATTTTCAGGGCCAGACGAAACGATCTGGAATTCCGTATGTTCCTGATTTCATTTTCCAGCTGTATGATGTAACTTTCGTATTCCTCCGGACTGATGCCGCGCAGCGGCTGTTTGGGGGAATCACTGACTTCAGGTACGTACGCATTAAATATGCGTGTAACATTATAAGGAACAACAGGAAGAGGACCGTCTTTGCAGAGACCGTAATACAGCTGTTCATACTCGTTATTCATCTCGCGCACCGTTTTTAAATGCTGACTGTTGACTGTCCGCATCTTTTCCTCGTAATCGTTTCCTTTTGCCTGTATTTCCCGAACCAGCCGGATCACGTTTTGGGAGATATCCCTGACGGGCAGCGTCCATCCGCAGCCCATTACCTGCGTCCGTTCGCCCAAGGCTCCGATTTCCGTGGCGATCACCGGCCTTCTATAGCCGACCGCCTCCGACAGCGTATAGCAGAAGGTCTCCGGCCACAGGGAGAGGATACATACCACATCAATTTTGTGAAGGTCGAAATACAACTTCAGCTCATCACGGTGATAAAAGCCTGTTTTAATCAGGTTATCCTGCCTCAGATGATGCAAATCCGCATCGTCAATTCCTCCGAATATGTGCCAGTTTACACTTTGGGGGCCTTCGGTTATGATTTTATAGATCTCCTGACTTCCTTTCGCAGGACTGAGACCGCCGATAAAAGCGACCCGCAGGGCTTCCTTCTTCTGATTTATGTGATCGATCGCCCGGTATTCAGATGAGGTATACAGTTTGTGCCCCTCGCGTATCACTATGCGGATATTTAGCTTTCCTTCAGCCAGTCCCACGCCTGGGATATAGCCGATGAAGCCTGTTTTCAGGTAATTCCGGTCACCTGCGGCGACATCCTCCCGTTCCAGCTTGTTCGTAGGGATATGGATTTTTTTCCCCGTGCGGTCAACTGCTTCAATGAAAGTGCGCAGCCCGGAATTGTCCGCGCCATCCATCAGGGCCCATCCCTCTACACGTGTACAGAATCCGCGGCGCTCTGTCCGCTCGATATGATGACGAAAGCGGCTGTCGTCCAGCATAACAGCAGTCCCATCGAAGCAGATTTCCGTCAGCAGATCATATCCATGTTCGATGACCGTGATTTTATCTGCTATCTGTGGAAAATAGGACAGGTATATGTTCCCCGCGTTCTGTGACGGAACGAGTATTTTATCACATAGCTCCAGACACCTTCTGAAACGGTTCCTCCACTGCTCAATATAGGAAATGTCTTTGTCAATGTCCATCTCCTGTCTGAGACAGGCGGAACACATTTCCCGGTTTTCCTTCCCGATGCAGCATTCCCCAGTATGGTTGAACATTTTAATCGTCGGGCACAGACCATAGAAATCATGCAGCGTCAGGACAATGGGAATATGCAGTCCGGACGCGATTTCGAAGATATCAGTGGAAAGGCCGTAGGTATGGTGAATATGCAGGAGGCTGATCCGGAACGCGCGCAAAGTGTTTTCATAAATATCCCGGAGCGTATGGCTGTACTGCTTCGGATACGGCCCGGGGGCCCCGATCTGGAAACGCAGGGTCAACGTATCCTCCGGCAGATAGGCAGTAAGCTGCAAAAAACCGGAATTACGCGCCGCCACAAATACGTTATATTGCTCCCGCATGCCCTGTACCAGATCTTTGACATGCCACTGTGTCCCGCCGATATTATTACTGGCGTCCTCTCTGAAATCGGCCTGCACCAGATACAGAAGGTTAGGTCTGCCGTTGTCCGTTTTGTATTGGAGCGATTTATTAATCAGGGCGCTTTCGATCTGATACCTGTTCATATCATTTGCCACGAGCTGCCGCCCGTTTCCCGGCAGGCAAAGTGCTTCGCACAAGACATGTATAAGGCCGATCTGTATGATTTTTTTTAGGATATCTGCCGGATTCAGGAAATCAGCACAGGTAAGATGCTCATAAAACGAAGCGATGGCGCTTCCCTTAAGATACAGGCATCCATGATATTGTGCGTCAATCGGAATGCCGTCCGTAAGACCGCCTGCCATCAGCGCCCGGGAGGCGCCCTGCTGCATAAGCGGGATTACCGTTCCGCGTTCCTGCGACTGATAAACGCAATCCTGCAAGACGGACAGAATCTCCTGGCTCCAATACGGAAGCAGCGAAGCCTCAAGAAGCAGGATATCCATACCTGCATTTTCCGGCGGCAGAGGACTCTCTGGGTGATCGATGATTTTTATATCTGGCCGGTCAGAAATACGATTTCCGGTCCGGTTCTCCATGAAAAGGATGGCAGGGTTTCCCCCCGCCACCTGACGGATGGCTTCTGCCTGCAGCGTTCCACTGGCCGCGGCAATCATGATACAGACTGGCCGTTTCTTTTCCATTCCCTTTTATCTCCCCAGTATCTTTAATACCTTTGTCCGGAAACGCCACACTCTGGAATTTTTGATACTCTCCAATTCCTGCTGCAGTTCCCTGAATCTGTTTTGCAATTCCCCAAATTCCCCGTCTGTTTTTCGTAAAACTTCCGTAAGTGACTGTAATGTCTGATGACACTCTGCCGCTTCCTGTTGCAGGCGTAGTGTTTCCTGCTCCAGAAGCTCTTTTTGACTGGTCAGACTTTCGAAATCTTCTTTTTTTACAACCAGCTTCGGGATGTTCTGCTCCAGATGCATCTCATGACGATACCAGTAGTAATAACTCCGTTCCTGCTCCACGATATAGGGATCGGTTTCAGCAAAATATTCCAGCAGATCCATCCGGCTCCTCATCAAACGCCGTTCCTCGGTACTGACTGGTTCACCATTATCATAATAGTTATATTTCGATCTGCCGAAGCCGATACCGTACGTTTTTTGACCGTCCTTTTCCTGCTGATCGATATACCACTGCCTCAGCTCATAGAGATACGGGTTATCTTTCCCATATAAATCCAGCATGATTTTCTGAGCACCGGAATCAAAACCGGAAAAATGGTAAAATTTGAGCTTGCTTCCATTGACATAATAGATACCGTCCCGTCTCGTAATCGACCGATTCGTCAGATTCCAGGTGGAAACATTACATCCGGGATCTTTCCAGATACAGACCCCCTCAAACATAGCCGGTGCCAGGTCACCCCAGCGCTGATCGGTAAACAGGCCGCCAGGGATATCGTCGTAGCAGAAATCCACCAGACGGTCCCGCCACCAGTGTGCGTAACGCAGCCCGTTTTCGCTGTTTTTCACCGCGTAGAATCCGAAATTATAAATCCCGTGCTTTAACGAGCAGATTTCATTATTGATAATGTCCTGATGCTCTGTTTCAGGTATTGTCTGATGCGGGGTAATGACAATGTCGTTCGTCTCCAGAAGACCGTCCAGATCCTTAAGATCATCGAAAACTGCGATATCCGGATCCAAATAAACCACCTTCTCAGAGCCTTCTTCCAGGAACTTTACAAGCGCCTGCCCTTTGATTGCGGTGCACAGCTCGACCACGGTATGCTCGAAGATCCAAAGCTTCAGGTTAGTCACCGGGATCCCCAGATCCTCCGGCAGAAGAATTTCGTCAAAATTCTCGTTTTCCAGATGGAATTCCTCCGGGATTTCGTCTGCAAATACCAGAGAAAACCTGGACTGAGGGCAGTATTTCTTAACCGATTCGGCCAACACTCTGGCCTTGGGCAGATAGTTGCTATTAATGCTTGTATAAAAATGCATTTTAACATCCCCCGATTTTTTTCATAAACTGGTAGATCCGGCTCGTTTCGATTGTCCGGAGCCTCTCCTCAGAATCCGCTATGGCTGCATTTAAGCCTGCTATGGCTGCGTTCAAATCCGCTTGTTCCTGTATCAACCTTTCTTTTTCACCGGTACAGGCGGCAAGTTGTTTTTCAATAAGTTCCTTCTGAGAAGCAATTGTGTCGCGTTCCTTGGCGAGTTCTTCATTTTGGGTCTTCACGATATGGCTTGTCTGGGCGGTGCTTTCCTTTTCCTTTAACAGATTCTCGTTCTGGAGTTTTATGATATGGTTTTCCCTGTCAAGGATCTGATTTTGTTTTAAAAGTGATTCGTTTTGGGCCTTTATGGTGTGATTCTCCTCATCTTTCTGATCGCGTTCTTCTGCCAGGCAAGTGTTTTGCTCTTTTATTTTGTGATTTTCATCGTCCAATTCCTGGTTCTGTATCAGCAAATTTTGATTTTGCTCTTTTAGCATCATATTCTCTTCTTGTATTTTTCTGTTATCCTGTCCATAATCACCTGGCCCGTTTTGGGGTATATTCACTTGAAAAACTTCAGCAAACAACCGGTTCAGCAGATCAAAATGTCCCAAGCAAACATATTGAATTATTATTTTGATCTTTTTTGTGGATTCCGGCAAAGAAAAGGTCCATTGTGGATCTGAGTTCTCGAACAAATATAGTTGACCGCAACTTAATTTTGCATTATGTGATTTGGGCAGAAGCGGAATATCTGCGACTTCTACCTGTGCGGTACACCCTACCAGTTTTACTAATCCGGAATATTCCATAGGATCAATTCTGACTTCTTTGCAATTATCGGGACAATTCAAATTAAACTCCTGTAAGCCATATGGCCGTTTGATTCGGACTTTTTGTGAATAGTCTTCGTAAAAATCCGAATCAGGAGCCCAAAAGACCTGTAGACTAGAGCCTGATTTGACTTTTACCAGATAATTTTCGACCTCATCACAGAATGCAGGATCCTTTTTAGCCTCATAGACATATTGATACACTTCTCCATAAGGTCTGTTTTTCCAGTAGTCCTCTCCGATTTCTGGAATATCAGTCAGAGTAGCAGGTATTTCCGTGCGCTCAGTATCCATATAGGTCGCCATTCGCTTGACTGGGAAAAGACCCGACTGCTCCAGCATCTGCTCCAGGCTGTTTTTGGTAAACATATGAATATGGGTATCGTCTAACAGTCCGACAGGATTATATTGGAAATCATTATTTAATAAATTGATTATCACTGCGTTATGTGCCAGATTAGGCACTGATAACAGGACGCTTCCGTTTTCCTTCAGTAACAATTTTGCCTTTGTCAAAACGAGCTGAGGAAATCTCAAATGTTCTAATACATCCGCAAAAATCAGGTAATCAAATTGAATTCCACGATACTTCTCCAACCATTCATATTGCTCAATGTCTCCAACAACTAAATCCTGTCCGTATTTCAGCGCTTCCCGGCCGGTTTCACCGTCCAACTCTACAAGATAGACCTGACAGGACATTTGCTCTTTTAGATAACGGGTTAATCGTCCATTTGCCGGGCCAAATTCCAAAATGATTGAATGAGGGGCGATTTGTTCAAGAATTATAAGTAAAGAATTTTGATATACAAGTTCCAGCTCGAAATCATATTTTCCCACGAAATCATATTCCTCTTTCTTTATAATTAATTATCACCTTATATATCCGAATGCAGGAAGGGGGGTCTTCCTTCGCTCCTTGCACATTCCGTATCTGACTTTTTTCTGTCAATCTCTGCTGATAACACCTCAATCTGAGGAAATACATCAATGACTGCACTATTGGCCCCATGATTGACCACTGTGATATTCATAACCTGATATAACCATGTCAGTACTTTAAAGTCTTCAATCTCCCCTTCCGAAACAGCGGTACCGATGATGTAACTGCCCTTCATGATGGGGGGCATAGTGAATTTAAACTCTGTACGGACCATTGAGTCTCTGGAGACCGGAAATGGCTCTTTATTTCCACAGATGGCGCTGTTGCAGTTAATAATCCACAGCCCTTTTAACGTTTCGATTACAAAACCGGTAATGCATTTTTCAATGGCTCGTTTACTCTCAAAAATTTGTACAAACGTATATTCTTTCCCGGCTTCCAGCTCGGTCACGATATGATGGAATCCGTCCTCGAAAAAGGCTGATTTTATGATTACATCATCATTCAGCTGACTTTCCTTCGAATAATGGATCTGGGGATGAGAGCCTAGATGGAATTTTCTGACGTGGTATTCACCTGCATTTTCCTTTTCCACAAAAAAGCTCTTATTTTTGATGCTGTTGGAGTATGCGTTGCACACTTCAACGCTATCCCCGCACATCTGCTGTATTCCCCGCTCAATCCACAATACGCGGGAGCACATCTGCTTTACACTTCCGATGTCATGGGATACGAAGAGGATCGTGATTCCCTGGGAACGCAGCTCCTCGAATTTTTTGAAACATTTATTCTGGAAAAAGACATCCCCCACGCTCAGGGCTTCATCCACAATGAGAATATCCGGTTCCACATTAATCGCTACGGCAAATGCAAGCCTGGCAAACATTCCACTAGAATAATTTTTAACCGGCTGATTGATAAAATCACCGATATCTGCAAAATCCAGAATCGTTGGAACCTTCCGCTTCATTTCTTCCCGTGAATATCCCATCGTGGTGCCGTTCAGATAAATATTTTCCATTCCAGTGTATTCTGGGTTAAAACCGGCTCCCAGCTCCAGCAAAGCGGACACCTTACCATCGATATGAATTGTCCCACTGTTTGGTTTTACGACTCCTGTGATGATTTTTAAAAGGGTTGATTTTCCGGAACCATTCGTTCCCACAATACCGAACGTCTCACCTTTATATACTTCAAAGGATATCTGATTTAAGGCATAGAATTCTTCATACCGCTTTTTCCGCGTAAGACTGAAGGCTTCTTTCACTTTGTCAATTGATTTCCCGTAAAGTTTGTAAATCTTACTGATTCCACTGACCTTAATCGAAACTGCTTTTTCCATAGTTCTCCTTAAATTTCATCCGCGAAGTACGGCCGCAAACGCCGAAAGGTGACAACACCCAGCCAGAAAAGGAAAGCCGTGAGCAGCCAGAAATACAGATTGATGATACCACGTTCCCAGAACCATATATGATAAATAAAGCAATCCCGGTAGCCCTGGCAGATATAAAACATGGGATTGAACTGTAAAACAAATTTAATCGTCGGCGACATCGTATCCGGCGACCAGAAAATAGGTGTCAGCCAGAAGCCGATCTGAATAAAAACGTTGACAATATTCGCCGTATCCTTGACAAAAGGGGCGATGGCAGACAAAAGCCAACCTAGCCCCGTCAACAGCGCCAGCACGCACAAAAGGTAGTACAACACTTGGAAATAGTAAACACTGAAAGGGACCGAGTATACCTGATACATAAAAAAGATAAATAAAATAAATCCGATATGGACAAACAGCGAGGAGAGTACCTTTACAAGCGGAATAATACTTACCCGGAAATTGACCTTTTTTACGAGGTAACTGTATTCCATCAGGCAGTTAGAAGCTGCCAGAAGCCCTTCCGTAAAAAAGGTCCACACCAAGTATGCCGGGATAAACCAAAGAATAAATGGAACGTCGTCTACAGGCGGATTGCGGAAGCCTAACTGGAAGACGAACCAGAATACCAGAATCGTTACCAGAGGCTGTATAAACGCCCAGACCACCCCCAGAAAAGAGGCCGCAAATTTCGCCCGAAGATCATTGCTGGCTAACGCAAACAACATCCCCTTCTGCTGAAAAATATCTTTTACAAATGATAGGATCTGTCCCATTTTGTCTCCTTGATTTACATTCTCTTATAGATCCGGTAGGCAAGCTTTTTAAGTTGTGGTTTCAGAGGGACTTTTATCTGGCACAATGCCAGCCCTAGTTTGTAGGCGAGCGATTTATGGATATGCGCCAACTCCGTCTCAGCTGCCAGAAGGCGGCGGTACACGCCGTCGTTTTGATCGATCAACGATTCCATCCCATTCGCATGAAAATAAGCGTTGAGGATTGCTTCATAATCTGCTGTTTTCCATGTGGGGGGAACCGATTTGTGGAAAATTCGTAGGTATTCCTGACAATATCCTTGTGCCATTTCTTCAATTGATGGTAGTTCTGTCTGCTGTGCCCACTTCCGGCATTCTTCGAATTCGGCTGGTCTGCTTTTTATACGGGCAAGGATCTCCTGCGTTTCCTCCACCGCACGTTCCGGTGTGACAACCCAGCCGCATCCGCTACGTTTCACCCGTTCCGGCAGTGCGCCGATACCAGTAACAATGACCGGAACTCCGCATTGAAGCGCTTCCGATAAGGTATAGCAATAGGTCTCCGGCCATAAAGACAGGATACACACAAGATCGATCTGGTATTGCTTCAGAAGCTGAGGGAGTTCCTCCCGCCGGTATTCTCCGGTTTTAACCAAATTTTTCCGTTCGAGAATCTTCAGATTTGTATATCCCATCATTCCGAAGGCATACCATTTAATATCATCCGGAGACGTCTGCACCAGTTCGCAGGCCACATCGCCGCCCTTTTCAGGACTCAAGCCGCCGATAAATGCCACGCGGAATTCTCTGCTTTTGGAATGCTCTTCCACAGAAACTTTTGTGAAGCTATCTGGAATTCCGTGTTCTATTACTTTAAGCTTTGGAGCCAGTTCCGGAAAATATTCCATGTATATTCCGGCTGCGGCCCCGGACGGAACAAATAAAGAATCCGCCCACTGTAAGGCGGTCTGGTTTCTTTTCCGCCAGTAATGGATATAGCTGTCCCCGTTCGCCATATGAAGGCCTGCTTTAAGACACTGTCCGCATCCGTCTCTGGCTGAGCCTGTGCAGACGTTTCCAGCATGATCTAAAAGCTTAATCATCGGACAGATATAGTAATAGTCATGTAGTGTGGCAGTGATCGGAATATTGCGGATCTGAGCCTGATCATAGATTTCAAGGCTCAGATCTTTTATGTGATGGACGTGCACTAGGTGGATCTCAAAAGCATCCAGGATGTTCCCAAGAACGTTTCCGATATCAGAATTCATAAATTGGGGGAATTCAGGTACATAATCAATAAAAAACTGAAAAAATACTGGTTCGCTATCGCCGGAATATCTGGTAACATTTAGATAATTAAAATTTCTGGCTGCCACATAAATATTAAAATCTGCTTTCAGGCCCATTGTCAGGTCTTTTACATGGAGCTGCACCCCGCCGACCGCATCGTCCGCATCGTCGCGAAAATCAGATTGCAGTAGAAACAGGAGGTTTTTTTTCTCGCTTTTTATTCTCAGGTGTAACTTGATATTTTCATTTATAATGCGGTTGGGGTTCGAGTTCAGAAACTCCTGGAGCCTCTGCACCTGTCCTGGATATCGCTCCTGCAGGATCCGTGCGTGCTGATCGATATATTTTTTCTTTTCCGCGCTCACAAATGAGCCTGTCCCAGCATGGTAAATAAAGGTATCATCACACATGAGGTGATGGTAGCCAAACTGTTCAGCACGATGACAGAAATCGTTTTCTTCGCCATAGCCGCGCCCAAATGTATCCGCATCCAGGTTCCCTATCAGGTCTATGATCTCCCTTTTTACGTACATGCAAAATCCATTTGCCACAGGGATAGAAAAATATTTTTTTAGGCTGCGATTCGCTATAAGAGCCGCATATTCATCAATGGTGAAATTATCTGGAACTGAGTTTTCCTGCAAAAATTCTGGAACCGAGCACAGAGTGGCATTGTTGGAGAGCGGAGTTACGGTGGCAGTCCAGCCGTCATGGTAAGCGCAGGCAGATAACTTTTCCACCCACTGGGCTGTTACAATGACATCCGAATTCAGGAAAATCACATCTCTGTCTCCTGACGCGTCAATCCCCCGGTTGATGCTTCCAGAAAACCCCATGTTCGTATCATTCGCGACTACAAGTACATGTTCGGATTCCAGCTCTTTCATGTACGGCCGGATACGCGGATCCGGACTGGCATCATCTACCAGAATCAGGCGGTTTTTTTCAAGATCCGTGTTGCGCAGGACACTTTCCACGCACCGTCTCAGATCTTCATAAGCATTGTAGACCGGGATGATGATGTCGATTCCCTCCATGTTCCCCATGCTCTCTCTCCTATAGCTTTCTTATCAGTACAATTCCTCGAAAAATCAGATCGTCCGTGGGCTTCTGTCGAAAATACCGCCCGCTACACGCTACTTTAAGACGACCTCTCAAAGTGTTTTGTGCGGATAACAGATTTTGTATCATACAGAGCTGATCTTCCAATTCTTCGCAAGTCAATTTTTCCCGATATGTCTTTAAGAATTCCCCGACTTGGCGATAGATCTCTCCCCGGGACTTTCTTAACTGTCCCAGGCGATAACACAGAAGAGTCCGACGATCTAAAATTGCGGAGGAAACATTCTTTCCGTGCTGACGATAGCGGATATACGCCACATCATCATAAAAAACCCGGCCAAAACAGCTCGCACTGAGGTAAAGCCACCAGTCGTGCATGATAATATTTTTTATGTTTTCCGGCGGATATGTTCTTAGAAGATCCATGAGCGCCCGGTTAGCCACAGCCGTGCATCCGGTGCAGATATTCTGTACCAAAGCGTTTCCAAAATCCGGTCTGCGAACTATCCGGGTCACTGTCGCCCGAATGGGTTTCAGATCGCTCCCCACCATCTGTTGCGCCCCGCAGTAGAGGAGCGGTGTGGCAGGATCGGGAGCAACAGGAACTGAAATATGTGCTTCACAATCCGAAGACTGTCCCCTGTCTAAATAAAATTTAAAGCCAGGGTTGCACGCAAGGTCGTCATTACGCCCGCCAATTGCTTCAAGGCATAAAACAGCTCGCGAAAGCTTCTCCGGAAGCCACACATCATCCTGGTCTGCGAAGGCGGTATAATCCGCACTCTGGTCGGAACTTTTTATGAGATCAAAAAAGCTTCTCTGCACTCCCACGTTTTTTCCACGGTAATATGCAATCCACGGATATTTCTGCCGGTATTCCGAAATGATGGCAGAAGTGGAGTCTGTAGAACCATCATCGCGAATCATGAGACTTATGCCCCCGATATCCTGGGCTATGATACTTTCCAGCTGCCTCTTAAGATAGACGCTTCCATTATAAACAGACATCAGTATCTGTACCTTCATTTTCCGTCACCGCCGCATTATCCGCTTCACCCATTGCCTCACCCATACGGCAAAAAGAAACAAACCTGGTCGCTTCATTCCTACAATCATCCGGTAAACAGCAAACTCAGCAGAGGCACATCGTTTTTTTAACCGTGATATGCTCCGATAGGTTTCATCAGCTGCAAGAATTCGCTGCACCTCTGCCCGGATATCCCCGGAAGTTTTTTCTGCCTGCATCATTTTTTCCAGGGTCAAAAAACACCCCCTCAGAAACATCCCTGAAGCCACCCAAGATTCAGAAAGTTTCCAGACCGTCCGTTCAAAACGATCAATCTCATTATAGATACGGCAGTTCTCCCCAAGCAGTCCCGGCTTCCAGTCCCCCGTGATCCGTTCATTCATATGGCACACATAATGATATCCCGCCAGAGGAAGAACCGTTACAGAGCGAGCCGCTGCCAGACATGCCAGATTGTAAGTGACATCCTCACCGTATCGCAGTGCCTCATCAAAAAAAATCCCATGCCTGACAAGAAAATCCCGCTGATATAACTTATTCCAGACGTGGATATAGAGGTGATAAAAAGACACATTGTCGCTAAATACCTGCTTTTTCTGTATGGAAGCAAGGATTTCCTCCCTGAAGAGTACGGAAACAGAATGCACCTTTTTCCCCTGCTTTACGAAGTCCCGCAAAAAACCGGCCATAAAAAAATCCGATTCATAATAGACTGCAGATTCGGTCAAACGTTGATAATAATCAGGTTCCACATAATCATCTGCATCGAGGAAGGCAATGTATGCGCCTTTAGCCAGCCGGAATCCGGCATTGCGTGCGGCACTTAACCCCCTGTTTTCCTGTTCCTGATAGCGGATTCTTGTGTCCACGGACAGAAAACGACGGACAATTGCGCCGGAACAGTCAGTGGAGCCGTCGTTGATGACGATAAGTTCCCAGTTTTGGAGCGTCTGGGAGAGCACACTTTCCAAGGCTCGCTCTAAAAAAGCTTCCCCGTTATAGACCGGGAGAATGATGCTTAAAACCGGGGACATTGCCGAAAACACCTCATTTACTTCCGATAATCGTACTTGCCAGAAGTTGCGTCGGTGAAGTGGCAAAGTTGTGAAAAATCAGGAGAAAATAAAAGACAAATATCAGATAAAAACAGATAATATATAGAATAGAAACAAAAAAGAAAAACAAACCACTGCAAACAATATTCACGTATCTATTTAAGCCATTTGAATTTAGACCACCAGGCAAATGAACGATTACAGTAAGCCTTCATGTATCTCAGTTGAACTTGCTATCATAAATAAAAAGTTGTTCAGGCATCTTTAAAATACCGGAATACAAAATTTCAGGTAATGGTGGACTTTTATAGTCTGTCATGTGATTGCCCTCTCAGATATGGACATAAAAAAATATTTTTTGGTGGATGCGCGAAAATACACAGAAAAAATGTTTTATATTTTTAAATTAAAAGAAATCAATAATAAAATATTGATATTTCTAAATAATATAAAATTTCAAAATTAAAATGAGAATAAAAAGTAACTTGAATTGTAAAGAATAAATTTTAAGTAATTCGGCTGATTTATGAGGAACAGAATATATATACGCAGAATATTATGGATTAAATTAATAAAATTAATGAATTGTTTTATAAAACAAATCGTTTTTCAGACCTATTGAATAATTTATGATTTTATGCTAGACTATAATTAAAAGAAACAATAAGTCTACAAACGATAAGATAACCAGATATTCGATCGAATGCCAGAATGCCCTATCGGCTGAACAGCTTGGCCAAGCAGCCAGATTACACATCGACAAACCAGTTGAACAGCCAGCCGGTCAATCCGGCATGATGCAAACAGCAAGGGGAGGGGGAGCAGTAGAAAAGCGTTAGGTGTAGCGGTATATAGTGGCAGAAGATGGGAGGGGAATGCGGTGATAGGAGAAACAGGATCTTTCTTTGGTTGATTTGATTTTTCCAAATATAGTGCAAGCAACGATAAAAAGGGTGTACATTGAATTTTTCTATCAGATCAGAAAGTAGAGGCAGCGTATGAGAAGAAAGAGATTGATGGCTTGGTTGTTTGTTATGGTATTATTTACTACAGGACTTTTATGTGGATGCAGTAAAAATACAGAGCAGGAGACAGAAACGGAAAAGGATAATCTGGGAAATATAGGAAAGATACTGAGAAGTGCCGATCATGCAAGAGTAATAAAGGAATATGAGAGCCTAAAGGGAAATGAGCATAATGAGGCCCAGATGGAAAAGGTGTTACAGGATCTAGAGGATTTGGTACATGCCGATAAGAGCAATATCATGGTAGATATGAGAATCGGAGATTATGGAAATGTTGAAGTGAGGAGGCTGTACCGGGCAACCAACAGCAGTCTGACCGGGGTTGAGGCAAGGAAAGAACAGATCAATACAGTCAGCATCGTGAGAGAAAAGAATAAGGACTGGCGGAGTACAAGCGCGGAAGGGAATGAAAGCAGCGAATACAGTTATTGTTTGGAACGTACTGATTTGGAGCATGGTCTGTATGTGCTGCTTGACGCGAAGTTGGATAATATGAAAAAGGGGATATGTCTGGGAGAGGTCGGGAGTAAAACATACATACTTGTCGATGATCTGTATAACAGAAAAGTACTGTATGTCGTAGGATGTCATAAAGATAAGCAGTATAAAAATGACTGGGATATGAATATTGTGCAGTTCATCTCATCAGACGGCTCATTCCGGGATGTAAACAGGGAAGTATATAATGTCGAAAATACTTTTATTTACAGAAATGGATGTGATGAAGTAAAGGCAGAAGCTCTAAGAGTCATGAATATGTATCCCGGAAACGGCTTGAACAAAAAAGTGAAAAAGGCATTTAAATAGGAAGAGACACTTTCCGATCAGACAGAGAAAAGCGGGAAAATGGCTTCTCAGAAAACAGCATGCGGACAAAGCATTATTTGCCTGCCTGCTGTTTTTTATATCAGAAATGACAAAAATGGTCGGCAATATTGATGGAGTAAAGCCTGCAGTCAGTATAACCGCCAATAAAAAATACACATTTAGCTTGAGAGCCCGAGGACATGAACATTTGAGACTGATTCAGGATTCATTCTTCCTGTTTACATACGATCAACCGGTAAACATAACCACTCAGACGGTTAAAATACTTATTTCCACAGCTTCCAGGCATTCCTTTGTGCCGTGAACCCCAGCCATATTTGTGAAGAAATCCTGTTCATAAAGAAACTGCGGATGGAAACAAAACAGATTTTATGCAGATCAGACTGGAATATTATGTTTCATTCCTTTAAAATTCATTTAGCAAATCATTTGCTTACGATTGACGTTGTAGAAAAAGAATGGTAGAATAAAATGTAGAATGTCAGACAAAATTCAGTTGAAAATTTGAAAAGCGGCGGGAAGTTAAGAAAATTTTGGCAACTATAGTCGGCAGAGACGCATTGTCAGTTCTGCCAGATATTTTTATATGAGGTGATAGCAATATGGGAAAACAGATGGTTTGGGAGGAAATTGACCGTAAGGCAGCTGAGATTTTGGATGCTAGTGACGAGATCTGGGGCTGTGCGGAGACTGCTTTTGCAGAGGAGAAGTCTGTGAAGGTGCTCTGTGATCTGCTGAGGAAAGAGGGCTTTGAGGTGGAAGAAGGCCTGGCTGGTGTTGCGACCGCATTTAAGGGAACCTTCGGCTCTGGGAAACCTGTAATTGGATTTCTTGGTGAGTTTGATGCCCTGTCCGGTCTTGATCAGGAAGCCGGTGCGACAGAGAAGAAGCAGATTCATGCCGGCGCTCCGGGACATGGTTGTGGACATAATATGCTGGGTACGGCTTCACTGTCAGCTGCAATCGGCATCAAGAGATATTTAGAGGAAAGCAAAAAGCCGGGTACCGTCGTTTATTTTGGATGCCCAGGCGAAGAAGGTGGTTCTGGTAAGGCGTTTATGGCAAAGGGCGGCGTGTTTGCTGGTCTTGATGCAGCACTTACCTGGCATCCGGGCGATTTGACGAGAGCAGATACAGGCAGCTCCCTTGCAAACTATCAGGTTGCCTATAAGTTTTATGGTACGAGTGCCCATGCAGGCGGTGCCCCCCATCTTGGAAGAAGTGCTCTGGATGCATGTGAATTAATGAATATGGGCGTTCAGTTTTTGAGAGAGCATGTGGTTCCGGAAGCGAGGATTCATTATGCAATCACGAATACAGGCGGCTATTCTCCGAACGTAGTACAGCCGTATGCAGAGGTGTTATATCTCATCCGTGCTCCGAAGAATAAACAGGTTGAAGAGATCTACCGCCGTGTCAACAAGATTGCAGAGGGCGCTGCGCATATGACAGAGACGAGAGTAGAGATTGATTTCGTAAAGGGCTGCTCGAATCTGATCAGCAATAAAGTCATCGCAAAGAGGCTGTGGGAAAATCTGACAGAGCTGGGTGCGCCGGAGTACACAGCGGAGGAGATGGAGCTCGCCAGAAGCATTAGCGAAGGCGTGGGCGACAGCCGCTTTGAGTCCCTTGAGAAGGTGGCGAAGAGCTGCAATAAGGAGCAGAAAAAGGAAGTTCTGGCCCATAAGGGAGAATCCATGTACCGATTCATTGCGCCATTCGATTCGGTAGGTATCATGTCCTTTGGTTCTACGGATGTGGGCGATGTCAGCTGGAACTGCCCGACAGCTCAGGCGTATGTGGCTACCTGGGCAGCCGGCACTCCGGGGCATTCCTGGCAGGTCGTGACTCAGGGTAAGAGCGGACTGGCTCATAAAGGCCTGATCTATGCGGCAAAAGCAATGGCAGGTGCAGCAGTCGATATGTATGAGAATCCGGCAGTGATCGAGGAAGCCAAGGCCGAGATGCTTGAGACACTTGAGGGAGATACGTATCACTGCCCGATTCCGGATGGCTGTAAGCCAAGAGCAATCGGAATGACGAAATAAAAAGATGAAAACAGGCCTGCCTGAAAGAGCAGGGAACTAAGTCTTATATCAGCTGCCAGGACATACAGAATGGTCGGTCTGAGATATGCAAGTGGAGACAGCAGATAAAAGAGGTCGGGTGTGTCAATAGAGGCATCCGGCCTTTTTCCTATCCCTCAATATGCTCTTTTTCGACAAAAAGAAATTGAACCCGGGAGGGGAATATGATATAATGTCGGCAGATATGGCATGGTCGAATATGACAGCTGCGCCCGCCTTCAAAATGCAGCTGCAGGAATCTGTCGAAGTGTCATATCAAAAAAGTGTGGTAAAATGTCGATAGACAGGATACTGTGGATATGGTTTCTGCGTTCACCGCAGAAATCCAGTCATTTTTATCTGCCGGAGGCACCATATCCGAAGGACATGGTATAGTGTTACATGCCGCAGTACAAGAATAACCGTTAGAAAAGGAATTCGTCAGTCAGGATTCCTTATATTATTGCAGAAATGAGGAAAGAAGATGAGGCGCTGGAACATTCTGATGATGGCAGTGGTATGCCTTTTGGGGCTTTTGGGCCCGGGAACAAGGACCGTGCAGGCAGCCGCGCGGCCGGAATATCTGAAATCGGTGACATATTTTGGGGATGAGTGGCCGATCAATTACTGGGGCAGTGAGGACAAGGACATGGATGCGAATTTTGAACGCATCGTTGCTGATGGTTTTAACAGCATTATTCTCGTGATCCCCTGGCGGGAATTTCATCCTAACACAGTATCTGAGGTGTTCAATGAAGCTGCCTTTAGCAGGCTGAACCAGGTTATGGACTGTGCAGAAAAACACGGGCTTTGGGTGTCCTTAAGAATTGGCTATCTCTGGGATTACTATGGGGAGTCAGAGGTTCCGCCGCGTTACGCAGAGCTGACAAAACGGGGCAGTAGCGCCAGAAATGCCTGGCTGGAGTACTGCCAGCGCCTTTATCAGACAGCTTCCTCTTACAGCAACTTTCACAGCGGATTTATTACCTGGGAGGATTTGTGGGACTATATTTACAACCTTGACCGCGACCTGTCAAAAGCGGAGCGGCAGAAAATGGCGGGAGAGTGTGGCTATACAGAATTTTTAAGCTCCAGGTATTCGCTGGAAGCAGTGCAGGATTGGTATGGTGTGCAGTTTTCCAACTTCGGGGAAGTGTATCTTCCTTATGGGACGCATCCTTCGGCGGCGCTGTTTTACGAGTACTACGACCAGTTCCTGCTGGAACTTTTACATGAGAGCCAGACCGTTTTTCCAGGGCTTTCCCTGGAAATCCGGGCAGACGGTGATGTAGTATATGATGCAAGCGGCGGTTTCAGCTATTATTCTCACGCAGCAACCTATGCCTGCGGGAATGCACCATATTCTGCACTCATGTACAGTGTCTCGATGGGGCAGGAGAATACAGGGAACTACATATCAGCAGATACAGCGCTTCAGGCAATGAGAACCAATCTGGAACGGATGTATGCGAGAAGCGGGAAACGTTTTTTTGTTGAGCAGCTTTTATATATGGATTCTACAGAAGCATTTTCCCACAATACGCAGATCGAGGATGCACAGGTGGGCGATTTCGTGAGACGCCTGGCTCCGGTTCTCACCGAGCGGACGATGGGATACGGTCTGTGGGTATACAGGAATTACGTAAACAACTGTGTATATAATGGCCAGTTTGGACTTGGCGAAACAGGTTGGGATTTTACAGGAACGAGTGAGGTAGTGGAGCGGAACGGTACAAGAATGGCGTCCGTGAGCCCTTCCGGTTCTATTTCTCAGAGGCTGACAGGCCGTCTTTCTGACGGTGATAAGATCTATGTCAGTCTGCATGGTGAGACAAGTGGTGCGGTGTATGTGAAAGTTGAGATCGGTAATGTAGAGAAAAATATCCATGTTGTGGGTTCCGGTGATTTTGTGGTGGAATTTCCTTTTCAGGGCAGATACGATATCCGGATCCGTGCGGACAGGCAGGCTTATGTTGATGATATCCGTGTGTTTACCTATGAACAGAAGGGCAGAATCTACGACCGGTCAGGAAACGAGCTGGATCTGGCCGAAGATTTCAGAACTCTGAACCGGGAACTTCCCTGAGATTTTTTCTGACAGGACTTGCAAATTCAGGAAAATGTGCTATACTTCTATCACAGACCTGAAACAAAATTGAATATTTTAATAGGGAGCTTGCCGCGGCAGGCTGAGAGGGAATGCAGGAACGATTCCGACCTTTTGAACCTGATACGGATAATGCCGGCGTAGGAAGCTTTTTTGTCATAATAGGACATATCCAGATATTGGGTATGTCTTTTTTGTTGTTAAAGTTTGCTGCCAACAGGCAGCACAAATTAAAGTATACCCATGCGCCAGCTCTACTTTCATTCATGGCGGTGTGCCCACTTGTAGGGCGCATGAAGGCTATGAAAGGTGGAAGATATCAGAAATTTCAGGAACGCTAACGCTTAAAGAATGGGAAAGGTAAGCTCCAACTGACTGTTGGCGCTTGAACTTTACAATTAATATCAGGAGGAGGCCAAAATGAATTACACGACACAAATGGACGCGGCCAGACAGGGGATCATTACCAGGGAGATGGAGGCTGTGGCGAAAAAGGAGCACAGAAAGGCAGAGGAGATCCGCGATTTGACAGCAAAAGGGCAGGTAGTGATTCCCTGCAACCGGGTACATACCTGTATTGAGCCAAATGGCATCGGTTCGATGCTGCGGACAAAGATTAACGTCAATCTGGGCGTGTCCCGGGACTGCCCAAATCTCGACACAGAGCTTGAAAAGGTGAACAGTGCGGTAAAAATGGGGGCAGAGTCCATCATGGATCTGAGCTCGTTTGGCGATACCAGACGGTTCCGCAGGTGGCTCACAGAGGAATGCCCGGCTATGATCGGTACAGTGCCGATCTATGATGCGGTCGTCTATTACCACAAAGCGCTAAAGAGTATCACGACAAAGGAATGGCTGGATATTGTGAAAATGCATGCAGAGGATGGTGTGGATTTTATGACAATCCACTGCGGGATCAACCGTGCTACAGCGAACCGGTTTAAAGCGAACCGGCGTTTAATGAATCTTGTTTCCCGGGGTGGTTCCATCTTGTTTGCCTGGATGGAAATGACAGGGGAAGAGAATCCATTCTATGAACATTTTGATGAGGTTCTGGATATTTGCCGGGAATATGACGTGACATTGAGCCTCGGCGATGCCTGCCGCCCGGGATGTATCGAGGACGCCGGAGATGTTTCGCAGATCGAGGAACTCGTGACTTTAGGCGAGCTTACGAGGCGAGCATGGGAAAAAGATGTCCAGGTCATTATTGAAGGGCCCGGTCATATGCCTTTAAACCAGATTGAAGCGAATATGAGGATTCAGAAGGAAATCTGTAAGGGGGCCCCTTTCTATGTGCTTGGCCCTCTGGTGACAGATATCGCGCCCGGCTATGACCACATCACAGCAGCGATCGGAGGTGCAATGGCAGCAGCATATGGGGCTTCATTCCTTTGCTATGTGACACCGGCTGAGCACTTGAGACTTCCGAATGTTGATGATGTGAAGGAGGGAATCATTGCTTCCCGAATTGCAGCGCATGCGGCCGACCTCGCGAAGGGTGTTCCGTGTGCGTCAGACTGGGATCATGAAATGAGCCTGGCCAGGAAGAGATTAGACTGGGAAACGATGTTTTCCCTTGCCATTGACCCGGAGAAAGCCAGGCATTACCGGGCGCAGTCACAGCCGGAGAAGGAGGATACCTGCTCAATGTGCGGAAATTTCTGTGCAGTTAAAAATATGAATCGTATTCTTGACGGTGAGATTGTCAGCATTTTCGATGAATGAAGCGTTACAGACGGATGAAAGGCTGGAAAACAGTGGCAGTCATGCAGGGAAAGGAGAGAATATTTTGAAGATAGCAGTAAAAAAGACAGCAGCAGCGGCCATGCTGACGGCTCTGACGGTGGCAATGTCAGGCTTTGCGGTTCCTATTGGCGCATCCAGATGCTATCCGGTTCAGCATCTGGTTAATGTAGTATGTGCAGTGTTTCTGGGCCCTGTCTGCGGGGTGATGACAGCTTTTAGTGCATCCCTTATACGTAACCTGATGGGAACTGGAAGCCTGCTGGCATTTCCCGGCAGCATGGTAGGTGCATTTTTGTGTGCGATGGTCTATAAAAAGACTGGCAGGCTGTGGCTTACTTACCTTGGCGAGATGACGGGAACAGGAATTCTCGGCGGCATGCTCTGCTTTCCGGTGGCGACACTTATCATGGGGCGTGAGGCGGCGCTATTTACTTATGTGATTCCATTTTTGATGAGTACGGCCTGTGGAACGGTAATGGCTGCGATCCTGATGGGAGCACTCGAAAAGAGCCATGCGTTTGATTACCTGAAAAATATTCTGGAGGCCGGGTGAAGCGGGTGCTTACGATTGCCGGCTCTGATTGCTCCGGAGGAGCCGGTATCCAGGCGGATCTAAAGACTATCACAGCCTTTGGTATGTATGGCATGAGTGTGATAACGGCTCTGACAGCCCAGAATACAAGAGGAGTCTTTGATGTCAGGGAAACAGATGAGAGAATGTTAAGGGGGCAGTTTGAGGCGGTCTGCTCTGATCTGCCGCCGGATGCGGTAAAGATCGGTATGCTGCCATCAGAGACTGCTGTTTTGGCTGTGGCAGATGCGCTTGAAAAATGGAAGCCGCGCCATGTTGTATGCGACCCGGTCATGGTATCGACGAGCGGGCGGACGCTGATGAGCCCGCAGGCAGAAGCGGCGGCAAGAGAGCTTTTATATCCCAGGGTGTCTCTCATAACGCCGAATATGTCGGAAGCCAAGCGGCTGCTGGCGCGGGAATTCCCGGATATGGACGGGAACATTCCGCCAGGGTTTAAAAGCAGTCCGGAAGAGGAATGCCGCAGAAGCAGAGCAGAGCTGGGAAGCAAGGCGGGGCCGGAAAATGAGGAGGAGCCGGAAAATAAGGCGATACAGGAAGATGCCGCCCGGATTCTGGGTGATCGCCTGAAGACATCAGTACTGGTAAAAGGCGGACATGTAACAGGAGGAGCGGATGACTGCCTCTATCATAATGGGCGGCTTGTCTGGTTTCGTTCGGAACGCCTGCCGGCGAAAAATTCACATGGGACAGGGTGTACGCTCTCTTCGGCGATTGCCTGCGGGCTCGCGGGCGGATGGCCGCTGGAGGATGCGGTGGCATTTGCCAAGGGATTTCTTTTCGAGGCTTTGCGGACAGAGCCGGGATTTGGACATGGAAACGGGCCTTTAAACCATTGCTTCGCAATCCGGGAAGTGTTTCACCCGAAAAAGAAAGCCGGCAGTCCCTTGCATGAATCGGTAAGCATAGCGTATATATGGAGGAGAATCATATGGAAAGAGAGGACAGGCAGATAACAGGGCAGATCCTTGACTGTATCCGGTATACAAAAGCCGCGGCACCGTTACTTCATATGATACCGAATGATGTGACGGCCGGGTTTTGCGCGGACGCTATTTCTGCTGTGGGAGGCCGCCCGCTGATGGCAGTGGCAAAGGAGGAGATGAGAGAGATCGTTTCTTCAGCGGACGGACTTACCGTCAATCTGGGGCAACCGTCAGAGGAAAAATATCTGGCCTGCAAGGCGGCTTTGACAGCAGCAGCCGAATCCGGGATTTTCGTGACGCTTGACCCGGTGGGAGCAGGGGCCTCCGAATACCGCAGACAGATGATAAAAAAGCTTTTGGAGGTGCCCTGGTCAGGTGTAGTGAAAGGAAATGAGGCGGAGGTACATACGATTTTGACCGGATGCCTCACACATACCGGTGTGGACAGTCCGGACCATTTTGAGACAGGTCAGAATGCAGAAGCGTTTCTGAGAGCAATAAGGGCGCAGGGAAGGAGTATCATTCTGGCGGTAACGGGGCAGCCGGATACCATTTTTTGGCTCTCTGACAGGGATGATAGGCTAAGACAGATTCGAATTAGCCACAGCCGCCGCCGGCCTTTCGTACTTGTGGGGACAGGATGTGTGGCAGGGGCACTTTTAGGGACGTTTCTGGCAGCAGAACATATGCGGGTACAGGAAAAGAAGGAGTCCGGGCAGGAAACAGATCCTGCTTTTTGTACGGAGCAGGCCGTCATTGCTGCGGCTGCTGCCCTCTCACTCGTGGCGTATGGGGGAGAACAGCAGGCCGGACAAGACGGACAGGAGGGGCAAGGCAGAGAAGCCGTACAGGAAAAACAGGCCGGACAAGAGGGGCGGGCCGGAGAGCGGAGGCAAGTCGATCATGCCAGACCGGGCGGACAAATCGGCCAGGTCAGACAAAGCAGACAAGAGGGGCGGGCTGAACGGGAGGAGCAGAACAAGCAGTACAAACGAGATACAGAGCGATTCGGAAAGGTCTGCTCCGGATATGGGAGTTATAAAGCAGGTGTCCTTAACATACTGAGCTGTCTGGACGAAAGGGAATATACAAAATATCTGGAACGGCATCTTTCATATGACCGGAAAATTCCGGCGGGTGCAGGGGGCTCTTTCCTTGAAAGGCCGGAGGCGAAGCCAGAAGAACAAGGAGACAGAGAATGAAAATGAAACGATATGGAATCCTATATTTGATTGCGGATCGGAGACAGGGAGACAGGAAGATTCTGGAGGCATTAGATGCCGGAGTGGATATTGTCCAGCTCCGGGAGAAAGAACGAAACAGCGCAGAGTATCTGGAGGATGCTGTCTGGCTTGGCAGGGAGGCAGGGAAACGTGGAATTCTGTTCCTTGTCAACGACCGGCTGGATATTGCTCTGGCAAGCGGTGCAGATGGGGTGCATCTGGGGCAGGATGACCTTCCAGTGAGGCAGGCCAGACAGATTGCCGAACGATGCGGTCTGAAAAATTTTATTGTAGGTGCGACGGCCAGGACAAGAGAGCAGGCAGTCCGTGCTTTAAAGGATGGGGCTGACTATTTAGGAAGCGGAGCCTGGTATTCTACAGAGACGAAGCCAGGGGCGGCGTTGATTACAGATGCAACATACCGTGAAATTTTGGCGTCAGCCGACATCGCCAATGTGGCGATTGGCGGTTTGACGCCGGAAAACTGCGGACGTCCTCTGGAGCTGGGCGCAGACGGACTGGCTGTCTCCGCCGGAATTCTGTCCGCCCCTAGGGTGAAGGAGTCTGTATTGCAATTTAAGAAGAAATTGAGTGAATACTGGCCATTGCCAGAAAATAGCAGGATAGAATGTAAGCGGAAGGCCGGAATGTGACTGAAAAGACAGAGCGTGAATAGAAGGCCAGAATGCGGATAGTGGGCAAAGGGCAAATAGAAAGCCAGGATATAAAAAATGTTTACAAAGCAGCAGAATAAAATGCTGGCAGGGAAACAGGACAGGAATGGAATGCCCGTCCATGAAACAGGAAGGGGGAGAACCGAAATGGAAGAGTCCAAAGAGCTTCTTGCACTTTTACGTGAGATTCGGGAACACGAAGCAGAGCAGAAGCGCTATGCCAGAAAGCAGTTTTATATGTCTTTCATTACAGCCGTGTGCAGCGGTACAATACTGGCATTGGTATCGGCCGCCTATTTATCCGTCGTTCCACACCTGCGCTCCACACTGAACGAGGCACGGACAGCAGCAAAAGAGCTTGGCGAGGTATCCGCACAACTTTCCGGGATTGATTTTAAAGGGATGGCAGAGCATATGGATGAGTTGGTTGCCACGAGCGAAAGCGGTGTCAACGATGCACTGGAAAAGCTGAACGCTATTGATATCGAGAAATTGAACCATGCCATTCAGGGGCTGTCTGATGTGGTATCGCCGTTTGCCCGCTTTATGGAGCAGTTTGATTAACAAAAAGTGCTGGCATCAGCATATCAGCATTTTTGGGCAGATCGAATGGTTGGCAGACTGCATTTGTATGGGATGCCAACACAGGTATACAGCAGGAGAAATAATTTCCCTGCCATATACCTGCCTGGACAGCATACGAACCAATCAACATGCAAAACGATCCGTATCCCAAACAAAGATTTAAAATCAATATTCGATAAATGTGTCCGGAAGCACCTGTTTATGAGAACCAGAGACCAGGGAGGGAGATTCAGTCAATCACAACATCCCATTCCTGTCTGGCTCTGGCCTCACCGACGATCGCTCCGGGAAGAGACTGGGCATGGAGTTTCTTTACAAGCCTCCAGGCCTGCTCTTCGGGAAGGGATACAAGAAGGCCGCCGGAGGTCTGCGGATCGGAAATGAGGTCGACCAGCGCCTGCTTGGCAGAAGGCTCCACAGACAGATGCGGTTTCACATAGTCAAGATTGCGGTAAGCGCCGGCAGGAATAATGCCCGTTTCGGCGAGCTCTCTGGCGCCGTTAAGGAGCGGAACCCTGTGACTGTGCAGATAGAGGGTGACACCACTTCCGGACGCCATTTCATAGGTATGCCCCAGAAGGCCGAAACCGGTAATATCCGTGCATGCATGTACATCAGGGAACTCCTGAATCAGGCCAGCGGCCTTGGCGTTGAGAGTCGCCATACAAGTAATGGCGGCTTTATAATCTTCATCGGAGGCCAGGGAGGCCTTGGCGCCTGTGGTGAGTACACCGGTTCCGATCGGCTTTGTCAGAACCAGAGCATCGCCTGGTCTGGCACCTGCATTTTTGAGAATCCGCTCCGGATGGAGATATCCTGTAACGCAAAGCCCATATTTTGGCTCCGGATCCTGAATCGTATGCCCGCCGGCAATGACACATCCTGCTTCGACAGCTTTATCATGACCGCCCATAAGGATACGGCGAATCGTTTCCTTCGAAAGGCAGTTGGGGACGCAGAGAAGATTCATGGCTACGGCTGGTTGTCCGCCCATCGCGTACACATCGCTCAATGCATTAGCAGCTGCGATCTGGCCGAACCAGTAAGGATCGTCAACGATCGGGGTGAAAAAATCCACGGTATGAATGGCCGCCGTCACATCATTGATACGGTAAACACAGGCATCGTCGCTTGTCTCAAAGCCTACGAGCAGATTCGGATCTTTTATATTAGGAAGATTTTCCAAAATTTCTGTAAGGACGCCCGGTCCAAGCTTGGCTGCTCAGCCGGAGGCTGTTGTCATCTGTGTAAGCGGCAGTTCCTTTGCCATACCAATACACCTCCCCGTATAGAATGTTCTGTAACCGTTCAGACGGCCAAACGGCTGCATTTGTTCCGACAAAATTTTTATATTCCCTATCATATCATTGAAAAGGAGAAAATGCAAGACTCGAAACAGCGGTACATGGCTGCATCAGGCAGCTGCTATTGAAAAAAGCTTTGGGAAATAAGAGGGGATTCAAATATCCTATTTGACGGAACTCCCATTATGACGGTAAAATGTTATGAAAGGCCGTATTTGGCCGGAAACGTTTTGAAAAGGAAGGGAAGCACTATGGCAAAAGTAGTTGTAAATGCAGTTGGGGATCAGTGCCCAATTCCGGTTGTAAAAGCTACAAAGGCACTGAAAGCGATGACGGAGCCGGGGGAGCTGGAGATTCAGGTAGATAATGCGATTGCAGTACAGAATCTGTCCCGCCTTGCCTCGAGCAAGGGACTTAAGGCGACGAGCGAGAAGAAGGCAGAGGAGTTGTATGTAGTGACGATTACACTTGATGCGCCGTTAAAGGACGAAGAGGATACGGATGCCGCATCCTGCATTCCGGACGTGCGGGGCAATCTGGTGGTGGCAATTGACAGTAACCGTATGGGGACAGGAAACGATGAGCTCGGGGCGGTTCTGATGAAAGGATTTATTTTCGCGCTGTCTCAGTTAGAGAAGCTTCCGAAAACGATACTTTTCTATAACGGCGGAGCCACAATCACGACGGAAGGCTCGGATTCTCTGGAAGATTTGAAGAATATGGAAGCGCAGGGTGTGGAAATTCTGACCTGCGGCACATGTCTTAACTATTATGGTCTGACTGAAAAGCTGGCAGTGGGAAGCGTCACAAATATGTATACGATTGTTGAGCGCTTAAATGACGCGACGAAGGTAATTAAGCCATAAACAGCCTTGTGCAGGCTGCGGGTAGCTGTGCCCGTTAAGCAACCTTTATGCGCCCACAGGTGAGCGCGCCACCATGAATGAAAGTAATCCATGCGCATTTGGCATCCCTGAATGTATGCCGCTTGACGGCGGCGGGGCTTTCACAGTAATCACGGCAGGAAGTAAGAAGAATCGGCTGTCGCAAAATCCGGTAATTCCGCGATGTAATGGTGTGGTTCGCAGGATATCCGCACCGCCTGTTGTCGGAAACACCTGTTTTGCAGCAGCCCTTTTTGCATAATGACACGCATCATTGCGTCCTGTCCGCAATGCCAAAAACTGCAGGAGGAAAAAGCGGCAGAAGAACAAGGGAAACGGAAGGATGAAAGCGGCAGAAGGCAAGGGCGGTAGAAGAACAAAAGCAGCAGAAGGCAAGGCAGCAGAAAAACAAGAACGACAGAAGGATGAAAACGGCAGAGGGGCAAGAGCGACAGAAGAACAAAAGCAGCAGAAGGACAAGAGTAACGGAAAAACAAAAGCAACAGAAGAACGAGGGCAGCAGATAGGCAAGAACGACAGAAGGATAAAAGCAACAGAAGGATAAAAACAACAGAAGAATGAAAGCAGCGGAAAGGACAAGAGTAACAGGAGGAGGACATGTATCAGGTTGGAATCGACATCGGCTCCAGCGCAGCCAAGGCCGCTGTCCTTAATGAGGGGAAGCTGGTTAAGACGCTTCTTCTGGACACAGGGTTTTCCGGCAGGAATACAGCGGACAGGATATACGGGATGCTTGAGCAGGAAGGAATCACGAAGGAGAATGCCGCCTATGTGGCAACTGGCTACGGAAGGATCTCAGTTCCCTATGCTGATAGGACCGTGACGGAAATCACTTGCCACGGCAAAGGTTCCTGGTTTCTGTTTCAGGAGAATGGAACCGTCATAGACGTCGGAGGCCAGGACACGAAGGGGATTATGCTAAAAAACGGGCGGATTATGAAGTTTGTCATGAACGATAAATGCTCTGCCGGTACAGGGAAATTTCTGGAGGTCATGACAAACCGCCTGGGGCTGACATTAGAAGAGCTCTCAGGGCTGGCATCTTTGGGAAATCCGGTCGTCATCAGCTCTATGTGCACTGTATTTGCCGAGTCGGAAGTAATAAGTCTCATCGGAAAGGGAACTCCGCGTGAAGATATTGCATTTGGTATCGTCGAATCGGTTGTGGAGAAGGTCGTACAGCTCATCTCCCAGGTACAGGGAGATCAGTATTTTCTGACAGGTGGTCTTTGTGAGGACGAATATTTCTGTGGACGCCTGTCACATTCATTGAAAGCGCCAGTGAAAAGCATGCCTGAGGCCCGCTATGCGGGAGCCATCGGGGCAGCTCTTTTAGCTGAGGAATAGCGAGGAGGAACCAATATGGAGGAACATACAGGACTGCCAAAAACATTTGAGGAGTTTGTGGAGGCCAGAAAACAGGGCTTTCTGACTGTAAAGGAGTTTAAGGAAAATGGCGGGAAGCTGGCTGGCTGTCTCTGCTCTTATACTCCGCACGAGATTCTGGATGCAGCAGGGGTGGCGACGGTCGGCCTTTGCGGAACCAGTAATGAGACGATTCCGGACGCGGAAAAGGTACTGCCAAAGAACTTGTGCCCGTTGATTAAGAGCACATATGGCTTTGCATACTCAGACAAATGTCCATATACGTATTTTTCTGACATTATCATCGGAGAAACGACATGTGACGGCAAAAAAAAGATGTATGAACTGCTGGCAGAACTGAAGGATGTACATATTTTGCAGCTCCCGCAGGGACAGGACAGGCCCTACGCCAAAGATATCTGGTATGAGGAGATCTGCCTTTTCAGGGAAGCGATGGAGAAGAAATTTGGTGTGGAGATTACGGAAGAAAATCTCCGCAAGGCTGTTAAGAAAAGAAACCGCCTGAGGAAAGCACTTTGCAGTATGTATCAGTTACAGGAGACCTGCCCTCCGGCTCTGAAAGGAACAGAAATGATGCTGGCATTGCAGCAGGGCACCTTTACTTTTGATCTGGAAAAGCAGATTGCCAACATCGAGAACAAGGTGGAGCAGGCCAGGAAAGCATATGCGGCTGGCGAGCGTCCGGTCAGTGCCTCAGCAAAGCGGATCCTGCTCACAGGATGCCCGTCCGGCGGCGTGATTCAGAAGGTGGGAATGGTTATTGAAAATAACGGCGGAGTCATTGTCTGCCTGGATGACTGCAGTGGAGAGAGGACAAATAAGCTCCTGATTGATGAAAATGCAGATGATATCCTGCGGGCAATCGCGGACCGCTACCTTTCCATTCATTGTTCTGTGATGACGCCAAATGACGGCCGCATCGACAATACAAAAGAAATGGTTGAGAAATACAAGGTAGACGGGGTGATCGAGGTCGTGCTTCAGGCGTGCCACACCTTTAATGTGGAGGCGACGCAGATGCGGCGTATGGTAGAGGATGCCGGTATACCGTATATGAAGCTGGAGACCGATTATGCCACATCCGACAGCGGACAGCTCGAGACGAGGATTGCGGCTTTTATCGAGACACTGTAAGAAGTACTGTACTGTTTTTTTATTTCCGGAGAACCGGTCAGATGTCCGTATCACCGATAGCCTGAAAAGGGGATACGGCTGGTTAGAGCGCGCGTTGTCATGTGGCAGAAGATGCCTGTGACAACGCGTGTTGTATTATGGAATGAACAAGGGCAGCGCCAAGGAGCATTGCCGCAATGTAGATCATGATTCCCGGAAATATCCCCAAAGTGACGGAGATTTGGTGGAAAAATGGCTGCCCGGAGGGACGGAATGGGGATATGTAAAACATTTCCGCACCAGAGGCCGGCCCAGCGGCCGTATTGATTGCGAGGGCGGTAAGACAGCATAAAAAATAGAGCGGGAGCGTCCTCAAAAACCCGCGCCGGCAAAGATCGGAAGTACCTGATATTGCGCAGAACAGTCCTATGAAAATAAGGATAAAATGCCAGATAAATCCGTGCAGGGTCAGCGTCCAATAGGGGTGCATGAGCCCGGGAGGAACCGCGAGGGCCATGATGCCGCCCAGAATACCGAAATCCTGTAAAAAGGAGGTACACACAGAAGCGTATTGTTTCCATCCGGGAAGGAATGGCAGCAGACAGAGATACATGGGAATACTGCAGAGCTGAAAGGGAAAATACCACCAGTCAAAGTGTCTGTCATTTACGATGAAAAAAAGGAAAGCCTGCTTATAGAGTTCCATGAGCACAAGAAGGAGGCCGCAGACGGAGAGCGTGCGGCCGACAGTAGAAACGGGCGATTCGGACTTCCTGGCTCTGTGTCCAAGCACCCGCGCAAGGAACCAGGCAGTAAAAACACCGGCAGTTGTCAGGAGCAGATGAAAAGCAGAACAGGGGGCCGGCGGCTGCATTTGCCAGTCGGTTGCATGCAAAAGGAGCCTGAGCCATTCGGTAAGGGCCATGTTTTATCAATCCTTTCTCTTTTCTATTGGAAATGAACACGCAAAATGCCGTCTGGGATTCATTCTGCTGGAATTATAGCATACACCGTTTTCAGCTGCAAGACGGATTAAGCTGACCTGGCTTTTCCTGATTTTACATCCGCTTCCCGCCTTCGGCTTCTGACTTGCCGGGAAAGCTTTTTTCCATGATTAGCCAAGTTGTGAGTGGACAAAAGGGAAAATGGTATTTATAATAGGAAGTGTTTGTGACATCACCATAAGCGAAGGGGGAGGGCTGTAAGCTTCTGGCAGGTATGCGAAAACAGAATAGGAGGTGCCGCTTTGCCGGTCTTGTATTGGCACTGTTCAACGTCGGAGCTCTGAACGTTCACAATACCTTTAAAAGTAACCTTCATGCGCCCACGAGTGAGCGCACTAAATTGCCTGCGGCGATGGACTTTCACAGTAACTTGCAGAAATCGGGAGGTAGGACTCTTTATGGAAAAGATCTTGTGGGACGATAAATTTAAAATTGGCGTGGATAAGGTAGATAAGGCGCATGCCAAGCTTTTTCGGATCGTACATAAGTTGTTTGATATGTCTGAGGATGTGGAAGCCAATCCGACTAAATACAGGGAAGGGCTCAAATACCTTGAGGCATATTCTATGATACATTTCTCAGAAGAAGAAGCATATATGCGTTCGATCCGTTACAAAGGATATGCACAGCATAAACGGCTCCATGATAATTTCAGGGATAAGACGTTGGTGGCTTTAAAGAAAGACCTGGAAATGTCTTCCTATTCTGCAAACGCGGTTCAGCGCTTTGCGGAAATTATGAATAACTGGCTGGCAGAGCATATTACGAGAGAGGATCAGGCGATTGTCGGCAGAGTGATAGCGAAAAAAGGTTTTGACCTTTCCTCACAGGTTCCTATCATATCCAGGGCAGTCAATAAGGCTGCGATGGAGATATTTCAGCTGGAGGCAACTCTGGTCAGCTCGGAATATAAGGGACAGAATATAGGCGAGGCATTTTACTGCCAGAACTGTTATGATATGGATGGCGGGATTCGGATTCAGGTTTTGATGGGAGTGGAAGAATCTCTGATGCTGCACGGAGCCGGACGGCTCAGCGGGATGCGTGTAGTACAGCCCAATGAAATAACGGAATCCGCAGTACGGCGGATTTTTGAACTGCTCTTTCAAAATGTGACAAAAGTGTTTCGGATTGAAGAAGAGAGCAAGATAGATAAGGATAATCGGCTGACCCGGGATGAATTCCGCACGGAATTTATGAAGGGCTATCCGTGCAATCTGTTGTTCAGCACAAGGAATGGATACTTTGCCTTTTGCTATCGAAGCTGGCGGGCAAAAGGCCAGAAAAATAAGGCATCAGAAGAGAGTAAGGAGAACGGAGCTGATTAAGCCTTTCCAAAAGGGGGCCGCTACAAAACTGTAAAGGTTTTGCAGCGGCTTTTTTTTCCGTAAATGCAAGTAGTTCAGGTGCATTTGATATATATGAAGAAAGCGTAGCTGTTATGAATCAGGCTTTGGCAGGAACCTGTACTTCCTCAGCATGAATTTCTCCAGCGTCAATCAGCGCATTTTTGGTGAGTGTAGGCCCGATCAACTCATAGACCAGCACCGAAAAAAGAAGGACATTGCGTACCATTTCGCCATCAGAAAGGGAAGCGGCAGTGAGAGCCATTCCTAAAGCAACCCCGGCCTGCGGCAGGAGTGTGATTCCCAAATGCCTCTGAACGTTTTTGGTGCATCCGGTAAGGGCACAACTACTGTATGCCCCGAAGATTTTCCCGGCAGCGCGGGAAATGATATACACGGCACCGATGAGAAGGACAATGGGATTACGGAGAATCTTCAGGTCCAACTCTGCGCCGGAGAGAATGAAAAAGAGGATGGACAGCGGCGTTGTCCATCGGTCAAGCCGCTCCATGAGGGCGGCAGAGGTACTGCAGACATTACAGAATACAGTGCCGGTCATCATACATACCAGCAGAAGAGAGAATCCACAATGAATCGGACCAACCTTAAATTCAAGCATGGAAAGACTCACAGTCAGCAGTACGAAGGCAACAGAAAGGGATACCCGGTTGCCGCGAGAATGGAAATAACGCTCGCTCCAGTCCAGAATAAATCCGGCAACAGCACCCAGAAGGAGAGATAGTACGATCTCAACGAACGGCTCAACGACTACAGTGAGTACGCTGATCCCGCCCTGCTCAAGGGCGCCGGCAATGCCAAACGAGACGGAAAACAGTACCAACCCCACAGCATCGTCAATGGCAACCACCATTAGCAGAAGCTTTGTAAGCGGCCCGTCTGCCTGGTACTGGCGGACTACCATAAGAGTGGCAGCAGGAGCCGTAGCGGCGGCGATTGCGCCCAGAGTGATAGCAGAGGGCAGAGAAAGCGCTGCCGGAAAGAGCAGATGGAGGGCAATCAAAGCGGTATCAACAATGATAGTCGTGACGACCGCCTGAAGAATTCCTATGGTAATGGCCTGCCGCCCCATACTGCGAAGTTCGGAAATACGGAACTCATTGCCGATCGTAAAGGCGATAAAGCCCAGCGCTGTGTCAGAGAAAACCTCAAATGTTTTAATGTCTGACATCGTGTGAAATCCGACACCTGAAAAATCCAGACGCCCTATACAGTAAGGCCCCAGAAGCAGACCTGTAATAAGATAGGCCGTAACGGCAGGCAGTCCGGCTTTTTTTGCCAGCCGCGACATAAGCAATCCCCCGATGAGGGAAAGTGAAATACAAAGAAGTGTATTTTGCATGATGACAACACCTTTCCCAGACTGCATCTGTCCGGCAGTCTGATTTGTTTTGTTCCAGAATCAAAGATATCACTTTTTATGGAAAAATCAAGTAAAATGCAAAGAAGAATACGAAAAATTAACATAGAAAATATCCGAGTCACGATGGAGAAAAATGTTGAATTTTACCAAAAAACGGACACTGGACTGCCACATTTTTGATTTGATTATGTGAAAAACAGAGAGGAAATACAGAAAGTTAAATAAAAAAATATATAAATTCACAAAACTACAACAATTCAGTCAGCCTGAATTGTTGTAAAATGTATTATCAGCCTGGGCAGCCTGAACTTTTCGCGGAAAATCAGGAGTTCAGATGGTTCAGAGCGCAGCTTTTCATTGCTTATTTTGGAGACCGCCGCAGAGGGCAGTTGGACAAAGAGACATGCTCTGCAAGCGTACACAGACCATTGTCACGCAAATAATCCTGGAGGATCCAGGTGGCCTGAGTCGATTCCGGGCCGATGATGATTTCGGCAATCAGCTCTTCGAGGCCGATGCCGGCTTTTTTACACATGGACACGACATCCAGAGGATAGTATTTCTTGATACGCTCTGTTGTGATATGGTAGCAGGGCTTTACATCAAAGGACTCTGTTTCAAAAGGGGAAATAACCAGGCGGACCTCTTTTTCTGAAGAAAAGGAAGGATGCTTAAAGGCCACAGAGCAGACCCAGGCATGGTTGAGGGCCCGGAGAATATCGGGATCCTCCCCGGACAGTTCGAATTTATCTTTTACGAGCCGGTAGAATACATCAACCAGTTTATGTTCGGTCATATCGTCCTGATAGAAAACAGTCTGAAGCGACAGATTGCCCTCTGCCATTTTCTGCAGGCATCCACCATGAAAGGCAATACATACGCCGCGGCCTCGGTTTCCGTAACGTTCCCACTGAGCGGCGTCGTCACGGTAGAGAGAAAAACAGGCAGCATAGGCAGAATAAGCAAAATCCCTTTTTAACGCTTCCTGGAACAGCCGGCGTACCTTGTCTGCCCGCTCCAAATCCCCGTCTTTTTCAAGCCTTTTAGCAACCGCACTGCATAATCCGCTCATAAAAAGGCGCATTTCCGCTGCGTCATTCATGTTTAGAACATTATTGACTCGAAGCTGTGCACAGTGAAGAATTCCGTTCAGCGCCTGAAAGTCAGTATAATGATAGAGAATGTCATTTCCGTATCCGCCCATTGTTTGATGCCTCCTGTCTGTGATAAAACGTTCCGGTAACAGTTTTGACCGGACCATAATAGCATGTCCTGCCAAACGTGTAGACTCTAAAAGCAGTATAAAGGATATTACGGGGAAAGACAAGGGCTGATACGAATTCCCTGCATATTGGACACGCAATCGCCAGGACGGGCATAGGATATAGTAAAAAATCCGATATGCCGGCACGTCAGAGTGCGGCGAACGGCATATCGGAAAGGAGGCATTATGACAGAAAAGCAACTGAGAGAAAAGCTTGTGAGTACCGCCAAAGGATGGCTTGGTCTGAGGGAAAGCAATGGTTCCTATAAAAAAATTGTGGATCTCTATAATTCTGTAAAACCACTGCCAAGGGGCTACCGGGTGAAATACCGTGACAACTGGTGCGCGGTGTTCGTCAGTGCGGCAGGCATGGCAGCAGGGATGTCCGATATCATTCTGCGGGAATGCGGGTGCGGAGCTATGATCGGGCTTTACGAGGCAGCCGGTCACTGGCAGGAAAACGACGCGTACAGGCCAAAGCCGGGGGATATCGTGTTCTATGACTGGCAGGACAGCGGAAAGGGCGATAATGTAGGTTATCCGGAGCATGTGGGGATCGTCTGCCGTGTCACCGGCAGCATGATCACAGTGATTGAAGGAAATAAGAATGATGCCGTAGAATACCGAAAGATTCCGGTAAACGGCAGATATATCAGAGGGTACGGCCTCCCTGATTATGAGAGCAAGGCGGAAAAAGAACAGGAAGCGGCCGGGGAAGAACCTGTCCGTGTATACACGGTACAGGCCGGCGACACTCTAAGTAAAATTGCCCGGAAATATAATACGACCGTCGCCGCATTGGTAAAGCGAAACCATATTAAAAATGCTGACCGCATCGACGTAGGGCAGGTTCTGGAACTTGGCTAGCCCCAAACGGTATCGAAAACTCTGAGAAAACGCCGGATTAAGTAGTGTTTTCTCAGAGTTTTTGGCAGAAGAACACGGATCTGAAGGGAGTATAGGGATTTTGCCGATGATAATGCCCGGCATGCAGGCATGCTGCCAAACGCAGATACGCGGCAGACTCTCTATGTGCACGAGTCGAGTCGGTAGTTTTACATTCATGCCGTCAAAATGCAGATGCGCGATAGACTCTGCTGAACGCTACATGCAGGAATTTTACATATGGGACACATAAATTCAGGGGACATTTTCTTCCTGAGGAGTATGCTCCAGAAAACATCCCTCTTCATGGGAATAGATCACGCCAATCGCCTGGAGATAAGCGTAAATGATGGTAGTCCCGACAAACTTCATACCGCGCTTTTTCAGGTCAGCAGACACTGCATCCGAAAGCGCGGAATGCGTCAGTCCTTTTTCATACACAACCTTGTTCCCGGTCCAATGCCAGATATAGTTGGAAAAGCTCTGATATTCCTGCCTGATCTCGCGGAATATTCTGGCATTGGTGACAGCGGCACGTATCTTTAACCGATTGCGTATGATTTGGGGATTTTCCATCAAACGAGCCAGAGCTGTCTCGTCATAAGCACAGACCTTTTCAAGATCAAAGCGGTCAAAGGCCTGACGGAAGGCCTCGCGCTTATTTAAAACGCACTCCCATGATAAGCCCGCCTGAAAGGATTCCAGAATCAACATTTCAAATAACTGATGGTCGTCATGTACGGGAACACCCCATTCCTCGTCGTGATAGCAAAGATATGCGCTGTTTTTGGGATTTGCCCACCAGCATCGTATTTTACCGTCTGTCCATTCCATATAACAGGCCTCCTATTCCTCCCAAGGTAATGTAACTGTCGTATATTCGTGATGAACGGCAGGCAGAAAACGGGAGAGAAGATCGTCGGTTCTCAGCCTCAGGCTGGAAGTATTGATGCAGGGATGACAGCCGACAAATTCATCTTTCAGCACATCGGAATCAATCAACAGCCGTACATGCCCGTCTGTATCATTGGCAAGTCCCAGAACGCTCACCGAGCCTGGAGTAATATCGAGAAAACGCTTCATGTATTCGGCATCGGCAAAGGAAAGCCTGGCCGATTGAATCTGCCTGGACAATGTTTTGGTCTTGAATTTCTTATGCCCGGGCATCATCAGGAGATAAAATGCGGTTTTCTGGGCATTGCACAGGAAAAGGTTTTTGCAGATATGGACGCCGAGAACCTTTTCCACCTCTTCACAGCCCTCAATGGTAGCAGTGGCATTGTGGTCGATCCGGGAATAGGGGATGGATAACGAATCGAGAAGATCATATGTACGAAGTTCGACGGGAAGCCGCCCGTCCGGATTCTCGGGCCGTCCGGAAAAGACCGGTGAGGGGATGAAATATGAGACAGTGCCTTCCGGGCCATTGGCAGATGTCTGAATAGATGGATTCATAAGTTTGCTCCTTCTGAAAAAGTACTGGCATATTGGGCAGTAAGAGGCTATACTGGTAAAAACGAGGCCGTCTTATGCCCTATGATACCATTATAAAGAAAAGTCCAGGAAAATCAAGAAATCGGAGAAAAAAATGAAAGAATGTCCAAACTTTAAAAAATGCGGCGGATGCCAGTATCTGGGAATGCCTTATGAGAAACAGCTGAAAGAAAAGCAGAAAATGCTGACAGGACTTCTGGGGACCTTTGGGAAGCTCCATCCCATCATTGGCATGCAGGATCCGTTTCATTATAGGAATAAAGTTCATGCCGTACTGGGGCGTGACCGGAAAGGACGGATTATATCCGGAGTTTACCGTGAAGGAAGTCACGAGATCCTTTCGGTAGAAACCTGCCTGATCGAGGATAAGACGGCAGATGCGATCATAAAAACCATACGGGAACTTTTGCCGTCCTTTAAAATCAAGGTTTTTGACGAAGATACTGGATATGGCTTTCTGCGCCATATTCTGATCCGCACAGCCCGGGCGACCGGCGAGATCATGGTTGTACTGGTAACAGCTTCGCCGGTGTTTCCCTCAAAGAACAACTTTGTAAAGGCACTCCGGAATATCCACCCGCAGATTACGACTGTGGTGCAGAATGTGAACGGGCGGAATACCAGTATGGTTCTGGGGGAAAAAGAACACGTACTGTATGGCCCTGGCTTTATCGTGGACAGACTCTGTGGCTGCCGTTTCCGCATTTCCGCTAAGTCTTTCTACCAGGTAAATCCAATTCAGACGGAGGTCCTCTACCAAAAGGCCATCGAGGCGGCAGGGCTTACAGGGAAGCAAACGGTGGTCGATGCGTACTGCGGAATCGGAACAATCGGGATCGCTGCGGCGTCCAGGGCCAGGGAGGTAATCGGGGTCGAGCTTAACCGCGACGCGGTGCGGGACGCTATCACGAATGCCCGCATGAACACAGTCAGAAATATCCGTTTTTACTGCAATGATGCAGGAAAATTCATGACACAGATGGCTTCCCAGGGGGCGAAAGCAGATGTTGTGTTCCTGGATCCGCCGCGCAGTGGGAGCACAGAGGAGTTTATTGAGGCCGTGGCTCTGCTGGGACCGCAGAGAGTGGTCTATGTTTCCTGTTCCCCGGAAACACTGGCGAGAGATCTGAAGGGGTTTGGGAAACGCGGATATTGTGTACGGGAGATGTGGCCGGTGGATATGTTTCCGATGGCGGGGCATACAGAATGTGTGGTGTGGATACAAAAGAAACATATCTAGAATCAAAAAGAAATAAAGAGGCAACTACAATGGAAAAAAACAACCCAAATACAATATAGAATACGAGATTGAAGCTGTAAAACTGGCAAAAGAATCTGGCGGTGCAAAAGCGACGGATGAATCACAGAAAAAAATAAAACGGGCTTGCCATGAGAAGACAAGCTGGAATCTTGACAGTACTCTGACGTAAAGGTATAATGATCTGAATGAATTGTAAGCAGCCTATTACTTAGCCCAGCGGCCAATACGAAGGAGAAACGTGAATGAAACGAGAAGATCTATACAAGTGGATTGATTTGCAGCCTGAGATTGTCCGGCAGTTAAACCAGATCGGCGGGAGCCTGGATCTTGAGGCTCTGGAACCACATTTGAAACGATTATCAGACAGAAAAACAGCAGCCCAGGCTTATCGGGATCTGAAAGCACTATTTAAAGAAGATTCTGACCACCTGCAGATGTTATATTGTCATTTGGAATGCGCCCGGCGTGCGTTCGACAGATATGAAGCAAAGCATATCCCTCAAACGATATATGTGGATACGATGAAATGCTTCACGAGGTTTATAGAGGAATGTGGGAAGAAAAACGGGCGGTTGTTTTTTGATCGTGGATGGTGGACCTACCGGCAGGTCAGTATGAGCCTGTTCCGGATAGGGGAACTGGAATATGAATTTACCTCCTGGCAGGGTGAAAATGTAATCGGATTGCACATCCCGTCAGATGCGGATTTTTCCGAAGCGGCGGTGGATGCTTCCCTGAAGCAGGCCAAAGCATTTTTCCAGACATACTTTGGCGACTACCATTATGGCAAATATACGTGTGGCTCCTGGCTGATATCACCGGCTCTTACGCCGTTTTTGTCCGGACACTCCAACATATTATCGTTTCAGAAACGGTTTCATGTCGTGAGCGAGGATGGGAAGGATAAGGAATTTATCGAATGGTTATTTGAGGCCCCAATCGACACAGATTACGAAACACTGCCTGCCGATACCGGCCTGCGAAGAAAAGTCAGGGAATTGCTGCTAAATGGGAAAACCATTGGCTCTGCATATGGAATTATGAAAGATGAAAGCATGACAGGAAAAGCAGCCGTTTGTCTTACCTCTGGAAATTCTCCTGTGCAATGCGAATAAAATCCCGTGCGTAGGCCGGAAGATAGGCTCCTTTTCGATAAGCAATCGTCAAAGTGCTGAATGCCCCCTGATCTCCAACCGAAAAGCACAGCGGTGGGTACTGCAGTTCTATATTTTTCAAATAAGTTTCGGGGATAAAACACAATCCCAGCCCCTTTTGGCAGAGTTTTATGCAGGTTACAGTATTTCTTGTGCGCATGGGAACAGACGGATGGATCCCATATTGTTTAAATAATTCCAGCGCGATCTGCCCGGTCGTCTGATCTGGAAAATGCAGGATGAATGGTTCATTCGCAAGCAGCCGCAGATCAATCTGCGGATACTCGGCCTTACTTCTTTTTACCCCCAATGATGCGAGCGGATGGCTGGCAGGCATCACAAGCAGTACTTCTTCTCTTAAAAGCATCTTATATTCCAGCTTTGGGTGCGGTTTTGCTTCATTAAAGACCGCAAAATCGAGTTCGTCGTCTAAAAGAAGTTTTTCCTGAATCGCACAGGTCTCTTCTCTCAGATTTACTCTGACTCCAGGATATTGCTCGTGAAAGCGTTCCATAATCCGGGGCGCCATACAAGCGCTGCGCATCAGAGGGAAGGCGACGTTCAGCTCTCCTTCCCTGCCGGATATAAGATCCTGCCGCTCTTTTTCCCAATCCTCATGTACCGCCAATAGTTTCCTGGCATATTCCAGATACCTTCGTCCCAGATACGTCGGGATGTAGCTGTTCCCGCTGCGCACGAAAAGTTTTCCATTCATCTCGCGCTCGAGTTTTTGCAGATGCTTTGTCAGGGTCGGCTGAGAAATATAGAGTTCTTCGGCTGCCCGGCTGAGATTCTGATGCTTTGCAATACATAAGACATAGTTAAATTCCTGAAAATTCATATTATGCATTCCTCATACAGTACTCAAAGATCACGATTTGTGGCTGCTCAGAGAGACCGTCACGGTCTGACAGCGCAGGCAAAAAACATGGAATTTCGTTCATACAGGGATAGCCCATTGATATTCCAGTTTGGCATAATTTTTATGGAAAATATGAATTTGACATTCCTGCTTTCCCATTATACTATAGTCATAGAACGACAATCAAGAGAAAAGGGAGGATGCTTTATGGAATCTGTTTCTTTGCTGATTAAAAATGCAAAGGTATTTAATACCTACCTGAAAAAATTTATTCCTGCGGATGTCTCTGTGAAGGAGGGCAAATTTTATTACATTGACCGGAAACAGGATATGCCGTTTGAGGCGGATACCGTGCTTGACGCAGGAGGGATGTATATGATTCCGGGACTTGTGGATATCCACATGCATATCGAGAGCAGTATGATGACTCCCGGCCCGTTCGGAAATCGTGTTGCATCATACGGCGTGACTACAATCGTATCGGAGCCCCATGAAATGGCAAATGTGAAAGGCGTGCGTGGGATTCGGGAGATGATTTGTGCCGCGAAGGATACGCCGATTGATATTTTTTATGGGATTCCAAGCAGTGTACCATCCACAGATGAACGGCTGGAGACAACAGGGGGAATCATCAACTGCGATGCGATGAAAGAACTACTGGATGAAAAGAATGTGATCTGTGTTGGAGAAATCATGAACTGTCGGCAGATAATTCGGGAGAATCATCTGGAAATCACGAAATTTCTCGATTATCTGCGCAGGGAACGTCCCGGGTACGTGATAGAGGGCCACTGTCCGTCGCTTGTTGATCTTGACCTCGCCAGGTTTTTGTATCTGGGAATCGACGCGGACCACACGGAACATACATTAGAAGAGGTAAAACAGCGTATTGAAAACGGGATGTTTTTCGAGATCCAGGATAAGATGCTGAAGCCTGATGTGCTGGAATACATTTGTGAGAACCGGCTCTATGAATATTGCTGCTTTGTGACGGATGATACTATGGCTGACACTCTTTATGAAAAAGGCCAGTTAAACTATGTCGTACAAAAGGCAGTCGAAGCCGGATTCCCTGTGGAAATGGCAATATACTGTGCGACCTATACTCCGAGCCGGAGAATGCATCTGCACGACCGGGGCGCCATTGCTCCTGGAAAGCTGGCCGACTTTGCCTTGCTTGACGATCCGGCTGTTATGACGCCGTCTTTTGTATACAAAAACGGGGTTCCAATATTTTCGCAGGAAAACAGACAGGTGCTTCCGGTGTCATATCAATTTCCGGCGGATTTCTATCAGAGCGTCAGCCTTGCGCCTGTAACGCTAAAGGACTTTCAGATTCCAGTGGATACGGACAGGGAGGAAGTCACGGTACGTGCAATCGAGGTGCATCCCGACCGCACGCAGACAACGGAAAAGTTTATTACAATGCCAGTGCAAAATCATACCCTGGACTGGAAAAGCAGCGGCTGCCTGTTGGCAATGGTCTTAGAACGACACGGTAAGAATGGGAACATCGGATATGGATTTATCACTGGTTCCTGCCTGAACACCGGAACCGTTGCCACTACTTACTTCCATGACCATCATAATCTCTTTGTTGCCGGAGACAATCCGGAAGATATGCTGTTTGCGGTGAGGCGGATTCAGGAAACCCAGGGGGGGATTTTGACGGTGAAAGACGGAAGAGTCCTGGCAGAGCTTTCACTGCCAGTATGCGGGATTCTCTCCGAACAGGGAGCCGGGGACACGGCTTTTGGATTAAAGGCAGTCCGCGAAAGTCTGGAAGCACTTGGATATCGGCATAAGAACCCGGTGATGTCGCTGGGAACACTTGGCCTGCCGGTGAGTCCGGCTTTAAAGCTCACAGATCACGGGCTTATAGACGTCAAACAGGGCGTAGTGGTACCATTAATTGTGGAGTGATTAGTGAATGCCGGGACGATCGGGGTGAATTGAAAAGGGGCTGTCGCAAACAGACAAATTCGTGCGATATACGTGGAGATTTCTGTAAGATACATAACCCTGTAAGATGCAAAAACATGTAAGATACAGAGTCGTGCAAAATGCAAAAGCATGTAAGATACAGAACCGCGCAATCGGCAGCATTTTGTAACATACGTCTTATATTGCAGAACGCGATCAGTTTGTAACAGCCCTTTGGTTATCATTTAAGATTTAATCCGGATAAAGACTGCGTTTCCCACCGTGCCGGAAAGAAATCAAGGCGGTACGCATCAGGAATTGTATGGAAGCTGACGGTTCTATTTTAAAATTCCGGCTCGATCAGGCCATAGGAATTCGCTTTTCTCTTATACACAACATTGACCTCGTCTGTCTCCGCGTTGAGGAACATGAAGAAATTGTGGCCCAGGAGCTCCATCTGGATACATGCTTCTTCCGGATCCATCGGCTTCATGGCAAAGCGCTTGGTCTTTTCGATATGAATCGTTTCTTCCTGATCAGCCTCTTCCTGTAAAAAAGCTTCACTGAAGGAGGGGGTATTCTGCTTCTTATCAATCAGCTTAGTTCTGTATTTTTTGATCTGCCGCTCGATGATCTCTTCCACAAGGTCAATGGATACATACATGTCATTGCTGTCCTGCTCTGCACGGATAATATTTCCCTTAACTGGAATTGTCACTTCGATTTTCTGACGCCCTTTTTCCACACTCATAGTTACCTGGACTTCTGTATCGGGAGAAAAATAGCGTTCCAGTTTTCCGATCTTGCTTTCTACGGCATCTCTTAAACCTGATGTGATATCAATATTTTTTCCACTGATGATATAACGCATAAAATCAACTCCTTTTTTTGATTTGTGGAACGATGAGTGCCCGTCGGTAACAGGAGTCACAATACGTTGTCCACATAGCTATCATAGCATATATTTCTGTAAAAAACAACTAAAATCAAAAAGAAATGCGACAATTTAAAGCGTGGGAAAAAGTAATGACACGATATAACATTGGTGTTGACAGTCAGGAGCCGACAGTGCTCTGTCAATCCTTTTTTTGGCGAAAAGGCTCGAAAAAGTGAATTTTATGAGATGTGTATAAAAATCAGAAAAATAGAACAGGCATGAAATAAGGGGAAAAATGGGGGAGAAAATTGTGGATAATGTGGATAACTTTGTGCATAACTGGATTTTCCAGTAAAATCAAGGCATTGAAAGGTGGACAACTTTCAACAAGTTCAGTGTGAATCGTGGTGGATAATGTGGACAGGGGAAAAATCGAATGTATGATTTGTGCAATTTGTCTGGTTTACCATAATATGACAGGCAGATAGAAAATATGCTGCAGGTATTGCCGGAAAGCCGGATTTTGGAAATACCCACAACAGGAGAAGAACAGAGACAAAAATGACGCGTCTGGCGCGTCATTCGATTTCTTCTTCAATATAGATAATGTCGCCTTCGGAGAGGACTTGCTGGAACATCCCGGAAGCTCCGTTTACTGTCAGACGGACTTTTCCCTTCGGGTGCTTCAGGTCAATCCCGGAATATTGGATCATATCCATCAGATAATAAGGACTGTTGTCATGTTTGGCCGGGAGTCTCAGGGAAGAGCCATTTAAGTGGAAGAGAAGTTCCCTTGGAGGTATATCCTTTTTCGGGATGGAAGTCTCTGGCGGTATAACCGATGGCTCGACAGGCTGCCCGGCAGCAGATGCCAGGGCGGACATATTTTCCTGAGCCATCCTGCCGGAAACGCCAGAAGCCGACGCGGCTCCCTGAGCTTGTCTGCCAATAACGTCAGAAACTGATGCCATTCCCTGAGCCACTCTGCCGGCAACGCCAGAAGATGACACGACTCCCTGAGTCAATCCGTCAGCAGTGTCAGAGGCTGGTGCATGTTCTGTAGTCTGCTGCGTAGCCGTCATGGAAGCCGGCGCGGCTTCCTGGGCCTGCCAGCTGCGGGTTCTTACAGGCGGGATGCGCCCCGGCTGTCCGGTGGATGAAGTTCCGGTTTCGGAAGCAGACGGTGGTGTCTGCTGTGATGCAGGCTCCAGTATTCCGGGTTCAGACATGTCTGGCTTCTGAACAGTCGAATCTGACGGGGAGAGCGGCCCTGATGTTTCCTCAGAGCCAAAGACAGAATCAGTAACCTGTTCCTGTGCCATTTCCTTTTCAGATTCGGTGGGAGCCTGCTCCGTTTTTGCGGGTTCAGGCGGCCGCTTGATGGAAATACTGTCGCCATTTTTCAAAGGTGTACTTAAGGGGACATGCTCGCCATTTAGCGTGATATCAATACAATCAGCCGCGCCTTCGATATCGCCGAGGCAGGCTGAGGCCGGAATGCCCTGGACTGCCGGAATGAAATCAATGAAGTCTCCGGCATGGATGATTTCTGAGAGCTTTCCTTCCTGTTTATTAATGAAAAGCGAGGCTGGCTGGGCGGAAGTTCCGTAGAACACCTTGCGCATGCCATTGACCGTCACAGTCAGGTTAAGGCCGGGACGTCCCATGATATCACGGAAGCCATAGCCATTCATCATCAAAAGATTCAGGGCTGTAAAGCTGCCGCTGCGGAATAGCTTTGCCGGGCGGTCGTTCAGGACGACGCGGAAGCTGTCATTAATCAGATTAAGACCGGAAGAGATGGCGATGCCGAGCGGGGTGGCGTATTCCGGATTATTCAGGTCATACTCCTCTGAGTAGGCATTGGCCTGGAAATAGTTGCCTGCAATAGCCACGCGGTTGGCATCCATCTTGAGCGCTGCGGTCAGCCCGTCCTTTAGTCCGGCCAGTTTGCTGCCGCCTCCGGCAAGAAACAGGGCAGATGGCGGTCCGCCGTTCACCTCCAGTATCTTGGCGGCGATCTCCTTGCACAGCAGGGCAGAGGTCTTTTGGATGCAGCGGAGAATATCCTCACGTGAAAGCGTGTGCTCAAGTCCCAGAATATCGGCAAAAACGATCTTGTCTTCATGTTCAATCTTGGCCTTAATGAGCTCAGCTGTTTTAAAATCCACGAGATATTCCTTCATGATCGTTTCGGTAATCTCATCTCCGGCTACGGTAGCCATTGTATAGCCCGTAACGCTGCCGCCTGTGCAGGCGGCAATGTCCGAAGTCCCGGCGCCGATATCGACTAATGCCAGATTGAGGAGCCGCAGATTTTCCGGGATCGCGGCATTGATGGCAGCGATCGGCTCGAGTGTCAGACTGGCGACTTCCAGTCCGATTTTATTCATGGTGGTATACAGACTTTCCACAACCTCGCTAGGAAGGAAGGTGGCGATCAGATCCACCTTGACATGCTGGCCGCGGTGGTCTTTCAGATTGGATATCATATACTGGTCGAGGAAATACTGGCATACCGTATACCCGACCAGGTAAAAACGTTTGGCATTATCCGGGGCATCATTTTCTGCGTCAAAGGCCTCTTCGGCCTTGCTGATTGCCCCGGCTTCCAGACGGCTGATAACTTCGTCATCGATGAGCTGGACGCCTGATAAGTCCAGCTCGTATTCAGCCCGTTTGGTTCTCAACGCCCGTCCGGCAGCAGCGACACAGACACGGTTGAGCTTTATATTGATTTTGTGCTCGAGCCGTTTTTTTATCCTGTCGGCCAGAAGTGCTACTTTTTCTATATTTTCGATCTGTCCGTCAATCATGGCCCGCTCTGTGTGTTCCTCGCGCTCAATGGCAATGATTTTTACACGATCCTCTTCAATGCTTCCTACCATTCCGATGATACTCCGCGTTCCGATATCCAGAGCAAATACTGTGCTGCCAGTCTGCACGGAAACCGATACCTGAGCCTGAGCCTTTTTGGCCTGTACTTTTGCCATACCCGCCCTCCTCTATAATGATATAAATAATAGGATGAAAATCCACCTGATGTCTATGAAGGTTTGTCCCTGATCGGCTCTTTTCTTACAGCCTTTTCAGGAATGTACATGTTTTGATAATCTGCTCTGCCTGCCTGTTTCCTGATATAGGCAAACGTAGCTGGCTGTCTTATCTGCTTTATTTGCCTGTACACGATATAGGCAAATGCAGCTATCCATGTTAATGCTTCCTATGATATTATAGTAAAAATATGTCCTGATGTAAATCTTTTTTGAGGGAGTGTCTTTAAATTGTAAAAAAACAATGAAGTGATTGAATAAAAGGGCGGAAGGTGTTAAAATACTAAGGATTATACCCGTTTTATCCCGTATCCTGCATTTAAAACAGGGACAGGACCGGGAATTGTCAGGTCAGATCAGGATTTTATGCGCCGGAGGCGCGCTGCCTTTGGCAATAAACTTGTTTGTATAATGAATTTTTACAGTATTTTAGACTTAGGAGCGTGTAGAATGAATCTTGTTGAGAAAGTATTTGGAACTCACAGCGACCGCGAGCTGAAGCTGATTTATCCGATTATTCATAAGATTGAGGAACTCCGTCCGCAGATGCAGGCGATGAGCGATGAAGAACTCAGGGACCAGACGCGAAAGTTTAAGGAGCGTCTGGCCGGCGGAGAGACGCTGGACGATATCCTGCCGGAGGCTTTTGCCGCTGTGCGGGAGGCTGCAAAGCGTACATTAAATATGGAGCATTATCCGGTACAGCTCATCGGTGGTATTGTCCTTCATCAGGGACGTATTGCTGAGATGAAAACGGGTGAAGGAAAAACACTGGTTTCCACCTGCCCCGCCTACCTGAATGCTCTGGCCGGCAAGGGTGTGCAGATTGTAACGGTGAATGATTACCTGGCAAAGCGTGACGCTGAGTGGATGGGGCAGGTGCATGAGTTCCTGGGCTTGAAGGTCGGCGTGGTTCTGAATTCCATGACTTCCGAGGAGAGGAAGGCTGCTTACGGCTGTGATATCACGTATGTCACCAATAATGAGCTTGGTTTTGATTACCTGCGTGACAATATGGCGATCTACAAGGAGCAGATGGTGCTGCGTGAGCTTGATTACTGTATCATTGACGAGGTGGACTCGGTGCTGATTGATGAGGCAAGGACCCCGCTTATCATCTCCGGTCAGAGTGGGAAGTCCACCAAGCTTTATGAGGTCTGCGATATTTTGGCCAGGCAGCTTGTACGTGGTGAGGAATCAGCTGAATTTACAAAGCTAAACGCCATTATGGGCGAGGAGATCGAGGAGTCGGGAGACTTCATTGTTAATGAAAAGGATAAGGTAGTGAACCTGACAGAGGAAGGCGTCAGGAAAGTGGAAGAATTTTTCCACATTGAAAATCTGGCTGACCCGGAAAATCTGGAGATCCAGCACAATATTATCTTGGCCCTGCGGGCGAATTATCTGATGTTCCGTGATAAAGATTATGTGGTAAAGGATGAAGAGGTTCTGATCGTCGATGAATTTACAGGGCGTATCATGCCAGGCCGCCGCTATTCCGACGGACTTCATCAGGCGATCGAGGCAAAGGAACATGTGAATGTCAGAAGAGAGTCCAGGACACTGGCAACGATTACCTTCCAGAATTTCTTTAACAAATTCCGCAAAAAGGCCGGCATGACCGGTACGGCACAGACAGAGGAGCGGGAGTTCCGGAATATTTACGAGATGGACGTTATTGTGATTCCGACGAATAAGCCGGTTGTCCGTAAAGACCTCAATGACGCTGTTTATAAGACAAAAAAGGAGAAATTCAACGCCGTAGTCGAAAATATCGTCGAGACGCATGAAAAGGGGCAGCCTGTCCTGGTGGGTACGATCACGATTGAAACCTCAGAGATGCTGAGCCATATGCTGAAAAAACGTGGGATTCCGCATAAGGTTCTGAACGCCAAGTTCCATGAGATGGAGGCAGAGATTGTAGCGGAGGCCGGTGTGCACGGTGCGGTCACGATTGCCACCAATATGGCCGGACGTGGTACAGATATCAAGCTGGATGAGGAGTCCAGGGCAGCCGGGGGCCTTAAAATCATTGGAACGGAGCGCCATGAGTCGCGGCGTATCGACAATCAGCTTCGCGGCCGTTCCGGACGTCAGGGAGATCCCGGTGAATCGCGTTTTTATATTTCCCTGGAAGATGATCTGATGCGCCTGTTCGGCTCCGATAAGCTCATGAGCATGTTTAATGCCCTGGGAGTGCCGGAAAATGAACAGATTGAACATAAGATGCTCTCATCAGCGATTGAGAAGGCGCAGAAAAAGATTGAGACGAACAACTATGGAATCCGTGAAAACCTGTTGAAATATGACGAGGTTATGAACGAGCAGCGTGAGGTAGTATACGGCGAGCGGCTCCAGGTGCTAAACGGAGAGAACATGCGAGACGTCGTGATGAAAATGCTGACCGACATTGTGGAGGGCGCTGTTGACATGTATGTCAGCGACGACCAGCCTGCCGAGAAGTGGGATTTCAAGGAGATCAACGAGTTGCTGCTTCCGATTATTCCGCTCGAGCCTCTTGAACTGACGGACGAGATCCGGAATATGAAAAAGGATGAGCTTAAGCATGTTCTCAAGGAGAAGGCGATTAAGTTCTATGAGTCCAAGGAAGCGGAGTTTCCGGATGCAGAGCAGATCCGTGAGATTGAGCGTGTGATTCTCCTTAAGGTAATTGACAATAAATGGATGTCCCATATCGACGATATGGAGCAGCTGCGCCAGGGGATCGGGCTTCAGGCATACGGAAACCGGGATCCGCTGGTAGAGTATAAGATGAACGGCTATGAAATGTTTGACGACATGTCTGCGGCGATCCGTGAGGATACCATTCGGATTCTCTGCCATATTCGTGTGGAGCAGAAAGTGGAGAGGGAGCCGGCTGCCAAAGTGACAGGGACGAATAAGGATGACAGCGCCGCGAGAGCGCCGCAGAGGCGGGCCGTGCAGAAAATTTACCCGAATGACCCGTGCCCCTGCGGATCCGGCAAGAAATATAAACAGTGTCATGGCAGAAAGCCGCTGGCACAGTAGACATTTCAGGCTCTCAAAACGGCGGCCGGACCGCAGAATCATGAGGAAGAAAGGACGGTATCTATGGTTGAGCTGGACCAGTTTAAATATACATTATCCACATACGACAAACCGCTCAGGGAGGTCAGGGATTCTCTGAATCTGGACGCCAAGATCCGCCGGATCGACGAGCTGGATAAGACTATGCAGGAGCCAAGCTTCTGGGAGGATGCGGAAAAATCCACCAGACTCGTGAAAGAAGCAAAGAATCTGAAGGATACAGTATCAGAGTTCCATAAACTTGAGAACCAGTATGAGGAGATCGAGTTGATGCTTGAACTGGGCTATGAGGAGAATGACCCGGCGATGATTCCCGAGATCGGGGAAATGCTGGATGAATTTGTCTCTGAGCTGGAAGCGCTGCGGTTACGGACGCTTCTGACAGGAGAATATGACAGCAACAACGCGATTCTGAGGCTGAATGCAGGCGCCGGAGGCACCGAATCCTGTGACTGGTGCAGTATCCTCTACCGTATGTACTGCCGGTGGGCTGAGAGCAAGGGCTATTCTGTGGAGGTACTGGACTTTTTAGACGGTGAGGAAGCCGGAATCAAATCCGTTACCATGCAGATCAATGGCGAGAATGTGTTTGGATATCTGAAATCTGAGCGGGGAGTCCATCGTTTGGTAAGGATTTCGCCATTCAACGCGAACGGGAAACGGCAGACCTCGTTCGTATCCTGCGATGTCATGCCCGATATTGATGAGGACCTTGACGTGGAGATTAATCAGGACGATCTGCGCATTGATACGTACCGTTCCAGCGGTGCAGGAGGGCAGCATATCAATAAGACGTCCTCGGCAGTCCGTATCACTCACATACCCACAGGCATCGTAGTGCAGTGCCAGAATGAGCGTTCCCAATTCCAGAATAAAGACAGGGCGATGCAGATGTTGAAAGCCAAGCTGTACATGCTAAAGCAGCAGGAAAATGCGGAGAAGATTTCCGATATCCGCGGGGACGTAAAGGAGATTGGTTGGGGAAGTCAGATTCGTTCCTATGTGCTCCAGCCCTATACATTAATCAAAGATCACAGAACCGGCTTTGAAAGCGGGAATGTAAATAGTGTGCTGGATGGTGGAATCGACGGGTTTATCAGTGCCTTTTTACGGTGGGAAAGCCTGGGACGTCCACAGACAAAAGGTGGGCAGGAGCTGGAGTAGAACGGAAGAAAAGGGCGGACTGAATTTGTGACAGATCAGAAGCCTGACAGGCTGCCGGAATACAGGATTTGGAGCCCGGAATACCCGGGATACAGATAGATCGGAATACAGGCGAATCAAGGCACAGGACAGGCAGGATGCAGATGATTCGAGAACAGGATAAGTAGAATACAGACGAATTAAAATGCAAGATAAGTAAGATACAGAATACTTTATGCAGAAAAGCTGCCGTTGGCAGCTTTTCTGCATTTTCTATATTGATAGGCTGGTGTTTTAGCAATTAGTGCTTTTCGGTACACTTGTCGCCCAGAGCATCATGGAGCAGGATACCATTCTTATCGGTGCAGTAGTAATAGCCGTCCTGGTCCTTGATGTTTTTCTTATTCTTCTGGATTGCCCCATTCTCAGCAAGCAGGTATTCCGCGGAAACCTCGTTGCCGTTTACGTTCTGATACCAGGATACGGGCTGATACTTGGTGCCTTCCTCAGCAGTCAGTCGTCTGCCGTGGTCGTAGATGTATCCGCCGTCAATGCCGGTGATGCCTGCGCCCTTGGGAGCGCCGTTTGACTTAAAGGAGAAGGTGTAGGTAGTGCCGTCGATACCGATGGACTGTGTTCCCGTCTTAACACCGCTGTCGCTGGTCAGGTAATAGACCTCTCTTGTATCAGAGGGACCGCTGGGGAGATTGTCAAGGTAGTCAACACTGGTATAGCCAGCAATCTCTTTGCTGTTTTCTTCGCTGAAGGTAAATACCTTAAGACCGGTAATCATCTCACCATTACTGTTGAAGGCATATGTCTTGCCGTCGATCGTCTTGAACTGGCTTTCCGTGATCTTACCGTTGGAACCGGCATAATAGTAATAGGAGGTACCATCCGCATTGGCGCCGGAATTCATCTGCTCGTGCGGGACAGCCTGGAACCAGCCTGTGTGCAGGTAGCAGTCCTCGCCTCCGCCATAGAATTTCCAGTCACCATCGCTATCCTGATGCCAGCCGGAGACAGCGACGCCTCTTTCGTCAAAGAGGTACTTGTGGTCGCCGAGCGTCTTATCTGTGCTGATGGCCTTTTTACCATTGGAATTGAAATAAAAGTGGTAGGTGGGGTTAGAATCATCCTCATTATCGTCGTCCGTCACTGTCGCATATACCCAGGCGTTTACGACGATATCGCCATCGCCTTCCTCATCTGCGTAGTAAATGCCCTCCTGCCAGTTATCCTCTTCCACGCGCTCGCCGGTCTCACTGATCCATCCGGTAACCATTCTCCCGTACTGGTCAAAGACATATTTTTTATCACCGATGTTGTAAATCTCAGCCTTGCCCTCCTTGGAAGTGAAAGCACGTCCGTTGGCGCCAAAATAATACCAGCTGGCCTCATCAACCAGATCATCCCCCTGCCATTCCGGGTTCTGGATCTGCCGCCAGGAATTCGTCAGCATGGCGCCGTTGGATCTTACATAGTAAAAATTCTCGTTAAGGTTAAGCAGGGTATCCGTTACCATGAAACCATTGCTTCCAAGATAGTAGTTGACGCCATTATCCTCCTTCCAGGTATCTGTCGCATAGTTTCCATTATTTTCAACATATACCCAGCTGCCGTCGATCTCCTTCCACTCTGCGGCAAAGGCAGTAAATGCAGAGCCGAGTGCCAGCGCTGCCGACGCTGTCAGGACCGCGTAGCAATAAGTTGTCTTTTTCATCCATCATTCCTCCTCAATACTTATTTTCTTTATTTCTATTATAAACAGAATACCACTTACTGGCAATGCATTTCCACGGTTAAGTTGGGGTAAAAATGTGGCAGAATCTGCCAATCAGCAGAATGCGGGGTTCTGTGCCTCAAAATGCGTGTCAGATGTCAGGATGGAAATTGACTTTTGGGCACAAAGAATTTATACTGGTAGCTGGAAGAGATTCCGGCAGCGGATGTTCTGGTGCCGGAGAACCATTTCGGAAAGAGGTGCCGCCTTGAAAAAATACTTACCACTGCTTGCCAATCTTGCCGGGCAGACAATATTTGGCTTTGCGTACATTTTTATCAAAATGGGGATGGCTGTTGTAGATCAGAACAGCATCAAGTTTCTTGCGTTCCGATTCGTGCTGGGATTTCTGGCGATGACGCTTCTGGTGGTGTTCGGCCTGCAGAAAGTACATTATAAAAACCGCCCGGTTTATCTGATTCTCATATGCGGCCTGCTCAATCCCATGATCAGCCAGATTGTGGAGACGACAGCGACAACGTATGCGCCTGCTTCACAGATGTCATTGTTTAACAGCGTTCTCCCGGTTACAATGCTGGTGTTTTCAGCGCTCATCAACCATGAATATCCCACAAGACGGCAGGTCATGCTGGTATTTGTGGTAGTAGGCGGTGTGCTGATCGCCAATATGGCGGATAAGGTGGAAGCCGGGCTTACGACCATTGGCCTGGTGCTGATTATCGGCCTCAACATTACGCTGGCGATTCAACGTGTCCTTGTACGGCGGACATCGGCAGTCTTTAATTCCTTTGATATCATTTATCTGACGACGGGAATGGGAGCGCTGTTTTTTACCGTGCTTTCTCTGGGAGGACATGCCATCGCGCATGGCTCTCTGGCCGGCTATTTTACCGGTCTGATGACGCCCCGGTTCGGGATTTCCCTTCTCTATATGGGACTTGGTTCCTGCGTGGGGGCATTCCTGCTTACGACCTACGCTTCGGCGAATCTTCCTTTCGCAGTATATTCCGCCACCTGCAGCCTGAGCACAGTGGTCGGGATTCTCAGCGGTGTGGTGTTTTTAGGCGAACGCTTTACATGGATTGAAGTGGTCGGTACGGCGGTGATTCTTGTCGGGGTGATTGGAATCGGACTGTCATATGACGCCGGGAATAAAGAAGGAAACCGTTTCAGGCTGGATAAGAGCTGAGACGGGATGGGAGAAATAATGTATGGATTTCAGTTATTTTAAGGAACATATGGAGCGTGTGGCCGGGAGCTGTTCCCGGGTAATTGTGGGTAAGGAGGACGTGGTCCGTCTTATTTTTACCGCCTTTTTGTGCTCCGGGCATGTGCTTTTAGAGGATGTTCCGGGAACCGGCAAAACGATGCTTTTGCGGGCATTTGCGAGGACAATGGGCTGTGAATGCAAACGGATTCAGTTTACCCCGGATCTGCTGCCATCTGATTTGACCGGGATCAATTTCTATAATCAGAAGTCGGGCGAGTTCGAGTTCCGCCCCGGCCCCTTATTTACAGGCATTGTGCTGGCAGACGAGATCAACCGGGCCACGCCCAGGACGCAGTCCAGCCTGTTGGAGGCGATGGAGGAAAAGCAGATCACGGTAGATGGTACGACGTATCCGATGGAGGAACCGTTTTTTGTGATGGCGACGCAGAATCCCGTGGAGTCATACGGAACGTTTCCGCTCCCGGAGGCGCAGCTTGACCGGTTTTTTATGAAGCTTTCCCTTGGATATATGACGAGAGAGCAGGAGATGCGTGTGCTTTCGGGAATGCCGGCTGCAGAGAGTTTGAAGGGCCTGGAACCGGTGCTTTCGCGACAGGAAATCGCGGATATGAAGGCAGCTTTTCCCAGAGTGTCGGTTCACGCCGATGTACTGGGGTATATCATGGATATTGTGGAAAAAACGAGAACGGAGAGCCGCTTTGTGACCGGCGTTTCGACGAGAGGTGCGATCGCTCTTTACCGGGCAGCCCAGGCAACGGCAGCGCTGCGGGGACGTGACTTCGTGATTCCGGAGGACGTATTGTTTACCGCGCCGCATGTACTGAGCCACCGGATGGTGTCCAGAGGGGCAGAAAGCTTCAGCGACGCAAAGAATTATCTGAACCGGATGCTTGAGTCCATACCGGTTCCTCTGGAGAATAGGAAATGATTTTTTTGCTGATCGTGTTGGGGCTCCTTTTGTATTTTGCAGAGCGCTATTCGATGGCGCATGTGCTGGACGGGCTGACCTTTGAGACGGAAACGGACCGGATCCTGGTGGAGCCGGGGGAATCTTTTTGCTGGAAATTTACGATTTCGAACAGCAAGCGGATGATGGTGCCCTATTTGAAGGTAAAGGAGCTCGTGCCGGAGGGGCTTGTCTTTGAGGCAGGCGGGCCCCTGAAATCCGAGGCACTCGTTTCCACACTTTATCTGGCAGGGAGGCAGAAGGCAGAGCTTAAGCGAAAGGTTTCCCTGTCATGCCGCGGACGGTATTTTTTCCGCGGAGCGTCGGTAGAAGCCGGAGACTTTCTGGGATATCAGAGCATTACAGCGTCCTATCCGGAGATCCGGGAGATGGTTGTAAAGCCGAAGCCGTCTGCGTTTTGGGAGCTTTCCGGGCTGCTGGGAGGTTTTCTGGGTGAACATGCCGTGAGGCAGGGGCTGATGGAGGATCCGTTAAGTATTGTCGGCTTTCGGGAATACACAGGGCGGGAGCCTTTCCGTGCCATAAGCTGGAGCCAGAGCGCGCGTAATCGCAGGCTCCTGGTAAAGCAGTATGAGAATACGGTGGATTTTTCATGCAGCGTGCTCCTTATAGTATCTGATGACGGTGGAGAGGGGAGGCGGGAACGTCTGGAAACATGCTTTTCTGTCGTCAGAAGTGTATGTGAAGAATTGGAACGAAGGCGGCTCACGTATGATTTCAGGACAAACGGAAGTATCGCAGGTGCGATGGGAAGCTGGAACCGGGTGGGTGAAGGTCTGGGGCGCGGCCACCTGGAGGCAGTGCTGGAGGGGCTTGGAAGGATGACGTATGACAGGCGGGAGGAGGAAGCGGTATTCCTCGAACGCGAGAACCGCATGCTGCAGGGAAAGCGGAGCTTTATTGTGGTGGCGCCGGAGCGAAATGAGCTCCTGGAGAGCGCCGCAGAGCGTTTAAAAAGGGTGTCCGGCAGGGAGGTTCTGCTCCTTTGCGCGAAAGAAATGGAGGGATAGCTGTGGCGGTCTGTATTCTGAAAGCATTCGTTGACAGCGTCTGGTATCTGGCCTTTATGACGCCCTTTCTTTTGAGGGCCCCGCGGGCAGCTGCCATTTTTCTGATATCGGTTCCCTGTGTGTGGGCTGTATGGATTTTCTTAAACCGCAGCAGACGGAATTTTGCAGACAGCAGTCAGGATACTTTTTTCTTCCAGGTCAAAGTGCTGCTTGTGGCAGTAGCTTCGGAGCTTCTTTTCCTGGGGGTGGACCGGTGGCAGAAGGAATGTGGATTTTATGTGCTGTTGTTTTTCATACTGGGAATTCTGCTCTTGCGCATCAGCCGCTTGTCAGGGGAGGGAAAGGCGCGCGCCGGATTCTGGGGCGTCAGCGGGGTTCAACTTGTATTGGCGGTGTCAGCCGCCGCGGGGCTCGCATCGGCAGTTGTTCGGAACGGCCTTGTAAACGGACTTGTCACATGCTACCGGACCTTGATCCTCCCTGTTCTGGAAGGGGTATTGTGGCTGTTACTGAAAGGGCTGGAGGCACTGGCGCCGCTGTTTGCAGGCCTTTTCCCAAATGAGGTTCGTTTTGAAACAAACGATCCGTCTGTGATGGTTGACGGGGAGCTGGGGCTTGAATTTGAGGAAATTACGGCTGTCGGGTTCCCGGTGTTCCTGAAGGCGGCAGGGGGCCTGATGGCATGTCTGGCGGCAGGGTGGCTTCTGCTCCTTCTGTACCGCAGACTGACAGGGTCGTGGCGTACCGCTCCCGGGGAGCAGACAGGAGTCCTGCAAAAGAGCCAGGCAGAAGAGGCCAGACAGCAGAACGGCAGTTTGGAAGGATTGTTTCAGGAGCGGAATGTCAGATATTATTATAGGAAGTTTTTGAAGCTGTGCCGTCAAAAGGGGATGGAACTGGAGCCTTCCATGACGAGTGAAGCCATAGCCGGGATCGCGCATCGGTATTGGAATGAAGATGTGTTGAAAGAATTCCAGACCGTTTACCAAAAGGCGCGTTATGGGGTGGGCCTGGAAGGAGACAAGGAGAAGAAGCGTGCCAGAGAATTGTATCGCAGGCTGAAGGAGGAGGCTTCGGGAAACCGATAACAGAAAGGGCTGTTGCAAAATTACAACAACCCCCAGGTGAGACTATGTTATATTTTCCTTCAGATACTGTCTGGCATCCTTTAAAAAGCTGGCAATAATTAAGAGAATGACGAGTGCAACCGGGAAAGCGGCGATGATGGAGACCGACTGCAGGTTTGTCATGGAATTCTGGGAAAAGACGAGTGCTATCGGCAGCAGAATCAGCATGACAGCCCAGAACATCTTGACGAGCCGGTGCGGATCCTCGTCGCCGCTTATCTGGCGGTAAGTATAGGAGGAAGCCACAAGAGCGATGGAATCAAAGCTGGTCGCATAAAAGGCGATCATGGCTGCCACCAGAAGAATCAAAATGAGCGGAGCCAGCGGCAGCGTCTGTACAACGGCGGTGATGGTCGCATAAAGATCCCCTGCGGCCGCATACAGCCCCATCACATCGAGTTTTCCTGACACCTGGAGCCCAAGGCTGTAATTGCCAAGAATGAGGAAACTTAAAAATGTTCCGCCCAGACTGAAGCCGTAGCCGCCGAGAATCGTCTGTCGGACAGTGCGCCCGCGGGAAATGCTGCCGATAAAGAACGGGGAGGCCACACACCATACCATCCAGTAAGCCCAGTAGAAAATCGTCCAGTTCTGCGGGAAGGATGTGGTCCGCAGCGGGTCAGTGAAGGTGGCAAGGCTAAAAAAGTTCTGCGCCAGATTGCCGATCGCGGAAAAGCCCGTCTCGAGAATGTATCTCGTCTCCCCGCCAAAGAGCAGTACATAAGCAAGGAGAGCGAAAAAAAGGTAGATGCAGGAAGCAGAAAGCCGGGAAATGCCCTTCATCCCGTGTACCAGAGCATACGTATAGACGATGCAGGTGACAACGAGAATGCCGATCGTGACCCACCTGGAGTCTGGAATCCCTGTGAGTTCGGAAAAGACCTGGGCCATGAGAGGGGTCGCCAGGGCAAAGGTGGTCGCTGTCCCGGCCAAGAGAGCAAACAGCGCCAGGAGGTCAATGAGCTTCCCGCAGATACCGTCCACGCGGTTCCCAAGGAGTGCGCGGCAGGCCTCGGAGTATTTCTGCTTGTGGCACCCGCGCACATGCAGCATGAAACCGAAAGAGACAGCAAGCACCAGATAAAAGCTCCAGGGAATCGGGCCCCAGTGGAAAATCGGATACGTGCTGGACCAGATTTGCATGGATCCCAATTCGGCGATATGCGGGTCGTTGGCATACAGAATCCATTCACAGAAGGAATAGAACAGGATGTCTGCGGCCAGTCCGGAGGTGAACATCATGCTGCTCCAGGCAAAATCAGAATACTTTGGCTTTTCATCCGGCTTTCCCAGACGGATTGTGCCGTAGCGTGAGAAGGCAAGATAGAGGGAGAGGAGAAAAACGCCGAGGCCGATGATAAGATAACAGAGTCCCAGCGTGTCTCCAAACAGGCTGCGGATGGAAGAAAGAAGCTGCCCGGACTGTTCGGGAGCGAGGACAAAGCTCACACACAGAAACAGGATAAGGACAAAGGGGACGATGACCGTAATCCAGTCAATACGGCCTGCGAGGGAAGTGGAATCAGTATGATTTGTATTCATGGAGTCCGCCTTTCTTGTTCAAAAATTAAAAACAAAGTGAAATATTGAACATTATAACATGATTGCCGGTGGAATGCAAGCGCTTTTTCCTCTCGGTACACTGTCGGGGAAACGGAGACAGACGGAAAAAGCAGCTGGGCACGGGCGCGGTTTAGAATCTTTGCCTGACCTGAGAAAAAAGATAGAAAAATAAAGCCGTTTTGCACAAATTTTGTATTGTAAGAAATCGCCGGTTCGATTATAATGAGAATATAGAGAAGCTTTACAACAGCAAAGACTATATTTTGCAGATTGAGGAGGAAACAGGACATGAAATCATATCGTGAAATGTCAAAGGAAGAGCTCGCTTCCTTAAAAGAGCAGCTTACGGCTACATATAAGGAGTATCAGGGAAAGAATCTGAGCCTTAATATGGCCCGCGGCAAGCCAAGCCCGGAGCAGCTGGATCTGTCTCTGCCGATGCTTGATGTATTAAACAGCAAGAGCGATTTTATGACTGCTGACGGCGATGTCAGAAACTACGGTGTGCTGACAGGAATTCAGGAGGCCAAAGTGCTGATGGGCGGCATGATGGGTGCAGCTCCTGAGAATGTTATCATGTATGGCAGCGCCAGCCTGACATTAATGTACGATACCGTATCACGTTCCTATTCCCACGGTGTTATGGGGAATACTCCGTGGTGCAAGTTAGATAAAGTGAAATTCCTGTGCCCGGTTCCGGGATATGACAGACATTTTTCCATCACTGAATTCTTTGGTGTTGAGATGATTAACATCCCGCTCCATGATGACGGCCCGGATATGGATCTGGTAGAAAAGTATGTCAATAACGATGAGGCTGTAAAGGGTATCTGGTGTGTACCGCTGTACTCCAATCCGTCCGGACAGTCCTACTCTGATGAGGTGGTAAAACGTTTCGCCAACTTGAAGCCGGCTGCGAAGGACTTCCGTATTTACTGGGATAACGCTTACTGCGTACATCATCTGTATCCGGATCATCCGGACCAGGTTCTGGACATCCTTGAGGAGTGCGCAAAGGCAGGCAACCCGGATATGGTCTACAAGTTTGGTTCCACAGCCAAGGTGACATTCCCCGGTGCAGGTATCTCTGCGATCGCGACTTCCAAGGCCAACATCGAGGATATCAAGAAGCAGATGAACAACCAGCTCATCAGCCATGATAAGATCAACCAGCTCCGCCATGTACGTTTCTTCAAAGATATCGATGGCTTAAAGGCTCATATGGCAAAGCATGCTGCGATCCTCCGTCCGAGATTTGAAGCAGTTGACGAGATCTTAAACCGTGAGCTTGCCGGACTTGAGATCGGTACATGGACAAAGCCGAACGGCGGATATTTCGTATCCTTCGATTCCCTTGACGGCTGCGCAAAGGCTATCGTTGCCAAGTGTAAAGAGGCAGGCGTGGTCATGACAGGTGCAGGCGCAACCTATCCATACGGAAAGGATCCGCATGACAGCAATATCCGTATTGCTCCGTCCTTCCCGACCCTGGAAGATCTGAAGCTGGCAGCAGAGATTTTCTGTGTCTGCGTAAAGCTTGTAAGCGTCGAGAAGCTGTTAGAGGCTTAAGAATAACGTAGCTGTCCGCAACAGACTTGTGGACAGCGCCAATTGATTGCTTAATAAATTTTTAAGGGGCTGCAGCCGGGATTTCGGCGTGCAGTCCCTTTACTTTTTGGAACGGCTATACTAAAATGGGTAGGAGGAAAGGGGAGTAACTGATATGACAGAAAAGACAGATGAGAAGAAGCAAAACGCAGCGCTCAGGGAAGGCGCTTCATACATCTTTTTTGGAGTGCTGACGACAGCCGTTGATTATGTGCTGTCCAATATCCTGTATTACGCAGCCAAAATGAGTTCCCTGCAGTCGCAGAGCATTGCCTGGGTGGCAGCAGTCCTGTTTGCCTTTGTGACAAATAAGTGGTGGGTATTTGGAAGTCATACGCTCGTTCCCTCCAAGGTGTGGAAAGAGTTCGTTTCTTTTGTGATGTGCCGTGTGCTTACCTTTGTGTTCAGTCTGGCGGCGACATATGTACTGGTAGATATAATGAAGATGGAATTTTTCCTCTGCAAGATTCTGATTTCCGCAGTTGTCATGGTTTTAAATTATGTGTTCAGTAAGATATTAATTTTTACCGGAAACGGAAAGAATAAATAATAATACCATTATGGAGACGTTATGAGACAGAACAGGATAAAAAACGGCACGGCGGTGCGCCCCTATGACGGCCTGCTGATTGCTTTTCTGGTGCCGGTGGTAATCATGATCGTTATTTTTGCCGAACGGAGGATCTTCCCATTCGGCCAGGAGAGCTTTCTGAGGACCGATATGTATCACCAGTACGCACCGTTTTTTTCGGAATTTCAACATAAACTGAGGACCGGAGGCAGCCTCTTATACAGCTGGGATGTAGGGATGGGGGTTAATTTTGCAGCCCTCTATGCCTATTATCTGGCGAGCCCTTTAAACTGGCTGATTATTTTGTGCCCGACCGCTTATATCATCGAATTTATGAGCGGTATGGTGGTCTTAAAGATCGGACTGTCCGGCTTAAGCTTTGCCTGGTATCTGAAAAGGCACTGTAAGACGGATACCGTCGGCATTGGCTTTTTCGGCATTTTTTATGCGCTGTCCGGTTATATGGCCGCATACAGCTGGAATATTATGTGGCTGGACTGCATCCTTTTACTGCCGGTTATTGTGCTTGGGCTGGAGCGCTTAGTGAAACGGAGGAAAGGCTTCCTGTATTGTGCTGCGCTGGGCAGCTCTATTCTCTCCAACTACTACATTTCCATCATGACCTGCCTGTTCCTGGTATTATATTTTATTGCCCTGCTCATTATGGAGCGGCCGATGGGCATGAAACGGTATGCGGCGGCTTGTGGACGGTTTGCGATGTATTCCCTGCTCGCCGGCGGTTTGGCGGCATTTGTCCTTTTGCCGGAGATTTTTGCGCTCCGTGCGACCGCCTCCGGGAATTTTGATTTTCCAAAGACCATTACCTCGTATTTTACGATTTTTGATATGATTGCCCGCCATATCGGCAATGTGGAGACAGAAATCGGGCTGGATCACTGGCCGAATCTTTACTGCGGCGTGGCAGTTCTCATGTTCTTTTTACTCTACCTTGCCAACCAGAAGATTTCCGTGAAGGAAAAGAGCGTGTACTGCGGGCTTTTGCTGATCTTTTTTGCCAGTTTTTCTGTGAACGCCCTGAATTTTATCTGGCATGGCTTCCATTTTCCAAACAGCCTTCCGGCCAGACAGTCGTTTATCTACATTTTTTTGATGCTATTTCTCTGCTTCCGGGCATTTCTGTATCTGAAAACGACACCGAAACGCCATGTGGCTGCAGCGTTCTGGGGGAGTGCCGGCTTTGTCATTCTGGCAGAAAAGCTGGTGGAGCAGGAACATTTCCATTTTTCAGTATATTATGTGGCGCTTATTTTCCTGGCCGCATATACAGGGGTAATTTATCTCTTTAAAAATCAGAGGAGAGGGTTGGCAGCTTTTCTGGCGCTCCTTCTGGTATCTGTGGAGGCGGCGGTCAATACGACTGTGACGAGTGTGACGACGACCAGCCGTGAGGCCTATACAAAGGATAATGCAGAGGTCCGGCGTCTTGTAAAAACATTAGAGCCGGCCAAAGATTTTTACCGCGTGGAGAAGAAAACGCGTAAGACCAAAAATGACGGGGCCTGGATGAATTTTCCTTCGGTATCCTTATTTTCATCGACAGCCAATGCGGATCTGACGAAATTTTTCAAACGTATGGGCTGTGAGGCTTCGACCAATGCATACAGTATCACAGGCAGTACGCCGCTTGTGGACAGTCTGGTTTCCGTGAAATATGCCATTTATTCCGAGGCTGTATCGAATACCGGACTTATGATGTACCTGCGCGAGGATGGGGAGAGTTTCCTCTATCAGAATCTGTATACACTGCCGCTTGGGTTTGTGGTGGCGCCTGACCTGGAGGAGAGCTGGCAGTATAAAATGGACAACCCGGCAGAGGTACAGAATGATTTGTGTCTGGTGGCAGGATGCGATGAGGTGCTGGTTCCTGTAGACGGGACGATGACGGATAATACGTACCGGTTCCGGGCGGATATGACGGGGGAATACTATGCCTATGTCATGAACAAGCGGGTCAAGACTGTGAAGGCGTCTGTCCCCGCAGAGACGAAGAGTTTTCATAATGTTGACCGCGGATACCTTTTGGAGCTGGGAACGATTGCCGAAGGGAACGAGGTGGAGCTCACGGCGGACGAAGCCGGGGAAAAGATGAATGTCTCCGTATACCGGTTTTCGGAGCGTGCGATGATAGAACTCTATGAAAAGCTGAATCAGATGCCGATGCACCTGACGAGTTGGAGCGATACGAGGCTGGCTGGTGGGGTGAATGTGACAAAAGCCGGAATGCTGCTTACCACCATTCCCTTTGACGCTGGCTGGACGGTGGAAGTGGACGGAGAGCCGGCGGAGACAAAAAAAGCGCTGGAAGCTTTTCTGGCGGTTGATCTGCCGGAGGGTTATCATGAGATTACGTTCTCTTACCTGCCGGAGGGGATTCGGGAGGGAAGCCTGATTACCATCCTCTCCCTGCTTATGCTGATTCTTCTCTATGTGGGAAAACAGTACCGGGATAGGAAACGCATGGAGCGGACGATCCGGGGGATCCGGGAACGGTATGCGAGGGAGGAGAAAAGGGAGGACGCACAGCCGGATGTACGGGAGGCAGAGGAAGAAAAAACGCTGCCGGATACAGCAGGGGAAGGCGGACTTTCACAGCAACCGAAGTAACAGTTTTTGCCGGGCTATGGATTATATTTTCAGTACAAGGAAGATAAAAGAAAGGCAGGGCGTCCGGAAATCCCGGCTGGCCCTGCCTTATTCTTATATGTCTGGCACGCACATGTTTAACGCTTATTGCTGCGTTTCCAGATGTTCATCTTTTCAGCGGAAGCAATCAGCTCGTCGCGGAACTGGGGATGGGCAATGGAAATAATAGCCTCTGCCCTCTGCCAGGAGGAAAGGCCTTTCAGATTGACCATGCCGTATTCTGTTACCAGATAGTGTACATTAGCGCGCGTATCGGTGACAATGGAGCCTGGAGTCAGAGTGGGAACGATCCGGGACTTTAAAGTACCGTCCTTGGCCTTAAAGGTGGAGGAGCAGCAGATAAAGCTCTTTCCGCCTCTGGAAAGATACGCACCCAGAACAAAATCGAGCTGTCCGCCCGCACCACTGATCGGCTTCGTGCCTGCAGATTCAGAGTTGATCTGCCCGAACAGATCCAAATCGACCGCATTATTGATCGACATAAAGTTGTCGAGGGCGGAGATGGAACGGATATCGTTGGTGTATTCCACCGGAGCAGACATACATTCCGGATTGCGGTTAAGGAAATCATATAGTTTTTTAGTTCCTGCGGCAAAAGCGTAGACCTGACGGCCCTTGTCGATTGCCTTTCTTGCGCCGGTGATCTTGCCGGCATTGGAGATATCGACGAAAGCGTCCACGTACATTTCAGTATGTACCCCGAGATCCTTCAAATCGGATTTGGCAATGAGGGAACCGACTGCATTCGGCATGCCGCCAATCCCAAGCTGCAGGCAGGCGCCATCCGGAATCTGAGAAACGATCAGCTTGGCGACTGCCTCGTCAACCTCAGTAGCAGCAGCACCGGCAAGCTCGGCAATAGAAGGATTCTCGCCCTCAACAATCATGTTCACCCTGGAGATGTGGATGCCCTCTTCCATGCCGCCGTAGCAGACAGGCAGATTTTCGTTGACCTCTACAATGACGACCTTGGAGGTCTCACAGCAGGCAGCCATGTGGGATGCATTGGGGCCAAAATTGAAATAACCATGTTCATCCATCGGAGCCACCTGGAAAATGGCAACATCCGGCTTTGTCTCAATATCTCTGTAATATCTGGGAAGCTCGGAATAACGGATGGAAGCATAGTAACAAAAGCCCTGTGCAACCGCCTTCCTTTCAATCCCACCCATATGCCAGGAATTCCATGTAAGATGTTCAGCCGGGTTCTCGATTTTGAAGATTTCCGGGGTCCACATCAAAATGCCGCCGCGGAAATTGACATCATTGAGCTCCGGCATCCGTTTGGCCAATGCTTTGTCCACGGCAACGGGGGTGCCTGTGGTCCAGCCGTAGTCCACCCAGTCGCCGGATTTAACCACTTTTGCGGCTTCCTCAGCCGTTGTAAGCTTCTCCTGGTACATTTTTTTGAAATCCATTGTTCACGCCTCATTTCTTCCTTGATTTTAGTAGCGGGAATCGGTTACATCCCCGATTGTTATCATTTTATCATTTTGTGGGTGGCAGGTCAATCGTTACATCAGAAATGTAAAAAATATAAAAAAAGAGTGAGGAATGTTTATAAAAAATACATAAAAACCTTTGATAATTATTTGACAAGACCAGGGATTGGTGTTATGATTGTGATACAAAGAATTGTCGGTAAAGCCCGGAATAGAAAGGACGTCCGGCAAGAGCATAGCATAGACGAGGAGGAAAATGAAATGGCAAAGAAAATTGTACTGGCCGGCGCATGCCGTACCGCAATTGGCACGATGGGCGGAGCTCTGAGCGCCGTACCGGCTCCGCAGCTTGGAGCAGTCGTAATTAAGGAAGCCCTGAACAGGGCCGGTGTGAAGCCGGAGCAGGTAGATCAGGTTTACATGGGATGCGTCATCCAGGCAGGCCAGGGACAGAACGTGGCACGTCAGGCCTCCATTCAGGCAGGACTTCCGATTGAGGTTCCGGCAGTTACCATCAATGTGGTATGCGGCTCCGGGTTGCAGTGCGTGAATATGGCAGCTCAGATGATCGAGGCAGGAGACGCTGATATCGTGGTTGCCGGCGGTATGGAAAATATGTCTATGGCTCCATATGCAGCTATGAACGGACGTTACGGCTATCGTATGGGCAATGCCGCACTCGTTGATACAATGGTAAATGATGCTCTGTGGGATGCGTTCAATAATTACCATATGGGAATTACCGCAGAGAATATCTGTGAGCAGTGGGGCCTGACGAGAGAAGAACTTGATCAGTTTGCTGCCGACAGCCAGCAGAAGTGCGAGAAAGCGCAGAAGGCCGGTGTGTTTAAGGATGAGATCGTACCGGTGGAAGTAAAGAAGAAAAAAGAGACAGTTCTGGTAGATACCGATGAGGGTCCGCGTGCAGGGACTACGACAGAGACGCTTGCAAAGCTGCGTCCGGCATTTAAGAAAGACGGCGGTCTTGTGACAGCAGGCAATTCATCAGGAATCAATGACGGTGCGGCAGCGATCGTTGTTATGAGCGAAGAAAAAGCAAAAGAGCTGGGCGTGAAACCGATGGCGACATGGGTGGCAGGCGCTCTGGCAGGTGTTGAGCCGCGCATTATGGGAATCGGCCCGGTAGCGGCCACGAAGAAGGTAATGGCTAAGACTGGTATGTCGATCGGGGACTTTGATGTGATCGAGGCCAATGAGGCGTTTGCAGCTCAGTCTGTAGCGGTAGGAAAGGATCTCGGCTTTGACCTTGCAAAGCTCAATCCGAACGGCGGAGCAATCGCCCTGGGCCATCCGGTCGGTGCATCCGGATGCCGTATCCTTGTTACGCTGCTTCATGAGATGGTGAGAAGAGACGCCAAGACAGGTCTTGCCACACTCTGCATCGGCGGCGGCATGGGCTGTGCTACGATTGTAAAGAGAGATTAATATCACTGCCTTCCGGCATTGGTCCGGGTGACAGCGTCTGATTTGATATAACATCAGGAGGCGATTGCAATGGGCTTTGTTACATATAAGCAGGACGGATTTGTCGGTGTGATTACGATTGACCGTCCGAAGGCATTAAATGCATTGAACGAAGAAGTATTAAAAGACCTGGAGTCTGTGATTGACGGGATTGACCTGAAAGAGACGAGAGCCGTCGTGCTCACGGGTGCGGGCGAGAAATCCTTTGTGGCGGGCGCAGATATCGGCGCTATGAGTAAGATGACAAAGGAGGAGGGCCGTGTGTTCGGTAAGTTCGGAAATGATATTTTCCTTAAGCTGGAAGCGCTTCCGATTCCGACTATTGCTGCGGTCAACGGGTTTGCCCTGGGCGGCGGTAATGAGCTGGCCATGAGCTGTGATATCCGCATCTGTTCCGAGAATGCCGTATTCGGCCAGCCGGAGGTGGGATTGGGAATTACGCCGGGCTTTGGCGGGACTCAGCGTCTGGTGAGAGCGATCGGAACAGGCAAAGCGAAAGAAATGATTTATACCGGCTCCAATATTAAAGCTGAGGAGGCGTACCGCATCGGCCTTGTTAATGCCGTCTATCCACAGGGAGATCTGATGGCTGCGGCAATGAAGCTGGCAAATAAGATTGCCTCCAACGCACCGATTGCAGTGCAGAACTGCAAGAGAGCGATTACAGAGGGATACCTTTCCGACATGGGCCATGCCGCTGAGGTGGAAGAGAAGTGGTTCGGCGACTGCTTTGAGACAGAAGACCAGCAGGAAGGAATGGCGGCATTCCTTGAGAAACGCAAGGTAGAGGGCTTCAAGAACCGGTAGGAACCGTTCCTGCGGACGTAATATGCACGTTCGGACGGCTATAATCGGTAAACCATAGATGTTTAAGGAGGAACAACCATGAAGGTAGGTATTATCGGAGCAGGAACGATGGGTTCCGGCATTGCACAGGCATTTGCGCAGACAGAAGGCTATGAGGTCATGCTCTGCGATATCAACGAGACATTTGCAGCGAATGGCAAGAAGAAGATCGCCAAGGGCTTTGAAAAGAGAATTGCGAAAGGCAAGATGACGCAGGAAGCTGCGGACGCAGTCCTTTCCAAGATTACCACAGGGGTAAAGGATATCTGCGGTGACTGTGACCTGATTATTGAGGCGGCCGTAGAGAACATGGAGATTAAAAAGCAGACCTTCAAGGAACTGGATGCGATCTGCAAACCAGAGTGTATTTTTGCGACCAACACTTCTTCCCTCTCCATCACGGAGATCGGAGCAGAGATCGACCGCCATGTAGTGGGCATGCATTTCTTTAATCCGGCCCCGGTCATGAAGCTTGTTGAGGTAATTGCAGGCCTTAACACGAAGCCGGAGCATGTGGAGAAGGTAAAAGAGATTGCTGAGGCGATCGGCAAGACACCGGTACAGGTGGAAGAGGCAGCAGGTTTTGTAGTAAACAGAATTCTCATCCCCATGATTAATGAGGCAATCGGTATCTACGCTGAGGGTGTTGCGTCTGTAGAAGGGATTGACACTGCCATGAAGCTCGGAGCCAACCACCCGATGGGACCGTTAGCACTGGGAGATCTGATCGGTCTTGATATCGTTCTGGCAATCATGAACGTCCTTCAGACCGAGACGGGAGATTCCAAGTACCGTCCGCATCCGCTTCTTAAGAAGATGGTCCGCGGAGGACTGCTCGGACAGAAAACCGGCAGAGGATTCTACGATTATCAGAAATAAAACGGTATGAAACGGCAGCAGAAAGCCCGGAGTATGTTCTCCGGGGCTGTTGCCGTGTAAGGAGATTCTGTCCTGACGGAGAGCCTGCATACGTCAGAGAGACAGGCCGTATGCCGCGATCGCGGCATAGGAAGCGTACATCGGGAGAATGCTGCATCCACATTGTCCCATGTTATATATGAAACATTCACAAGGAGGAACTAACACATGGATTTTACATTAAGTAAAGAGCATGAGATGGCGAGAACATTATTCCATGATTTCGCCGAGAAGGAAGTGAAGCCTCTTGCTCAAGAGGTGGACGAGACGGAAGAATTCCCGAGAGAGAGCGTTGCTAAGATGAGAAAGCTCGGTTTCATGGGAATTCCGATTCCGAAGGAGTACGGCGGACAGGGCTGTGACCCGCTTACCTATGTAATGTGTGTGGAAGAGCTGGCTAAGGTCTGTGGTACGACGGCTGTTGTTGTTTCCGCACATACTTCTCTTTGCTGCGATCCGATTCTTACATATGGTACGGAAGAGCAGAAGCAGAAATATCTGGTTCCGCTTTCCAACGGCGAAAAGCTGGGCGCATTCGGTCTGACTGAGCCGGGCGCAGGTACAGACGCTCAGGGCCAGCAGACAAAGGCTGTTCTGGACGGAAATGAGTGGGTATTAAACGGCTCCAAGATTTTCATCACCAATGGTAAAGAGGCTGATGTTTATATTATCATTGCTGTTACCGGTATTATCGAGAAGCGCGGCAGAAAGCAGAAAGAGATTTCCGCATTTATCGTAGAGAAGGATACGCCAGGATTCAGCTTTGGTACCAAAGAGAAGAAGATGGGTATCCGTGGTTCCTCTACGTATGAGCTGATTTTCACTGAGTGCCGTATCCCGAAGGAGAACCTGCTCGGTAAGCAGGGCGAGGGCTTCAAGATCGCCATGCACACCTTGGACGGCGGACGTATCGGTATCGCCGCACAGGCTCTTGGTCTGGCAGAGGGCGCATTAGCAAGAACGGTTGAATATGTAAAGGAAAGAAAGCAGTTCGGCCGCTCCATCGCACAGTTCCAGAATACACAGTTCCAGCTTGCCAATATGGCGACACAGGTACAGGCTGCCCAGTATATGGTATATCGCGCAGCTATGGCCAAGGCAACACAGAAGAACTATTCTGTAGAAGCAGCTATGGCAAAACTGTATGCAGCTGAGGTTGCTATGGATGTAACAACAAAGGCTGTTCAGCTCCACGGCGGTTATGGCTACACAAGAGAGTACGACGTAGAGCGTATGATGCGTGATGCAAAGATCACGGAGATTTACGAGGGTACGAGCGAAGTTCAGAGAATGGTTATTTCCGGCGCTCTGCTTAAGTAAGACGACAGACAGATTGCCACGACAAAAAACAAGAATAAGGAGTGAAATACAGTGAAAGTAGTTGTTTGTATTAAACAGGTTCCGGATACAGCGGGCGGCGTAAAGTTTAAACCGGATGGAACACTTGACAGAGCAGCAATGCTTACGATTATGAACCCGGATGACAAGGCTGGGCTCGAGGCTGCTCTTCGCTTAAAAGATCAGTATGGTGCAGAGGTTACAGTTGTTACGATGGGTCTGCCGAAGGCAGAAGAAGTTCTGCGTGAAGCTATGGCTATGGGAGCTGATAAGGGCATCCTTGTGACAGACAGAGTGCTTGGCGGTGCTGATACATGGGCAACTTCCCAGACCATCGCAGGCGCACTCCGCAACCTGGAATATGATCTGATTATCACAGGCCGTCAGGCGATTGATGGCGATACGGCTCAGGTTGGCCCGCAGATCTCCGAGCATCTTGGAATCCCGGTTATCAGCTATGCTCAGGATATCAGGATTGAAGGCGACAGCGTAATCGTTCAGCGTCAGTATGACGACCGTTACCATGTCCTGAAGGCAAAAATGCCGTGTCTGGTTACAGCACTTTCCGAATTAAACGAGCCGCGTTACATGACTCCGGGCGGAATCTTTGACGCATATAAGAAAGAAGTTACTGTTTGGGGCAGAAACGATCTGAAGGATGTTCTGGATTCCAACTTAGGCCTTAAGGGCTCACCGACTCAGATTGCAAAGGCATCCGACAAGGTAAGAAAGGGTGCGGGCGAGAAGGTAACGCTGGATCCGGCAGAGTCTGTTGACTACATTATCGGCAAGCTTACAGAGAAACATGTACTTTAATAAAAATATAGAAAAGTGTGGTGAAAAATGATGAGTTTAGCAGAATATAAGGGTGTATATGTCTTTGCTCAGCAGGTAGACAACGAGGTAAGCGGCATCGCTTTAGAGTTAATTGGTAAGGGCAAAGATCTGGCAAAAGATTTGGGAACGACTGTAACAGCTGTTCTGGTTGGTTCCAATGTAAAGGGCCTTACGGATGTACTGGGCGAGTACGGCGCTGACAAGGTAATCGTTGTTGACGATCCGGAGTTAAAGGAATACAGAACAGAGCCGTATACACATGCACTTGCCTCTGTAATCGAGAAATACAAACCAGATGTGTTCTTAATCGGTGCTACGGCAATCGGCCGTGATCTTGGCCCGCGTGTATGCGCAAGAGTACATACCGGCCTTACCGCTGACTGTACACAGCTTGATATCGGAGATTTCCCGCTGGCTCCGGTTCCGGGAAAAGAGCAGCTTCACAACCAGCTCCTTATGACCCGCCCGGCATTCGGCGGCAACACGATCGCGACGATCGCCTGCCCGGAATTCCGTCCGCAGATGGCGACGGTTCGTCCCGGCGTTATGCAGAAGCTTCCGAGAGAGGCTGGCAGAAAGGCTGAGATCGAGGAGTTCAATCCGGGATTTGTTCCGAACGACAAGTATGTTGAGATTATGGAAGTTGTCAAGGCAGTTTCCAACGTTGCTGATATCATGGATGCCAAGATTCTGGTTTCCGGCGGCCGTGGAATGGGAAATGCAGAGAACTTCAAGCTTCTTGAGGATCTGGCAGATGCCATTGGCGGTACAGTGAGCTGCTCCCGTGCAGTTGTTGACGCAGGCTGGAAGCCGAAGGATCTGCAGGTAGGACAGACTGGTAAGACGGTTCGCCCGCACGTATACTTTGCAGTTGGTATCTCCGGTGCAATTCAGCATCTGGCAGGTATGGAAGAATCCGATATCATCATTGCCATCAATAAGGACGAGACAGCTCCGATCTTTGATGTGGCTGATTATGGCGTAGTAGGAGATCTGAACAAGGTAGTTCCGCTTCTGACCCAGAAGATCAAAGAGGCAAAGGCAGCAGCTGAATAAAAGCTTTAGAAAAGAAGGTTTCAAATACAGAGAGGATGTTTCCCCCGAAGGCCGGGGGAGGCATCCTTTTTGCATTGCCGGCCGGGTTTTCCATACAGCCTCACCAGATCCCCTCGCTTTGCAGGAAGAGCTCTGTAGAACGCTGCCAGAATAATCGTGCATTCTCTGTTGTAAAATATGTCAGGAGAGGGCGGAATGATTTGACCGCACTGGGAGGGTATGTTAGAATAAAAGACAGGAAATACAGGAAACGTCATAAAAGTTTTCCCTATGATGACTCCTGCGCATGATTGGTATCACCACGTAAAGGAAAGGATGACAGGCATTATGGATGAATGGAAGGGATATCTGGATGTATTGGCCTCAAAGGCTCCGGTACCGGGCGGCGGCGGCGCGTCTGCGATCTGTGCGGCCCTGGGAGCTGCTTTGGGAGAGATGGTCGGCAACCTGACGACAGGAAAGAAAAAATATGCCGAGTGGGAGGACAAGACAAAAGACAGCATCGAGAGTCTTAAGGAGCTCAGAGAGTGGTTTGTAAAGCTTTCCGAGGAGGACGCTCAGGTATTTGAGCCTTTGTCAAAGGCTTACGGGATCAAGGCTGAGACAGAGGAAGAGAAAAAGGCCAAGGAAGAATATATGGAGACCTGCCTGGACGCGGCGGCACAGGTTCCGCTTAAGATTATGGAGGCCTGCCGCCTGGCGATGACGGATATGGAATTTTTTGCCAACTATGGGAGCAGGCTGGCTGTGAGCGATGCCGGGGTTGGAGCACAGTTTTTGCGTTCCGGTCTTTTAGGGGCAGCCTTAAATGTTTATATCAACACCAAGCTGATGAAGAACCGGGAGCGGGCAGAGGAATTGAACCGCAAGGCCAGGGCGCTGGCCAGCGAGGGAAGCGCTGCAGCGGACCGGATCTATGAGATTGTACAGAAGGCGGTGAGTGCATGAGAATCCTAAAAGGAGCCGAAATATCGGCTGAGATTAAAAAACAGGTACAGGAGATTTTGGCATCTGTGAGCGGACATGCTCCGATGGCTGCTATCGTGCGTGTCGGGGAGAAGCCAGATGATATTTCCTATGAAAAAGGCGCTCAGAAAAAGCTTGCGGCTTTCGGCCTCACCTCGCAGTCTTATGTATTTCCGGAGACGATCCCGGATGAAGAATTTCGCAGGGAGTTTGCGAAAATCAATGAGGACAAAGCTGTTGACGGCATTTTGCTCCTGCGCCCGCTTCCAAAACAGATCGACGAAAAAGCGGTGGAACGCATGATACGGCCGGAAAAGGATCTGGATGGAATCAGCCCTATCAATTCAGCGAAGGTGTTTGCAGGGGAAGCAGACGGCTTTGCCCCCTGTACGGCAGAGGCCGTAATCGAGGTGTTAAAGGGGGCCGGAATTGCGATTGAGGGCAGACGGGCAGTCATCGTAGGCCGCAGCATGGTCGTAGGCCGCCCGCTTTCCATGCTTTTATTGAAGGAAAATGCGACCGTGACAATCTGCCATACGAGGACCCGGGATCTTAAGGCTGTGTGTAAGGAGGGGGACATCCTGATTGCAGCAGCCGGAAAGGCCGGAATGCTGACAGCAGAGTATGTGGCGGAAGGAGCCGTGGTGATTGACGTAGGGATTAATGTGGATGCGGACGGACATCTGTGCGGCGATGTGAAATGGGACGGCCTCGAAGACGTGGCGTCAGCGGCTACCCCGGTGCCGGGCGGAGTCGGCGGTGTGACGACAGCTGTCCTTGCCAAGCACCTGGCTCTGGCAGCGCTCAGAAAGCAGGAAAAGGGAAGCACAGCAGGGGCCTGACTGGAAGAGGATATTTTCGTCCTGCAGATCATGTGAATAGAAACCTTCTGGAGATGGAATACTAACGGTAATTCATTTTCAGGAGGTTTTTTATGTGGGGAATCTTGGTGGCGCTGCTTTCCGGGGCGCTTATGAGCCTGCAGGGCGTGTTTAATACAGAGGTGACAAAACAAAGCAGTATCTGGGCAGCGGCGGGATGGGTGCAGGCCTCAGCGTTTCTGACATGTGTGATCCTGTATTTCTGCACAGGCCGCGGTGAGATTTGGGGAATGTTTTCTGTTGACCGGAAATATATGCTGCTCGGCGGTGTCATGGGAGCTTTTATTACCTGGACCGTGATTAAGAGCATGGACGGACTGGGGCCGGCCAAGGCGACGTTACTCATTGTGGTTACTCAGATCCTGGTCTCCTACCTGGTAGAAGTATTTGGAATGTTCGGCGTGGACAAGGCAGGATTCGAGTGGAAAAAGCTGGCCGGAGCCGTGATTGCGATCGTGGGTATTGTGGTATTCCGCTGGCAATAGGTACTGCCTGTACGAGGATGTGAAGAAGAATAGAAACTTTTTAAAAAAGTCTTGTTTTTGGCAGGTGGTTTGGATAGAATAGAAGAAGGCAGAACAATATCTTCTGGAATTTATTTTCAGGAGGTAGAAACATGTTGAAAAAATACTGGAAAATGTTGGTAGCCGCGGCTTTTTTTGCCGTGGCCGGAGTTTGCTACAGCCAAATGGAGCCGGGAAGTATTCAAAATGAAGCTGCTCTGGCGCTGGAATGTCAGGAAATGGAGCTTCTGGAGCAGGAAGCGGGAGAAGGAGCGGCGGGCCGGTCAGGAGCAGAGGACGGTCAGAGGGGCGCGGCAGCCGTGCAGTCAGGGCTTATCTCAGACGTAACAGGGCAGATTGCACAGAAAGGGGCTGCTGCATCTGCTGGAGGTGCAGATTCATATGCCGGAAGCACAGACAACGGTGAGAGTGATTCTGCTGCCAGTGAAAAAGATTCAACAGAGATGCAGGCAGCGGGCGGTTCCCGTTATACGGCAGAGGAGACAGCATCCATCTGCTTTGTACATGTCTGCGGAGAGGTTCATAAGCCGGGAGTCTATGAGCTGCAGGAAGGAAGCCGTATTTTTGAAGCGATTGAACAGGCCGGCGGATTTACAGAAGAGGCTGCGCAGGACTTTTTGAACCTGGCGGCTCAGGTATGTGACGGGATGAAAGTCATGGTTCCGGATATGGAAGAAGCCGCTGCACTTTTGGAGGCGGGTGCAAATGGTCTGGAATTGCCGCAGAAAGCAGGAGATGTGCCGGCAGATAAACAGGGCCAGAGCCGTGTCAACCTGAACACGGCTACAAAAGAGGAATTTATGACCTTAAAAGGGATCGGGGAATCCAGGGCAGAAGATATCATCCGCTACCGAGAAGAGAGCGGGGGCTTTCGAAGTATTGAGGATATCATGAAAGTGCCGGGAATCAAAGATGCAGGTTTTCAGAAGATAAAGGACAGGATAACGGTTTAGCGGGAGGAAAAGATGGCCAGAGTTTTAGTGGTGGATGATGAGAAATTGATCGTGAAGGGGATTCGTTTCAGCCTGGAGCAGGATGGGATGGAAGTGGACTGCGCCTATGACGGTAAAGAAGCAATTGAGAAGGCGCAGGAGAAGGAATATGATATTGTACTTTTAGACGTGATGCTGCCAGAGCATGACGGCTTTGAGGTGTGTCAGGCGATTCGCGAATTTTCGGAAATGCCGATCATTATGCTGACAGCTAAGGGCGGCGATATGGAAAAAATTCTTGGCCTGGAATACGGGGCGGACGATTATATTACCAAGCCCTTTAATATCCTCGAGGTAAAGGCAAGGATTAAAGCGATTCTGCGCAGAAATTCCAAGCGGCCTGGACGGCGCAGTCATGCCGAAAACAATATGGTGGTATGCGGCGATCTGAAGCTTGACAGGGAAGGGCGTCGTGTCTTTATCCAGGAAAGGGAGATCAACCTGACAGCCAAGGAATTTGATCTCCTTGAGCTTTTGGTGACTCATCCGAATAAAGTATACAGCAGGGAGACCCTTCTGGGCTATGTGTGGGGGAATAAGGCCCTGGACAGCGGGGATGTACGGACGGTGGACGTACATGTCAGACGCCTGCGGGAGAAAATCGAGCCCAGCCCCAGCGATCCGCGGTATGTACATACAAAATGGGGCGTTGGATACTACTTCCGGGTATAAGGATAAATGCAGCCTGTATTTTTGACTGCCGGACAGATACCACAGAGGATGCCTGGGAACAGGACGGATTTCAAAGGACAGCGTGGCAGCAGTTGGAAAAGGATACAGGATAGGGAACTTTAAGGATAGAGATAAGCGGATCGGCAGGATGTGTGCGGTAAAAAGGGATGTGTGGATACGATACACCAGCAGATGTATTGTGCATCCTTTTGCCTGTTTTCGCCTGCTGACCGCCTAATGGTTATGTTTAAAATACGGATAGAAGAGGAAATAGAGAGAATATGTCGGAAATTGTGATAAGATACGTGAAAAAAGAGGATCTTCAGGCTGTGACGGATGTGGAGGCATCCTGCTTCCCGGCAGCCGAGGCCGCGCCAGAGGAAGCACTTCAGAAAAGAATCGAAACATTTCCGGAATGCTTTTTTGTAGCTGAGCATGACGGGACAATCGTCGGGTTTATCAACGGCTGTGCTACGGATGAAAGAACGATTCGTGATGAAATGTTTGAGGACAGCAGCTTACATCAGCAGGACGGCCGCTATCAGAGCATTTTCGGACTTGACGTGATAGCGGAGTACCGGCGCCGGGGGATCGCGGCGAGGCTGATGCGGACACTGATCGAGGATGCCAGGAAAAAGGGCAGGGACGGGCTGATTCTCACCTGCAAGGCCCGTCTGATTCACTACTATGAGACGTTTGGATACCGCAATCTGGGTGTATCGGGCTCGGTTCACGGAGGCGCGGTCTGGTACGATATGATACTGGAATTCGGGGACAGTGCAGAATGAGGATCACGGTGATTGCAGTTGGAAAGCTAAAGGAAAAATTTTTTCAGGAGGCAGTTTCAGAATACGCAAAGCGTCTGGGGCGATACTGCCGGCTGGAAATCATCCAGGTCGCGGACGAGAAAACGCCGGATGGCGCCGGGAGCGTTTTGGAGGAACAAATTAAAGCGAAAGAAGGAGAGCGAATCCTCTCTCATGTACGGGAAGGGGGAGTTTTGATTGCACTTGCCGTCGAGGGCGATATGCTGGACTCCCTGAAGCTTGCCAGGAAGATTGAGAATTGGGGGATTTCCGGGAACAGTGACCTGATCTTTATCATCGGAGGCTCCCTGGGATTGTCCGCAGCTGTCTTAAAGCGTGCGGACATTCTTTTAAGCTTTTCCCGCATGACGTTTCCACACCAGCTTATGCGGGTGATTCTCTTAGAGCAAATCTATCGTAGCTTCCGGATTATCAATAGAGAACCATATCATAAGTAAAGGCGAAAAGGAACGGATGTTCTTGGAAATAAAAGAGAATAAGAGTTATATTTTTAACCCCATGGGAGTTTGAGGCTTCCATGGGGTTTTTACTGTTTGTGATAATAAAGTTCTTACAACGTAGGTTTTATTGCAGAGTCTGTGTTTCTTCTAGCGGGATATATTCTATCAAATCAGTCAGATTACACTCTAATACATAACACAGGCGTTTCAGAATATCAATA
>QZDW01000012.1 GCA_009917545.1 bacterium 1XD42-76
TATCTTTTTTGCGAATGATAGCCTGTAGTTTATCAACATCTGTCTCAGATAAAGAAATAATATATTTTTTGGGTCTTGCCATAGTATCACACCTTTTTACTTTTATAATACCATATATTACCGTATTTATCAAGCAGACACTACACTATTCTTACATAGGCGATATTTTTATAGTATCTCTTACGTTTCCATTTACTCTATTGTCCACAGCATAATTGAAAGTTTAATTTTCATTGAATAAAATATTCTATTTAATGCTATATACGCCATCGATTGTCTTTATATCCAACTTTAAATCCTCCATTTTTTCTATATTTTCAATATAGATTTCCATTTTTATTTGCATCGCCCCCACTTTTGCATCAGCTTCAATCCTCTTTATCTTTATTTTATTTTTGTCAAGGATAGTAAGTATTTTTTTACTTGTCTCCAAATTTTCATCTGTTTCAACAATAATTTGAGTTATATATCTTTTTCGTTGAATATCATCCCAACTTATACTTATAATCCTTGGGTCGTCATTTTTGATTAGACTTTGCATATTTTCACAGGTGATTTTATGGATTATGATCCCCCTATGACTAGAACAATATCCTACAATTCCATCCCCGGGTAAAGGATTGCAGCACCTTGATAATTTTATCCTTGTATGTCTGACTTCTTGCCTATGAAGAATTTCATTTATAATGCCCGAATACACCGCTTCTGCTTTTATCTTCCCACATAAAATAGCCCCTTCCAATTGTCCCCAATTAGAATATCCCAACGAATTATAAACCAATTTCAAACTTTCTTCATTTAGTTGATTATTTCCTAAAATTCTTTTTAAATTAGATATAATGTTTTCTGCTGCATTTTTTTCTTTGTCCTTATTTTGAGTTTTCAAAAATTGTTTTATTTTTGCTTTTGCTGTGGGAGTTTTCACTTTCTCCAACCACTTTACTGTTGGTCCACCACCTCTTTCATTTTTTTCAGAAATAACTATTCGTACCCTATCGCCATTATTTAAAGTATAATCATAATCTCTCTGTTGACCATTAACAATTGCATATCTAAATTTGTTTCCAAGATCCGTATGAACAAAGTAAGCAAAATCAGCAACCGTGGCCCCTGCTGGTAGTATTTTTATATCTCCTAAGGGTGTAAAACAGTAAATAGTATTAGCGAAACTCTCCAACTCCATTTTTAAAAAGCTTAAAAACTCTACATTATCTCTCTCATCCCGTTGCCAATCCAAAATCGACTGTAACCATTTTGCTTTAATGACGTCATTAACTATATCATTTCCATTTTCTGTTTCTTTATATTTCCAATGATATGTTATCCCATACTGGGAAATCTGATACATCTGTTTAGTTTTTATTTGGATCTCAAACAAAACGCCTTCTTTTGAAAAAACGGTTGTATGCAACGATTGATACATATTTTGTTTTGGCAGTGCAATATAATCCTTAAATCGATTTGGTAACGGATGATAAAGATTATGAATTTCACCTAAAACAGAATAACAATCCTCTACATTATCAACAATAACATATATAGCGTATATGTCATATAGTTCTTCTATTCTTTTATTCCGGCTAAGTGTTTTTTTATAAATACTATAGATGTGTTTTTGATGTGACTCCACTTCTGCTTTTGTATTAAGTTTCGAAAGTTCGTTTATTATTTTATTAATAAAATCAGCTCTCTGTACTTTAGTTAAGGCCAACTGCATAGTTATATCGTCATAAATATCTCTATGCAAATATCTAAATGCCCAATCATCCAATTCAACCTGTATCTTTGAAATTCCTAATCTCAATGCAAGGGGTGAATAAATTTCCAATGTTTCCCTTGATATCTCCATCTGTTTTTTTTGTGATTGAAATTGTAATGTACGCATATTATGAAGGCGGTCTGCCAACTTTACCAAAATAACTCTTATATCTTTTGCCATCGACAAAAAGAGCTTTCTTAAGTTCTCCGCTTCCAAATCAACCATGCTTTTCTGAGACGAAAATCTAGTTAATTTCGTTACACCATCTACAGTTATTGCCACATTCTCTCCGAATTGCTCTTCAATTTCCTCGTTTGTCAGTATAGTGTCTTCGACTATATCATGTAATAGGCCCGCAACGATCGTTTCCTTGTCCATTTTCAATTCAGCTAAAATAATTGCAACGCAAAGAGGATGGATAATGTATGGTTCACCTGATTTACGCTTTTGATTTTTATGTGCATTATAAGCTAGTGAATATGCCTTTTCTATAATTTCAATATTTGAAGATGGGTGGTATTCTAAAAGCTTTTTAATTAACACCGCATACAACTGATCGGGTGTCAAAAATGATTTAGGAAAAAACAATGGTTTATTGTCAATAATCTTTGTATTTGATATTTTTTCCATACTTTGTCCTCTTCTATCTCTATATGATTTAAATGTCAATATTTTTATACTTTACCACAAAGCAGCTTGTTTTTCTATCTATAACTTTTTACATCTAAAACGCAAAAAGTTACTTGTATTTATCTCTTACTCGCTATCTGTACATCTGATAATCATGACCTCCGTTCTTAAACCGTTTTAAATTAGACGGCCGTCTTATATCCATCATATATAAAAGCTAATCTTCTAAACTAATGCAGATTCCATTTATTCTGATAGTTTCTGCAAAATAATCGCATATGGGATTATTATCCTTATCAAGCCACCCTGTAATAAACTTTTTGTTTAACTCCGTGTCTCTTGCAGCAGAAAAGTACTTTGAGTCAACCGCATTGCTTACGACAAACATCTGTACATTTGAAAAAATTCCGCGAAATTTTCCCTCCGCAATGTATTTTTTGATCTGGCGGTATCCGTCCATATAGGAATGCTCTTTGTTTTTCAGTTCGATGTGGATCAGAGGGATGCCATTGATAAGGAGTGTTACATCAAAACGCCTGTCCCTGTCTCCTTCCCCATCCTCTGTTTTGAATGCCTGGTATTGGTTGATAACCTCATATACACTTGAACCGCCTGCCACATGCTCATTGTTCATTACTACAAGATGCAGCGTTTCGTTCCCGCGCTGTACATGGACATATACCTTCCCATTTTCTCCAACCAGCCATTTCCCGGCATCATAAAATGAAGCATGGGATAAATCATTCCTGATCTTTGCAAACTCCGAATCACTTAAAGGAACATCATCAAGTTTTGCCTTGTTATTCTGTTCCAGAATATATTTGAAATTATTCCATAGCTGCTGCTCTGTCCTGATATCAGGTCTGTACGTCCACTGGGACTCATCGCAGCAGAGCTGGTCTATCAGTCTCTTTTCTATTACGGATTCTAATTCTGCCATAATCTATCCTTTCTGTGGAAACATATTTTGCAGCATGGACTTCTTTACCTTGTTAGCATGTCTGTTTTCTAACCTGCATAACAGCAAAGCCAAGAAGATTCTTCCCATTCCACTTATTCATATCAAAACGATTTGGGTCTTTCATCGACAATCCAATTCCCCAAACTCTGTCCATAACGGCACACTCTGCCAAGATTGCTGATCCGGTCTTTTTCAAATTCTCACAAAGTTCCTCATTTTGTGAAAACTTTGCAAGCAATCCCCGACATACAACAATCTGTCGTATTCCATTCCAAATAATATCATTATAATCGGCCACCTGTCTTCCATATTGTTTAATAATTGCAACATTCTGTGTTCCTAAAATTTTCTCAGCTGTCTTTAAATCTCCAAATACAACTGCCTTCTCATACATCATATATTGCTCCATAGAAGAGAATCTGATATCACCAACTTTAAAATCGGACAAATACCAGTTGCTAAGCCAGCCATATTTCTCGTCCGGATTATGAAAACAAATTATTTCTCTCATATCATTCCAACTTTCTTTACTGCAAGTTCCAAATCTAAATCATGAAGCCCTGCATATGCTTTTTTTAAATATTCTACCGTTATTTTATCGACCAACTTCCTGCTGGGAATTCCGTATTTCCATTGATAACAGGCATAAAATTCACCAATCCAGTCAGGCAAAAAACCTTTTAGCGCCACACCTTTTTTTAATTCATATCCATCTGTCTTTTGAAAATACTTCCATAATTCGTTTGCATCCATTGTACAAACAAATGCCTGTGCTTCGTCCACAGATTTTCTCGTATTGCTTTTCATATATGAAGAAATAAAATCCTCGGTATCCATATCCGGATAATTTGACGCCACATAATCAAACAGTTTTCCTTGATTTTCAATCACTTCTTCCAAATATGCTTTTGAATATGCTGCCACACACCCACCTCACTTTTTTACAATAATGTGCTAAACACTTTTATCACTTGATTTCGGTCAGAATCAATCAATTTTCGCATGTTTTCGCGAGCTGTTATATCGTGCTCATTGTATTTTTCATTAAATCGTTCAAAAGGCACACTCTGCAAATCTTCTGAAATCTCTGTTAGTTCCTTATATGCTTTCTTTGTTTTTATATAATACTGAACTCCCAGACCGCCAAGCGAAAGCAATTCCTCCAAAATGTCAATATCAACTTCATCGCGCACAAACGCTTTTGCAATATAAAAATAAGAAGCATTTGCTCTCCAGCCCTTAATCACATCATATCCATCAGTATCAATTCCATACTTTTCAATGAATTTTTTCGACAACACGCGGTATCTTTTAGAATCTCCTGCATCACGATGCTTCATCAATTCTGCCAACCATGTAAGAACATCTTTCTTTTGAAAATCTAATATATTTAGTCCTTCTATTTCCAATTCAAATTTGTGCATCCAACCATTTAATTCTTCCGGTCGACATACTGCCCATTCCTTTGCCAAATCCATGCTCTCTGTCAAATAAAATCCTTTACCATAATCATGTTTTTCGTTACCCAATCCAAACCGTGGCGTTATTTTTTCATTCTGACTTCCATGATATAAAATGATTTTTCCCATATCCAACCCTCTCCCCTTAAACAAACATACTTTTTAACATGAATTTTTTGATACTTTTCAGTTCGTCACACTTGCGCTGGTGAAGGGTGATTAGGTGGTCGAGGACGGAAAAATACTTGCCGATTTTCTGTTGTTCAACAATTTTTGGCAATAATATTGGCGTCTTTTTTCCAGTATCAATTGTGTATGTTCCAACTGTTCCTGTTCCAGCTGACGCATTTATAAATGACTGTATTCCTCTGCCTGTAAATGAGTAATAAAAAAACTTTCCATTAATCGAGTGCTTGTTTTGAAACCAAATAATATTACCATCCTTAAAGTACAAAGGCTCGAGATTTTCCACTAAATACGGTACTCCAATAGTCCCAACACCCGTTACAAGCAAATCATCAATATCAACTTTTCCAGAAATTGCACTATATTCTTCATACTTCTCTTCTGTAATGTAAAGATAATCATCTGGTTCTTCATTTTTAGAAGCAGACACAATATCTCTTGCTCTCAAAAATCGAATTCCGTTATCTGTCCAGTCTGATTGATGAATTCGTTTTACAGAAGTAACATTCATCATATCCCCCAACTTACGCTCTTCCCAATCTTCACTGAAGCCTTCAAATCTAATTTCTGGAACCGTTTTCCCATTTTCTGGAAACATCTTTTGAAGCATAAATTTCTTCAGTTCTTTTGTCTCATCACACTTACGCTGATGAAGGGTGATGAGGGGGCGGAAATTTTATAGTTTGCATACTCCTGTGCATTAACTCCCGGCTGTCCAGATCGCTGCGAAGTAATCCGAATGAACTTGTTGTAATAATCGGTCAATGTGTTCTGAAAAACAAATTCCGGTGAAAAATCCTTCTTCACACGTCCTCGAATTAAAAAACCTGCATAGTAAACCAAGCCGTCAGAGTTCTTATAAATATAGGTTTTTCCAACACTCGCCCCAGTTCTAGCAAACAAAATATCCCCATATTTCAAGCGGTAATTTTCAGCACCAGCCAAGTCTATATCGGGCGAAGTAACATCCTCTTGCAGAAACTTATGAGAGCTATCATCTATGTCAGTTATACGAATGTACTTGTTCTCGCCATCATATTCTTTAGATGCTGCGTTGAGTCCATATTCGAAAGATACACAGATCTCCCCCAGCTTACGCTGTTCCCAACCATCCGTAAATCCCTTAAATCTTATATTCGGTATATCTCCCACGATCATACCTCCTTAAGAACACGGATCAATTCTTCCACAGCATCCTTCGTTTCCGTATTCGCAAAAGTCAATTCCCCAAGCATTTCCAGCAAAGCGTCATTTCCCTCTTTGATGGCTCTGTTTGTCTCCCTTATAGATACGGAAAGCTGCCTCAGATCTACTTCCGGTTCTTCTTCGATGGTATCGACATATCTGGGAATATTCAGATTATAGTCATTTGCTTTGATATCTTCAAAAGATGCAAGGTAAGCCATTTTCTCAACCGTTTTTCTGGCGCTATACAGCTCCAATACTCTGTCGATATGTTGCTCATGCATGACATTTTGTTTTTTTTCTTTTTCATACAGCCTGGACGCATCAATAAATAATACATCACGTCCGTCCCTGTGCTTTTTTAGTACCACGATGCAGGTTGGAATAGAAGTATTATAAAACATATTGGACGGAAGCCCAATAACAGCATAGATCGCTCCATTCATGAGGAGTGTCTCCCGGATCGCTCCTTCTGCTGCTCCCCTGAATAAAACGCCATGCGGGAGAACAATAGCCATTGTACCTGTCTGCTTTAAATGATAAAACCCATGTAATAAAAATGCATAATCCGCTTTTGATTTCGGAGCCAGTTTACCCCCGTAATCCATAAACCGCTCATCCTGTTTGAACCCCTCTGCGGCAGACCATTTCGCCGAATAGGGGGGATTCATCGTTACAACATCGAATTCGGTTTCTTCCTCTGTCGGCCAGTCAGCATCAAGAGTATCTCCATTACGCAGATGCTGGTTTTCAGGCAGGACTCCATGCAAAAACAGATTCATACGCGCCAGATTATAGGTGGATGGCATAAGCTCCTGCCCATAGTATTTAATGTAATCAGGCTCTTTTGAATAATTCCTGCAGCTAAGCATCAAGGAACCGGACCCCATACAAGGATCATATACCTGCAATCCTTTTTTGCTCTCCTGTCCGGATATAGCGATTCTGCAAAGGATCTGTGCCGGGCCATGTGGCGTATAAAATTCTCCTGCCTTTTTACCTGTTTCCGATGCAAATTGGCCGATCAGATACTCATATGCGTTACCAAGGATATCCCCTTCCGTATGGATAATGTCCACGCCGCCCAATACTTTGATGACTTCCGCAATTGTGGCACTCTGCTTCTGATCGCCAGTGCCAAGCCGGTTCGAATATAAATCCACGTCCGCAAATAAGCCGTTAAATAGTTCATCGGACTCCTCTATCCGATTAAAGGCCGCCTGCAGTTTTTCTCTGTTAAAAGAATTATTTTTAGCCGCATGTAACATGCTTATATATGTCATGTCAGGATCAAGGGTATAATGCTTTGACTCCTTTATTTCACTCAGAAGTTCTTCTGCATCACCTGATTTCATTGCCTCCTCATACACACACTGTGCTTCTTCAAGACTATCCGGATTTTCATCCCTGACAAGGTCATAGACCTTCGCCAGATACGAATCTGATAAATATTTATAGAAAACCAATCCTAAAAGATACGTTTTGTACTCATTTGCATCCATTTTCCCCCTAAGTACATCCGCACCGCTCCACAATACCTGTAATAAATCTTTCCCTTCGGCCATAACTAATCTTCCTCCATCCTGCGTATCAATGCCATCGTAAATTTTCTTATATCCTCTGCCTGCTTTACCATCAAATCATTTTGTATCATTGACTGCCTGTATAGATTACCGATTGTCCTCTGTTTTTCTATATCCGGCAAAGCAATTTTCAGCTCTCCAATGGTCTTTATATTCAGTTTCTTGACGCTCAGGGTTGTCCCCTGATGGTACATCTCTATCTGCTGCTCAAAGCCTTTTCCTTCGTTAAACTGATAGCAGAAATACCAAGGATAAAGTTTTCCAGTGTCAAAATCGCATCTTAGAAAATTTGAGGTAATACACTTCGCTTCTGTCTGCTCCGAAATCGGAGAACACTTTGATTTTATTAAATTTATAATGCAGCCCATACCCTCTTTTGCTGAATGCATACAGTGCAGATCTTTCTCAAAATCCTCCGGAGTATATAATCCACCAGCCTGCTCTCTTATTCGCGTAGGGTTTTTACCTAATGTGAATTGTATTATCTCATGCAAAGGTATTGATTCCATCGTACCTCCCTTTTAATAATTGAGTTAAATTACAATATAACAATACTCTTCTTCCGCGCATTTGTCAACATGTACTTTAATTAAATTACATATTTTATTTCCGAGTTCATCACAAATTGGAATGCGTATGCGCATTGGTATCCCCCCTCCCCCAACATAAAGAAAGGATTATCATACATTTCAAACTGGCATGCGGATAATCCTCTCTTTGATTTTACTTCTGCAAATTGCAGGCAATCCTTCACATCCAGGGAATATTTGTTTATGGTTATGTAGTTCTTACCTTTGATGTTTCTTGCCTTCGTAATCATATCGGATGCACGGAGCGTATCAAGCTGTGCCCACATATGGTTCGACATCACAATTTTATTCTCGTGCGGTACAAACAATATGTAACTTATGTGGAGCCTTTCTTTTATGAGAACTTAATTGATATAACCAAATCATCTGCATCGCTGCCAAAATCTGCCTCTCCGTATTCTTTTTCTGTAAGCAGCTCTTTCCCGATAAGCACTTCCAGACTAATCAAATATGAATTCCCCGCTTACGCGGAAAAGGTCTGATAAAGGGAATCTCCATAGCTTGTCGGCTCCAACGGGAGAGTTCAACGCGAGCAGCAGGAGCCGCCCCATAATTGCATTATGCTGTCAGACTGCAAGCCATTGAATACTGTCCCAGGGGGGGAACTGTTTCGGTATTGGAATATTCAGAAATTTTCTGATTGATTCGGCGCTTGAGTGTTTCTTTGCCGTCCGTGAGAGTGATTGCTTTTTCCGTCCTTGCGGTAACTGTATAAGCCCAGATACATTCATGATTGCAAATACTTGTCATGCTGTACTGCTTTCCTGATTCAAATTTTTTCATATTCTATTACTTCTGTTTGCTTCATTTGATGGTATTATCACATGCTTACGGAAGCATAATTCAATAGGGCAGTATGCATAAAATCACGGAAGTCTATTTGTACATTCTGTATACTTCCGTGATTTAAAAGGATATGGTATAATGGTGCCTCCAAAGCACAAGGAGGAAAACAGATGGCAGAACAACAGACAGAAGGAAAAAAGGGGCAATCCCCAGGGGACCCGCGGCAACAGCGGCAAAAAACAGGCATAGGGATAAAAATTATGACAGGGCTGAAATGACGCTTCCTAAAGGAATGAAAGCGCGCCTGGATGAGATTGTGAAAGAACAGGGGTATCCTTCTCGTAATGACTATGTGGTAACGGCTATAAGAGAAAAATATAAAAGGGATACAGGGAAAGATTTGATTGTGGAATAATCAGGACGTTTTATTCCGTAAAAAAGCACCTGATCCCGTACCGGGACGGCAGGCTGGTAAGATTCCTTTCGAAGGCCTGCCACCGACAGGCGGCATACGTTCCGGTATGCCAAATACTAATGGAACGCTTTTATTTATAATGTGCGCCGCCTGTGGGTGCATGGAGGCCTTTCCTACCCCTGCTTTTTATCCTGCATCTTTAAAATCAGATACTGCCAGCCCTTTAGGCAGATCGTCCGGTCATGTTCGTGGAAACAGTCCATGTTATTAAGGAGCACGGTCTCATACGCCTCCGGAAGCGTTACCTCCTGCGGCTCTTCCTGAAAGTTTCCCACCACAAGTAAGGTCTGGTATCCGCCCTTGCGCAGATATGCCATCAGGTTTCTCTGTCCGCGAAGGTACGGGATACATGCACCGTAGATCAGGCTGTCCTCATACTGCGGATCTTTCCTGAGTTCAATCAGGCGGCGGTAAAACTGGAGGATGGAGTCCCCGCGCCCTGTCTGTTCTTCTACATTGATAGAACGATAATTCTCATTCTCCTTAAGCCACGGCGTACCATCCGTGAATCCGGCATGTGGGTCCGCGTTCCATTGCATGGGCGTCCTCGCGTTGTCGCGGCTATAGCGGCAGACTGCCTGCATCGCCTCTTCCTTCGTGCATCCTGCTTCCAAAGCTACCTGGTACTCCATTCTGGACGATATGTCATCCACTTCGTCGATGGAGGAGAATTCTACGTTTTCCATCCCGATCTCCTGCCCCTGGTAGATAAAAGGGATCCCGCGGAGCATAAAGTACAGCCCGGCAAGCATTTTTTTCGACGACTCACAGACACATCCCTCGGGCAGATAGTGACTGACCCCGCGGGGCTCATCGTGATTTTCGATCACATTGGAATAGAATCCCAGTCCCGTGCTCTTTTCCTGTGCCGCAAAGCATGCCTTCTTATAGTCCTCCGCCGTCACCGGACTGTTGCCATACCAGCCTTTGGGGCTGGCGCCGATTGTGGTTTCGTGAAAATCGAAAATGCTGGAAAAATACCCGTTCTCCCCGATATAGTCGGCCAGCTCCCCCGGCTTGTCATTGAACACCTCCCCTACGGTAAACGCATGGTATTTTTCAAAGGTCTCCTCCTTCATTTCCCGTAAAAATTCCCCGATTCCTCTGGCATGCGTCAGCATCATGTCAGGACTCGACAACCCGTCCGGCCGGTCCGCCGGATAATCAACCATCGGCAGAGCCTTTTTAATATTGATGATCGCGTCCAGGCGGAATCCGGCCAGACCCTTTTCCAGCCACCAGTTTATCATTTGATAAAGTTCTCTGCGCACCCTGGGGTTCTCCCAGTTGAGATCCGGCTGTTTCTTATGGAACATGTGCAGGTACTGCTTATCCGTCCCCGGTAACGGTTCCCACACGGAACCGCCGAAATAGGAACGCCAGTTGCATGGGCGCCCTTCTTTTTTATCTGCCAGGTAAAAGAAGTTGCCGTACTCTCCTTCCGGATCAGCCATCGCCTTTTGAAACCATTCATGCTCGTCAGAGCAGTGATTGATTACCAGATCCATCAATATGTACATCTGACGTTTTTGGGCCTCAGAGATCAGCCGTTCCAGATCCTCCATTGTCCCGAAGCGCGGGTCGATCTCATAATAGTCTGATATATCGTACCCTTCGTCCACAAGCGGCGATTGGCAGAACGGAGAGATCCACAGGATATCGACTCCCAGATATTTTAAATAGTCAAGCTTTTCTATGATACCGGGAAGGTCTCCGATCCCGTCTCCATTGGAATCATAAAAACTTTTGGGATAAATCTGATATGCTATTTTATTGTGCCACCACTGTTTTTCCATCGCTGTGAATCTCCTTCCTTTTCTGGCCTTTTACTGCTCCCGGCACCACACCTTCGATGATGTGTCTCTGGCAGTACAGATAGAATACCATCATCGGGATCATGGACAATGCCAAAAGCGCTATCAGGCATCCATAGTCCCTTGCCCTGTAAGATCCCATCGGGTACTGGGCAGCCACCGGGATTGCCTGATACCATCAATCATAGCCTCCTCCTCGCTCTCCAGCGGAATACCTTTGATGAATCCAGCAAATATGAACATCGAGAGCCCTGCGCCAAAACCCAGCTATCATACCATTCCAGACGGATTGTTCAAATGGAGCATATCGGCGAGCTCTGACATGGAAAACATAATCGTCTGGAATGAAATAATCATCAAACGGGCGAACACACAGTAGAGCCCGTTCGCAAGTCTGTTATTTCCCCTTACAATATACCACGCTGTCATGGATATGCAAAGCAGAATTACCAAAACCAACGCGACGGGGACGAAACAGAACATCCGAAGGTTCCCGGAAAGCCGGTTTTGGCGATTCTTTGCTATGAACCAGTGGAGCCAGATTGGCAATGTATGGTACTACTTTGGCTCCGACGGCTATATGATGACCGGATGGCGGTATGACGATACCTGGCGCTTCTGGTTCTACCTCGATGCAGACGGTTCCATGTTAAATGGATGGCAACTCATCAACGGAATGTGGTACTATCTGAATTCTGCTTCCGAAGGAACGAACGGCGCAATGGCGGCCCATACTTACATTGGAGACCGTTATGCAAATGCAGAGGGCGTCTGGATCCCATAGTCCTGTCAGTAGCAAACGTTTTACATACGATGGGACTGTCACAACAAGAAAAAGACATACAAGATATAGCGTTTTCATTCTCTCTGAGAAGCAATATCCTGTATAAAAATTTCTTAATGCGGCAGCCCCATCTCCCTCTGTTTTCTGAAGCGGTTTACGTCGCCGGAAGAAGGGATTCATGCCTGCCATGTCAATTTTAAGATGGTAGCGGCATTGTGCCGGGAATATTTTAGGACGGAAGGTGCGGACTATAAGAAGTTATTAGAGGGAACCGTACGGCATACCGCGCCAGTCAGGCCGGACAGATCATTATCATACCGACCGGTGTCCCGCATGCAGTCGAGGCGGTTACGCCGTTTAAGATGCTGTTGACTGTCGTGAGGGCGGGTTAAGTGAATTTTTGATTCCGGCAGCGGCTTTTATTCCGCAGGGCGATTTTATGGGACACCACCGGGGGGATGCGCACGATTTATCTTCCCCTTCATTTTTATATCATCCATTTTATAATAAGTCTGCAATATCAATCTTTAAATCCTGGTAGATACATACAGGTATCGTATCATCAAAAGAGTACAGTTTCGTATCGAGTTCATATTCAAAATCATAAACCATAACAGCTTTTTTTGAAGGATTAATAATCCAGTATTCCCTTACTTTAGCAGAACGATACTTAAAAAGTTTTATCCCATAGTCCATTCGCTCCGTACCAGGAGATACAATTTCAATAATCCAGTCTGGCGCTCCAAAACACCCTTGATCATTCAGTTTGTTTTTGTCGCATATCACAGAAATATCTGGTTCTACATAAGTTTTATCGTCCCCATTCAGAAATACAGCAAATGGGGCAGGATAAATTTCGCATTCTCCTTTTTGAGATTTAATATGATTCCCAATAATTTGTGTTAATTCAGAAACCAGTTTTTGATGAATCCTCTTTGGAGGGGCCATGTTATAAATCTGTCCATCTATTAACTCTGCTCTCTCTCCATCTGGCAAAGCGTAAATATCATCTATTGTATACACTTTTTCTTGTGCTAACGCCATCCTGTATCCCCTTCTCCTTTCTTTCGCCGCCTCAATATTATTCATATTTCTATCTTACCCAGGCTGTCCACCCATCGCAAACAGGCGTCCATCTGGATCACCTCGGAATATCCCCCGCATTCCACGACTCTCCTCTGATCCATATTATTCAAATCCGAAAAGATCGATTCCTTACTCACCCTTGTGATACCAGTCATCAAGGCCCGTTCCAGACAGGGATTCGTTTTAAACGCAGCGTTAAACATACTCCTCATAAAGGGCACCAGGCGATCCCAAAACCCGCTTACATGAGCCTTCTGTATCGCGTGTCGTATTCATCCAGTAAAACGATCACTCATAATATCGGCTCAGATAGAAACAAAGCTCATGAATTGCCATCGTTGCGGCCACGTCATCCATATCCACAGACACAGACCGGAAGAAGTCCTCTTCCCTTTCATCCAGGCATCCCTCATCCAGCAAAAACTGATACCTCGAATACAGGCTCGAAAGTGTCTGGCAACTCTTCCTCCGTGCCGTCTGATAATCGATTTCCTTTATATTGGCAAATCTAAGAAACAGCACAGGATATGTCCCCTGCAGCTTCCTGAATTCCTCATTTTCCCATATTTTGAGCCCCTGAAACAACTCTTCCCTGTTCGCACAAAACTTTCTATGGGGCTGTCGCATTAAGAAATTTTCATACAGGACATTGCTTTTCGCAGAGAATGAAAACGCTATATCTTGTATGCTCTTTTCTTGTTGCGACAGCCCCATATATTCATAGTATATCCGATTTCACACCGGTAAACAATCGTTTTTTCTATATTCAGAGCGGTTACTCCTCTGCCTCTGCCAGATAGTCCGCCAGGCCGTCGATGAATTGCACATTCCCAGGCTTTATGTCGGCGGGGAAAGGGATGATTTCTCTTAGAAGCGCCTTTTTTGTGGGTTCTGCCCACACCCGGCCTCTGGAATAAGGCGGGAGCAGCCGGAATGATGCAAAGGCTGCTCCTGCCTGTTCTTTTTCTATAAATCCCAGTTCTTCTTTCCGATACAGAATCCCCAAATTGGCTGTTCCGTGGCATTGTTTATCCATCAGGACTTCACTGTCATCCAAAAATACTTACAGGTATTTCTCTTGGCCCAGAGAATAGTTGATCATATTTTCGGCGAAGGATGGATGGTATTGTTTCCAACCCGTTCCGAAAACGGCTTTGCTGTTTAAAATTTTCGGTGCTGCATTCTCTTTACTTTTTCGCCCTCTGGTTCGATTTGGATAATACCATTTTCCCACTTACACGTTTGAGGCATTGAAAATAGATAGGCCTACTTACAGGGCCATACAAATCACACCCGCCCCAAAATAGAGGATTTCGATTTATATAAAATACAATGCGTTTGTATCAAAGAGTTATAATTTTTTTATTTTCTATAAAACCATATTGAACATCCTGAGTTGTCGTATATAGTATCCGTCCCCGATATCTATTATAAAGATTATGTAAAATTGTTTCACGCTTATCTTCTTCTACCGCGTTCAATCCTCCATCAATAATGATATAATACGGTTCATTATACAGCAAACGAGCCAACGCAATCCTAAAAATCTGCCCGCCGGAAAGCATAGCGCCCCTAATTCCTGCAATACTCTCAAACCCTTCTGAAAATTCATCCTCTTCTAGAGCAGCCAAAGACGTTACACAATTAAATCTGGAAGTATCCAGTGATCTATCGAGAATGATGTTTTTCTTTATGCTTGTATTGAAAATGATTGGCGTCTGGCTCAATACAGCTATTCTATGATTTTTTATCATAAAATTGAAGACGCTCTCTGCTAAATATGTTTTCCCGCTCCCATTTTGGCCTACCAGTTCTACAAAATCAATTTTTTCATCTTTTAAGTTCCCGACGATGTTTCTTAATACCCTATCTTCAACCCTGTCTTCCTTTTCACAAACGCCTAAAATTTCATTCAAATTGTTGATCGAAACTTCCGTCTGCCTTTTTTTCATCACATAAGAAGATAAATAAACAGCGGTAAACTCCGTCACGTACCTGCTATAAAATATAAATATAGTGAAATCACCTAATGATATGGTGCTTTCTTTTAGTGGTTTTGCCATGAATAGTAATAAAAATGCGATTGTCAAATCCCCTGTTATCTGGTTCAGAATTCCTATCATCGATAATAACCGGTTTCTTTTTAAATCTATTTTTTTTTTAATTTCATTTTGGCTCTCGATTTGATCAATCACATATTCTTCCATTCCTGACATTTTAATCATCTCGAATGACTGAACAAATGCATATGCATCCGATGAGATTTTTTGTGCAATATTCCTATTCATTTTTGACAGCACACTTAAGCGATGTTTGCTTAAAATGCCCAACGATACTGTAGCAAAAATCGGAACGCACATTACAATTGTTAATTTAATATCTATTCTGCTCAATATCCATATAGCCAAAATTGATAAACACAAATTTGCAAATGTATCAATGAAGTAGGATATCGTATCCACAATCATTTCCACGTCTGCATTCAAACTGTCAATCACCCTTCCTTTTGTCTGCCAAAACTCCTTCCAGTGAGATGACGCCTTATCCGTCACTTTAGTATACAACAAATTTTTCAAAGTGATTTTATACCGTATATCTATTTGTGCGCCAATATAAATAAAACATATATTAATAAATAATATAATCAAACAGAACAGAACCATCTGCATAAAACTGGAAAAATCATTTTTCAGAGTGATATTGTCAAATATTTTCTTTGATAAAATGCCAATACTCAAGGGTAATGTATGTACGAACAGCCATATTGCTATATCCGCCAGCAAAAAACGGTTTAATGTATTGGCAATTCCCCAAAAGGTCAAATATTCCGGAAGTTTTGCCTTCACATCGGAGAAATCAAATCGTTGTTCCTTCACTGTTCCTTTTTTTCCTCTCAATCATAATTATTCTGTCACATCGTGCAATAAGGGACTCCTTGTGAGTAATGAGCAATATTATTTTGCCCCTTTTTATTTTATTTAACTCATTACAATATATCCCCTCTTTGATTGTATCCATATGGGATGTAATCTCATCAAGCAGCAAAATTTTTTTATCTGAAATCAAAGTTTTAATCGCATATAGCGCTTGATAATCCCCTGCCGATAACGATATCCGTACGTTTTCCATCTTATCATCCAGATTAATCTTATACTTCATCAGGTCAAAAAGTCTTAAATATTCCATAAATAAATGGACTTTATCCGGATCGTATAAACCCAACGCATTTTTCACTGATATCCCTTCCAGTTCAATCATCTGTCTGATATATTCAATATTTTTAGTTAGTGACTCCTTTGTATATTCTTTTATATCTTTATTGTTTATTAATACCATCCCCACCTGGGCATCATAAAGTCTGCAAATCAATTTCACTACGGTTGTTTTACCCGAACCTGACTTTCCCACTAACGCTACCATTTCATTCTCTTCGAGATTCATATTGAGTCCGTCCAAAATAGGATCTTTCTTATAAGAAAACAGAACCTCTCTGAATTCGACGCTCGTTTTGCCCCCTATCTCCTTGTCTCCATATTGTATTGCATTATTATCTATATCCAAAATTTTTTTTATCCGCTCAAGGCTCGCATCTGCAACTTGCACAGACTGCAAATTCACTCTTAAAGTTTCGATTGGCGACGTAAGCATATCCAGATAATATGTATAAAGAAATATGGTCGCCGCATTTAACCGGTTTTTATATACCAAAATGCCGCCAGCAAGAACCAGTGCCCATTTTGTAACTGAAAAGCAGATGATGGAAGCGACCCACAAATGATACCCCATAAGCGCTGACAGGAAATTTGATTTACTGATTTTAGTAATCATCTTTCCAAAGCTCTCCGCAATATAGGACTGGTTGCCGGACAAATTCAGCTCTTTTATTAATCCGAGAATTTCGTATAAATAGGAATAAAATTTTTCCATATTCCCACGCTGTTCATCCCAAAAAGGAACAGCGTAACGGTTAATTTTACTTAAAGCAATAAAGGTAACGGCAGAAATTAAAATCAACGAGAAACCTAAAAGAGTGTTAGTCATTACCGATACTATTATAATACCAGATATCATCAATAGATTAATTATGAGAGAAAGAATTACATTACTTATATAGTTTATAACAGCATCGACATCATTACAATAGGTCTGAGTGAGCTCGCCTGGATTAAACGCCATGCTATCCTGGACACACAAGCGGAATATTTTCTCAATCAGCCTATTCTTTAATGATATATTCAAATTTACAAATAAATAATTGGATAACAGCTCTGTAGCAATCGAAACAACAGCCTTTATTATACATATACCGATAATAAAGGCTGAGATTTTATACAATACACTCAAATCCGCTTCAATAGAACTGAGCAGTTTTTCTACAAGTTTAGGATAAACGACTTGCAACGTTACTAAAATAATCAATAACAAAAAAAGAATTTTACTGATTATTTTATATTTCTTATCATAAACAATATGATACTTTCCTAATATGCCATTACGCATTCTCTGTCTCCTGTGCATTTTTCATATCGTCAGAACCTTGTGTCTATGAATTATCTTTTATTTTGGTTAATCTATTAACTCCTTGGCAGGCTTCTGCATAGCGGTATTACATATCATATCTAACGTATAGTGCCACCTAAGAAGCATCTTAAAAATTGGTTATGAATTCTTGCCAGATATATCTCCACTATAAATCTGCCATATTCCACGGGGGCTCCCATAAAAATGGCAGCCCCCGTGTTTTAATTCTTTTTAATATAAGTACCTTGAAATCCGTATCAGTATCGAAAATAATAGTATTTTACTCTTGCTTTTGTAAGTAAAATACCATGTAATACAGATAGCATATACCCAACTTATATATGGGGGTATTTAGCAATAGCTTATATTCATTATGGCCAGAAATCCACCCATGCAATTTGTACATTCGCATATAAAGTCATTCTGTGACAAAGGAAAAACGAAGTCAGATACATGGAAAATATTGGACAGTTCCAATTTCTATTTCAACAGTTCTTCCGGTATCTCAGGCTCGTATGCCATTCCCCATGAAAAAAAGCCCGCTCCAGACTCGGCAACCTTCTCAATCATCCATACAACGAACTCCAATAGTCTGCTCACACTATACTCCTCCTTTTCTCCCCGTTTTCATCATAATTGCTACCACATAGCATGTCACAATTGCTGTATAGACGATACAACTTTTTTGTAATAACCAACCTAGCAGCAAGAATACTTGTTCTATAATCAGAATTACATGGGCGTATCGGCGATTTATCTCATAGCGATTTGTTCTCACCTTATATTTCGGCGTGATAATTGGTGCATTTTTCCATATAACAGGTATCGCTATGCCTAATCCAAGCAAAAGAAAAAGATCCATTCTTAAACATTGATATCTGTATAGGAGTTTCGATGTGCCAATGCATCCTATGGCAATCCCGTTTGTCAGAAGGAAACATTCTTTATAAGATTTCGCATGGTATCCGCCTGCTGCGATTCTGATCGGAGCAAAATATAACAGAAAAGTTACCGCCTGATTTTGATAACCAAATACCGTTCCCATTAGTAGTATTGCTGCCATGCAGCCAACAGTAGAAAACAACAGTTCGAAGCCATATATGTATATTGCTTTCCTCTCTGACTTAATTTTATTATGCATAAGCAGCATGTCTGTACATGTCTGTGCTATCCTCAATCGTGCTCCTCTCTGTCGTTTTAATAATATATTATACACGATGTTCTGCTTATTTTTAGCCATGTCCGTGAAAGATACCTGTTTTGTCCTTAAAAAGTGATTTTGGTCTGTCAATCGGTCTTTATCGCATCTGGCAGTCACACTCTCAGGAGAAAAGAGAGCATCACAGAAAACTTCCCATTACCATAGTCCGTCGTCATGGTACCGTCATATTTTTCTACGATTGCGTTCACTCTGTTAAGACCAATCCCGTGAGTCCCTTTCCTGTCCTTGCCCGTATGGAAGATACCGTTTATCTTTTCCGGCTCCCTGCAATAGGAATTTTCCACCTTTACAATACTTAATCCTCTTTCACACCGGGTTGTGATTTCTATCCACCTTTCCCCTTCTTCCACATATTCGCATGCCTCGATTGCGTTATCAAAAAGGTTTCCAAACAGGGATATCATTTCACTGTCTGTCAATGCCAGACGAATCTTCTCTGTAAAGATTCTGATATCGATCTTTTTCCTTGCCGCCTCTCCCCGTTTATAGGCAATCAATATGTCCAATGCATCTGCTCCCGTCGTTCCCTCATTTACATTCGGACTTAATGGCAGTGTCAGCTCTTGCAGGTATCTCTCTGCCTTCTCATATTCCTGCCTTTCCAGATAAGACTTAAGCAGAAGATATTGATTTTTCAAATCATGGTAAAATACACGGTTTTTTCGGTATTCTTCCATGAACCGTTCGTAATTCTCTTCCCGCATTCTCGCCAGCTCTGCTTCTAATAAAACCCTCTCCTTCTGCGCCTGGACGAAGGCATATTGCGAAAATGTATACACTGCAAAAAAGGCAAGCAATAATGAGATCCCTCCGGCCATAAACATATTAGAATCCGCCCGAACCAGAGTACGTTGGCTAAAACAGTACAAAATGATACTCCCTGACAACAACATCAGCCATTTGTTAAAATGCATAGAGGATGATTTCTGATAATACTTTAAAAACACATAGCATGACAGACTTAAAAATGTTTTTGATATGAATGCTACGTAACTTCTTAAAGCAGAAGGAGCATTCACCATAAAACTCCCAAAGTCAGGATCTCCCCGTAGAATTCCTGTAAAAGATATGGCAAGAACATCATATGCATAGAGAATTAACATATACACACCTGCGATGAATATTGCTTCAGTAAATCTCACACGATATAACAGCCATGCCGCGAATGCCATCAGGATAACGCCAAATACAGAGGTCGCTGCTGAAAACAGAATATATTGATTGATAACCGATACACATATCGTCAGCAGCACCGCGGCAATCGCAATCTCTTTTGGCGCCGCCTCCTTCTTCCCCGCAATCTTCCCCGAAAGATAAAAGCCCCAGAAACTTTCTGTCAGGGAGGCCGCAAACTCAACCAGCAAAAGTATCATCATGTTCCTCCTCAAAGATAATGATTCATCCGTTTTCTCAATTCCGATATACGTGCCTTCCGTGTCCCGATCACATATCCGTCGTCCATCACAATCTCCTTGAGACCAAATTCACGAATATGATTGAGGTTAATAATAATCCCCCTGTCCAAAAACATCATATCCGGATTATCCAATTTAGGATATATCTTCTGCAGAGACAGCCGTTCCTTTTCCTTCTTTCCATCCGTCAGAATAAAGACCGCATTTTTTTCTTCCTTCTGTATGTACAGAATATCCTTCTGAAACAGCTTTTTATATCTTTGCTGATTGGAAATCACATACGTTTTCTCATCCAGCTGCCGTTTAAGCCGCACAAACAGCTTATCCAGGGCTCTGAAAAGCTCCTGTCCTCCTCCCTCCTTGAGGACATACCACAAAACATCCCTCCCGCATGCTTCCACCGCAAAGGATTCATACGCTGTCAGGAGAATCACCTGTGGGAGCTCTGACTGTTCCCGGATCCTTTCCACAAGCTCCATACCGGAATAATCCGGCATTTCAATATCCAGAATGTATGCGTCTGACAGATTTCCCTTTATGATCTCGTCCTCAAGTTTTGAACTGTCCGTATATGCAGCGATACAGACTTTTTTCTCATTTCTTTGGCAGTAATCTCTCACCCTGCTTTCCAGAAGCTCCACGTAACGCTCATCATCGTCGCATAGTGCCAAACGTACCATAGTTTCTCCTCCAAAAAAACAGAAGATTAATCAGCTAGCCTTCTGCCCCGGAAAATCAATCTTTTCCTGATTATATCATTGAATGGTTATGAAAACAATATACGTCTGCGTATATGCTCTCCCGCCATGCAGGCAATTCAAAAATCTAACACTGCAGAATCAGTCAAGTTTTTTGTTTACACCTTCCGGGAATACGATATAATAAATGTAGCCCGTAATGAAAAGAACATAGAACAGGCGCATTCCGAACAAGAGAAGGGAGCGACATATGCAGTCCAAGCCGTTGCCGATTGGAGTCGATAATTTCGAAAAAATTATTTGGGGGAAATATTACTATGCTGACAAGACATGGATGAGGAACTTCCTGTTCTTTACAGGATATCTAAGAATGGTATCGCGGCGGATGGCCGGGCACGATCTGATGGTGACAATGGAGATTCCCAGCGAGGAAATGGCGTATATTTACGATCATACCATCAGAAACTGGTTTTGGGACGAAATCAAAATGCAGGATTTATCAACGATGTACCAGGCAATGCAGAAAAGGGATGCGGCGACGTTCCAAAAAGAGCTGTCGGTTCTTCTTCAAAAAAGTATCAGCTATATGGACGGTCGGGAATCGTTTTATCACGGATTCCTTTTGGGGATGCTTGGAAATATGAGAGAGTATATCGTAAAATCAAACCGGGAAAAGAGAAACAGGCGGCTGGACATTGTCGTACGTCATCCCGATGTCGGACAGGCTCTGGTAATTCTGGAATTAAAGATTTCCGATACGTGCACACACAGAACCCACCTCACACAGATTGTGTATTCCTCGGAAAGGGATGGGGTTGTCGCATTAAGAAATTTTCATACAGGATATTGCTTCTCACAGAGAATGAAAACGCTATATCTTGTATGCCTTTTTCTTGTTGCGACAGTCCCATCACTACTCTGCTCTGCAAGGATAACATACCGACACATGATACATGAACTTTGCCATAAACAGCCAGACAGACAGCCTCGATCGACGCGGACGCAGGCTTCGCAGCCCTAATCGACACTTCCGGTACTGCCTCTCATATCTGGCCGCAAGCTCCGGCTCTATCGCTGTGAATCTCCTTCCTTTTCTGGCCTTTTACTGCTCCTGGCGCCACACCTTCAATGATGTGTTTCTGGCAGAGCAGATAAAATACAATCATCGGGATCATGGACAATACCAAAAGCGCCATCAGGCATCCATAGTCCCTTGCCCCGTAGGAACCCATCGGGTACTGGGCAACCACCGGGATTGCCTGATACCATCAATCATAGCCTCCTCCTCGCTCTCCAGCGGAATGCCTTTGATGAATCCGGAAAATCACAAAAGCAGGGGCATTTTCACTGTACCGAATCCATACTGCCCGCTTTACTTAAGCTGCCAACCCATCGTAAATAGGCATCCGTCCGAATAACCTCCGAATATTCCCCGCATTCTGCCACTGTTCCGTGATCCACAATGATGATCTTATCAAACCAGGAAAGAACTGTCGGATCGTGTGTGACTACCACGACTGCAGACGGGGAATGCAGGATAAAATCCATATAAGCGTGTTTCAGTTCCGGATTTAACGCAGAGGTCGGTTCGTCGGCAAGCAAAAGCTCCCTGTCTCCCACGACTGCACGCCAGATATTGACCCGCTGCTGCTGTCCGCCCGATAGCTGAGTCGCCGTGCGGTCCAGGAAATCAAGCTCGATTTTGTCCCTGTACTCTGTCTCTTCTGAAGCGATGCCCATTAAAATATTATCAAGGGCAGCGACGGAAAAGAGCTGAGCCGTTACCGGGATATAGGAAACCGGATCATCCGCATTTTCAGCGTAAATACAGACTTCCCCGCCATCCAGACAGAATTGCCCTGTAATCGCCTTTAAAACCGTGCTTTTCCCGCTTCCATTCTGTCCGATCAAAGCGACTTTCTCATTCCGTTTGATGGAAAAATTAATTTTTTTCAGGATATGATTTCCGTTTACCGTCAGGTTTACATCAAAAAGCGAAAGGATATCCTGTTCATGTCCGTCTCTATCCCGTACTGCCCCTCTGATTCCGTCCCGTCTGTATTTTTGTAAAAAGTCACTCAACCGATGGATGGGCGCAAAATAAGACGGCAGATTCGCGGCATTTTCACATGCAATCATCAAGTTTTCTCTATATCGGCCTGACAGCATCATAATAGAAGTGATCGCTGCAATCGCGGGGTTAATCAGCTGAAAGATCCAGCATATAGCCGACTGAAATCCTCCAAACGCTACTGCAGATATGAAATCTAACAGCGCCTTCAAACGATCCCTTCTGTTTTTCCAGGCCCAGTACGTCTTTCTGTAATCCATCCACTGTTCTTCCAGTATGGATGCCATTCCGTACATCTGCGCGCTTTCCAGATTTTCCAGTAAAACATGTATCTGCTGTGTCTGCTTTGACGCGGCCTGTTGGATATTCATCTGATAAGCCATATTTTTCCTTGTTTCAAGCGCGGTGCGAACCGCAATCACGAGAAAATATATCACCCCGATTCCCAAAAACTGATACGAATGCCGTACCATCATGAGTAGCAGCACAATGGAACTGGCCGCGGTGCTCAGGCACTGAGTCGATGCCGCCAGAACCGACATGGTATGCGTGGCCCCCATAACCAGGCGGTTGTAGATTTCTCCGTCGCTGAACTGATGGAATACATCCGCATGGGGCATTTTAAACAGCTCCTGAAACAAGATACTGCAGCTCCGGTTTGATATCAAAATAAACCATGCGTCCGTATAGGTGAAGAAAACAATTCCCATGAGCAGCATGCATCCCAGAGACAGGGCAATCTGCATACAGATTTTCATCAGATACTGTGTATCTTCCAGAGACAGGGCGCGGAAGATACTTTCTGTCATGACGGAGGGCGACAGTGCATCAAAGACAAACACAATCGTGCACATAACCACGACTGCCCATACATACCTCCAGTTATTTTTATAGACGAGCTTTGCCAGGTTTTGAAACCGGCTCAATGGATCCATTAATTTTTTCATGTCAGCACCCCTTCCATGCTTCCGTCAGCCATCCTGCATACCGTATCTGCGTATGTTTCGCATGATACATTATGGGAAATAACAATCACGATACTATGTTCCTCATGCGCCTTCTGATAAAGGGACGCCATACAGCTTTCTTCGCTGGCAGGATCCATCGCACTGGTAGGCTCGTCCATGAGCAGGACGTCGCTCTCATGATAAAGTGCACGGGCAAACGCAATCTTCTGCTTTTCTCCCGCTGATAACGTCTCGACCTCAACGAACTCATCCATGCCAATGCGGAAATCCTTTAGATTTACCGCCTGCAGACAGCGATCTATTTTATCCATATCCTCTTTTTGATTACAGACAATGTTTTTTCTCAGAGTGGTCGGGAAAATCACACAGTTCTGAGGCGCATAGAAAACGTGTTTCCATAAGCTTTCACGCGAAATATCTGCCAGAGGAATCGAATTCATGGCGATATCGCCGCTTACTGGCGTCAGACTCCGACACAGAAGCCGAAGCAGGGTGCTCTTCCCACCGCCTGATGCACCGGTAATCAGATATACCGAGTCCGGACGAAACCGGAACGTAAACTTGCGCAGCACTTCCCTGCCGTCATAGGAAAAGCTGACATCGGAACACGAAATATCGGATATTTTCCCGCTGAGGTCTGTCTGATTGACCGTGGCATACTGCTCCTGTAAGAAAACTGTATTGATGGATTTTCTGAGCCCCCGGTTTGTGCTGTAATCCGTCAACACTTTTGGCACATCCAGAAGCGCGTTTGTCAGGTTCGGCAGTAGTGTAATGATGCCAAAAAGCTCGGCCAGGGTGAAAACGTGATTTAAGGATAACACCCCTCCAAATATGGACACAGCCGCGAGGAGGATCAGATAACCATAGCGTTTCGTCAGACTTGAGAACAGCTTCTTTTTGCTGAGCGCAATGCTTAATTGATAGACCTCCTGATTGATTTCCAGATATTTTTTCAGCACTTTTTCATCTGACAATGTTGCCGCAATTTCTGAATTACGAATCATTTCCCACCGGTATTTTACCAGTTCATTGCTCTTTTCATTGAGGGACTTACTGATTGAGCCTACATTTGCTGCTGTCAGATAGTTGAGGGCGATCATGGCCCCGGCCAGCAGATAAGAAAAGGCCAGCAGAACAAAGCTGATTCTGAATATGTAAATTCCGGAAAAAACGATCAGGCAGAACGCCCTTACCGATTTTTTAATGATTTCTGTCCTTTCCGAACAACACGTTTCTGCATTCTGGTCGATATGTGCAAAAATCTCTCCTGCATGAAAAGCAGAGTAGTCTTTTAAACGACAGATATGCTTTAAAATTGCGCTTTGCAGTTTCATCGTTACATGCTTTTTATAATATGTATGGCACATAGTCTGAAGTGCATTAAAAAAAGCGGATAAAACGAATATTGCAAATAAAAGATAGATAAATCGGCGAATGGCTTCATGATTCACAAGCCCCTGTACGATCTCTGTATTCGTATACGCAAGGAATGGCCCTGACAAAAGGCATTCCATTATAATTGCAAAAATCATAAAAATAAGATAAATCAAATCCTGTCATCCTCCGTTCATTATGTGGCAATCCGTGCCCTCCGATCAGTACCGTTTTCCCGAAACGTATAACTCCAGCCAGCAAATCCCTTTATTTGTTAATCTCAAGAGTAGCTTTTCTTCTTTTAATCATTCTTTTTGCAGCATTTACAGTTGCTTCTTTCATTCCTTCTTTTGTTCCCTCTTCCAACGCCTCATTTCTCATATCTTCCATAATCTGACACATTTCCTGGATTCCTTTCTGTTTTTCTTTCAGATACCGTGTTCGTTCTGCCATCAGCTTATAATTCATATCGTCTGCTTTGGTACAGTTAAAATCATGCATGAGCTTTCCCGTATACTGCCTGCAAAGGGTACAATCTCTCGGTACTTCGCTAAAATCAATGTAAATAACAGTCTACTCCATGCATCACCTGGTAATATAATCTATCTTATCACAAAAGGGCGGCCAGCACAATTTTTCTTTATCAACTCACTTCCTTTTCGCTATAATGTAAAAGTCAGAAAGTCACAGAACCGTGTCAGGCGGCGATTGACATAGCAGGGAGCAAATCCAAACTGCAGCTGGACGCAGGTCAGCATTTCCCGGCGATGGTGACATATTTTCTGGAACCTTTGTGCTTCCCGACCCAGTCGGGAAGTACCAGCCTATGCTGGGCAAGCTCCGACAGGATCTCCGGTTTTAATTGCCGCCGTATCTTCCGCCACATCGTTAATCCCCGGGGCACCGTCATGCTTATGAAAGGCCTCAATTTCCATATAGCGCTCTCCGACATTACATCATTCCGGAATTATAAGTCCGTCCCCCCCCCCCGCTTGTCTCCAGCAGAACAATCCTGTATCCTGCTGTCGTTATTTCCTTCTTTCCCTGATTCTACAATTGATCCTCCCTTACAATCAAATACAGAACCAGAATATATGTTCTGTCCTATGGTGAATATCCTGTTTTTTGAACTTCCAAATACAGGGCTCGCATTTCTCAGATGGACTCGTCTTTTTTCGACTTAATATTCTATAGTTCTTTCCCTGTAAGTCCTTGTTTTATTTTGCATACAATCTCTTGTGTTTCACAGTAAAAGCATGTTAAAATGAAAACGTTTATAGTAACTGTCTGTTTCTGCTTTTCCAAGATTGTTATAGATAATGTCACATTGTGATCCCATTTTCGCACAGTTCAGCACCAGAGCACGAAGATTTCACAAGCCTTTATGCGCCCACTGGTAAACATACTACCATAAATGATAGTTTTCCAGGCACATTTGGCATGCCTGAACTTATGCTACCTGCCGGCGGCAAACTTTCATAGCGATTTTGTGTTTTCAACTGTAGGACATTATTTAATAAGGAAGAAACAGATACTTATAAGCCTCCGGTAACAGACAGAATCCAAGGATAAAACATGCCGTTACAGCATGTGCCAGCCGGAGCACGGAATACTTCCGATAACTGTATACCAAACATATCATGTAAGGGGGAACAATACTTTGAGCCAGATTGATGTCAACAAGCTCGATGAAATCCTGACCGACCACTCCTATGACCCGACTCTCGTCATCGGCATCATGCAGGACATCCAGAAGGAGTATCATTATCTTCCGCAGGACGCCCTGAGTTATGTAGCCAAGAAGTTAAAGATCAGCGAGGCCAAAATCTACGGCGTGGCGACCTTCTATGAGAATTTTTCTCTGGAACCCAAGGGAAAATACATCATCAAGGTCTGCGACGGCACTGCCTGTCATGTCCGTCAGTCCACTCCGATCTTAGAGGAAATCAGAAACCGTCTGGGCGTCACTGCCAAGAATCCGACTACGCCGGACATGATGTTTACCGTGGAGACCGTCTCCTGTCTGGGCGCCTGCGGACTCGCGCCTGTGTGTACGGTCAACGACCACGTACATCCTTCCATGACGCCGGAAAAGGCCCGTCAGATGCTGGATGAAATCTATGAGAAGGAGGGCCTTAAGAAATGATTATCACAAGACTCAACACCAGAGAGGATCTGGAACGCAAGCGTGTGGACTTTCAAAAAGCCCTGGCTGCTCAGAGAAAGCAGATCTTAATCTGTGGCGGAACCGGCTGTGTGGCCGGTGGTTCCTTAAAAATCTATGCCAGGATGCAGGAGCTGATGAATGAATGGGGCGTTCACTGTACACTGCAGCTTGAAGAGGAAGCCCACGACGAGAGCATCGGCATCAAAAAGAGCGGGTGCCACGGTTTCTGTGAGATGGGACCGCTCCTTCGGATTGAGCCGATGGGATGGCTCTACATAAAGGTCAAGGTCGAGGATTGTGAAGAAATTCTGGAGCAGAGTATCTTAAACGATAATGTGGTTGACCGCCTCGTCTACCGCGACAAGGACGGAAAACCTTACCAGAAGCAGGAAGAGATTCCCTTCTATAAACAGCAGACGCGTGTCGCTCTCGAGCATTGTGGACATATCAATGCCGAATCCATCCGTGAGTACATTGCCGTCGGCGGCTACAGTGCTGTCGCCAAGGCATTATTTGACATGACGCCCGAGGAGGTTGTAAAAGAAATCTCCGAGGCGGGCCTCCGGGGCCGCGGCGGCGCAGGTTTCCCCACCGGCAAGAAGTGGGAACAGGTTCTGCGCCAGTCCGAACCAGAAAAATATGTAGTCTGCAACGGCGATGAAGGCGACCCGGGTGCATTCATGGACCGTTCCATGATGGAAGGCGACCCACACCGTGTCATTGAAGGTATGATCATTGCCGGTATCGCCACACAGGCGCACAACGGATATATCTACGTCCGCGCCGAGTATCCGCTTGCTGTCGAGCGTCTCTCGATTGCCATCGGACAGGCCAGAGACCGCGGCCTTCTCGGCAAAAACATCTTAAATTCCGGATTTGATTTCGATATCAAGATCAGCCAGGGCGCAGGCGCTTTCGTCTGCGGCGAGGGAAGTGCGCTGACAGCTTCCATTGAAGGCAACCGTGGCATGCCGCGTGTCAAACCGCCGCGTACCGTAGAGCATGGCCTCTTTGACAAGCCAACTGTACTGAATAACGTAGAGACCTACTGCAACGTGGCTCCGATCATCAGCCGCGGCGCCGAATGGTACAAGACGATCGGGCCAGACAACAACCACGGCACCAAGGCTTTCGCCTTGACCGGAAATGTCAACAACACCGGCCTTATCGAAGTTCCGATGGGAACCACCTTAAGAAAGATTATTTTTGACATCGGCGGCGGTGTCAAGGGCGGCAATTTCAAGGCGGTTCAGATCGGCGGACCGTCCGGCGGATGCCTCTGCATCAGCGCGACCGAAGATCATCTTGACATGACGCTCGATTTTGACTCCTTAAAAAAGGTGGGGGCCATGATCGGTTCCGGCGGTCTTGTAGTCATGAACGATAAGAGCTGTACGGTAGAAGTCGCACGTTTCTTCATGAATTTCACTCAGAACGAGTCCTGTGGAAAATGCGTTCCCTGCCGGGAAGGCACCAAGCGTATGTTAGAGCTTTTGACCGATATCGTTGAGGGACGCGGTACGTTAGAGCACATCCAGCTTCTGGAGGAGCTTTCTTCCACGATCTCTGAGACAGCGCTCTGCGGACTTGGCAAATCGGCTCCTTCGCCGGTCAGCAGTACACTCAAATATTTCCGCGACGAGTATCTGGCCCATGTTGTGGACAAAAAATGCCCGGCCGGCCAGTGCAAGGCTCTCATTACCCTCCAGATCGACCCTGAGCTCTGCCGCGGCTGTACCAAATGCGCGAGACTGTGCCCGGTAGGTGCGATTTCCGGTACGGTGAAGAATCCGCATGTCATTGATACGACCAAGTGCATCAAGTGCCGCGCCTGTATAGAGGGCTGCAGCTTCGGTGCTGTCAAAGAAGTCTAGGAGGGGATAAGCTATGGCAAAATATATGATAATTGACGGACTCCGCGCGGAGTTCACGGATGAAAAGAACATCCTTCAGGTTATCCGCAATGTCGGCATCAATATTCCGACCTTCTGTTACTATACGGATCTTTCGATCTACGGCGCCTGCCGTATGTGTGTGGTCGAGGATGAGCGCGGCGGTATCATCGCCTCCTGCTCTACCCCTCCAAAGGATAAGATGGTGATCCGTACCAACACGCCCAAGCTTCATCATCACCGCAAAATGATTCTGGAACTCCTTCTGGCTTCCCACTGCCGCGACTGTACCGTCTGCGACAAGAACCAGAAATGTCAGCTTCAGTTTCTGGCAAGACGCTTTGGCCTTGATAATATCCGTTTTAAAAATAACCGCCCGGACTATCCTGTCGATGATTCCTCTCCGTCCATTGTACGTGACATGAATAAGTGCATTCTCTGCGGAGACTGTGTGCGTATGTGCAACGAGGTTCAGCATGTCGGAGCCATCGACTTTACACACCGCGGTTCGGAAATGTTAGTAGCTCCGGCCTTCAACAAGAATCTGGCTGAGACAGAATGCGTCAACTGCGGTCAGTGTGCTGCCGTATGTCCCACCGGCGCGATCACCATCCACAAGGATCTGAAAAAGGTCTGGAGCGCGCTCTACAATCCCCAAAAACGTGTTGTCGCTCAGGTGGCACCGGCTGTGCGTGTGGCTCTCGGCGAGGAATTCGGCATGGAGCCTGGTGAGAATACGATTTACAAGATTTACACGGCACTCCACATGATCGGTTTTGACCTGGCTTTCGATACCAGTGTCAGCGCTGACATGACGATCATCGAGGAGACGGACGAGCTGGCTGCGATTCTCGAAAAGGGCGGCAACGGAAAATACCCGCTCTTCACCTCCTGCTGTCCGGCATGGGTGCGCTTTGTGGAGACCAAACATCCGGAGTTAATGCCATATATATCGACCAGTAAATCACCGATGCAGATGTTTGGTGCAGTATTAAAAGAATACTATAAGCCGTCAGACGAGGAGTGCGGCCTGGAAACCTTTAATGTCGCCATCATGCCATGTACGGCCAAGAAGATGGAGGCGCAGAGAGAGGAGTTCAAGAGAAACGGGAACCCGGATATTGACGCAGTCATCACCACCAAAGAGCTGGCGTCCATGATTCGTGAACTGGGTATCCAATTTCCGGAACTGGAGCCCTCTGCTCCTGATATGCCCTTCTCGATTCGTTCCGGCGGCGGCGTCATTTTCGGCGCCAGCGGAGGTGTGATGGAAGCAGCACTCCGGCGTGTGGCAGAGAGAAGCAACGCGGCTTTACAGGAAATCGCTTACTCCGGCGTCCGCGGCCTTGACGGTGTAAAGAAATTTTCCCTCAACATCGGCGGCAAGAACGTACAGGCGGCTGTTGTCAGCGGTCTCGGAAATGCCGATGCTCTGATTGAACTCATTGAAAGCGGTGAGGAGCACTTTGATTTTGTCGAGGTCATGGCCTGTCCTACCGGCTGTATTGGCGGTGCAGGACAGCCAGAGGGCTTCATGGAGGATAAGAAAAAACGTTCCTCCGGCCTGTATACTGCCGACAAGAGCGCTCTCGTTAAGCGTTCCGACGAGAACCCTGTCGTTCTGCGTCTTTATGAGGACGGCGTTTTAAAAGACAGAGCACATGAGCTTTTACATGTCCATTATCACACTTGCGATTAAGCATGTAGAATCGTTATTTAGTATAGGCAAATCCGGCTCATGATCTTATGAATTGATTGGCAATGAATAAGAATCCTGCCCGGAGGACTTTCCTATGATATAAAAAAGCTGTCCCGAACAGCCGGAATCTATGTTCTGGCCCGGGACGGCTTTTTCTTTGTGTGATGCAGGCCTGCTGATCTCCCTGCTTCTATGATTCCTGACCGCATCCTTTCTGATGCACGGTTTTCAGTCTGTTTCGCTCCCGTCTCGCATCCTTACCTGGCCCCTGTCATTGATTTCCGGCCTGAAACGGGCATCGCCTGCCGATGCACTGATTATTCTGCCCGGAATGACGGCAGACAACTTTGTTCTTCTCCATCTCCACTCCCAGCTTTTCCTTCACGAATTCGACTGCTGTCAAAATAGCAAGATAAGAATCCCGCTTACAGCATCTGGGGCCCCCGACCTGCCCGATTCGCAGCAGAGCACGCGATGTCATCTCATTCGCCAGCCCCCACTCCTCTCCTGACAGAGGAGTCGCACCGGTCAGAATGGAGAGAAATATCCCGCTGCTGATCCCTGCCCCGCATGCACCCCACATTCCGCAGGTTCCGCCGGGTACATGTTTTCCCCGGCTCTGCATCTCATAAAGAGCAGATTCCAGCTCCAGATTCCCCCCGGCATTTTTATACGCCGTAAGAAGCGCAGCTCCCACCATCACATGATGCTCCGGGCCGTGCATATGGCAGAACTCCATATCCATCAGCTTCTGGATGATTCGAATCGGGTCAGCCGATGTTTCGTGCAGGCATACGCCGATAATTCGGTCAATCCCCTGAGTATGACATTCATCGCACACATAATGACCGTTTACACATTTTGCCCTGCTGCTTTCCTTTTTATGACAGAGCGCGCATTCCATGAGCTCCTCCTGATCCAGATACATAAGCGGCGCACCGCAGATGATACATTCTTCCTTCATATTATTCCTATCCCCTCACAATCTGCATTTCCCTTGGTAAAAAGATTCTCGGCCACAGCTCGCATTTCCCCGTCGTCCGGGCAATTCCTTTTATTCATGCAATTCCAGCGGCAGCCCGTCCGGGTCAGAAAAGAATGTCATTTTTCTTCCCGTAAAATCATCTGTGCGGATCGGTTCGCAGGCAATTCCCAATGCCTCCAGCTCTTTTACCGCCTCTTCCACAGATATAACGCGAAAGGCCAGGTGTCTCAGACCGCAGGCTTCCGGCCGGTTGACGCGTTTTGGCGGGTTTGGCTCACCGAAAATCTCCAGCTCTGTATCGCCGCATGCCAGATCCAGCTTCCAGTCGTTTCTCTCCGGCCGGTAGTTTTCCCGAATAACCGAAAATCCCAGCTTGTCCACATAGAATGTTCTGGATACCTGATAATTCGAAACAATGATGGCTACATGATGGATTGCTGTTAATTTCATATATGATTTAATCCCTTTCAAAAATATCCCTCGTATACACCTTATCTGCTACATCCTCCAGGCATTTATCATAGCGGTTAGCGATAATGGCATCCGATATTTTCTTAAACTCTTCCAGATTTCCTACCACTCTGCTTCCAAAAAATGTAGATCCAGCTGTCAGGGCCGGCTCGTAGATCACGACCTCCGCCCCTTTGGCCTTCACACGTTTCATCACACCCTGAATCGAGCTCTGACGGAAATTATCGCTGTTGCTTTTCATCGTCAGCCGGTAAACGCCGATCACGCAGCGGCGTTCCTCTGTCTGATTGTAATCCCCGCGGTTGTAATAATCGTAATAGCCGGCCTTTTTTAGCACACGGTCTGCAATGAAATCCTTACGCGTCCGGTTCGATTCCACGATCGCCTGAATGAGGTTTTCCGGCACATCGGCATAATTGGCAAGGAGCTGCTTCGTATCCTTGGGCAGGCAGTAACCGCCGTAACCAAAGCTGGGATTATTATAATGCGTGCCGATTCGCGGGTCGAGACATACGCCGTCAATGATCTGTTTCGTGTTGAGCCCTTTCATCTCAGCATACGTATCCAGCTCGTTAAAGAATGATACGCGCAGAGCAAGATATGTATTGGCAAACAGCTTGACGGCTTCCGCCTCAGTAAATCCCATAAACAGGGTATCGACCTGTTCCTTTAATGCTCCTTCCTCAAGCAGGGAGGCAAAGCACTCTGCCGCCTCCCTCGATCCTTCGTCACAGCCGACAATGATACGGGACGGATACAGGTTATCATACAGAGCCCGGGACTCTCTGAGAAATTCCGGGCTGAACAGAATCCGATCCGTTCCGTATTTTTTTCTCACTGCTTCCGTATAACCGACCGGAATCGTTGATTTGATTACCATCACAGCCTGTGGATTGTTCGCCAGTACCAGCTCGATTACATGTTCCACCGCCGAAGTGTCAAAATGCTGCGTCGCTGAATCATAATTCGTGGGCGCTGCGATGATTACAAAATCTGCCTTGGCGTAGGCCGCTGCCCCGTCTGTCGTCGCCGTGAGGTCAAGTTCCTTTTCAGCCAGATATTTCTCGATATACTCGTCCTGGATCGGCGAAATCCTGCGGTTGATTTTCTCCACCTTTTCCGGAATGATATCCACCGCATAGACCTTATGATACTGAGACAGCAAAGTTGCTATTGACAAACCAACATAGCCTGTACCGGCTACCGCGATCGTAAGGTTTTTTCCGTTTGAAATGCTTTCCTTCTTCATAAATCTGTACCTCGAATTATTTTCTCCTGTAAATGACTTCCCCGTCCTTGATCGTCGCCATCACCTTGATTTTGTGAATCTCAGACGGTGCGGTCTCGAGCGGCGACTGATCCAGTATCACGAGATCCGCCCTCTTTCCCGCCTTGATACTTCCCTTATCTTCTTCTTCAAAATATTCAAATGCAGCATCAATCGTAACAGCTTTTAGCGCTTCATATACCGAAATCCTCTCGTCTGCTCCGATGACAGCGCCGTTTCTGCTGATTCGGTTCACGGCACACCACACAGAATGCAGCATATCCGGCGGCGTCACAGGCGTATCCTGATGGAAATTTACTTTCACTCCAAGATCAATCGCGTCACGAACCGGGCTGACGTGATTCCCACGCTCCACCCCCAGATTTTTCACGTGCACATCGCCCCAGTAAAATACGTGTCCCACGAAAAATGAGGCGATCATTCCCAGCTCTGCCATACGCGCAAGCTGGTCGTTTCGTACCGTCTGACAGTGAATCATCACCGGACGCAGATCTTCCGTCCCGCCGGTTTCCTTAAGCGCAAGGTCATAAGCTCTCAGATACTGCTCACTGGCCGCATCTCCATTACAGTGCGCCAAAAGCTGGATCCGCTCTTTGACTGCCAGTTTAACGAATATTTCAACCTGTCCATCTGTCATCCACGGATAGCCGCAGTCATCCGGCGCACCATTGCGATACGGCTCTGACAGCCACGCGGATCTCCCCTGCGGGGAACCGTCGAGCACAATTTTATATCCGCCGATTTTCAGATGGCTCCGATATGTTCCGTATAAATCCTTATTTTTATGGAGCAGTTCCTGCCCGTTCGACGAAAGCAGTGGATACGAGACGACATCCATCTTCAAAAGCCCCTGACTGGACGCCATTTTAAGCGCCTCCAGATCACTCTCTGCAGTGGCGCCGTCCTGAGCCGTCGTGACCCCGTTTTCGATATAAATGTCCTGCATGGAGGACAGAATCTCGTGTACATTCACCTTAAGACGCCCGGCGATGCTCTTCTTGACAAGCGTCATCCCTGCTTCCTCAAGATAACCGCTCGGCTCCATACTGCCCTCAAGACGCCCGATCACACCTCCCTGGGGATCCGGCGTCGCCTCTGTGATGCCTGCCAGTTCCAATGCCTTACGATTCACGCAGGCGAGATGAGCCGATACATGCAGAATCATAATTGGAATCTCTGTGCTTACCTGATCCAGGACCCGTTTATCCGGCTGACCTCCTTCTGCGAGAAAATTGTGGTCGTAACCAAAGCCCATCACAATCCCGTCCGCCCCGATCTGTTTCTCTTTGATAAACCGGCGCAGAGTGGAAATGATATCATCATACGATCTGCAGTCACCCAGTCCTGCACACATCGCCATCTGTCCGTTCATAAAAATATGGCTGTGTGTATCAATAAAGGACGGCATCAGACACTGTCCGTTGAGGTCAACCGTTTCTAACTCCTCCCCGGCCGCCTTTCTGGTATCATCCAGCCTGCCGGCAAAAGCAATCATACCGTCTCTTACGAGCACTGCCTCCGGCGCGTCTCCTTCCTCCATTGTAATGATTTTGCCGTTATAATAGAGTGTATCCATTTTTTGAATCCTTCCTTACCGTCGGGTTTTCCTGGCCAAAGTGTTTCCCCGCTTCTGCATTTTCCCAAATGTATGCCTTTCTCAACTGCTGCTTCACTTGCTGCCGCGTTTTTTATTATACTTCTCAATCTTACAGGTATGCCTCTTACTTTTTGCATCGTAATTGATGCCTACTAACAGGATGTCCCCTCCATAGTCCTTTAATGCCTGCGGATAATCATTATTTTTGATTTGGCTGATTGCCCCTTCAGCTGTCCTGTTCCATTTTAATTCGATCAATAACACAGGCAATGACGACGTTTTCTTCGGGAAGTATACCACGTCGGCGTACCCGTGGCCCGACGGCAGCTCTTCTATTTTCAGGAATTCATCTATACAGCTCAAATATGCCACCCGGATCACACTTCGGAGCGCTTGCTCATTACTGTAAAAGGTCGGTGCTGTTCCCGCCTGATGCGCCTCTTCGATCACCTCTGCCACTGTCTCCCCATCCATATTAAGGGTCGCCTCCAGCAAATGCTCCGAACTACGGATCAGCTTTGCCAGTTCTGTATGTTTTCCCGTTGTTACTGCACGCACAAACTCTTCCCGCACCTCTTCATTCGGGATACGCACACTCCGGCTCCCTGTATCATATGCCAGATATCCCAGATGGACAAGCAACGTAAGCACATCATCCCGACATTTCATCGTCGTCATGTCATTCTGGAAGGTGGCCGCGTCGATTTTAATCCATGCTCCGCCCAGCATCTGGAGGATGGCCTGCTTTAGCCCGTCCTCATCCAGGTCAATATAGAGCTGTAAGGATTCGTATGTCTCTGTCTGCGTCCAGTAATTTCCGAATTCTCCGCTTTTTACCGCCTCGATCACAGAATTTGGGTTATATATAGATTTTACCCGACTGAAGGAATAACCGTCATACCATCTTCTGACTTCCTCAAAATCTATGTCATATTGTCCACATAATGCTTGTACCTCTGACTCTGTAAAACCGACGTATTCCGCCAGCTTTTTCGGTGCAAGCATTGTATATTCCCGGAAGTCTGTCATCGCGGACTGCGTCCCGTATTTTTTCATTGGCAAAATCCCGGTTATATAGACGGCTTCAAAGATCAGATCCGTCCAGCTGCTTTTAAAAAGACTCCTTAAAAAGGAAATGTATTCCCTTTGAATTTTTCCGTTATCCCTGGCCTCACGGAACAAAGCATCCCATTCATCAATAATCATAATCAGCTTTCTGCCTGTCGCTTCCACAACATGAATCAGAGTCTCCGCCAGATCTGCGCCTTTTTCCGTATCCGCAAATACCTGGTTCATTTCCTCTGCCACCTCGTCGTTTATATTTCGCACGACGTCCTTTATGTCCGCCGCTCTCGATATAAACAGAGTAATATCCAGATAGATCACATCATACTGATTCAGACACGTTTCAAAAAGCGGATCCTCTGATATCTCCAATTGCCCAAAAAGCTCCCGTGAGTCACAGCTCCTGTCATAATATGCACACAGCATTTTCGCGGCAAACGACTTTCCGAACCGTCTGGGCCTGCTGACACAGGTCAGTTTGTCCGCCGTTCCAAGAGTTCTGCTGATATAAGAGATCAAACCCGTCTTATCAACATAGATTCCCTTTCTGACTGCTGCAAACCCGGCATTGCCGACATTCAAATATTTTCCCAAATCAGTGCCTTCTTTCCATTCCTATCTATCCGAAGTGTACCAAATACACGGATCGCCGTTCTCCCCATCACAGTCCCATGCTTCTGTATTCTTGCTGTTCCATACCTGATGCAATCAGCAGTCAGCATATCATAAACTATTTAAATAGTATAAATCGTGACGCATTCTCTTGTCAAGAACCGTCCTTCCCAACTCCCGCAGATAAAAATACGCCGTCCCACAGTCTAATATCTCCTGCGGAACGGCGTTTGGCCTTTGGTGTCGCATACTCAGCCCAACTATCCCGGCTCATCATAGACCATTATTCCGGACAGCATCTGGCCGCAACAGGGCTACCCAGAGGTATCTTGACTGGATATGAACTCCCAAACCATGAAATCTGCACATCTGAAAGTACCATACGCCATAGCGTGCCTGAAAAACGGGCTGTAATAATCTTGACTATTTGGGGAAATAGCGAGCTCCTCCATAAGTATGTGACGGTACTCCGTATCTTCCGATGCGCGCTTTGCGTCTGCCAGCCTCCCCCCTCTCCTTGTCTCATTTTCCCTCCCATACAGAACATCCTCAAATCTGTGGTCGCCGGACATCACACTAAGCAGCTGTAATGTCTCCTGCACATGTCTGATCTGCGTACTGCTGGGAATATAATCGCCGGATTCCTGCTTTTGTACAAAATAATCTGCCACGATTTTGAAATCACTCTGAAACAGCTCAACCTGTTCCTTTGTCAAATATGCAATCTCAAACAGGTTTATTTTGTAGTCATGTACAAAGGGGCGGACAGGAACGCGGCGCCTGTTCTTCCAGGTCCTCGGCTGCGATTACCGGCCTGCCGCCAAACAACAGGCCGTTCACGATATCGGCAAATACATCATTATGAGCTTCCAGTATCCTCTCTGTTACATCTTTCTGACCCATGTTTTCCCTCCGGACTCCTGGGCTTACGAAATGTCAAGTCCGCATGTCCGCCAGCTTTTCTCTCAGATATTTTCTGGCTCTGGACAGTCTGGAACGGCACACAGTCTCCGATATTCCCAGAATCTTATGAATCTCCCGCGGCGTATACCCTTCAATAAAATACAGCAGTGCCGGTTCACGCCAAATTTCCTTCATTTCCTCGATACACTGGCAGATATAGCAGTATTCTTCATTCTGAATCATCTTATTTAGCGGATCCTGAACCGAGGCGTGACTCACCAGCTCCAGTTCATCCCTGCATTCATCAATTCCGACTGTCTCTATATGGCAGTTTTTTCTATAGTAGTCTCTGCACTTATTTCTTACAATATGTGCCATCATGACTTTCGTCTCTTCTTCGCTCAAATTGCCAAAATATCTGGACTGATAAAAAGACCAGTATGCTCCAAGAACAATATCCTCTACATCGTCATATGGAACTCCGTTATTATATGCCTGTTTCATGTGCATCTTTGAATATCGTTCAATCAGCTCTTGCAGCAGCGCTTCCTTCTCCCGCGGCATAAGCATTCTCCTTTGTAAAAAGGCGCTTATAGAACGCCTTGTCGTTCTGTTATTTTCTACAATGGTTCTGGCAGAATCATCCTGTCATTCTCCAGGCCGCATTCGGCACCAGATATCGTGCCTTTCACCTGAATTTTCCTGATCCTGCAACGAACACAGGATATATTGGTATGATATCCAATAATAGTATACCACACTCTGCCCAGATTTTAAATCCCCCTTTTTGACTTTTATGTAATCTGAATCAATTCCAAAAAAACGGCATAGCCCGAAAGCCATGCCGTTTCTTAAATCAATTCTGTTTACTGTACCCAGACTCCGCTCGCATTTACATAGTATGTTCCGATCTGAGTATCAGCTGCCATTGCTCCCAATGTGCCTTCTGTACCCGGATTCAGGTAATACCATGCGCCGTTGATGAGCTGCCAGCCGGTCAGCATGGAGCCGTCTGCTCCGAAGAAGAACCATGCCTGATACGTATTATCGTAGTGCCAGCCCGTCTTCATACCGCCCATTCCAGCCTCACTCTCGGTCAGGTAATACCATTTTCCGTTAATCAGCTGCCAGCCGGTCAGCATATAGCCGTCTGTTCCGAAATAATACCATACATTGGCAACCTGAGCCCACTGGCCCTTAAGCAGAGAACCATTTCCGCTTAAATACATCCAGCCGCGGTTATCACGCTTCCAGCCGCCGACTGTTGCAGAAGAGTTGGAGGAACTTCCGCCATTACCGGCAGGTTTTACCCAGCCGCTTCCGCCTGTTCCCGGCTTGTCGTCTCCACCCGGAGTGGTTCCCTTCTTCACTACGGTAATCTCCTTGCGGCATACGACCGTCTTTTCCGCGCCGTCTGCATTCAGGGTAGCTGTTGCAGTAACCGTCGCTTTCCCAAGGGCGGCAGCTTTTACAGTTGCTGTCTTTCCGTCTGTACCTGTGCTTACTACCTTGACAATAGAAGGCTGTGAGGATTCCCACTTCACTTCTTTTACGTCCGTGACATCTGTCCCCATGAGACGAAGCGTTTCCTCTGCCTCAAGCTCCACACTGGATTTTCCGCTGATAAAGAGGTTACTATCCTCCGGCTCCCCGGATTCCGTTACGGTGATCTCCTGTGTCAGCACGCTTGCAGATTTACCCTCTACTGTTACGACTGCAGTAATCGTTGCTTTGCCGACTGCATTTGCTTTCAATACAGCCTTTGTCCCATCCTCAGATTCAATTTCTACAATATCGTCATAACTGGATTTCCAGTCTACTGCTGTAACCTTCGCAGCATCCTTCCCTTTGACCTCGATGACTTTTGTATCTTCCGGCTTCATAACAGCGGAACCATCCTCAAGCTCAAGCATTACGTCCGCCGCATTTAACGGACGAAGGGTAACAGGCGTATAGCCCTTGAAATGTGCGTAGAATGCATAGTAATCTTTATCCAGCTTCTGAGCCGTGTCTACCTTATTGTCTTTTGAGTCTGTCCAGTATTCAAGCTCATGGCCGTACATGGTGATGCTCTTTATCTCATTTTCTGCGAAAGCTGCTTCCCTTGATTTCTCAAAGCTGCTTCCATCTTCCTGATTCAAAAGAACACTGTTCAGATAATAACCGGCGCGGCTGGTATATGTATGTGTTTCTTCCACGCGCGTATATGTTGCAACCGGGGCATTGAAGTATCTCTCCACACCAATATGAATTGTTTCATTCCCATTTCCTGATTCAAGGTATTCCCCATCCTCATTCCAGCCCATGATCTGAGTACCATCTTCCAAAAAGACGTTCAATGCAACATTGTATCTTCCGATATCAAGTACCTTGCCATCTTTGCTGCGAATACGATCACCTTCTATTACAAACTGATCATTCGCACAATCATTACTATTGTAATCATAAAATTCGGCACGGATTCCCTCAATTTCAACACGTCTGTTGTCCTCACCAAGCGTATACGCTATGATTGTCCCTTCATATGGCTTATCGGTATCCATCCATCTGTATGGATCGATATCAAGATAATATTGGTCACGGTCTGTACTGCTTTCATGGAACGTAAAGTTCGCTGTGATTTTCGCATCCCCTGTAACCGGGAACTCTGTATATGGTCTTATACTCTGAACTGCCCCATTCATCTCCAGACTTGCGAATTCACGGTTGTCATCATCTCTCTCGAGCCGTCCATAACCTCCATCCATAGTCATCGAATTAGAGCGGAACTGAAGCATTGTTCCAAACGGAACCTCAACAGCCTCTCCAATCGGAAGCAGGCTTAAGTTGCCCTCCTCATCCAGATTGTAGACAATCAGAGCTCCACCTGGTACATTTTCGACTTCAACCTTAACCGTTTCCTGTCCGCTCACCTTCTCTGCCACTACAAATGCAAAGGGGCTGAATTCACCTGCAGTAAAGGTCATGGTTCCCTTTTCCTTATCAATGGCTGCTTCCTGAATTCCCTCGTTTTCATTCAGCTCTCCGGAATTATATTTCTGGAAATGCATTACCAGAATCATTTTTCCATCCGACCATTTCAGGCTCTGCGGGATATCCATTGTAATCATACCCGGCTCATCCGGCTGACTGGCATCAATATCCACAATAACCGGCTCTCCGGATATCTTGTAACCGTCCTTGTTCTCTCCAAGAGCCAGACCGCCGATATTCTTTTTAATCTCCTCCTTCATATAAAAAGGAGCCTCTGTGATCTTTACATCTGACAGTCCGCTGACCTGAACCCCCTTGACATCATTCTTTAAAGTCTCAGGAATCTCTTTGACCTCTTCCACCCATCTCGCATGGGCTGTGACATCGCTGTAAATCAGGGAATCCGAAGTAAGCTTTGTATCTGCGTTTGCCAGGTCCTCATACCACCCGCCAAATGAAGCCTCCTGCTTATCCTCCGGTTTTACATCCGGGCCCTTCTCGACAAAATTAACGGCGGCATTGCTATCGGTTGCCAGCTTAAAACTTCCAAACTTTGCATAATATCCGCCCTCTGTTGCATTACTGTCGCTGGCCTTTGCCGTAACGGTAACAGTATCTCTTGTCTCTGCCGGGGATGTCAGGGTAAACTTACCTCCGGACGCGTCCAGATTGATTGAAATTTCTTCATACTTCTCTGCACTTCCCGGCGTTCCTGCATTATATGCTGCAAACGCTGTTCCCAGATTGGAAACCACCATCGCTGCAGCCAGGCCCAGAGCCAGAACCTGCCTTTTCTTTGTTCCTTTCATCTCTTTCCTCCACTGAAAATAATAATCCTAAATGCTTAAGACCAAGAACCTTTTCCCGTCACCTCCTGTATTTCTTAATTTCCCCGCTCCCTGCCGCTTTCCTGAAGCCATCGACTGCCAATTGCCCTCCAACACCATACCTTTCAGATATGATCTGCCGCTTTTATTCAAGACGGCATCGTGGATGCAGTGAAAAAGCTTTCAGCATCGTCTGTAAAACGGGATAGCAAAAAAATATTGGCATTTACAGGCTATAAGGAATGTTATCGGAAGAAAAAACAGGACTTTATTGAAAATGCAGGCTGGTTTATGTGAAGGAATCCCTCCTTTTTTCCGAGCACATCGTTCCGGTTGCGGATTTTTGCATTATGAAATTAAAATTGGGTGCAAAAAAGCTCCTAAATCTTTCTGAATGGCATTGTAAAAGTGTCAGTAAGGAAAAAATGCAAAATAAAAAAACAGGCCGGAAAACCAAGCCTGCTTTCTTAATAAAAATACTTCCGATAACATTCCTTATCAGAAATTCATAACAATCCCCCTGTATCTGACATTTTCTGCCTGATGTAAGCATACCACAGTTTACCATATTTTGCAATCTAAAATTCCTCTTCCATTTTGAGGATTTCATAAGGCTCCAAAAAACGGCACAGCCCGAAAGCCATGCCGTCACCAATTGTTTCATCTATGATTCATCTGCCTATTCATACCGCAGCGCATCAATCGGATCTGCCTTCGCTGCTTTGGAGGCCGGATAGATCCCAAAAAAGATTCCCACGACGGCAGAGAATGAGACTGCCAGCAAAATTACCATTGGTTTTATAATGACCGGGAGCCCCAGTGCCATACCGCCGACTGTCACTAACGATACGGCGAGCGCCACGCCGATGATGCCGCCGCTGGCTGAAAGGATCGCCGATTCCGTCAAAAACTGGATCAGTACATCCCGTGTCTTTGCGCCTAACGCCTTGCGGATGCCGATCTCTCTGGTTCGTTCCGTCACAGATACCAGCATGATATTCATGATACCGATTCCGCCGACCAGCAGAGAGATGGCGGCGATTCCGCCGACTGCTGATGAGAGTGCACCCATCACACCGTCCACACTTCCCATCTGCTCCACTGCTGTCTGGGTATAATAATCACTGGCGTTTCTGCCCTTAAGTTTGGCAATATATGTCAGAAGCCGGGACATGAAATCATTCATATCCGTACCCTCTGCGGCAAACAGGTGGCAGTAATAATTCAGATCATTCGGCCATGTCAGAATCGTATAAGGGATATAAGCCGAGCCAGTATCGCTCCTGCCGCCCATCATCAGTGCCTGAAAGGCATTCATTTCCTTCTTATAAACACCTACCACCGTATATTCATCGGTGTAACCATAGATCGTCGTGCGGAAGGTCTTGCCGACCGCGTTTTCGGTTCCGAATAACTGCTCGGCGCTCTCCACCTTTATGACTACATTCTTGCGCCGCCCCAGAATATCCCCTTTGTTCAGGTAGCGTCCGTAAATGATATCCACCGGCTGAACATCAATATAATTGTAATCAATCCCGCTGAAATTGAATTTCATCTTGATACGGCCTGCCTGGACATCGCTGGAAGTCGCCGAATCTGCGTCGATATACGCGATCTCATCGCCAAAGACCTCTTTGATGCGCTCCAGATCATCGAGCGTAAAATAATCACTTTGGCGTATGTCATCAAGCCAGTATCCAATGGAAATATACGCCTGTGTAATGCCCACATCCTTATACAGATCTGAAAACAGGCCGCGCATGGTATCACCGATGGAAACGATGGAGATCACGGAGCCGATACCAATGATGATGCCCAGCATCGTCAGAAAAGAACGCATTTTGTTGGCCTTTATCGCATGAAAGGCCATAATCATGTTTTCTATCAGCATACATTATCCCCTTTCCCGGCATCCTTTGCCTGTTCCAACTCTTTGGACTGACCTCTCTGGGCGCCAGTCGCCCGGTTCTTATAGAGACCTTTGGTGTGGACATCACCGCTGCCCGGCGTGGGATTGGGATTCCTCTCATCGCTTACGATCTGGCCGTCTGAAAAACGGATGATGCGGTGGGTAAAAGCTGCAATATTTTCTTCATGTGTCACTACGACTACCGTAGCCCCGGCCTTGTGAAGTTCAGAGAAAATTTCCATGATTTCAATGGAAGCTGCTGTATCCAGATTGCCGGTCGGCTCATCCGCCAAAATAAGCGGAGGTTCGTTTGCAAGCGCTCTCGCAATAGCCACACGCTGCCTCTGTCCGCCGGAGAGTTCATTCGGCATATGGTATGCGCGCTTTCCCAGTCCCACACATTCCAAAAGCTCCATCGCGCGCTCCGAACGTTTTCTCTTGGAAATTCTGGCATATGTCATGGGAAGCTCCACATTCTTTAGCGCCGAAGTCCTGGAGATCAGGTTAAATGACTGAAAGACAAAGCCGATTTTCAGATTCCGTACCGCTGACAGTTCATTCGAGGAAAGGCTCGCCGTGTCAATGCCGTCGAGATAATAATGTCCCAGCGTCGGCCGGTCAAGGCACCCCAGAATATTCATCAATGTCGATTTTCCCGAACCGGAGTGCCCCATGATAGCCACGAATTCACCGCGCTGAATCGTCAGGTTGATTTTCTTTAATCCCAGTACCTTGATCGCACCGGTGTCATATATCTTGACCAGATTTTCCAGACGGATTAAATCCTCGCTCAGATTTTCCGTCACATAAGGGGAAAGCTTATTTCTTCCAAACATATCTGCTCCCCCTTACTGCATCATGGCAGTGACTTCCATGCCCTCTGTATACATCAGATTCGGGGCTGCTATGATCTGTGTTGACTCGTCCAGAGCTTCCCCCTCTGCTGCGTTGATCTCTGTCATGAGATCACTCTCCACCCCGGTAGTAACCGGAATCCAATGTATCATCCCCTCAGAGACCGCCTGCACATATATATTCCCTTCCTGCTCGATGAGGGCCGAGGCCGGGACTGCCAGCGCCTGTTCGGATTCCTCCAGAACGATCTCAGCCTTGGCGGTAATCCCGGCAATCAGTCTGGTATCCTGATCAAGAATGCGGATGGTGGTGGGAATCACCCGCTCCGAAGAACCGCCGCTCTTTTCTTCACCGGTCGGGGAGATCGAAACCACCTCGCCCCTCACGGTTTCGCCGTCCAGGATATCGGCAGAAATCGTCGCCTCCTGTCCGACAGAGACCTTACCGATGGAGTACTCACTGACCTCAATCTCCATTTCCAGCACATCGAGATTCTCAATCACAAACAGAGGTCTCTCATCCTCCATTTTATCTGCAAACCGTCCCACCTTTGTATTGACGCGGACCACCGTTCCGGCGATCGGGCTCTTGATCTGCGTATCCTCAAGATTCTCCTGTGCCTTTTCATAGTTAAATCTCTCTTTTTCGATCTGCAGGCGGTAGGAATCGTCCGCCACCGCCGTACCGTTTCTTACGGTATAGGCATCCATCTGCCGTCTGGCATCGTTCAGTGTATTCTGGGCTGTTTCCAAATCTACCAGCGGCACATTGCCGCCGTCATATAAGATCTTTGTCCTGTCATAATTAGCCTGCGCGGTCTGGAAATCCTGCACCGCCTTCGCATAACCGTTCCGGGCCTCGCGGTCGCGTTCCGAACACGTGCTGACAGCCAGATCATAATCATTTTTGGCGATATCGACTTCCTTTTTGATATCCGTGTCATCCAGCACTGCAAGTACCTGACCCTTTTCGACCCGCTCGCCCTCCTTAACCGGGATCTCCAGCACCTCGGCATGGATATTGGACACCACGTCCACGCTGTCCGTTCCGGAAATAGGACCGCTGACAGACAGACAGTTCTGAACATCCTGACGCATCGGATTCATTGTCATCACCACAGGGATCTTCGGCTTTCCGGAACCGGAAAATTTCATCACTGCAGCTCCTCCGACAGCCAGAAGCACGATGCCGATCAAAATCTTCTTTCCTTTTCCCTTTTTCTTCTTCGTTTCCTTACCATCTCCGCTGCCGGTCATCAGCTTCTCGAGTTCACGGTCAAATTCTTCCGGCTGGATCTTTTCTTCGCTGCTCATACCTGTTCTGTCCTTTCCAATTCCTTCCAAAATGTCAGTTTTCAAACAACATAACAAGTATAGCACAATTTACTTTCAATCCCAGTAATTTTCCCTTCCGGTTTTCTTGCAATTTCCTTACGGCCTTTTCATCATTTCGTTGGATTCCCTTCATATTTTATGTTTGCTGACCGCACAGCAAACTTCATATTTCATCTGTACATCCGCTCCGTATCATCCCCAGATGGAGAAACACCGGATAAAGGTAGCTCGCTCCAAAGGTTCCCAATTTTTTGGGGCCGGACACCAATCCCTCATTTTTCTGAAGCTTCACGGCTCTTTGGAAAGCGATCTCCACGGTTGCTCTCGTAATCGACTTGTCTTTGCGGCTTACAAACATCTCATTGCCGCGTATCATATAAGTAAACGCAAGATTCCTGGCCGTATAGAAATGGACGCCCTGAAACGTTGAAAGGGCGGCCCAGAGCCGTGTGCCCATTAACTCCTGCCATTCGCTTTCCTCCCCGCTGCATGAGAAAAAGCCGCTCACTGCCTCTGAGAGCAGTTCTGTGGCCTGCTGTCTTTGTAAAGACAACTCGTCCGACCCGTTTTGTCCCCCTGACATCTCCTTCCGGCCAATCAGACATTCAAAATCACGTTTTCCCGCCATCTCCCTTGCCACCTTTCTCCATACGTCTTTTTTCGACTTTTTTCGACATAACAAAAGAAAAGAGATCGGCAGAATATTCTGCCGAATCCTCTGACTGATACTGGTTCCTATTCCACCTGCAGGCAGACCCGCTGGAAGATCTCAAAGAAATCCGCACCTGACGCCGGTCCTCCTGTGATCGTGATATCCCTCCACAGCGCCGGATCCTCAATGAGCTCCATTTCCTGCTTAAATTCCTGGTACGAGCTGTAAAATGCCTCGTTTTTCTTCTGGCGTATCATCTGTTCCTTGCGGATCCTGGTCGCCGCCTCATCGTAGTCATCCACACATTTTAAGATATAATAGCGCCCGGAATCTGAAAGGATACCGCTGATCTCCCCTTCCGGCAGTGCAAACGCCGCTTCCTCGTACTCACTGCCATAGAGCCCCCGGAATACCTGTTTTCTGATCTCCCGGTCTCCCGAATACTCTCTGGACACAGAACTGAAATCTGCTCCTTCCGCCATCAGCTTCACGAGCGCCTCGTTGGCTGTTTCCCGGTCCTCAAATTCGATCTGCGACACGGTTATGACCTTGGCCTCACTGTCGCTGACCTCCAGGTTCATATTTTCCGTGAGCCGTTCCACCAGTTTTTCCGAGATCCAGTAATCCGTATACAGCATTTCCAGACTCTGCTGCTCCAGTCCCCATTGTGAGGCAAGGCTGCTCCCGATCGACCGATAGCATTCTTCTGCCGCCTCCTTTACAAGGCCCTTTTCCCGGCTTGAAAGCTCAACGCCCTCTTCTCTGGCCATCCGGCTCATTGTTTTCAGCTCGCGCATGAAATCGTGGATCTGGGTAATCAGCGCCGTTTCAAAGGTCGTGCCGCGGTTATCGACCGCCACCGTCCAGATCTTATCGGAATACAGGGCCTCATAGCGGAGCCGTTCTGTACTCACAATCACCATCGTCTCCGCCCTGCCGTACTCTTCCTCCCCTCTTTTTTCCGGCATCAGGGCCTCCTTTGACCTGCAGCCCCCAAGGCATAGCAGGATCAGAATGACCGCGCCGAATCCCCAATGTTTTATCCATGTTTTCATCCACTATTCTCCACCTGTTTTTGTTGTGCCAGACGCAGTCTGCAAAAGAAGCAGTCTGAGGATCTTGAGCACTCCGTCCCGTTCATTGGAATCGCACACAAATCTTGCGGCCTGCTTTGTCTCAGGGCGCGCATTGACAACGGCAAAACTGTAATACGCCTGCCCCAGCATTTCCATGTCATTCAGCTGATCTCCAAAAGCAAACGTTTCTGTGGGGCTGATCTGAAGCCCTTCCTGCAAAATCCTCACTGCATTTCCCTTATTGACCTGTGGATCCATCGTATCAATCCACTGCTGACCGGACAGCGTGATCTTAAGCCGTTCCCCGTATTTCTCCTCCAGAGGCTTTAAGAATGCCTGCACTCCGTCCATGCGGCAGGCTGATATCTTGATGATCGGTTCTCTGAGAGTACGGATATCTGCAAGCTGTTTCATTCGGAAATGATATCCTCCGGAAAGCCAGCTAAGGAACGCCTCATTTTGGGAATCTGTATACACGCAGTCTGCACAGTCCACCAGAATATCAAGGCCGGCTGCCTTAATATCTGCAAGCATCGAGGCCGCAAGCTCCGGATCGTATTCTGTCTGGAACAGGCTTCTCCCATAGCAGCCCACATAGGCCCCGTTGTCCCCGATGTAGAAAATCTGATCGCGCACTGCATGAAAAAGGTATTCTATACTGGCTGTGTGCCGGCCGCTGGCTGCGGCAAAATAGATCCCCTGTTCCTTCAGCCGCAAAATCGTCTCCAAAAGCTCCGGATTCAGTTCACTCCCCCCGTCGCCCACCAGAGTCCCGTCAATATCCGATACCACCAATTTTATCATTGCACACCTCTATCCATGCTGTCCTTTGGCATTGCTCCCCTTCACGGTTTACACATGAAATCCGTTTCAGCTCCTGATACAGCCTGCTCACCGGAAGGCCCATTACGTTCGCATAGGAGCCCGTAAGACTCACAATGTATCTGGCAAAAAATCCCTGTACCGCATAGGCTCCGGCCTTATCCATCGGCTCCTTTAAAGAGGCATACTCCCGTATCTCCTCTTCTGACATGACAGCTACTTCAACCTCTGTCCTGTCGAAAAAGGAGGAAACACAAATCACTGCGCCAGAGTCTTCTTTTCTGGCAATGCACACCCCTGTATAGACCTGATGACGCTTTCCCGAGAGCGCTTTTATCATGTGGTACGCTTCCTCATGGCTTTTGGGTTTCCCCAGGATCCGGCTGTCTAAGGCCACGACCGTGTCGGAACCGATCACGACCGCCCCCGGCTCTGTTCCCATTGCCACATCAAAGGCCTTTCGTCTGGCAAGCTCTTCTACCACTGCCGAGGGCTCTGTCAGATCAATGTCCTCACTGGCATGGCTGACTATGATCCCGGGCTCGATTCCGATCTGACGGAGCAGCTCTCTTCGCCTTGGAGAGGCGGAGGCCAGTATGATTCTGTCAAATTCCATCCTTTTCTCCTTGTCCGCATACAGTATTTTGATTCTGCTTTGCAGGATTCTCCGCCTGCGGCGGGTCGCTCTGGCGACATTTTACCTTTCCGCCGCAGTGTAATCCTGCCCGGAGGGCTTTTTATATCACAGGGAAGTTCAGAGGACTTTCCTATGATATAAAAAAGGAGCCGCCCGGCACATCCCCGGCCGGGCCACCCCTTCCTCACCGCAAACCGACGATTCAGGCAGACTGAACCGTTACGCTGCAAATCCTAAAATTCAAATTTATCTTCAAAGTAGGCCTTCAGCCCGTCGATCGGTACACGCACCTGTGCCATCGTATCACGGTCGCGAACCGTTACCGCTCCGTCTGTCTCCGAATCGAAATCGTATGTTACGCAGAACGGCGTTCCGATCTCATCCTGCCTTCTGTAACGTTTGCCGATATTCCCTCTGTCGTCAAACTCACAATTATAGTATCTGGTGAGCTCTTCAAATACCTTCTCTGCGCCGGCATTTAACTTCTTGGACAGCGGCAGTACACCAATCTTTACCGGAGCCAGAGCCGGATGGAAACGCAGCACTGTGCGCATATCGCCGTCCCCGAGATCCTCCTCGTCATAGGCAGAGCATAGGAACGCCAGCGTTACACGGTCCGCCCCGAGCGACGGTTCGATCACGTAAGGGATATATTTCTCATTCACCTCATCGTCAAAATAGGTCATATCCTGTCCGGATGCATTATGATGCTGCGTCAGGTCGTAATCCGTACGGTCTGCGATGCCCCAGAGTTCACCCCAGCCAAACGGGAACAAAAATTCCAGATCCGTCGTCGCCTTGCTGTAGAAACTCAACTCTTCCTTGGAATGGTCGCGGGCGCGCATCTCGTCCGGCTTGATGCCCAGATTCTGCAGCCAGTCGATGCAGTACTGCTTCCAGAAAGCAAACCACTCCAGATCCGTATCCGGCTTGCAGAAAAATTCCAGCTCCATCTGCTCAAATTCTCTTGTACGGAACGTAAAATTACCCGGCGTGATCTCGTTACGGAACGATTTGCCGATCTGCGCAATGCCAAACGGAACCTTCTTTCTGGAGGTACGCTGCACATTCTTAAAGTTGACAAAAATACCCTGCGCCGTTTCAGGTCTCAGATAAACTGTATTTTTCGCGTCCTCTGTTACACCCTGGAAGGTCTTAAACATGAGGTTAAACTGGCGGATGTCCGTAAAATCGTGTTTTCCGCAGCTCGGGCAGCAGATGTTCTTGTCATCAATATACTTCTTCATCTCCTCCTGGCTCCAGCCGTCAATCGGAGTCTCCGGAGTCAGGCCGTTCTCCTGCATATAATCCTCGATCAGCTTATCCGCACGGAAGCGCTCTTTACAGGCCTTACAGTCCATCAGGGGATCAGAAAACCCGCCCAGGTGTCCGGATGCGACCCAGGTCTGGGAGTTCATGAGAATGGCGCAGTCCACACCCACATTGTAGGGACTCTGCTGTACAAATTTCTTCCACCATGCACGTTTGACATTGTTCTTGAGCTCCACGCCAAGATTGCCGTAATCCCACGTATTGGCGAGTCCGCCGTAGATCTCAGAGCCGGGATACACAAAGCCCCTCGACTTGGCCAACGCCGTGATTTTTTCCATCGTCTTTTCCATATGTTCTCCTCCTGATTTTCTGTTTCTGTGCGGCAGGCCATATGGTTTTGGCTGCCGGTTCCCTCCCTGCGTTCAGGCAGGCATCGTCTTATCTGGTTCCCGCAGTCTGAACGATCATTATTTAAATACGATAAAGGATACTCCTTCGGAAGGCGTCCTAACCTGATTCTTACCGATAACTTCTACTTGGTCGGAGACATACTGGATTGCCCCGTCCGTCTGGATCAGTGCCGTTCCTGTCACAGCTGCCACAAACATCTTATTCTGCTTTGTCACCTCATCCGCCTGTACCGGTTTTCCCTCTGCATTCGCTTTCTTAAAGTCTGCCCCTACAAGATAGCCTTTCAGGATTCCGTCCGGAACCGGCACGATGTCAATGCTTTCCAGCTGAACCGTACTCCATTCGTCCGGATATTCCTCCATAAACTTAAGATACGACGCAGGATCACGGAATTCCATCTGCATTCTGGCAGTGCCGCCTTCCATACTGCATTCTGTGAGAGTCACAGGAGCCGGATCCGTCCCTCCGCCTGCCGCCTGGTTAAACGCGCCAAGTACTGTCTCGGTCTCTGCTTTCATCTCATCTGCATCATAATAATCCTCGGTATATGTTTCAATCGTGGCACTGGTTATGACTCCCTCACTCGTAATATAGAGACTGTTCTCGACCGGTTTAAATTCTGTCTCCCCTTCGCGGGAACAACCGCCTGCCAATACCACCACGGCAATCAAAGCAGCCGCAACCTTTCTAAGCTTCATGAATCCCCTCCTGAATTGATCTCTTCTCCTGAATTCAGACCGCCTGACGGCGACGGACCTCCACAATCCCCCATGCCCCGCATCTCATAGCGCCATCATAAATGAAGGGCACTGAACGTTCACAAATCATTATCCACAAGAACTCCTAAAATGTCAAGTGAATGAAAGCTTTTATCGACAAATCTCTTCCTGTTTTCTTCCACACAGCATAAAAACTCCTCCTGAACCGGCTCCGTAAGTGTGAAAGTAAAGAGCCGCGCGACGGGGGATGAGAGGATATACTCCCATGCATAACGGGCCGGGGGCGAACAGGGAAGCGGCGGAAGTTCCGTATACTCCCCGTTTAACTCCATCAGTTTCAGTTCAAACGCAGCCCGCACCAATGGTTTGGAAAGTGCAGGCTTTAACAGCGCGCGCAGGGAGAGGTACACCAGGTTTGCCATCTCACCGGCCTCCAGATTCTCCCGTGCATAATAATCGGCAAACTCGAGAAAATAGGACCCATAGCAGGCTGCCTCCATGTCCCCTGCAATCTCGCGGAAATATCCCGTCACTTCGGCCCCGGCCAGGCTATACGCATCCCGGCCCTCATAGAGCTTAAAAATACCGGTCACAAACGGGCATGCACAGGCCATGAGCGGGCTGCCCGGTCTCCTGGCCCCTCTGGCAAACACGGTAATTTTTCCGCGCTCACGGCACAAAAGTACCAGTCTCTTGTCATACTCCCCGACCGGAGAGGCTTTCAAAACCACGCCCACGACGGAAATCTTCTCTTTCATGGCAGCTCCTCACGTAAAACCTGAACACGCGGCAGCAGACAGTCTGAATCATGATCCGAACACTCAGACATCTTTCATGTTATATCCGTAATTTTTCATGTAGAGCTCACTGTCGCGCCATTCCTTACGTACCTTGACCCACAGCTTCAGGTTGACCCGCGCGCCCAGCAGTCCCTCGATCTCCATCCTGGCCGCTGTGCCGATCTTTTTTAACATAGCGCCGCCTTTTCCGATGACGATCCCCTTGTGTGAGTCTCTTTCGCAGATTATCGTCGCCTCCACATCGAACAGGCCGTTCTTCCTCTCCTTCATAGATTCTATCACCACAGCCAGACCATGCGGAATCTCGTCTGACATGAGACGCAGCGCCTTCTCCCGTATCAGCTCTGCCGCAATCTGCCTCATAGGCTGGTCTGTGACCGTGTCCTCATCAAAATACTGCGGCCCTTGCGAAAGACAGGAAAATACAACCCGGATCAGCGTATCCGTATTTTTTTCCTTCATTGCCGAGACAGGAACGATTTCCTGAAACGTGTATACATCCTTATATGCGGTAATCGTCTTTAAAATATCCTCTTTTTTTACCGTATCAATCTTGTTAATAACGAGAATCACCGGAGTCTTCACACCAGAAAGTATCTCGAGGATATGTCGCTCCCCGGCTCCGATATACGTCCCCGGCTCCACCAGCCACAGGATTACGTCCACTTCCCGCAGCGTATGCGCTGCCACACTCACCATATATTCACCCAAACGGTTCTTTGCCTTGTGAATGCCAGGCGTGTCGAGGAAAATGATCTGCCCTCTTTCATCTGTATAGACTGTCTGGATGCGGTTCCTGGTCGTCTGAGGCTTTTCCGATGTAATGGCAATCTTCTGACCGATCAGATGATTCATCAATGTCGATTTCCCCACGTTCGGCCTTCCAATCAGGGTGACAAACCCGGATTTGTATGCTTCGCTCATACCTTCCTCCCAAAACAGGGCAAACGGCTGTCTGTCTGAGAAACTGCCATACTGTTAAATAACGGTGTCAGCTCGCCGAACATCTCCCTGTCTGACTTTATTTTATCCTCATTACCGATCGCGCAGACTGCTCCTGTCTTTAAGATCTCACGGACATATCCCGCCAGAGCACGGATATCCTCTACCGTGACGGACAAAATCTCGTTCCGCTCTTTCTGTAACATCTCGTCTGTCACGCCGGAATACCAGGCTGACAGTCCTCTCGCGCCTTTTAAAGAGGGGCTTAACGGCATATCCAGATCGCTGATTGTACCGATCACATATTTCGTCATATCGCGTTCATCGGCTGCGAACTGTTCCAGATAATCGGCGATTCCCAGATACACCTCGTCGCTCTCCTTCACATTCGGGTCGCGGTAGGAAACGAAATACCCCTCGCCCGAACGCCCGATCCCGCTCATACAGCCATAGGCCCCGCCCTTCACACGGATATTAATCCAGAGATAATCGTAGCTTAAAAGGATCTTCAGGATCCGCAGAGCGCCTGTATACGGATAACTGCCTGTATGATACGCCCCGCATCTGGCAACGTAATTGACCTTGGAAGAGGTCAGAAAGCCCTCATTGCGTTTTTTCCCGGGCGTGGCAAACGGATAGACTGTCCCTGTCCCCAGGGGCAGGCTCCAGGAAAGCAGCTTCATGGCATCGGGAAGGTGTGCATAGCCAGTATCATCAGCCGTATAGCTGACCGTCATATTATCGCGCGTCAGCATAGCCGCCATGACACGTTTTAAGCCGGCAATGATCTCCTGCTTCCTGACATCATAATCCCGCACACAGCCCTCCAGGAACTGATAGAATCCAATGCCGCCGGTGATATCGTTAAAATAGGAAGTGTCTGAAAAATACGAGGTCGCTCTTGCCACAGCCGCCGTATGCCCGGCCCCCAGAAGCTTCATCTGTGCCTTGGATTTGGTCTCATTTAAAATCTCACGCAGCCGTTTCTCATCGTCAAGCTTTGACCTCGTTAAAATCTCGGATAAGATCTCAAAACCAAACTCCAGTTTCTCATAGAGTACGCGGACGTTGGCGGCAAAAACTCCTGTAAATCCCCCGTCAGCGAGTCTGGGATATGAGGTAACGCTTAATGACACGCCGCCGCTGTTTAAAAAGATCTCACTTGTCAGATCCGCATACGAATAATTCATTGTATCTACATAGCCCAGCACTGACTTTAAAAGCCCCACATACGGAAGATCCTCTGCCGGCACACGGTCTGTCCCAAACAGCACCTTCAGATAGCCGATACCGGAAGTAAAGAGATTGTGGCGCACCACGACGATACCGTCCACCTTCTTCTCCTCAAAGATCAGTCCGGCCGCTTTTTTGTCGATATCCTCGCGCCGCAGCATGGGAATCTTTTCCAAATCTTCTTTGGAGGACGGCGTATCCTGATATTCTTTCAGCTCTGCACTCTGACGTACCAGGTCCCTGATTTCTTCCTCAGACAGGCTCTCTTTATAACGTCTTAAGTGTTCTGCCGTCTCCGCCTCCATCTCGGCCGTGAGATTCCGCTTCGGGCTCACGATCACCACAGCCTCATAGGGATTATCCAGGAGATATTTCGAAATCAGTTCTTCAAAATACCGCTCCCCGGCTCCTTTTTTCAGCGCTGCAAACGTTTCCTCGTATTCCAGATGCATCAGAGGATCCCCGCCGTAAAGCCAGCTGTCCAGGCACTGCAGGCCGTACATGAGGCCTTTGGGAGCGGAACCAAAGTCTGCCTCCCGGTACTGGAACTCATAATAGTTGATTCCAGCCAGAACACTCCGCTTATCAAGCCCCATCAGGGCCAGTTTCCGCAGTGTCCCCTTGACGACGGCCAGGAATTCCCCTTTCTGTTCCTTGTCGGCATTCTTTGCAATCACACTGAAATAGGGCTGAAGGATTCCGTTCTCATAACCGCCCATGATATCGTTACCGATTCCGGCATCAAGAAGCGCCTGCTTTAACGGCGCTCCCGGCGCGTCGAGAAGCACATATTCCAGAATCTGAAACGCAATATATTCCTTTGGAGAGAGCTCGTTCCCGGCCGAAGTGTTCACCGACAGATATGTTGCATTCCGGGTGTCCTCCGCCTCTGTCACAGAATAGAAAAATTCGCGTTCTACCGGCTCCTTAAAGGCCGGCTGAATCCCGATTACGGAATCCGTCTGCACCCGCTCATATTTGCCCAAATATTCCCTGTCAAGCCATTTGAGCTTTTCTGCCATATCCATATCGCCGTACAGGTAGATATAGCTGTTGGAGGGATGATAGTATTTATGGTAAAAATCAAGATAGTCCTGATACGTAAGCGTTACGATCTCCTCCGGATCTCCGCCTGACTCGAAGCCATAGCAGGTATCAGGGAACATAACTGCCTTTGTATAGCGGTCCAGCACGCTCTCCGGGGAGGAGAATACGCCTTTCATCTCATTATATACCACACCATTATACGTGATCTCGCTCTCTGCGTCCGCCAGCTCATAATGCCAGCCCTCCTGCATGAAGATCTTCTCTTCCCTGCCGATATTCGGATTCAGGACCGCATCCATGTATACGTCCATCAGGTTCTGGAAATCCTTTTCGTTGCAGCTTGCCACCGGGTACACCGTCTTGTCCGGGTACGTCATGGCATTTAAAAAAGTATTCAGCGATCCCTTGACGAGTTCGACAAACGGATCCTTTACAGGGAATTTTTCCGATCCGCACAGCACACTGTGCTCCAGAATGTGCGGTACTCCCGTGCTGTCCTTTGGCGGCGTGCGGAAGCCGATGCAGAACACTTTATTTTCATCTTCATTACTTAAAAGAAAAAGTTTCGCACCAGTCTTTTTATGCTCTAAAATCATCCCCTCGGAATTCAGCTCCCTGATCGTCCGCCCCTCAAGCAGCCTGTAGGCTGAAAGCGCCCTGACTCCCTCAATCTGACTCGCCATAAATCCCTTTCCTTTCTGTGTGCAGTCGTACAGTAACCTTGTGGATATTCCACCATGCATGAATGTTTATCAGACGCATTGGGCATCCCTGAATTTATGCCGCCTGTCGGCGGCGGACTTTCATAGTAAACCTTCATGTACACAAGTGAACACACACAATGATGTCTTATATCCTACCTTTACATGTTTCCCATAAATTTATCTTTTAAAATAGCAAAGCACTCTCTGACGCAAAAATGTAAAAAAAGCACCGGATCCGACCTGGCTGCAATCCCGCTGTTATCGGTCAGCCCGATTTTCCTGGCGATTCCTTTGGATCGGAACACATGGAAATTACTCGTCACAATCGCCACATGGATCACCGTCTCCTCATCCGGCGGCATCAGATACCCGGCTTCCGCCATCACACGGCGGATAAATCCTCTGCGCTCTTTCTCCCTCTCAATAATCGCAAGCTTACTGTACACCAGATTTTCATAGGTGCTCCGTGACTGTTCTTCCTTAATCAACTGATACTCCGGCACTCCGCGCTCAGATAGATAGCGGTACATGGCTTCCGCCTCAGAGATATCCTCACCCGGCCCCTTCCCGCCCGAGAGTACAAAAATCGTGTTAGAATGAAGCTCTGCATAGACAAGTGCCTTTTCCAGACGATATTCCAGAGTCCGGCTCACCCGGTCTCCATGCACCTGAGCGCCAAGGACGATCACATAATCGGCGCTCTGTTTCCCGGAGGAGAGAGAGCTCAAACCGATTAACACCTCAACAATCACAAAGATCACGAAAAAGGCGGCCGGAACCGTGACGGCAGAGACTGCCACACAAAGCGGCACACGTTCTCTGACTCTCGTGTAGATCCCCGCCAGTCCTGCCATCGCAGCCAGACAAAGGGCCATCACGACCCACACCAGGGAAAACGCCGTTTCCACACCAGAGTAAATTACAATCACTCCATAATAGATCAGGCATAAAACACTGAGAATCCAAAAAAAGACTGCCATTCTGCCATCCCCCCTTCCGCCAAAGCCTCCATGAAAGACCGGTAACTGTCAGGACTCTGTGTAACTGACTCAGGTCTCCCCGCAATGCTCCGAATCATCGGAATCGCTTCTCTTCCTCAAAAGATCATGTACCCCGGCTTCTGCACCAAGCTTTACAAACAGGGTTTCCTTTGGATGCGGAGCGCTCTCCCGGCACTCTCCCTCTTCTGTGCGGATCTCCAGAACCTCTGCAAGCAGATTCCTTCCGTCCGGCTTCATGATCTCAACCGTCTCACCAAGGGAAAATTTATTTTTCTGCTCAATGCGCACGAACCCCTGCTCCGTTACCGCCTCCACTGTCCCGAGATAGATGTAGTTCCTGACATAAGTACTGTTCTTATAGATCTGCATTTCCTCTGTCGGCTTGCCGAAATAGAATCCTGTCGTGAATTCCCGATAGGTACATTTTCCGATTTCTTCCTTATACCATTCCAGATTCGCATAATATTTCTGCGGATCCTCGTGATAATCGTCGATCGCTTTCCGGTAAGTCCTGGCCACGGTAGCCGCATAGAGTGCTGTTTTCATGCGCCCCTCGATCTTAAAACTGTCGATACCGGCTGACAGAAGTTCAGGAATATGCCCGATCATACAGAGATCCTTGGAATTAAACAGATAAGTCCCTCTCTCATTTTCATAAACCGGCATATATTCCCCCGGCCTTGTCTCCTCCACGACGAAGTACTTCCAGCGGCATGGGTGGGTACAGGCCCCGCGGTTGGCGTCCCGCCCGGCAAAAAAATTACTTAACAGGCATCTTCCGGAATAGGAAATACACATGGCGCCGTGGATGAAGCTCTCAATCTCCATATCCTCCGGAATATTGGCCCTGATTTCCCGGATCTCCTCCAGGGAAAGCTCTCTGGCGGAAACGACGCGTTTGGCCCCCAGGGAATGCCAGAACCGGTATGTCCCGTAATTTGTATTGTTAGCCTGTGTACTGATGTGAATATCCATGTCCGGAAGGACACGTCTGGCAATCAAAAACACACCCGGGTCAGAGATAATCAAAGCGTCCGGGCGGATATCACGAAGCTCCTCAAAGTACTGCTCCACGCCTGCCAGATCCTCATTGTGCGCCAGAATATTGGCTGTAATGTATACCTTTGCTCCGTGCGCATGGGCAAAGCAGATCCCTTCCCGGATCTCGTCGTTGGTAAAATTTTTGGCCTTAGCGCGTAATCCGAAAGCCTCTCCGCCCAGATAAACGGCATCGGCTCCGTAGATCACGGCAGTCTTGAGGACTTCAAGGCTCCCGGCCGGAACTAACAGCTCTGTCTTTCTCATCCTGTTTTCCTTTCCTTTTCTGTCTGGGGCTCCCCGAATCCGGATGCGTACAGGGCATCTTTCCTGCATACCGCCGTCTCATCCTCTCCCACGGCCGGCACACTTAACGCCACTCCGTCGCCTACAGGAAGAATCGAGGTCACAAGTCCCTTGGTATGCGTAAGCTCATAAAGGTATTCACGCATTCTGGCGTGAATCGTCCGGTTCCTGCGCTCCACCGCGTATCTGGATTCTGCAATATCGCCGCCCTGCAGCACATTATCGGACATCAGAAGCCCGCCGGGCACGAGGATTCTCAGAAGATCCGGCAGCCAGTTCAGATACTGGCCCTTGGCAGCATCCATGAAAATAAAATCATACGGGCCGTCAAGCGTTCCCAAAATCTCCCCGGCATCCCCGCAAAGAAGCGTAATCCGTTCCGTAAGCCCGGCCAGCCTGAAATGCTCCCTGGCTGCAGCAATCCGCTTCTCATAGCTCTCGATCGTCGTAATCTGCGCGCGCTCCGGCATGACCTGCGCCATTAAAAGCGCGGAATAGCCGACCGCCGTCCCCACCTCCAGGATGCGCTCCGGCCTTCTCAAAGCTACCATTGCCTTTAAAAGAGACGCCGTCTCTCTGCGCACAATCGGCACATGTGCAGCCCTGGCCCTGCATGCAATCCGTTCGCACAGCTCATTATCATCCATTGCCAGAGAATTAATGTAGGCCGCGATTCTTTCTGCGGATGCCATCGGTTACTCCTCCTCTTTTTCCTCCTCCGTGCCTTCAGAAAGGCACCCGATGATCTCCTTAGAGCTTAAAGCCGTACTTAACTCATACGTCCCGGCCCTGACCTTATACTCATAGCAATATGCCTGAATCGTAAACGCGAGGTCATCCCGAATCAGTCCGGCGTCAAAAAGCACATCCCCCACCTCGGATACGCTCTCGCTCCCGTCAAGCGTAATTGTCTTGACACGTCCCGGCTCAGATTCCATCGCCGGAGCGTAGAAAATGCTGTGCCCGAACTGATAGCTGGTCCTCACCCCCGTCACCAGAAAAGCGGCTGCCAGCACGTAAAAAGCGATCTTCGCAGAAATACTGATTACCGTCAGGCTGATCCTGTTGATTCCCTCTGTCATCTTACTCATAACGTCTCCTCACCTAAGCCCGCTGTCTCCCGGCCCTGTAAAAACCTGCCGCGCCAATGTCTGAAGCGTCTGAAGAAAGGCTGATTCTTCTTACTCAGCAGGCACTCTGCCAATAAACGGGCAGCTGCCTATACTTCCATAATAATCGGCAGAATCATCGGATTCCTCTTAATACGCTTCCATAAAAAGTCGCTCAGACTGTCACGGATAATATTCTTGATTCTCCCCCAGTCGCTCACATGCTTATCGAGGCAGTCCGCAACAGCCTGATCAACGATCGCCTGCGCCTCCTCCATCAAATCCTCCGATTCACGCACATACACGAACCCGCGGGATACGATATCCGGCCCGGAAAGAAGCTGATTGCTGAATTTCTCCAGAGTCAGAACTACGATAATAATTCCGTTCTGAGCCAGATTCTGCCTGTCCCGCAGTACAATATTCCCGACATCTCCGACGCCCAGTCCGTCCACCAGGATCCCGCCCGACTGCACATGGTCAATGACCCCGGCTCCCACGGCGCCAATCTCCAGCACATCTCCGGAATGAATCATGAGGATGTTTTCCTTTGGGATCCCCAGAGATTCCGCCAGCTCCTTCTGGGCCATCCTGTGACGGTATTCGCCGTGAATCGGAATCGCATACTTCGGATGTACCAGCGAATAGATCAGTTTAATCTCCTCCTGGCATGCGTGCCCGGACACATGCGTATCCTGAGAAATGACTCTGGCGCCCTTCATCGACAGCTCGTTCACCACTCTGGATACAGCTTTTTCATTACCCGGAATCGGAGTCGAACTTAAAATCACCACGTCTTTGGGCGTGATGGAAACCTTGCGGTGCAGTGAGGACGCCATACGTGAGAGCGCTGCCATCGACTCACCCTGGCTGCCGGTAGTAATGAGCACGGTGTCCTCTTCGCGGTAGTTCTTAAGCTGTTCGATATCAATGAGCGTTCCCTCGGGAATACTGATATAACCCAGCTCCTGGGCCGTACCGATGACATTCACCATGCTGCGGCCCTCAATCACAACCTTCCTGCCGTATTTACAGGCAGAATTGATGACCTGCTGCACACGGTCCACATTGGAGGCGAAAGTCGCCACAATGATACGGTTCTGCTTATACTCGGAAAAAATGGCGTCAAACGTCCGGCCCACGGTACGCTCCGACATGGTAAAGCCCTGGCGGATGGCGTTCGTGGAGTCACACAAAAGGGCCAGAATCCCCTTCTTTCCCAGCTCTGCCAGCCGCTGTAAATCCGTCACATCACCAAACACCGGCGTATAGTCGATCTTGAAATCTCCTGTATTGAGGATGATACCGGCCGGTGTAAAGACGGCCAGAGCTGCCGCGTCCTCGATACTGTGGTTCATCTTGATAAATTCCACACGAAAGCACCCGAGATTGATCGACTGTCCATGTTTCACGACCTTCCGCTTTACTGTCTTTAACATGTTGTTTTCTTTTAATTTATGGTCGATCAGCCCCATTGTAAGCTTTGTGCCGTAGACCGGCGCATTCACCTGCTTTAAGACATAGGGCAGGGCTCCGATATGATCTTCGTGTCCGTGGGTAATGACAAAGCCCTTTACCTTTTCGATATTGTCGATCAGATATGTCACATCCGGTATTACCAGGTCGATGCCCAGCATATCATCGCTGGGAAATGCCAAGCCACAGTCCATGACGATAATGCTGTCTTCATATTCGATGGCAGTCATATTCATGCCGACCTGCTCCAGGCCTCCCAGCGGGATTATTTTGACCTTGCAGTCCTGATTTTCTGTTTTCACGTTCTTCACTCTATAACCTCCATTACTTTAAAGACCGTCCGGCATTTCCCCTGCCGCGGCCTTATATTCCGCTCTTTCTTTTTGATTATTCTGATTCCTGCAGTCCCTGCAGAGGCCATAAAGCTTCACTTCATGATCCGACACCTGGAAACCGATGGTATCCATCACCTGCCGCTCCAGCGTATCCAGCATATCTGTAGCGAGCGAGTATACCTTCCCGCATCTGTTACAGATAGCATGATGGTGGCGGTGCCCCGAAATGCTCTCCTCCCCGTTCAGCTCATAACGGGCATAACCGTCGCCAAATGTGACCTTGTTTATGACCTGCAGTTCCAAAAGAACCTGGACGGTCCGGTAGATCGTCGCCAGCCCGATCTCCGGGCCTGTCTCTCTTGCCAGATCGTATATTTCCTCTGCCGTCAGGTGCTTATCCGGATAAGATGCCAGGATCCCCAGCACCAGAAGCCGCTGGGACGTTACCTTCAAACCATGCTTTCTCAGTAAATCCTTTACCCTCTCCTCATTCATACAAACTCCTGACACAGCCCGCAAAACCATCCGCAGAGCCGTTCTTTTATTCTCGCTCGATATCCACGTCCTCTAACAGTTCGTCAAAAATTTTCATAAGCCCCTCTAACTCATCCTCGTCCTCCACGAACTCGTAAAGAGCTTCCGTTTCCTCCCTGCCTGACATGTCCTTTAAAATATAGCAGCTTCCTTCCGCCTCCTCGTCCGGCGTATCTGCCGCCAGAAGATAGCTGACGCCGTTTAAACGCGTCTCCTCCAAAACATAAAGCTCAATCGCCTCTTCATTATCAAATAATGTAATCTTTCTGTCCTCTACCATAAATCTCCTGTTTCTCCTGATCTGCTTTCCAAAAAAAGCGGTTCTTGCGCCTTCCCTAAGGAGTCTTCTGTTCTCTGCCTGTCCAAATATCCCTGAAGAATCAGACATGCGGCAATTTTGTCTATGACAGCCTTCCTGTTTTCCCTGCGTACCCTGTTTTCTATCAGTACCTGCTCCGCAGCCACAGTCGTAAGGCGCTCATCCTGAAAGATTACGGGAAGTCCTGTTCTCCTCTCAAGCATTGTTCCGAATTCTCTTGTCTTTCTGGCGCGTTCCCCTTCTGTATGATTCATGTTCCTGGGAAGTCCCAGGACAATGGTATCTACCCCGTACTGTGCAATCAATTCTTCAATCCTCGCGCACGTTTTACGCAGCTTATTCTCCTCCTTGCGCTCAATGGTCTCGACTCCCTGTGCGGTGAGCATAAGTGCGTCACTGACTGCCACGCCGACTGTCTTGGAGCCGAAATCCAGTCCCAGTACCCGTCCTTCCATGATCCCGTCTCTCTTTCACCGTTTCTTTTTCCACAACAAAATCAGCTGGCCAATCCTTTCCCAACTGTTCCCCGTTTTCCATCTTCTGTTACCATACAGAAAGCCTGCTGTATGCAACATATCGGCCCCCGCAGGCGTCTTATCTCAATCTGGTATTGATATAATTTTCCACCAGCTCTTCCAGAATCTCATCACGTTCCACCTTCATAATGAGACTTCTGGCACTCTTATGGCTTGTAATATAGGTTGGGTCGCCAGACATGATATATCCGACAATCTGATTGATCGGATTGTAGCCCTTCTCGGCCAGAGCCCCATATACATCATGAAGAACCTGACTCACTTCTATCTTCTTTTCTTCCTGTACGGCTTTAAAATACTGCGTATTGCTGATATCACCCATAATGTCCTCACGTCCTTTAGTTGCTCACTGGCAGCACTTTATCACTATTCTACCCCAAACTTGCGTTTTCTGCAAGATAAATGAGGTCATCTGTCAGAAATTCTTTCATGATACCGGAAACAAAGCAATTCTTCGCGTTTTTTCGGCGGGTTTCGTCAAGAAGAACTGCAGCCCTGACATATTCCTTCGTATATCCGGTCATATAACATCTGCCGTTTATCTCCACTGGCTCCTCCAAAAGGATCTCCTTTTCCTGGCCGAGAACTCCCTGACGGTATGCTCCCGACATCTGATTCCCCAGGGAGAGAAGCTCCCCGCTGCGCCTCGTCTTGACCGGCTCCGGAACCTGATCCGGCATCTTGTCCGCCCGCGTCCCGGCGCGCCTCGAATATTTGAATACATGCATCTCGTAGAAACCGACCTGCTGTAAAAAGGCCTTTGTGGCTTCGAATTCCTCTTCCGTCTCTCCGGCAAAACCGACGATCACGTCTGTGGTGATGGCCGGCCTCTCAAAATAGCGTCTTAATATCCCGCAGCGTGCCAGGTAATCCTCGCACGTATAATGGCGGTTCATCCTCTTTAGCGTCTCATCACAGCCGCTCTGTAAAGAGAGATGGAAATGGGGGCAGAGTTTTGGAAGGCGCGAAAGGGCTGCCGCAAATTCTTCTGTGATGAGTCTTGGCTCCAGAGAGCCCAGACGGATGCGCTCAATCCCTCTGATCCCGTGGATTCTCTGAAGTACGGTCAGAAGCCCGGTCTCTTTCCCGGCCAGGTCAAGGCCATAAGAGCTTAAATGGATCCCGGTCAGAACCACCTCATGGTATCCGTTGGCAGCCAGTCTTTGGACTTCCCTCTCAATGTCCTGTATGTCCCGGCTCCGGATGCGCCCTCTCGTATAGGGGATGATGCAGTAGCTGCAGAACTGGTTGCAGCCATCCTGGATCTTTATGAACGCTCTCGTATGTTCTGCCGTCCTGTCAATCTGCAGGGATTCGTACTCCTGTACAGATGAGATGTCAAGCTTTGCACAGGAAGCCCTGCGCGTCCGGAAATATTCCTCCAGGAGCGGTATCAATTCCCCTTTTTTATTATTTCCGACCACCAGATCAACCGCGGCGTCCTCCGACAGGCCGGGACCCGCTGCCTGAACATAGCATCCGGCCGCCACAACGACTGCTTCGGGATTCCGGCTCCTGGCACGATGCAGCATCTGGCGCGATTTTTTGTCTGCCGTATTGGTAACGGAACACGTATTCACGATGTAGACGTCCGCCGTCTCCTCAAAATCCACGATTGTGTAGCCGGCGGCCTCAAGAAGCTGCTGCATGGCCTCAGTCTCGTAGGCATTTACCTTGCAGCCCAGATTGTGTAGCGCCGCTTTTCTCATCTTTACTCTCCTGTTTCCTTATAGCCTGTTTCTTTATAGAAAGTCCGCCGCCTGCAGACGGCATTGGTTCCGATATTCCAAATGAGCCTTTGTTCCAAAAAGCCAGTCCACATCGTCCAAATCACTGTGTTTCCTGTACAAAAACTTCCATTTTCATGCAATCTGACTATTGACTTTTTCCCATGCTACCCTTACTATGAAGGTACATTTTCCAGACGCCGCCAGAAAAAGTTCTCCGGCGTTTCCTGTATTCATTTCAATTTCATTGGGAGGGAACATTATGAAAACCGTTAAGATTTCTTTAAATTCAATTGATAAAGTCAAATCCTTTGTCAACGACCTGACAAAATTTGATACTGATTTTGATCTTGTCTCCGGCCGGTATGTGATCGACGCCAAGTCTATCATGGGCATTTTCAGCCTCGATCTCTCCAAGCCCATTGACCTCAATATCCACAGCGAGGGAGACAGCGGAGACATCCTCTCTGTTCTTGCCCCTTATCTCGTGGACTGAGACGAAAGACTGACAATGCATCTTGCACATCTTGCCGTCAAAATGGTACCAGCGGATCCTGCTTTTGCAGGATCCTTTTTTGCTTCAAATATCGTCTCATACGAGAAACCGGCAGAAGCACATCAAAACCAGGCGCATTAACAGCGCACGATCTCCCGGCCTGCAACGGCTGCTTCGACCAGAGCTTCGATCTTTTCCGCCAGCTTTGCCTCCGAATTCTCAATCCGCCTGAGCACCGGCTTTGTCACCGGGTGCTTTGCTACAAAAATCGTACAGCAGTCCTCATACGGCAGTACGGATGTCTCATACGTCCCGATTTTTAACGACCAATCAACGATATCCTGTTTGTCAAAGGCAATGAGCGGCCGGATGACAGGAAGTTTGCAGACCTCGTTTGTGACGGCAAGCGACTGTAAGGTCTGGGAAGCCACCTGCCCGATGCTCTCGCCTGTAATAAGGGCAAGACAGCCCGTTTCTGCTGCAATGCACTCTGCAATCCGCATCATATAACGGCGCATGATAATTGTCAGCTCGTCATGCGGGCACTCGTCGTAGATATAAAGCTGGATATCTGTAAAATTAACGATATGCAAACGGATCGGGCCGGCATAAGCCGCCACCTGTCCGGCCAGGTCAATGACCTTCTTCTTTGCGCGCTCGCTCGTATAAGGCGGTGCGTGAAAATAGACGGCCTCCAGCGTTACACCGCGCTTAGCCGTGAGGAAACCGGCCACCGGGCTGTCGATACCGCCGGATAATAAAAGCATCGCCTTTCCCGCAGTCCCTGTCGGCATACCGCCGAGTCCCGGAATCGTCTCGGAAAACAAATTAATCTGATGGCGCACCTCCACGCGCAAAAGGACATCCGGATTGTGGACATCCACCCGCGTCTCAGGATATGCGTTAAGAATCGCCTCGCCTACATCACGGTTGATCTGGTCGGAACTGACAGGATACTGCTTGTCTGCACGCCTTGCCACTACTTTAAATGAAAAATTCCTGTCAGGATATGCCTCTCCGATGTATTTCACTGCTCCGGCCTTTAAGGCCTCATAATCCATATCCTCAAGCTGTACTAAGGGACAGATACCCGCGATTCCGAACACACATGAAAGCGCCTCCACGGCCTCGTCGTAATCAAACTCTTCTTCCGCCGCCGCATAGATCCTGCCTGATTCCTTTGTCACAAGAAATTTGCCGTCAATCCCCTTTAAACGATGGTTGATCTGCTTTACCAGAGCGTCCTCGAAGAGATACCGGTTCTTGCCCTTGACGCCGATCTCCGCATATTTTATTAAAAATGCCTTATATTTCATAGCTTCTCCTATCTGCATGCTGCCGGTTCTTCTGCACAGACCGTCTGCTCCCTGCTGTCCGCTCTTGTGCATCTATCATCTGGATCCGCTGCCGCCGTTCTTCTGCCTTCATCATCGGAATCTGCCCGCGAATCTTCGTGTTTCAGGCAGCACTATGCCCTCCGGTATTTTCTGAGAACCGGGAGCAGTTCTCTCAGCTGCGCAAGGCAGTAATCCACATCTTCCGGTGTATTGAACATCCCGAAGGAAAAACGCAGCGTGGAATCAAGAAGTGATTCCTTTACACCGATTCCTTTTAAAGTACCGGAAACGCCGGGATGGTTGGAGGAACAGGCAGAACCGGAGGAAACATAGATCCCGCGTTCCTCAAGCGCATGCAAAAGTACCTCGGCACGCACTCCCTCAAAGCCGGCGCTCACAATCTGCGGAGCCGAATCCCGCCCGCCAGGCCCATGTATCGTCACTCCGTCCAGACCGCCGAGCCCGGCCTCCAGACGTTCCTTGAGACCATAAAGCAGATCGGTCTTTTTCTCATGCTCATGATACATTTCTTTCACTGCCATGCCAAGGCCTGCACAGCCTGGTACATTCTCTGTCCCGGAGCGCATCCCTTTTTGCTGGCCTCCGCCGAACAGGATTGGCCTGATACGCACTTTTTCGTCCGCATAGAGAAAGCCCACGCCCTTAGGGCCGTGTATCTTATGGCCGCTGACAGAGAGAAGGTCGATTCCCTGGCGTTTGGGACGGATCACATATTTTCCGTATGCCTGGATGGCGTCCACATGAAAATATGTTTTGGGGTTCTTTTGCTTTATAAGCTTCGCAATCTCCTCCACCGGCTCGACGGCTCCGATCTCGTTGTTGACATACATGACGGATACCAGAATCGTATCCGCACAGACTGCCTGTGCAAGCGCCTCCATCTGCACGAGGCCGTTTTCATCCACTGGCAGATATGTCACACGAAACCCCTGCTCCTCAAGAAAAGCCATTGTATTATAGATCGAGGCATGCTCGATACACGTCGTAATCAGGTGATTCCCGTTCCGCCTATTGGCGAGTGCTGTCCCGATCAGGGCCAGATTATTGGATTCCGTGCCGCCTGATGTGAAAATGATCTCCTTTTCCTTTACACGGAGCGACTTCGCGATCTCCTCTCTGGCGTCCTTCACATACTGCTCGGCTTCCACGCCCATCGTATGCCTCGACGAGGTATTGCCGTAATCTGCTGTCATCGCCTGCACCATTACGTCTCTTACACTGTCAAAAACACGTGTTGTAGCGGAATTATCGAAATAGACCTCTCTCTTTTCCGTCTCCATGCCCGTTTGCTCCATTCTCTGTGAAAACATGTTCCTCTGCAAAACCCTATTCCTCTGTCATGAGTCCGATCGCCGACAATATAAAAAGGCCGGCCGTCTCTGTCCTTAAGATCCGTTTTCCGAGCGTCACAGGCCGCGCCCCGCCTGAAATTGCAAGCTCGACCTCCCCGTCAGAAAATCCCCCCTCAGGCCCGATTAAAACAGCGCAGCTCTGACCTGGCAGAAGCCCTGAGAGAAGCTCTCTCGTCAGACGCATGCCGCCCGCTCCGGGAAGGCGTTCCGAATCCTCATATGGGATCAGCGTCAGATCATATCCCTTAAGCTGCTCCACGGCCTCTTCAAAGCTTACCGCAGGGGCAATCTCAGGAACAATGGTCCGTTTGGACTGCTTGGCCGCACTCTCCGATATCCCGGACCAGCGCCTCCGTTTTGCCTCTTCCTTCTTCTGATCCAGACGGACGACGCACCGGGAACACGCCAGCGGGACAATACAGGACACACCGAGTTCCACGCATTTCTGGACAATCAGCTCCATCTTGTCGCCTTTGGGAAGTCCCTGGAACAGCGTCACATTCACAGGAAGCTCCGTGTCCGCAATTTCTTCCGGCAAAACACGGGCCCTCACCTGCTGCTCCCCGATCTCTGTCAGCTCACAAAGGCGGTTCATACCCCTGCCGTCGCTGATAACAACCTGCTCCCCCGGCTTCATGCGCAGCACATGTCTGATGTGGTTGACATCTGTCCCCATAATAACAGCTTCCGTCTCTGTAAGGAATCCGGGTTCTGTAAAAAAATGATACATAACTGCGTCACCGCTTCCTGGCCGTGATGGAGACCCACTCCCCCTGCCTGACAGTCTCCAAAAGCTCAAAGGCATCATTTGCAAGAATCGCATCAGTCACTGCCTTTTCTTTCTTATCAATAATTCCGGAGGAAATAAAGACCCCGCCCGGCTTTAAATGGACAGGAACCTCCCCCTGCAAAAGGAGAATCACATCCGCCAGGATATTGGCGACTGCGATATCGTAACAGCCATATCCGGCTGCATCCTGAATCTTCCTGTCATCAATGATATTTCCCTGCCGTACTTCAAAACGCTCCGGCAGGATTCCGTTGACTTCCACATTTTCCAGCACGGCTGTGATGGCATTTTCATCCAGATCCGTACCGAACACACGGCCGGCTCCAAGCTTGATTGCCGTAATCCCCAGGATTCCGCTCCCCGTTCCCAGGTCAAGCACCTGATCGCCCGGCTTTACATACTTCTTAAGTTGACGGATGCATAACTGTGTCGTCTCATGTTTCCCTGTCCCGAATGCCGTACCGGGGTCAATCTGAATCAGAAGCTTGTCCTTATGCTCTGCCGGGAGCTCCTCCCAGGTCGGCTTAATAAGAATATCATCTACTGTAAAAGGCTTAAAATACTGCTTCCAGTTATTGATCCAGTCCTTATCCTCTGTCTCGGAAGCCGTGATCGTCCCTGCGCCGATGTCCACATATGCAGAAAGCTCCAGAAGCCCCTCCCTCACCTTGGAAAGGATCTCCTCTGCATCGTCGTTCCCGTCAAGATAAAAGCTGACTCTGGCCGTGCCGTCATCCGAAGGCAGCTCAGGCAGAATGTCGATAAACATTCCTTTTGTCTCCCGCTCTGTCAGCGGAACATGATCCTCGATCTCCATTCCCTGGATCCCAATCTCGTCAAACAGACTGCCAAGAAAGTCCACTGCTTCCGTCGTGGTATCCAGCGTAAACTTTTTCCATTTCATAGCTCCTCTTTCTGACGCATGTTTACGTCATCCGGGCAGACTGAACTGTCATCTCCCGCATTTCTTCCCTGTTATCCAAAAATCATTTTCAAAAACAACAGCCCCAGGACCGTCAGCACTACCGGGCGGACGATCTTCTGGCCATTATTCACTACAAGCCCTGAGCCAATATAGCTTCCCACCATACAGAATACTGCCGCCGTGATTCCCAGAACAAAATTCACCTTTCCGCTCGCCGAAAACGTACAGAGGGCTGCAATATCCGCCGACAGATTGACGAACTTGGCGATACCGGCCGCATCCTTCATTCCGAGCTTTACCAGACCAGAGAGCACGAGAATCAGAAAAGTCCCTGTCCCCGGGCCGTAGAAGCCGTCATACATACCGATCACGAGGGAGGAAAGGATACCCAGTGTAAGCATTTTCACCCAGGGCAGCCTGTCCGCTGTCTCTTCCTCTCCCAGTCCCTTATTTCTCAGGACATAGAAAGCCACCACCGGAAGTACGATCAAAAGAAGCGATTCAATCAGCCGTTCACTCACATGCAGCGCAATCCCGGCTCCAAAGACGGCTCCCACAGCCGCCGCTGCCCCACAGGGCAGTGCCAGCCGCCAGCGGACATGACCACTTTTTGCAAAACGGGCCGCTGCCACGATCGAACCTGGGAAAGCACTTAATTTTGAAGTCCCAAGAATCACATGCATGGGGACGCCGGCCAGCAGATAGGCCGGAAAAGCAATCAGTCCACCGCCCCCGGCGATGGAGTCCACAAAGCCCGCCAGAAATACAAACGGGCATACGATCAGATATTGTTCCATAATCCTGCTCACCTCACCACGCAGATATCATAGCACAGATTTCCCCGGATGGCAAGAACAGGAATCGCGGCAGACCGGCAGTCTTCACAATCCATACCATAAAATCCGGACATTCCCCTCTGAACACACCATGTCGTTTTATCGTACCGCTTTTATCTTTCTTTGATAAAAGGGGCCGCTGCAGAATGATTGCTTGATACAACAGATCGTGCCTGAAATCCGTAGAAATCATTCACATACTGTATCATAACCGCATTCTGCAGCGACCCTTAAAGTTCTATTCTTATTTTCTTTTTTCCATGCAATTCTTTGATCTGAACACCGCTCCGATCAGCCGTTCTCCTTAATCGCCAAGAACATTCACGATCTTAAACGGTTTCCGGTAATACATGTTAGATTTGGTAATACCAACGCGTTCATTGGAAGCATGAACCACCTGGCCGTTGCCGATATAGATAGCGACATGGTTCACATAGCTTCCGTTACTGTAGAAAACAAGGTCGCCTGGCCTGGCCTCACTGGCAGATACTGTACGGCCCTGCGCAGATTGCGAGGCCGCTGTACGGTTCAGATACACGCCTGCTGTATTCCGGAGGACATATTTCGTAAAGCCGGAACAGTCCACGCCCGTGTTCGGGTCATTCCCCCCATAGACATACCGGTTGCCGATAAACTGCAGTGCATATGACACGACCGACCCGCGGAGCGCTTCTTTTCTTGCCTGTTCCGCCGCCTCCGCCTCTTTTTTCTCCTGAATACTGTCAAGATAGCCGTCATACTGGCTGCTTTTTTGTGAAAGGCTGTCCTGGAGGTAGTCCAATTCGTCCTCAACGGATTCTGCGATATAAAAATCCGGCGATGCCCCTGGAAGTCCAATCGAAGCCGCTGATAAACTGCCTCCGGCAATTCCTGCAAGTAACAGTCTGTCCGGGCTTGGCACCTCCGAGAGCCCTTCCGGTTCTCCTGCATCCCCCTCTGTACCTGTAAGGACCTGCTGGAGCCCAAGCTCTTCGCGAATCTGGTTCTCCCGCTCAACTAACGCCTCAAGCTCTTTCAGGGTATCCTTTGTTCTCTGCTCGAGTTCTTTGAGCTCTTTCTCCTGCGCCTCTCTTGCCTGCTTTAAGGCTTCATTCTCCTTGTCTGCCGTCCTTTTCTGCTCCGCAAGCATCTCCCATTCGACTTCTAGCTGCTCCTTTTCCTTCTGTACCTCTTTTAACTGATGACGCGAACCGGCAAAAAACAGGCACGTTCCGGAAAGCACCAGAAGTCCCATGAAAAAGAGAATGAAGGTCCAGACAGGAGTCTTAAAATGGATCGGCTTCTTCTGGGAATGCGGAAGCAGCATGACCGTATAATTTAATGAAAGCCCGATTTTTCTGTTCTTTTTCCCTTTCATCTATGTAACGTTGCTCTCTCCTTCCGCTGTTACTGCTCCTTTTCTTTCTCCTTCTTCTCCTGATGGCCGTCCTTCTTTGAACTATCCACGGCCTCTTCTGTATGCTGGCTGGCCGCCGGGCTCTCCGAAGCGCGCTTTTCCTCCATCACTTCCATTGTACAATTTCCCTTAAAGGAAGCACCTTCGTCGATTACAAGCGTTTTTGTCACCAGATCACCGAGAACCCGACCTGTCTCTGTGAGTTCAATCCGCTCTTCTGCTTTCAGATTGCCGTATACCGTACCCGCCACCAGAATCTCGATCGCTGTGATATCGCCTCTTACCACGCCGTGCTCACCCACAATCACTGTACTTTGGGAAATAATCTTACCTTCCAGAAGGCCGTCAATCCTCGTGGACTCCGACGCGGTCAGAACTCCTTCAATCTTGGAGTTATCACCGATAATTGTATTGATAATACCGGTATTTACCGTCTCTGTCTTTTTCTTCGAATTAAACATAGCTTCCTCCCTGTATGTAATAATTCTTTCCTGCATCCTAGATACGGAAACAGGTCATAAAAATGGTTCTCGGTTCAGGTATGCCCAAAAATACCTGAAACCGTCATAATTACCATCCGCAGACATCACGGGCATCATCTGGATTTGCTGCCGTGATCTCCCATATTTATATATTAATACTTTTTCAACAAAAAAGCAACATCAATTAATATATTTGTAATACTAAAAATCTGTTTCCCGTATCTTTTTCACATATCCGGGCATAAAAATACCCCGGAAACCTGAATCTAATCAGGTTCCGGGATTCATCTGCATCAGGCTGTTAAGCTTTCAGATATTTCTCAAACCAATTCATCATCTCCGTCATCCTGCGGATTCTGTGAACCGGCTTTCCGCTGCGTGACAGCTCGTGGTTCTCGCCGTGGAACAGGCACATCCTGGCCTCAACGCCAAAGTACTTGAGCGCAGAGAACATCTGGATCGCATCGCCCATCCAGCAACGATAGTCCTCATCCGCCTGGATGAACAGGGTCGGGGTCTTAGCCATATCCGCATATTTAAGCGGGGAATGCGACCACATTTTCTCCTGGCTTCCCCACGGGTCAGCCTTGATCTGATCCATGTTGAAATAGTAACCGATATCGGTCGTCATACACTTGGAAACCCAGTTGGAGATACTTCTCTGGGAAGCAGCAGCCGCAAAGCGTGTGGTATTGCCAACTACCCAATTCGTCATAAATCCGCCGTAACTTCCGCCCATCACGCCGAGGCGCTTCTCGTCGATCTGCGGATAACGCTTTAACACCTCATCCGTTACTGCCATGCAGTGCTTGAAGTCAATGCCGCCGTGCTTGCCGGTGATATCGGCAAACTCGTTGCCGCGTCCGTCGCTTCCCAATGGATTCGTGAAGAATACGAAGTAGCCGGCATTGGCAAAGACCTCGTTCTCATGGAAAAAGGTCGGGCCAAAGGTCGCTCTCGGGCCCCCGTGGATCGTCAGGATACCTGGGTATGTCTTATTCGGATCAAAGTTTACCGGCTTAATCACATAGCCGTCCAGTTCCAGGCCTTCATAAGTAAACGTGAATTCCTCAACCGGGCATACGTCTCTCTCAGCCAGAATCGCATCGTTAAAGGAAGTCAGCTTCTTCTCTGCCCTGCCGTCAAAGCGGTAAGCCTCTGTCAGGCCCATATCACGCATACCGGTGAAGTAAACCGTATCTCCGGCAACGCTTATCGTGTGGATGCTGCCCTGTCTGTCGATCAGGGTCTCCATCTTTCCTTCTGTGTTGAACCGTCTTAAAACGGTATTCTTTCTGACCGTCGCCAGGAAATAGATGTATTTGTCATCATGATAGAAGCCGGCTCCATCCGCAAACTTACAGTCGCAGCAGATAGAATTGTGAATGCTGTCGTCGTAATCAGAAAGCAGTTTCACCTGGCCGTTCTCCAGTGTGTAGAGCTTATCATTTTCATTGAAGCCGTATTCCTTCATGTAGGAACCAAAGAAGATAACGTTTCCGTTCATGATACAGGCATAGTCAATGCTCATGTCTTTCTGCTCTACCAGCGTCTCGAGCGCGCCGGTGGCAATGTCATAGACCTTAAGGCTCTGATAGACATTCTTTTTATCCGTGTAATAGTTACCGACATAGAGAACCTTGCCGTCCTTCTCGGGCCAGACGCTCTCCACGTTCTCGTAGTCCGGGCTTACGATCTTTTCCTCGCCTGTTTCCATATCATAGATCGCAAGACGGCTTCTCTTCTTATTTACAATCCCCTGTCCGTTGGCCCAGAATGGAAGCTCGTCAAAGACCTCATAGTCCTTCTCTGCTTCCCAGGCTTTTATGGCTTCTTTCTTCTCTTCGTCTGCCATATGGGCAAAATCCGGTTTATTGTAATCGTACTTTACAGAAAGCACCAGCTTTGTTCCGCAGAGGTTCATTTTCGTTACCTTGAGCGGAACTGCGAAAGCAAACTGCGCCTCGCCGCCGTGGATACTGATCTTATAAAAGCATGTCCAGTCCTCTCCGTTTTTCACCTTCTCGGCATAGCTCTTCTCACGGTCAGAGATGAAGAGAAGTGTTTCATTGTCCAGCCAGATGAAATTTCTCTCCTTCTTACCGCTCGTCAGCTTCCAGTACCTCTCTGTTCCGGCATCATACAGCCAAAGGCAGGAATCATAACGGTTGTCCTTCTCATTTGCATTTACGACAGCCATTGCACCATGTGCCCCGTCAGGAGACATTACCAGGCCGGTTGGATAGTTATAACACGTAAAATCGTTAATTCCTATCTGTTTCACTTTTTCAAACCCTCCATTTTATATTTATTAATAAGGAAACAAGCCCCCTGCGAAATGCCGGAGGCTGTTTCTCAGACGACGTCTGAACGGTTACATTTTATTTGCCCTCTGTCAGGTGGCATGCTACAAAGTGGCTTGGCTCGATCTCTACGAGCTTCGGTTCCTCTGTCCGGCAGCGGTCTGTCGCATACGGACAACGCACTGCAAACCGGCAGCCCGGTTTTGGATTGATCGGAGAGGAGATCTCACCCTTAAGGATGATACGCTCTCTCTTCTTCTTTAAGCTGGGAACCGGAATCGCTGACAGGAGCGCCTGTGTATACGGATGTGTCGGCTTGTCAAACAACTTTACTGACGGCGCCTTCTCAATGAGCTGGCCCAGATACATAACAGCGATATCATCCGCAAAATGATTGACAACGGACAAATCGTGTGTGATAAAGATATAGGTCAGTCCCATCTTTTCCTGCAGATCCTGCATCAGGTTCAGAATCTGAGCCTGAATGGATACGTCAAGGGCCGATACCGGCTCATCACAGATGATGAGCTTCGGCTCCATTGCCAGTGCACGTGCGATCCCGATACGCTGACGGCGGCCGCCGTCCAGCTCGTGCGGATATGTATTGACAAGACGGTCTGCCAGTCCCACAACCTCCATGAGCTCATGGACACGTTCTGCTCTCTTATCCTTATCCGGAACAAGCTTTTGTAATTTCAGTGGTTCGCCGATGATCTCACTGACTGTCTTTCTGGGGTCCAGAGACGCATACGGATCCTGGAAAATCAGCTGCATTTCACGTCTTAACAGACGCATCTGCTCTCTATTCTTATTAACAATATTTTCTCCGTTAAAGATCACCTCGCCGGAAGTCGGCTCGATCAGGCGGAGAATGGAACGGCCCGTTGTGGATTTTCCGCATCCGGACTCTCCCACGATACCCAGAGTTTTACCTCTGTCCAGAGTGAAATTGACATCGTCAACCGCGTGAAGGAGGCCCTTTGGAGTGTTAAAATATTTCTTTAAATGTTTTACTTCAAGGATCGTATCTGCCATCACCGTTCACTCCTTTCAATCTTAAAGTCCGGCTCATTGTATCTGGTGCAGCGCACATAGTGTGTGTCGTTGACCCATTTCTTCTCTGGACGCGCCTTCTCGCACTCTGCCGTGCAGTACTTACATCTCGGCGCAAAGCAGCAGCCCTTCGGAAGATCGGTCGGGTCTGGCATCAGTCCCGGAATTGGCTGCAGGCGCTCTCTCCTCTCCTCGATGTTGGGAAGGGAGCCAAAGAGGCCTTCCGTATACGGATGCAGCGTACTCTCGAAAACATCCTCCAGCGTACCATGCTCCACAATCTGTCCGGCATAAACGACGGACACTTCATCACAGACCTCTGCAATGATTCCCAGGTCATGTGTAATCATAATCATGGCGGAACCATATTTCTCACGGAGCTGTTTCATGGTCTCCAGAACCTGAGCCTGGATCGTAACATCAAGAGCTGTCGTCGGCTCGTCGGCCAGAAGGAGCTTGGGGTTGCAGGCCAGAGCCATAGCAATCACCACGCGCTGTTTCATACCACCGGAGAACTGATGCGGATATTCGCCATAACGCTCTCTGGGGATACCAACGACTTCTAACATATCGCCGGCTTTCTGGGCTGCTTCTTTTTCGCCGCCCTCCTCATGAAGTGCAATAACCTCGGCGATCTGCTCACCGACAGTCAGCACCGGGTTCAGAGAAGTCATGGGATCCTGGAAGATCATGGATACCAGATTGCCTCGAATCGCCTCCAGTTCCTTGATGGGCATGTTCAGAACATCCTTGCCGTCCAGGATAATGGAACCGTTCTTGATGACTCCCGGCGGGTCGGGAACGAGACGCAGGATGGAGAGAGCCGTTGTGGTCTTACCGGAACCGGTCTCGCCTACGAGTCCCAGTGTCTTCCCATGTTCAAGCTGGATATCCAGCCCGTTCACAGCCTCTACGACTCCATCCTCGGTTTCATAATGGATCACCAGATCATTTATATCAAGAATCAAATCTTTTTTATTCGCTTCTGCCACTGTTCGTATCCTCCCTTATTTCTTCAACTTCGGATCCAGTGCATCGCGCAGACCGTCGCCCAACAGATTCAGGGAAAGGATCGTGATAATGATCGCAATACCCGGGAAAATCGTCAGATGCGGTGCGTTACGCAGATATGCACGTCCGCCGGAAAGCATTGCGCCCCACTCCGGAGTCGGCGCCTTAACGCCCAATCCCAGAAAGCTTAAGCCTGATGTGGAAAGGATTGCGGACGCAACCTTTAAGGATACCTGGACAATGATCGGAGCCATACAGTTGGGGATGATATGCGAAGCAATGATCTCAAAGTTGTTTGCTCCGATACATCTGGCCGCCTCAACGAACTCCTGATCTTTTACCGTCAGCACCGAGGCACGCACGATTCTGGCGTAGCCCGGGACAGATGAGATTGCCAGCGCCAACATCAGGTTAAAGATACTCGGCCCCAATGCGGAAACGATCGTGATGGAAAGAAGAAGGCTCGGTACTGCCAGGAGGATGTCCATAAATCTCATGATTACATTATCGACCTTTCCTCCATAAAAGCCTGCAACTGCGCCCAGTGTTCCGCCGATCATGAGAGAAATCGACACAGCGACAACACCTACGCTTAAGGATACTCTGGAACCATGTACGATACGTGCCAGAATATCACGGCCGAATTCATCGGTGCCCAGCCAGTGCTCGCCGCTTGGGCTCTGGAGACGGATCTGTGTATTCTGTTTGATAACAATCGTATCATAGTCAAAAAGAAAGTCTGCAAAGATTGAAATTAATACCAGAAGAAGTACCACGGCCAGACCAAGCATTGCCATCCTGTTCTTCTTTAAGCGGCGCCAGATCTCCGCAGCCTGGCTGCGCTTTTTTACTGTTGCTCCGGTATGCGCCGCTCCGTTTGTTTTTGCTGCTCCCATACGCTGCCTCCTTATTTTCTCTTATACTGTGCTTTGATTCGCGGATCGATAAACGCATAGAGGATATCGACGGCCAGATTGACGACACTGAAAGTAATTGTCAAAAGGACGATTGCTCCCAGAACCATCGGCGTATCCTTACTCTTAATGGAATCAACCACAATACGGCCAACACCAGGCCATGCGAATACGGTCTCCGTAAGCGTTGCGCCGCCCAGCAGGGAGCCAAACTGAATACCGATAACCGTTACGACAGGAATCAGCGCATTCTTAAGCGCATGTTTGTGAATTACCTTCTTTTCCGGCACACCTTTGGCACGCGCGGTACGGATATAATCCTGACGGATAACCTCCAGCATGGAGGATCGTGTCATACGCGTAATCAGAGCGGCATCGCCGGTGCCCAGCGTAATCGCCGGCATAATATAGTTCTTCCATCCCCCCATACCGCCTGACGGAAGCCAGCCAAGATTTAAGGAGAAAAGAATAATAAGCATTAATCCCAGCCAGAAGTTCGGGGTTGCAACACCGAGGAGCGCTGCCACCATTCCCACATTATCAATCATACTGTACTGCCTGGTGGCACTGATGATACCAATGGGAAGTGCGATTCCCACTGCGACCAGAATCGACCAGAAGGCTAACTTTGCCGTGTTCGGGAAGGAAGCCATGATAGACGGGAATACGTCACGCTTTGACTTATAGGACTGCCCCATGTCACCGCGAAGCAAATTCAACATATATTTGCCGTACTGGACAATGACCGGCTGATCCAGGCCCAGATCCTTTCTGACTGCCTCGATCGTCTCGGCATCCGCGGTCTCGCCCGCGATCATTGCTGCGGTATCGCCCGGTGACAGGCTGAGAATGAAATAAACCATAAATGTAACACCTATCACTACGGGGATAAGCATTACCAGACGTTTTAATATGTATCTGCTCATTTACACCTTCCATTCCGCCGCATAGCGGCCTTTTCGTAATATTCTGTAAGCGCTCCCGCAGATGTCCCCTGTTATCCGGAAACGCTCTTTTCTGAAAACGAGTGCGGATGATATACCCATCCGCACTCGAATCAGTTTTCTGCATTCTGAATTGCAGTGAACCGATTAGTTCTCGTAATAAAGGTTGCCAAGATAGTGGTTAGCACCCTTGTGAAGCTCAAAGCCCTTTAAGTCAGCACGAACACCGACATTATCATCTCTGTAGTACAGCGGGCACCACGGAGAGAAGTCATGCAGATAGAACTGAAGCTCTTTATAAAGCTCCATACGCTTTGCGTTATCTGTCTCCTGAGCAGCATCAGAAATCAGCTGGTCAACCTTCTCGTCGGTCATGAAGGCACGGTTTCCTGTAGCACCGTGGTTAGTGGAATGGAACAGCTGGTATGTACTGGAGTCAGCATCGAAGCTGGAGTTAGACCATCCAAGGATGAACATCTCATGCTCACCGGCATTCAGGGAGTCTAACAGAGCGCCCCACTCATATGTGGAAATATCAACTGTGATACCAACCTCGGCAAGCTGTGCCTGGATCATCTGTGCAGAACGTGTTCTCACATCACCATTAACATAAATCTTGCAGGAGAATCCATCCGGATATCCAGCCTCCGCGAGGAGCTCTTTGGCCTTTTCCGGATCGTACGGATATGCCTCAACCTCATCCGTCCATCCCGGGATAGCACTGTTAATATAGCTGTTAGCGATTGTACCGCGGCCTTCAATAATGGTGTCAACGAATGCCTGCTTGTCAAGCGCATAGTTGATAGCCTGGCGGACTCTCTGGTCTGCGAATACTTCCTTGGTTACATTCATACCCAGGTACTCAATGGAGGAAGACGGCTGGCTCAGAAGCAGAACGTCCGGATTTGCCTCTACATTCGCACAGTCCGTCGGGTCTACGTTCCATACAAGATCAACTTCGCCGGCCTCAAGAGCGATCGTACGGGCGCTGCCCTCCGGAATCACACGGCAGGTAATGGAAGTCGTAACCGGCATCTCATCCCAGTAGTTCTCATTTCTCTCAATTACATAATGATCGTTCGGTACCCATTCCTTTACAACAAAAGGACCAGAACCAAGGATATTATCAACATCACCATAAGCATCGCCGGCAGCCGTAACAGCAGCCTCGGACAGAATGCTCAAGTTAGAACTTGTGACGATCGTAGCAAACGGAGCATACGGCTCAACCAGCTTAATCGTTACCTGATGATCGTTATCAACAACGACTTCCTGAATCTTGGAAGTATTACTTTTTGTCTTAGGCATATCCTTCGCGCGGTCATACGTAAACTTTACGTCCTGAGCCGTTACCGGAGTACCGTCTGCAAATACAGCATCTTCTCTCAGCTTGTACGTAAACGCAGTACCGTCCTCGTTGATTTCATAGCTCTCTGCCAGATCGCCAACCAGGTTTCCGTCATTGTCCGTATCCATCAGCGTGCTGTACACATGCTTTAAGATAATGGAAGATGTGGTATCCTGCTGCTGCGCCGGGTCAAGGGCAACGATGTCGCCCTGCATGGCAAATACGATGTCTGTCCTACCGATGTTGCCGCTGCCTGCGTCTGCTGCCGGAGCCGCTGTTGTGCCCTCGCCGCCTGCTGCCGGAGCTGCCGTCGTACTCTCACCGCCTGCTGCCGGAGCCGCTGTCGTTGTTTCTGAGGAAGCTCCCCCCCCGCCGCATGCTGTCAGCATCATAGCTGCCGCCATAGCTGCCGCTACTAACTTGGCATTCCCTGATTTTCTCATAGATTTTTTATCCTCCTTCTTTGTTGTCACGGATGCATTCCTCTGTGCAGCCGGGAACAGCCGCGGCCAGAAACCACCCGTGGGATCCCTGTTTTTTACACAAAAAAACAGGCATGTATAACCATCCATATCTAAGCATAACAGTTTTGCACAATTTTGTCAATTATTTTTACAGGGGTTTGTGCTTTTTTATCAAATCCTGTGAGATAAGCCAGCCCAAAAGGTATTGTATTTACTATACACAGCTGTAAAAACAGCAGATTCAGGAAAAAACGCCGGAACCGATCTCTTCTCTCGTTCCGGCCAGACGGCTCCGCAGCCGCTTTGTATCTTCCGCATCGTGCATGGCCACAAAATATGCAAGAAGCCCGGCGGCTGATGTCATTCCGAGAATCGAATTGTAATAGAACAGATCATGGTTATCACACGAAAGCACCACAGTCGCATGAGCGGCCGCAGGCGCAGAAAGTTTATCCGTCACCAGGATCATAGGCACATGCCTCTTCAGAAGATACCTGGCTGTGTTATAAATAAATTTCGGATATCCCGGCGTGGAGAAGATCACTACGGCGTCCTCTGGATTGATATGGCACATATAATTACTGTACAGCGCACGGCTTATATTTCCCAGATCCATCGTCCTGATTCCGACCGTCATCAGCCGTCTGGTAAAAAACATGGACAAAGACGACGTGATTTCACTCCCCACAACATACAAGCTCTGAGCCTGTTTAATAATGGAAGAGGCTTCCTGGATCTGCTCCAGGGAAATCCTCGAATATGTATTCTGTATCACATTATGTTCATTCGCAATAAACTTTTGAAGCAGAACCTCTTTATCCAGGTCATGGATCTCATATTTTTTCTGATGCCCGGGCTCCTTCCCCCAGGTCTCACTGCGCCCAAGTCTGGCCTGTAAATGTTCCCTCAATCGCTTTTTCAGATCTACAAAGCTGGCAAAGCCGGCCTTTTTCACAAATCGCAGGATTGTTACCTCCGTAACCCCCAAAGTCTCCGAAAGATCTTTTAAGGAAAGAAAACATACCTCATCCGGATAGGTAAACATGTAGTCTGCAATCCGCTGCTGGGTCGTGCTTAACGTCTCATACTTTTCATATACTTCCTCAAAAATGTTCATGATTCCCCCTCGGCCATATACAGACGGCCCGTTCTTGTTCCATTGTACCGTAGCTGCGGACAAATGTCCACTGGTTTCTGCATCCAGAATTCCAGGTGAATATTTTGGCCGAAAGCCTTTATTTTTTCCCAAAAATGCCGATATATTCCATAAAGATATTATCTTACATTTTACTTATAAAAAGGAGGATTCTTATGCAGATTGGTCAGGAATTTGCTGTCAATCAGTACAGCCAGGCAATTCAGCCTTCCGTTTCCGTAAATACTGCGGCTGCGGCCGGCGAAGTAAAGCAGAACGGTTCCAAGACTGCCGAAGCTGCAAACGGCTCTGCCAAGCCTGATATGGACCGCGTAGAGTTGAGCAAGGATGCAAAAGATGTTACCAAGATGAGCGCTAAGGACCGCGCCTCTCTCGTAGAGAGTTTAAAGTCCGATCTGGCAAACCAGATGTCGCGTTTCACGAATATGATGGTGCAGAACTTCCAGAAGCAGGGGATCACCGCTTCTATGGCACAGGGTGATGATTTCTGGAAAATGATGGCCAGCGGCAATTTTACGGTTGACGCCAAGACAAAGGCTGACGCGCAGGCCGCTATTTCTGAGGATGGTTTCTGGGGCGTGAAGCAGACTTCACAGAGAATTTTCGATTTCGCTGCTGCAATGGCAGGTGACGATCCTGAAAAGATGAAAACATTCCAGGCTGCAGTCGAGAAGGGCTTCAAGCAGGCAGGAGAAGCCTGGGGCGGCGATCTTCCGGCGATTTCCGGTCAGACGCACGACGCAGTCAATAAACTGTTTGATGACTATTATGCTTCCAAGGGTGTGGCGGCAGCCAGCTAAACCCTGTATCAGGGCATGTACCACGCTCTCAGGTGAGCAGGTACATGCCTGCCTGTTTTTTCTGATTTTCCTATTTGTCAATCATCTCATACAGTTTTCCCAGCGCCTCCCGGATTCCTCCGACCTCGTTAATCAGTCCCTGTTCCACTGCTGCCTTTCCCACCAGAACCGTACCCAGATCTTTTGTCAGCATTTTCGTATTATGCATCAGTCCCTTCAAATCTTCATAAGAAATCCCGCTGTGGCTCGAAACAAAGCTTAAAATCCGGTCCTGTATCATCTCAAAATAATCATATGTCTGTACAGCTCCGATTACCATCCCGGTCATGCGTACCGGATGAATCATCATAGTGCCTGTGGGGACAATAAAAGAATAGTCGGTCGCTACCGCTAACGGCACCCCGATCGAATGGCTGTCTCCGATCACTAATGAGACCGAAGGTTTGCTCAAAGATGCCAGCATTTCCGCCAGTGCCAGCCCACAGCTCACATCACCGCCTACCGTATTGATGAGGACAAGGACGCCTTCGATTTCCTTATCGTCCTCCACTCTGGCAAGTTCAGGCAAAATATGTTCATACTTCGTTGTTTTCATACTTCCTGACAGATTTTCGTGCCCCTCGATCTCACCAATAACCGAGAGAAGGTGAATCCGTCCCTTCATTTCCCCGCCAAGAGTAAGCTGGCCGTTTTCCTTGATTCGTTCTTCCTCTTCCCTGGTCCTGCTGTCGGTACGCTTCCCTTTGCCCGCAGAATTATTCTCTGTTGTCTGCTCCTCTTTTCGGCAGGCTGCGGCTGTTTCCGGCTGTTCCCTGTTTCCACAGGCTGTAGTTCCTTTAGCCTGCTCTCCTCTTCGGCAGGCTGCGGCTGTTTCTGACTGCTCTTTTCTCCGGCAGTCCGCGGTCTCCTCTTTCCTCGCTGCGTTTTCCGGTCCATACCCAAGCCAGGGCGTAAATACATCCTGCATAGCAAAAATCTCCTTTTCCACACATTTTCATAGCTGTTACACTATTTCTTAGTTTGTGTGAAAAAGGAGATTCTATTCCTAATCCCCGATTACATTAATGATACGAACCGGTGTCCGGTAATTCCAGGCCGAAATCTTGATTCCGCTTCTGCGGCTGGCTGCATGGATGATCTGGCCGTTGCCGATATACATGGCAACATGATTGATACGTCCACTGCTGTTCCCGTAGAAAATCAGATCTCCTGGCCGCATCTCACTCGATTTGATCTGCTTCCCACGTTTGGCCTGATCTCCGGAATAATGCGGCAGGGAAATGCCAAAGTGTTTTAACACAGACATCGTAAAGCCGGAGCAGTCTGCACCTTTTGTCAGGCTTGTACCGCCCCATACGTAAGGATTACCCAAAAACTGCATGGCGTAGTTGACGATCTGATTCCTGAGCGAAGCTTTCTCCTCTGCCGGTGAAAACTTAATCGCCTCTGCAAGCGCATAGCGCACATCAACATAGTCTGTCGAGACATAAGCTGTCGTCACTTCATTGCTGTCACTGTCGCCCTCACCGCCCTCGTCGAATTCAATCTGTACCCAGCCGTCTGTCTGGGAAACAACATGATAACGCTCATTGTTGGAAATCTGGGTCCAGATCTTTGCTTCGGTAGATGGTTCAGTTCTGGCGTTTAATTTATCTGTACTGACAACTGCCATCAGTTCCGCGTGCTCCATCGCCGCCTCTCTGGCCGCGTCCCCTGTCAGTATGTAATCGCCCTTTACATATCCGGTAATTTTGCCCGAACGAATCTTGTACCAGCCGTCTAACTCCTCTAAAATCTCACAGCCTGCATAGCTGGGAAGCTTACCAATCACCTTTGCATTCTCCCCGGCTCCGTCGCGGATATTCAGATAGCTTGTTACATTCGACACACCGGGCCGGTCGTAATAATTGAGAACCATTGCGATCATGTCGAGCTTCCTGGCTTCGTTGAGACACAGCCGTCTCTCGGCATATTCGGCAGAGATATAGCCGCTGGGAATCTGATACCACCCATTCTCTTCTCCCTTGATCTCATACCGTTCATTTTCCAGACACTGTCCTACAACGTCATTGTCCTTAGACGGCCCGGAACGGATATTCAGATTATCTGTCAGCACCACAGCACGGTCTATGACAAGCGGTCTGGCTTCATTCTTTGCCTCATCCCCTGTCAGTACATACTGGGAACTGATATATCCGTCAATTCCTCCGGACGTAATATGATACCAGCCGTCCAGGCTCTCTAAAATCTCACAGGCGCTGTCTCCCAGAAGCTTTCCGACTACCTGGGCCCCGGACTCCGGACTCTTTCTGATATTCAGATAGCCGGATACTTTAATAATACCCATATTCGAGTACGAATCAATCACTGCCTGCACCTCGGCTTCCCGTCTTGCTGCTTCGGCGGCCGCTTCTGATTCTGCGATCGACTGCTCCTCGGCCTGCCTTGACCGGGATTCTTCCTCTGACCGGGCCTCCATCGACTCAAGTGCCGATGAGCTCTCGATACTCTCGGCCACAGAGGATTGCTCTGTATCGCGTTTTTTCATCGAACGGCTGACGAGAAAAATCCCCCCCGCCGCCAGGCAGACTGCCAGAGCAGCAGCCGCATATTTTTCATAAGGAGGACGGTTGCGCTTTCTTCTCGCCCTGCTCAACGAAGCTTTGTAATCTATCGGCTTTTTTTCCTCTCCCATGTACACCTCTCCCTAAAAGAGTCTTTCCTGTTGGATTCATCTGTCCATACTGGTATCAGTGTAGCATAAAAGAGCGAAAAATGCAAAAATAAAAGTCTTACAATATTTTATAGAATTTCTTTGTATACACGAAGGACATTTCTATAGAAAATCTTTTCGATTTCTTCTTCTGTAAATCCGTTCTTTCTGAGGCTTTCCTCCAGAATCGGCAGGTCAGAGGCATCCTTCATCTCAAAGGAACTGGTAATACCATCAAAATCCGACCCCAGCCCCACACACTCGATGCCGCCAGTCTTTATCATATGGCGGATATGGCGGGCGATATCCGTCACGGAAACCTTCATGGGGCTCCCCTGTTCTTCCTGATTCCGCAGAAAATCCGGATAGAAATTGATACCGATTACGCCACCTTTTTCGGCGATTCCCCGGATCATCTCGTCCGTCAGGTTTCTTGAATGCCGGCATACAGCCCTGGCATTGGAATGGCTGGCCACAAAAGGCCGTCTGGCGTGAGCAATCACATCAAGAATTCCTTTGTCCCCCAGATGAGAGACATCGGCAATCATGCCAAGGCGCTCCATTTCTTCCAGAAATTCAAATCCCTTTTCTGTCAGCCCCTGTTCCGTCTCAGGTACAAAGTATGCCGCCGGTGCTCCCTCCTGTTCCAGACGGTTTGGCCACGCAAGTTCATTGGGGAAATTCCAGGTAAACGTAAACATCCGTACCCCGAGCTCATAAAAGATTCTCAGATATTCTGCCTTTCCCTCACAGATTCCGCCCTCTTCCATCGTAAGCAGAGCCGAGATCCGGCCGTTTTTCCAGTTTTCCTCGATGTCCTGATAGCTTCTTGCAATCCCCACAAGCTCCGGGTATTTCCGCATCTCGCTGAAAAATGTGTCGATCATCATAAATGCATATTCGGGAAGCGGCTGATTGCGCTCTGCCATATGCTTCATATGGACAAAAACAGCAAAATTCTGTAAAAGATAATCTCCCTTTTTAAGCTTTTCCAGATCAATATGTAACCCGTTTTTCAGGATTCCGCATGCCTCACCGGCCTGCCGTTTTTCGTAGATCTCCAAAATCGTGTCGCAGTGCATATCTGCTGCTTTCATACAAAATCCCCCTTTTCTTGTTTTCCCTTGTTCCTCTAATCACTTCTCAGAGCGTCGATCGGATTCAGCCTGGCAGCCCTGCTCGCCGGCATATATCCAAAAATCAATCCGATTCCTACAGAGACGGAAAAAGAAACTACGACTGCCGTTAATGTGGGCGGAGCGCTGATGCCCATAAGTGCACCAATACCGGTACAGGCGGCCGCTCCAAATACGATTCCAATCATTCCTCCAATGGTGCTGGTGACAGCCGCCTCGATCACGAACTGCTGTAAAATCACCCGCCGTTTTGCCCCCAGCGCCTTACGGATACCGATTTCCCTGGTCCGCTCAGTCACGGATACCAGCATAATATTCATGACACCGACACCGGCTACCAGGAGGGAAATCCCTGCAATACCACCAAGCATCATGGACATCATGGCAATCTGCTCGTTTAAGGAATCCATCAGAGAGCTCATCGCTGTCACGGAATACAGATTGGAGTTTTTCATTTTCCCATACAAAAAATCCTTTATGGCCGTCGTGCATTCTTCCGTCCGGCTGATATCGCTGGATGTGAAAATGTAATTGTTGATGACAGCGTTCCTTGACATTTTCACAGCGCGCGAATATGGGATCCAGACAAAATCATCCGTACATCCGTCGTCAAAATCAGATGCGTTCTCTGTCTGGCGCTCTGCGACGCCGACGATCGTATAGGAATCACCGTTGAGCTTGATCTCTTCTCCCAGGGCATTCTCAGAACTGCCATAGAGCTCCGTAGCCACGTAGGCGCCGACTACAGCCGTCTTCTGGCGCGAGGCCATGTCAGAATACAGAAGATTCCTGCCGTATTCGATCTGATATCCCATAATATCCAGATATTCCTCACTGTAGCCGCCTACTGTCGTGGCATCCATACTGTCCGAGTCATGCTTAACCGTCACACTGACCTGCACATTCGGTGTCATTTGCTCGAACAGTTCTGCATTTTCCCCGTAGAACTCATAGAACTCATCCACGTCAATACTGCGTGAGGGCAGAGCTGTATAGCGGACTGTAATCCGGTTGACCCCCATGCTGGTAAAGCTCTCCACCATGTACGACATGTAACCGTTTACGATACTGACCAGGATAATGACAGAGGCCACGCCGATGATAATCCCAAGCATCGTGAGGAACGAACGCATTTTATTGCCCCAGATGCTTTTTAAAGCCATTTTAAATGATTGCAGCATATTCTTTTACGTCTCCGTCAAAATTGATTTTCCCGTCATAAATCCGTACCACGCGCTCTGCTTCCAGTGCGATCGAGCTGTCATGCGTAATCATCACGATCGTATTGCCCTCCCAGTTTAACTTTTTTAAAAAGTCCAGTACGTCACGGCCGGTCCTGGAATCAAGCGCACCCGTCGGTTCGTCGGCCAGAATCAGGGAAGGGTTCCCGGCCAGCGCTCTGGCAATGGAAACTCTCTGCTGCTGGCCGCCGGAAAGCTGGCTGGGAAAACTTCTCCATTTTTCCTTTAATCCCACGCGTTCCAAAGATTCCAGTGCCCGCTCCCGCCGTTCCCAGGTATCCATACCGGCATAGAGCAGCGGAAGCTCCACATTTTCCAGAAGATTCAGCTTCGGGAGCAGATTATACTGCTGGAAAACGAAGCCGATACGGCTGTTGCGGATCTCAGCCAGTTCGTTGTCGCTCATATCGCTGACATCATTCCCTGCCAGATAATACTCGCCATCCGTCGGCACATCCAATGCGCCGATAATGTTCATCAACGTCGATTTGCCGCTTCCTGATTTTCCTACGATCGCCACAAATTCTCCTTCACAGATTGCAAGATTGATGCCGTCATTGGCACGAACCTCCTCCTCGCCCATATAGTATATCTTATAAATATTCCTTAAGTCAATAAGCGGCGTTTTTCCGGCCTCGTTCATAAAGCATCCTCCCTCCTTTTATCTATGGCCGGCCGCCCATACCGCCCGGCCCTCCCTGCGGGCCGCCGAAGCCTCCCTGAGAGCCGCCGCCCATGCCGCCCGGCCCCATCTGCCACATTCCTGTCGTCTGTTTCCCTGCATTCGGGTCAATGTACACCTCGTCGCCTTCCATAAGCCCTGACAGAATCTCCACATAATTCTCGTTCATGATTCCTGCCTCCACATGGACTGCCACAAACCCCTCCGGTGCGCCGTCTGCACCGGGCTGCCCCCGCATCTCTCTGTCCTGACCGTCAGAATCCGGCCGGCCGCCTCCCGGCTGTCTGGATGCCTCCGGCACACTTCCGGCCACAGGCTGGGCCTGATCTTCTCCGGACTGACTGCCGGCTTCTGCTTCGCCTCCCGGCTGGCCCTGATTCTCTTTGGACTGACCGGCTGGCTCTGCCATGCCTTCCTGAGCCTGCTCCGCCGTGTTATCCCTGTCACCTCTTCTGCTTTTAAAATCCCCCTCATCCAGTACATTCCCTGACTCCCCGTTATCCTGCAGCGATGGAGACCCTTCCTTCACGTAGACGCGGTTTCCGCGCATCAGTGCACCTGCCGGGATGCAGAGCGTCTTTTCGCTGCTTTCAAGAATGATTCTGGCATCTACGTTCATTCCCGGCAGCAGGCTCCCGGTCTCGTCTAATGTGACCGTGACCGGATAATTCGTCACACCATTCGAATAACTGCTCTGTAAGCTCACATTTGTTACGACACCGGTAAAGGTCTCCCCTCCCACCGCATCTGCCGTAATCTCCACGCTCTGTCCTGTCCGCACGCTGCCCACATCAAGCTCGTCAACAGACATCTCGAGTGTCATCGTCGAGAGATCATAAATGACTGCCATCGCTGAGGCGGAACCGCTGCTGCTTCTCGTAATCTTATCACCGACCTTGGAATTTTTGGTAATCACGGTTCCTGAAATCGGCGCTGTCACCGTATAATCGTCAATGTCATCCTGCATGTTTGAGAGGTTATGCTCTGCGCTCTCAAGATTGTCCTGTGCAGAGCTTATACTTTCTTCAAAATTTTTCAGATATTTTTCTGCTGATTTCCCTGTTGCCTTAAAAATACCGCTTCCCACGGTTACATACCCGCCTTCGGATATCATAAGGCTCTCCACTTCAAGGCTTCCGTTTCCGGAAAGATCGGCGCTCAGGGAGATTTCTGTTTTGGGAACAAACGTCCCCACCTCACTGCACACAAACTCGCCGACTGTCACCGTAGCCTGCGTCAATGTTGTCAGGCCACCTGGATTGGCCGTCTCCACCGTCACTGCCTTCACAAGCCTGCCCCCGGAGAGCGCTTCTTCCCTGCTGCTGACAACGGTGACATTTCCCGACAGCTGTTCCCCTGTATCCTCCAGTGTAATCACAGCCTCACTTCCGACCGGAATGTTGTCTGCCTCTCCGGAGAGGAACGGCACTGTAAGCTTCATCACAGAATCATCATAGAGATCAGTCAGCTTGGTACCGTTTGTTACCTTATCACCTTCCGTAATGTATAAAGTTTTAATATACCCCGTACCGGATGAGGGGTAAACGCCCCCCGGAAGCTTCGCTGCCGCCTCCTGATAGTCCTCCTGTGCCGTCGTAAGGTTCTCCCTGGCACGCTGCAAGCTGGTCTGCGCCGTACTCAGGTTGCGGTCCATCGAGGAAGCGTCGATCCGATACAGTACCTGCCCCTTTTCCACAATATCGCCTTCCTCAAAGTCAGCTGCCAGAATCTCCCCCTCTACCAGGGAAGTTACCTCATACGTATCCTTGGGCGCCAGAGAGCTTGACGCTGTAAGCTCCGAGGTGATATCCATTCTCGTAACAGACGCTGTCTGTACAGCCTGCACGTCTGCCGAAGCTACTGTTGTCTGCCTGTTCCGATACCAGGCAAAGCCGGCAAGCCCTGCCGCCAACAGCAGCACGCAGACAATCAAAAGGCCTTTTCCTTTTTTCTTTCTTTTCCTCCGTTTTACAGGGGGCCTGACAATCGGCTGCTTCTCTTCCCGGCTCTGTTTTTCTGCCTGCCCCTGCTCTTTGCCCTCTCTCTCATTCTCTGCCTGTTCCTGCTTTTGCTCCTCTTGTTGCTTCTGCCTCTTTTCCCATTCCTCTCCCGTCTTTGCTGTCGTTATTTTCTCGTCTTTCATGTGCCAGGCTGCTCCTTATCTTTCATTACTATTCCTAATAATCGCCCACAACGTCGATCGCCGTATACGTCACGCTGTCGCCATTGCCGCTCTTCTCCCAGACAATCGCAATATCGTCTCCCACCTGGAAATCTCCGTATACGGAGAACAGATACTGGAGCTCAGAGCTGTTTAACAAAAATTCGTCGCCTTCCTCCGTATTGTCCTGATGGTGAGTATTTAATACCACCTTGACCGGAGTAAACGGGTCGGTCGAATCATAATAGATCGCCTGAATGCGCCCCTCGGTCGCCCCCTTATTTTCCCCGTCATTTGAATAGGCGAATATCGTTTTTGTCGCCTCATGGTAATAAATTACTGTAGCGTAATCGTTGATTTCGATCTCATCCGATGCTTCCCCATTTAAAAACATAACCGCGCTCTGCAGGGAAAAGGGGACAAGATGTTTTAAATTGCGACTGTCCTGATTGAGAATTTTCGGCCCCTTCAGGCTGTTATCCAGAATCGACGAGGTATTTACCTCCCCGTCATTATTATATGTAAGCTCAAATACCTGGCTGCCGTATACCCCGCCGCCTTTTTTGTCTGCCTTCATCAGGTTATAAAAAAGATAGATACAGTCTTCCCTTGTCAATACTTCATCTGCATTCCGGTACAGGTTGGAATCCAGGGAAAGGCTGGAAAATTTCGCCATACGGCTCTCCTGAAGGTTTCCGTTAAAGTCCTCATTCGTATAGCCCAGGAGGCCCAGAACAGCCTTCACTGCATCCCGCATGAGAATCGGCTCATCCGGCCTGAAGCTGCCGCCCAGATATCCGCTCATCCAGTCATTCTGCGCCGCAATCCGAATCTCAGACGCATACTCCCCATTGCTCGGCACATCCGCAAACACGGAGACATTGCTCGCCTGCTTTGTCATAGAACGGTAGTCGGAAGCATTTACCAGCATTCTGGCAAATTCTGCTCTCGTCACCTGGGTATCATAGCTGCTCGTCGTCAGAATTCCCAAAAGGCTTACCACCTTTTTTCTCATCTCAAACGTACTGTCTGCGGCGAACGCTTCATTCGCAAATCCGGCAGAGATTGCACAGACTGCGGCCAGAACGGCCGCTTTCCTTCCTCGAATCATATCTTACTCCTCTCAGACCAGGCTTATTTTTATCTGCTTTTTGGAATTTGTTTGCATCTTACCAGATTTTTGTGTTGAAACCGTGAAATTCCAGAGAAAAAATTTTAAATTCCACAGCAAAAATGCCCAAAAGGCGCCGGAAATCTCAGGGAATTTCTGACGCCTCTCAGGCAGATGATATTCTGATTGTGCTTTTCCGATCTGATGCGTCGTCCGGTTCTTCTTTCACAACCGTCCGGTCCTATAAAATCCGGCGTTCTCACTTTTGGAGATACTCCTCAAGTTCCTCCATCCGTTCCTCTGCCACGCCACGCCCTTCTTCATAGAGCGCTGCCAGCTTCGCCTTATCGCGCTCCGTCCGCGACACAGTGACATGGTTTTGGGGGCGGAGGACGAAGACGCGCCCGTCCCGCTCCAGCCCGGCGATCTCCTCCTGCATACGGTTATAGCGGTCCGGAATCTCACGCACAGATGCCAAAAGCTCCGGCAGCGGCCCGAAATACCGCTCAAATGCCTTAAGTTTCATTCTGCTGAACGGCTTTTTGCGGTAGCCCTCCTCTCTCGTGAGGACAAGAACCACCTTATCGTATCCCAGATCCATTGCCCGTTCATAAGCGATCGGCAGGGAAATACCGCCGTCCAGGTATTTCCTGCCGTCCACCTCAGCCATTTTAGAGAATACCGGCATACTGCTGGAAGCGATCGCCGCCTTATAAATGTCACTGCATTGTCCTTTTTCAAAGAATTCCGGCTTTCCGGTCCGGCACCTGGTAGCCACGACCTCAAACCGCTGAGGCGAAGCTTCAAAGACTTCCCTGTGGAACGGCACCAGCGTATCACTGAGCTCATGAAACATGAAATCAAAGGAAAATACCTCCCGGCTCCTTAACACATGGCGCGGGCTCAGATTGATATACCGTTTATCATGCAGGTATTCCATATTGATCCGGAACATCCTTCCAGGCTGTTTTGCAATGTAATTCATCCCGCACATGCTCCCGGCCGAAACTCCGTTTACATATGCAAACTCCATCTGATGCTCCATCAGTACATCCGTAACGCCGGAGGAAAAGATTCCCCGTAATGCCCCTCCCTCCAGCACAAGTGCCGCTTCTATCATAAATTCACCCTTTCTCGATGGAATAAAACCATTCCCGTTTTCATGCAGTACCTGAACACGCCATCCAGACAGTCTTACATAAGCGGTGCAATCAGGCGCAGCGCACGTCCACAGAAACGCTGTATAAATGGCAGGCTCCAGTAGCTGTCCATCGTCATCCTCACACACTCCCGCAGCGTATCGTCAAAGTCAGCCCGGATATCCCGGATCACGGGGTTTTTGCAGGCGAAAACACCACATTCAAAATTCAGGTACTGACTCCTGAAGTCAAGGTTAATCGAGCCCACGACGGCCCTGTCGTCATCACTGACAAAGGTCTTGGAATGCACGAAACCCGGCAGGTATTCATAGATGCGCACTCCGGCCTCGATCAGCTCCGGATAGTACGAATGAGCCAGCATAAAGGCATATTTTTTATCCGGAATATGGGGCATGATAATCAGTGTGTCAACGCCGCGTTTGGCGGCAAACGATAATGCCGTCAGCATGTCGTCATCCAGAACCAGGTACGGAGTCATGATATATACGTATTTCCGCGCCTGATAAATGATATCCAGATAGAGCTGATGGCCCACCGGCTCCCCGTCCATCGGGCTGTCAGAGAATGGAACCACAAAGCCTTCCATGTTGAGCTCTGGCGGGTAAAAGTAATCTCCCAGCTCCAGATAGGCACTGTAATCATCATTCTGTTCTCTTGAGCAGACTTCCCACATCTGTAAAAACATAACCGTAAAACTCCGTACTGCCTCGCCCTTTAAGCGGATGGCATTGTCCTTCCAGTGGCCGAATCTGACCCGGCGGTTGATATACTCGTCTGCCAGATTCACTCCGCCCGTATATGCCGTGTGGCCGTCCACGACAAGAATCTTCCTGTGGTCACGGTTATTCTGGCTCGTGGATACAGCCGGCCGAATGGGATTGAAAATCCGGCAGTGAATCTTTTTTTCCTCCAGGTGCTTCGGATAGTCATGCGGAAGGTTGGAAAAAGAATTCATACCGTCATAGAGGATCCGCACCTCCACGCCTTCCCTTGCCTTTGCTTCCAGTATTGCCAGAATACTGTCCCACATAACACCCGGCTGTATAATAAAATATTCCAGAAAGATAAAACGTCTGGCGCCCTTAAGTTCTTCCAGCAGATCTTTAAAAAACAGCTCTCCGATCGGGTAATATTTCAGGTTTGTCTTATTGTAGACCGGAAACTGGCAGTAATCGCTCAGATAACGGCAAAGGCTTGCCGTGCGTTTGTTCTTCTTTTCCAGTTTTTCGTAAACGACCTGGTTCTGTGCCAGATAGCCTTTTGTCCTTTCCCGTATGTTGGCAATCCGCCTGGCGACAATCTTCGTCTCCAGCTGGAGCTGTACAAACACGTAAAAAAAGGTTCCGAATACAGGAAACAAAAGGACCGGGACCAGCCAGGCCATCTTAAAGCTGGCATTCTGTTTTTCATTCAGGATCCACACTGCCAGGAATCCGCTTATGAGTATAAATGCACTGTATCCGTATGCCTTATACCGTTCGTCCAGCCACAGATAAAGCCAGATGAGAGCCGTGATCTGCAGAGCCGTAAACAGAAGAAAGAAGGTGGTACGCCCAAAGATCAGCCGCAGAAGCCCGCGTTTCCCCTTTCCCTTCACGTTCTCCATCGTTTCCTTCATATGTTCCAAGATATCCCCTCCCTGACAGGTATGTCTTTCGTTACTCAGCCGGCCTGGCTCTCAAGCGCCTGGCGCAGATCTTCTATGATGTCTTTCACGTTCTCAATCCCCACGCTGAGCCGGATCAGAGAAGGATCCACACCTGCCTCCACAAGCTGGCTGTCGGAAAGCTGGCGGTGCGTATGGCTGGCCGGATGCAGAACACATGTCCTTGCGTCCGCCACATGAGTAACGATCGCCGCCAGTTTCAGGCGGTCCATAAATGCCCCGGCTGCGCTCCGGCCGCCTGTAAGTCCAAAGGAAATGACGCCGCAGCTTCCGTTTGGCATATATTTTTCTGCCAGCGCGTGATATTTATTATCCTTAAGTCCCGGATAGTTGACCCAGGCCACATCCTCTCTGGCACTCAGCCATTCCGCCACCTTCTGAGCATTCTCACAGTGCCTCGGCATACGCAGATGCAGGGTTTCCAGGCCCACATTCAAAAGGAAGGCATTCATAGGCGAAGGAATGGAACCCAGATCGCGCATAATCTGGGCCGTGGCCTTGGCGATATATGCTTTTTTGCCGAATTTCTGTGTATAAATGATGCCGTGGTAGGAATCGTCCGGCGTCGTAAGGCCTGGGAACGCTTCGGCATGCGCCTCCCAGTCAAAGTTTCCGCTGTCAACAATGCAGCCGCCGACAGACATCGCATGGCCATCCATATATTTTGTAGTCGAATGTGTAACAATATCGGCTCCCCACTCGAAAGGACGGCAGTTGATTGGCGTCGCGAAGGTATTGTCCACAATAAGCGGAACCCCTTTTTTATGTGCCACATGCGCAAATTTTTCGATATCAAGCACCACCAGAGCCGGATTGGCGATCGTCTCGCCGAATACAGCCTTCGTATTCGGGCGGAAGGCTTTTAAAAGTTCCTCTTCCGGCGCATCCGGATCCACCAGCGTCACTTCAATGCCCTGCTTTTTCATCGTAACCGTAAACAGGTTGGAGGTGCCGCCGTAGATGGTGGCTGCACTGATAATATGGTCCCCTGCGCCGCAGATATTAAACACAGCATAGTAGTTCGCCGCCTGTCCCGAAGAGGTGAGCATGGCTGCCGCACCGCCTTCCAGCTCACAGATCTTCTGTGCCACTGCGTCGTTGGTGGGGTTTGCAAGGCGCGTATAGAAATATCCGTCCTCTTCCAAATCGAACAGACGTCCCATCTGCTCACTCGTCTCATATTTAAATGTCGTACTCTGATAAATCGGAAGGACTCTCGACTCCCCATTCTTTGGCTGCCAGCCTCCCTGGATGCAGATCGTATCCAGGCTTCTCGTTTTTTGATCCATATATCTCTCCTCCTGTTTACAAACGTAGTCAATTCTTTTGACAATTTCCATTTAGTGTATCACAATTACGTCGTGGTTACAAGGATTTTAACTCACTCTTGAAGTAAGGCAGCCTTTCATGTATAATGTGGGCAAAGGTCAGATGGGCCGGACTCTCTGGCCAAAGAATCAAAAAACAGAACGATAATTGGAGGAAGTATATCTATGAACTTTTTTCTCAACATCCTGAAGGGAATCATGATCGGTATCGCTAATGTCATTCCCGGCGTATCCGGCGGTACGATGGCCGTGTCCCTGGGGATTTATGACCGGCTGATCGGCAGCATTTCCGGGCTGCTTACTTCATGGAAAAAAAGTGCCGCCTTCCTGGCCCCGATCCTTTTGGGCGCCTGCATCGGCATCGTCGGCTTTACCTATGCCATTGAATATCTCTTAAGCCGTCATACGTTTATCACCTGTATGACCTTTGTGGGGCTCATTCTGGGTGGACTGCCGATGTTATATCAGGCACTGCGGCAGAAAATGTCCGAATCCGGCTCACGCATCGGTGCAGTCTCGGTTCTGGCATTTCTGATCGCTTTTGCCGTATCGGCCGGGATGCCCCTGTTAAAGGAGGGTGAGGCCACGCTGGCCGCGATTCCTCTCAGTGTCTCCAATATGGCGATCCTTTTTATCCTGGGGGTCATTTCCTCTGCCACGATGGTCGTTCCAGGCGTATCTGGTTCCATGATGCTTATGATCTTCGGCTACTATTATGGTATCATCAACACCATCAAAGCCTTTCTCGACGCACTCCGGGCTTTTGACATGGGCGGACTTACCACAGGTTTTCTCCTCCTGGCTCCGTTCGGAATCGGCATCATTCTGGGGATCTTCCTGATTGCGCGCTTAATCACCTTTCTGTTCGACCGCTACGGCGTGCAGACCTACTGTGCAATCCTGGGGCTCGTTGTGTCCTCCCCGTTTGCGATCTTTTACAACACAGGACTTTTCGGGGAGTTCTCCTCCCTTTCGCTTCCTGTGATCGCTGCCGGTTTCGTACTCATGGCAGCAGGGGCCGTGATTACCAACTTTGTCGGCGCACAGGGGGAATAGTACAACAGCACCCGCGCTGCCGGTTGCGGAAGAAACGTTATTTTAGGGGTTGTCATTTTGTGCCTGATTTGATATGATAAATACAGGGCAATTCAGCCTTGCAATATTTCACGGGGGCGCCGATGGGATATTGCAGGCTGAATTTTTTCTTTTTCTGACAGCCCTTTGAGGGCACGGTACGTTTCAGTCGCAGGGGTTAAAGCCGGCGCTTCGTGGCAGGCGGTATTGGGGCCCCAACTTCATTTTATAATAAAGAGGTGTAAGATATATGGGCGGTATTTTTGGCGTAGCATCAAAAACAAGCTGTACTCTCGATCTGTTCTTTGGCACAGACTACCACTCCCATCTGGGGACAAGGCGCGGAGGTATGGCTGTATATGGAAAGGATGGCTTCCAGCGCTCCATCCACAATATTGAAAACACTCCCTTCCGTACCAAATTCGACCGGGATCTGGACGAGCTGGAAGGAACTCTGGGAATCGGCTGCATTTCTGATCTAGATCCCCAGCCCCTTCTCATCCATTCTCATCTCGGCAGCTATGCCCTCACGACCGTAGGCCTGATACAAAACGAGCGGGAACTCATTGAGGACGCCTTTATCAACGGGCACATTCATTTCATGGCCATGAGCGGAGGCAGAATCAATGCCACAGAGCTCGTTGCCTCCCTGATTAACCAGCAGGCCAGTCTCGTGGAGGGACTTCTCTACGCTCAGGAAAAGATTAAGGGATCCATGTCGATACTCCTTCTGACTCCGGAGGGGATCTATGCCTCCCGTGACCGCTATGGCCGTACTCCGGTCACTATCGGGAAAAAGGAAGGCGCTTACTGTGTCTCTTTTGAAAATTTTGCTTATTTAAATCTCGGCTACAGTCATGATATGGAACTCGGTCCCGGAGAGATCGTTCTCGTCACGCCCGAAAGCGTAGAAACACTCAGTCCCCCAAAAGAGGAGATGAAGATCTGTGCCTTCCTCTGGTCCTATTACGGTTATCCGAATTCCAGCTATGAAGGGGTCAATGTAGAGCAGATGCGCTATAATTGCGGCAAGCTGCTCGCCGGGCGCGACGACGGCGTGGAAGCGGACAGTGTGGCGGGCGTCCCTGATTCCGGTATCGCCTACGCGATCGGATATGCCAACGAATCCGGTATCCCGTTCTCCCGCCCCTTTATCAAATACACCCCCACCTGGCCGCGCTCCTTTATGCCTTCCAGCCAGAAGCAGCGAAATCTGATTGCCAAGATGAAGCTGATACCTGTAGACTGCCTGATACGCGGCAAAAAACTGCTTTTGATTGATGACTCCATTGTCCGCGGGACACAGCTCGGCGAAACAACGGATTTCCTGTACCAGAGCGGCGCCAGAGAAGTCCATGTGCGGCCTGCCTGCCCGCCTCTCGTCTTTGCCTGTCCGTATCTGAATTTTTCGCGTTCCTCATCAGAATACGATCTGATTACGCGCCGCATCATCCGTGAACGCGAAGGCGATAAGGTGTCTGACGAAACATTAGCCAGGTATTCTGATCCGGACAGCACAGACTATCTTGAGATGGTCGAAGAGATCCGCAAGCGCCTTCATTTTACGACACTGCGGTTTCACCGCCTTGACGATCTCGCCAAATCTGTTGGTTTAGAGCCCTGTAAGCTCTGCACCCACTGCTGGAACGGAAAGGGATAAAACGACAAAACTGCCGCGTAAGCAGGAAGCCTGCTTGGCGGCAGTTTATTTTGTCTGACCGTTTATCTCATCTTTTATCCCTTGTCCGACGCCATCGTCCTCTCAATCGTCAATTTGGACAGAAACCGGGCTGGCAGGCATCCGGCCGGCAAGAAAATCAGTGATTGACAATGTCAATCGTGATATCGGCGGATGCGCTCTCGATCTCATTGGCAATGATCTGAGCCTCCTGCTCTTCTTCCTTTGTCCCCTCCATCTGAGTGCGCATCTGCTCCTCCATGTCCATTTTGCTCTTATCTATCTTGGCACCGCAGCGGCTGCAGTAGAGGGAGCTTTTCTCAATCCTGGCACCGCATTCCGGACAGTAGCGGCATCCGTCCAGGCTCGTCAGTTCCTCTTCGAGCTCCTTTTTCTTATCCATGCTTTTGCGGATGGAACCGAACTCTGTGAAAAACTTCTTCTCATCCTCCTCTTCTCCTGCCTCGAACACCTGCTTTCCGATGGAAGCATACAGACGTTCGATCGTCTCCTTCTCCGTCGCGATCTGTGATTTTAACTGAACGGTATCCGTAATTTCCTTTGTCTTTTTGGCTACCTGCTTGCCAGTATTCGCCAATCCCTGTCCTAAGTCCTTAAATAATGACATAATTTCTTTCCCCTTTCGTTAAGACTTGCCCCAAGGCTTATTCTTATCTTACCGAATGCGGGGCATAAAGTCAATTACTTTTGCATACTCAGGCCGTAACTGATTCGATTCGAGACAGAGGTACTGTCATAGCCCAGGATTTGCGCCGCAAAATCAGGGATCTCCACATCAGTAAACTGGTAAGTCACAGAGGAGCCCTCAGTCCAGACTGCTGCTTCTTCATCCTTAAAATATACTTCAATGCTAATCTGATGATTCAAAAGCTGCAGGCCGTTCATATTTGCCTCTGCATACGGTGCACTGGCTGCGATGATCTCCTCGATCTTTTTCCTGCTCTCTGCAGTGCCGTCATTTTCAATCATCAGGGTGACTCCGTCTTTGTCCGTCTGTGTCGATGCATAGCTTGATTCTGCATAATCGTAGTGATTATCGTAGTCATAACTGTAGCCCTTTGACGGAACATCATGGTACAGCCGTATCCCTGCGATATCATCCACAGAAGCCCTGGCGCCCGCGTCGATCCCTGCGTCATTCAGGAGTGCAAGGGTCCTTGTAAAGGACGGATAGACCGGTACATAATTCACCTGATTCATATCATCCAGTTCAAAATCGCCATTGAAGCCGGACCGCCTGTTGTGGGAGATCCATCGCAGATATTCGTGCTCGGCAATCGTAAGAAACCGCAGAGACATCACAGGAGTCTCCACCGCACGCCCGGCAAGCGTCATTTCCGCAAGATCCTCCTGGTACGCCGCAAGAAGCTTCGCCCGTTCCTCCTCGTTCAGCTCTATTTTCATGATTTCTGAATTCTTTACCGTATAGATCCCAGTCACATTATCCGCCGTGTAGGAAAGTATCGGGTAGACCCCTTTCTTGTATTCCTCACTGGCATACATTCTGTCCACAGCCTGCCGGAGTTCATTGACATCCACATAATAATTGCGGTACACGGTCCTGCCGTTTTTTAACCGGTAACAGATGTCAATATGGCTGCTATATGTCCTCTCCTGTTCCGAAGGCTCAGAGTAGCCGTCTGCATAATAGGCATCGCCATCGTGGAGCCGTCTCGGCTTTTCCTCTTTGGCCCAGGCGATTCCCGCCTCTCCCAGCTCCTTTATAACGGAATAGTCTGTAAATATCATATTTTCTTCTACATAATCGTCGTTTGAGACATACAGCCATGACATCTTATCACCTGTTTTTACAGGCATCCCGTATTCCGTCCAGTCACGGAGCCCTGACATATTGACAGCGGCTGACTGGAAACTCGATTCCCCGGGCAGATACTCGTCATAACCGAACATGTCATAACGGAAGATCCCGATCACTGCCAGAGCTGCCACTGCACAGATCCCCATCTGGGGCAGGTTCGCAAACAGTTTTTTGAAATCAGGATAACAGATAATCTCAAACAGGCAGTGTGGAATCACGACTCCTAAAAGGAACCCGAATGCAGCCCACGACATCCTGTAATAAGCAGCCCAGAATATAAGCCCCATCGCTATCGCTATCATGGAAACCACCAGAAGCTTAATCGGGAACTTCACAGCGCGGAACGCAATCGACTTGCCAGCCGCCTCGGACGGGCGCAATTTATAAAGCAGCAGGCAGATGCCAAAGAACACAAGCGCCGCCAATAATGCCATTCCCACCCGCGGGAAAATCTGAGCACTGTGCTCCAGATCCCGGAGTTCCTGCATCAGATTCCCATAATAAAATCCGGGAGAGCCATGCGTCGCAATCGTCATCATCTGCTGTGTTTGTTTATAACTCACTGTGACGAAGAAGAGCTCCATCATGGCGCGGCCCAAAAGGACGGCAAGCGGGATATAGAAAAACAACACCAGACCGCCCAGAATCGAGACAAAGAAATTACCAGTCAACAGGACTGCCACAGTCATCAACCCGTACATCAGCAAAAATCCTGCCATATGGGCAATCATTGTCGTAAATGCCGGACCAAAGGTATAATCAATCCCCACACCGTTCGCCGCAAAGACTGCTGCTGCCAACAACATATTAAGCAGATACATGCAAAACACGATCAGAAACCCGTTTAAGTATTTCACGGAAAACAGGATCTCCCTGCGGACCGGCAGACTATTGTAGAAATCCACCTGCTTCTTAGAGTGAAGGAAATGGAAACCGGTGAGCCCCAGAACAATCGCTGACAGTCCCACGATAAACACGCTAAATAAATTCCCGCTCCCCAGAATACTGTCTGCCAGTTCAAACAGCGATGTCTGATATCTCTCCCACAGTACCTGAGGCATATCTGTGCTGTTCCGGAGCCAGCGTTCATACGACTGCTTCAGCGAGCTGATACTCATTGCCGCTGCCACAGGCATGCCAAAGAAAAACATGAGGAATGCCAGACCGGCTGCCCACAGCCTGCGCTTGATATCCTCGCGCATGAGTTTAAAAAATAAGCTTTTTGATGTCATAGCCTGCCACCTCCGTTTCACTGATAAAGATTTCTTCCAGAGACAGTGGAATCAGCTCGAAAAACAGCGGTTCGCAGGAGCGCATCGCTGCCTCGATCTCCTCTTTGCTGCCCCGGGCGGTAATCGTTGCCAGACTGCCCCGGTACTCGATCTTAAGCGTGCTCAGCCCTTTGATCTCCTCTGCTTTCATCTCCGGCTTCAAAACACACTGAATCTTGTGAATGTTTAACTTCATATCATCCAGATCCTTTGACAAAAGGATCCCGCCCTTATGCAGCAACCCCACATGGTCGCAGATATCTTCCAGCTCCCGCAGGTTGTGGGACGCAATGATGGGGGTCAGATTGCGCTCGGACATGTCATTGGCAAACAGGCTCTTCACCGCCTGGCGCATCACCGGGTCAAGTCCGTCAAACGTCTCGTCACAGAAAATGTAATCCGTATTGGCGCACAGGCCCAGAATCACGGAAACCTGCTTTTTCATGCCCTTGGAAAAGGTCGACACCTTACGTCTCTTAGGCAGGCCGAATGTCTCTAACAGATGGTAAAACCGCGGCACATCGAAACCTGGATACACGGTCCTGTAAAAAACCATCAGCTCCTGCGGCGTCGCGTTACCAAAGAAATGCTGATCGTCCGAAATATAGAAAAATCTTGACTTGATCTTCGTGTTCTCGTAAACATCCTCCCCGTCAATCTGGATACTGCCCTCATCAGGCTTGAGTACGCCGCTTGCCATCCTTAAAAATGTGCTCTTCCCGGCTCCATTCGTACCAATGAGCCCAAAGACAAAGCCATCCTTAATCTTGGCGTTAATATGGTCAACCGCCATAATATCATCGAATTTCTTTGTCAGATTGATCGCTTCAATCACTGCCTTTCACCTCCTGCCTTCCCTTTGCTGCCTCGTACTGGATCTCCACCATTTTTTTGATCTCTTCATCGGGAATCCCGATCTGTATGGCCTCGTCAATCACTTCACTGACCTGAATCAAGATTTCTTTCCTTCTGTTCTCCTTCATCGCTGTATTCTCTGCCGCAAAGCTCCCCTTTCCTTTTACTGTATAGATATAGCCCTGGCGTTCCAGCTCTGCATAGGCCCTCTGTATCGTATTCGGGTTAATTGACAGATCCATTGCCAGGCTTCTCACAGACGGCATTGATTCATTCTCCGAAATGACGCCGCAAAGCATCAGCTCCTTAAACTTCTCACTGACCTGCTCATAAATCGGCCGCCTGTCCTTGTAATCCAGGATGATCATCCCATACCTCCTCTCGCCGGTTAATCACATCTGTATTAACACTCTTAATACACATAGTATACAAAAAAGACCTGGGGCCGTCAAGCCAATTTCCAGGTCTCTTTCTTACAAAATTATGAATGTATCTGACATTTCAAATGGCATGGATACTATTGCACAATCCTCACCTTCTCATCCAGCACCCGCAGATTATCCACAGGATTCCCCTCCAGAATCAGCGTAGTAAGCGACTGTGCACCAGTCAGGGGCTTGATATCCGTCACATAATTCTCACTGATATCCAGCGTTTTCAGATTCCCCAGCCCCGCCGCAAAATCAACGGCCGTCAGCTCATTATCCGCCAGGCCAAGACATTCCAGATTCGGATAATGTCCTATGAAATCCATATGTTCGTTAAAGACAACATTATCCCAATCCACATACACGATACCGCCCCCGCCGCTGACCTTTACATTCTTATAAAGTTTAATCCCGTCCATCGAAAGCGTTTTCAAAGCAGGATTATCCTGCAGTTTATCAAAATTAATCTCGCACTCCACTCCGTCCATAAGAAGTATTTCCAGAGTCGGCATATTAAAAATCGCCGAAATATCAGAATATGTCGCCGCGCCGGTAAGGTCAAGCTTTTTTAACGCCGGAAGCCCGGCTATAAAATCAAGGTTATTCTTACTGGCTGAGAAGGAACCGCACTTTAATTCCTCCAGCTTCTGGAGCGCCCCGAATACACTCTTATCATCTACTGCACTGCTGTTCAGTTTAAGCTTTTTGATCTCCGGCATGGAGTGCAGAAAGGAAACCGTGGAAAAGCCTGAGATTTCCAGTTCCTCCATTGCTGTCATCCCGGACAGATCCGGCTCCTTGCAGTTATAAGGGAGCTCAATGCTCAGGGAAGTGAGTCCGGTCAGGGCAGATACCTCATTGCAGTCAGAAAGCTCGCCGCAGGAGTCAATCGTAAGCCCGGTGAGCGTATCCGCCCGGGTAGCCAGTCCGTTGAGGTTTAAAAGACCTCCCCGCTCAATCCCCAGGGTTTTTAACTGCGTCATATTGGAGAGGAAGGTCAATGCCTTCAGATTTTCCGAGTCTATGTAGAGTCCCTCCAGCCATGTCATGACGGACAGCACGGAAAAGTCCTTCACATCATCTCCGTTTTCCAATGTCAGCTCCCGGACGGATTTCGCATTAGCAAGTTCCCGGATATCCGCCAGCCCATAACAGTCCAGATGCAGTTTCTCCAAAGATGGGAAAAGTCCCAGGCCCTCCAGGCTCTCAAGTCCGGCTGCAATCTCGAGCTCCTTTATGTTTTCTGTGCTCTCAAACACTGCCGCCAGCTCTTTCGGGTTTTTCGCATAGCAGGAAATACTTTCAAGCGGGATCCCTTTTAAGTTTTCTGCCGAAATATAGCTAAGTACGGAAAGCTTCACCAGACCCGTAAATCTCTGCAGTGCTTCAAACTTGAGTTTTGCGCCGCTCCTTTCAAAAAAGATCTCCTCCATTTCAGCTTCGGGATCCTCGAGCGGGTTTTTCATACTATAACCAATGACAATACTATCACCGCCGTCTGCATAACGCAGCGTAAGACATTTGACAGAGGCCAGCTCGCTATCCGTGATGTCCTCCGCCGGCTTCTCAAAAATCACTGCCGCCGCCTCGGCAAAGATCCCCTCAAAAGGAATCTTTTCCTTAATCGGTTCTATCCTGGCAGACGCCGTAGCCTCAGCTGAGGGCTCCACAGTCTTTCGTCCCTTATCTCCGCTGTCGCTGATCCTCAGAAACGTCGGAATTCCGATCATTACGATGAAGAGCAGCATTGCGGCCGCCATCGCCACCACATTGACCGTACCCTTCTTCGGGGGTGTCCCGGCCGGCTTCATCGGGGCTGGCTGGGCCGGCGGCACAGGGGGGCGTGCGGGAGCCTGTTTGGGCGCCGGCTGGCCGCCGATACGCGCATTCGCTCCCTCCCACTCTAACATGTACTTTGTCCCACAGTACTCGCAGACAGCTATGTTCTGATTATCCTGATCCACGGTCAGCGGCCCGTTACAGGCCGGGCACCGCAGTTCTGAGATTTTCATACGGTTTCTCCCCTTTCTCTATCCTTACAATTGCTTCAGGCTGCAAGCTATTAAACCAGCTTTTATACCAGGAAACACTCATCCCTAACAGGAAACCTCCATGCGTCCGCAGGTGAATACACTGCCGTGAATGAATGTATTTCTGGCGCATTGGGTATTCCTGAACTTAGATTGCCTGCGGCGATGAATGTTCAAAGAAAAGTATAAAATAATCGCATGGATTTTGCAACTGTATAATACATAAAACCTGCTTTACAGAAAACACAAATTCCTTTGCTGTTTTCTATAGATTACCATAAAGTGGTCCCTCCGTCAACGCGGGGATCCAAGCAAAAAGGCTGCCGCCAGTCCTATAAAAGGACGGCGGCAGCCCATAAAGATCTATTGATTTTATTTCTCGCTGTCGTCATACAGAGTAACCAGCTTCTGCAGGTGCTCGTATTTCTCCTTCGCGTTGTTCTCAGCTCTTGCGAACAGCTCTTTCGCTCTATCCGGATTCTTAAGGGCAAGGGATGTGTAACGAACCTCTCCGCCAATGAAGTCCTGATAGGAAACTGTTGCAGGCTTGCAGTCAAGTGTGAACTTCTTCTCTGCTGCCGGATTGAAGCGGAAAATGTTCCAGTAGCCGGACTGTACAGCCAGCTTCTCTTCATCCTGAGCCTTGGACATACCTTTCTTGATACCGTGGTTGATACACGGAGCGTAAGCGATAATCAGGGACGGACCCGGATATGCCTCAGCCTCTGTGATCGCTTTGATGGTCTGGTTCATATCTGCGCCCATAGAAATCTGAGCAACATATACGTAACCATAGCTCATAGCGATGGCTGCCAGATCCTTCTGCTTCACATCTTTACCGCCTGCTGCGAACTGAGCAACAGCGCCGGTCGGGGTAGCCTTGGAGGACTGTCCGCCTGTATTAGAGTAAACCTCAGTATTGAATACCATGATGTTGATATCCTTACCGCTTGCAAGTACATGGTCTACGCCGTTGAAGCCGATATCATAAGCCCATCCGTCGCCACCGAATACCCACTGGGACTTCTTGGCAAGGAAGTCTTTATTCTTCACAATTTCCTTGCATGTTGGGCAGTCGATGCCTTCTAATGCAGCAACCAACTTGTCCGTAGCGGAACCGTTGGTGGCGCCTACGCCAAAGGTATCCAGCCATTCACGGCAGGCTGCCTTAACCTCTGCGGAAGCCTCTGCACTGGCCTCAACCTGCTCAACCTTAACCTTTAAGCCGTCGCGGAGAGCGTTCTGAGCTAACAGCATACCGTAACCAAACTCAGCGTTGTCCTCGAACAGGGAGTTATCCCAGGCCGGGCCTCTGCCTGCCTTGTTGGCCGTATACGGTGTGGACGGTGAGGAGTTGCCCCAGATGGAAGTACATCCGGTTGCATTGGCGATATACATTCTGTCGCCGAAGAGCTGTGTGATGAGCTTCGCGTATGGCGGCTCTCCACAGCCTGCGCAAGCGCCTGAGAACTCAAGGAGCGGCTGCTTGAACTGGCTTCCCTTTACTGTGGTCTCTTTAAATTTATCAATTACATCCTGCTTGATATCCAGCTTCTGGCCGTAGTTGAACACGTCCTGAGAACCAAGATTCTCCTCGAGGCCTCCCATTGTAAGGGCCTTCTCGCCCTTCTTACCCGGGCAGACATTTGCACAGGAACCGCATCCCGTACAGTCGAGAGCAGAAATTGTCATAGCAAACTTATACTGCGGCATTCCGGTCATAGCAAGTGTCTTGGTGCCGGCCGGAGCCTGTGCTGCCTCTTCCTCTGTCATAGCGACCGGACGGATTACTGCGTGCGGGCAGACATAGGAACAGAAGTTACACTGGATACAGTTATCCGGATTCCATACCGGTACATTAACGGCAATGCCGCGCTTCTCGTATGCGGAGGAACCGGACGGAGTGGAGCCGTCTACATAATTCTTGAATGCGGATACCGGGAGGTTATTACCTTCCTGAGCGTTTACTGCTGCCTGAACCGTATTGACGAATTCAACAACGTCTGCTCTTCCTTCGGTCGCATGAACCATATCAAGGCCTTCGTCCTCACAGTTCTTCCAGCTGTCCGGAACCTTTACTTCGACAACGCCCTTGGCGCCTGCGTCGATGGCTGCCCAGTTCTTCATGACTACATCCTCGCCCTTGCGGCCGTATGTAGCCTTGGCAGCTGCCTTCATGAGTTCGTTTGCCTTCGCTGCCGGGATAATCCCTGTCAGCTCAAAGAAAGCAGACTGAAGAATCGTATTGATACGTGTCGGGCCCATGCCGGTCTCAATACCAAGCTTCACACCGTCGATGGTATAGAACTTGACATTATGGTCGGCGATGAACTTCTTCACCTGTCCCGGGAGATGCTTTTCAAGGCCTTCCATATCCCACGGGCAGTTCAACAGGAATGTACCGCCGTCCACCAGCTCCTGAACCATGTTGTACTTGCGGATATATGCCGGGTTATGGCATGCAACGAAGTCAGCCTTGCGGATCAGGTATGTGGACTTGATCGGAGTATGTCCAAAACGCAGATGAGACATCGTTACACCGCCGGACTTCTTGGAATCATAATCAAAGTACGCCTGGGCATACATATCGGTGTTGTCACCGATGATCTTGATGGAGTTCTTGTTTGCGCCGACGGTACCATCTGCGCCAAGTCCCCAGAATTTACAGTTCGTCGTTCCTTCCGGAGTCGTTACTAACGGAGCACCCAGCTCAAGAGACAGATTCGTCACATCGTCATTGATACCGATCGTGAATCTCTTCTTTGCAGTGTTCTCATATACAGCAACCACCTGGGCCGGAGTCGTATCCTTGGAACCAAGGCCATAACGTCCTGTGTAGATCGGGATTGCGTCGAATTTGCTTCCCTTTAAGGCAGCAACAACATCCAGGTACAGCGGCTCGCCGATGGAACCCGGTTCTTTTGTTCTGTCAAGAACAGAAATCTGCTTTACTGTATCCGGAATCGCCTTGATGAATGCATCCGTGCAGAACGGACGATACAGGCGAACCTTCACTACGCCGACCTTCTTGCCCTGCTTTGTCAGGTAGTCGATCGTCTCCTCAATGGTGTCATTGATGGAACCCATTGCGATAATGATGTGCTCAGCATCCGGTGCACCATAGTAGTTGAACAGCTTGTAATCCGTACCGATCTTGGCATTTACCTTGTCCATGTATTCCTGAACAATCGCCGGAAGTGCATCATAGTACGGGTTGCAGGCCTCTCTTGCCTGGAAGAAGATATCCGGGTTCTGAGCGGAACCTCTCTGGCAGGGATGATTGGGATTCAGCGCATGCTTACGGAACTCGTCAATGGCGTCCATATCAGCCATTTCTTTTAATTCCTCGTAATCCCAAGTCTCAATCTTCTGAATCTCATGGGAGGTACGGAAACCATCGAAGAAATTGATGAACGGAACCTTACCCTTAATCGCGGCAAGATGAGCGACGGGTGTTAAGTCCATAACCTCCTGTACACTGGACTCACAGAGCATGGCACAGCCAGCCTGACGGCATGCATAAACATCGGAATGATCGCCGAAAATATTCAGTGCGTGGGTGGCAACGGCACGTGCGGATACGTTAAATACGCCCGGAAGCTGCTCACCGGCAATCTTGTACAGATCCGGGATCATAAGAAGAAGACCCTGAGATGCGGTATACGTAGTCGTCAGCGCACCTGCTGCCAGGGAGCCGTGTACTGCGCCTGCCGCTCCAGCCTCAGACTGCATCTCTGTAATCTGCACAGGCTGTCCGAACATGTTGATTCTCCCGTCGGTTGCCCATTCGTCGGTGGCTTCCGCCATCGGAGAGGACGGGGTAATCGGGTAGATGGCTGCAACGTCTGTAAATGCATAGGAAGCATGAGCCGCTGCATGGTTGCCATCCATCGTTTTCATTTTTCTTGCCATAGTTGATATTCCTCCTATAAAGTGTATACCGTACCGGACGAGACCGATGGCCAGCGGGCCACCCTTTCAAACGCCGGAGGGCATCGTGGAAAATTTATAGTAGTACAGTCTTTGGACATAAGACTACCTAAATGATATTATAGCAATTTTTTAGTAAAATGCAAATCAAAAAACAAAGATTTCGGTACAAAATCATAAACAATATTAAGAATTATTCTCTTGATTCCATATTGTGGAGAAAAATCCATATTATGGAATCGAATGTCGTCTCTTTTCATCCACGCTTCCGGCAGTCACAGGATATCTTTCAGTATCCCTCATTTTATCCACGTCATACGCACCTAAAAAACTTTCTCTGCGTTTTCCTATAACCGGTTACTTCACGCGTGAGAAGAATGCCCCGGCAGCCATAGCCTGTCCGGATTTTTATCCTGCAGAATCCTCCGGTCTTTCAGCTTTTGAGCAAAAGAAAACGCATCCTGCACGATACCGCTCTTTGCGGTACGGGATGGACGCATGTAGCTGTCACATGCGCCCCGTACCGTATGGCATCGTATAGTAATGCGTTTTATCCTTCGTATTCCAGCCTAGCCGATCGGCGAGATCAGCCCCATATCTGACGGAGCCTGTGTCTGCGCCGGAGGGAACTGGTCAGACGGCTGCGGGCTTGTCTGCGGGATATTCTGCGGTCCCGGTGAATTCAGTCCGGCTCCTGGTCCGTTCTCCTGGTCAATAGGACCGCCGTGTGTCGGCTCTGTCATCTGTGTCTCGTCTCCCGGTCCCGGTGCAAATGTACCGGTCTCTATAGGCGGAGCCGTGGACGGCTCCTGGGACGGCTGGTCATTACCAGGGCCGTTCGGGTACGACTGTGACGGCTGAGAGGCTCCGGGGCTGCTCTCTGACGGGGACTGCGCTGTAGTCTCCTGCGGACTGCTCTCTGATGCACTGCTCTCACCGGAGCTGCTCCCTGACGGGGAAACAGACTCTCCCTCTGTCGTCAATACACTGCCCGATGTGTTGCGCTTAATTGTCGCCGGTTTTCCATTATAGACACTATTGTGCAGCTTTATTTCGCTGACCACCTCGCCGTCCTTTTTTGTCACCAGATTCGTCACCCAGCTGCTGCCGGGAGTCGCCTTCTTTACCTCTACTTCCACATCCAGCTCCAGGGTCGGATCCTCCACATATTCCGGCGCCGGCGGATCTAACTCCTTCACCTTCTGAGAGTGCATTGACAGAGTAACCCCTTCCTCCAGAATCGGATTGCCGTAGATCGAAATCGTCAGCTTCTGATTGGAAAAGCTCGTCTTGATGCCGACCGCTGTCTTTGAGTTATTGACAAACTTCATATCCGGGCCCGAATACCCGTCATAGCTAACCATCGCGTCCTCGCCCGGCGTCACATAGGACGGCTCATAGCTGTGTGCATGGCGCTCCGTGGTCTTTAAGCCTGCAAAAACGACTGCGTTATAAAGCGTTGAGGACACCTGGCACACACCGCCTCCTGGTTCCTCAACCAGCACTCCGTTCTGGTAGGCGCCGGCCGGCCGGTATCCCTTATCCGTTGTCCGGTTGCCCGTCGTCAGATTAAAGGAAAACTCCTCGCCCGGATGAATAATGATGCCGTTTATTGCGCTGGAGGCAATACGGATATTCTCGTTCCTGTCTTTATTGGAGGTAGTGGTGGTGGTAAAGGTACCGAGGCGTTTAAAACTTGCCTTGGCCTGTTCCTCCGTGATCTCAGGCTCAACCTCCGAAGCGGCAGCCGTAATCGCTTTCCTGTACTGCCCGGCCTCCATCGCATCAATAATATCCTGCATGAGCTGGTCCCGGTTGATAAGACTGCCCTTCTGTGCCCCGGAGAAAATAAATTCGTTCGTACTCTTATCATAGGAAGAAATGGAGCCGTTCCTTGGCTGCACGTCCCACTCATCTGCGCACAGATTCACCTGCTCCCTGACGGCTTCCTCCACACCGCTCACCTCGACTGTATAATCTCCTGGTTCCTCCCCGGAATATACCTCATCCAGCACAGCGTCCACACAGAGGGCCATCAGATCAGGAAGCTCCTTTTCATTGTCTTTATAGCTGACCTTCATCCCCCAGTCGATATCCTCTAAGATACGCTCTCTGGCCTCCGACTTGGTCAGGCCATTCACTGAAATACCATTAACCGTGATCTCGGCAGAGATTTCTGTCTCTGGCTCCAGGGTGGTCGTCTCTTCCTGACTCATCGCATCACTCTCTTTGTCTCCGTCCGACTTGGAGCAGCTGCGGACTCCCACGGCTAAACAGAGCAGGAAAATAGCGGTGCCGATCGCGATTAACAGCAGCTTGGCCACATCTGGTCCGCGCTTCCTCTTCTTCCTTCGCCTGCCCGACGTACTGCGGCCGGACGGCCTGCCGCCATTCCCCATGTTTCTCGCATTCTGTACTGCCTGAATCCGGTCTGCGCTTGACTTGCCGGAAGGGCGGCCGGATGCGTTCCGGCCGGACGTTGTCCGCCCTGCGGAGGACGCCCTGTTGCTTGGCGTCGTCCGGTTTCTATTGGTATCGCTCATTTCATCACCTGTAAACTCATGATATTGTGGAATCTCCCTACTAAGTATAGCACAATTTGTAGAAAATGGAATAACAGATTCTTTAAATTTATATTACTGATTGCCATTTCTTTCTTTACAATTCTGTAACACATCCCGGGCCCGATGCCCCCTGCTGCTCCTTATTTCAGAAGGACGTTCCAGACCGGAAACCATATAATCAGCACAGCACAAGACTGCCGGCATCATACTGACCGGTGTTTAAAAGCAGCGGGCGAAAAGGATCGGAAATCCTGCTGGAAAGGATTGATGAAAACGGTCGTTTTGTATATAATGAAAAGGATGTAAAAATCATTTACTGCGGCAGCATTCCTGCTGTCACAAATTATCAGAAAAACGAGGCATACTTATGAAATTCATCGACCTGCACATACATTCCAATGCTTCAGACGGCTCTCTAACGCCCTCTGAGGTGGTACAGACAGCGGCACGAAAGGGTCTTGGCGCCATCGCGCTCACAGACCATGATACCACGGACGGCATCGCCGAAGCGCTGGCGGCCGGGGACTCTCTGGATATTGAGGTGATTCCCGGCATTGAGATCTCCTGTATCTGGAACGATACGGAGATCCATCTTTTGGGGCTGTATATTGACTACGAGTGTGAAGCACTCCAAAGCTTCCTCCATGAAGCGCACCGAAAGCGAAGGGAACGGAACCAAAAAATACTCGGGGCCTTTCAGGCAGACGGCTTTTCGGTCACAATGGAGGATCTGCAGTCCGGAAATGCCAAAACAACGATCACCAGAGCGCACTTTGCCCGTGCCCTCCTGGCAAAAGGATATGTCCAAAGCATCAGAGAAGCTTTTGAAACCTATCTGAATCCTGAATGTCCTTATTACAGAAAACGGGAACCGATTTCCCCGCAGGATGCGCTGGCGGCCATCTGCTCTGCAGACGGCTTTCCCGTACTCGCTCACCCGTGCCAGTATCGGTTTGGCTGGGAGCAGACGGAGGAATTCATCCTATTTCTAAAACATTTCGGCCTCAAGGGACTGGAATGTTTCCATTCCACCAACAGCCCGGAAGAAAGCGAACGCCTGCTCTCTCTGGCACGCAGACACCGGCTGAGCCCTACCGGCGGCTCTGATTTCCACGGCATCGCCAAACCTGATATCGAAATCGGCTCCGGACGGGGCAGCTTAAAAATCCCGGCCCTGTACCTTGACGATATCAAGCTTTCCATGTTTCTTTCATAAAGCGTCTCACGAGTCCGGAGAGAGCGGCCGCCAGCTTATGGTCTCTGCCGCCGGCCGTAATGCCGACAACGGTCTCTCCCTCCTTCACGATGCCGGGAAAATAGAAATCGCAATTTTCTCTGCAGGATGCGTCGTTGACCGGAATCCCGGCTGCCCTGCAGTCCTTTACGACTGTCTCGTTCACTTCTCTGCCCGCGGCAGCCAGAACAAAAAACGGCTGTTCTGTTTCAAGCACGGACACTCCATATGTTCTCCTGCTCCATCGAAGCTGTCCCTCTGTCTGCCGTCTCATAAGCCCCTCACTTAAATCCGGAGACACCACATGGATCCGGCATCCAAAAGGAAGAAGTGCCTCAATCCGCCGCCCGGCAATCCGTCCGCCCCCGACCACCAGAATTTCTTTTCCATGAAGCTCAATAAACAGCGGAAAAAATGACATACAGACCTCCCATGTATCTCTGTCTCCGGACATTTCCCCTCCCTGGAGGGAACATTTCTCTTATTTTGCCGGTTCTCCACTGGTTTTTCTTTGTATGGTATCCATGTTTTTCATAAAAAACAGGAATCTGATCGTTAATATTTTATCTATTTGGTCCATTGTTTTTTCCATCCGCCTCTGGTACAATCAAAGCCGTCAGATGCCAAACCATTGACTTTACCAATTAAAGGAGGTAATGATAATGAAACTGAAAATGATGAATATTACGAATCTTGATAAATTTTTCCATGTGATTAACCAGTGCGACGGCGCCGTCGAGTTAAATCTTCCAGAAGGAGGATCCGTAAACTTAAAATCCACCTTAAGCCAGTATTTTTCCCTGGCAACCGTGTTTTCCAACGGGAGCATTAAAGAGTTAAGCCTTACCACACACACTCCTGAGGATTCCGAACGCCTGATCCATTTCATGGTTCAGGGCTAAAAATTTTAACAGCCGGCATTCGCGTCGGTAAATCCCTTTTCTTTCAATATGGCACAGAGCGCTTTCTTATTTTTAAAGAAGGTACCCTGCGCCATTTCCTGGCTTCCGCCGCCTCTTCCGTTCAGCAGAAGATTCAGCTCTTTTGAGCATGCACGCATATCTCCCCCGCGGCTCGCCAAAACATACACAAAATTCTCTTCCCCATTCTCAGAGAGCACAAGGGCTGTTTTCGCTTTCCCCTCTTCCAGGAGCCGGTTTGCAAACTGTCTGAGCTGCGGAGCGCTGAAATCTTTCTCAATCACATAAAGTTCTTTGTCTGATTCCGGCAGCACCCGGATCTTCATCTCAATCATCTGCCTTACGCATTCTGCAAGCTTTCCCTGCATCGCGGCCATCTCATGCTTCATTTTCTCTACCGCCTCTGCTGCCTCTCCCGGCCTGATTGACAACAGATTGGAAATCCGGTGAAGCTGTCCACGCATCCTCTCATAATCAGCGACTGCCCGTTTTCCGCACAGGAGCGAGATGCGGACTCCCCCTTTATAATGAATCATACCCGTAAATTTCACTAGGCCGATCTCCCCTGTACAACTCACATGTGTACCACAGCAGGCACATGTATCCCCGTCCGGAATCCTTACAATACGGATCTCTCCCGTAAGCTCCTTTTTGCTCCGGTAATCCAGATCCCTGAGCTCGTCCTTCGTATAAAACCCAGCCTCAATCTCCCGGTTTTCCCAGATCATGGTATTGGCACGGGTTTCGATTTCCATCAGGTCGTCCCACTCAAGAAGCCCGTTAAAATCAATCGTGACTTCCTCCATACCCATATGGAAGCCGACATTATCGTACCCAAACGTCTGATGAATGAGGCCGGAGACAAGATGCTCGCCCGAATGAAGCTGCATATTCAGGAAACGCCGCTCCCAGTCAATGGCTCCATGAACCCGTTCCCCCACAGGAAGCGGCCCGTCTGTCGTATGTATGATCTGTCCGTTCTTTTCGTGTACCTCAAGTACATGTACAGCTCCCAGAAGTCCTGTATCAAACGGTTGTCCTCCTCCCTCCGGGTAAAATGCTGTCTCGTCGAGCACCACCTCAAACCCCCGTTTTCCCTCTGTACAGGAGACGACCGTCCCTTCAAATTCCTTTTGATACGCCGAATCATAATATAGTTTTCTGACGTTCATCCAAACATCCTCCGTTTCCCAGTTTACAGTATGCCCGCTGCCCTCTCCCATACAGGGTCTCTGGCTGTCCGGGCAGTCTCTGTCAGAATTATACTATACCGCAAAGGGCTTTTCAAGCCGTCCCTTCCCGGAAAATAAGCGTTGCGGCAGACGGTCATAAAAAAATGGATGAAATTTTCAAAAACCATGCAATTATGACAAGCAGCACAACATATCATGAAGTGTAAGTAAAAACCCTTTGGAGGATTAAACATGAGTGATTTAGCTGCGACAAATTGTGGATGCGGTTGTGAGGCCAACAACAGTGGTTGCGGAGGCAACATACTCTGGATTCTCATTCTTCTGTGCTGCTGCGGCGGCTGGGGACATAATGGATGTAACAACGGCTGCGGCTGTGGTATCGACAGCAGCTGCATCTGGATCATCCTGCTCTTATGCTGCTGCGGCGGTTGGGGCAATGGCGGTTTCTGCTGCTGCTAATCTGCATACTTAAGCATCCAAACGGGCGGAAAACCGCCCGTTTTTTCACGCTGCAAAACCTGAAGGAAGGCACTATAAGGAGTGCTTTCCCTTCCCGCCTTTGTTCTCAAACGGCCTTACCTGTTTTCTCTGGCGTCCCTGCCTTACCTGCTGTGCACCCGCGCCGCTGCGGTTTCTTTCGCACTCCTCATCAATCTCGTACACACTGTTTCCATCTATAATTAAACGATATGCCATGTCTGCTGCCTTCGGCGATAAACTTTTATTGTAATGATATGCATCATGAATGATTTGGTTGACAGCCGCATATATTGTCTCAGGTAGAAGGAGGCTTGCCAATGAATGAAAAAGAATTGAAACTGACCGACTTGGACTATGCCATCGGAAGTCATCATCTTCAGATGATGAAGGCTGCCCTTCCATATATGGAAATCGCACAGCAGCGCACCCTGTCGCTTTTTATCAAATGGAACGAGCTGATGCGCACGATGGAATTTTTTGAAGAAAACGGGAATGGAATGATGAGCGTATGTTCCCTGGACGAAAGCCACGTCTCCCCCGTTGATATGCTGCTCGCCATAAAGCCCTACGGCAACCAGCGGGAGCAGGAGATCATTGACATCATGACAAAACTCTTAATGAACCGCAGCAATAAGGCTCCGGGAAACGGAGGCCCGTCGATTGACCAGCTTCTGTCCATTCTTCCCCCTGATCAGCAGACGAGGTTCGAAAGCCTGCGCCTTGTCATGCAGACACTGGGGCAGATGTAGAAAGGAGGCACATCATGCACGATTCATGGAAAAATGACCCGAGGCTTAAGACAATGGACCAGAAAAAGCTTACTCTTCTTATGTCTTTTGCCGAAAGCCTGGAACAGACGCCGAACGAACATAAAATGGCCATTCTCTTATCCCTTCAGAAACGTGCGGCCGAAGAACATCTTACATTTTCACCGGAAGAAACCGAACTCCTGTTTACGATTCTGACCAAAGACATGCCGCCGGGAGAAAGGCAGAAGCTTCAGATGATAAGAAACCTTGTCGGCATGCCGGGTAAGTAAAGACCGAACAAAATCGGACGCAGATATCGTGTATGGCAAACAGCGCAGACGCCCCTTTGGCTGCTGCGCTGTATCTTTTGTATTATCAATCACATGCCTTCCATATCTTCCAGTTCTCCGGCGATCAGGATCCGCGTCTCCTCGTCGATCGACTGAATCAACATCCGGATATAAGGCTCTGAAAGCTGAATCCCGGAAAAGGTCCTGTCATTCGTATCGGCCTGCTGGCAGCTTACGACAAGCGCCGGAAAGGCCTCTCCTTCCGACTCCGGCCGCAAAATCATCCCGTAATTGCAAAAGGCCCGCATCTCTTCCAGGTTCACAGAAGGGACGTCTTTCATTATTTCCGGCTCTGAGGCCGTAATCCTGCCAAAATTTTCATGTTCCTCATCTGTAACCCAGTAATCCTTCGACGTCAGGTGATGGAACGGCACAAGACTTCCCGGGTCCTCGTGGAGGCCGAACGCATCCTCCAGGCGGTATACACCATACATTTCTCCATCCTCATGCCGACCACCGGATAAGAAGCAGTTGACGGAAATAATCTCCTGCCATTCCCCGTTGGAATCCTTTGACAGATAAAGAAGCCTGGAATTCCCTACCACGGTTGTACGCCTAGGGCGGTCCTTTGACTCCTCTTCTCCCTTCCGGGGAAGCTCTTCCCCGCTTTCTTCGTCCTGATTATTGATGATAAGAACGAGACTCGTAGCCGTACCGGCAATCCCCATCTCTTCAATCCACTGTCCCTTATCCCGCTGGGTCTTCCAGGATAAATCGACCGGAACTTCCTCCGTCGCTGCCTCTGTCTCCAGCGTGATCGTATCTACCGTCGCATCCGGCATGGCCGCGGCCGGCATCATGCTTCCATGTACGACTGCTGCCATAACTGCAATGGCCAAAAATCTATAAAAATGCTTCCGCATGCAAAATTCCCCTTTATGTTCAGACTATCGTTGTCCTATCCATCCTGTCAGTATATTGCTGCGCCACTCCTTATACAAATCATGCCTGCTGTCGTAGCGGCCATATATCGGCCGTCTTATCTAAAAAGCACAGCAACGTTCTATGAGCGTTACAGATGGAGCGAACAACCAGTGCTGGTTACTAATGACCTTTATGATGGTATTCTATCACACATTCCATAAAATGTCACTGGAAAATGCAGGATGGCAGAGTTTTGCCACATTTTAGACGCGATCATTCAGATGAACAGGACAGACAGATATTCGATCATTCTGATCCGGTGCAGATGGCTGGACGGGTTTATAATTTTATCATGGCAGGAAAACAGCGGCGTTCCGATTCATTACTTCCTCCGGAACGCCGTTTCTAAGTTTCTGTCATTCAGTGGTCTGCGCGCAGCTTACCGAGCACAACATTGGCAATAATGGCGAACTGCTTTCTCTTTATCGTATTATCCGGCGAAGCTTCCTCAAGATATCCTCTCTCGTGATAACGAAAAAGCATATCTGTAATAATCATACGCCAAATTCGTTCATTGGGCGCCTGAATATCCCTCACCAGCACATAGAAATCCTCGCAAAAGGAATCAAACATATCGCTTTTAATCTTAGGCTGATACGTTGCAAATATCCTTTCAAACATTTTCCGAATGCTTGCCTGGTCAAACTCGCCGAAAACAAAATTATACTGGTTGATTTCCCCGCTGTAAGAATAGTTACTCATGTCTCCCTGCCCTCCCATTTCCTTTATCCGCCTGCGGCCTCCAAAGCAGTCATACGTACGACACCGGTATCATTTTCAAAATTATTATACCAGCATCTGCCATAGAATTCAATTACATTTTCTACCGGGCAGGGGCCGTTGTTTCCTTCTTTCCTTTTCCTGAAGGTGGAGGGCCGGGCCTTTGATTTTCTGGCTTAAATCATTTCATCCTTTTTTTCCAGAATTGCATATACTGCCGCACACGCCGGGCAGTCGCAGTACTTTGCACCGGATTTCTTTAATTCTCTTGCATGTGCCTCTACCTGCACTGCCTTTTCTTTGCCAAACACCTGTGCTCCTGTCTCGGAAGCCGCAAACGCAATCAGGCCGTCAACCGTCACAATATCATGCTCCAGTTCGGCAAGCAGATGTTTTGTTTCTTCTGCCTCGTGCTCTGTTCCCAGAGCATCCAGCCACTTCTGGCCGACTGCCTTTGCCTCCACACTGCACGAATGTGCCGCCATCATTTCCTTTACCTTCTGTTCTACATACGCTTTTACATGTTCACTCATCGTTTTATCCTCTTTCTTTCTGTATTCGTGCCAGCCCATTCTCACATACCTATCAAGGCTTTCCACTCTTTCTTCTGCTGCCGTTTCATTTTATCGCAAAACGGAATCATACTTTTTCAGGTTGGCATGGATCCTGCCAAGGAGCGCCTCGCACAGCTCAATTTCTTCTTCCGAAAACCCCTCATAAAAAATCTCTGTCATCTGATTTGAAACATTGGTATAAGGTTTTTTCAAATTTCTGGCATTTTCTGTCAGTGAAAGCAGCGTTTTCCTGCGGTCCGCCCTGTCCGGAATACGCTGTACCAGATCTGCCTCTTCCATTCGGTCTACCATACTCGTGAGTGTCGTTGGCGCAAGCCCGGTTCTCGCGGCAAGTTCCCGGAATGGAATCATTTCCTCCTGCCACAAAACATATAAAATCCGTCCCTGTGCCCCGTTAAACGCGTCGATCTTCTGTTCTGACAAAATCCGTCCGAAAATCCGGTCGCTGAGACGCTTGATCTGAGAAATAATATTTCCACCCTGGGTTTCCATGTTCTATTCCTTCCATATCATATTATACTATATAGGATTGTTTTGCAAGACCTAATTCCTTGTTTTTCTTAATTTTTAAAGAAATCCCCTGTGTGTATGCTGCCGCCTGCAGGCGCTTTGTCGCATACGCTGCCTTTTCTTTACAGAGAGAATTTTTCAAACCGCCTCTCTTCCACTGTTTTTATCTGCTCTTTGAGCCCAAGTGGAGCTACAGCTGGGCAAAAAACGTCTTTTTCCTCTTGTATCACGGTTTTTCAAGTGCCCTGTAAGCGTCCATTTCATAATCCTTAAAGCAACAGAAATAGACATTCATCACAATGTCCGGATGCGAGTCAATCCACCGGGCCGTTGCTGACAGAGATACCTTTGCCGCCTCCTCCACCGGATAACCATATACCCCAGTGGAGATCCCGGGAAAGGCGATGCTGCTGCAGCCATGTTCCAGTGCCAGATCAAGTGAATTGGCATAACAGGCCGCAAGCAAGTCGGCATCCTCTGCCCGGCCACGGTAGACAGGCCCGACCGTATGAATAATGTAATCTGTATGCGCAATCTGGTAAGCGCCTGTTATCCTGGCCTCTCCAGTATTGCATCCGCCCAGCGCCCGGCACGCATCCAAAAGCTTTGGCCCCGCTGCACGATGAATCGCACCATCGACGCCTCCGCCGCCGAGCAGACGCCGGTTCGCCGCATTGACAATCGCACCAACATGCATGTCCACAACGCTGCCTTTCACATATGTGATATGGGATTTGGGTTGATATCCTAACAGCATTTCAAGTAACGTTTTGGGCAAAAACAGCTTTTGGCCCCAGGGATTTATCACACATCCCCTGCAGTCCGGCTGCTGGCTGACAGATTCAACGAAACCCTTTAGCGATTGATTAACCGATGGGGACGGCTCACCCCTGTCCATCTCCTTTTGGCTTGTAAAAAGGGGAACCCAGGCATGATCTTTTTCATTATCCATAACATGCCCAAACTGGCCCACGGTCATCCTCTGCACGGCCTTTGACGTCTCAGTCGGAATTGTGACCTGCATATCATGTCTCAGCCCATTGACCACAGCATTATAAACCGGTTCCGGCACAGCATCGTCACTGCCGTAATACCAGTTAAAAATAGTACGTTCTAATTCCAATGTATACTGATGACTGCACATGTTATTGTCTCCTTCCCTCTGCCATCTGAACTTTCGCAATCTGTCAAAACAGCTATGGGGCGTCTGCAAATCCCGGTTCCTTAGTCTGCAGTCCAGCGTGCTTCAAAATCTTCTTTTTCCATCGTCAGACCACCATTGAGCCGAGTAAGCAGTTCCTTTCCACCCGGCATCATCTTTAATGAGGCCAGATACTGTTTTATCATCATACGTACGTCCTTCAATGATGCTTTGGACTTAATCCAGTTCTGGGGAACAAATATTTTTCCATGATCCGTTGTCTCAGAGGAAGCGGCCTCCATTGCCATATTCAGGCAGGTACCCGCAGTATCAATCACTTGTTCCATAAGTCCGCTGGCCGTCATTTTCTTTAATGCGACCGAAGGATTCGGAACAGAGTCGTTCATTCGGTTCACTTCACAGAAAATAACGGAAACCGCATATAATTGATGGTAAGGGGCGTATGCTTTCATTGCCAGCAACGTTTCATTTAAGCCCATCGGATTCTCTTTCCCCCATTTTCCATAAATCGCGGTAAACATCTCATGCAGGGCCTGCACGTTTTCCGGTTCATAATCCCTGTGGAACAGCTGGTCAAAATATTTGTCAAAGATCTTCGTCTCGCTGTAAGAGATCGTGGGCCTCTGGGAATGCCATGCGATCAACTGTTTTCCCAGATCCGTCAGATTCACGATATGCGCCGTATTATATCGGACCTGATCCACGCTCTCGCCGCGCTTGGTGATAAAATAGCCGTCTGTGTAGAACTGCTCATAGGCTCTCTTCATGGCAAGCACTGCTTTGTCGTTGCTGCGAAGGTCACGGGCCTTAACCGCACTCTGGCTGTTGGTAGATGTACTGATTTTGTCTGCTCTGTCCGGATCCTCGATCTCGTAAAACCGGAAAAGAATATATGCATCTTCTGCCTTTTTTGCCGCCTCTCCGGAGCTGAAAATCGTGCTTAAGGACTGACATCCGTTGACAACGTTCAGTTCCTTTACAGACAATCGGTTATCATGCACTGACATGTGGGAACAGATCGCCGTAATACCATTATGCAGGAAAAAGAAATCTCCTGCGTCCTTTTTAATTGTCCTGGCAATCCCTTTGTTCACCTTATTACCGCTTCCCAATGACTGACGCACATTTTTCCGGAACAGGCTTCCGTCCTTTACCCCGGGGATTTTAACACAATCTTTCAGCGGCAGGGCAACGATAGCGGCCTTTGTGCCCCCAATCGTCAGCTCCATATATTTTCCCGGCTCCAGCTGAAATTCGTGGTTGATGTAAGGTCTGCTCCTGTTCAGTGCTTCATCATATTTGAATTTCAGCATCTCATTGTCAACGACAACCAGATTGGCCGACAGCGTTTCGCTCTCTGCCAGCTCCCTCTGAAATCTTTCCAGATCCGACTTTGCAGCATCCGTCAGGGATGATGTCATAATCAGTTCAAAACAGATCTCGTAATCATCGTCAAGAACCGCCGCCATCTCATTGATCTTCACCTGCAGCTTATGATTGGCTCCGTCCTGAAGATGAACCAGATCCTTTATCTGCACCCAGGAAGCCAGCACCTCCCTGAGCGGTCCCGAGTCCACGGTATCGCCGCCGTAAAATTTTCCCTGAATGATGTAAACCGTACTCGACTGGTTATCTATGTAAATTGCGTCGATCTGCTTGTCTCCTGCTCCATCCGTGATGCAGTCTTTCGTCTCAAAGGTATCGAGGATATGAATATTTCTCAGATACCATGCCACGAACCGTTGACCATCATTCGGATAAATTTTATAGGAATCCTGCGATATTTCATCATGGATTTTCTGATACATGTTGTTTTCCCTGCTTTCTGAACCATTTTTCTTCTGTTGGAGCAGCGTCTGGCGGATGTCCTGCAAAGACTGCGGTTCCATGATTCTCTGGCCGCAGCTTTCCTAAAACAAAAACAGAGCTGCCAACAATTTTATTATACTGCCAAAAGCCTTGCAAATCAATGATAAGTATAGAGAAAATGGAGCAAGTATTATACACTTGCCCTGCCTGCTCCGAACGCATTCCTTTGAAAGAGCAAAAAACGAAGAAACGTGTTTCTGGCTTCTCTGTCAGATATAGGCTTGACAAAAGAACGACAACTTGTTATATTTAAAACATCAACATCATGTTATACATTAAGGAGGGCGAAACATGGTACAGCAAATATCTGATACCGAACTTGAAATTATGAAAATCGTGTGGGGAAACCCGGAGGAGGCGACGTTATTCTCCTATATCATGGAAGGGCTGGCGGCAAGGGACAGGCCGTGTCAAAAAAACACCCTGATTGTGCTGCTGTCGCGGCTGATGAACAAGGGATTTTTGAGTGCCAGGAAAATTGGCCGCCATAACGAATATACCGCGCTCGTTTCTGAAACGGACTATCAGACAGCGCAGACCAAAAATTTCCTGGATAAGATTTATGAGGGCAGCGCAAAAGGCTTGGTTTCCAATCTGATTATGGGCGACCTGCTGGCAGACGAGGAATATGAGGAGTTGAAACGGCTGCTGGAGAAAGGGAAAGAACAGCCATGAACACAGTTTTGAAAACCTTTTTGTCTATGTCCTTTTCCGGCGGTCTGCTTATCCTGATTTTACTTTTGGGGAAACGATTTTTGGAAGAAAAAATCAGCCGGCAATGGCAGTATTACATTTGGCTGGTTGTTATTTTGCGGCTGCTGCTCCCCTTTGGGCCAAAAGCAAATCTGATGGGAAAGACCTATCAGGCTGTCGATCAGGCAATCGCCCAAACCACTCCTTTACCGCAGCAGCCGCCATCCCCGTCAAAGACTCCCGGCGGCGTTTTTATTCCTGCTATTGGAATAAAGCCAGACAACGAAAATGAGAATCATCCAGAAGAAGATCTGATAACCGCTCGCTCATTTCAAGATATTGCGACACCGCTGACCGAGTATATCTGGCTGGTTTGGCTGTTCGCTGCGCTGAGCCTGCTGATACGAAAAGTAACTATCTATCAGGGCTTTATATGGTATATCAAAGCTGGATTGACCCCGGTTTCTGACATTGAACGGTTAGACCTCCTTTCCATTGCTGCAGAACAATCGGGCGTTAAAAAGCCGGTAGAGCTATGTATCAATCCGCTGGTCTCTTCTCCGCTTCTGACTGGCTTTTTTCATCTGTGTATTGTACTGCCCAGCGCCAATATTCCCCAAAAGGAGTTTCAGTATACCGTCCTGCACGAACTGACGCATTATAAACGGAGGGATATGTTTTACAAATGGCTGGTGCAGATTACCGTCTGTCTGCATTGGTTTAACCCTCTTGTACATCTTATGAGCCGGGAGATCGCCAGGGCTTGCGAATTTTCCTGCGATGAAGCTGTCCTTGTTAAAATCGGGAGCGGCAACGAGCAGGATTATGGAAAAACCCTGCTTAACGCTATGGCGGCGGTTGGAAAATACAAGGAAAATCTCGGAGCTGTCACTTTAAGCGAAAATAAACAACTATTAAAAGAAAGGTTAGGCGCTATTATGAAATTTAAAAAGCAGTCAGGGGCAGTTAAGATTTTGACTGTCATGCTGACTTTGTTTGTAGTCTTGGGGGCATCCTTTGTCGGGATTTATACGACAGGGCAGGCTCAAGCCGCATCCCTCCCCAACACACCGATGGATACGGCTGGCAGACCCTCGCTGTCAATGGATGTCAGCAGCGCCGCCGTAAATGTGCTGGCATCAGCGGATGGTAAACTTTCTGCCGAATATAACAGCGACGTTTATACGGTTGACATCAGCGAACAGGGCGATCAGTGGAACATTTCTATATCCTGCAATGCAAATTCAAATACAAATGATGAAATAATCAAACTATATATCCCTGATGTTAATTATGGCAATGTGAATTTGAATGTCGATAGCGGACATTTGACCTGCGGCCTTATCCGGTCTGGAAACATTGCAGGCAACTTCAATATGGCATCCGTGTTTTTGACTTTACCAAAAGGCTTTACCGGGTCAGTAGACGCTACTGCAAACAGCGGATATTTCCAGTTGATTTCCCAGGACGATTTCAGAAATACCGCAACAACTATTACAGATCATGGCGATTGGGGCGAGATATATAAACCAAAGGATTTCAAGGAAAACGGGAATACGGCCACGTTCACAGACGGCACAAGAAATAATGTAATCCGAGTGACAAGACAAGGTTCCGGCGTGATGGGAATTTATACCTCGAACACATTTGATACGACGAATTTCCCGGATGAATGGAAAGACCTGTGGCAGGATGAGTGGCAAGGGAAACCCTGGGAATACGATTGGCGGCAAACTACCTGGCAGGAAGATGATACGCCAAATGAGGCAGACGATCCGTCGGTTTCCAATATGAGCGCTGTGTCCGCCGCGCCTGGCGGGCAGCCCGAAAAAATGGATGTATCTTTTACAGACGCAGAGCGATACTATGAAACTGGCAGTCTGCCGTTGTTCCAAATCGCTTTTTCCCGGCTCGACGAAAATGCGCAAAAGAAATGGCTTGAAAAATTCTATGATGACGGGGACTTGGCATTTTTCTCTGTCGCCGCGCAGGGACTTGGCGGAAATTCCTCTCTGCTTACTGATTTTGCTGAAAAAGCGTATGCGGATGAAGAAACGACGTTTTTATCCATCCTGACGGACTGCATGGAAAAAGCGGAGTTGGAGCTTTGGCTGGACAGGGCTTTGGAAGATGGGAACTGGGCATTTCAGTCCATCCTCTTTGATAAACTGGGGCGGGACGATGAATTTGACGAACTGCAAGAAAAGCAGGAGAAAGAATGGGACGAAGCACGGAAAGCGGAATATGGAGCGGCAGGCGTTACGATTGATGGGAAAAATTATTACTACCAAGGGCAGTTAGTTAATATCTTCCTGGATATTGTGCAGCAAAATCAATCTTTCCACGTTTTGAGTATGAACCCCAAAGGAACTATCAATATCAAAATTGTCCGTGACACGGACAACAAAATCACAGGCGTTGACTATATGACCGAGGAGGAGGTAACGGAACTGCTTGGGAACAATTAAGATAATGAAAAAATGATCCCTGTCAATTTCACAACGGTAGCGGCCGGAGAAACCATCCTGCTGGGAAAATATACGTTGTCCGACGGAGACGAAATTGAGTATGGTATTGTAGCGGAAACTGGAAACAAAATCAAGGTCTTTTTCGCTAAGGACGAGCAGAAGAACACAGTCTATTGGTCTGTGAATCACCTGCCTCAGCCGGGCGAGCCGCTGGAATGTATCGCAGATTTTACTGTCGGGCCTCCGGCATCAAAGCCCGGAACCTATAAGTTGTATCTCCAGGCACCGGACGAAGCTTTGGGAAATGTAAGAGGCAGCGTCTCGATTACGTCAGCAGGCGCATCCTGATTTTTTTCGGTTTTACTATTTAAGGGGCTGTCGGGAAACGCTGTCAATATACAATATATGGTTGTGTTTTTCAAAATATTACAGTATATATTGTGATAGGACAGTCATTTTCCGACAGTCCCGGTTTTATTTATACTGTCTGTTCCGCTTTTAATTTTTTCACTTCATCAAGAAAAAGTCCAGAAATATTTACATTTTCTTCCAGAACATATTTCCCAGCTGCCAGTATACGAAGCCCAGCCTCTTTTGTAAGCGATACAAAACACACCGTAATGAAAAGAAGTGCATGTCGTGATATACTCTATCAAAACATACACTTCTTATTTGTTCTATGTTCCCTGAGCCGGCAGCTTTCTGGCAGTGTCTCAGACCAGGGAAGATATGCTTCCAGTAATTCAGGATGGTTTCGGTGATCGAGACCCGGCAGACTTTCTAATAAATAACATAGATAGCCAAATACATCCAGATGATTCAGTTTCGCTGTTTCTACCAATGTATATACGATGCCGCTGGCTCTTGCCCTTGCCGGTGAGTCCGCGAACAGCCATGCTTTGCGTTCGTTTGCAAATGGACGGATACAGGTCTCACAGTCATTGTTTGAGATCGGAATGCGCCCGTCTTCCAGAAACGTCTCCAGATATTTTCTTTGGTTTGTTGTATAAGTAAGGGCTGTTTTGAGAGATCCATTGGCAGTATACTTTGCGCTGGTTTCTTCTGCCCACGACCAAAATCCTTCCAGGACAGGCCTGCCCAGTTCCTGACGCTTTTGCAGACGCTTCCCGGAAGGTAATGCTTTCAGTTTTCTTTCAATCTGGAACAGGCGGTCACACCATTCCCGTCCCTCAGCGCCCTTGGAGCCGCTGATCTCTTTCCTGCGGGAATCTAAAGGTATGCTGTCAATGTAATACCTGCGTACATGTGACCAACACAGCGCCCTGCATATCCCCTCCAGGGAGGCATACCCGATATAGGCATCTGTGACCAGGTATCCCTGGAACCCCCTGTAGAGCTTCTCCGCCTCTTTTCTTGCCCGGCTCCTTGCATAATGGAAGAACACTGCTTGTACTGCTTCTTCCCGCCCGCTGCGTATCACCCACATAAAAGACTCGCTGCTGGCCTTTTTCCCTGGTTCCCTGGTGCATTGGATGCGGGTTTCATCCCCATGCAGGATTCCACAGCCAAGCAGCTCCTGGTGGATCCGCTCATAGATGGGCAGCAGATACTCTTCGCTGCAGCGGATCACCCAGTTTGCCATTGTGGAGCGGTAGAGGCACAGTCCCAGACAGTTCCAATCCCGCTCCTGCCTTGCCAAAGGGATTCCCATATCATATTTTTTATACAGGATTCCAGCTACTAAAGATGCGCTCGCAAGGGAATGATGGAGCAGGGATACCGGTACTTTTCCACCCACAAATACATCGGCAGGTTGCCCGCTTCCTTCTTTCCCGCACTGGCTGCACTTATAGACTTCCTGTATGTATTGACGTACTTTCAACTGTGCCGGCTGATATATCACTTCTGTACGGACCGCCTTTTCCCCTACTTTTATGAGCGGACTTTTACATACGGGACACTGCTCTTTGGGATCTACGATACATCTCTCCACTTCGACCGGAAGAGCGGCGATCATTTCCGCCCGGACTCCCGGCTGCCGCGCTTTCCTTTTATGCTCTGTGATGACGATCTCTTCCTGGCCCTGTCTAAGGGAATGCAGCAGTTCTTCCTGTCCGAACAGGCTCATCTGTCCCTCTGTCTGTGTGACTTCCGTGGAAG
>QZDW01000013.1 GCA_009917545.1 bacterium 1XD42-76
CATGAACCCCCGCATACAAAAGGTTTTTAAGAATTTCCTCGGATAATTAAAAATCTCGGATAATGCGCCCTTGCTTTTAAGCAAGGGTAGGGGCATAAGCCGTTACCCTTGCGCCGCGCTCCCGTCCGCGTCCCCGCCTGCGCCGCCCTCGCGGGCTATATGGGTGGTTTTGGCGGTGAGTGGCGTGTTACCCTGTGCCGCCGTTTCTGCGCCCTGTGCGGGGGCTGTGGCGGCGTTCTGGGCGGTCAATTCGTCCAGTATGCGGCGGGCGTGGTCGGTCATTACAGTTTTTTCAAGGAAGGTCTTGAATTGTTCCTCTGTCAGCGGTATCGTGTCGGGGACAAGGCTTTCAAAAAGCCCCATGCGGCGGCATAGGCGTTTTGTCCTGTCCTTGCGTTCCTGTGCCTTTTGCTCCTGCACAAGCTGTCTGCGCCTGTTTTCAAGCTGTCGGATTTCTTCCTCAATGCTCGTGATTTTTTCGGCTTTGGTCTTTGCCACGGGTCAATCGCTCCTTTCGTGTTTGGTGTGGAATGGATAGGATAGGAATGGATTTTTACAGATAATCGTTTTCCCGTTTTATTCCCCCTTGTCTGCAAGTATCATTTTCAGCAGCTTGTCGCGGAATGTTTCTGTGCCGCTGTGGTTGAAAAACAGCTCCGCAACAATGGTCTGCCCGTTCCTGTGTGTCGTGATGATACCGTCCGGCTTTCGGGGCGGGGCGGGCGTTTCTTTCTTTTCTGTCCATTCTGTCAATGGGTCGCTCCTTTCTTTGGGCAATGCCTGTATAACAGGCATGGAAAAAGGGATTTCCCGTATTTGGAAAATCCCTTTTAGCTGTTGGCTGTTTGGTTTTACTGTGCGGTTGCGGCGGCTTGCGCCTTTTTCCTCGCCCGATATTCCCGCGCTTTGATACGGTCATACTCCCGTTGCTGTTCGCGGTTTCTGGCGCGGTAGGCTTTGGAATATTCACGGTGGTAGGCGCGGCTCTTTTCCTTTTTCGCTTCTTCGATTTCCTCCCGCATTTTTTTGATTTCCTGCTCTGTCGGCTCGGCAAGCTGTGTCAGTTCGTTTTCAAATTTGCCGATATGGTTGAAGTATATCCCGATATGCTGAATGGCGTATCTCGCCCGCTTCTGGTCGCGCTCATGCACTTCAATCCTGCTGATAAACTCATTGAGAATGGCGGGGGTGAGTTCGGCAAAGTCGGCATATCGTTCTGTCAGTTTTACAAACCTCTGCGCCCGTCCTCCCGCGTTCTCAAAAGCGGACAACTGCTCTTCGATTTCCGCAAGTTCCGCTTTCAGTGTATAGTATTCTTCTGAATACTTCCGCGACATCTGCTCATAACGGTCTTGCTCAATTACTCCCAGTGCGTTGTCCTCGTACAGCTTATCCAGAACCTTTTCGATTTGTTCAAGCCGCATTGTGACTTGCGGTACGCGCTTCTGCTGTTTCTTCGTCCTGTCGGTCTGCTGTACGTCAAGGCTCTTTTTCACTAAGGCTTCAAAATCCGCCCTGTTGCTGATGGAGTATTCCGCGATTTTTTTCAGCACGTCCGCAACGGTCTGCATGAGTAAATCCGCGTCCATGATATGTGGGGAATGGCACTTCGGGTTTCTGGCTTTCCCCTTGTGGTATTCACTGCAAAAGGCAACGTGCCGTTTGCCGCCGTTCCTGTAATCTGTCCGTATGTGCATTTTTGCGCCGCAGTCCTTACAGAAAAGCAGGCCCGACAAAGGGTGGATTTCCCCGTCCCCGTTTGGTCGCCTGACAGGGGCGTTTTCCAAAATCCGCTGTACGTTTTCAAAATCAGTGCGGTCGATAACCGGCGCATGGACATTTTCGGTAATCTGCCACTGGCTTCTGTCTACATAGTGGTTTCGTTTGTCACGGAAATGCTTTGTGGTCTTGAAGTTCACCACATCTCCGCAATACTCCTGCCTTGTGAGGATACGGGTCAAGGTCGCCTTATTCCATTTGTAGCGGTTTTCCTCGTTCAGCGTCCTGCTTTTTGCCGTTCCCCGCCCACGGTCTTTCATGTAGAATGTGGGGGTCGGGATTTGCTCATTTTTCAGATATACGGCAATCTGGTTTCGGTTTTTCCCGTCCAGAAACAGGCGGAAAATAAGGCGGACAACTTCGGCGGCTTCTTCGTCAATCAACCAAAAATCCTTGTTGTCGGGGTCTTTCACATAACCATAGGGGGCTTCGGTGGCGATTGGCTTGCCACTCATGCCTTTGGTCTTAATACCCGTTTTCACTTTCTTGCTGATGTCCTTTGCGTACCACTCTGACATGATATTGATGAACGGCGCAAACTCCAATGTGTCGGGCTTTTCGCTGTCTATTCCGTTGTTCACCGCGATAAAGCGCACGTTGTTTCTGCGGAAAATCTCCATAGCGTTTCCCACTTGGAGATAGTCGCGCCCCCAACGGGTCATATCTTTCATAATGCACACGCCGACTTTGCCGTTTTCCACGTCCTCTATCATGCGGGAGTAGGCAGAACGGTCAAAAAATCTGCCGCTTTCGTCATCGTCAATGTAGTGCCGGATATTGGTTAATTTTAACTGTCTGGCATAGCTTTCCAGAAATTTCTTCTGGTTCTGTATGCTGTTGCTCTCGCCGCCGTCCCTGTCCTCGTCCCCCACGGACAGGCGGGAGTAAAGGGCTGTGATTTTGCTGTAATCATTCATGTGCATATCCTCCTGCGTCAATATAGGCGTTGCTTACAGTTAAGATTATGCACTCCAACGGGCCGATCCGTATTCTTCATCCCGCCGAAATTTCTTTGCGTTCTTGCTTTTCACATAGATCAGCAGGCGAAAGCCCACCGCCCCCGCAATACCGATGAGCCAGTCAAAGGGGTTGAGCCCCGGGGCGAAATCGGCAAAGGCCGGGCCGATGGTTAAGCCCAGCCCCATGAGCTTATGGGCGAAGTCCGCACCCGCCGCCAGACGGTAGGCCGTCCCCATTTTCAAACAGGCCCAAAGAATAAACAGGTATGGAATGTTGGGAATGAGATATTTCTTAATCTTATCGTTCTTCACGAACCACCTCCTTTGCCCGTTCTTTCGTTTTGGTTTTTTCCTTGGCAAGCTGATCCGCCGCCCGCTTGAGCTGTTCCCGGATGGGGATGCGGCTGGATTTTGACTTTCCAAGCAGTTTCCGGGAATAGCTTTCAAAACAGGCGGTGATGGCGTCCGCCTGCCCAGCCTTGAAAAACAGCAGGTATTTGTCCGGCCCGGTCTGGTAAAACGCATAATCCACATTGAAACGGCGGGCCATGCGGTCAAAGAGCTTGGGGGACTCTACCTCAATACTGTTTACATTCTCCCCATGTCCCATGAGCTTTTTTACGCTCTGCCTGCCGTGGGGCCGCTGGGCCGCCCTATGCCGTTTGGCAAGCTGGCGGCCCGCCGCCTGGAGCATATAAGCCAGCCCCCGGGCCGTCAGTTTTCCGGCCCGGACGGAAATCGCTATGGAGCTCCGGGAAATTTCTTCGTCAATCAGTTACATCGCCTCCTTTCTTGGGCCGCCTTGGGACAAAGTGTCTCGAAGCGCCTTGTCAGCGTTCCTCCCGGCCCTTTTCAGTCAGCCGCCGGAATCCCTCTTTTGAGGAACCGTCAATCACCTCCTTATAGGCGGCCATCTGTTCCCGGATGGAAAGCTGGGGAAAAGAAAAAACCTTGTGCCCGGCGGGAATGTCCTTGGTATCGTGATAATATTCCTTGAAATCGCCGCTGGTCTGGACGATATAGCCGCCCGGGGCAAAGTGGCCGCCCTCGTTGATCGAAACATCCCGCCCGTATGCCCCATAATCAAAATAATCTTTCAGTTCTGCCGGGATGGGCAAGTCATCGGCCCAGTAACGGCCCAAGTCCTCCTCCGTTTCAATATCCGGGTAAAACTCAAAGCAGTCCAGATTTTGCGCCAGGTTGATAATGTCCGCCACGCTGGAAGTATGGGCGCCGATGTTCAGGGCGGCCTCAAATTTTTCCAGTTCGTCTTGATCCAGTTCCGAGAGCAGGCAGGCAAGGTGGTTTAATTCGTCCAGATTTTCATACTCGCCAAGGTAGTCATAGAGCCCCAGCACATCGCCGTCAAAGCTGGTAATGAAAAATTCCTCGTACCGTATGCCGTCCACCCCGATATGTTTTAACAGGGCCTGCACCTCCTGGGGGCTGGTGGGGAATTTCAGCGTTTCCCCCACCAGTTCCCCCTCGTTGTATTTCCCAAGGTTGGTGATGTAGGCTTCAAACAGGGACGGCATCAGCGGTGCCCCTGTTCCTTGACGGTCAAAATGCCCTCAAGGGTGGTGGCGGTGATCCCCAGCCGCTGGGCTACGGCAATATCGTTTTTCATAGCCTCGGTCATGGTGTGTCCGCAGACCACCAGCACATGGGAGCGGCGCAAGAGGTCACGGCCTATGTCGATACCGCTTTTATGCTCCTCGGGTACTGCGTCATTGAGGAACAGCGGCAGATAGAGGGTAGGACAGATCGGGGAAAAGCCCGCCTCATAGACTGCCCGGCAATACTGGACGGCCAATTCCGCGTTTTCGCTGTCGCCGCCAAACCATGCGGCGGTAATATAAGCAAGGGGTCGCTTCATAAGTAAAAACCTCCATTCTATAATGATTGTTCAACCCTAACCCCCCGCCCTTTCCCAATCTTGGGAAAGGGGGCGGCTCTGGAGGATATACCCCCGCCGCCTGCCGGGGAAATAGCACAGCCGGGGCAGACCGTCAAGGGCAGGCCGCCGCAGGCGGCGGGGCCGTTGGCCCCCTTGACGGCCCGCTCCCGGCTGTGCTAAACAACAGACGGCGACGGGGGATATATACCACCAGAGCCATCGCAAAGGGACGGGGCCCCTCGGGACAAAATGTCTCGAAGTGGTTACTTGTCTTTTTCCATCTTCTTCGGAGCTTTTGTAAGCTGGGGCGGCTGTTTCTGTTTCCACTCGTCCAGCAGGCCCATGATCTGCTCCTTCATTTTGGCGGGAGTAACCTCCTTGCCGAAATACTTTTCCAGTTCAGCGGTTGAAATAATCACGCCTTTATCCTCCTTTTTCTTTTCTGATAAGATGCCGTCAATCACATCCCCGTTGAGCTTTCCCTCTTTATCCAGCTCCCGGAGCCGTTTTGCCTGGGCTACCGAGGGGGAGGACTGCTCGCCGTCAATGGAAACGGCAACAAGCCTCTGGTTTTTCGGTTTAATGTAGGACAGCTCCACGGCGGGCATAAAGCCAAGCCCTTTCTCGTCCACCTTGTTCAAGAGCTCCGGGACAAGGGAGTTCAGCCGGATATAGCGCATGACTTTTTTATAGTTCATGCCGTTGTTTTCCCCGACAATCTCAACGGAGCGTTTTCCGATGTCCCCCTCGGCCACGCCGTCCAGACGGCCTCCCTGGTGCTTGATGGCCTCCACTTCCAGATCCAAAAGTTTTGCAAGCTCGCTGGGCAGGGCCTCCCCACGCTGTTTGTTGCTGCTTTTCATTTCCCGGACAGCCTCGATGTCCGTCATGCTGCGGACGATACAGGGGAGCTCCTCCAGCCCGGCCAGCTCACTTCCACGGTGGCGGCGGTGGCCCGCCACAATCTCATAACCGTTGCCGTCCTTTTCCGGGCGGACGGTGGCGGGGGTCATAACGCCATGCTCCTTGATCGTCCCCACCAGCTCGGCCATTTTTTCATCGTCCTTTACCTGGAACGGGTGATCCCGGAAAGTATGGAACGCATGGAGATCGGAAAGTTTCAGATAAACCAGCTTTCCCTCGTCAATGGGACGGGGCGGGGTGGCGGGCTCGGGAGCAGGCGGCTCCGGGACAGCGGCCTCCCGGACGGGAGCGCCCTTTGGGGCATCCGGGGCTTTGCCGTCACTTCGGGACACTTTGTCTCGTTTGGGCGGCTTTGCCTTTCCGGGGGCCGTTTTATCCTCCTTGGGCGGACGGCCCTTGCGTGGCTTTGTTTCCTCCTTGCCAGCGGGCCCCGCTTTTGCTTCTTTGGGCGGGCGGCCACGCCGGGGCGTTTTCGGCTTATCGCCGCCAGCGGCAGGAAGTTCCTCCTTTCCGTCTTTACCCGCCGCCTCCTTTTCCACCTGGGCCCGGGCCGCCTGCCGCTTTTCGCCCATCAGCTCATTGATCTTGTCAAAGGACACCACCACATCGCCGGGAGCGGGCTGGGCAGGCCCGGCCTGTTCCTGCTTGGGCGTGGGTGCGGCGGCCTGTTCGGGAGCCGGGGCCTGGGGCTGGTCTGCCGCAACAGGCCCGGGAGCCTCCGGGAGTTTTTCACTGCCGGGGCCTGTGTTCAGTTTTTCATCAGCCATTCACTAACCTCCTTTTTGTGAAAGTTGCATAAATTTAGGGGTTAAATTTCTGTAATTATTTTTTGCCTCCTTTCCGCCTATCCACGCAAAAAAGCCGCCCGTTTTTTCATGCCGGACGGCTTTTAGCGTAATGTGATAGATCAAATATTATTTTTTGTGGTTGGTAGGCTTTGAAAAGCCTTGTATTTACAGTGTTCTTATTAAGAAACAATCATAGGAGAAGGGTACCCTTTTCCGTAAATCTGCCCGTCCGCGCTATGGCTTGCCGGACAGATTTTGCTTGTTGGGAAGAATCCCAAACCCTCTTGAAAACCCTCTCACTACCTACAACACCGCACAGGGCAGTTTTGACGGAGTTTTGAGAGAAATTTTCAAAAAAGTTTTCCTTATGCCTTACTACGGGGAAGTTTGGAAAATGCCAATGTATCAGAAGAAAATTTCTAAAAATCTTTCTTATCGGGGTAGACTGTTGTATACTGGTAAATACTTGTCCTTAAAACCGCAAGATATATGAAAAGCGGAATGAAATATCCTGCTATAATGCAGAGAGAAAGGAGGAAGCTGCAATGCCGGGGAATATCAAAAATGTAATGACGGCAATCGACTATATCGAAAGCCACCTGCACGAAAAACTGGACTTGGAAACAGTTGCGGGGGCTGTACATTATTCAAAATATCATATGCACCGAATGTTTACAGATACGGTAGGGTTGACAATTCACGATTATATACAACGCCGTCAGTTGACCGAAGCCGCAAAACTGCTTGTTCTTTCCGACAGACCAATCCTTGAAATTGCGCTTTCTACCGGATATGAGAGCCAGCAGTCTTTTACGGATATTTTCAAAGCCATGTATAAAAAATCCCCTAACAGATACAGGGAGGAAGAAGAATTTTATCCATTGCAGCTAAGATATGTCTTGAATGAAAATCCTACAAATTTAGAGGAAAAAGAATGGCAGGATAAAATCGTCTTTGCAACACAGGAGGACATACCTAAATGGATAGAACTGGTTCACTTTGTCATAGACGGGTTCCCGCATCTGGACGAGAATCAGTACCTTGAACAGTTGCAGGAGTATATCAAAAATAAGCGCGCATTGATTTTGAAAGACGCTGATACGGCAATCGGGATTATGGCGTTTAACGAGATGACAGGGAGCATTGATTTCTTTGGGGTACACCCACAGTATCGGAAAAGAGGAATAGCGAAAGCATTTTGCGAAAAGGCATTGTATGAACTTACACGTTCCGCACAGATTAGCGTGACGACTTTTCGGGAGGGTGACAAGGCAGACACAGGCTATCGGGAGGTATGGGGAAGTCTTGGCTTTGCCGAAGCAGAACTGTTAATTGAATTTGGATATCCGACACAGCGGTTTATACTTCACAGAGAAAAATCGGAGGGCGGGGACAATGAGTGACAAAAATCCACTATCACAAAACTTTACAATTAAAATTTTGTGCTTATTGATATGATATTAGCAGGCAGGAACACTGTCAAAAAATTTGAAAGGAAGTGCTGAGAATGGATTATAAAAATCTGTTTGAAAAATTCAATGAGGGAGGAAAACTACTTTTACCAGACGCTACGGTAGCCTTTGGCGCTATTCCGTGGTCGAAACATCCAACTTTCGGGGATGTTGAATTAAAACATATTATCACATCCGAAAAGACAGATGGGCAGTTCAGCTTCCATCTTGTGAGAATAGCCCCTAATAAAAAGATTGGCAATCATATCCACGAGAAGCAATTAGAAACACATGAAGTTATTTCTGGTGTAGGCATCTGTGTGAACAATGGAGCGAAGCTGCCCTATGAAGCAGGCGTAATTTCCATTTTTCCTATCGGAGTGCCGCACGAAGTCATTGCAGGAGAAGATGGTCTTTATCTGTTTGCAAAATTTATGCCTGCATTGTGCTAACTCATTTCCCCAGTTTTAATTTCCTCAATATTGCCGAATGGCACGAGTGCCCCAGAGGGTATAGAGGTATCCTTTAGGATTGTTTGGGAAGATAATTTGTAAGTCAGCGGAGGTAAGCCTACCTGTTTTTCAAATTGCTTTATGAAGTGGCTTTGGTCGCAAAAACCTGTGGTCAAAGCCACTTCTGTTATTGTTTGGACGTTGTGCATCAATCGTTGTGCCTTGCGGATGCGGTTTTGAAGTTGAAACTGATGCGGCGTAAGACCCACTTCAGCCTTAAAACTTCGGATAAAATGGTATTTACTGATAAATGCGTTTTTTGCCATTTCTTCAATACTAAATTTAGCTTCGGGATATAATTCCAACTGCCTTTTTAGGTTATTGATAAATGGATTTTGGTTTTCAGAGTGCCAATCTGTATAGGCGGTAAACAAGTTTAAGCAATCCAATAATTGTAATATCTGGTACTGATTGATTCTTTCTGTATTGAAAGCATTCATTAACAGAGCCATTATGTTATGCCTTATTTTATCGGCGGTATAGTGTGTGGCAATATTTTTATCAATACATAAACTCAGCAAAGTATAGCTGCTATGTGCTGAAATACTATGCGGCATATATGGGCAAATGATAAAGGTCTGATTTTTTTCATAAACCTTTTCATTATTATTCGCAGTAAGCACAATAGAGCCATCTAACACAATGCCGATTGTAAGCACGGAAACATGGTTATGTGTGGGATAGGATATTGTTGAATTTTCGCAGAAAATCAATTCCATGCCCATATTTGAATTGTATATGTAGCGTATGCTGTTTGCTGCCATAAGTATTACTTCCTAACTATTTATGTGCCTGCCAGATATTGTACTTTATTTACTCGCTGAGGTTTTCATCTCCCCATTGTTTCATGTGTTCAAAAACGGGAATGAAACTTTTGCCTAAGTCAGTAAGGTTATATTCCACACGGGGAGGTACTTCTTTGTAGTCATAACGGGTAATAAAGCCATCGGCTTCCAGCTCCCGAAGCTGCTTTGTCAGGCTTGATTCCGTAATGTCACCGATATGCCTGCGAAGCTCTCCAAAGCGGTGTATATCCCGAAAGGCGATGTAATAGATGATTTCAATTTTCCATTTACCGCCCAAGATTTTCTGTATGGTAGAAACTGTTTTGCAGCGTTCAACAGCCAATGTACTTTTTTTCATTCCTGCCACTCCTTTCTGAAATAGTATAACACACCTTTTCTCAAAAACCAATGTACCGTTTAAATATATGTACTACAAAAAAGTACAGTACTTGTAAAATTATTGTACGAAAGTATAATTAGTATAGACTACAGAAAACACCCTGCGGGCATACCTTTATGCACAAAAAGCAGCGCAGGAATAAGGAAAGGAGATGTGTTTATGCACTACACAGGAACAATTTGGCGACCGCCGTATGAAGCGGCATCACTTTTGTTAGAGATAACGGCAGGCTGTACGCATCATAAATGCAAGTTTTGTACCTTGTATCATGATTTGCCGTTCAAATTCAGAATGTCCCCTCTGGAGGATATTGAGAGTGATTTACGGGAGGTGAAAAGAGCAACAAAAGGTGGGAACAGCGGGCGTATTGACCGAGTATTTTTGACGGGAGCTAACCCCTTTGTTTTGTCTTATGACAAATTAACTGCGATTGCAGAGCTAATCCGCAAATATCTCCCGTCAGTTACATCTATCGGCTCGTTTGCGAGGATTACAGATATTACCCCTAAAACCGATGAGGAGCTTTCCAAACTGCGGGCTTTTGGATATGACGGTCTGACAATAGGAATAGAAACAGGCGATGACGAAGCCCTGCGGTTTATGAACAAGGGATATACCTCGGCGGACATTATAGAACAATGCCAGAGATTAGATGCAGCAGGTATTCATTACAGTTTCTTTTACTTGGTGAGCATTTCTGGAACAAGTCGTGGAGAGATTGGAGCAAAATTGACGGCTGATATATGCAACCGGATACACCCTACGCTTATCGGGGCAAATATGCTTACAATTTATCCCGATTCTGAGCTTTATGCCGAAATACAGCGTGGAAACTGGCAAGAGGAGGGCGAGCTTGAAAAGTACAAAGAGGTACGGACGCTCATTGAAAATTTGCAGATACCTACCATCTTTGCGGCAATGGGAGCTTCCAATGCGTACCAGTTTCATGGGCAACTGCCGAAAGACAAGAAAAAGCTGTTGGCGTTTCTCGATGAAATCATAGGAAATGTCAGCGAAGAAGAATTACAGAGGTATAGAAAAAGCGTTCATCATCTGTAAGTGAAACACCCTGCGGGTATACCTATATGCGCAAAAAGCAGCGCAAGAATAAGGAAAGGAGGAGCAATCATGCACTTTACAGGCAGAACCTGGCGACCACCGTATGAAGCTCATTCGGTCATCATACAGGCTACCTCTGGCTGTACCTATAATAAATGCAAGTTTTGTAGCTTGTATAAAAATGAGTGCTTCCGAATGTCGCCCATTGAGGAATTTGAGGAGGATTTAGCGGAGATAAAAAGCTATCAGCCAAACGCCCGAAGGATTTTCTGGACGGGAGCCAATCCGTTCGCAATGAGCTATGAAAATCTTAAACTGCGGGCATTGACGGTGAGGGACTATCTGATTAAGTGTCAGACAATGGCTATGTTTGCGAGCATCCGTGATATTAAAAACAAAGAGGTATGGCAGCTTAGAAAATTGAGGGCGATGGGCATTAACGGACTGAGCATCGGCGTGGAAAGCGGCGATGACGAAACGCTTGCCCTTGCCAATAAAGGATATACCTCGGCGGATATTCTGGAGCAATGCAGGAAATTGGACGAAGCAGGCATTGAATACTATTTTGTTTATATGACAGGGCTTGCGGGAAAAGGTGGCGGATACCAGAATGCAAGGAATAGTGCAGAGCTGTTCAGTCAGCTTAATCCGTATTTTATTTCCGTGGACTCTCTCACGCTTTTTCCAGACACAGAGCTTTACCAGATGGCACAGCAGGGCTTGTTTGTACCTGCCGAGGAAAAAGAGCGTATCCGTGAATTGCAAATCCTAATCAATGACTTAAATATACGCACACACCTGTTTGCGAACACGGTATCTGATTTCACGCCCGTAACAGCGTATCTTCCCTATGATCGTGAAAAGGTAACAAACGAACTGCAATTTGTTTTAGATAACACAGACGAAAGGGAAATGCAGGAATATAGAAATAATTTGAAGTCTTTGGGATAAGGCTTGTATTTTAAGTTATAGCCCACCAAATAAAAAAACAGCGTTTTGGTGGGCTGTATCTTCACGCCCAAACGAGAATAGTTTAGCCCTCCAGACCAGTTGTAAAGTTTGGAGGGATTTTTTATGTTCTTTTTTCGGGCAGTATTCTATCTACTCATGTACCGCAGAGTTTATTCATACATAGCATATCGGGGATTGTCGGAACGCCAGTTAAAAAAGTTTCTGCCCATACAACGCTGCTTCTCACCATGAAACCAGAAGTAGAATCTCCGCTTAACAGAATATATATCCTATAACCGTAGAGGTCACAGAGCCTTTGCGGTTTTTCTTTTGTCGTTTTTTATCAGATTATGCCGCAGGGCTGTATGTTGCTGTTGTGTTCATTGTCACTCTCCGCCCCCTCCATCTGGATTTTATATTTTCAAAAATTCAGATTGGAGGTATTTTTGGTGAAGTATACACCAAGAAAGGCATATATCAAGGAAAGCGGCGGTTATGCGGAATTGTCCTATCAAGATTTCTGCCGCCGCAGGCAAGCCGACCAAAGTTACATGGACAAGCTATTTATCCCCGTGCAGGGTTGTTTGCTTGAGGTTGTGCGAGAACAGTACACAGACTTTTATCGGGATAAAGAACGGTGGCATTATCTGAAAAAGCTGGACGCGAACCATAAGTTGCTTTCAGTGGAGGGATTTACGGACAGTGAGGGGAATGTGCTTGATTTCATTGTTGATGAAGCGGTGGACGTTACGGAAACCGTGTCCATACGGTGATGGTGGATAGGCTGAAAGCCGCCCTGCCCTTATTGTCGGATGGTGAGCAGGCATTGGTAAAGGCAATCTTCTTTGAAGAACTTCCCGAGCGGGAAGTTGGGGTGCGGTTAGGCATAACACAGAGCGTTGTCAATAAACGCAAAACTAAAATCCTTGCGAAACTGAGAAAGATAATGGAGGTTTAAATTTAAGGCGTTCAGCCCCTTGTTTTTTCCTTTGGGAAAATGAGGGGGCTTTTGCCTGCTCTCTCAATCAGTTTTGATTGGAGGAAATAAAGATGGTATACAACCACAGACGAGAGGAGAGAAAATAGCGCATCTGGAAAGAAGCCGAAGAAAAGATTTTGCGTGAGTGTGGCATTGATGAAGCGGTCATTGAGCAAATCCGCACAGATGACAGGGCAGATTTTAATTCCAACAGGCGGTTTTACCGATGGGCGAGCGATTTCGGAGAATACCTTGAGAGTATAGCAGACAGAGAGAAGCAGGCGGAAGTAAGGTCTGTTTCTGATTTACTGGACGAGATTGAAAGCGAAAATCTGTACCTTGCCTTAATCACGGTGGACAGGCGCACATTACAAATTGTCCTGCTGAGAATGCAGGGATATTCCACAAAGGAGATTGCCTCGCTTGTGCATTTAACCGCAGGGGCTATCTGTGCAGGGATGCAGCATCTACGGAAAAAGCTAAAAGTTTTTAAGCAATAGAGGGCAAATTTTAACTTTTTCAAGGACTATAGGGCGAGGGATATTTTTTCTCACTCTATTCTTCATGGGAGGATTATTGCATATGGGAGAAGATTTTGTCTGCCTGGGCATACGGTTGATTTCCGTTCTACCACACGCTCATTCAAGGACAAAACCATGATACGCAGACCAAACCGCACAGGCGAAATCAGTATTTTTTCTGGATTACTCTATTGTGCCGACTGCGGGGAAAAGCTGTATTATAGTGTGACGAACAATTATAGCAGGGAGCAGGCATATTTCTTCTGTTCCAATTACCGCAAGAGTACGGCAAACTGTACCGCCCACTATACCCGTGAAAAGGTTGTTTATGCCTTGGTTCTTGAAAGTTTGCGGCGTGTCCTGTTCTACGTACAGGCATTTGAAAAACAATTCGTACAGGAACAGCTTGACAAATCAAGCGGGGAACAGCGGAAAGAGCTTACCAAGAAACGGCGGGAATTAGCCAAATCCGAAAAGCGCATTGATGAGCTTGACATATTGTTTCAGCGGATTTATGAGGATAACGTATCGGGCAAACGGAGCGATGAGTGTTTTGCAACAATGTCGGCAAGTTATGAAACAGAGCAGAAAGCCTTAAAAGAATCTCTTGTCCAGTTAAAAGCAGACATTGAAATGCAGAATGACAAAACCGCAAATGTGTCAGAATTTGTGGACAAAGTCAGGTGTTATACGGAAATCAGGGAACTTACGCCTGCCATCGTCAATGAATTTTTGAAGCTGTTTACCAGGAGCGGAGTATTAATCAGGCAGCGAAAAAGCTGTTTATTTCCCCGCAGGGGCTAGGCAGGATCATCCGCAACCTGGAGGCGGAATTTGGTGCGGAATTCTTTGAGCGGACGAAAAAAGGAATGGTTCCGACTGAGAGCGCCCATTTGCTGCATACCCGCGGCAAAGAGATTGCCGATAAAATGAACCGCCTGAAAGAGGAAATGAAACAATTTCAAAAGAGAGATGAGATTCTCAGAATCGGCTGTGCAAACGGGGTATTGAAAGCGATTTTCCTGAATCTGATTTTGGATTTTATCCGGAAATATCCGGGAATCCATGTAGAATGGAGTGAATACGAGAACTCGCAGGTTCTTTCGAAATTAATGGTATCAGAGCTGGAATATGGGTTTGTGGTAGGGGAGGCAGAGGATTCCTCCATATGCCAGCGGCTGGTGTACAGCGGGAGGCAGGTATTATTCGTCTATCGGGGCCACCCATATTATGAGAGAGATGATATCACATTGGATATGCTCAGGGAGGAGACACTTTTAATCATGAACGAGCAGTTCCATATGTACCATGATTTTATGAGGGCTTGTCAGCTACGGGGATTTACACCCAAAATTGGGGCAAAGGTAATGGACGGGGGAACGCTGCTTAGGCTTTGCACACAAAAAATCGGACTGGCCGTTACGCCGGAATTCGGCGGGGAAATTTATCTCAGAGACCAGATACGCCCAATTCCGTTTGAGGGGAACCCGAACTGGAACATATATGGAACTTATTGGAAGGAAAGAGAAAACTATGAAGTGATACGTAAATTTGACCAACATTTACGTTCACAAAAATAAGTATAATGGCGCAGGGATTTCCATATACTGCCATATTAAAAATTAGAAGCGTGGTCCCAGAAATAAAGAAAGAGATTGATTTGTGAGGACGCCAGTGCTATACTTTTCATGGAGATTTAATATTATTTACCTTAACGAGGGGAGGAGTCAACATGAAAAAGTGCAGACTGCTGGCATGGGGACTGATATCCGCGCTTGTTCTTAATCAGGCGGTGATACCTGCCGCTGCAAGTGAGCTGACCAGCGTGAGAGCCGGCGCCAAAAAAACGACTGCGCTTACCGTATCCGGTACAGATACGGTTTCATTAGCGACAGGGGCCAATGCAAAGCAGCCAGAGACAGGTAAAAGCGATACAGAGAACCTTGTCTTTGGTATCAGGGAAGGTGCAAATCTGCCGGATAATGAAGCGCTGCTTGCCGGGTACATTGAGAAAGTAATGTACGGGGGTGCGGAGATTGAGCCGCTTGGTGAATACGGGGAAAGTTATCTGGAAGGTGCCCCCTTGCTGCTCTATCAGAGGCTGAAGAAACATATCATAAAGATTGCCGCCGGGGAGGAGACATCTGCCGATATCAGTATTTCGACATCAGGAATGGGACTTTCATGGACATATAGTGAGCTTGGCGTAAGCGCAGGAGCCGGCGGAAATGCAATCGGCAATGCTGTCACTGAGAAGCTTTTGGAGACAGTCGCAATTGAGGAGGTCATCACCTGCCTGCTATCCGATTGTCCCTATGAACTGTACTGGTATGAAAAGACAGAAGGGGTAAGGCTCTCCTATATACCATCCGCCACCAGTACAGGTGTAAGCGTTACACAGCTCAGGCTCAGACTGGCAGTGGCACAGGCCTATGCCGGTACAGGAGAAAACACGGTTAACAGTCAAAAAGCCAGGTCCACCAAGACAGCGGCGGAGAATGCGCAGAAAATTGTGGCGGCACACCAGGATGAGGATGACTACAGTAAATTGACGAGTTATCTGAAAGAAATCTGCGACTTGGTTTCCTATAATCATTCTGCAGCAGAAAACCCCAGCACTCCTTATGGTGATCCGTGGCAGCTTGTATATGTATTTGACGGCAATCAGAGCACAAATGTCGTATGCGAGGGATATTCCAAGGCCTTCCAGTATCTGTGTGATCTGTCGGCTTTTGAGGAAGACATTGCCTGCTATACGATTTACGGAGATTTACTCAACGCAGACGGAAGCAGCGGAGGCGGCCACATGTGGAATACCGTCACGATGGAGGACGGGAAAAATTATCTCGTCGATGTTACAAATTGTGACGGGGATGAGGGGAACTATGGCGTCGGATATCCGGATAAGCTGTTTCTGGCCGGAGGTAAGGAAGAAGGGAGCAACCGCTGGTTCTTCACGCCAAACGGCTACAGAGTCGGATATGAATACGATGAAGATATGGTGAACCTGTACGGAGAAACAGGAATCCTCGAGCTGTCAGGTGAGGACTACCATGCGAAGCTGAAAATTCCGTCCGGTTTAAAGGCGTCCTATGGAGATAAGCTGAGCTCTGTTACGCTGCCGAAAGGCTGGACCTGGAAAGACGGGAGCGTGGAACTGAATCAGCTGGGAGATCACACGTTTCCGGCACATTATGCCGGAAGCTCCCACATTGAAGAACAGGACATGGATCTGGTTGTAACAGTATCTCCCAGGGCCCTGAAGGAAGCCTGGATTACAGTTACAGGAGCCGACCATATCACATATGACGGGACAGCGCACAAACCTGCGGTAACCGTTCGCGATGTGGATTTGAACCGTACGTTGACCGAGGGAACAGAGTATACCGTTACTTATACAGACAATACGAATGCGGGAACGGCTTCTATTTCTATCAAGGGTGTGGGAAACTACGGAGGAGAGGTGGTACGCAAATTTACCATTGCACCAATCGAGAACCCTGCCGAAGCCCCCACAGGCCTTAAGGCTGTATATGGCGATAAGTTTTCTTCAATCTCCCTGCCGGAGGGATGGGTCTGGGAAAAACCGGACGCCCCGGTTGGAGATGTGGGAACTGTGACAGCAAAAGCTGTGATTGCGGCAACAGGAAACTATAAAGAGACGGAAAAGATAATTACGATCGAGGTTTTGGCAAGAAAGCTGGAAGAGGCAGTAGTTGTACTTTCTCCTGAAACGGCAGTATACACCGGAGAGGAAATCCGGCCGTCTGTCCGGATTGACGGTGGAATCCTTCCTGCCGAGGATACATACACAGTCACATATAAAGATAACATAAATGCCGGAACTGCATCTGTGATCTTAAAAGGAACAAAGAACTGCACAGGCGAAGCCGTAAAAGAGTTTACGATTCAAAAGGTAACGCCGAAGCTTACCATCGGGGCCGGAACCGTTATCACAAAGAAAATGGGAGATGTGCCGTTTGCACTGGAGGCTTCGATTTCTAATCAGGGCGTTCTGACCTATCAGTCGTCGAATGAAGCGGTTTTAACAATTGATACTGCAGGCGTGGTAACGATTAAGGGTACGGGCAAGGCAGTAATTACAGTAGCTTATGCCGGAGATCGTAACTATAATGAAGTATCGGCTGAAGTCCGTGTTACGGTCGGGACAAAATTCAGCAATAATCCGAAGCCATCTACCGGCGGAGGAAGCAGCAGTGGTGGAGGCGGCGGGGGAAGCACCTACCGCAGAGAAAGTTCGGACAATAATGCGGCTGGCATCCGCTCCGTACCGGAAGGCTACAATGGCCCGACCCAGACGATTGGCAATGTTACGGTACCGGATTATGTAGTACCGGGAAGCTGGAGCCAGGGAACAGACGGTGCATGGAGTTTTACGACAGCTGCCGGAACTGTCTGTAAAAATGAGTGGGTTGCGGCGTACAATCAATACGCTGACCTGACAAACGGCCAGATGGCATTTGACTGGTTCCGTTTTGACGCTGACGGTCATATGCTTACCGGCTGGTATACGGACGGAAATGGTGATGTATACTACCTGAATCCGCTTTCGGATAACACCAGAGGCCGCATGATTACAGGATGGCTCCAGATTGAGGGGAAATGGTATTATTTCAACGAGCTTCCAGACGGTACGAGAGGAAAGCTCCTGAAGTCCACGACCACTCCGGACGGTTATATTGTAGATGCCGACGGAGCCTGGACGGGAAAAACAACAAATTAGTACAATCATATACCAGAAGGACAGAAAAGGAAGCCGGGAAAATGCCTGGCTTCCTTATATTTAGGCTGCAGATCGATGAAAGCATGGATAAAATGCCGCAGTCTGCTTTTGATGAAGGGATAGAAAATATCCCTGGCTGATCGTATGGGCAACCGGGAATGATGCAGGAAGGGGATCGACCACAGCTATTCTGCTTTTTGGACTGATTCCCTGGCATCCAGACGGATCTCTCCATAGTCCAGGTATGCGCCCTTCATCGGCGAGGCGGCCAGCATGGAAAACAGGCGCAGTACCCCGTTCTGGTATCTGGCAGGCCGCGGCTTCCAGCGTGTTCTGCGCTCATTCAGGATTACTTCCATCTCCTGTGCGGTTTTTCTCTCTCCCCTGACGCCTATGATTGCCAGAATACGTTCTCTAATATCAATCTGAATCAGGTCGCCTTCCTCCACCAGGGCAATCGGTCCTCCGGCCTGGGCTTCCGGGCTGCAATGGCCAATGACCGGGCCTGTGGAAGCACCGGAGAAGCGTCCATCCGTGATGAGTGCGATACTGCGCCCCAGCTCTTTATCCGATGAGATGGCTTCGGAGGTATAGAACATTTCAGGCATGCCTGAGCCCTTGGGCCCTTCATAGCGGATGAATACCGCATCGCCTGGCTTTACCCTGTGGTGGAGTACCGCGTCAATGCATTCCTCCTCACTGTCAAAGGGGCGTGCGGTAAGAATGGCGGAAAACATTTCCTTCGGACAGGCCGTATGCTTGATTACAGCCCCTTCCGGTGCCAGATTGCCCCGGAGTATGGCAATGGATCCGTCTGTCCCGAGCGCATTATCGTATGGACGGATAATGTCGGCCCGTGTGAGGCGCAGGCCGTATCTTTGATTGGCCTCCCCGAGCCATTTCTGACAGCGGTCATAAAAGCCGTTTGTCCGGAGCTCTTTCAGATTTTCCCCCAGAGTCCGGCCCGTGACGGTCATCGCATCCAGATGAAGCACGCCTTTTATCTCCTCCATGATCGCCGGAACTCCGCCGGCATAGTAAAAGAACTCCGCCGGCCAGCGCCCGGCAGGGCGGACGTCCAGAAGATAGTGGGCCCCTCTGTGGAGCCGGTCAAAAGTGTCCCCGGTGATGGTGATGCCGAATTCATGTGCGATAGCCGGGATATGGAGCAGGCAGTTGGTCGAGCCGGAAATAGCGGCATGTACCATGATTGCATTCTCGAAGCTGTCCATTGTCACAATATCACAGGGCCGCATGCGGTCTGAGCGGGCCAGTTCGACTGCCCGCCTGCCTGCACTGCGGGCGTATTCGATGAGATCCGGGCTGGCGGCCGGGAGCAGTGCGCTCCCCGGGAGAGCCAGTCCCAGAGCCTCAGCCATAATCTGCATCGTGGAAGCTGTGCCGATAAAGGAACATGCCCCGCAGCCAGGGCATGCGTTGCGCTTGGCCCAATCAAGTGTGTCGGCGTCGATTTCACCGCGCTCAAATTTTGCTGAATACATACCAAGCTGCTCTAACGTCAAAAGGTCGGGCCCGGCCGCCATCGTGCCGCCCGTTACAACAACGGCCGGAATATTGACACGTGCGAGCCCCATGAGGTTGCCCGGCATGCCCTTATCGCAGCTTGCAATATAGATTCCGGCGTCGAACGGCGTGGCGTTTGCCTGAATCTCGATCATGTTGGCGATCATTTCGCGGCTGGCAAGGGAAAAATTGATGCCGTCCGTTCCCTGGCTTTCACCGTCGCACATGTCCGTGCAAAAATAACGTGCACCGAATCCTCCCGCTTCGGCAATGCCCTCCCTGGCAGCTGCCACCAGTCTGTCCAGATGGCCGGAACCGGGATGGCTGTCACCGAATGTGCTTTCAATGAAAATCTGCGGTTTGGAGAGATCCTCCGGTTTCCAGCCGGTGCCCAGACGGAGTGGATCTAACTCCGGGGCCAGCTTACGCATCTTCTGACTCATCAACATTGTTGTGCCGTCCTTTCTCAGAGTGAATTCGACAGGGGAGGCTGTTTGCCTGCTTTTCCTGCGCCCATAGTTGAGCGCGCCGCCATGAATGAAAGTAGTCCAGGCATATTTGGCACCCCTGAATGTATGCCGCCTGATGGCAGCGGGCTTTTAAAGTAAATATACCATGATGACAGTGTACCGTCAAGCAGGCGCCAGGAGGGATGGACAAAAACCATCCTGCGTCCACAGGCGATTGCGCTACCATAAATGAAAGTAGTTCCGGCGCATTTGGTATCCCTGAACCTAAATCACCTGAGGTGATGGATTTTCAAAGTAAACCATCCTGCGCCTACGAGTGAGCGCACTACCATGAATGAAAGTAGTTCCGGCGCATGGGGCATCCCTGAACTTAGATCGCCTGCGGCGATGAACTTTCATCGTAAAATTAGCACTCAACTCTTGACACTGCTAACAATATATGTTATAGTTCTGATATAACAAAAGGAAACAATGCTTTTTGAGGAGGCATAATTTATGAATATCAGCAAATTTACACAAAAGTCAGTGGAAGCAGTACAGGGCTGTGAAAAACTGGCTTATGAATATGGGAACCAGCAGATCGAGGAGGAACATCTTTTAGTCAGTCTCCTTAGGCTTGAGGACAGTCTGATTATGAAGCTGGTGACAAAGATGGGGCTCTCCGGGGAGATGTTCTTGGATGAGGCAGAACAGCTCCTGAACCGCCTGCCCAAGGTATCCGGGGGCCAGATATATATCAGCAATGGTTTAAACCAGGTTTTAATCGGCGCAGAGGATGAAGCGAAAGCGATGGGGGACGAGTATGTCTCCGTGGAACATTTGTTCCTGTGCCTCCTGAAGGAGCCGGATCGCGCGCTTAAGGAATTATTTAAGACGTATGGCATCAACAGGAATCAATTCCTGCAGGCATTGTCTACCGTGCGCGGGAACCAGCGTGTCGTGAGTGATAATCCGGAGGCGACGTATGATACGTTAAAGAAATACGGCGCGGATCTGGTGGAGCGCGCAAAAGAGCAGAAGCTTGACCCGGTGATCGGACGCGACGCGGAGATCCGTAATGTTGTCCGCATTTTATCGAGAAAGACGAAGAATAACCCTGTACTCATCGGTGAGCCGGGTGTCGGAAAGACGGCGGTTGTGGAAGGCCTTGCGCAGAGGATTGTCCGCGGCGACGTGCCGGGAGGATTAAAGGATAAACGACTGTTTTCCCTTGATATGGGCGCGCTTGTGGCCGGGGCCAAATACCGGGGCGAGTTCGAGGAGCGCTTGAAGGCAGTCCTTGAGGAGGTCAAAAAAAGTGACGGGCAGATTATCCTGTTTATCGACGAGCTGCACACAATCGTGGGCGCAGGAAAGACGGAAGGGTCGATGGATGCCGGCAATATGCTGAAACCAATGCTGGCCCGCGGCGAGCTCCATTGTATCGGCGCCACGACGCTGGATGAATACCGGAAATACATTGAAAAGGATCCGGCACTGGAGCGGCGCTTTCAGCCGGTGATGGTGGAGGAGCCGACCGTGGAAGATACGATTTCCATTCTCCGCGGTTTAAAGGACCGCTACGAGGTCTATCATGGTGTCAAGATTACGGATTCTGCTCTTGTGTCTGCTGCCGTGCTCTCAAACCGCTATATCAGTGACCGTTTCCTGCCGGATAAGGCAATCGACCTCGTAGACGAGGCCTGCGCGATGATTAAGACTGAACTGGATTCCATGCCGGCAGAGCTTGATGAAATGTCCAGAAAAATCATGCAGTTTGAGATTGAGGAAGCAGCCCTTAAGAAAGAGGACGATCATCTGAGCCGGGAGAGGCTTGCTGCCCTGCAAAAGGAGCTGGCGGAGCTTCACGATGAATTTACCTCCAGGAAGGCGCAGTGGGAAAATGAGAAGGCATCGGTGGATAAGCTGTCCGGCCTGCGGGAGGAGATCGAAGCCGTCCACCGCCAGATCCAGGATGCGCAGCAGAAATATGACCTCAACAAGGCAGCAGAGCTTCAGTATGGCAAGCTGCCGGGGCTGGAGCGTGCGCTGCGTGAAGAGGAGGAGCGGGTAAAGAGCCAGGATTTGAGCCTGGTGCATGAGAGTGTGACGGAGGAGGAGATTGCCAGGATCATTTCCCGCTGGACACGGATCCCGGTGGCAAAGCTTACGGAAAGTGAGCGGAACAAGACGCTCCATCTGGACGAACAGCTCCACAGACGCGTGGTAGGACAGGAGGAAGGCGTGGAAAAGGTCACGGAGGCGATCATCCGTTCCAAGGCCGGAATCAAGGATCCGACCAAGCCGATCGGCTCCTTCCTGTTCCTGGGCCCGACAGGAGTCGGTAAAACAGAGCTCGCGAAAGCATTAGCTGAAAGTCTGTTTGACGATGAGAATAATATGGTCCGCATTGACATGAGCGAATATATGGAAAAACATTCCGTGTCCCGTCTGATCGGGGCTCCTCCAGGATATGTCGGCTACGACGAGGGCGGCCAGCTCACAGAGGCTGTCCGCAGGAAGCCGTACTGTGTGGTATTGTTTGATGAGGTGGAAAAGGCGCATCCGGACGTGTTTAACATTCTGTTACAAGTGCTTGACGACGGACGGATTACCGATTCGATGGGAAAGACGGTAGACTTTAAAAATACGATTCTCATTCTGACCTCAAATATCGGCTCTCAGTATCTTCTCGACGGAATCGACACAGAAGGACAGATTACACCGGAGGCAGAGGCGAATGTCATGGGCGATCTGCGGGCCCATTTCCGTCCGGAATTTCTCAATCGTCTGGATGAGACCGTGCTCTTTAAGCCGCTGACTAAGGACAATATCGGCGGTATCGTAGAATTAATGGTGGCAGATGTCAATAAGCGCCTGGCGGAGAAAGAACTGTCCGTTGTCCTTTCCGACGCTGCAAAGCAGTTCGTTGTGGAGAATGGCTATGACCCGGTATATGGCGCAAGGCCGTTGAAGCGCTATCTGCAAAAACACGTTGAAACTCTGGCGGCAAAGCTGATTCTGTCAGATGGAGTCCGTACAGGCGACGAGATCCGGATCCAGGTATCGGATGGACGCCTTACGGCAGAGGCAGTGAGGACAGACCGCAGGTAAATCAGAGGAGGGGGAAGGCGGGGCGTCAGCTTCACAGGAGGCGGCGGGTCCGCCTTCTACTGCCAGTATGCCCTAATACTTCACAGTTGTCAAAGTTTCAGGAGCCGGCATGCAGAATCCGGGCCAGACACTGGAATCGCTGGCCCAGACGCTTCATATAATGTCTGGAATGACATCGGGAGCGTGATTTTGTGGCAATCTATGTGGTGAAGCCGGGAGACAGTGTGGATACGATTGCCTCCCGGACAGACACGGCAGTGGAATCCATCATCTGGGCGAACCAGATTGAATACCCCTACCGCCTGGCAGTTGGGGAGTCGCTTTATCTTGCAGACAAAGCGACAGCGCGCGGGCGTGAGAGGCCGCCTCTTTATTCCTTTGGATATGCGTATCCCTATATAAGCCGGGAGGTTTTACGGGAAACACTGCCGGCCCTGACCGACCTTTACATTTTTTCATACGGCTTTACAATGGAGGGAGAGCTTGTGCCGCCTGCAGGAGACGATACCTGGATGATCGAAGAAGCGAATTATGCCGGGGTCGGCCCTGTGCTGGTACTGACGCCGCTAGGGGCTGACGGGCGGTTCAACAATAACCTGGTGACTGCGCTGGTATCTGATCCCACCGTACAGGAACGGCTGATCTGGGAGCTGGGCCGGACCTTGTTTCGTAAGGGATATCGCGGAGTAGATATTGATTTTGAATATGTACAGGCGGCTGACCGGGAAGGATTTGCAGCATTTGTGGGAAAAGTGCGAAGCGTCATGAGCCTGTTCGGCTATCAGGTGACTGTGGCACTGGCTCCAAAGACGTCAGCAGACCAGGCGGGGCTTCTCTATGAAGGGATGGATTACGGGCTTTTGGGCGCAGCCGCTGACCGGGTCATGCTGATGACGTATGAATGGGGATATACTTACGGCCCGCCGATGGCAGTTGCGCCGATCCATATGGTGAGACGTGTCGTAGAATACGCCGTGACGGAGATCCCGCAGGAGAAAATCAGTCTGGGAATTCCCAATTATGGATATGATTGGCCGCTTCCCTATGTCAGGCAGGTTACAAAGGCTACGACGCTCGGCAATCAGGAAGCCGTGCAGACTGCGATTGATCACGGAGTGGATATCCGTTTTGATGCACTGGCACAGTCGCCGTATTTCCGCTACTGGCAGTATGGAATCCAGCATGAAGTCTGGTTCGAAGATATCCGGAGTATCAAAGAAAAATTCGACTTAATCCAGGAATATGGTCTCAGCGGAGCCGGCTATTGGCAGCTAATGCGGTTCTTCCGGTCAAACTGGCTTTTGATGGAAGAAATGTTTCGGATCCGGAAACGAATGTGATGGTTTGAACAGCCCGGTACGAAGTCAGGAGGCCCCTGTTTTCTCAGGCTTATGCCGTATTTTGTCGTATTGACGTACCACAGGAATAGTGATAGAATATATCCGAATACACATACGAGGGGGATATGAAATGAAAGGTTCACTGAAGAAAAATCTGATCAGTGCGATTGTACTTGTGGTCTGTTTTGCAGGGGCTTATGCCATGAAAACGATGCCGATGTTTACAGGAACGCCGTACTCGATTTCCATTGACGGCTATTCCGTACTGCCCGGGGAGACAAAGGTGCAGGATCTGGCCGGACAGGGCTATATGCTGTCTGATTTCAAACAGAAAACATTTTCTACCACAGATATGCAGTATAATTACACCGGTTTTTATAACCTCGATACGATGGCCGAGGCGACCACGATCTATACTGGTATTGATCTGGTACGTGATAATGAAAATGTGGCTTCCCTGTATATTATGAATGCCTCCCGCCAGGAAAAGAAGCTTTCCGAGTGCGAGGTAAATACGATTGCACTGTGGCCGAGCCAGCTGGAGCGCGGTGGCTATGCCGTAGAGGGAATTCCGATGGAAGAGCTGACGGTAGAGGCTCTTACAGAGAAGTGCGGAACGTTCAAGAACCAGTCGGAGAGCCAGGATGATGACGGCAATCCGGTTACAGTTACGACCTGGAAGAAGGGAAAGTATTCTCTGGAACTCAGAACCAAGGAGGATGGGACACTCGACCGGGTGACATCCAAGTATAACGATTAAGTGTTGCAGTCTGACAGATTGTAACCGATAAAGCCCCCGACCGGTACCCAAGCACCGGACGGGGGCTTCGTCTGTCCCTGAGCCATTTATTTTGATGTGTTTGCTTTGAGTTTGCGGGGCTTTGGCGGCTTGGGAGGGGGGAGCTCCTTACAGGTAGCAGTCACAAAGTTTGTAAGAACAGAGCTGTCATCAATTTGTTCAAACAGAAAATACGGTTTGGCCCCCTTGTAGGGCGGGGCGGTCTGAAGATCCGGCATCATGGCCTTTCCGGCCTCTGTTATCTTAATAAAAAGCTGGTTGTCGCAGATTAAGGCGAACAGCTTACCGTCACAATAGATGCCGTATTCCCCAAACATTTTTCTGTTCGTAATCATCCCTGCGCTTTCTAAGAGGTCGCAGACATGCTGTACAAATTCCGGCTTCGAAGCCATAGTGGGATTCCTCCTTGTGATGAAAGATTCTGGACGGGATGAGCGGTGCGTGTATGCCGCAGATATAAAGTCTTATAATATTTTACCACATCAAACACAACAACGGTGTGTCATGTTTGATGTGGTAAAATGTATGTAAGCTTTATAAATTTTGAAAGGACAGAAGAGTCAGAGCTGTTAAGAAGAAAACGGATGGGAGACTGGCAGAGCCGGGCGGTCAAAATCTGCTCCCGCCCGCTCTGCCGGTGTCTGATTACCTGACCGGAGTCCAGGCCTTCTCAAATACAGCGTCCGAGTCATCCGTTGATGTAATGAGTCCAAGTTCAATATACTCGTCGATGATCTTTTTTAAAGCGTCGGATGTGAAATCGTCCTCCAGGCCAAAGGACTGAAGCTTGTTGATCTCCAGGTTCATCTCGAAATCTTCGCTGTTTAATCCTTCGTCGATTAAGAACTGTGTGGCTTCCTCCGGATTCTCACGCATCCAGGCATGCGCATTCTGTACAGCGGTGGCAACTTTTCTGGATGTGATCGGGTTCTCCTTTACGAAGGTAGCGTTCATGGCAATAATACAGCAGGGCTCTATCTTGAAATCATCGTCAAACAGGGAGCGAATCTTTCTTAATTTTCCATCTTCTACCATATGATATGCATAGGTATCAGAGAGAAGCGCTGCGGAAATCTCTCCCTTTTCCATTGCCGGGATACATGCATCTACGGCAACCTGCATCAGCTTGACATCATTCAGAGGATTTACGCCGTCTCTGTTTAACAGGCGGGCGGTGATGTTATAATCGCTGGCTCCGATTCCGTTGGGAACGGAAACATTGGTTCCTCTCAAATCTTCTGTGGACTGATATTCGCTGTCTCCAAGGACATAAAGGCTCTTACAGCCTACATGCGCTCCGCCGACAAAGGTTAAATCGACGCCGTTCGTGCAGGGTACCAGCATGGTGGCAATGTGGCCGACAGCAACGTCAGCAACGCCGGTTCCGAGCGCTTCCGTGTAGGAAGAGCCCTTAACACCCTCTGCGGTCAGTCCCTGCTCCTCAAAGAAGCCCTTCATATCTGCGACGCGCGGGCCGGAGGTACAGCCGTCGGAGAGCCAGTAATGGATTGGCTGCCCGTAGGCAGGCTCCTGCTTCCAGGCCTCATCGTCACTGTCCTGCGCCGCCGCTTCTGTGCTTTCAGCCGCGGTGGTCTCAGCTTTCGTTTCCGCAGCCGTCGTTTCCGGCGCCTTTGTCTCAGCTGCTGTCGTGGCTGCAGCCGTTGTCTGGGCAGCCGTGGTCTCTTCCTTTGCTCCGCTGCCGCAGGCGGTCATGGATAATACCATTGAAACGCCAAGAACGGCACATAACATTCTTTTTTTCATGTTTTTTACTACTTCCTCTCTTTTTTGTTTTATTCCTTAACGCCTAGCTCCATCATCTCAAGAATCTGATTCCGGTATTCGACGAATAAAGAACTGCTTCGATTGCGCGGGTACGTGAGCTCAATGGGAATCTCCGCGCGGATGCGTCCGGGATTGGCATCCATGATGACAACCTTGGTGCCCATGTAGATCGCCTCGTCGATATCATGTGTTACCATGACGACAAGCTGCCTGCTTTTCTGCCAGATATCGAGGATCTCATCCTGCATCGCCATTCTGGTGAAGGCATCCAGCGCGCCGAGAGGCTCGTCCATCAATAGGATCTCTGGATTGCTGATAAGGGAACGCACGAGAGCGACTCTCTGCGCCATACCTCCGGAGAGCTGGCCCGGATAATCATCCTTAAAGGCTTCCAGATGGATTAAACGCAGCATGCGGTCCACAAGCTCCTCATTGCCGTTCAGCCTGTTCTGCATTTTGAGGCTGAATTCCACATTCTTTTTGACTGTCAGCCAGGGAAACAGGGTCGGTTTCTGAAATACCATCCCCCGGTCCGGCCCCGGCTTTGTGATCGGGGTTCCGCTGATATCAAGGCTGCCGGACGTCGGTGTAATCAGCCCGGCGATTAAGCGCAGGATCGTGGATTTGCCGCAGCCGGAGGTTCCGACGAGGCTCACGAATTCTTTGCTGTGAAAATGGAGATCCACGTCTGCCAGAGCATTCGTGATATCGTCTTTTTCAATTCTGGCAAAGCTTTTGGACACATGATTGATATTTAAGGTAAGATTGTCTGCCATATTATTTTACCACCCCTATCTGCCAGCGCAGGATGCGCCCCTTTACGAGATCCAGTACTCTTGTCACAAAGTTAAATACAATACAGATCACGACGATTGCCGCAAACATCTTATTGTAGGCAGCCCAGGCCTTGGCCCAGGTGATGTACCATCCGAGACCGGCCTCCACGCCGACCATCTCGGCAATCATCAGGGAAATGCAGGCAGAGCTCATGCCCTGTGTCATGCCCTGAAGGATGCTTGGCATCGCGTAGGGGATAGCGATACGGAAGATCAGCTGTCTTTCCGAGGTGCCAAGCGTTTTGGCAGCCTCATAGAAGGACTGATCGACATTGGAAATCCCGGTCATCGTAGCAACGGTAACGGCAAACCAGGTGCCGAGCCCGACGATAAAGACAGAGCCGGCTAAAAGTGATGTGGCGAGCAGCATAATGAGCGGAATCCATGTCGCGGTGGGAATCGGCCCCAGAACCTTGATGACAGGATCAATCCAGTAGCGGATCCGTCTGCTGTAGCCGCAGGCCACGCCGGTGATAAGCCCGGCCAGTACACCGCCGAAATACCCCAGGAAGAGAAGGCGCAGCGTAAATACAGTGCTCTTTAATAACATCGGCCAGTCGAGGATAGCAGCATTGATAATGTCATTGACCCAGGGAATGAACGGGTACAGCAAGAGCCCTGTCTTTAAGGTCAGGGAATCAAGCGCGGTTAAAAGCAGGTAAATGACAGAATACAGGGGAGCCCTGTGACGGATATCCCGGAAATACTGCCGTTTCCCCTTCCTATATAAAAGAAACGCCCGGATCCAAAAGATGAGATAGACCGCTGCCGGAATCAATAAAAGAACGGCATACCGTTCCGGATTCTTGTTTGCATATTTATCTGGAATAAGAATGTATTCCATGAGTGCGATACCACAGCAGAGGAGGGGACACAGGGAGATAAACCAGTCCAGTGCCTTTTGGGCCGTTGTTTTCTCCTTCTGCTCCAACTCGAATAAAGCGTCGCGGGTCAGATGACTGCCCGGAACCTGGCTGCTGTTATTTGTGTTTAATGTTACGTTTTTTTCGGAAGTGTTCAATCGTTTTCTCCTTCTTAAGTATGGCGCATCCCTGCGCCGATCATCATTCTCAAAAATCCCAGCTAATAGAATAGCATTTACACCAGGGAATTACAAATTGGTTTTCTATATGCTGTCCCGGGCGTATATTTGTTTTTTCAATGCACGTGCAGGCCGTCTTTTAGAGGACTAATTTGGACTGTGCCCGCATAGGATGGTAAAAACGTTCTCAGGGGTATCCCATGAAGGAATATATTGAGGAGCGTGCCATTCAGATAGCCAATTATATCATCGACGAAAACGCGACCGTGCGGCAGACGGCAAAGCGGTTTGGAATCAGTAAGTCCACAGTACATAAAGATGTCACAGACCGTCTGATTCATATCAATCCGGGCCTGGCGGCGCAGGCGCGGGTGGTTCTCGACATCAACAAGGCCGAGCGCCATATCCGCGGCGGACTGGCTACAAAGGAGAAGTACGAGCACCGTCTGCAGGCCTGCAGCCGGGAGGACATCGGATAGCAGGCAGCAGGGCTGCGTCTGGTTATCTGCGGCGGATGACGTAACAGTTCGGCCCGCCTGAGCTGTTACGACGCAGAGGCCGGCAGAGCCGGGTCAGGAAAGGGGTCCAGAAAGGGGTCCGGATGAAAAAGAAATGGAAAATCCGGGTTCAATGTGTTATGATAAAGTCAGACAGATGAATTGCCAAACCATATTCTGGAGCGGCAGCCTGCCGGATGCAGAAAGATACAGGATTTTTGGACAAGGCAGGCGGAAGCGGCGGGCGCTTTGGGAATATAGGAGATTACGATGTCAGAACCGTTGAAACAGGAAGTCTGTGAGGTCATCTGCTGCTGTCCTGGCTCGTATTACGGACAGGCCTCTGGAAATGCAAGCGGAACAAATGAAGAAACAAAATGGGAGGTATCATGATGAAAAAGTCTTTGTTCAGGAAACTGGCATTTATGACATTGGCAGCATCCCTGGTGCTGACGGCCTGTTCCGGCTCAAAGGATGCAAATGAGACAAATACGACGGCTGCTTTGGAAACATCAGAGGCTCAAAGTGTCCCGGATTCCCAAAACGCAGCTACGGAGCCTGCATCTGCGCCAGCGTCTGCGCCGGTATCTGCCTCTGCGGGACGCACGGATATTGTCGTTGCAGTGAGCAGCGATATCCAGTCGATGGACCCGGCAGCCGGAGTTGATTCCCCGTCTGCCCTGCTGAACAAGCACATCTACAACGGACTTGTCAAAATTGATGAAAATAAGCAGGTCGTCAGCGACCTGGCAGAGTCCTTTGAGATGGTGGATGATGTGACATATAAATTCAGGCTGAAGGAGGGCGTTTTATTTCATAACGGGGAAGAACTGAAAGCCAGCGATGTCAAATTTACCCTGGAGCGTTGTAAGACAATGCCGCGTGCCATGTCCAATGCTGCGGCAATCGACCATGTGTCAGTAGAAGGGGATTATGAGTGTACGATTCATCTATCGAGGCCCTATCCATCTCTGCTCTACATTTTAAACGATACCAGTATGAAAATCCTGTCGGAAAAGGCCGTGACGGAGGCAGGAGATGCTTACGGGGAAGCGCCGGTTGGCACTGGCCCGTTCAAGTTTAAAGAATGGGTTCCCAATGATCACTGGTCACTGGAGCGGTTCGATGATTATTTTGCAGGGCCGGCTATGGCAAGCTCGATCACGACCAGAATTATTCCGGAAGGCAGCGCCAGATGTATCGCACTGGAAACAGGCGAGGTGGACGTGATCTTAAATGTGGATCCGACCGATGCAGACAATATTGATGCGAATCCGGATCTGGAGCTGGAAAGCCATCCGGCAGCGTCAGTGGAATATCTGGCGTTTAATACTCAGAAGGAACCGTTAAATGACGTCCGTGTGCGTCAGGCCATCACCTATGCGATCAACCGTCAGGAATTTCTGGATGTGATTATTGAAGGACGCGGGGAAGTGGCGACCTCGTTTATTGCGAAAACGCTTCCCGGATGGAATGAAGAGGTAAAGCCGTATCCACAGGATATCGAGAAAGCGAAAGCACTTTTGGCAGAAGCAGGATATCCGGACGGGCTGGCGCTTAAGATCTATGTCTCCGGTGATGTGAGGAGCCGTTCTGCGCAGATTGCACAGGCCCAGCTAAAGCAGATTGGTGTGGAACTGGATATCAATGTGTATGAGTGGGGTGCCTTTCAGGATGCGATTAACTCAGGCGAACACGATCTTTTGATTCTTGGCTGGACCAATACAACCTGTGATCCGGAGTACAGCCTGGCGCCGCTATTCCATTCGAAAAACTGCGGGGCCGGCGGAAACAGGGCCTTTTTAAAGGACGAAATGCTGGATGCCCTGATTGACGCTGCCAGCATGGAGACAGATGAATCACTCCGGCTTTCCACATATAAAGAAATCCAGAGTTATCTGAATGAGATCTGTCCCTGGGTTCCGTTGTATACGAAATATGATATGGTGGGGAGAAGAAAGGACCTGAACGGGTTTGAATACAACAAAAACACTGCCATTCATACTCTTACAAACTGCCATTATGAAAACTGATCTTTTCTCTATATAAAGCTTCCTGCGCTCACAGGTGGGCGCGCCGCCATGAATGAACGTGGTCCGGCTCATTGGTCTGCAGCCGGGGAAACGGAGTGCCTGTTCCGGCAATCGGGCAGAAAGGATCAGAATTATGGAAATGACAATACTAAAGGTTAAAAAAATATACGATGGAACGAGGAAAGGGGAAATTCCCGAGGGCGTACTTGTATTTGACGAAACAGGCATTCTGGAAGTACTCCCGGGCTGGGAAAATGCTCCGGTTTCCAGGTATGAACAGGCCGGGCGGTCAGTCGCCGTCATAGATGCGCGGGATGTCTGCCTCGTGCCGGGACTGATTGACTCCCATGTACATCTTATGATGCCAGGAGACGGGATGAAGGGGGAGGAGGTTGTGTCCACCATGAGCCAGGGGGAGATCCAGCTGGTGGCAGGACGGAATGCAGCGCAGGCGCTATTTGCGGGGGTAACGACCTTAAGAGATTGTGGCGGAATCGCAGATGTGACATTTTCCCTGAAAAGTGCGATTGAAAAGGGACTGGTGGCAGGCCCGGATCTTCTGGTATGCGGCTCGCCCATCACTTCGACCGGCGGACATATTCACTACATGGGCGGGGAGGCGGACGGAGAGGAAGAGATCCGCCGCCTGGTACGCAGACAGAAGAAAAGGGGGGCCGATTTCGTAAAGATCGTGGCAACCGGAGGGGGAACGCGCGGAGTTGTCGTAAAGGGAATGAACCTGACGCTTCCAGAAATCAACTGCGCTGTGGAGGAGGCACACAGGCTTCATCTCAAGGCGACGGCCCATGTAAACAGTACCAAGGGAGTTGAGACGGTTTTAAAGACGGAGATCGACGGCATCGAGCACGCTTATTTCTCAGCGTTTGACGGTACCGTGGATTATCAGAAGAGGGAAGCGGAAAACATGGTAAAGAAAGGGATCGTAGTCTGTCAGACCCTTGAAGTCATGGAGCCAAAGGTGGAACGGCTGGGGAAGATAAAAAACAGGACAGCCCAGGAGACACAGGAATATGACCGGTTAAGCCTCTTCCAGGAGAGATTGTTTGAAATGCACCGCAGGATGATTGAGGATGGGGTTTCCTTTATTGCCGGTACAGATGCAGGATGGAACGAGTGTCCGTTTGGAAGAGTCTGGCATGGACTGAAAAAGATGGCGGAATGCGGGATGAGCAATGAAGAGCTTCTTTACTCAGCGACCGGAAAAGCGGCTGACTGGCTGGGGATATCGGAAAAGAGAGGATATCTGAGAGCGGGCTGTGCGGCTGATTTTCTGATGGTGAGAGAGGATCCGCGAAAAGATATCTCTAATTTGAGGCTGGTGGAGCAGGTTTATAAAAATGGGATCCGGATCCGGTAAAACGTGTTATCGGAAACCGTTTACTGTGAAAGTCTCGCCGCCATCAGGCGGCATAAATTCAGGGATGCCAAATGCGCCTGAACCCCCTTCATTCATGGTGGTGCGCTCACCTGTGGGCGCATGAAGGTTTACTGTGAAAGCCCATCGCCGCAGGCGATCTAAGTTCAGGGATGCCAAATGCGCCTGGACTATTTTCATTCATGGTGGCGCGCTCACCTGTGGGCGCATGATGGTTACTGTGGAAGCCTCGCCTGCCCGGGGCCCCAAGCATACTATTTGACAAAATGCGTATACTGCCGTTATAATAGGAACAGACGGCGCGCAGGGGCGCAGCCAATGAATGGAAAAGGAGTCGGACAGTATGACGTTTACTTATCCTGCGGTATTTACACCGCATGCAAAAGACAGCGGTTTCCATGCGCAGTTTCCGGATCTGGAATGCTGTGAGGCGGACGGGCCGGATTTGGAGGACGCAATCGAGAATGCAAGGGAAGCGGCGCACAACTGGATTACCGTAGAGCTGGAAGAATACGAGGGGGATCTGCCGTTTTCGACGCATGTAGAGGATATCGGGTTGGAGGAAGGGCAGTTTGTGCGCATGATTTCCGTGCGGATTAAGCTTCTGCCGGACAACGACTGATAAAGCAGATGGAATAAAATAAAGGGTTTCCCAATAGAATGATACTAACTAATTCAGAGGGAGCCTTTTATTTTTTATGTTGAGGAGATTAAAAAAACCTGGTAAAAAGCTTTTTGCGGCAGCCTGCGCCGTTCTTGTGCTGGCGCTTGCCTGCGCCGGTTTTACCGGCTGCCGTTCCGACAGTGAGGAAAGCGAGAAGGTACAGGATCTGGAATTTACTGTGACAGGGGAAAAGGATATCCCTGCGGGCCTTCAGGATATGATCGCCAAGAAGCGTGAAAAGCCGTTTAAGCTTACATATGCAGACGGACAGGATATGTATATCGTCATTGGCGAAGGGCCGCAGCAGGGCGGAGGCTACAGTGTGTCCGTTCTGGAACTGTACCTGACGGACAATTCGGTCGTGATCCGCACAGAGCTTACCGGTCCGGAGAAGGGAGAGGCCTCAGGCACAGAGCTTTCGTACCCGGTGCTGATCGTAAAAACGCAGTACAGGGAGGAGCCGGTGGTATTCCGCTAGAGAATCTTTCATGCCGTCAGGCGGCGTAAATACGCACGGGAAACGCTTTCACCGGCCTTTCCTTAAAGGAGAAGAGAATGGAGACAGTTACGGAGCAGACAAAGGGACGAAGGGAGCTGCCGGAGGCCAAATTGCGGACGCGGGAGATCGAGCGCAGCATCATCAAACGCTTCCGCAAGGAGATCTGGCGGCCCTTTGTACGTGCATTAAATGATTATGAAATGATACAGGAAGGCGACCGTATTGCCGTCTGCATTTCCGGCGGAAAGGACTCCATGCTGCTTGCAAAATGCATGCAGGAGATTTTGCGGCACGGAAAAATAGAATTCGGTCTTAAGTTTCTGGTGATGGATCCCGGATACCGCCCGGAAAACAGGCAGTTGATCGAGGAAAATGCACGGATTTTGGGGATTCCCCTCCACATATTTGAATCAGACATTTTTAACGTGGTAGTCGATGTGGAGGACTCGCCGTGTTATCTGTGCGCCAGGATGCGGCGCGGTAATCTCTATGCCAACGCCAGAGAGTTCGGGTGCAATAAGATTGCCCTGGGCCATCATTTTGACGATGTGATCGAGACGATTCTCATGAGCATGCTTTACGGCGCACAAGTCAATACGATGATGCCGAAGCTTTGGAGCACGAATTTTAAAGGGATGGAACTGATCCGTCCCCTGTATCTGGTAAAGGAAGCGGACATCCTGGCCTGGAAGGACTATAACCGGCTGCATTTTCTGCAGTGTGCCTGCCGTTTCACAGAGGAGAGCGACAAAAGGCAGAATGAGGAACTTTCCAAACGGAAGGAAATGAAACGGCTGATTGAAAAATTCCGCCGGACGAATCCTTATATTGATATGAATATTTTTAAGAGTGCAGGAAACGTGAACCTGGACGCCTGCATCGGCTATGTAAAAGACGGTGTGCGCCACAATTTCCTCGAGGAGTATGCAAAGGGACAGCCTGTCTGTCATAATTAAGCGGCCGGCGTCATAAAATTTCCTAAAGCAGTGGCTTTGGAAAGGTTTGGTGGCGTTTTATGATGGAACTGGTGAAAAAGCATATCCATATGAACCGGCGCAGGGGAAATGTCACGTCGCAGATCACGCTGGACGACGATTTCAATGTGCCGGACACAATGGATGATGTGGAACAGTTGATTCTGGACAGTGGGGAAATTCAGATCGAATCAGCCAAAAATCTGGGAGAAAAGGCGGCCGTGAAAGGGAAGCTGAATTTCCGCGTCCTTTACCGCAGGCCCGGCGGCGGCATCATGACTCTGGCCGGGAGCCTGTCATTTGAAGAGACGATCAATATGCCAGGCCTGGAGGAGCAGGATACCATTCAGGCAGGGTGGGAGCTTGACGACCTCCATGTTGGCATTATCAATTCCAGAAAGCTGAATGTAAAGGCATTGGTAACACTGAAACTGCAGGCAGAGACGATCTGCGACGTCCAGGCAGCGGAGGACGTGAAATTCGACGGGAATGTAGAGACATTAAAGAAAGAAGTTACGGTAGCGGTAATTGCAGTGCGCAGAAAGGATACCTTCCGCGTGCGGGAGGTCTTATCGCTACCTGGCAACAAACCGGATATTGATACGCTTCTGTGGCAGGACATCCGCCTGATGGGGGTTAATACGAAGCCTCTGGACGGGAAAATCCACATCGACGGAGAGCTGATGGTATTTGCCATCTATGCTGCCGAGGACGGGCAGATGCTGATCCAGTGCCTGGAAGAGACGATCCCATTTTCCGGGGACGTGGAGCTTGACGAGTCGGACGAAGAGATGATTCCCTTTATCACCGTGAAGCTGGTACATAAAGAAATGGAAGTGAATCCGGATGCGGACGGGGAGATGCGGGAGCTGTCCCTTGATGTAGTGATGGAGCTTGATATGCGGCTCTATGAAGAGCGGCAGGTGGAGATCTTAAGCGATCTGTACGCGCTTGACCGCGAGGTGCTTCCGGATACCGGGGAGGCGTGTTTCGACCAGATCGCGGCCAGAAATACCTTAAAAAACAGGCTCCAGGAGAAGATTCAGCTGGACAGTGACCGGCGGATCCTCCAGATATGTCACAGCATCGGCGATGTGAAGATCGACGAGGTGCAGATTAAAGAGGGAGGTCTGCATATCGAAGGGGTCCTTGAGGTGCGGCTTCTTTACCTCACTGCGGATGATACATCTCCGGTGGGATCGTCGGTAGAACTTCTGCCGTTTCACTCAGTGGCAGAGATCCCGGGAATCACAGAGGACAGTTTATATCAGATGGAAGCGGGCCTCGAACAGCTCTCAGCTGTTATGCTGGGCGGGGACAGCGTGGAGATCAAGGCGGTAATCGTGATGGATATCCTGGTGCTGCGCCCGGTCTGTGAACAGGTGATTCTGGAGGTGCATGAGGAGCCGGTGGATATGGAACGGCTGAAACAGATGCCGGGAATCGTCGGGTATATCGTGCAGGCCGGGGATTCGCTGTGGAAGATTGCCAGGACGTTCCACACAAGCGTGGACGAGATTATGGCGGCGAATAATCTGGTGGACAGTAATATCAGGCCTGGGGATAAGCTGATTCTGGTTAAAGCAGTGAAGGAGAGAGAGTAGGGAGTACGATAAAACCTGATTTGCCGCCCCGGGACGCTCCGGGCCCTGCAGCCTGTGCGCACGGCTTTGGAGCGGATCCCGGCGATGCAGAAAACCGCGCGGGCAGGAAACCGGTTGACGGGAACCCGGGGGATGGATATAATGAAAGCATAATTAATTTTGAAAATTATGACAGGATGAGTGGTTGCATTTCGGGTAAAATACCATATAATAGAGTATAAGCCGGGGTGAGAAAAAACGCATCCGGCCGGTGCTTTATCATAGATCGGGAGGCCCCCAGGGGAATTCCGGAACGGTAATGGCAAACCCTTGGGGCTGTTACCGTTTACATATCCGTGATGCAACGGGGCCCCGACGGGCCGGAATGCGCCCCCGTGCTTGGGAATTTTCATGCGCTGCAAATGAGAGTGATACAGGCGTAATTGGTGAGGACGGTTAGGACATGAATTATATGTATCTGCTGGAATGCGCGGACCAGACGATTTACTGCGGCTGGACAAATGATCTGAATAAGCGCCTTCTGGCTCATAACAGTGGGCGCGGAGCCAGATATACACGGGCCAGACGGCCGGTTCGTCTGGTTTATTATGAGGAATTTGAGACCCGGGGAGAGGCTATGAAACGTGAGGCTGCCGTTAAGAAGCTTTCCCGCAAGGAAAAGGAACGTTTGATTGTAAACGGCTGCCCTATGCACAAAACAGAATGTTCAGAAAACGTGGAAAATACATAATTGTAGGAGGAATTCGATTGAAACGGAAGAGGATAAGGGGATTGTGCTGTCTGCTTACGGCCTGTTTCCTGCTTATGGTACACGTGATTCCGGCCTATGCGAGACCAGACTGGCCGTCGGATACCGGGATTCAGGCAGAGGCCGGTGCACTCCTGGATATGGATTCCGGCGCCATACTGCTGTCGCAGAACGGCCATGTAGAATATCCGCCTGCCAGCATTACCAAAATCCTGACAGCTCTTATTGTCGTGGAGTCGGGCTGCAATATGGAAGATGTGATTACATTTTCGGAGACAGCCATGAACAGCGTGGAGGCCGACAGCGGCAATAAGTTCAGCCTTGTGGCCGGGGATACCATGACAGTCGAGGACTGCCTCTATCTGATGCTTTTGCAGTCGGTCAATCAGGCGGCGAACGCTCTGGCAGAATATACGGCAGGGAGCATTCCGGACTTTGTGGAAAAGATGAATGAAAAGCTGGCACAGCTTGGCTGCACGGAGAGCCACTTTGAGAATCCGTCGGGCCTTAACGGGGAAACACAGAATGTATCGGCGATCGACATGGCAAGAATCGGACAGGCTGCTTTTAACAACAAAACGGTTCTTAAAATCAGCTCGACTGTATCGTATAAGGTAGGGCCGACGACAAATTATCCGGACGGCATCCGTATCAGCAATGAACACCGCCTTGTCATCACAGACGACGCGGCCAGTCAGTACTACTATCCCGAGGCAAAGGCGGGGAAAACGGGCTATCTGCAGAAAGCAGGAAACACACTTGTAACATATGCGGAGAAAGACGGGAGACGCCTGGTCTCCGTGGTTCTCAAGGGAAGCGGAGGCAGTCCCTACCGGCAGTATTTTCTGGATGGAAAAGAGCTTCTGAAGTTCGGCTTCAGCCGTTTTAAAAATGTGAATATCGCTGAGAATGAGACACGTTATGTCACAGGGGAGGCCCCGTCGGAGATCGGGGGCGTCTCTTATTTGCCGTCGGAGCTTGCGGTGGAGCCGGGCCGAGTGATTACTCTGCCCAACAATGCAGAATTTGCAGATGCGGATCTGATACTGGACGGGCTCCCAGGGGAAGCGCCGGAGGGGGCTGTGGCCGTGCTGCGCTATGTCTACAATGAAAGAACGATCGGGAGCGCCTATCTGATGACACAGGAGGGCGCAGCTGCAGCAGCGGAGCGGATCCGTCAGGCAGAAGAGGCAGCAACAGAGACCGCAGAAAGTACAGAGGAAAACAGCGGGGAGGAAACCACGCCGGAAGAGACTTTAGACGGGGAGAATGCCGGGGGTGAATCCGGAGACAGTACGGACGGGGAAGATGAATCTTCAGCCAGTACGGAAGCAGGGCAGGAGGAAGAGGAAAGCAAGCCTGCAAACGGGGAGGGGAGCAGTTTTTCCCTGTTTAAAAGCCCCTACCTGTTTGCATTGATTGGCGGGGTGCTGTTCGCCGGGCTGGCAGCAGCGGGAATCGCCTGGATTGTTTACAGCAATAAAAAGGAGGCCAAAGCTGCGGCTGAGCGCCGGGAGCGGCGCAGGCAGCGTTTCCTGGAAGAGGGGGGAATCAAGGAGGAAGAATTTAACCGGCTGTTAGAGGAAAAGAGAAACAAAGGCCAGAGTAAGTAAACGTATGTAAAATGCCGGGGAAGCAGAATGTCTGTCTCTCCCCGGCAGAACGTATCATCAGGCCGCGATATATCCATACATCATCATATAATGACAGAAGCTGCCGCCCATAACGAACAGATGGAAAATCTCGTGAGAACCGAAATTTTTGTGTCTGGAGTTAAAAATCGGCAGCTTTAGTGCGTATATGACACCGCCGATTGTGTAGATAATCCCGCCTGTAAGAAGCCAGCCAAAGGCTGCCGGTGACAGGGCGGCAACGATCTCACGGAATGCTGTGACGCAGACCCAGCCCATTGCAATGTAGACACAGGAAGAGAACCATTTGGGGCAGTTAATCCACAACGCATTGATGAGAATGCCGAGGACAGCAATACCCCACACAAGAGCCAGAAGGCGGTATCCGGCCGGATTACCGAGGACAATCAGGCAGACCGGCGTATAAGTCCCGGCAATCAGAATGAAGATCATCATGTGGTCAATCTTACGGAGCAGGCGGTTGACGCTCTCGGAGATATCGAAGGTGTGGTAAACGGTGCTGGCAGTATAAAGGAGAATCATACTGCAGATAAATACGGCGAGTGCTGCAATATGCAGCGGGCCCGGTGTGTGTGCAGCGCGGACAAGAAGCGGAGTTGCCGCCAGGATGGCGAGAACCATGCCGATAAAATGAGTCAGTGCGCTGCCGGGATCCTTGATTTTTAATTTCATAAACATTCCTCCTGTTCATGTGGGAAATGAAAACTTTTATATGTAGTTTTTAAAACTATATTTAATATTTTTATATACTATACCATATCAGAACGAATTATTCAAGACCTTTTTATGAAACCGGACAGACAAAACCTCTGTAAAAAGTCATCTGAAAATTATAGTAGCCGACAGGGGGACACAGGTATCCTGGATAAACGGATACCAGGACAGAGAGCAGGCAGAAGGAGGGAACAGCAGTGATTGAGGTATTACATGTGGATTCAGATCTGATTGTGGCAGTGAAACCGGCAGGAACCGAAGCACAGTCGGCAAAGGGGTTTGCCGCTGATATGGTAAGCGGGCTGAAGAAATATCTGGTTATCAACAGGTTATGCACATCAAAAGAACCCTATATCGGAGTTATACACAGGCTGGACAAGCCCGTTTCCGGTGTTATGGTCTATGCGAGGACGAAAAAAGCGGCTGCGGCCTTGAGTTCGCAGCTTCAAAACGGGAAAATGGAGAAAATCTATCAGGCAGTGGTTTGTGGAAAACCTGTGGATAATGTGGATAACTTTGTGGATTATCTGAAAAAATCAGTGGACGGCAATGTTTCACAATGTGTGGATAAGGACGTCCCGGGAGCGAAGCGTGCAGAACTGTCGTACAGATGTCTTGGTACGGTGGATAACGGAGTGGACTTCGGGGCTGTGAGCCTTATGAAGATCCATCTGAAAACGGGCCGTCACCATCAGATCCGGGTGCAGATGGCAGCACACGGCCTGCCCGTCTGCGGAGATCAGAAGTATGGCCGGCAGTCCGTCCCGGCGGATTCCCCGGGCGGTGCACGGATTCCTTTGGCTTTATGTGCGGCGGAGCTTTCTTTTTGGCATCCTGCAACAGGGGAGCGGCTTTATTTTGCGATAAAACCGTCAGGAGGGGCATTCGACTGGTTTTCCTGCATTTCCTGACCGGCTTTTCATAGACTGGTTTCATGCAGCTGAAAATTTTTTCCAGCACGAATAACAGGAATCATTCGGCTCATAATAAGAGTTGTACAAAGGAAGTACAAATCAGAAAACGGGTGATTCCATGGTAAAGCCGGACAAGAAACTGAAGAAAATTTTATTCATGTTAGGAATTACGGGGGCAGTCTACGGAGGATTCAAATACCTCCTGCCCCTTGTGGTTCCTTTTTTGCTTGCCTGGCTGACAGCACTGTGCCTGCGCCCGTCCGTGCGCTTTCTGGAGCGGCGGCTTAAGGTGCGATGGAAAGGAAAAACGCGTACGCTTCCTGCCGGGGTGATTGGCGGGATGGAACTGTTGCTTTTGTTTGCAGTCCTGTTTATGGCAGTACAGTGGGGCGGCCGTCTGTTTATATCGCAGTTTCGCCTCTTTACTGCCAGAATTCCCGAGTGGTTCTCCACGCTCGATTCCTGGCTTACGCAGGGCTGCCGGAATCTGGAAGGCATACTGGGACTGAAAGAGGACTACCTGGTAGAGACAGTCAGGGACATGCTGAATCATCTTGGCACGGCGGCACGCCAGTCCACAATGCCGCTTCTGATGAACAATTCCATGACAGCGCTTCGGCTGATCGTACAGTGGATTGTGTTCTTCGTGCTTTACTTTGCGTCTGTGCTGCTCTGCCTTCAGGAGATGGAGGAGATCCGCGAGCGGAAAAGCCGTTCCTCTTTCCATCGGGAAATCTCACTGATCGGAAGGCGTCTGGCAGCAGTGGGCAACGCGTGGGTGAAAACGCAGCTTATCATTATGCTGATTACATCCCTGCTCTGTATTGTGGGGCTGACATTGATCGGCAATCCTTATTCGGTCCTGTTTGGCGTCGGCATCGGGCTTCTGGACGCACTCCCTGTCTTTGGCACAGGATCGGTTCTGATTCCCTGGGGAATCCTGCTGCTGGTTAAAAAAAGCTGGGGAAAAGCTGCCGTGATTCTGGGGCTCTATGTGATCTGCTATTTCCTGCGCCAGGTGATGGAGGCAAAGATTATGGGAAGTCAGGTGGGGCTTTCGGCATTGGAGACATTAATGTCCATGTATGTAGGCCTGGAGCTGTTTGGAATTGCAGGCTTTCTTCTGGGGCCGGTGGGGCTTCTGATGATCGAGGATTTATTCCACCTTTACTGCGGGGAGGAATGACGGACCGGAGTGTTTCGCCTAACTCCACACTTGACAAACTGCCGGAAATCCTTTAAAATCCCATATATAAAATGTAAGCAAATTTGCCATTCATGATGTTTCCCCGGGGACTATGTACGATTTTTCCAGGACAGGTTCTGCTTATGCAGGCAGTAAGCCAGTACATGGGAACAGGGTGCGGGGATATGGATGGAATGCTCTGTCATATGGAACGGCTGGGAAGGGGAAAAGTAGGCGGGAAGCGGCATTTCAGAGAGGAAGCGTTTGGTGGGAGCTTCCATGTGCGCGGTTGTCGAACCGGCCCCGGAGCCTTGTGTGAGACTGTATCTGCCAGAGGATTTTAGAGGCAGGGATGCAGGTAAAGCGCAGCGTAATTCCGGCGTTAGCGGAAAAGAGAGAGCTTCCGGCTGGCCGGAGGTTAAATTGGGTGGTAACGCCGTCTGTCGGTCCCTTTGCGGGGCGGGCAGTTTTTTCTTTTTATAACAAAATTTTAAGAGAAATGAGGAGACAAGTCATGGCGAAGGACAAGAAGATGGTAGAGGCGATCACCTCAATGGATGAGGATTTCGCTCAATGGTACACAGATGTGGTGAAGAAGGCAGAACTGGTGGATTATTCCAGCGTCAAGGGCTGTATGGTTATCAAGCCGGACGGTTATGCGATCTGGGAGAATATCCAGCATGAGCTCGACAAGCGTTTCAAGGCAACCGGCGTGAGAAACGTCTATATGCCGATGTTTATTCCTGAGAGCCTCTTACAGAAGGAAAAGGACCATGTCGAGGGATTTGCGCCGGAAGTGGCGTGGGTGACGCATGGAGGACTGGAGCCGCTTCAGGAGAGAATCTGCGTGAGGCCGACTTCCGAGACGCTGTTCTGTGACTTCTATGAGAAAGATATCCACTCCTACCGCGACCTGCCGAAGCTCTACAATCAGTGGTGCTCTGTGGTGAGATGGGAAAAGACGACAAGGCCGTTTTTACGTTCCAGGGAATTTTTATGGCAGGAGGGCCACACGGCTCATGCGACAGCCGAGGAGGCTCAGGAAAGAACCATACAGATGTTAAATGTGTACGCGGATTTCTGCGAGGAGGTATTGGCGATTCCGGTTGTCCGCGGCCAGAAAACAGACAAGGAAAAATTTGCCGGTGCAAAGGCAACCTATACGATCGAATCCCTGATGCATGACGGCCAGGCGCTCCAGTCCGGTACGAGCCACAATTTCGGAGACGGCTTTGCCAGGGCTTTCGGCATCCAGTATTCTGACAAGGATAATCAGTTAAAATACGTACATCAGACCTCATGGGGCTTTTCCACACGCATGATCGGCGGTATCATCATGGTACACGGCGACAATGAGGGGCTTGTGCTTCCGCCGAGAATCGCTCCCACGCAGATCGTGATCGTACCGATCCGCCAGCAGCAGGAAGGCGTTTTGGAGAAGGCTCAGGAAGTCAGGGAGACGCTCTCCAATTTCCGTGTCAGGGTGGATGATTCCGACAAGAGCCCGGGCTGGAAGTTCAGTGAGTCGGAGATGCGCGGGATTCCGATCCGTATCGAACTGGGGCCCAAGGACATCGAGGCAGGCCAGGCCGTTCTCGTCCGCCGCGACACGCATGAGAAGATTACGGTTGCTCTGGACGGTATCGCGGCCAGCGTAGGGGAACTTCTGGAGACGATTCAGAAAGAAATGTTTGAGCGTGCCAGGGCGCATCGGGACGCACACACCTTTATGGCCCATACGATGGAAGAAATGAAATCGCTTGCCGGCAGCAGGCCGGGCTTTATCAAGGCCATGTGGTGCGGCTGTGAGGAATGCGAGAATAAGCTCAAGGAGGAAGCAGGCGTCACATCAAGGTGTATCCCGTTCACGCAGGAGGCGATTGCCGATACCTGCGTCTGCTGCGGGAAGCCGGCAACAAAGATGGTCTACTGGGGAAAGGCATATTAATCATTGAAGAGACAATTAAAGTGGACGGTTCGGGATCTGGCGTTTTGCGGGCTGTTTACGGCGCTCATTGCTGTAGGCGCCTTTATAAAGGTCACGATTCCGGTACAGCCAGTGCCCATGCATTTTACGCTGCAGTTCTTTTTCGTACTGCTTTCGGCGCTCCTTATGGGGGCCGAACGGTCGCTTGCCAGCGTAGGTACTTATCTTACGATCGGGCTGTGCGGAGTCCCGGTCTTTGCTTCGGGGGGCGGCCCGGCCTATCTGCTGCGGCCGACCTTCGGCTTTCTTATAGGCTTTGCGGCCGCCGGGTTCCTGACAGGGCGGGTCTTTGAACGGAAGAGGAAACCGTCGTTTTCCTGGCTCTTGTTTTCCGCCTTTTGCGGGCTGCTTGCAGACTATCTGTGCGGCATGGTGTATTTTTATGTGTGCAGCAACTATGTGCTTCATGTTCTGGTGAGCTGGCGTCTGGTGTTTATCAACTGCTTCCTGCTCACTGTGGGAGAGGATTTTATCCTCTGCGTGCTGGCGGCCATGCTTGCGAAGAGGCTCCTGCCGGTGCTTGACCGGCTGGATTAGGGTCGTATGTCAAAACAGACGGCGGCGGGAGATGATTTTTGTAACGAGAATGGGAGGCAATGCCGAATGCGGATCGAGATGCCCTCTGAAGTGGAGTGGGTGATTAAAAAAATACGGGAACACGGTTTCGAGGCCTATGTGGTCGGCGGCTGTGTCCGCGATACGCTTCTCTTGCGGACGCCCGGAGACTGGGATATCACGACCTCGGCCAGACCGGAGGAGATCAAGGCGATTTTCGGGAAAACCGTGGATACCGGGTTAAAGCACGGCACGGTTACCGTGATTAAGAACCATAAGGGCTACGAGATCACGACCTACCGGATTGACGGGGAGTACCATGACGGGCGTCATCCCGATTCAGTGGAATTTACCTCGAGTCTGAGAGAGGATTTGAAACGCCGGGATTTTACAGTCAATGCAATGGCCTACAGCCATGAGACCGGTCTGGTGGATGCGTTCGGAGGCCTTGCGGATCTGCAGGCCGGAGTCATCCGCTGTGTGGGCTGTCCGCACGACCGTTTCTCAGAGGATGCCCTGAGACTGTTGCGCGCCGTGCGTTTTGCTGCCCAGCTTAATTTCCGTATTGAGGAGAATACGTACCAAGCCATTGCGGATCTGGCCCCCGGACTTATGGCTGTGAGCCGGGAGCGGGTCCAGACGGAGCTTACAAAGACGCTGCTCTCGGCGAATCCGGAGAAGATCGTCATGGTAGAGGAGAGAGGAATGAGCCCGTTCGTGACCAGCTGTTTTACGGAGGCGTTCCATACAGGAGGCTGTGATGCTCCCGGGAACGGGGAGTCTTTCGGACATTGCTTTTTAGAGCTTTCGAGGCTTTCGCCGGAAAAGGCCCTGCGCTGGGCCGGATTCCTGCGGTTCCTGCCTGCGAAGGAGGCGACGGGCATCCTAAAGGAGCTTAAGCTTGATAATGAGACCATCGCGAATGCAGGCGCGATGGTGGCAGCGTCCAGAGAAATGCTGATACCGGAAAAGCCGGTGATCCGCCGCTTTTTAAGCCGTATGACGCCATATCAGTTCGGCGGCTGTCTTGATATAAAGGCCCTGAATGGCTGCAGCGGACTCGAAGAGATCAGAAGGCTCTGGCGGGAGATCGCAGACGATGGGGACTGTCTGAGCCTTAAGGAGCTGGCGGTAGACGGGAGTGTTCTGATGCAGATGGGAATGAAGCCGGGCCGTGAGATCGGCCAGACATTAAACCGCCTGCTGGAGCTTGTGCTCACCGATCCATCCCTCAATGAGAAACAACGCCTGCTGGCATGTCTTAAGAAGGACGAAGGACGTCTGATGTAGGCGTCTGGAAGGATATGTATGACGTTTCCAATAATCATCATATTTTTGTGTTTCCGCTCATATTCTTGAAGTAGCTTAGGGATATGGAGGGGACGCATGTGAATGATTGGAATACGGAGGTCATAGAGCAGTATGAGCTGAACGTGGAATCTATGAGGAAGGGACGCGGTGCGTGGATCTTTGAGACAGACCGCGGACTAAAGCTCTTAAAGGAATATAAGGGGAGCGTAAAGCGCCTTGAATTTGAGGAAATGGTGCTGGCCAATGTGGCAGGCTCTGAAAATCTGATGGCGGACCAGTACATGCGAAACCGTGAGGATGAGCTGATTTCGATTGCCGGGGACGGCAGCAAATATATCGTAAAGGACTGGTTTGCCGACCGCGAATGTAACATCAGGGACATGCAGGAAATCCTGTATGTTGTGAGCCAGGTCGCCCTGCTGCACAAAAAGCTGCGGGGAGTAGGCACGCGGGAAGAGTGGAATCTCAAATCCATGATATCGCCCCCGCTCTATGAGGAGATGGCACGCCATAACAGGGAGTTAAAAAAGGCTAGGACATTTATCCGCGAAAAGCGCAGGAAAAATGAGTTCGAACTGCGGGTTATCAGCAGCTTTCAGGAATTCTACAGCCAGGCTCAGGATGCGGAGCGCGGTATGCAGGAGCTCTTTGAGGAGGAAGGAAAAGAGCTGAAGGAGGCGTACCATGTCTGCCACGGAGAGTTGAATCAGCATCATATCCTGATCGGGAAAACATATGTGGCAGTGACGGAATTCAACAAGATGCATCTGGGGCTTCAGACAGAAGATTTATACTATTTTATGCGCAAGGTTATGGAAAAGCATGACTGGAATCCAGGCCTCGGTTTTTCGATGCTGGAGGCGTATGAGAAGGTGCTGCCCCTGGATTTGAGGGATAAAAAGTGCCTGTACTATCTGTTTTTGTATCCGGAAAAGTACTGGAAACAGATTAACTTCTATTATAATGCCAATAAGGCCTGGATCCCGGCGCGCAATACGGAAAAGCTGGAGGGACTGAAAGCGCAGCAGCTCTGCAGGGAACAGTTTATCCGGGGGATTCTGTGAAAAAAGGGATACAAGGTATCGTTATAAGGCACGGTCATCCAAAAAAGCGGCTGCGGCCGACCTTACCGGATGCTCAGGCAAGGAGGAGGTTGCATAAAGTCATAGTTTGCAGCGTCCCTGTGAGCCTGAGCATTCCGCATCCCTGGGACAGCTTTCCGGTTTTGCGCCCTGCTGCCAAAAGTACTTTCTTTTTCAGAATACTTGTACTATAATATCCATATAATAGCAGGTACGAAATAAATCACGAGGGGAGCAGTAGCAGATGAAGGACTATATGAAAATCTACCAGGAATGGCTGGACAATCCGTACTTTGACGAGGCTACGAAAGAAGAACTCCGTGCGATTGCCGGAGACGAGAATGAGATCAAAGAGCGCTTCTATATGGATCTGGAGTTCGGGACTGCCGGACTGCGCGGAATCATCGGCGCCGGTATCAACCGCATGAATATCTATACGGTACGCCGTGCCACACAGGGACTTGCCAATTACATTATCAGCCAGGGGGGCGCTGCAAAAGGAGTGGCAATCGCCTTCGATTCCCGGCATATGTCGCCCGAATTCGCGATGGAGGCAGCTATGACCCTGGCAGCCAACGGCATTAAGGCATATAAGTTTGAGTCCCTGCGTCCGACGCCGGAACTGTCATTTGCAGTGAGAGAGCTGGGCTGTATCGCCGGTATCAATATTACGGCCAGCCATAACCCGCCGGAGTATAACGGATATAAGGTATACTGGGAGGATGGCGCTCAGTTTACGCCGCCGCATGATAAGGGCGTGACAGCAGAGGTTCTCGCAATTGAGGATCTCTCCACAGTAAAGACAACGACAGAGGAAGAGGCTGTAAAGGCCGGTAAATTCCAGGTCATCGGTCAGGAGATTGACGATAAATATATCGCTCAGGTAAAAGCCCAGGTGGCGAATCAGGCTGTGATCGACAAGATGCAGAAAGATATCACGATCATTTATACACCACTCCACGGGACAGGCAACATCCCGGCCAGACGTGTGATGAAAGAGATCGGCTTTGAGAATGTATACGTGGTGCCGGAGCAGGAGCTTCCTGACGGCAATTTCCCGACCGTGAGCTATCCCAATCCGGAAGCAGCTGAGGCCTTTGAGCTCGGGCTTAAGCTGGCAAAGGAAAAAAACGCTGACCTTGTGCTGGCAACGGATCCGGATGCTGACCGTCTGGGCGTCTATGTAAAAGATACAAAATCCGGGGAATATATCCCACTTACAGGCAATATGTCCGGTTCCCTGCTGTGCGACTATGTTCTCAGCCAGAAGCAGGCGAAACATGAGATTCCGGCTGACGGACAAGTCATCAAATCCATCGTTTCCACGAATCTTGTAGACGCGGTGGCAAAGCATTACGGTTGCGAGCTGGTCGAAGTGTTGACAGGATTTAAATACATTGGCCAGCAGATCTTAAAGGAAGAACAGACAGGCAAGGGAAAATATATGTTTGGCATGGAAGAGAGCTACGGCTGTCTGATCGGCACATATGCCCGCGATAAAGACGCCATTTCTGCCACAGCAGCTCTCTGTGAGGCCGCGGCCTATTATAAGGATAAGGGCATGACGCTCTGGGATGCCATGATTGCCATGTATGAGAAATATGGTTATTATAAAGATACCGTCAAATCCATCGGTCTGAAGGGCATCGAGGGCCTTGCCAAGATTCAGGAGATCATGGAACAGTTTCGTAAGAACCCGCCCAGAGAGATGGCAGGCTGGCAGGTACTTTCTGCAAGAGATTACAAGGCAGGTACGATTACAGATACGGCGGATGGAACGGTTACGCCGACCGGACTCCCGTCCTCCAATGTACTTTACTATGATATGAACGACGGCGCATGGCTGTGTATCCGTCCGTCCGGAACCGAGCCCAAGATTAAGTTCTACTACGGAGTAAAGGGAAGCTCCCTGGCAGACGCAGATGCAAAGTCCGAGAAGCTTGGCGGTGAACTGATGGCCCTGGTAGATAAGATGATGTAAGAATGATAAAGCAATACGGCCGCGGCAATCTACGCCGGCGGCCGTAACCTTTTTAAGTATTTCCGATTCATATGGTAGCTGCCCGGCTATGCCGCAACCTCCTCCCGGGAGCTTCGTATTCTCCTGCGTGGCCGGATACGGCCGGTTTCCTTTTTATTTCGCAGGTGTATTCCAGAGGATGTCACGGCCTATGGTGCGGTAAAACATTTCTTTCACACGCTCAGCATCGTGAGTCTGGCCGAGGATCCACATAAGCTTAGTGACTGTGGCCTCTAACGTCATATCGTAGGATTCAATGAGGCCAAAGGCATTTTTGATCTTCTGTCCCACCTCGTATACGGACATGTTGCTGCCTTCCTGAGTGACCTGAGTCGTCATGACAATGATCTTTCCCTGGCTGACCCAGTTTTCAATCGAGTTGTAGAAATCACCGGAGTCATAGGACGGAAGCCCGCCTACGCCAAAAGACTCGATGACGACTGCGTCGTAGCGTTCCGCCATATAGTCGAGGACGCTGGAATCCATTGAGGGAATCAGCTTTAAGAGAGCTACCTGGCTGTCGAGCGAGTGATAAAAGCGGACAGGCTCCCTGTCCTGCCATTTATCATCAATGTAGAACAGGATCTGATCATCCTGAATGACGGCCAGATACGGGAAATTGATGCTGGAAAATGCATTGTAGCTCTTGGTGCGCTCCTTTTTCCCGCGCGTTCCGGCGATTACCTTGCCGTCGAACACGATATTTACTCCATATGCGCGTTCACAGGAAGCGAAACGCAGGCTGTCGAGCAGATTCGTCTTGGCATCCGTCACATCGAGGTCAATCGGCTTCTGTGCACCGGTGATGACGATCGGTTTATTCGTGTGCTGGACGAGATACGACATCGCGGCGGCTGTATAGGCCATTGTATCAGTACCGTGGCAGATGACAAAGCCGTCATAATCATCGTAATGCTCTTCTAAGGCCTTAACGAGCATCAGCCAGTGCTTGGGGTGGATATTGGTACTGTCGATATTGATGACTTGCAGTGTATTGACCTCGCAGAATTCTCTGGCAGCAGGGACATGGGATAAAAGCTCGTCCCCGGTCAGAAGCGGAGTCAGTCCCGATTCGCTGTGCTTGCAGGCGATGGTTCCGCCTGTACCTAATAATAAGATGCGTTTCATATGGTGATTCCCCTCTCATTTTGCTATACGTAAAGACATTTGGCGGAAGCGGGCGGTCAGCCTCCGGCGGATAAAAGTGATTGGATTTCTGCGGTGAACGCAGAAACCACATTCACAGTATCATGTCTATCGACATTATACCATAATATTCCCGTGATTCAAGAAGGAGGGGGGATATTTTTGATGGGAAGTGAGGCTGCGGGGAAGGTATCTGAACGATAATATACACTGCGTTATGGTTTCCTGGAAAAACCGCGGCACATGACAGAGATTCGCAGGTTTTGCCACTCAGAGGAGGTGAGAAAAATGACACAGATCCCTAAAGATCCGGTTATGCTTTTGAGCTACATTAATACGCAGCTTCGGGATTGTTATCCTGGCGTGGAAGAGCTGTGTGGAGCGTTGATGATTTCCAGAGAAGATCTGGACGAAACGCTGGGAAAAATTGATTATGTGTACAGCCGCGAGAAGAACCAGTATATATAAAGCGGCTTTTGGATCCGGAGGAATCGCAGTGATTCAACATTTGCAGGACCGACTGCCGATTTTGCAGCATTTCTTCTGTCTGTTGTGCTGGTAAGCAGGGAATCAGGCAGACAAAAAAATGCAAGGTAAATCATATATCAGATATTCTCCATGCATATCCGCCCGTCATTCAAGCCACAATAGGCATATGGAACGAACAGAGAAACGAAACAGATTTATATGGAATTTTATAAAATGCGGGATTGCCGGATGGTGTATGGAAATCATTTTTACTTCCATCGAGTCGATTGCAGCAGGAGATCTGCGCCTCATGGGCAGGACCTCCCTGATTATGTTCCCTATCTATGGAATGGGGGCACTTTTGCGCCCTATCGGGCGGGGGCTTGACCGCTGGCTGGGAGACTTCCATACGCTGAAGCACAGGGATCAGATATGGCGCCACGGGATCAGCGACATGGTTTTGATCTTTTTTGTCGAATATGTCACTGGATTTTTTCTGCGCCGGGCCGGGATCTGCCCCTGGGACTACAGCGGGAGATCCTTTGATATCGACGGCCTGATCCGCCTGGATTTCGCGCCGTGCTGGTTTCTGGCCGGCCTCCTCTTTGAACAGATCGCCGCTTCCCGTCCCCTGCTGCCTCCTTCCCCGCGCCGCAAATAGCGCTGTCCGGTCATTTTCACTGGACGTATCAGCACTGAAAACATCTCGAAATCTCCGCGGATTTTGTTGCATTTACCGCGGGATTTTTATATAATAAAGAGACATAACGACAAAACTGCCGCCCATACATTTTAAGGCGGCGGACAGGAAAAGGTGAGCAGAATGATTCGATTTATTATCGTAGCCGTCTCGGTGATTGGATTCCTTGTATTTGGTTTCCCGCTTCTTGCGGCGCAGAATTCCCTTGGCAGAAAAGATCCCCATGCAAGAGACGTGGAAAGCCTGAAAATCATCCAGTTTATGTTCAGCTTCCTCCTTAAGGTATCCGGAGTGAGTGTTGTGGTAAAGGGCCTGGACAGGATTCCCAGGGATACCGCCGTTCTTTATGTAGGGAATCACAGGAGCTATTTCGACATTCTGGTGGGTTATACGACCGTGCCCGGCCTTATGGGCTTTGTGGCAAAAAAGGAGATGCTGCGTTACCCTTTCCTGCGCAGCTGGATGCGGCATGTAAACTGCCTGTTTCTGGACAGGACGGACATGAAAGCTGCCTTAAAGACGATTCTTGAGGGAATTGATAAAGTGAAAAGCGGGATTTCCGTGTGGATTTTTCCGGAGGGGACCAGGAATCGCAGCAAGGATGTCCTGGACCTGATGCCGTTTAAGGAAGGCAGTCTGAAAATTGCGGAGAAATCCGGCTGTCCCATTGTTCCCGTAGCCATGTTAGGTACGGCGGAGGTGTTTGAGCGTCACCTGCCATTTATCCGCCCGTCCCGCGTGGTGATTGAATTCGGGACGCCATTTTATATTAAAGAACTGGAACCGGAGCAAAAGAAACGCAGCGGTGCGTATACGCGCGATGTGATACGGGAGATGCTTGCGAATTTACAGAGAGAAGAGGCAGAGAAAAGCGCATGAAGCAGTTGGATTTGATGGAGTGCAGAGACAGGCTGGATACGATTGACCGTGAGATTGTGAGGCTTTTTGAGGAACGGATGCAGGTGTGCGGCGATGTGGCAGAGTATAAGATCAGCGTGGGAAAAGCCGTTTATGACGCAGAGCGTGAGAAGCAGAAACTGGCAGCCGTTAAGGCGCTGGCCCACAGTGAATTTAATAAGGAAGCGGTGGAAGAGCTGTTTTCCCAGCTTATGACGATAAGCCGCCGTTATCAGCACGGGATTCTGGCTTCCCACGGAGTCACAGAGCCGATCGCCTTTCGCGAGGTGGAGAAGCTTCAAAAGGATGGCGTGCGAGTCGTATTCCAGGGGGTGGAAGGCGCCTACAGCCATGCGGCTGTACGGGCCTTTTTTGGCGGGACAGCTGACGCGTACCATGTACCGGAGTTCGAGGACACCATGAAAGAGGTCGAGGCCGGCCGTGCAGATTATGCGGTGCTGCCGATCGAGAATTCCACGGCAGGGTTTATCATCGGCAATTATGATCTTCTGGCAAAATATAAGAATTACATAGTAGGCGAGGTGTATATTCCGGTGGAGCATATGCTTTTGGGACTTTCAGAGGCAGAGCTTGCGGATATCCGTACCGTTTACTCCCACCCACAGGGGCTTTTGCAGTGTGCGGATTATCTGAATGCGCATAAGGACTGGAAGCAGGTCAGCGTCCTCAATACAGCGGTTGCCGCCAGGAAGGTAATGGCGGAAAAGGATAAGAGCCAGGCGGCTGTTGCCAGCCGTACAGCTGGAGAGCTCTATGGGCTTAAGGAGCTTGCGAGCAGTATTAATGATGCAAAGGGCAATACCACGCGTTTCCTGATTCTGGCACGGGAGGCTGTATATGAGAAAGCAGCGGGCAAGCTCAGTATTGTGTTTGAGATTCCGCATGTGAGTGGTTCCCTTTATAATATTTTAGGAAATATCATGTTTAACGGTGTAAATATGACAATGATCGAGTCGCGTCCGGTGCCGCAAAAGCCGTTTGAATACCGGTTCTTTGTCGATATCGAAGGGAATTTAAGCGACGCTTCTGTCAAAAATGCTCTTACAGGTATCCGGGCTGAGGCTCAGATGATGAGAATATTAGGAAATTATTAAAAAGGAGAATCAATATGGCGTCCCATATCTTTGCCGCTATTGATGTTGGTTCATTTGAACTGGAGATGGGGATCTTTGAGATTTCCAATAAAAACGGGATCCGCAAGGTCGATCACATCCGCCATGTGATTGCGCTCGGAAAGGACACGTATCAAAACGGGAAGATCAGCTATCATATGGTGGAAGAACTCTGTTCAGTCCTGGGGGATTTTGCAGAGATTATGAAGGGCTACCGGGCAGAGGATTACCGTGCCTATGCCACCAGCGCCATGAGAGAGGCCATCAACAGCCAGATTGTGCTCGACCAGATCCAGGTGCGCACGGGGATATCAGTGCGGATTATTGATAATTCGGAACAGCGGCTTTTAAACTACAAAGCCATAGCTGCCAGGGGCGATAAGTTTGATAAAAATATCAAGAGCCGTACAGCGATTGCAGACGTAGGGTTTGGAAGCATGCAGATTTCCCTGTTCAATGAGAGCTGCCTGAGTTCGACGGAAAATCTGCCGTTAGGTGTGCTGCGGATCCGCAGTACGCTGGGCGATGTGGATGCCACGCTGGATAAGACCAGGAGCCTAATCGAGGAGATCGTGGAGAATGAGCTTTCCAATTACAAAAAGATGTATCTGAAGGAGGAGCAGGTCGAGCATGTGATCGGCATTGGTGAGAACATTCTGTATATGTTCCGTTACCATGATGACGGAAAGCCTGTGGACCGTATTTCCAGGGAGGAGTTCGAGAGCTTTTTTAACCAGCTCTCGCGAATGAACGAGACAGAGATCGAAGAGAAATTCGGTATCAGCGCGGATTATGCAGCCCTGCTTATGCCGAGCGCCATCATTTACAGGAAGCTTCTGGAAATGACGGGGGCCCGGATGATCTGGATTCCGGGTATCCGCCTTTGCGACGGCATCGCAGCAGAGTATGCGGGCAGCCATAAGCTGGTAAAATTCAAACACAATTTTGATGATGATATTATCAGTGCTTCGCGCAATATGGCGAAACGCTACCACTGTCTGAGCGTTCACACAGAGATGGTGGAACTGTTTGTTCTGCAGATGTTTGACACGATGAAGCGCTATCATGGTATGGGGGACAGGGAACGGCTTCTTTTGCAGATTGCCGTTATCATTCACGCCTGCGGGAAATTCGTAAGCGTCAGGAATTCCAATGAGTGCGGCTATAACATCATTATGTCCACAGAGATCATCGGCCTTTCACGTCTGGAGAGGGAGATGATCGCCAATGTGGTACGCTACAATATCCGTGATTTTGATTACAACATGGTGCGGATGGAGACAGAGTTCAACACAGCTGCCGGAGAGTTCAGCAGCCATAATGAGATCATGATTCTGATCGCCAAAATGACCGCGCTTCTGCGCCTTGCGAATTCGATGGACCGCGGACACAGGCAGAAGCTTAAGGGCTGCCGTATGGCGGTCAAGCACGACAAATTTATAGTAACGACGGATTACCCGGGAGATATCACCTTAGAGGCATTGTCCTTTGAGCAGAAGGCTGCCTTTTTCGAGGAAATTTTCGGGATCCGCCCGGTATTGAAGCAGAAAAGGAGTATTTAGACATGGGAGAGACAGACCGAATGCGGTTCACAGATCCTGGGAACTACGTAAATCGGGAGCTCAGCTGGCTGGAATTTGACGGCCGGGTTCTGGGCGAAGCTTTGGATCCGATGACACCTCTGTTTGACAGACTTAAATTTTTAAGTATTTCTGCTTCTAATCTGGATGAGTTTTTTATGGTCCGCGTGGCTTCCTTAAAAGATATGGTGCATGCCAGATATACGAAGCTGGATATCGCCGGTCTGACGCCGGAAGAACAGTTAAGTAAAATTAACGTCAAGACACATGAGCTGGTAAAAAAACAGTACGATACCTACAACAAGGTACTGTTGCCGGCACTGGAGGAAAACGGGATCCATGTGGTTCTGCGCCATGAGGAGCTGACACAGGAGCAGAAAGAATTTGCCGATCGTTACTTTAAGGATGAGGTGTACCCGGTCCTCACGCCGATGGCGGTGGATTCCTCGAGGCCGTTTCCCCTTGTGCGCAATAAGTCGTTGAACCTTGCCGCCCTTTTAAGGAAAAAATCAGGGGACGGAGAACTGGAATTTGCGATGGTACAGGTGCCGTCCGTGCTTCCAAGGGTGGTGGTGCTGCCGATGACGGTCGGGGAGCATGCCAGGGAGATACACCAGGTGATCCTCTTGGAGGAGATTATTGAGCGCAACATGCAGCAGCTGTTCCTGAACTATGACATTGTGACTTCCCATCCGTTCCGTATCATGCGGAATGCTGACTTTTCGCTCGATGAGGAGGAGTCGGTGGATCTGCTGGAGGAGATTGAAAAACAGCTCAGGAGACGGCAGTGGGGCGAGGTCATCCGTCTGGAGATTGAGGAGCACGCGGATAAACGCCTTTTGGAGATCCTCAAGGAAGAACTGGAAGTAAACGAGGAGGATCTTTTTGAGATTCCCGGGGCGCTTGATCTGACCTTTTTTATGAAAGTATATGCGCTTGACGGCTTTGAGCATTTGAAGGCTCCGAACTATACGCCTCAGCCGGTACCGGCGTTAATGAACGGGGACGATATTTTTACCAATATCCGCAAAGGGGATATCCTGCTTTTACATCCGTATGAGACCTTTGATCCTGTAGTGAATTTTGTCCGTACTGCGGCCAAGGATCCGGATGTGCTGGCGATTAAGCAGACGTTATACCGGGTGAGCGGCAATTCGCCGATCATTGCCGCACTGGCAGAGGCAGCAGAAAACGGCAAGCAGGTCTCGGTACTTGTGGAGCTGAAAGCGCGTTTCGATGAGGAGAACAATATCCTGTGGGCGAAAATGCTGGAAAAGGCAGGCTGCCATGTCATTTACGGCCTCATGGGGTTAAAGACGCACAGCAAAATCACACTCGTTGTCCGCAGGGAAGAGGAAGGGATCCGGCGCTATGTCCATCTGGGCACGGGAAATTACAATGATTCCACTGCCAAGCTCTATACAGACTGCGGCATTATGACCTGTCATCCTATGATCGGGGAGGATGCGACCGCGGTCTTTAACATGCTGTCCGGCTATTCGGAGCCGCTTAACTGGAATATGTTGTCATTAGCGCCTTTGTGGCTCAGAAATAAGTTTCTGCGCATGATCGAGCGAGAGACCCGTCATGCCCGCGCGGGAAAGCATGCTTCGATCATCGCCAAGATGAATTCCCTGTGTGATAAGGACATCATTGCCGCGCTCTATGAGGCGTCCTCGGCCGGAGTGGAGATCCGGCTGGTGGTACGGGGGATCTGCTGTCTGAAAGCGGGGATTCCCGGCCTTTCCGAGCATATCGAGGTGCGCTCGATCATAGGCGAGTTTTTGGAGCATGCGCGGATCTTCATTTTTGAAAATAATGGCAGCGAGGAGATCTACATGGGAAGCGCGGACTGGATGCCGCGGAATCTCGACAAACGAGTTGAGATTCTCTTTCCAGTGGTAAGAAGAGAGCTGAAAGAGAGAATCAGGCATTACATGGAGCTTGAGCTGGAGGACAATCTGAAGGCACATATCCTCAAGCCGGATGGGACATATCAGAAGCCGGAGCGCGGGGAAGAGAGGCCGGTTGGTTCACAGGCAGCATTATGTGAGCTGGCTGTGGCAGCGGCGCGCGCGGAACGGAAAAAGTGGGAGCGGGACGGGAGCTCCAGAGTCTTTATTCCGGCGGAGCATAGCAGTTAGGAACCCGGGGAGATCCCCTGATTGTGTGAGTACAGTCAGGGGATCTTTGCGGTACAACCGCGTGACAGAAGTTCCCTGTGATTTTTTGTGAAAAAGTGAGGCAATATTTGTCGGTTTGTGATAAGATAGAGAGGATATTGGGTACGGTTCCGTCTGGAAACGGCTGCGGTATCATGTGTGTGGCAGCGGAGGATCAGGCTTAAGCTGCTGTGCGGGGTGGCAGAGATGAATTACAGGGTAGGAGGATCTTTATGGAACAGATCAGTATTCTCGTAGTGGATGATGAGAAAGAGATTGCGGACCTGGTTGAGATTTATCTGGTTAGTGATGGATATCGGGTGTTTAAGGCCAATAATGCACAGGACGGACTTTCGATTTTGGAGAACGAAGAGGTCCATCTGGTGCTTTTAGATATTATGATGCCGGGGATGGACGGGCTTGAGATGTGCAGGAAAATACGGGAAACGAACAATATCCCGATTATCATGCTCAGTGCCAGATCGACCGATCTCGATAAGATACTGGGGCTGGGAACCGGAGCGGATGATTATGTGGTAAAGCCGTTTAATCCGCTTGAGCTGACAGCCCGGGTGAAGTCCCAGCTCAGACGGTATACACAGCTGAATCCCAACAGCAACACCGGGCCGAACGCTAAAAATGAGATCGTGATCCGCGGCCTGACGATTAATAAAGACAATCACAAGGTCGTCGTCTATGGAGAGGAGATCAAGCTCACGCCGATCGAGTTTGATATCCTGTACCTGCTGGCTTCGAATCCCGGGCGGGTATTCAGTACAGACGAGATTTTTGAGAAGGTGTGGAACGAAAAGGTATACGAAGCGAACAATACGGTGATGGTACATATCAGACGCCTTCGCGGGAAGATGAAGGAGGACACGCGGCAGAATAAGATCATCACCACAGTGTGGGGGGTCGGATATAAAATTGAAAAATGATATCAGCAGGAGCTTCTACAGGCGGGTGGCTGTCAATATCCTTTACAGTGCAGTGATTGCCTGCCTGACGGAGATATTTCTGATTACCAACGTCGATATGCTGGTAAACTATCTGCAGACGACAGAGCATGCCGGAGCGCTGTGGCTTTCCGTGCTGCAGCCGGGCACTCTGGCTACGACTCTGTATGTCATTCTGGGGATTCTGATTTTTTCCGTGTCCTTTCTGCTCCTTCAGAGAAAATCTTTCCAGTATATCGGGAAGGTGGCGGCAGCAGTCCGCAATATCTCGGAGGGCGATCTGAATACTCCGGTGGAGGTGGAGGGAGACGATGAATTCGCCTCAATGGCAGCAAGCTTAAACCGCATGGAAGCGGATATCCGGGAGCTGATGGATAAGGAACGTGAGGCGGAGCGCACGAAAAATGAACTGATTACGAATGTGGCCCATGATTTGAGAACGCCGCTGACCTCCATTATCGGATATCTGGAGCTTCTTTCTGTAGGAGGGCCTCTGGGGGAAGAGCAGAAGCAGAAATATATCGACATTGCCTACACCAAAGCCAGACGGCTGGAAAAGCTGATTGAGGACTTATTCGGATTTACAAAAATGAATTACGGGAAGGCCACGATGTGCGTGGGAAACGTGGACATTGTGAAGCTTTTAGAGCAGCTTCTGGAAGAGGCTTATCCGAGCTTTGCTGAACAGAATCTCACGTATGAGCTAAAGAGCAATACCGCCTCTCAGATGATTACGGCGGACGGGAACCTGTTGGCAAGGCTGTTTGACAACCTGATTAATAATGCGATCAAGTATGGGGCGGATGGCAAACGGGTCGAAGTAAAGGTTCAGACTGAGGGGGAGATTGTCACAGTATTTGTGACAAACTATGGTTATGTGATTCCGGCAGGGGAGCTTCCTCTTATTTTCAATAAGTTTTACCGTGTGGAGCAGTCCCGTTCCTCGAGTACCGGCGGAACAGGCCTGGGGCTTGCCATTGTAAAAAATATCGTGGATATGCACGGCGGCTCGATTTCTGTAGCCAGCGATATGAACGGTACGGTGTTCACTGTGAAGCTCAGGGTGAATTTTGATATCAGTAAAGAGAATTTCGGAACAATAGGTTGATAAGAATGAAAAAACGATTTGCATGGATGGGCCTGCTGGTATTTTTGCTGGCGGCTGCCATACACGGCGCAGCGTGGGCGGCAGAAGAACGAAGGGCGGTGTCTCCCGTGGCAATGGAGATTTCGCTTCTCTACGGGCAGAGGGGAAAGCTCGGGAGTTATATCCCTGTCTCGGTCCGTCTCTACGGGCAGTCCGCGGCGCAGTTTGAGGGTACGGTATGGTTTGGCACACTGGAATCCGGCGGAGACGATAAGGAGGAGCGCTATGAGTACGGCTATCCGGTCGGAGTGAAGTCGGCAGAGACGAAAACGTATTCCTTTTATATCCCGCTGGGGCAGAAGAGCAGCGATCTGCATGTGGTTCTCGAATCGCAGGCCGGGGAGACCGTAGCGCGCGAAACCCTTCATTTTGACATTTCGCGCGATCAGGGACGCCTGCTGATCGGCCTTCTGGACGATGAGCCGCAGCGGGTGAGCTATCTGGATTCCGTGAATATGAATTACGGCATGGTGGTCTCAGAGCTGCTGCCAATGGAGGCCGATACGTTTCCGGAGGATGTAAGGGGGCTTGACCTTCTGGATCTTCTTGTGATAAATCATTATGAGGTATCGAGGCTGTCAGAGGAGCAGCAGGACGCAGTCAGGCAGTGGGTGCGTGCCGGAGGGATCCTTCTTCTCGGCACAGGGGAACGGGCGATGGAGACGCTTGGCGGCTTCGATCCCTCCCTGGTGGACTGTGAGCCGGATATCCTGGGCGTAGAGAGCGTCAGCATGGGAGCAGAGTACGCCAAAAAATCCCCGGAGGATTCGATTGTGGATATGGTATGTACCGATCTCTCCGCCATAGAGGGGCGTACACTGATTGAGAGCGATGGTTTTACCCTGCTCACTGCAGTTACCCAGGGAGAGGGGATGATCGGCATTTTTTCATATGATCTCGGCGATCTTGGGGAATTTGCCGGTGAAAATCCCGGGTATGCGGTGAAACTGTTCACGGCTCTTTTAGGGGAATCAGCGCTTCAGGAGCTGTATTTTTACAGTGCCTATGATAAGGACACGGACTACTGGAATGCCCAGAATCTGGTAAGCATGGGAAATACGGACCGCCTTCCGGATCCGGTACTTTACGGGCTTGTGGCAGCAGTCTACATCGCGGCGGCCGGTCCGGGAGTCTACCTGCTCCTCAGAAAAAGGGATATGGGAATCTATTACGGTGTATCGGTGGGAATCCTGTCAGCTGTCTTTTCGATCGTGATCTATATGATTGGGGTCAGGACCCGGTTTACTTCCGAGTTTTTCACCTATGTTTCTCTAAGGGATGTTTCAGACGGGGCGGAGGAGGAGCTGACTTATTTAAATATCAGGACTCCGGACAGCAGGGCATATTCCGTACAGCTGGCTCCCACATATAAAGTGACGCCGCTGACGCGGAGCAGCCGCTACGACGAGATTTCGGTGAGAGCATTTTCCGACAGCAGGGATGGAAACGTGAGCCTTCGATCTTCGGATGCCGGGACGATGATTCATGCAAATCGCTCCCGGGCCTTTGCCTCCCGGTTTTTTAAGCTGGAAAAAAAGGCTCCTTTGTCTGAATCCGGCTGGCTTGCTTCGGATATACGCTATTTTGACGGCAGGATTTCGGGCTATATCATGAACTGTTTCCCCTTTGCGTTAGAAAATACGGCCCTGATTACCTATGGTCAGACGCTTCCTATCGGCAGACTGGAAGCAGGGGAGGTAAGGGAGTTTGAGAATGTCCCGCTCTTAACCTGGCCGGTGGATATGGCGTATCTGCTGGCAGACCATCTGACGGGCAGCGCTGATACAGAGGAAAACCAAAGCCGGCAGTCCCTGCAGACGACGGAGTGCTCCAATGTCTATTCCTTCTATATTAACCGTTATTTTGGGGAGTACACACCGGATATCCGCATTTCCGGCTTCGGGCCGGCAGGAGGGACGGACGCGACGATCCTGCCGGAAGGGAAAACGGTGGACGGCCTGACCCTTTATACCTCCCGTGCGGAGGCAGTGCAGGAAAAGGGCCCGCTGGTCTACAGGAGCGGACTGTCACAGAAACCGGAGGCTGCATCCGGGAACTGGAGCAGCTACCAGACGATGATGACGTTATACGGCCTGGATCCGGCAGCGGTGGAATATGATCTGGGAAATGACCTGGAGATCGGGCGTATCTCATTTTTGCCGGTATCGGATGAGTTTTTTGACGGATCCAGATATCCGTATCTGAAGCCGTTTGAGGGAACTGCCTGGTTCTATAATTACGACACCAAGGCATACGATCCGGTGGAGCTTTCGGCATCAGGCCTTGGCGGGGAAGCACTGGCTTCTTATCTCTCACCGGAAAATCATCTGATCGTAAAATATGCGGTACAGGCAGGAGACGCCCCCGGCTTCAGCTATACACTGCCGCTTGTGATGGTTCAGGGAAGGAAACACTGATGTTAAAAATACGCGGTCTTAAAAAGAAATTTAAAAACTTTCAGGTTCTGGACGGACTGGATATGGATATCGAGGAAGGCGCCCTGTACGGCTTTGTGGGACCGAACGGAGCGGGGAAAACGACGGCGATTCGTGTTATCACGGGCCTTCTGCGGCCGGACGGGGGGACGGTGGAGATCGGAGGCCGGGACGCATTTGCGTACAGGGAGCAGGTCAAGCAGGAATTTGGATATGTGCCGGATGAATTCGGGATGTATGATAATCTTAAGGTACGGGAATATATGGAATTCTTTGCCTCCTGCTATGGACTTGACGGCCTGGTGGCCCGGAACCGCTGTATGGAGCTTTTGGAGCAGATGAAGCTCCTGGATAAGGAGGACGATTATGTAGACAGCCTGTCAAGGGGAATAAAGCAAAGGCTGTGCCTTGCCAGGGCTATGATTCATGATCCGAGGTTTCTGGTTCTGGATGAACCGACATCAGGGATGGATCCGCGCGTGAGGATGGAATTTACGGAGATTCTGCGGGAAATGTGCGCGGAGGGAAAGACGATTCTCATCAGCTCGCATATCCTGTCCGAGTTATCCAGAATGTGCACGGATATCGGCATCATTGATGCAGGGAAAATCGTGTTAAGCGGCAGTATGTCCGAGATCTTACGTAAGGTAAATGATTCCAATCCCCTGCGGATCCGGCTCTGCGGGGAACGGGAGGCAGCGGTTGACGTCTTAAAAGAGGACCGCCGCGTGCAGACGATTACCATACGGGATGGGGATATCGTGGTGAATTTCCACGGAGACCAGACGGCAGAGGCCGAGCTTCTGGCACGGCTGATTGCCTGCGGGGCCCGTATAAACGGATTCTTCAGAGAACAGGGAGATCTGGAGAGCGTATTTATGCAGCTTACGAACCATGAGTTTCAGAAGGTGGTGTTTCACAGTGAGGAGTAATCCTGTCTACAGGCGGGAGCGGGCGGTGCGGGCCCGGAGTCTGCGCATACCGCTCATTGTGTTTGTTTTCAACGGACTTTTGGCAGCCGTGGCGCTTCTTGGCATGTATTCGGCAGTGGAGCATGTGAAGGCTTCTTCCTTCATACAGTATTCCAATTTTCTGCAGCTGTACGTGTTCGTTGTCACGCTTGAATTCCTGATGCTGATTTTTATCATGCCTGCCTTGACTTCCGGAAGTATCAGCGGGGAGCGGGAGAGACGGACATTAGAGCTTCTTTTTACGACCCGGATGCCGCCCAGCAAGATCGTGACAGGGAAGCTCTGTTCTGCATTCGGACAGCTCTTTCTGCTGATTGTGTCGAGTTTTCCGGTGGTCGTGCTGACCTTTGTATACGGAAGCATGAGTGTTCAGGATATCGGGCTTCTGTTCCTGTGCTATGTGACGGCTGCTCTCCTCACAGGCGGAATTGGAATCCTGTTTTCCTGCCTGATGCGCCGTTCGACTTTGGCGAATGTCTGCACATACGGGGTTCTGCTGCTTCTTATGGCCGGAACCTATATGCTGAATGTTTTCCTGTACGGAATTTCCCGGACAAAGGCGGACAGCATGCTTCCGGTAGCCGGACAGCTTCGCCCGGCGGCTGATTCCGGTGCAGCGGTATACCTGCTTCTTCTGAATCCGGGTACTACGTTTATAGAGATTCTGGGAAGCCAGGCAGTCGGGAGTGTGGACGGGATGCTGATCTCTTCCTTTCTGGGGAACCGTCCGCTGAATGTTGTGACGGGAAACTGGATTTTAGTCAGTCTTGGAGTGCAGTTATTATTGGCTGTGTGCCTGATATGGGGAGCCATTCTCCTTTTAAAACGGCGGGAGTGAGAAAGTGCGGCGCGGCGTGCGCCAGAAGGAGGGAAACATGTTTTATATTGGATGCCATCTTTCCTGCGCCAAGGGATTTCTGGCGATGGGAAAGGATGCGGAGCGGATCGGGGCGACCACGTTCCAGTTTTTCACGAGAAATCCGCGCGGGGGAAGCGCCAAGGCGCTGAGTGAGGAAGATATCCGGGCGTTTCTGGAGCTTAAAAAGGAGCTGGGGCTGGGGCCTTTGGTGGCGCATGCCCCGTACACGTTAAACGCCTGTGCAGCCGACGAAAAGATACGAATTTTTGCAAAAAATACGATGGAGGACGATCTGCAGCGCCTGGAATATGTGCCGGGAAATTATTATAATTTCCATCCGGGAAGCCATGTAAAACAGGGGACGGAGACAGGGATCCGTCTGATTAGCGAAATGTTGAATGAAATCTTAAGGCCGGGACTCCACACAACGGTCCTTCTGGAGACAATGGCCGGTAAGGGCAGCGAAGTCGGAAGCCGCTTTGAGGAGCTCAGGGAGATCATTGACCGGACGGAGCGCTCTGATGATCTTGGGGTATGCCTGGATACGTGCCATGTGTGGGACGGAGGATATGATATCGTAAATGACCTGGACGGAGTACTGACAGAGTTCGACCGTGTCATCGGGTTAAAGAGGCTGAAGGCAATTCATTTAAACGACAGCTTAAATCCGCTGGGTGCCAGAAAAGACCGCCATGCAAAGATCGGAGAGGGTCACATCGGCCTGGAAGCGCTCGCGCGGGTAGTGAACCATCCGGCGCTGAAGAATCTCCCGTTCTGTCTGGAAACACCGAATGATCTGGACGGATATCAGCGGGAAATCGGGCTGTTAAAGTCGCAGCGGACCGAGTAAGGACAGAGACAGGGCAGCTGTATGGATGAGCTGCATAAAAGATTCGGAATCAAGGAGGAGGAAAATCATGGGTATCATCAAGGTAGGCACACAGGCGGCAAAGGGTGTGCTGGAAGATCAGTGGAGAGAATATTTCTATTGCCCGTCCCTGACAGAGGAGGTGCTTGTCAGGAAGGGGGAAAACAGGCGTTCCAAACGCAGCTTTAATACCAAAGGCAGCGACAATATCATCACCAACGGCTCCATCATCGCAGTCAATGAAGGCCAGTGCATGATTATCGTAGATCAGGGGGCTATCGCAGAGGTCTGTGCGGCAGCCGGAGAATTTATTTATGATACCTCCTCGGAGCCGAGTATTTTTTACGGCAGCCTGGGCGAGAACATCGGTAAAAGCTTTGCCCAGTTCGGCCGGCGTTTTACGATGGGCGGCGATACTGGAAAGGATCAGCGCGTCTATTTCTTCAACACGAAGGAGATCATGGGCAACAAATACGGGACGGCCAACCCGGTTCCCTTCCGGGTAGTGGACGCCAATGTCGGCCTGGATATGGACATCGCCATCCGCTGCCACGGGGAATATGCCTATAAAATTGTGGATCCGATTCTGTTCTATAAGAACATCTGCGGGAATGTGGAACAGGATTTTACGAGGGACCGCATAGATTCTCAGTTAAAGAGTGAGCTTCTGACGGCATTGCAGCCGGCGTTTGCGAAGATTTCCGAGATGGGGATCCGTTACAGTGCGCTGCCCGGGCATGCGGATGACCTGTCTGAGGTATTAAATGAAATCCTGTCCGAGCAGTGGGGCGGACGTTATGGTATCGAGATCAGCTCCATCGGCGTCAATTCGGTGAAAGCACCGGAGGAAGACGAGAAGATGATTAAGGAGCTGCAGAGGAATGCCGCCTTCCGCAATCCCAATATGGCGGCAGCCCATCTGGTAAGCGCGCAGGCCGATGCCATGAAGGCAGCGGCAGCCAACCATTCGGCGGGGCCGATGATGGCATTTGCAGGTATGAATATGGCCGGAAATGCAGGCGGCATGAATGCGGGGAACCTGTTTACAATGGGCCAGCAGACACCGATGTATGCGCAGCCGGGCGCAGGCGCAGCGGCGCAGGCCCCTGCCGGACAGGCGCAAAAGGCCGGAAGCTGGACGTGCGCCTGCGGCACCGTCAATACAGGAAAATTCTGCGCGGGCTGCGGGAAGCCGAAGCCACAGGAGGCCGGGAGCTGGACATGTGCCTGCGGTACGGTGAACACCGGGCGGTTCTGCTCTGAGTGCGGGAACCCGAAGCCGGTTTCCGATACCTGGACATGTGCCTGCGGGGCAGTCAACAAGGGGAAATTCTGCTCCGAGTGCGGCAAACCGAGGCCATAGGGGAGGAGAAACGGCATGGCAACCGTAAGCTATAAGTGTCCTAACTGCGGAGGCGGGCTGAAATTCGACCCGTCCTCGCAGAAATTCACGTGTGAATACTGTATGTCCGCATTTACGGAGGAACAGGCAAAACAATTCGATATGCAGACCGTGGAGACGACAGAAACGCCGGTTCCGGACACAGCGGAACGGGAAGGAGATGCAGGGGCCGTTGTCTACCATTGTCCGAGCTGCGGTGCAGAGATCGTGACGGACGAGACGACGGCGGCTTCGTTCTGTTATTACTGCCATAATCCGGTGGTACTCTCCGGCCGTCTGTCCGGAGAATACCTGCCGGATTACGTCCTGCCGTTTGCCGTGGATAAGAAAAAGGCGGAGGAAATTTTCCTGAATTGGATTGGCAAAAAGCATTTCGTACCCAGGGCATTCTTTTCCAGGGAGCAGATCGAGAAATTTTCCGGCGTCTATTTCCCATATCTGATGTACAGCTGCCAGGTAGACGGGAGTGTGACGGCAGAGGCAGAAAAGCTAAGGCAGTGGACAGCAGGAAACACCCGCTATACGGAGCATAAGAGCTTTCAGGTCGAACGGCAGGGAAGCCTGGACGTAAGGCATGTAACCAGAAATGCTCTGAAAAAGGCCAACCATGAACTGGTGGAGGGCGTTCTTCCCTTTGAAATGGAAATGCTTACGCCGTTTCGCATGGAATATCTCTCCGGCTTTCAGGCCGAAAAGCGCGACATGGAGAGCCAGAGCTTTGAGAGCGAGGTACGCGAGGAGGTGTGCTCCTATACGGTTCAGAGCCTGACCGCGTCGATGAATGACTACAGCTCGGTAAAAGTCAGGGAGCAGAATACGAGGATCCGGGATCCAAAGTGGAAATACGCATTGCTTCCTGTGTGGGCGCTGACCTATAGGGATAAGAAAGACGGTAAGGTCTATTATTTTGCCATGAATGGGCAGACAGGGAAGATCTGCGGGCGGCTGCCTGTGGATAAAGGCAAGCTGGCTGTGCTCTTTCTGAGCGTATTCCTCCCTGTATTTGCCATCGCAGCGATAGGAGGGTGGTTCCTGTGAGAGAGGGAAAAAGCAGAGCAGGGCGGTTTATGGCTGTGTTCCTTGCGGCAGTGGTATTTGTGCTTTCCGGGAGCATTTGGACGGCGGGAGATATGACGGCATTTGCTGCGGGAGCAGGGGCGGACTTTGGCAAAGAGACTGATTTTGCGCGGGTATTTGACCTGGCCGGCCTCTTTAGCGAGGCGCAGGAGGAGACGCTTTCCGGGACAATAAGACGCCTGCGGGGAAAAATGAACATGGATGTGGCCGTGGTGACGGCAGAGGACGCCAAAGGGCTCACGGGCCAGGAATTCGGCGACCTCTTCTATGAAGAAAACGGTATGGGTGCAGGAAAAAATGCGAGCGGTGTGCTGTTTTTGATCGACCTTGACAACCGGGAGCTTGTCATTTCCACGGAAGGAGATATGATACGCTATCTGACAGACGAGCGGATTGAGACGATTCTTGATCACGTCTATGAGGAGGCGGCCGATGGGCAGTTTTTTGAGGCAGCAGTAGTATTTCTTGCTGACACGGAGACGTATTTCGATAAAGGGATCCCCAAAAATCAATATAATTATGATGCAGAGACCGGCAAGATCAGCCGCTATCACAGCCTGGAGTGGTATGAGCTTTTATTGGCATTCGGTGCAGCTTCCATCTGCGGCCTGGCGGCCGTGGCAGCCGTGGTGCGGGAATACGGCGTCAAGGGAGAGGATAAAAGGATGGCTGCCAATTTCCGCCTGTCCTACCGGAAAGACAGTGCATTTACTCTCGGGAATGCGGCGGCTGACGTGCTATTAAGAAGCTATGTGACGCAGCAGGTCATCCGTGCCGCGGGTAACAGCGGGGGCGGGCATTCCTCCTCGTCCGGACGTTCTACGACTCACCGCAGCAGCAGTGGGCGCACGCATGGGGGCGGCAGCAGGAAATTTTAGAAAGGAAGCATGCAGGGGAATATGAAAATAGAGACGATCGGAATCATCGGCCAGGGTGCGCTGGGCATTATGTACGGGAATCATCTGGCGAAGCGCCTTGGCAGCGAACGGGTATTTTTTATTGCCGACCCCTTCAGAACCGCGCGTTACAGGAAAGAGGGCGCCGTATGTAACGGGGAGACATGCAATTTTACATACCGCTCTCCCGAAGAGGCCGTGAAGGCTGATTTAATAATATTTGCGGTGAAATTTATGGGGCTTCGTGAGGCGGTCGAGACAGTGCGCCCGTTCGTGGGCCGGGATACGCTGCTTTTATCCGTTTTGAACGGAATTTCGAGCGAAAAAATGCTGGAGGAGTCCTTCGGAGCCGGACATGTGCTCTATGCATGTGTACAGGGAATGGATGCCGGTAAGAAGGGCAATGCAGTTTCGTATCAGAATATGGGATATATTTCCGTGGGAAATAAAGATAAGAGCCATGACGAACGGCTGGCTGCCGTGACAGCACTGTTTGATGAGGCCGGGCTTCGTTACGAGACGCCGGAGGATATCATCAGGGAACAGTGGAATAAACTGATGTTAAATGTGGGCGTCAATCAGGTGACGGCAGTCTGTCAGATCCCTTACGGCGGAATTCAGGAGGACGGAGAGGCCCGTATCATGATGATCGAGGCCATGAAGGAGGTCAGGCGGGCAGCGGCCAGCGAGGGCGTGACGCTGACAGACGGGGATATCGAACGATGGCTTAAGCTTCTGGACGGGCTGGATCCGAAAGGGAGAACCTCGATGTGCCAGGATGTGGAGGCGGGCAGGAAAACGGAACTGGAGCTGTTCGCGGGCACGATACTTGGTATCTGCAAAGAAGCCGGCATTCAGGCCCCGGTAAATGAATTTTTGTATGAGAGACTTACAGAGCTGAATCACGCTGCAGAGCAGGCATAGGGGAAAAGGGGAACCACCGAATGAAAATCATGGTAATGGACGGCCAGGGAGGCCGCATGGGGAAAGGCATCGTAGAGCAGATCAAGAGGAATTTTCCGGAGGATGAAGTGCTGGCGGTCGGAACTAACAGCATTGCCACGGCTGCCATGCTGAAAGCCGGCGCTGACGCCGGGGCCACAGGGGAGAACCCGGCTGTTGTGGGCAGCCGGGATGCGGATGTCATCATCGGGCCGATGGGAATCGTGATTGCAGATTCCCTTCTGGGGGAGATCACACCTAAAATGGCTGTAGCCATCGGACAGAGCCGGGCCAAAAAGCTGTTAATCCCTGTAAATCGCTGCCAGCATTTTGTGATCGGATGCGAAGAGCTGCCGTTTGGCGATTACGCGAGGCTGGCGATGGAGAAGCTCAGAGAGATCAGGCGCGGGTGATGAATTTCCAGCAGCGGCGGGGAGAATTCTGCAAAACTTGAGGAATGTACCTGAACTTCATCCCTGCGCCTCCCTGAATTCCGTGAGGATATCACGGGACAGCATTTGGGAGTTACTGCTGGTCTCGTTTCTCAGGCTGCCCGTCTTCCTCTTGTTCATATACGCGCGTCCATTCCTTTGTGCCTTCGACTTTGACGACCTGGCACTGGTTCATATGAAGGAATTTGACGAGCTCATAACAGTTGACCCAGATTTCGTTGTTCCCTTCCTTCTGTGATTCGTCAAAAATGAGCTGAAGGCCGAAATGCAGATGCGGGGTTGAAATATTATTGGTGTTTTCTGTGGCGCTGTAGCCGGTGCGCCCCAGATAGCCGATGACATCACCGGCCGTTACGACGCTTCCCTCGGAAAGGGAGCTCTGGTAGGGATAATTCTGCCGCAGGTGGGCGTAATAGTAGTAGCGTTTTTTATCAAAGCTGCGGATACCGATGCGCCATCCGCCGTATTGGTTCCAGCCAATGGCTTCCACGTAGCCGCTTTCGACTGCGATGATGGGAGTCCCCACCTGTCCCATCATATCATGGCCCAGATGCTGGCGCTTGTAGCCGTAGGAGCGGGCAACGCCGAAATCATCATAGTCATTATAAGGGAACCCCTTGGCAATGGGGGAAAATGCCCGGAGCCCATATTTTGTGACCCAGATCTTTCCCGGAGTTGTCTCCTGGGACTGCTGCACTTTTTGGGCCTGAGCCTGGCCTTTCGTCTGCCCCTGACCCGACAGACTGCCCCAGCCGGGATCGTCGATTTCCTGCCGGAAATACCCGACCATCCCCCCAAGAACTGCGGAATATGCCTCATGATAATAGGAAAAATATTTCATATCCTTTGTCAGTTCTTCGATTGTTTCACCATTTTTCAGCCGTTCCGCCAGAGTGTCCAGATCGTTGGCCTGAAAGCGTGAAAAATCGCCGCCATAACGGGCCCCCAGAAAGGCGAGAAGATCAATCCAGTCAAGATGGATGTCGGCCTGACACGTTTCCATATCATAGCGGAAGGCCTGTTCCATCGCCTGCGCGGTGACATCGAAGTCGACCCAGTGGATATAGTCCTTTTCCTTTTCGGATGCCTCTGCCTGAGTTTCCGGGGATTCTCCGGAGGGCAGAAAGCTTTCTGCCGCAGCCTGCCTGCTTTTTATACACAGAGAAAGCGTCAGAAGGAACAGAATGAAAAGCTGGATCATGATGACCAGGGCCGAACGGGACAAACGAAAACGCGGCATTGCATACATCCTCCTATATTATCAGATGACATTTAGCAGCACATCCCCAAAGGTGCTGTCGTGGGCAGTAAATGGATTTGCCGTTTATGATATCTCTGAAAATATATGCGGACATGCAAAGAAATATTACGGATCAGAAACGATTCGGTTCACTCTGCCTGAATCACTTTCATGCATGGCAGTGTACTCATTTGTGGCGACAGATACTATTCATGCGGGAACCATGAAGCCCGCAGACACAGGAGGTATTTTTATGGGAAAGAAAATCGTGATTTTAAACGGCAGTCCCCGGAAGAAAGGGAACACGAGTATGCTGGTAAAGGCCTTCCGGGAAGGCGCGGAGAGCTCCGGTCATACGGCAGCCGAGTTTTTTCTGGATGGGCTGGATATCCACGGCTGTAAGGGCTGCGGCTGCGGCCACAGCGACAGGGAATGCCCGTGCGTTCAAAAGGATGATATGAGTAAAATTTATCCGGCGGTGAAAGAATGCGATGTGGTTGTATTGGCTTCGCCTCTGTACTACTGGAATATGAGCGGCCAGCTCAGGACGGCGGTTGATCGTCTGTATGCTCTCGAGGAGGGCAGCGGAGGGCTTCTCAGAGGCCATGACAGGTCGTCTGTGCTTTTAATGGCTGCGGCAGGCCGCGATTTTGAGGATGTATCCCTTTATTACGATCATTTGCTGGGACATCTGCAGTGGAGGAATCTTGGAAAGGTTCTTTGCAGTGGTGTAATGAACGTGGGGGATATTGAGGGGAAACCGGAGTTGTCCGAAGCATATGAACTGGGGAAATCAATCCACTGATACGCTGCTGTTTTTCTGGAAGATCGGGGAGATACAGCGGATAGCAGGCTGTTACATAAAGAGACACAAATTTTGAGTGCCGGTGCGTCATTTTGACTGCGCCGGCCGGACTCTCATGGGATGGTGGTGCGTCCTCTGGCCGGTCGCATGGAGGTTTACTTGCATTCATCACCGCAGGCGGTCTAAGTTCAGGTATGTCAAAAGCACCTTAACTACGCTCATTCATGGTAGCGCGCTTATATGTGGGCGAAAGAAGGTTCATGCAGTTTTGGAAAGGATTCAAAAAAACATGACATATAGATGTCTTGTTTTCTCTGATAAAATGGCCTTGTTTCTGAAAGAAATCATATCAGAGGGAGGTCTGTTATGTCCGGCCGCAGAGAAACGTATTCCATTTTGAGCAGCGTCCGCATCTGCGTGCGCTGCCATCCATCTGTTTCCGTCACAATCATTCTGCTGTATGTTCTTCAGGGATTCACCCCAATTCTCCTCACTCTGTCATCCGGGGCAGTGATTGACGCCTCGATCAGGCTTTTGGGCTCACAGGACTACAGGCCGCTTTTTTCTTCCCTGTCTGTCCTTCTCCTTGCAGTCAGCTATGACTGGGTGTCCAATCAGCTGACCGGACTTCTGCGTCTGCGCCTGCAGATTGCAGTACGTACAAAATTTTGTCCCCGTATCGTGGAACATATTTCACGATTAAATTACAGATATGTCGAGGATCCCGGCACATGGGATTTGATTAGCAGAGTTGCCGGTCATACCGATGAAAGTATCCTGCATGCTTTCGATTCACTCTTATCTTTTCTCTCCCTGATACAAAAGACGGCCGGGCTGTTTCTGATCCTGCTTTTTTATGCACCGTTGTCATCTGTGGGGGTAATTGTCTGCTCGCTTCCACTTACCTGGCTGTCCCTGCAGGGAGGGAAGGCCAGCTATGCTGGGATTTGCGAGACGCAGGAGTACCGGCGAAGGTATGAAGCTCTTTCCGGACTTCTCACCAGCCGCAAAACAGCAGCAGAACGGACTCTGTTTGGGTATCAGCTATACATCAATAAAGCCTGGGAGCATGCATACCGGAAATGGCGGACTGTCAATGAGGGCGTAAACATACGACATTTTATAAAAGCAAAGGCAGGCAGTATCTGCCTGGTGTGGATCGCTGTTTTTGTGATGTTTCTCCTCATCCCGGAAGCGGTGGGAGGTGAGGTTCCGCCAGGACTTTTCATGGCCTTGCTTTCTAACTTTTTTGCACTGGTGCAGCTCATGTCCTGGAGCCTTGCGGCAAGTGTGAGCGAAATCGCCGGATACCATGCATTTTTCGACGATATGGGCGTACTTTTCGGGCTGGAGCTTTCAGAGAGGGGGGAGATATCAGCCAGACCGGAAGAGTTTTTGTCATTAGAATTCAGAAATGTCTCGTTTACTTATCCGGGCACGTCGAAAAAGGTTCTGGACGGGCTTTCATTTTGCATCACCAGGGGACAAAGCTATTCCTTTGTGGGGGCCAATGGCTGCGGAAAGACGACGATTACGAAGCTGATTACAGGGCTTTATGATGACTATGAAGGGGAAATTTTTATAAACGGCGTCAATATCCGGGAATGGAATCATGGCAGGATCGCGTCTTTTTTCTCAGTCGTTTATCAGGATTTCGCGCGGTATGGCCTCTCCCTTTATGAAAATATCGCAGTCGGGGATGACGGGTATCTGGCGGGAAAGGACATCGGGCAGAATGATTTTCAGGAGGTCATGCATGCCCTAAAACTTGACCGGGCTGCCTGCATGCTTCACTATGGTGTGCAGACCGGACTTGGAAAAATGAAACGTGGTTCGGAGGATCTGTCCGGCGGGCAGTGGCAGCGCGTGGCGATCGCAAGGGGGCTGATCGGCAAAAGGCCGGTCAAAATTCTGGATGAGCCGACGGCCGCTCTGGATCCTCTCGCAGAGAGTGCACTTTACGAGATATTTCAGGAAATCAGCCGAAAGAGCACCACCATTACAATCAGTCACAGGCTGGCCAGTGCCCGGCAGACCGATATTATATTTGTAATTGATAAAGGCAGGGTGTGCGGGCAGGGAAGTCATGAGTTCCTCTATGAAAATAACAGCCTGTACAGGCAGATGTATGACAGTCAAAGGAGTTGGTACAGCGCATGAAAAGTCAAAGGGATACCTCCGGGCATATATTTGGGCTCTTTCATTTATTTGGAACAGTTGCCCGAGCGATGCCGGCCGTTTTTGGGATTTTTCTGATCGTAAATCTTCTGCACGGTACTTCCTGGGCGTTTGAGACCGTAGCGAGACAGGCCTTTTTTGAGCGCCTTCAGCAGGCCGTGGAAACGAAACATGCAGAAACCGCGTATATCGGCGGGATCTGGGTAGCGGCTGCAGCAGTCTATGTGCAGGTGTTAAACGGGATTGGAAATTTTATCGGGCAGCATGTATTTAATTTAAAAGCAGTCAATACCCTGACGCAGGAATTCCATGTGTATGCCGCCATGCTGCCGCTGTACGAATTCGAAAAGGAGGAGACATTAGAGTCTGTCGAGAAGGCAAGGCAGGGAATTGAGGGAATCGTACAGCTTTTGCGGGCGTTTCTGTCAATCGCTGTGTTTAATATGCCCTATATCGTTTTTATGACAGCCTATTTATACCGTCTGGATCCGGAGCTGACTGCGGTCCTGCTGTTCCTTTTCCTGCCCCTGCTGTGCTCGCAGCTTATGAAACAGAAAACATACCGGAAAATGACAAAAGAAGCAGCGCCGTATGAGCGCGAATACCGGCATTATTCGGACTGCATGATTGAAAAAACGTATCTGAAAGAGACGCGGACGCTGGGGGCTGTGGGATTTTTCATGCGTTTATATGAAAAGGCCCTGGCAGATTACAATGATGCACAGTGGACTGCCGACCACAGGCTGTATCGAATGGAGCTTATGATGAGATTTGTCACGCTGGCTGGTTTTGTGGGGGTAATTCTGCTTCTGGTACGCTCCCTTCTGGCCGGCCGGATTTCCGCAGGTGCGTTTGCCGCAGTCTTTACTTCGATCGATTCCATTTTCCGCTTCATGGAAAACATCATAACGAGAAGTGTGGGAAATATTTCCCGAAACATGGCGGCGGCAGAAAATTATCTTGATTTTTGCAGGTATGCTGCTGCGTTCCGGGATGGCGGCCAGATAAAAGCGGATGCTCTGCCAGAAGAATACGCCATTGTGGCAGAAGGAATTTCTTTCCGTTACCCGAACTCGGAAAAGTGGTCGGTAGATGATGTATCGGTCGCTGTTCGAAAGGGAGAGACTGTTGCAATCGTGGGGGAAAACGGGGCCGGGAAATCGACCTTGGTAAAGCTTCTGCTGGGCCTTTACGAACCGCAGTCCGGAAGGATTCTCAGAGCAGATACGGATAAAAATGTCTCAGCGGTATTTCAGGATTATCAGCGATACCAGCTAAGACTCGACGAAAATATTTATTTGAGCGATACGGAGAGGATTGATCCGGACAGGGTAAGGCAGTGCGCTGCGCAGTCCGGCGTCAGGGCTTTAAACGCGGCCCTCTGTGGAAACGGCTTTGATACCATGCTGGGAAAGGAATTCGGCGGGACCGAACTGTCCGGCGGGCAGTGGCAGCGCGTGGCGATCGCAAGGGGGCTGTACCGGAATCATGATCTCATTGCCCTGGACGAGCCGACCTCGAGCGTGGATCCCCTGGAGGAAAGCCGCCTGTACCATATGTTTGCCAGGATTGCCAGAGAGAAAACTGCCTTTATCGTGACGCACCGCGTAGGTTCGGCCCGCATTGCCGGAAGAATCCTTGTACTTGATCAGGGCAGAGTGGCCGAACAGGGGACGCACAGGGAACTGATGGAACAGAATGGAAAATATGCGCATATGTACCGGGAACAGGCGAAATGGTATGAATAGCCTTCCGTATACTGGACATCCAATACGGGGTATGGTATAATGACGAAAGATATTATATCAGCGCCGGTTTGTGCCTGAATGAAGAGAGGATAATTCCCAAAGCAAATCGTGTGCGGATGAAGAGAGGACAATACGATATGAAAAAGCTGGAGGATTATGTAGTCAGCATTCCGGATTTTCCGGAGCCGGGAATCATTTTCAGAGACGTTACCGCTATCTTACAGGACGCGGACGGCCTGCAGTTGTCTATAGACGAGCTTCTCAAGATGGTGAAGGGCGTTGATTTTGATGTAATCGTAGGAGCGGAATCCCGTGGATTTATTTTCGGGATGCCCGTGGCGTATGAGCTGCACAAACCATTCATCCTCGCAAGGAAGCCGGGAAAACTGCCGCGCGAGACGGTATCAGCCGAATATGAGCTGGAATACGGCACCGGTGTGATCGAGATGCATAAGGACGCTATCCGCCCGGGGCAGAAGGTTGTCATTATTGATGATCTGATTGCGACAGGCGGTACGGTGGAAGCGATCGCCAGACTGGTCGAGAGCCTTGGCGGGGAAGTCGTCAGGATCTGTTTTGTCATGGAATTAGCCGGATTAAAGGGCCGGGAACGGCTTTCACGTTATCATATTGAATCCTCCATTATATATGAAGGAAAATAGTGCCGCGTGCCGGGATTTTCCTGACACGGAGTTTTGGCACATCAGGAAAGAGAGATCAGATACCGGCTGGGAAGCTGTTTGAAAGAAATAATTTCCAGTCGGTATTTTATTCTTTACAAAGAACATACGTTCTGATATAATAGAAGCATGAAACGAGTGGTATTTCATGTGGATGTGAACAGTGCCTTTCTCTCGTGGGAGGCCGTGTACAGGCTGGAGCATTTGGGCGGCACACTGGATCTGCGGACGATTCCCTCAGCTGTGGGAGGTGATATGGCAAAACGGCACGGAATCATTTTGGCGAAATCGCCCGCAGCCAAAAAGTACGGGGTGCGGACAGGAGAAAGCATTGTGGAGGCTAAGAGAAAATGCCCGGAGCTTCTTCTGGTTCCGCCCCATTACGGTCTGTATGAGAGGGCGTCCGGGGCGTTGATGGAGCTTTTAAAGGAATATTCCCCTCAGGTCGAGCCGTTCAGTATTGATGAGGCATTCCTGGATATGACAGGGGCAGAGGCATTATTTGGGGAACCTGTGGAGGCGGGGAATGCCCTGAAGGACAGGATTCGGCGGGAACTGGGCTTTACCGTAAATATCGGTATTTCCACGAATAAAATGTTAGCCAAGATGGCATCGGACTTTGAAAAGCCGGACAAGGTGCATACGCTGTTTCCGGAGGAGATTGAGGAGAAGATGTGGCCGATGCCTGTGCGGGAGCTGTTTTTAGTCGGGCAGGCGACCGAGAAAAAGCTTGCCCAGCTGGGGATACGGACGATTGGCCAGCTTGCCAGGACAGACGTAGGGCTTCTGCATGCCCATTTGAAGAAGCACGGAGAGGTGATCTGGGAGTTTGCCAATGGGCATGACGTATCACTGGTAGAGGCGGAGCCGCAGGATAATAAAGGCTATGGCAACAGTACAACGATCGCCTTTGATGTTACAGATGCACAGACGGCGAAGCATGTCCTTCTGGCGTTGTCGGAGACTGTGGCGGCCAGACTGAGGAAGCACGGGAAGAAGGCAGAGCTGATTTCTGTGGAGATCAAGGGCAATGATCTGCAGACAGTCTCCCATCAGACGCTTCTGCCGGCACCGAGCGATATCACATATGAGATCCATCAGGCAGCGTGCCGGCTGTTTGACGAGCTGTGGGACGAAAGCCCGATCCGGCTTCTGGGAGTCCGTGCCGGACGGCTGGGGGACGGGGAAGCCAGACAATTAAATATCTTTGACCGCACCGATTATGAAAAACTGGAACGTCTGGATGCTGCTCTGGACTATATCAGGAAGCGGCACGGGCAGGATGCCGTGATGCGGGCTTCGTTTCTGGATTCACCGATCGACCATATGTCCGGCGGGATATCCAGAGAGAAACGCACGGTTGATTATACGAAAGAAAAAATAGAATAAGGAGGCAGGATGCAGATCAGAAACGGATAAGGATGGGAAAGATATGGCGTTTGGAGTCGGAGGGAGAGAGAGCCGGGTATTTCACGGCTTCGAGTCAAAAACGAGAGGAAGCTTCAGGCAGATCGACGTGGCCTGTGAATGCTGGTTTACGAGCCGGGGAGAGACGATTCCCCTGGCACTGAAATTTCCGGATGAAAACGGGGAGCTCGTAATGGTAAAGAGCATTCAGGTGGACTGTGCAGAGAAAAAATACTATTGCGGAATCCCGGCAGTGGAATATACCTGCAGGATTGTCCACCGGGGGAGGACACAGCCGGTACGGCTGATTTTTTATCTGGAAGAATGCCGGTGGGTGATGGAGATTCCGGAGGCCGGTCTGAGCCGGTCAGACGATTGATCAGGCCGGGGCAGGGAGACAGACGGAGGAATGGAATGAGAGACATTGTATTTAAAATGGAGCGTCCCGGTCTGGTAGAGACAGGACAGGAGGTGGAGGTCAGCGAGTCCGTGACTCCTGTCAATGTCAATTATATGATTGAGCCTGCAGTGGCGATGTCAGGACTTTTTAAATTCAACGAACGCTTACAGAGCAGGAAAGGAATCGTAAAGTCGATTGAGGAAAATGAGCGGGGATACTATGTGACTGTGGAATTTGATGAATGAACGTTATGCTGGAATCTGACGGATGAAAATTAACCATTGACTCTATCATAACTGTAGGGTTTATGATAGGCGCTGGAAGGAGGAAGCGCCTGATTCGGAAAAGAGACCTTAAAGCTCAGAGATGCCATACCAAACGAAAACAGGCGCGAACATGATATGAAAAGAGACTTGACCTCGGGCAGCGTATTCCAGAATATTGTCTGTTTTTCACTGCCGTATCTGCTGTCATTTTTTCTTCAGACTCTGTATGGGATGGCAGATCTGTTTATTATCGGCCAGGTTAACGGAGTTGACAGTATCACGTCTGTTTCGATCGGCAGTCAGGTGATGCACATGCTGACCGTGATGATTGTAGGCCTGGCGATGGGCTCGACCGTTACCATCGGTAAGGCGGTGGGAGCAAAGGATGCGAAGCTTGCTTCTGCCGCAGTCGGCAATACGGCAGTGCTGTTTATGGGGGTATCTGCGGCAGCGACAGCGATCTTATTGATCTTTGTGCATGCGATCGTGTCTGTGATGTCCACACCGGCAGAGGCAGTATCCGGCACGGTCATGTATCTTACGATCTGCTTTATCGGAATTCCTTTTATTACCGCGTATAATATTATCAGTTCCATTTTCCGCGGACTCGGGGATTCCAGGAGCCCGATGTACTTTATCGCCATTGCCTGTGCAGCCAATATTGCGCTGGACTATCTGTTTATCGGCGGACTTGGGCTCGGCCCGGCAGGGGCTGCATTGGGAACCACGCTGGCCCAGACATTGAGCGTAGCAGTATCCCTGACTGTTATCGTGAAGAAAAAGATGGGGCTGGAGTTAAGAAAAGAGCATTTCAGGCCGCAGTCGGAGATTTCCGGAGAGATCTTAAAAATCGGGATTCCTGTTGCGCTGCAGAACGGGTTTATCCAGATCGCCTTTATCGTGATTACTGTGATCGCAAACCGCAGGGGACTGAATCAGGCCGCAGCCGTGGGGATTGTGGAAAAGATCATCGGTATTCTGTTCCTCGTACCATCGACGATGCTGTCTACGGTATCGGCCCTCTGTGCGCAGAATATCGGGGCAGGCATGCATGACCGGGCCGCGCTTACCCTGCGCTATGCCCTGCTTATCACGGTCGGGTTTGGGGCTGTGGCGGTCTTTGCCATGCAGTTCGCCGCAGAGTCTGTAGTGGGAATTTTCACAGGGGATACGGTAGTTGTTCTGCTGGGGGGACAGTATCTGCAGGGATATATATGGGACTGCATTTTTGCAGGGATGCATTTTTGCTTCAGCGGCTATTTCTGTGCATATGGATTATCAGGGCTGTCGTTTTTGCACAATTCCATCTCCATTGTCTGCGCACGCATTCCAGGTGCATATCTGGCATCAAAGTATTACCCGCATACGCTTTATCCGATGGGACTGGCAGTATCGGTCGGCTCTCTGCTGTCAGTATTGATCTGCATGGCTGCTCTCATATGGATGAAACGCCGCAGATTTCGGACAACATAGATCCTGATATCGCGGGCTGCGACAGGTGGGCTGTGCATGGTGTACCATACAGGAAAGCTTTTGTCAGCAAAAGATGTACGGGAAAGAGGGAATGGTAACAGACATGAGAATTGATTTTGCGCCCCTGGAGGGAATTACGACCTATACGTACCGGAAACTGCATCATAAATATTACGGGGGAATCGACCGGTATTTTGCTCCCTTTATCTCGCCGGGGCCCGGGCAGGGGTTAAGCGTAAAAGAGGTGCGGGATATTTTGCCGGAGAATAACGGCGGACTGCGTGTGGTTCCCCAGCTTATGGCAAATCATGCGCCTACCTTTCTCGCAGCTGCAAAGGTGCTGGCCGCCTATGGATATCAGGAAATCAACCTGAATCTTGGCTGCCCTTCCGGGACTGTGGCAGCCAAGAAAAAAGGTGCTGGTTTTCTGGCTTATCCGGAAGAGCTGGAAGCGTTTCTGGAAGAGATTTTTGCCGACCACGAGGTGGCGGCCGGACAGATCGGGATCTCCATTAAGACAAGAATCGGAAAGTTTTCCGCAGAGGAATGGCCGGAGCTTATGCAGATCTATAACCGGTTTCCGTTACAGGAACTGATCGTTCATCCAAGGGTTCAAAAGGATTTTTACAGGAACCGTTCCCGCTGGGAAGCGTATGCGGATGCACGCCGGGAAAGCAGGAACCGGCTTGTATATAACGGAGATATCTCTACAGTCGAAGAGTATCTGCGGTTTTGCAGTCAGTTTCCAGATGAAGAGGCGGTTATGCTGGGCAGAGGCCTGGTCGGAAATCCGGAGCTTGGGGAGCAGATCAGCCGTATTCAGAATGGAGAGGACGCCAAAGCATTGGACGGGAAGCGGCTGCGGGCATTTCACGACGAGCTCCTGGAAGCGTATTGTGAGCTGATGTCGGGGGAGAGGAACGTGCTGTTTAAGATGAAAGAACTGTGGTGCTATATGGCAGTCATGTTTCCGGACAGTCAAAAGACAGAAAAGCGGATCAAAAAAGCAGCGCATATGAGGGAATATAAGGAAGCGGTAAACGCTATGTTTACATCACCGGAGGGCGGCCAGGGACGCATTTTGTGACAAGGAGGACAGGATGGGAGAGCAGATGAATGGAGCCGGCCAGGCAAATAAAACAAGTGGACCGGACGGAAGCGGTCAGATGGACAGAACCAGCCAGACAGATAAAACAGCCCCGTCGGAAATGAGCGCAGACTTTAAAGAGCAGCTGAGGAGAACAAATGAAACGAATGCATTTATGCGGCACAATCATATCAGGGCAGTAAAGCTCTCTGATATAGGTGCACGTGTGGAAGCTGTAATCAATGGGGATTCCCTGAACGCCATGCAGGGGATTCACGGCGGCCTGATGTTTATCATGGCTGAGACGGCCGCCGGCCTTGCTGTACGGAATGACGGCAGGAAATATGTGACCCTTGACAGCTCCTTCCGTTTTATAAGCAGTGCGGCAGGCAGTGTCCCGCGGTTGGCAGCAGAATCGTTGATTACGAAACGTGGGCGGACTGTCTGCTTTTGCCGGTCCCAGGTCCTGGAGCCTGTTTCGGGAAAGATACTGGCAGAGGGAGAATTCACCTTTTACTGTCTGGATGCTGCTGTATAGGGCCAAAAGCAGTTCCATATGTTACGACTACATACGTACTGGTATAATCATAACAAAAACAAAAAATGCGGTGAGGGAAATGAGAATTGAGAAAAAGGTAATCGCGAAGTTGGAGAAATGCTATTCTGTTGCACCGTTATACTATCAGGGACGGGAGCACTTTCTGGTGGCAGCAGAAAAGAAAGACCGGTGTATTCTGTTTGACATGGACGGTAATCCGGAGGAAACGGTCTGGGAGGGCCCGGGCGGCGTTATGACAATGGTGCAGATCCCGGGAAGCGATGGGCAGTTCCTTGCCATACACCAGTTTTTTTCGCCCAATGAGGCAAAGGAGGCGAAGCTGGTAGCAGCAGAGCCCTCGGCGGACGGAAAATGGAACGTTAAAACGATCGCCAGACTGCCGTTTGTCCACCGTTTTGATATTGTAACCAGGAATCATGTGAATTATCTGATTGCCTGTACGCTCAAATCCGGTCATGAATATGAGGAGGACTGGAGAAGTCCGGGAAGGGTGTATGCGGCCCGGCTTCCCGAGACGCTTGACGGTATTTCCGAAGAGAATCCGCTCGGGCTCAGGGTGATTTGCGACAGTCTGAATAAGAATCACGGATACTGCCATATGACAGAACACGGAGTCATGTGCAGTCTGATTGCGTCCGAGGATGGTGTGTTCCGGTTTACACCGCCGGAAAATGCGGATGGGGAATGGCAGATCGAAATGTTGTTTGACCTGCCTGCCAGTGATGCGGTACTGACAGACTTTGACGGGGACGGAGAAAAAGAGCTGGCACTGATTCATCCATTTCATGGAGATGAGATACGGATTTACAAAAATACAGACGGGACGTATCAGGAAGTATACCGGAAGTCCGCAGAATTTGCACACGCGATTTTTGGCGGAATCTTCTGCGGCCGGCCGTCGCTTGTCATTGGCAGCCGGGGCGGTAAGCGCGAGCTGTTTTGTGTTTCCTGGAATCAGGAAAGGAATTCCTATGAGACAAGTGTCATTGATGAGGGATGCGGAGCGGCAAACATATATCATTTCGTAAAGGATGGAAAGGATATCCTGATCGCCGCCAACCGCGAGATCAATGAGGTTGCCATGTATACAATCAGCGGCTGAGACCCGGAGCTTCCATTCCGGCAAGAATCCGGATTTGCCTGCCGCAGATCCGGTGATACAGAGCGATGATTCGCCCCACACCAAGTACGGCGGCCACAGTGCCGATCCCGACGCCGACCAGCCTTTGGGTCAGTAGAAGGCTGATTGCGGCGGTGACTGTAATATTAGCCAGGTCGAAACAGTTTTTGGTAAAGCCGATATTTTTACCGGCTGTATCGGCGATCGCCTGTACGATGCCGTCGCCGGGATTTGGGACAAGCCTCATATCAAGTGACATAGCGGCTCCGATTCCGGTGAGTGTGATCGCCAGCGCCAGAATGAGAAGGCGCAGAGGTATTGGGGCGGCTTCACAGCCAGGGAATATGGAGGAAAAGAAATTAAGGAATCTTGTAAATAAAAGACTCAGGGGAAATTGCAGGAGATCAAACAAAAGGAGCCGGCGGCGGTTAGCTGCCGGTTTTCCTGTCTGTACTTGTTTCCTATATGGGATACAGTGGAGCAGGAGTTGTGCGGTGATAAAAATAAGATATACGACGAGTGTTACATTTCCAAAATTGAGGTTCCATATGACGGAAATACTATAGGGAACCGAGATAATGGCTGATGTGCCCAGGCCGGTTTTGGTATTTAAGGTAAGACCAAGAGCTAGGATCAGCAGGCCGAGTCCGTAGAACAGGCCGCGGAAAAGCTTTGTGTGTTTCATAATAGGCAGCTCCTTACAGGATAAGACAGCAGCTCTGACGGCGGCGTCTTTTAAATGTTGGGAATCCGTATCTATCATATCAGGCCGGGAAAAAGCGGTCAAGTCATAATTCCTGTGATTTACACCTGCCGCGGTCTGCAATGGAAGGACATTTCATATAATGAGATAAATGGTGAATTGACCGGAGTAGAACAGACATGAAATTTCGAAGGCAGCTGGCTGTGTTTACTGTCGTCATTCTGGCAGATCTCTGCCTGGCCGCAGGTCTTTTTCTTCTTGTAAAAAGCGGCTGTGTCTGGCAGAAAGCAGGCAGATGGGAGACAGCTTCCGCCCGCGAATTGGACGGGGAACCTAAAACTGTCGCTCTGACATTCGATGACGGCCCGCACCCGGTCTATACAAAAAAACTGCTTGAGGGGTTAAGTGAGAGAGGAGTCCGCGCCTCCTTTTTTCTGATTGGCAAAAGCATTGACGGAAATGAAGCACTGGTGGCCAGAATGAAGGAGGACGGACATCTGATCGGCAACCACAGTCAGGAACATGCGCAGCTTACAAAAGAAGATGTAGGGACAGCCTGTGAACAAATTAACAGTACCAGCCAGAAAATTTTTGAAATTACAGGAGAGATGCCGTCCTGCATCCGTCCTCCCTTTGGCTCCTGGAGTGACGAGCTGGACCGCTGCGTTCCCATGCAGGTTGTACTCTGGGATATTGATACGCTGGACTGGAAAACGAAAGATAAGGAAAAAATCGTACAGCATGTATTGAAAAACGTGGAGGACGGCAGTATTATTCTCATGCATGATGTCTATGAGACATCGGTGGAAGCAGCGCTTGAGATCGTGGATCTCCTGCAGCAGAGGGGATATCTGTTTGTCACGGCAGATGAGCTGATGATCGACTGATGCAAGAGAGTAATTGACAAGAGAGTAACAAAAGAGTATACTTTTCTTGTATCATCTGGAAGGCCTTCCCAATTCCCCCCTGATACAAAAGGCCGGCGCAGAAGCCCAGCATACGGAGGAAGAACATGGATTTATTTGACTATATGCGGAGCAATACGATGGAAAAGGAAGCGCCCCTGGCATCACGAATGCGCCCGGAGACGCTGGATGAAGTCGTGGGGCAGAAACATATAATCGGCAAAGACAAGCTGCTTTACCGGGCGATTAAAGCGGATAAGCTGCGTTCCGTGATTTTTTACGGTCCCCCGGGAACCGGTAAGACGACTTTGGCGATGGTGATTGCCCATACGACCAGCGCCCGCTTTGAGCAGATCAACGCGACCGCGGCCGGTAAAAAGGACATGGAAGAGATTGTTAAGAACGCCAAAGATACGCTTGGCATGTATGGTCAGAGGACAATTTTATTCATAGACGAGATTCATCGTTTCAACAAGACACAGCAGGACTATCTTCTGCCGTTTGTGGAGGACGGTACGGTCATCCTGATCGGAGCCACAACGGAAAATCCCTATTTTGAGGTTAATCAGGCGCTTTTATCGCGCTCCGGTATTTTTGAGCTGAAGCCATTGGAGAAGCAGGATATCAGAGAGCTGATCGTGCGGGCTGTTTACGATGAGAAAAAAGGGATGGGTGCTTTTGGCGGCGAGATCACGGATGAGGCGGCGGACTTTCTTGCAGACGCGGCCGGCGGGGATGCCAGAGCGGCGTTAAATGCAGTAGAGCTTGGTGTTCTGACGACGGAGAAGGGAAATGATGGCCGGATTCATATCACGCTTGAGGTCGCGGCTGAGTGTATCCAGAAACGTGCAATCCGCTATGACCGGGACGGCGATAACCATTACGACACGATTTCCGCTTTTATTAAGAGCATGCGCGGGTCAGATCCGGATGCAGCTCTTTATTATCTGGCAAGGATGCTGTACGCGGGTGAGGATGTCAAATTTATTGCCAGACGGATTATCATCTGTGCTGCAGAAGACGTGGGAAACGCGGATCCGAATGCGCTTACCGTTGCAGTCAGCGCCGCGCTGGCAGTGGAACGAATCGGGATGCCGGAGGGGCAGATTCCGTTGGCAGAGGCAGTGACCTATGTGGCGACAGCGCCCAAGAGCAATGCAGCCTGTGACGGGATTGCCAGAGCGATGGAGGCAGTCCGGGCGGGAAAGCTTCCGCCGGTGCCCGTACATCTTCAGGATTCCCATTACAAGGGGGCCGAAAGACTGGGGCATGGCGTCGGATACCAGTACGCCCATGATTTCCCGAAGCACTATGTAAAGCAGCAGTATCTTCCGGATGGTATGACGGAGGAACATTTCTATTTTCCGACAGACAACGGTTACGAGAAACAGATTAACAGGCATATGGCGTGGTTAAAGGATTGATTTTATTTTTCAAGTCTGAAAATTGGTTTATGAAAATAACGTATCTAATTTCTGAAAATAATCCAGGAATCCCCCAAATGATAGCAGAACAAATTATGAGGAGAACGATATGCGTGAAAAATTAGAAACATTACCCCTTACGGAGCTGCGGGAGCTGGCAAAGAGCCAGGGAATTAAAAATGTCAGCGGGTACAGAAAATCCGATCTGATTGACAAGCTCTGCGAGTCAGCCGGAGAACGAAAGGGGGATGAGGCCCGGTCAGCATCAGAAGCGCAGCCGCATCCGGAGGCTGCTCAGCCTAAGCAGGAGATGCAGGCACGTCCGGAGGCTGCCCAGTCTAAGCAGGAAGGACAGCCGCATCCGGAGGCCGTCCAGTCCCGGCAGGAAATGCAGACGCGCCCGGAGACTCAGTCCAGATCAGAAGGACAGTCCGCGCCGCAGAATAATGCGGCCCAGTCCAGGCAGTTCCAGAGTACGCAGCAGTCCAGACAGCAGACGAACAGCGGCTCTGACCCCAAGAGCGAGCTTCAGGAGCTGGACAGCGGCATTGAGGCGAACGGCATCCTGGAGGTCATGCCGGACGGATTTGGCTTTATCCGCTGTGAAAATTTTCTGCCCGGTGAGAACGATGTCTATGTGGCACCGTCCCAGATCCGCCGGTTCAATATGAAAACAGGTGATATCATCCGCGGAAGCCGGAGAGTAAAGACGGCGACGGAAAAATTCGCGGCTCTGTTGTATGTATTATCCATCAACGGCTACCCGACGCACGTCGCGGAACGCCGCCCTAATTTCGAAGATTTGACACCCATTTTTCCCAACCGGCGGTTGGATCTCGAGGTGCGGGGCATGCGCAATACCACAGCCATGCGCACTATGAACCTGCTTGCTCCGATCGGAAAGGGGCAGCGCGGTATGATCGTGTCCCCGCCGAAAGCAGGTAAAACGACTCTTTTAAAGCAGGTAGCCAAGGCAGTCACTACGAATTATCCGGATATGCATCTGATTATTCTCCTGATCGACGAACGTCCGGAGGAGGTGACGGACATTAAGGAGTCTGTGGTGGGACCGAATGTTGAGGTGATCTATTCCACCTTTGATGAACTGCCGGACCGCCATAAACGTGTGTCCGAGATGGTGATTGAACGTGCGAAACGCCTTGTAGAGCATGGACGGGATGTGATGATTCTCTTAGACAGTATGACAAGGCTTGCCAGAGCGTATAACCTGGTGGTTCCCCCCAGCGGGCGCACACTGTCCGGCGGTCTTGACCCGGCAGCGCTCCACATGCCGAAGCGCTTCTTTGGCGCAGCGCGTAATATGCGTGAGGGCGGGAGCCTGACGATTCTTGCCACAGCCCTTGTGGAAACAGGAAGCCGTATGGACGATGTGATCTATGAGGAATTCAAGGGAACCGGCAACATGGAGCTTGTGCTTGACAGAAAGCTGTCAGAAAAGAGGATCTTCCCGGCAATTGATATCTTAAAATCCGGCACGCGCAGGGATGACCTGCTGCTTACGCAGGAGGAAGCTGAAGCGGTGGATTCTATCCGCAAGGCGACGAACTCTATGAAATCTGACGAAGCAGTGGAACGTATCCTGGATCTGTTCGCCAGGACGAGGAACAACCGGGAATTTGTGGAAGTAGCAAAGAAAACGAGATTTTAACAGTATCCGGAGGAAAAGCAGCTATGGCAGAGGAAGTGAAGAATCCGATACAGGTTGCGGAACGTCTGTTTCGGGTGATTGAACTTCTGGCGGAACGTGGGCCGATGGGGCTTGTGGAGCTGAGTTGTGTTCTGGGCTTTCATAAGAGCACGGCCCACAGACTGGTATCATCCCTGCAGTTTATGGGATATATCCGTCAGGATGAGGAATCCCTGAAGTACAGTCTGTCCTTAAAATTCCTGGAGATTGGCAGCAGGATTCTGGCACAGACGGATACGGTATCACTGGTTCATCCCTCTCTTAAACGGCTGTCAGAGTATACAAAGGAGACCGTCCACCTGGTGAGCCGTGAAGGCATAGAGGCTGTCTACATTGACAAGGTCGAATCCGGGACAGGTGCGCTGCGCATGGTCTCCAGGGTGGGAAGCAGGATCCCGCTGTACTGCTCGGGTGTGGGAAAGGCACTGCTTGCACCGCTTCCTGATGAGGAGATTCTCGATATCTGGAAGGCATCAGATATAAAAAAGCTGACGCCGAATACGATTACGACGTTCGCAGGCCTGATGGAACAGATCGTAAGAGTCAGGCAGGACGGATACGCATTCGATAATGAGGAAAATGAAGGAGGGGTACGCTGCATTGCCGTCAGTCTTGCAGACTACCACAAGGAACCGGTCTATGCGGTCAGCATTTCGGCTCCGGTGAACAGGATGACGGATGAACGGCTGTCAGAACTTAAGGAGGTGCTTCTCGGCCTGAAGGACGAGATTGCAGATATTCTGGGATTTGCAGGGAGATGACAAATCTGTCAGTGAAAAGATTCCACCGCCACAGGCGGTCTGTAATGGAACCAGCCTGTGACGGTGAGAGTGCAGAAACGTTACTGTTTATGAAAACACGAGAAAGGTGAGTACAGAAATGGAAGAAAATCGACAAACGTGGCTGGCCAGGTTTCTGGGAGGGGATAAAAAAGGTTACAATACTGCGTTTCACATGGCATGGCCTGCAGTGATGGAATCTTTTTTTATTGCGCTGGCCGGTATGGTGGACTCCCTGATGGTGAGTTCGATGGGATCCTCTGCGGTAGCGGCAGTCGGATTAACGACTCAGCCAAAGTTCATCGGCCTGTGTATTTTTATTGCCACGAATGTGTCGGTCTCGGCACTGGTTGCCAGGCGCAGGGGGGAGCAAGACCGCCTCGGAGCAAATCAGGTGCTTCTGATGGCGCTCGCCTTTGTTCTGATTGGCGGAACCATTGTCAGCGCAGCCTGCGTGGCTCTTGCGGATCCGATCATCGCCCTCTGCGGGGCCAACGAAGATACCCAGGCCAGCGCTGCTCTTTATTTCCGTATTATCATGGGCGGTATTATGTTCAGCATCATTTCGATGGCGATCAATGCGGCCCAGAGAGGCGTCGGCAACACAAAGATCGCCATGCGCACCAATGTTACTTCCAATGTAGTTAATATGATCGGAAACTATCTGCTGATTCAGGGAAACCTGGGATTCCCGAAGCTTGGTATCACAGGGGCGGCACTGGCGACGGTCTTTGGAACTGTGATCGCCTGTATTATGAGTATCCTTTCCCTGGTACCCAAGGACAACTTTGTCAGTATCCCTTACATATTGAAGGAAAAAGTAAAAATCACCCTGGAGCCTGCAAAAAATATGATAAAAATCGCTTCCAGCGTATTTGTCGAGCAGGTATTCATGCGGATTGGGTTTCTGACGGTCTCCATTATGGTTGCCAAGCTGGGGACAGCATCTTTTGCCGCTCATCAGGTGGGAATGAATGTCATGAACCTGTCTTTTGCCTTTGGAGACGGTATGCAGGTGGCCGCGGTGGCCCTGTGCGGCCGCAGCCTCGGCGAAAAACGTCCGGATTTGGCGAAAATGTATGGGACGGTCTGCCAGAGGATTGGCAATCTGATCTCTGTCGTCCTGTCAATCCTCTATCTGACCTGCGGCTCCTGGCTTTATCACCTCTTTTTTGACGAGCCGGAGATCATTGCAATGGGGGTGGGGATTACCAAGGTGCTCACCATCATCGTGCTGTTACAGATCGCCCAGGTGATATATATGGGATGCCTGAGAGGTGCCGGCGACGTTTTGTTTACAACGGTCGCCTCGACGATCAGCATCACATTTATCCGCCCGATCTTTTCCTACCTGCTCTGCTATACATGGGGCTTCGGAATCATCGGAATCTGGCTCGGTATTGTCTGCGACCAGCTTTCCAGATTCTTCCTGACGACATGGCGTTTTAAGAGCGGAAAATGGACAAAGATCGCAATATAGCTTATTCAAGCTGCGGATTCTGTCTCTCGTAGGCACTCCAGGCTGCCTCCGGGCTTTCAAAGCCTCCGGACTGGATGGCACGGAAATCGACCTGGATGCACTCGACGGCTCCGTCTAACTGGTCTCCGATGATATTGGCAAACACGACCTCGTCAAAGAGTGCCGGAATATCCTGGCCTGCAGGAAGCGGGATTTCCCGGCTGCCGCCTCCGGTATACTGATATTCGTAGATATGGTAGATCTGCTGTGCGTTTGAATCCGTATATACTTCTACCTGCGGGAGCTGGGAGACACGCCGCATGCCGGTTCCCGGATTTTCCCTGTAGGTAAAGAGTTCAGTCTCTGTGGGGATGCCTCCATTGACCGGACGTCCGCTGGCGTCGGCAGTAGCGATGACCGCAGCCGGGATCCTGACACGGATTCTTAAGTAGGCATCGTTTTTACTGTTGTTTTTGATGGCCGGGTTTTTCGGTATGGTCTTACCGGCATAGATATCCTCGGCCTGGCTGATGCCAAGAGCGTTGGAATCGGTTGCGAGGTAGGTTCCATCCGGTAGCTCACCGTCCCATGCAGATTCGTACAGGTTGAAATCCACCTTTCCGACAGTAAACAGGTTGTTCGCTGTTTCGTGGTCAGTCATGTAGGCCAGGATGCCGCTTATGCTGAGAATGGCAATGAGCGCGATTGCCGCGAGAAGCTTTTTTTTCCTCGTTTGCTTTTTTTCCATTAACATGATTCCTCCTTTGTTTTTGCAGTCAGTATCAGCACCAGAAGAACGGCGGCGGATACGAAAAGCAGGTATCGGAAGCCCTTCCCCTGAATAAACATCAGGACGTAGCCCGCATACGGGATATCAAAGGACACCTTGCCCAGGACATCCGCAAAGCCGACGGGAGCTTCGTCTGCTTCGCTGTTATGATCGCCTTTCGTAAAAAAGGCCTGATGGTCGCGATCGGTCTCAACCACACGGTGTACAACCAGGCTCTGGCCTGAACGGTAAGCGATAATGTCCTGCAGGCCAATCTCGTCTGCCTGTCCGCACGGCGCGACACAGATCATGCTGCCGGCTGCGATGGCCGGTTCCATGCTGCTGCTCATGACTGCGTAGGTCTGCATCCCGCGTGCTTTGGGAATGAACAGAAGCAGGGCAAAGGCCGCCGCAGTCAGGAGCAGAAGATCTGCAAGGATCGTACTCCCGCGCCGCAGCCAGTCGAAAAAGTGCTTCATGGCTGCCTCCTTTTTTCTTTTGTTTTACGGTTGCTCTCTGTAACGTTACACCATTTATCCGACGAATCGAATGCATGTTCGAAAAAACCGCGGAGATTTTTTAAAATCCTTTGATGCCGGTATTGCAGAGTACTTAATGGGATGCCGCTTTCTGATGCAATCCGGCGCAGGGACAGGCCGTCGGCATAGAGGCGGCACAGCAGCAGCCGTTCGTCATCATTTAATGCAAGAAGTGCGTCTGCCAGCCGTGTAAGGAGAATATGGCGTTCCGCCAGAAACTCTGTGGACGGCTGCAGGGGGCTTGCAAACATATCACAGCCGTTGATCTCGTCCGTATCCAGTGCGTCATAGGAAAATACGTTGTTTCCAATGTCGCTTTCTTTAAAGTACCGTTCCTTGCGTTCGCCGCGGCACCATTCTTTATAGACGGCTTCCGATACCGGGACTTTCTGCCGCCCGATCTTGATATAATATTCCATTTGTCCTGCTCCTTTCGATTTCCCTTTTGTTCTTTTGTGAGTCCGTACAGCGTGTACCCCGCCAAAATGAAAAAGCAGGGGACGTCGGAATACAGGGAAGATTCCCATGTGTTCCGAAACGTCTCCTGCTATTTGGTAATGTAAATACATTCCGCTGCTAGGTAGTCGCGATATGTGATTGTGATGAGCCTGTGTCCGGTGTCCGCACGGAGCGGCGCAGGGAGATCTGCTGGATCTGACGGCATCGCGGGCACTTGATTCTGATCTGCCCGCTGGCGGCCGGATCGGTATCGAAAAGCCGTCTGCGGCAGACAGGACAATAAATCGTTGTAGGTATCATGATTCCCCCCTTTTCGAAATATCGAACATATGTTCTTAAAATACAATATCAGATTTCTTTCAATCTGTCAATATCAAATTTTCCGGAAAATGGCAGCAAAGAAAGACCAGTGCAGGAAATAACGTGAGGAAGGACAGCAGGCGTTTCCCGCCGACAGGGATGCAAGAATGTAAAAAGGTGGGAAAAGCTGTAAAAAAGCCGGCCCGGGTATGGAAATTTGACGCATTCTGTGGTAGAATTTTGGCGGAACAGGAGTTTGCCCTGCCAAAAGCTGCCGCTTTCTGTACAGGGCAGACAGATGTTACTATATTACCAGGGGGAAGAGCTATGATTGAAAAGATGGCGGATGCCATCGGCGTGACTCCAAAGACATTGGTGATCGGGATCATCTGTTTTATCATTGCCTTTATCATCATCTACATTAAGATAACGATTGATGAGAAAAAAGGAGTCAACAGCCAGGAAAAGGCAGATGTCCGCAAGCTGGTGGACAATCTGGTTCCGAACGGAATGCAGTATATGGCCGCTTATGCGCACAGCAAAGAGGTCTATGGCAGCCGTACCATGCGGCGCGAGGTGTACCACTATTACGTTTTGGGATTTCGGGGAGATGAGCCGGATCACATGTGGGTGATACCGATCGGCGTGGAGAGCGGGAAAATCGTGTATACGGAAGCGATACGTGTAGGCGCAGAGAACCTTACACATGTGGGGGGAAATGCCTACTGCCTGCTGTTAAATTTCCCGGGAAAGAAAAATCTATATATGATTACCGTGGACAGCAGCAATACGAAGCTTGGCAAGGAGTGTCAGGTAAATATCCAGCAGCCGGAAGAAGCCAGGGCATTTCAGGAGTTTGCTCCGAAATTCCAGGAGAGGGTGAACGCGGCTCTGGGAGTGGATAAGAAAGGACGTCCGCTTAAGTAGACGATAAGGGGGAAAAGGAACATGGATATCAGGCGTTTATTCCGCTGTATGGGCAGGGGGACCTGGATGCTGATCGGCGTCGGAGCCACGCTGCTTTACCTGACAGCGGCAGATTTTGTCATTTCCATAAAGCCGGCAGTCAGCTTTGAGGACATGCTGGACGGAAAGGAAGTAAAGGTGGGAAGCCGTGTGGCAGGAGAGGTCGTATTTGCGATGGATTATTTTGCCTCAGAGAGCACCTATACGAGATATGAGGACGGCTCCCGGAGCGGAAGCCGCAAATCAGGCAATTATTATCTGATTCCCACGGCTGAGGGCTATATTGCCTTAAAAAGCCGCCAGGCAGACGTATCTGCGTTAGATGCACTTTCAGAGGAGACGTTCGAATATATGAACAACGGCCCGGAGCCGTCAACCGTAATCCATATGCAGGGCAAGGTGGAACGGATGGAAGGGACGTTAGCCGGATATTACGAGGAATATCTGGAAGAGCTTGGATACAGCGAGGCGGAGATCGACGCGTTTGGTGAACCGCTTGTCATACGGTATCTTAATTTTATTGCCGTGCAGTCCATGTTTGCCGCAGCGTTGCTGATCCTGTTTTTGGATATATTCTTTTTACAGCGCAGATATCGGCGTGCCGGAGAGGACCGCGGCTTTAAACGTGCAGAAGATCTGCCGGATCCGCGGAGTTATTAAAAAAATATAACCTTTGCGAAACTTCCGTGAACTTCCTTGACTTTATGCGTATTTCGCGCTAGGATGTGGTAAAACAAAATGACAGCCTGTCATTTCCCGGATATATACTTATCCCAGGGAATCAGCTGCCACATGATAAAAGGTCTGTCAGAAAGGGAACGGAAGGAGAGAATTTATGGGAATAAAGGACGGCGGAAAGAGGCCGGAGCCGGATCATATGAACTCCGGTAATTCCAAAAGCCTGATTTATTACATGGTAATCACAATGGTGATTACGCTGCTTTTAAACGGTTTGGTATTTCCATCCATGATGCGGCAGGAGATCCTGGAGGTCGGGTATAACGACTTTCTGGCAATGGTGGATGCCGGACAGGTGCGCCAGGTCCAGAAGGGCGAGGAAGAGCTTTGCTTTCTGGCAGAGGATGCCAATGGGAAGAAACAGCTCTATAAGACCGGGCTGTGGGAGGACCCAAAGCTCACGGAACGTCTTTATGAGGCCGGTGTGACCTTTGCGACTGTGATTCCCCAAAAGGAATCGGCGATCATGTCATTTTTTACAAACTGGATCCTGCCGGTCGGAATCATGCTGATTGCCGGACAGCTTCTAAGCCGCATGCTGATGAAGCGGATGGGCGGCAACGCCATGACCTTCGGGAAATCGAATGCCAAGATCTATGCGGAAAACGAGACCGGAAAGACGTTTGCAGATGTGGCCGGGCAGGAAGAGGCCAAGGAGGCGCTGCGGGAAATCGTGGATTTCCTTCACGATCCCAAGAAATATTCGGATATCGGCGCCTCCCTCCCCAAAGGGGCTCTGCTGACAGGCCCTCCGGGAACGGGAAAGACACTTCTTGCAAAAGCTGTGGCAGGCGAAGCGCATGTGCCGTTTTTCTCAATCTCGGGTTCTGAGTTTGTGGAAATGTTCGTCGGCATGGGAGCAGCCAAGGTACGTGATCTCTTTAAGCAGGCCTCAGATAAGGCCCCCTGTATCGTGTTCATTGACGAGATTGACACGATCGGCAAGAAAAGGGACGGGGGCGGCATTGGCGGAAACGACGAGAGGGAGCAGACGTTAAACCAGCTCCTTACAGAGATGGACGGTTTCGACGGGAAGAAGGGCGTCGTGATTCTGGCGGCCACCAACCGTCCGGATTCGCTTGACAAGGCACTTTTGCGGCCGGGCCGGTTTGACCGCCGGATCCCGGTGGAGCTTCCGGATCTCAAGGGCCGGGAAGCGATTCTTAAAGTTCATGCTCAAAATGTCAAGATGGATGATACGGTGGATTTTAACGAAATCGGCCGTGCGACTTCCGGAGCCAGTGGAGCAGAATTAGCCAATATCGTCAATGAGGCGGCACTGCGCGCTGTGCGCATGGGCAGGCGCGTAGTCTGCCAGGAGGATCTGGAGGAGAGCGTGGAGACCGTGATCGCGGGGTATCAGAGGAAGGATTCGTCAGTATCGCAGAATGAAAGGCGCATCGTGGCCTACCATGAGATCGGCCATGCGCTGGTGGCAGCCTGTCAGAGCCACTCGGCCCCGGTTCACAAGATTACGATTATTCCCAGGACGTCAGGAGCACTTGGCTATACGATGCAGGTGGAGGCCGGGGAGCGCGTGCTGATGAGCCGGGAGGAGGCATTAAATAAGATTGCCACTCTGACCGGAGGCCGTGCGGCTGAGGAATTCATGTTCCATTCGATTACGACAGGTGCGGCCAACGACATCGAACAGGCCACAAAGCTTGCCAGATCAATGGTGACGCGGTATGGGATGAGCGAACAGTTTGGCATGGTGGCTCTGGAAACCGTGACAAACCAGTATCTGGGAGGCGATTCTTCTTTAGCCTGCGCGCCGGAGACGGCAAAAGCAGTCGATGATGAGGTAATCCGCATTGTGAAGGAACAGTACGAGAAGGCGTCAGAGATCCTTAAGGAGCATGCTGCCAAGCTGAACGAGCTTTCAGAATATCTTCTGGAGAAGGAGACCATCACCGGAGAAGAATTTATGGAGATTTTAAAGAATTAGAGAGGAGAACCAATATGCCTTACATTGCAATCAAAGCGTACCCGAGAGATATGGAGACGAAAAAGGCGCTTGCCAGAAAGGTAAATGAAGCAGTCCTTGAAGTGCTGGGCTGTAAACCGGAGGCTGTGACAATCTCATTTGAGGATATTCCGAAGGAGGAGTGGCAGGAGAAAGTCGCCAAACCGGAGATTGAACCGAAAATGGACAAGATGATGATTGTTTCCGGTAAAGAAATGCAGTAAAAAACGAAGCGGGCGGCAGAAAGGGGCTGTTGCGAAATTCAGCAATTCTGTAATATGAGGCTGTTTCCTGTATAAGCCGATACAAAATATTGCATGAATCTGCTATTTTGCAGCAGCCCTGTTTTGATACCTATATGTATACAGAATGCCGCCTGTGAGCGGCAGCTGCTAATCTGCAGTATGACCTGTCTGGATCCTTATGCCGGACCGGTAAAGAATTTGTACATACGTGAAGATTTTATAGGGGAGAAGAGACAGAGATTGTCATTTATGGAGGATACAGGAAAATGAAAATCGAACCAAAAGACAAAAAGAAGCTTTTACAGGCTGCGCTGGGGAAGATCAACAGCGATCTTCTGGTAAAGGACGTCAGACTGGTAAATGTGCTTACGGGAGAAATCTATCCGGCGAATGTATTTGTAAGTGCTGGTATGATTGCCCATGTGGAATACCGCGATCTGAAAGCAGATCTGGATAAGGCAGACAAGGTGATTGATGCAAAAGGCGCTTATCTGATTCCGGGCTTTGTCGATGCCCATATGCATATTGAGAGCTCGATGATGACGCCCAGGAATTTCGCCAAAGCCGTGATTCCCTGCGGAACAACGACGGTGGTGACGGATCCCCATGAGATCGCCAATGTCTGGGGACTTGACGGGGTACGCTATATGTACGAGGCGTCCGAAGGCCTTCCCATGAGGCAGCTTCTGGATGTTCCGAGCTGCGTCCCGTCCGTACCCGGCCTGGAGCACGCAGGGGCAGAATTTACGGCTTCAGAAGTCCGTGAGCTGGCGAAGCTTGAGCGGGTGATCGGGCTGGCGGAGGTCATGGATTTCCTGGCTGTGATGGACGGCGATGAGCGGATGATGTCCATGATCGGCGAGGCTGAGGCACAGGGCCTCTACATCCAGGGGCATGCGCCTTCCCTGACCGGAAGGGCACTTTCGGCTTATCGCTGCGGGGGCCCGAATACGTGCCATGAGACCTCGAATGCCGAAGAGGCGCTGGACAAGCTGAGAAGCGGCGTATTTGTCGATGCACGGGAATCCTCTATCATCAAGGATGTGGAAGCGGTCTGGAACGGGGTCAGGGATGTGAGGTTCTTTGATCAGCTCTGTTTCTGCACAGACGACAGAGAAGCAGATGAGATCCTCGGCGCAGGCCATATGAACGACGTTGTGCGCAGGGCAGTGGCATGTGGTATGGATCCGGTGGCCGCAATCAAGAGCGGTACCTATCATGCGGCAAGGGAGGCGCATATTGACAATCTGGGCGCGATTGCCCCAGGCTTTGCGGCGGATTTCCAGATCGTATCGGATTTAAAGGAGCTAAAGCCCAGCCATGTATTCTTTGGCGGTGAGCTGGTGGCAAAGGACGGAATGCTTCTGGCAGAAATCCCCGACAAGTCTTATGAACTGGAACAGAAAAACTCGATGGCTGTGAAGGAGCTGACAGAGGAAGATTTTATCATAAAGACAGGACATCCGGACGGAACGGCCAGCATCAACATTCTGGACTATCCGGATCTGATTCAGCCATTTACGGTACACGCTTCGGCATCTGTTTCTGTCCGGGACGGCAGGATTCTTCCGGAGGATCAGAATCTGAAATATGTTGCTGTTGTCAACCGGTATCCGGACAGACAGACGATCGGGCTTGGAGTGGTAAGAAACTTTGGAACGGAATCCGGTGCGCTGGCTTCCACGGTTTCCCATGACTGCCACAATCTGACGATTGTCTATGATGACCCGGGGGAGGCGCTTCTGGCAGCAAAAGAGCTGATTCGCTGCGGGGGCGGTATGTGCGCAGTACAGAACGGGAAAATTCTGCATACGCTCGAGCTTCCGCTGGCAGGGCTGATGTCCCTGAAGCCTGCAAAGGAGCTGGCAGAGGACTGTCAGGCGATGAAAGCGGCAGAGAGACAGCTCGGGCTGACGGTTCAGGAGAATCCGCTGCTCCGCATCGTGACACTCGCCCTCCCGGTCATTCCGGAGCTTAAGATGTCGGATCTGGGAATGGTGGATGTGCTGAAAAAGGAACTGGTTCCGCTGATAAAAGAAACGCTGCAGGATACATAAGACGGCAACATGGTAATACGGATTGTATACCCAGGGAACACAAAGCTGCATTGGCCGGGAAAGGCAATGCAGCTTTGTAAACTCTGTGACCCGTCTGAGGCGGGAAATCACCCGCATCTCTTCCCCATCTGCTTTCCCCTCACACATGTTCCCAATCCGCAGGCAGACAATGCCCATTCCCATCCTTTGCTTCCGGCCCGGGGCCGGCCTCAGCCGGAGAACGCCATTGCCTCCAACGGATGCTGCTGCTCTCCGCACTCCCGCAGGCTCCCGGTACAAAACGGCCATGTCCCGTGCCTCTTTTACCGGGCAATACAGATGGTTCCGCTTTTTCTGCCCATACTTCTATCAGGAAACCTTCATATGTCCACAAGGAAACACGCCGCCATGAATGAGAATAGTGGAGGCGTATTTGGCGTCCCGAAACGTATGCTGTTTGTCGGCCGGAAACGAATGAAATAGGAGTTGACAAATGGAGTGAAAAATGATATAAAAAATTATATAAACAAAGAAAAAAATATAATTTTGGTAAAAATGGAACTTACCATAAGATAATATGACGTTGGGGTCAAAAGGTATTTTGCCCCTTAAGTCACTGCAAGGAAACGATTGATATCAATAAAATAATTCACAGAGGAGGTATTTCAATGCAGTATGTGGAACCGAAGTGGAAAGGGGAGAATAAAGGCCATTATTCCCCGGGTGTTCTTTCACATGGGACGCTGTACATATCCGGCCAGCTGTCGGTTGACCCGGATACAAGAGAGACGGCCAAAGGGGATGCGCGCGCCCATGCCAGACAGGCACTTAAGAATCTGGACACTGTGTTAGAGGCCGCCGGCCTGTCCCGCAGCCAGGTTGTGCAGTGCCGGATCTATGTAGTGGGGATTGAGAACTGGGATGCGGTGAATGAGGTCTATGCAGAGTTTTTTGGCAGCCATAAGCCTGCCAGAGTCGTTGTTCCGGTAACGGAGCTGCACTTTGGATGCCTGGTGGAAATCGAGGCTGTCGCGGAGGTGGAACCATGAAAATAAGCTATATTTGTTCCAGGTGCGGAAAGGAAGAGGCAGTGACAAGCAGAAAACCGCGCTGCGAATGCGGCGGGCTCTGGAAGCTTTCCTTCACGCCCCCCAAATTCAGCCTTGATCTAATTGACCGGGATACCTGGAATCTGTTTCGTTACCGGGCATTTATGCCGCTTCTCGACGAGTCCTGGCGGGAAATCAGCCTCGGAGAAGGAATGACGCCGGTTATGGCATTCGATGAAGATCTGTCTCTTAAAATGGATTATTTCATGCCTACACTTTCCTTTAAGGACCGCGGGGCGGCAGTGCTTGTATCACATTGTAAGGCGATCGGCGTGGACAGCGTAGTGCAGGACAGCAGTGGAAATGCAGGTAACAGCGTGGCCGCATACTGTGCAAAAGCCGGGATTGCCTGTGAGATTTTCGTGCCGGAGGGGACTTCGCCGAAGAAAATCGACATGATCCGTGCCCACGGCGCAGTAGCCAATGTAGTGCCGGGTTCGCGCGATCACTGTGCGGACGTCTGCCGTCAGAAGGTGTCAGATGAGGGCAGATTTTACGCGAACCATGTCTATAACCCTTATTTTTACGAGGGAACCAAGACGTATTTGTATGAAATCTACGAGCAGATGGGCCGCATTCCACAGAACCTTTTCATCCCGCTTGGTAACGGAACTCTGTTTATCGGCGTGGTAAAGGCGCTGGAGGAATTCCTGGCAGGAGGTATCATTTCCCGGATGCCCAATGTGGTAGCGATTCAGAGCGAGAACTGTTGCCCGTTCGCAGCTGCGATGGAAGAGAACCTGGAGCGCCCGGCAGCCGTGGAAGTAAAGCCTACCCTGGCAGAGGGAATTGCGATCGGAATCCCCATGCGCGGAGAGGAGATTCTGGGATATATTTACAAGTATGGTTTTCGGGTCATCACCGCGCCTGAGGACAGGATTCTGGAGGCCAGAGCCGTTCTTGCGAAAAAGGGAATCTACTGTGAGCACACGACAGCTGCGAACTATGCGGCTTACCTGCATTACTGTGAGCTGTACGGGAGGACTCCGGACAGTATCATTCCTATGTGCGGCGCAGGGCTGAAATCTGATCATTAGACAAGGGGGAATCAGGATGGACACATCAGAAAAAAGAAAAATAACAGAGGCATTTTTAAAGGCTGCCGGAGCGTATGAGGATAAGGTGACAGCTATCCGGCGTGATTTTCATCATTATGCGGAGACGGCATGGACAGAATTCCGCACCACCTCGAAGATTATCACATTTTTGAAAGAACGCGGAATCGAGGTGCATTTTGGCCCGGAGGTAATCAACCCGCAGTACGTATGGAGCTATCCGGATGCGGAAGTGCTGGCAGCACACCAAAAGCGCGCTGTGAGCCAGGGAGCCGATGCGGCGCTGGTAGATGCCATGCAGGGCTATACCGGGGCAATGGCAGTGATTGATTCTCAAAAGCCCGGGCCGACCGTGGCGTTCCGCTTTGATATAGACTGCAATGATGTGGATGAATCGAAAGAGACATCCCACCGTCCGAACCGGGAGGGATTTGCCTCCGTAAATCCGCACTGTATGCATGCATGCGGCCATGACGGGCATGCGGCAATGGGGATGGTTCTGGCCGCAGTCCTTCAAGAGTGCCGGGAGCTCTGGTGCGGAAAGGTAAAGATCCTGTATCAGCCCTCAGAGGAGGGGGATAAGGGTGCACAGTCTATGGTGGAGCAGGGCCTGCTGGATGATGCAGACATTGTGCTCAGCATGCATGTTTTCGGAACGGACGGACCATACCCTGCGATTGCGGGGACATTGACAGGGCTGTACGCGACGACAAAATTTGACGTATGCATTGAGGGGAAAAGCGCACATGCCGGCGCGGCCCCGCAGGAGGGGAACAGCGCCATCATGGCGGCAGTACATGCGATTGCCGGGATGCAGTCCTTCTGCCAGGACGGCAGAGGCGCGACACGCCTGAATATCGGCACGATTGCCGGAGGCACCGGACGTAACGTGGTTGCGGAAAACTGCTTTTTCAGGGCAGAGACGAGAGGCTCGACGACCGGGGTGGAGAAACGGCTTTACGAGGCAGCCATACGCAGCGTAAAAGCGTCCTGCGAATTATTCGGATGCAGCAGCAAGACGCGTATCATGGGCTACGGTCCGCAGGGAGACGGCGATGCTGATCTGGCGTCTGAGATTGCTCTGGCGGTAAAGGCAGTCCCGGAGGTAAAGACCTCATATCCGCTGCATCAGAATACCGGCGGGACGGATGATTTCGCATATATGATGCAGCATTTGCAAAAGCAGGGGAAAAAGGCTTGCTATATGGGACTCTTAACGAAAACAGCCGCAGGAGCGCATAATGGAAAATTCGACTTTGACGAATCCTGTCTGATCGTGGGGGTAAAGTCCTGCCTGGCTGTGTTTGCCCACTATCTGGAACAACAGGGACGGTAGAGCCGGACCATATGATATCATGATACACAGAAATCAGGGATTGAGAGGGGAGAGGAAATGGATGCAGTATTCAAGCGTTACTGCCAGATAGCCGATGTGGTTGCAGAGACATTCGGGCCGAGATGTGAGGCCGTGGTGCATGATCTGTCGCAGCCGGAAAATTCGGTCGTATATGTGGCGAACGGGAATGTGACCGGACGGGCAGTCGGGCAGTCGTTCGATCATCTAGTCCGCCAGGTATTGATGAATAAGGACTTCAAAGAGGACCGGGCGGTCAACTATATGTTTGAGACGCCGGATCATCGGACAATCAGGTCGTCCTCCCTTTTGATACGGGACGAAGAGGGAAACCTTGCCGGCATGCTGTGTATCAATGTGGATATCTCCGGCTGGCTCAGGCTCCAGGAGGAGATCGGGCTGTTTACGGCCCCCAGGCCATCGCCGTCCCCGTCCTGCCAGGAAGAAGTGGCACCGGATGTAATGACGATGATTGACGATCTGATCTGGAAGATTGTCGGCAGTCAGGATGTAAAAAACCTGACCAGGAAAAAATGTGTCGAACTGGTACGGTTCATGGATGAAAAGGGGATTTTCCTCGTCAAAGGCACGGTAGAGAAAGTGGCGGAGATCATGGGGGTAACGAAAGTGACGGTGTACAGCTACCTGGACGAGGCCAAGGGAAAGCGGAGATAGGCAGTCAGGCATTTTTCCGGAAACAGATGTTTCCTGCAATGAAATGAAAAAACGGAAAGCGAAACGAACGGTATAAACGAAACTGCAGGCCGGGAATCTGAAAACGGGTTCCCGGCGCTTATGTCACTCCCCACCGACCTGGAGAACCATTATGACCAGACGTTAGAAAGATGCTCCTTTTGTTTTTATTGAAAATTGTTTCTGATATGGTAAAATAAAGTAAAAGATAATTCCGCTGTTCGAATTTTATAGTATTTCAAAGTATTCAGAAGATAAAACAGAGGGACTATGTAAGCGTGCCAAGCTGATACATGTCATCATCCATGTGAGGAAAAGGGGAAATCAAAAGTGAAGAAAAATACATGCCCGGTTTGTGATCAGACAATGAAGTATCCACATTATTGCAGCCACTGTCACAAGATCGTTCTGCATCCCAATGTACAGGAAATCACATATTTCCTGAATGAGCGCCATCCGCAGGAGGAAGATGACTGTTCATACCACGGCAGTACAGTGCAGCCATCTGCCGCGGCAGGGCAGGCTGGCAGCAGTGGAAGGAAGCAGGTGTATCAGAATCGTACCGTATCGGGTGCAGGCAGTCCTGCTTCACGGAAGAATCCGGCAGCAGGAAACGCCAGGCGTGCCAAAGCTTCAAAAAGCCGGATAAGAACAGTCATGATCGCGTTCGCTGCTGCCTATGTTCTGGCATCGGTTTTCTCAATCATCCAGACGATTGTCCGGAAAGCGAATGAAAAGGAAAGCAGGACTGCGGAAGCTTATACGGAAGTCAGGGAGGAAATAGAGGCCGCCAGTGAGGAATACAGTTCCTGCGAGCTCTCAGCGGACGAGGTTCGGGAGGCCGGGACTGCCTGCAGCCAGTTTGGACATCTGTCTGCAACATCCCAGGAGGTTGTCCGGGATTTCCTTCCCGCGGTGGAGAGAGAGGGCTGCAGTGTGGACAGCGAAGGTCAGACGGATTATAATTTCGTATATGAGGCGGACGGAGTGACATCCTATCAGGAAAATTACTGGTTCGATATTTCCCGGTACGGCGAGACGGCACAGGTACAGCTCTCGTTTGATACCGCTACGGAGGAATTTCACGGTATGGTGGTAACGGGCTATGACGAGGATCTCATGGTACTGCTTGCAGAGTGCGCTGTCACTGCCTTAAAGGATGCGGGAGCAGTCGATGAGGATCTGGATTTCAGGGAGAGTTTCTACGGAACCTGGGAGCAGGACTGGGGATCCAGGGGCGGTTATACGCAGATGAGTATGCTTGATGTGATGTATTGGGCTCCGCAATCCGGAGATGGATTGGAAAATGAGCTTTATCTGTTTGCCAGAGGATATATGACCCAGGAAGGGATAGCAGGAGAATAGCGGGAAAATAACAGGAAAAGGATGGAAAAAAGGCTTGACAACTGGAACGCGGCATGCTAGGATGAAAAGTACTCTATTGTGGCATCGTATGCGTTACGGTATCACTATGCCCAAAAATAGCGATTGATTGATAAAGAAAACAGGGGTGAAACGTTAATGGAAAAAAGCAGAATACGTCCGGTCGCGGCCGGGAAGAGCTTGAGGATGAGCTATTCAAGACAGAAAGAAGTTCTTGAAATGCCGAATCTGATTGAGATCCAGAAGGATTCCTATCAGTGGTTCCTTGAGGAAGGCCTCAAAGAAGTCTTTGGGGATATCTCTCCCATCGCAGATTTTGCCGGTCATCTTAGCCTGGAGTTCGTGGACTTCACATTATGCAGGGATGACATTAAATATACGATTGAAGAGTGTAAGGAACGTGACGCGACTTATGCGGCGCCTTTGAAGGTCAAGGTGCGGCTCTGCAACAAAGATAAAGATGAAATCAATGAACACGAGATCTTTATGGGCGATCTGCCGTTAATGACAGATACCGGCTCCTTTGTCATCAATGGCGCGGAGCGTGTTATTGTCAGTCAGCTCGTTCGTTCCCCCGGTATATATTATGGAATAGAGCACGATAAGATCGGTAAGGAGCTTTACTCCTGTACCGTAATCCCGAATCGCGGTGCATGGCTTGAGTATGAGACGGATTCCAATGATGTTTTCTATGTTCGTGTCGATCGTACAAGAAAGGTACCAGTAACCGTACTGGTGCGTGCCCTGGGCTATGGCACGAACGCGGAGATCGTTGACCTGTTCGGTGAGGAGCCGAAGATCCTGGCGAGCTTTGGCAAGGATACTTCTGATAATTATCAGGACGGCCTTCTTGAGCTCTATAAAAAGATACGTCCTGGCGAACCTCTTTCTGTTGACAGTGCAGAGAGCCTCTTAAACAGTATGTTTTTTGACCCCAGAAGATATGACCTCGCCAGGGTGGGCAGATATAAATTCAATAAAAAACTGCATTTTAAGAACCGCATTACCGGTCAGATCACTGCCGAAGATGTAGTGGATGTCTCGACAGGCGAGATCCTTGCAGAAGCCGGTAAGGCGATATCAAAGGAACAGGCGGCCGCGATCCAGAATGCGGCGGTTCCTTATGTCTGGATTCAGACCGAGGAGCGTACTGTCAAGGTGCTCTCCAATATGATGGTTGATCTGGCTGCCTATGTGGATTTTGATCCCAGAGAGGCCGGAGTGACCGAGTTTGTATTTTATCCCGTTCTCTCCGCTCTTCTTGAGAAGCTGGAGGGGATGGGCACAGAGGAGAAAAAGGCGGAGATCAGGCGCCATATCCACGACCTGATTCCGAAACATATCACCAAGGAAGACATTCTGGCTTCCATCAACTACAACATGCATCTGGAATATGGAATCGGCAACAGGGACGATATTGACCATCTCGGCAACCGGCGTATCCGCGCGGTGGGCGAGCTTTTGCAGAATCAGTACCGTATCGGCCTTTCGAGGATGGAGCGTGTTGTCAGGGAGCGTATGACGACGCAGGATATGGATGGCATTACCCCCCAGTCCCTGATTAATATTAAGCCGGTGACAGCAGCAGTGAAGGAGTTCTTTGGCAGCTCCCAGCTCTCCCAGTTTATGGATCAGAATAACCCGTTATCGGAGCTGACGCACAAGAGACGTCTCTCGGCACTGGGCCCCGGCGGTCTTTCCAGAGACCGCGCCGGATTTGAGGTGCGTGACGTACATTATACGCATTATGGACGTATGTGCCCGATCGAGACACCTGAGGGTCCTAATATCGGTCTGATTAACTCGCTGGCAACCTACGCGAGAGTGAATCCGTATGGCTTTGTGGAAGCACCGTACCGTGTGATTGATAAGACAGAGCCGGATAATCCGCGTGTGACGGATGAGGTAATCTATCTGACGGCTGACGAGGAGGATAATTACATCGTAGCGCAGGCCAATGAGCCGCTTGACGAGGGCGGGCATTTTATTCACAATAACATTTCGGGGCGTTTCCGTGAGGAGACCTCCGCATTCCAGAAGAAATCCATTGACCTGATGGACGTTTCGCCAAAGATGGTATTTTCAGTGGCTACTTCCATGATTCCGTTCCTGGAAAATGACGACGCGAACCGCGCGCTGATGGGTTCTAACATGCAGCGTCAGGCAGTTCCCCTGCTCTCTACGGAAGCTCCGGTCGTCGGAACAGGAATCGAGGGAAAGGCTGCTGTGGATTCCGGTGTCTGTGTGATTGCCCGGAATTCCGGTGTGGTGGAGCGCTCTGCCTCCAATGAGATTATTATTAAGAGAGATTCCGACGGCAACCGCGATGTTTACCGTCTGACCAAATTTAAGAGAAGCAACCAGTCCAACTGCTACAATCAGAAGCCGGTAGTCTTTAAAGGCGACCGCATACAGAAGGGCGAGGTGATTGCCGACGGTCCGTCCACCAAAAACGGTGAGATTGCCCTGGGCAAGAACCCTCTCATTGGTTTCATGACCTGGGAGGGATATAACTATGAGGATGCGGTCCTTCTGAGCGAAAAGCTGGTGCAGAACGACGTTTACACGTCAGTACACATTGAGGAATATGAGGCGGAGGCCCGTGATACGAAGCTGGGACCGGAGGAGATAACAAGAGACGTTCCCGGTGTCGGCGAAGATGCTTTAAAGGATCTGGATGAGCGTGGAATTATCCGTATCGGTGCAGAGGTCCGTGCCGGGGATATCCTGGTGGGAAAGGTGACTCCCAAGGGAGAGACCGAGCTCACGGCCGAGGAGCGGCTTCTGCGCGCAATCTTTGGTGAGAAGGCGAGAGAGGTCCGCGATACCTCTTTGAAAGTGCCGCACGGCGCTTATGGAATTATTGTTGATGCCAAGGTATTCATGAGAGAGAACGGGGATGAGCTGGCTCCCGGTGTGAACCAGTCTGTCCGCATCTATATTGCACAGAAGCGTAAGATTTCCGTAGGCGACAAGATGGCTGGCCGTCACGGTAACAAGGGTGTCGTTTCCCGTGTGCTTCCGGTCGAGGATATGCCGTTCCTTCCCAATGGCCGTCCGCTTGATATTGTGTTAAATCCTCTGGGCGTGCCGTCGCGTATGAATATCGGGCAGGTTCTTGAGATTCACTTGAGCCTGGCAGCCAGAGCGCTCGGCTTTAATGTATCCACGCCGGTCTTTGACGGTGCGGATGAGAATGATATCCAGGATACCCTGGAGCTTGCAAATGATTATGTTAACATGGAATGGGAGCCGTTTGAAGCCAAATACCGGGATCTCCTAAAACCTGAGGTTATAGAATATCTGGGCTCGCATTTAGAGCACCGCGGTCTCTGGAAGGGCGTACCCATCCACCGCGATGGAAAGGTGCTTTTACGTGACGGGCGGACGGGAGAGTATTTCGACAGTCCGACTACCATAGGGCACATGCATTATCTGAAGCTGCATCATCTGGTCGATGATAAGATCCATGCCCGCTCGACAGGACCCTATGCCCTTGTTACCCAGCAGCCTCTGGGCGGTAAGGCGCAGTTCGGCGGCCAGCGGTTCGGAGAGATGGAGGTGTGGGCGCTTGAGGCCTACGGCGCTTCCTACACGCTTCAGGAAATCCTGACGGTGAAGTCCGACGACGTTGCCGGACGTGTCAAGACGTATGAGGCCATCATTAAGGGCGAGAATATCCCGGAGCCGGGCATCCCGGAATCCTTCAAGGTACTCTTAAAGGAGCTCCAGTCACTTGGACTGGATGTAAGAGTGATGCGCGACAATGGGGAAGAGGTCGATATGTCCGAAAACATCGACTATGCCGACGCCAACCTCGATCTGCGCTCCATCATCGAGGGAGACAGACGTTATAATGACAGCGAGGAGCCCCTGGAGAATTACGGTTTCCAGAAGCAGGAGTTCCAGGGGGAAGAGCTCGTGAATGTGGAGGATGACGACTATACGGAGGATGACGAGGTGGATGACTACATCGACGACGATTATACCGATCATGAGTTTGATTCCGAAAATGACGATGAATAGAAGGGAGTGCCGTTCATGCCTGAGACAAATGAAACTTATCAGCCGATGACGTTTGACGCGATCCGTATCGGACTTGCTTCTCCTGAGAAGATTCTTGAATGGTCCCACGGTGAGGTGAAAAAGCCGGAGACGATCAACTACAGAACGCTGAAGCCGGAAAAGGACGGCCTGTACTGCGAACGCATTTTCGGACCGAGCAAGGACTGGGAGTGCCATTGCGGCAAATATAAAAAGATCAGATATAAGGGTGTAATCTGCGACCGATGTGGAGTGGAAGTGACAAAGTCCAGTGTGCGCCGTGAGCGTATCGGACATATTGCATTGGCGGCTCCTGTCTCCCACATCTGGTATTTTAAGGGGATCCCCAGCCGTATGGGGTTGATCCTCGATATTTCTCCGCGTGTATTGGAGAAAGTACTGTATTTCGCATCCTATATTGTGCTGGATGCCGGAGATACAGGCCTGCAGTTAAAGCAGGTGCTGTCTGAGAAGGAATACCGGGACGCTCTTGAGAAATACGGTTACGGGAAATTCCGTGTGGGTATGGGAGCAGAGTCTATCAAGGAGCTTTTGTGCGCGATTGATCTGGAAAAGGATTCAGAAGAGTTAAGAAAGGCTTTAAAGGAATCCTCGGGCCAGAAGCGGGCGCGTATCATCAAGCGCCTGGAGGTCGTGGAGGCTTTCCTTCATTCAGGCAACAAGCCGGAATGGATGATTATGACGGTCATTCCCGTGATTCCGCCGGATATCCGCCCGATGGTACAGCTTGACGGCGGCCGGTTTGCGACGTCAGATTTGAATGATTTATACAGAAGGATTATCAACCGTAACAACCGTCTGGCAAGGCTCCTGGAGCTTGGCGCACCGGATATCATTGTGCGCAATGAGAAACGCATGCTTCAGGAGGCGGTGGATGCCCTCATTGATAACGGCAGGCGCGGAAGGCCTGTCACTGGTCCGGGAAACCGTGCCTTAAAGTCCCTTTCTGATATGTTAAAGGGAAAGCAGGGACGTTTCCGCCAGAACCTGTTAGGAAAGCGTGTAGACTATTCCGGCCGTTCGGTTATCGTCGTGGGCCCGGAGCTTAAGATCTACCAGTGCGGCCTCCCCAAAGAGATGGCGATTGAGCTGTTTAAGCCTTTTGTTATGAAAGAGCTGGTGGCGAACGGGACGGCGCACAACATTAAAAATGCAAAAAAGATGGTGGAACGCCTTCAGACTGAGGTCTGGGATGTGCTGGAGGACGTTATTAAGGAGCACCCGGTCATGTTGAACCGCGCCCCTACGCTTCACAGGCTCGGTATTCAGGCCTTTGAGCCCATTCTCGTCGAGGGTAAAGCGATCAAGCTCCATCCGCTCGTGTGTACTGCCTTCAACGCAGACTTTGACGGCGATCAGATGGCGGTGCATCTTCCCCTGACGATGGAGGCGCAGGCGGAGTGCCGTTTCCTCCTGCTGTCGCCGAATAACCTCTTAAAGCCTTCGGACGGAGGCCCTGTGGCGGTTCCTTCGCAGGATATGGTACTCGGTATCTATTATCTGACGCAGGAGAGACCGGGGGCCAAGGGCGAGGGTAAGTTCTTTAAGAACCCGAATGAGGCTATCCTGGCCTATGAGAACGGGGCCGTGACGCTTCATGCGCGGATCCGTGTGCGCGTGACTAAGACCATGCCGGACCAGAGCATGCGTACCGGCATCATCGAGACAACCGTGGGGCGTATCCTTTTCAACGAGATTATTCCCCAGGATCTTGGTTTTGTGGACCGCACCATCCCCGGCAATGAGTTAAAGCCGGAGATTGATTTCCTCGTCAAGAAGAAGCAGTTAAAGCAGATCCTGGAAAAGGTTATCAATACGCATGGGGCAATGCAGACTGCAATTACCCTGGACGACATCAAGTCCATTGGTTATAAATATTCGACCAGAGCCGCCATGACAGTATCCATCTCGGATATGACGGTTCCGGCTTCCAAGAAGGAACTGCTGGCGAATGCGGAAGCCACCGTGGACCGTATTGCCAAGAACTTCCGCCGCGGCCTCATTACAGAGGAAGAGCGGTATAAGGAAGTCATCGACGTCTGGAAGGAAACGGATGATCAGCTGACACACGACCTTTTGACAGGTCTTGACGAATACAATAACATTTTCATGATGGCGGATTCCGGAGCCCGAGGCTCGGATAAGCAGATCAAACAGCTTGCCGGTATGCGCGGACTGATGGCAGATACGACAGGACATACGATCGAGCTTCCCATCAAGTCGAATTTCCGTGAGGGACTCGATGTTCTGGAATACTTTATTTCCGCACACGGAGCCAGAAAGGGACTTTCCGATACGGCTCTGCGTACTGCGGACTCAGGTTATCTGACGAGGCGTCTGGTAGACGTGTCTCAGGATTTGATTATCCGCGAAACGGACTGCTGCGAGGGCAGAGACGAGATTCCTTATATGGAGATCAAGGGCTTTTCCGATGGCAGAGAGACGATAGAGAGTCTGGAGGAGCGTCTGACAGGCCGGTATATCGCAGAGACGATCACGGATCCGGATACAGGTGAGATTGTGGTAAAAGCTAACCATATGTGTACGCCTGCACGTGCGGCTGCCGTGATCAAGGTATTGGAGAAGCTTGGCAGAGATTCTGTGAAGATCCGTACGGTCCTGACGTGCAAATGCCATATCGGTGTATGCGCGAAATGTTACGGCTCCAACATGGCGACTGGTCAGCCGGTACAGGTTGGTGAGGCAGTCGGCATCATCGCGGCCCAGTCGATCGGTGAACCGGGAACGCAGCTTACGATGCGTACCTTCCATACAGGCGGTGTGGCCGGCGGTGATATCACACAGGGTCTTCCGCGTGTCGAGGAGCTGTTTGAAGCCAGACGTCCCAAGGGCCTTGCGATTATCGCAGAGTTCGGCGGTGTGGTTACGATTAAAGACACTAAGAAAAAGCGTGAGATCATTGTTACGGATAATGAGACAGGCAACTCCAAGACGTACCTGATTCCGTATGGTTCCCGTATCAAGGTTACAGACGGCCAGATTCTGGAGGCCGGAGACGAGCTGACAGAGGGAAGTATCAACCCGCATGACCTCTTAAAGATCAAGGGCGTCCGCGCTGTTCAGGACTACATGCTGCGCGAGGTACAGCGTGTATACCGTTTACAGGGCGTGGAGATCAACGATAAGCATATCGAGATGATTGTACGCCAGATGTTAAAGAAGATACGTGTGGAGGAGAGCGGGGATTCGGATGTCCTTCCGGGTGTTTCCATGAATGTTCTCGACTTCAATGAAATGAATGAGGCGCTGATTGCGGAAGGGAAGGAACCCGCAGAAGGCAAACAGGTCATGCTCGGTATCACCAAGGCTTCTCTGGCTACGGATTCGTTCCTGTCAGCAGCATCCTTCCAGGAGACGACAAAGGTACTGACGGAAGCGGCGATCAACGGCAAAGTCGATCATCTGATCGGTCTTAAGGAAAACGTCCTGATCGGTAAACTGATTCCTGCCGGAACCGGAATGAAGCGTTACCGTGAAATTTCGCTTGACAGCGGACAGACAGAAGAGCTGGTGATGGAGGCAGAGGAAGTCTTTGATGATTATGCCGAAGAGATGGACGAAGATATGCCGATCGAGGAGGCAGAGGAGATCATTCTCAATGAGGATGATACACAGGAATAACTCACGCAGGCCTGATATTGCCTTTGGGGATCCGGTAATATAATAACGAAGCAATAGCGAGGGAAGGTCTGTGGATTTCCCTCGCTGTTTCACATATCAGCGGTAGAACATGTATCCATCAGCCGGTGCAGGAAGGTCTGCTGCGCGAATCCTTTCCTTCACCATGCGAGACATGTACGCATAAAATATGGAGATTTGCAGAAAGGCCAGACGGATATGATTACATTATTATCGAACATATTTATCAAGAACAGGCCGTGGAGCGATGAAGGCAGCATGCGCAGAGCTTATGGTATGCTCTGCAGCGTGATCGGCATCTGCCTGAATATTTTGCTGTTTGCAGGAAAATATCTGGCGGGCGTCATAAGCGGCTCAATCGCCATCACGGCGGATGCGTTTAACAATCTCTCAGATGCCGGTTCATCTCTCATCACTTTGGTCGGCTTCCGCTTCTCCGGAATGCGGGCCGATGCAGGCCATCCCTTTGGCCACGGCCGGATCGAATACATTTCCGGCTTTGGCGTGGCAATGGTGATTATACTCATGGGAGTAGAACTCCTTAAGAGTTCAGTCGGAAAAATCATGCACCCGGAGGTGGTTGAATTCGGGTGGCTGTCGGCTGTGATTTTGGCAGTGTCGATCTGTGTGAAGCTGTACATGGCGTTTTATAACCGCATGATTGGCCGCAGGATCGAGTCCGAAGCCATGAAGGCGGCTTCGATGGACAGCCTCAGCGATTCGGCTGCGACGACGGCTGTTCTGTTATCCATGTTGATTTCACATGCTGCCGGGGTCAATCTGGACGGCTGGTTTGGCTGCCTTGTGGCATGCTTTGTCCTCTATGCCGGGGTTGGGGCGGCAAAGGATACACTGGACCCACTTCTGGGCCAGCCTCCGTCAAAGGAATTCGTGGAGGAGATTCGGAAAACCGTGATGGCGCATCCGGAGATTCTCGGTATTCATGATCTGGTAGTCCATGACTACGGTCCGGGGAGATGTATGATTTCTTTGCACGGCGAGGTGGCCGGGGACAGCGATATTTTCGAGATCCATGATGTGATCGACCGGATTGAAAAGGAATTGAACCGCAAGCTGGGGTGTGAGGCCGTGATCCATATGGATCCCATCGAGGCAAACAATGAGATCATCGCGGAGACAAAGTCCACTCTGGCAAAACGGATCAACGAGCGCTTTCAGGGTGTATCCATTCATGATTTCCGCATGGTTCAGGGGCCGACACATACGAATCTCATTTTTGACGCCGTGGTTCCCTATGGGTTTCAGCTGAGCAATGAAGAGGTAAAAAGCGGGATTGAAGGAATTGTATCAGAGAGTTGGGATAATTATTTTGCAGTGATTCAGGTTGAACAGTCATATGTATAGAAGTCCGGGAAGATATGCCGGCAGTTGATAAAACCTTCATGCGCCCCGCAAGTGAGCGCGCTACCAAGAATGAAAGTAAGGCCGGTGCATTTGGAGTCCCTGAACTTAGATCGCCTGTAACGATGGGGTTTCAAAGTAAATTTTCCCGCGCCCGGCCAGCGGATGCACCACCGCCCCATGAAAGTTCGGCGGGCGCACTTGGTATCCCTGAATTCAGATCGCCTGACGGCGATGGGATTTTTAAAGCAACCTCCATGCGCCCACGAGTGAGCGTACCACCATGAAGGAAAGTAATCAGGCGCATTGGGCATACCTGAATTTATGCCGCCTGTCGGCGGCGGACTTTCACAGTAATAAGTCAGAAAATGGAAGAGGTAATCTGAAAGGAGGAAGCAGACAATGAATGAGAAAATCACAGTCTACCAGGAGACAGAAGCAAAGGGTACGCTGCCGGAGTTTTTAAATGAGGAGGCGGGAAAACGGGTCTGGGATTTTCACCGCAGCTTAAAGGAGTATGAGGCGACACCGTTAGTGACGCTCGATGCGATGGCAAAGGATCTGGGGGTTGGCGCCATCTATCTGAAAGACGAATCAAAGCGGTTTGGCCTCAATGCCTTTAAGGCGCTGGGAGCTTCATATGCGATTCATACGCTCCTGAGCCGTGAAGTGTCCGGGTGTCCGAAGGAGGAGGTACAGGCAGGGACTGTCAATCCGGCCTTTCCAGGCGGAAAAGGAAAGACCTTTGTCACGGCGACCGACGGCAATCACGGAAAAGGCGTGGCCTGGTCTGCGTGGAAGGCGGGCGGCAGGGCCTTTGTGTTTATGCCAAAGGGCTCCAGGCAGTGTCGGGTGGACGCGATTGCCGCTATCGGCGAGACAAAGGTGACAGTGACGGACTGGAATTATGACGATACGGTCCGCCATGCGTATACATTTGCCAGGGAAAACGGATATGCGTTTATCCAGGATACCGGATTTGAAGGCTATACAGAGATCCCGAACCTGATTGCACAGGGGTATCTGACGATGATTCAGGAGGCGCTTGTACAGATTCAGGAGAGCGGAAGGAAGGAGCCGACGCATGTATTTTTGCAGGCTGGCGTGGGAACAATGGCCGGGGCTGTGCTGGGCTATCTGGCCAATCTTTACCACGGAAAGCCGCCGGTGACAGCCATCATCGAGGCCGACGAGTCCGCATGTGTTCTGACTTCAGCCAAAGCAGGCGACCGAACGGCGATTGGTGGCAATCCGCAGACTGTGATGGCGGGGTTAAACTGCGGGGAGGTCAATCTTTGCATCTGGCCGATCCTGCGTGATTTCGCAAGCTTTTATATCTCCTGTCCGGACTGGGTGACAGAGCAGGGCATGCGGGCGCTGGCGCATCCTGAAGGAGACGATGAGGCGGTAGTCTCCGGAGAATCCGGAGCGGTCGGAACAGGCCTTCTTTTAAGCCTCTGTAAAGAGTCTGAGTACGAAAAGAGCCGGAAGGCGATGGGACTCGATGAGAATGCGCGGATTCTTATATTCTCTACAGAAGGGAATACGGACCCGGAGCACTATGCTGAGGTGACAGGTTGAATGATGCACAGGAAACCTTCCTGCGCCCCAGGTGAGCGAGCCACTATGAATGAAAGTGACAGAATGTTAAATCGGGAAAGGAGCTTTTATGGAAACCAAAGAACTGATTGCAAAATACGAGCCGCAGATGATTGCTGACCGCAGGCATCTGCATGAGAACCCGGAGACCAGCCATAATGAGTTTGAGACAACAGAGTTTATCAAAAAAGCGCTCACAGAATGTGGGATTGAGGTTGCAGAGATTGGCCTGAAAACGGGCGTGGTCGGTATTCTGCGTGGCAATGAGCCTGGAAAGACTGTCGGAATCCGTGCGGATATCGACGCTTTGCCGATGGGAGAGCTGACCGGCCTTCCGTTTGCATCGAAAAAGGAGGGGATCTGCCATTCCTGCGGCCATGATATGCACACTTCTATCCTGTTGTGCTGCGCCCGTGTGCTGAGTGAGCTCCGGAGCGAGCTGAAAGGAAATGTGATGTTTTTATTCCAGCCTGCTGAGGAGACGGCTTCCGGCGCCAAGGAAATGATTGCCTGTGATTTTACGAAGGTACTGAAGCCGGACTGCTACATTAGCCTTCATACGGCTCCGGCCCTCACGGCAGGAATGATCGGGGTCAAGTCAGGCCCTGCGGGAGCCTCGGCTGATGCCTTTAAGATCATAATCCGTGGGAAAGGCGGGCATGGCGCGCATCCGGAGAAATTCGTGGATCCCGTCATGACAGCTGCCTATGTGCTGACACAGCTGCAGGCCATTGTGGCAAGGGAGAACCATCCGATCCTGCCCGGCGTGCTGACGATTGGCAGTATTCACGGCGGCACGGCTCCCAACATTGTTCCAGACAGTGTAGAGATGGGCGGTACGCTGCGCACGCTGGATGCCGAGGTCAGGACGTCCATGCAGAAGGCGGTTGACCGCATCGTAACATGCGGTTGTGAGGCCATGCGCGCTACGGGCGAGGTGATTTGGAATTATGGAATTCCGCCACAGATCAACAGTGAAGAGGTCACGAATCGGATTGAGGCTGCCGCAGTGAAGGTCATCGGAGCAGATCATATCATTCATGGAAAATATCCTTCGATGGGTTCCGAGGACTTTTCCTGTATGTCCGAGCTTGCCCCTGCTGCCCAGTTTAGTTTCGGTACCGGCAATGATGAGAATCCTGATACGCGCCGCGGCCTCCATGACGGGCGGACGCAGTTCGATGAGAAAGGGATGCTGACAGGCGCGGGTGTCATTGTGCAGTATGTGAGGGATTATCTGCAGTAGAAAGGTATTGCTAATTTTCTGGAAATTCGTTATACTTAGAATAAACCTTTATGTGCCCCAGGAGAGAGCATCCTTATGAATAAAAGTAGTCTGGGCGCATTTGGCATCCCGGAATATATGCCGCCTGACGGCGGCGGGACTTTCATAGTAAACCTTCCTGCGCCCACGAGTGAGCGCACCACCATGAATGAAAGGAATCCAGGCGCATTTGGCATCTCTGAACTTATGCCGCCTGTCGGCGGCGGACTTCACAGTAAAGAATCTGCCAAAATAGCGCTAATAATTAAATACCCAGGAGGAATGCAGCATGAAAAAGTGGAAAAAATTTCTATTGACCGTGATTCCCGCTACGCTTTCCCTGTCCTTTACTTCACTGGCAGATCAGTGGTATCAGGACATGAACGGATGGTGGTATGGTGACGATGCGGGGAACAATCTGATTACGGAGGAAGGCTGGCACTGGATCGACGGAGACCATGACGGCTGGGCGGAGTGCTATTATTTTAACCGTCACGGCCATGTCATCAACTCCACCCGTATGGTAGACGGCTATGACGTCGATGAGGACGGCGCCTGGACCGTGAACGGCGAGATCCAGAGACAGGCAGTAACGGTTTACGGTGCCGAAAATGATCCGGAGGCCATGCAGGTATACCATGAAGCGGAGGAGAAAAGCGATGCGCAGGACAGTTATGACGTAGGCGTTGATTATCTGCTGGGAATGTCAATGGACGGGGAATCCGAAGAGATGACCATGCATCTTGACATGAAGATGCGCGGCATCCGGAGCAATAATCCGGAATATATCGCAGAAGGTACTATGTCGATGGACGGACTGGAACTTCCGTTCTCCATGTTCTATACGGACGGCTGGTACTATATGGATATGTACGGGATAAAGGTCAGGCAGGAGATGGACATGGCAGAGGCGATCGCCAGTGCGAATGCCGGAGTCGTAATGGTCGAGGACAGCATGATGAGCGGCCTTTCCCTGGATAAGGAAGGAGACAATTCGGTTCTGACTTATTCAATGGATACGAATTCCCTGAATGCATATCTGAACAGCATTCTTGGTTCGGTCTTATTTGAAGAGCTTGATATAGCATACAATATTAAGGATACACACGGTCGTATCGTGGTCAATGGAGATGGATATTTCACAGAGACGATAATGTACATGGACTTTGATATGACGATGCGCGAAGGCGGGGAGGAAGAGACGGTCGGCATGAAAGTAGATATGAAGATGCAGTTCAATAATCCCGGACAGCCGGTTGAGTTTACGCTTCCGTCTACTGAGGGCTACGAAGAATTTTAAAAAGAACATAAAAGCGGCAGCTGCGCGGAAATGATCCGGCGGCTGCCGTTTGTCATTTATGAAACCACGTTCTGCGGCTTATCGGAGAGCCAGCCGGTTATGTTGTCAAATACGATCACTGCACGCTTTTCCAGTGCTTCTTTTGTGGCAAAGGCGACATGCGGGGTAGCGATAACATGCTTTGCAGTGAGGAGCGGATGCGTCTCGCTGATTGGCGGTTCTGCCTCGAACACATCAATTCCGGCGCCGGCGATTGCGCCGCAGTTCAATGCATCAGCCAGAGCCTGACTGTCAACGACTGGTCCGCGGGAGGTATTGATGAGAAGAGCGGAGGGCTTCATAAGGGCAAGCTGCTCTTTGCCGATCAATCCCCTGGTTGATTCGTTGAGCGGAGTATGCAGGGATACAATGTCACATTCACGAAGAAGCGTATCCATATCAACATAGGTGACGCCGGGAATATCCTTTTTCGTCCGGCTGCAGGCGTATACGGTGCAGCCGAAGGCTCTGGCAATGTCAGCTACACGCAGGCCGATTGCACCTGTGCCGATGACACCGAATTTCTTGCCCTCCAGCTCAAAGCCCACGAGGCCGTCTTTGGTACCGCCTTTGCGTACCACATCGTTGCAGGGAACCATGTTCCGATAGAGTGCGATTACCATGCCGAATACGAGATCAGCGACAGCAGCTGTGGAATATCCGGCGCAGTTGCTGACAAGGATATTTCTGGCCTTACAGGCATGCAGGGCGATATGATCCACTCCTGTGAAGGCAACAGACAGCATTTTCAGATTAGGGCAGCCGTTGATGACGTCAGCATTTAAGGGCAGATTGGAGACGGCGATGATGTCAGCATCCTTTCCGCGCTCGATGAGAGTCTCTGTGTCAGTGACACGGGTGTCATAATACTGGAGCTCCACACTCTCCGGAAGTGCGGCTTTTGCCATAGTAAGGAGCTTTTGGCTGTCTACGCCTAATGGTTCGATAATGACAAGCTTCATGGGTGATTTCCTCCTGTGAAAATGATTACGAATAACGATCTGGGTTCGGGTATCCTAATGCGCCCCAAAGGCTTTTTCTGTAGTAGATGTCTGTCAGAAGGCGCAAAGCGGTTTCCTTAAAACTATTGTAAAGCTTTTTGGACGAACAATCAACTGGTTTGAACGGAAATTTTACAGAGCACCCTCATGACCTGCCGGAGCACCGCGGACGCCCAAAGGACATATATTGGCAGTAAAGACCGGAAAAAGGAGAGAAACATGGCTTCGGTCAGCCTTTGTATGATTGTAAAAGATGAGGAGGCCGTGATGGCGCGCTGTCTGAAAAGCGTGCAGGGGTTTGCGGACGAAATCGTAATCGTGGATACCGGCTCGGCTGACAGGACAAAAGAAATCGCGGCCGGGTTTACCGAACAGATCTATTCCATTCCCTGGGAGGATGATTTTGCGGCTGCCAGGAATTTTGCATTTTCGAAAGGAACCGGCGATTATCTGTTCTGGCTCGATGCGGATGATGTGATTCTGGAGGAGGAGCTTCATAAGCTGAAAGGTCTGAAGGAACGTCTGGATCAGGAACAGCCGGACGTGGTAATGATGAAATACGCGGTAGGGTTCGACCAGTCGGGACGCCCTACGTTTACTTTTTATAGAGAACGTCTCATACGTAACTGTGGCCAGGCCCGTTTTCGCGGGTGTATCCATGAAGCAGTGGTGCCGTTTGGCCGGATAATCAGAGAAGATATCACGATTGAGCACCATAAACTCAAGCAGTCGGATACAGGAAGAAATCTGCGCATTTTTGAAAAAATGAAAGAAGAGGGGCAGAAATTTAACGCCAGAGAACAGTACTATTATGGAAAAGAGCTGTACTATCACAGACAGTACCATGAAGCACTGGAAGCACTCGAGAGCTTTCTTGAAATGCCGGAAGCCTGGAGGGAGGATAAAACAGATGCCTGCCGCCATGCGGCTCTGTGCCGGTATCAGCTCTCGGAATATGAAAAGGCGGGGGAGGCGCTTTTTCGGGCGCTGGCCTTCGGAATCCCCAGGCCAGAACTCTGCTGCGATATCGGCGGATGGTTTCTTGACAGACAGGAGTGGAAGGAAGCTGCCTACTGGTATCGCCAGGCACTGCGCAATGCACGGACAGCCGGAAAGGACGGATTCATCCAGCAGGATTACTGGGGATACATCCCCTGCCTGCAGCTCTGCGTCTGCTATGACAGGATGAGAAACTATCATTTGGCAGAACGTTATAATACACTGGCGGAGCGCCTTAAGCCGGGAACAGAGGCCTGCGGGAAGAACCGCCGATATTTTGAGAGAAGGAGAGCGGAAATGGGACAAAATCGGATGTCCGACATATAATAAGGTAAAACAAACCTCAGGAGAACATGTATGTTTATTCCATTTCCAAATTGCTGTGCAGGAAACCGTTCCTGCTGTAATAATACAGAAAACTGTTGCAACAACGGCTGCGATCCGTGCTGCATCGTAGGCCCGACCGGGGCAACTGGTCCGATGGGTATGATGGGCCCGACCGGCCCGATGGGTCCGATGGGACTGATGGGTCCGGAAGGACCGGAAGGTCCAATGGGTCCAATGGGTCCGATGGGACTGATGGGTCCGGAAGGTCCGATGGGCCCGATGGGTCCGATGGGGCCGGAGGGTCCGATGGGCCCGACCGGTCCTGCGGGGGCCGGACTCAGCGCAGTAGATGAATTTATCCCCGGTTTTCCTTATGCCAGAGGGGCGATGGTGTATTATAATAATGCACTCTATCAGGTAAATCGGAATAATCCGTCAGGCCTTCCTGGCACTTCACCCGATTTCACTCTGGTGACGGCAGCAGGTCCGACCGGAGCGACCGGTCCAATGGGTCCGGTGGGAGCTACAGGAGCGACCGGAGCCACCGGGGCTGCCGGGGCGACAGGCCCAATGGGTCCAACCGGAGTTGCGGGAGCGACCGGCCCGACCGGAGCCACTGGAGCAATGGGTCCGGTGGGAGCTACAGGCGCGACCGGAGCCGCAGGAGCCACAGGTGCAACCGGAGCAACTGGAGCCATAGGGGCTACAGGAGCTGTGGGAGCGACAGGCCCGATGGGTCCGACGGGAGCAGCTGGCCCAACCGGAGCCGTAGGTCCAACGGGAGCGGCCGGCCCAACGGGAGCCGTGGGAGCGACCGGAGCCACTGGAGTAATGGGTCCGACTGGAGCAGATGGCGCAGCAGGCGTGACGGGTCCGACCGGAGCCACTGGAGCCACAGGTCTGGCCGGAGCGACCGGCCCAACCGGAGCTGACGGAGCAACGGGAGCGACCGGCCCGGCAGGAGCCACCGGAGCCGTGGGAGCGACCGGTCCCACTGGGGCGGATGGCGCAACCGGAGCGACCGGCCCAGATGGAGCGACGGGTCCGACGGGTCCGACCGGAGCCGATGGTGTAACCGGTCCGACGGGTCCGACTGGAGCGAACGGGATTACCGGTCCGACGGGTCCGACCGGAGCGAACGGGATTACCGGTCCGACCGGTCCGACCGGCCCGGCAGGAGCCGATGGAGCGACCGGTCCAACCGGCCCAACTGGTCCGACCGGAGAAGCACCGGAATTAAATGCCTTGGTCGCTACAAACGATACAGCGCAGGTTCCGGCTGCAGGAACTCCATTAAGCTTTGACAATGATCAGGCGACATCTGGAACCGTTGTCTTCCATTCACCAGGTACAGCAAACTTTGCGCTGACCCCAAATGGTTTCTATCAGGTGCAGTATAATACAGTAGGGACCAATACGACATCGGCTTCTTTGCCAGCCACCATAGGGGTCCATCTGTCGAATGGCGGAACAGAGATTCCCGGTACAAGGACAGCCGCTACTATTACCGCTGACGGTGATACGGCTGCCTTATCTGGAATGACAATCGTCTATGTGACCGCAGCTCCGGCAACAATTACTCTGGAAGCGAACAATGGAGACGGTAGTTACAGCAACACATCGATTACATTGCGTAAGCTGGATTAAAATACGAAAAAGAGTATCACGGGATACTACGGCGGAGCCGGTGCAATTGACCGGCTCCGCCGCATGTTTTTATTGAATTTGGCGCATAATTATTGTATGATGGTCGTGGCCTGGCAGGCTGACAGAAAATTATAAATCGGAGGCAGAGATATGGCAGATTGGGAATGGGATCATCAGGACGCAGCAGCGTACCTGGAACATAATCCTTTTATGAAATATAACCACATGGAGATTGAAAAAATTTCGCCGGAATTAAGTGAGGTACAGATTGAGGTGGGCCGTGATGCAAGAAACCTGATGGGAATGGTGCATGGCGGGTTGCTCTATGCACTGGCAGACGCCGTTGCAGGGATTACTGCCAGGGCGGATGGAAGAAAATACGTGACACAGAGCGCACATATCAATTTTATTCGAAACATATCAGAAGGAACCGTGACGGCCAAGGGGATCCTGGTACGGCGTGGCCGCAGCATTACCATCATCCGTGTCCCGGTGACAGACAAAGAAGGCCGGCTGCTGGCAGAGGTTACAGTGGATATGTTCTGTATAGAATAAGAATCCGGCCGGGTATTATGGTACTGAAACTATTTTTGGTATAAGACAACGTATCCTAGTGTATCATACAGAAAAAACGTAGTGTTTTCAAAGAAAATTTGCGTTTTTTCCTTGACAGCCAGAAAAACTCTGTATATAATAATGGGGCGTGCATAGGAACGCTCTGTTTTTATGCAATGTACAGACTGACGATACAGCAACCACAGTCAATATCACAGGAGGTGAAAGGAATGCCGACATTTAACCAGTTAGTAAGAAAAGGCAGACAGACAACCACAAAGAAATCCACAGCGCCGGCCCTTCAGAGAGGCTATAATTCTCTCCACAAGAAGGCGACTGAGACTTCTGCTCCGCAGAAAAGAGGAGTATGCACAGCCGTTAAGACCGCGACACCGAAGAAGCCGAACTCTGCTCTGAGAAAGATTGCCAGAGTACGTCTTTCCAATGGTATCGAAGTGACGAGCTACATCCCGGGTGAGGGACATAATCTTCAGGAGCACTCGGTTGTTCTGATCCGCGGCGGCCGTGTAAAGGATCTTCCCGGTACAAGATACCACATCATCAGAGGTACTCTTGATACAGCAGGCGTTGCCAACAGAAAGCAGGCACGCTCCAAATACGGTGCAAAGAGGCCGAAGGATAAGAAGTAATCGGCCAACGCAGCCGGGCTTTCGGCGCGGATAAAATGACAGCCGCAGCCGGGGCAATTAAATAATTGGACCACTAACAGCAGTAAAGTGAACGTTAGTGCCGGTGATATTGAACCTGTAGGTTGCAGGAGATAGACGAAACCGAGCGCGAACACATTTTATGGAAACATGTGAGTACCGATGATTTAATTTATCGTAGGAACGTGAAGCGCAGCCGGAGAGTCTGCCGGTCCTGATGCCGCAGATCACGCTTCTTACAATTTATAATTAAGGAGGGAAGTAACGTGCCACGTAAAGGACATACTCAGAAAAGAGACGTATTAGCAGATCCTCTGTACAATAATAAGGTCGTTACCAAGCTGATTAATAATATCATGCTGGACGGCAAGAGAGGAATCGCTCAGAAAATTGTTTACGGAGCATTCGAGCAGGTCGCAGCCAAGACCGGCAAGGATGCAGTTGAAGTGTTTGAAGAAGCAATGAATAATATCATGCCTGTTCTGGAGGTTAAAGCAAAGCGCATCGGCGGTGCGACCTACCAGGTACCGATCGAGGTAAAGCCTGAGAGAAGACAGGCACTGGGACTTCGCTGGATTACTATGTTTTCCCGCAAGAGATCAGAAAAGACCCAGATGGAGAGACTTGCAAACGAGATTATGGATGCCGCCAATAATACCGGCGCAGCCGTAAAGAAAAAAGAGGAAATGCACAAGATGGCAGAGGCCAACAAGGCATTTGCTCATTACAGATTCTAATAAGGAGGAAATATCCTTGGCTGGAAGAGAATATCCATTGGAGAGAACCAGAAATATTGGAATCATGGCTCACATTGATGCGGGTAAAACTACACTGACAGAGCGAATCCTTTATTACACTGGCGTAAACTATAAAATTGGTGACACTCATGAAGGTACGGCTACAATGGACTGGATGGCACAGGAGCAGGAGAGAGGTATCACCATTACCTCTGCTGCCACGACCTGCCACTGGACCCTTCAGGAGAACAATAAACCGAAGCCGGATGCCCTGGAGCACCGTATTAATATTATTGATACTCCAGGCCACGTTGATTTCACGGTAGAGGTAGAGCGTTCCCTGCGTGTCCTGGACGGCGCAGTTGGTGTATTCTGTGCAAAAGGCGGTGTGGAGCCGCAGTCTGAGAATGTATGGCGACAGGCTGATACCTATAATGTACCAAGAATGGCATTCATCAACAAGATGGATATCATGGGTGCAAACTTTTACGGCGCAGTCGATCAGATTCGCACGAGACTTGGCAAGAACGCGATCTGTCTCCAGATTCCGATCGGGAAAGAGGATGAATTTAAGGGAATCATTGATCTGTTTGAAATGAAGGCCTATATCTATCATGATGATAAGGGCGAGAACATCACGATCGAGGACGTTCCGGATGATATGAAGGACGACGCGGAGCTTTACCGCGGAGAGCTGGTAGAGAAGATCTGCGAGCTGGATGATGATCTGACTATGCAGTATCTTGAGGGTGAGGAGCCTTCCGTTGAAGACATGAAAAAGGCACTCCGCAAGGCAACCTGCGAATGTATGGCGGTTCCGGTATGCTGCGGTTCTGCGTACAGAAACAGAGGCGTACAGAAGCTTCTTGATGCTGTTCTGGAATTTATGCCGGCCCCGACCGATATCCCGGCAATCAAGGGCGTTGACATGGATGGAAATGAGATTGAACGTCATTCCTCCGACGACGAGCCGTTCTCTGCCCTGGCATTTAAGATCATGACAGACCCGTTTGTGGGCAAGTTGGCATTCTTCCGTGTGTATTCCGGTATGATGAATTCTGGTTCCTATGTGCTGAATGCGACAAAAGGCAAGAAGGAACGTGTGGGACGTATCCTGCAGATGCATGCAAATAAGAGAAATGAGCTTGATAAGGTGTATTCCGGTGATATCGCCGCAGCTGTCGGCTTTAAGCTGACTACAACTGGCGATACCATCTGTGACGAGCAGCATCCGGTTATCCTTGAGTCGATGGAATTCCCGGAGCCGGTTATCGACATCGCTATCGAGCCTAAGACAAAGGCGGGACAGGACAAGATGGGCGAGGCCCTGGCAAAGCTTGCCGAGGAGGATCCGACGTTCCGCGTCCACACGGACAGCGAGACAGGCCAGACCATCATTTCCGGTATGGGCGAGCTTCATCTTGAGATTATCGTGGATCGTCTTCTGCGTGAATTTAAAGTGGAGGCCAACGTTGGTGCTCCGCAGGTTGCCTATAAGGAGACCTTCACCAAGTCCGTTGAGGTTGACAGCAAATATGCCAGACAGTCCGGCGGACGTGGACAGTACGGTCACTGTAAGGTACGCTTCGAGCCGATGGAGCCGAATGGAGAAGAGACCTTCAAGTTCGAATCTGCCGTTGTCGGCGGAGCGATTCCGAAGGAATATATTCCGGCTGTAGGAGAAGGTATCGAGGAAGCATCCAAGTCCGGTATTCTCGGCGGATTCCCGGTACTGGGCGTACACGCAACCGTATTCGATGGTTCCTATCACGAGGTTGACTCTTCTGAGATGGCTTTCCATATCGCAGGTTCTATGGCGTTTAAGGATGCCATGTCCAAAGCGGGAGCTGTCCTGCTTGAGCCGATCATGAAAGTTGAGGTGACAATGCCTGAGGATTACATGGGTGATGTCATCGGCGATATCAACTCAAGACGCGGACGCATCGAGGGCATGGAAGATATCGGCGGCGGAAAGATGGTAAGAGCATACGTACCGCTTGCAGAGATGTTCGGTTATTCGACTGATCTCCGCTCTAAGACTCAGGGACGCGGCAACTATTCTATGTTCTTTGAGAAATATGAGCAGGTTCCGAAGAGCGTCCAGGAGAAGATCATCGCGGAAAGAAAAGGCGCCAAATAACAGAATATGCTTGAAAAACCTGCTTGAATAGAATATAATGTTATTCAGCCTAGTTAAATATAATAGCCCAATGGGCGCAGATTAAGGAGGAACGTTTTAAAATGGCAAAAGCTAAGTTTGAAAGAACAAAACCGCATTGTAACATTGGTACCATTGGACATGTTGACCATGGTAAAACAACGCTGACAGCTGCTATTACAAAGACTCTTCATGAGAGAATGGGTACTGGTGAGGCTGTTGCATTCGATATGATTGATAAAGCGCCGGAAGAGAGAGAGCGCGGAATTACAATTTCCACAGCACACGTTGAGTATGAGACAGAGAACAGACACTATGCACACGTAGACTGCCCAGGCCATGCTGACTATGTAAAGAACATGATTACGGGAGCTGCTCAGATGGACGGCGCTATCCTGGTAGTTGCTGCCACAGACGGCGTTATGGCTCAGACAAGAGAGCATATCCTTCTTTCCCGTCAGGTAGGCGTACCGTACATTGTTGTATTCATGAACAAGTGCGATATGGTTGACGATCCGGAGCTTCTTGAGCTGGTTGAGATGGAGATCAGAGATCTTCTGAACGAGTACGAGTTCCCGGGAGACGACACTCCGATCATCCAGGGTTCCGCTCTTAAGGCTCTTGAGGATCCGAAATGCGAGTGGGGCGACAAGATCATCGAGCTTATGAATGCAGTTGACAGCTATATTCCGGATCCGGTACGTGACACAGATAAGCCGTTCCTTATGCCGGTTGAGGACGTATTCACCATCACAGGCCGTGGTACGGTTGCTACAGGCCGTGTAGAGCGTGGTACATTGAAGCTCAATGACGAAGTTGAGATCATTGGTATCCAGGAAGACATCCGTAAGACGGTTGTTACTGGTATCGAGATGTTCCGTAAGCTGCTCGACCAGGCTCAGGCCGGTGACAACATCGGTGCGCTGCTTCGTGGTGTTCAGAGAACAGAGATCCAGAGAGGACAGTGTCTCTGCAAGCCCGGTTCCGTTAAGTGCCATAAGAAGTTTACCGCTCAGGTTTATGTCCTGACCAAGGACGAGGGCGGCCGTCATACACCGTTCTTCAACAACTATCGTCCGCAGTTCTACTTCAGAACAACAGACGTAACAGGTGTCTGCGAGCTTCCGGCTGGTACTGAGATGTGCATGCCTGGCGATAACGTAGAGATGACAATCGAGCTGATTCATCCGGTAGCTATGGAGCAGGGCCTTCGTTTCGCTATCCGTGAGGGCGGCAGAACGGTTGGTTCCGGCAGAGTTGTTTCTATCGTTGAGTAATGATAATTTATTCAGTAAAATTAAGGCTTTCAAGGTTTTCCTTGGGAGCCTTTTTACGTTCTGAATAATGAAATTGAGTGTGGACGGTGCTGAAACGGAGCCGAGAAATAAAAAATTCAAAAGAAAACATTTAATAGAGAAGTTTTGTCATCAATTAATAAGTTTACGAGCTGATAAAACGCAACAAGCATTTGCTGACGAAATAGGGATAAACAGAAGCACTCTATCTTTACTTGAAACAGGAAAGCAATTACCAACATTAGAAATATTAAACAAGATTTGTGATTTTTCAAAGACGATAATTGATGAATTTTTTATTGAAAATGAAAAAGATGGCTTAATTTATCTAATGGGTAATATGGATGAAAGCGATCGAAAAAAAATTGGGACTATGATTGAAAAAATTCACACTAGGGAAAAATATAGTGTTCTGGCAAGAAGGTGTTTGGATGATATCAGTAAATAATCAAGAGCTATTTGAACAGTATTATCAAAAAGAATATGACTTTAATACAAATTCTTTAAGCGAAGATGAAGTTGATTCAATTAAAGCACTTGTAAAAGAGAAACGTGTTGCCTATGCGCTAGCTCCAATTGGAGAAAAGATCTTTGGATGGATAACTGAACAAGATACAAGTATACATTTTGAAGCTGTCGATTTTGAAAGTGATAAAATTGACGGCTTATTGTATATTCCACAATCTGGGTGTGATAAGGCGTATATAGTTCTAAATTCCAAAAAAACTTTGATTAATCAGATTTTTACTGCAGCACATGAGTATTATCATTATGTGAAAGATTACTCGGATATTAAGAAAGAACCCTATATATGTAATTTATCAGCACTAAGTAGTATAAATGAAAAACGTGCGAGTAGATTTGCAGCAGAATTCTTATTACCGGAGGAAGCATTAAGGGCAGAAATAAAATTTTTAAGAAAAAGAATGCCTGGTAAAAAAAATCGTGAAATGATTTTTGAAGATTATGCTGTTTTAAGTATTTTTTTGACCTTAAAATATCAGCTACCTTTAAAAGCAGTAATTTATAGACTGTATGAAGAACATTATATCGATAAAATTGATGAATATATACAGAACTATCAATTTATAAAAGGTGTACTACAAGAAGTAAAGGTATTTCAAGAACAAGTACAACACTTATATACTTGTAAAAATCCTTATATTGAAAATAATAGTTTACTATATAGGCAAATGAAATTGGTTTATGATAATGGATATGCTTCGAGGGATGAAATTATAAAAGATGCTGAGATATTAGGGCTTGATAAAACACTTGTTGAAGGTTTTTTCGATGACATAAGTGAAGAGGATGTAGAGGAGGATGATATTGAATTAACGCAATACATCTCTGAGTTATGGAGGACAGATGTATGAAAAGCGCATTACAAAAGATACCTCTTAAACTTCTAATTAGACAACCGGTGATGTTTGATGCAAACATTTTTGTGGTGGGAATTGAAAATAGATCATTTGATTCCAATTGTTCTTTTGAAAATATGTATAAGGTATATTTGAAACCTTTATTTGAATGTTTTCAGCAAATTATAATTCATGAGATGGTATATAATGATCTGGAACATCTTGAAACTTCACAAGATGCAGACGCAAAGACCGGCCATAAGACAGCGGATACCTCTTTCTTTGGATACAAAACGCATATAGCAATGAGTGAGGAACGTATTATTACAGCAGCCACCGTTACCAGCGGCGAAAAGACAGATGGAAAAGAACTGCCGGAACTGGTTCGCAAAAGCAGGGAAGCCGGAATGGAAGTGGAAATGGTAATCGGAGATAAAGCCTATTCCGAGCAGAAAAA
>QZDW01000014.1 GCA_009917545.1 bacterium 1XD42-76
AATCTATCATGGATTACTTTACTGCTAATATAATCTGCAAATCTAATGCTCTTTTAATCTGAAGAACAACATCTACTGCGCCGTCCGTGACCCGAAAGGGAGCAGCGACGGCATGGTGGACATTATGGTGAAGGAGGAGGATGCGCCCCGCATCAACCGCATCGTGGAACGCTTCAAGTTTGCGTCCGTCACGGAGGCGGCACAGATTAAGACGGAAATCCAGAAGTCGAGGGAAGAAAAAGCGCAGGCAAAAGGGGAAAAGGCGGCTCCCGGAAAAGAGAGGGCGAAAGAACCGCCAAAAGAAAAAACGCCACCGGGAAAAACAACGCCGGGGAAACTGCCACCGAGAGAGCCGCAGTCGCAGGCGGAGCCGGAGAAAGACAGGCCGGGGAAATCGCAGGAAGATTTACTGGTGGATGAGCTTTTAGGAACCCCGGTTCAGAAAGAGGAGGGACAGCAGCAAAACCCCTCTTCGGGCAAGGATGCGAAATCCCGTCAGTCCGAGCCTATCTCCGGGAAGCAAAGGAAAACCGCAGAGGGTACTTCTAAGCTGTACCAGCCAGCCACGCCGGAAAAACCGTCCGTGCGGGAGGAATTAAAGGAGATTCAGGCAGCGAGGAAGAAAGAGGCGGGCGCACCGAGCCGGAACGAGCCTGCAAAGGACACGAAAACTAAGAACCAGAAGCCGTTGCAGCACAAACAGCCGCAGGGGAAAAGAAAACCGAAAAAACCGAAAGAGAGGTAAGCATATATGGACAGTAATTTCAGCCTTGATTCTTTATTGAACGTATCCGCCGTGCCGCAGGATGACCGGGTGGCGGCATTTATCGCAGAGAGCAAGAACAACCGGAGCCGTTGCTATGAAATGTCCGAGCAGATGACGGCGGCGGTGGCCACGGACGGGCAGTCGTTCCAGCAGTACCTTGACGTGCAGAGCCGCTTTGACCGTTATACTGCCAACAATGCCCTGCTGATTATGGCGCAGAAGCCGGAGGCGCAGAAGATTGGAGATTACGGTTACTGGAGGGATCAGGGAGCCTATGTGAAAAGGCAGGAGCGTAACAACCCCATCCTGATTATGGAGCCGGGAAAAGAGTACGAGCGTGAGGACGGCAGCACCGGGACTTATTACAATGCGAAAAAAGTGTACGACATTTCACAGACCACCGCAGGAGGCAAGATTCAGCAGCCGCAGGCGGAAATCACGGACGCACAGCTTGTGAGGGCGGTAGTGAACAACCCGCCCGTTGCCATCGTTGCGGCGGAGCCGGATCAGATGCCGGAGGACAAGGGCGCATTGTTCGAGCCGGAGGAGGGCTGCATTTATGTACGGAAAGGCATGAGCGCACAGGAGATTTTCCGGAGCGTGACGCCGGAGCTTGCCCTTGCCGGGTTTGCGGACGGGGACAAGAACTATGACCGCAACGAGGACGCCTTCCACGCCTATTGTGCGTCCTACCTGCTCTGCAAAAAGTATGGCGTGGACACGCAGGGGTTTGACTTCACCCATGCGCCGGAATTTTTCGAGGGCATGGAGCCGCAGGAAGTCCGTGGGGAGTTATCCAAAGTCCGTGACGCAGCGGGCGACATTTCTTCCAGAATGGCGAAAGTGCTGGAGCCGGGCAGGAACCAGAGCCAGAGGCAGCAGCCGCAGGCGCAGCATAACAGGGAGGACGCAAGATGAGGGCAGTGAAGGCAGGATATAATTTCAACCTTTTCCCGGAAGAAACCCTGTCCGGCATTGGCCTTGAGCCGACAGGCGGAAAAGTATGCGTGGAGGGCGTGACGTACCCGCTGTACCGTGGGACGACCTTTGCGGAATCCGAAAAAGTTGACCGCCTGCTGGACGCATATGGGGAAATGCCCATCCGGGATTACAAGGTAAAAAGCAGGGAACAGGAACGGTAGACGGAGGTGGTGAATTTGAGCGGGGAAAAGAAAACCCTTGAGCTGGACAAATACGAGTACGGCGTGATTTTCCATGCCTTAAAAGACGAGCGCAACCAGATGATAAAGGAGGGTAGGCCGAGCGACGCAGTGGACGACGTGCTTTTGAAAGTCATCGAGCTGATCGAGGAGCCGCCGGAGAAAGAGAAAAGGGGGCGGAAATGCCATGAGGAACGGTGAGAAGCAGGCGGCGTGGATATTTGCGGCTTCCGGCATCCTTCCCGTTGTCTGGCTTGCCCTCCTGACGGCACCGTACCTTGCGGGCGGCCTGCCCGAAATCATACGGGGGTTCCCGGACGCAATCAACCATCCGTTTTCTATCCGGTTATGTGGGGACAGCTTAAGGGCTGTCCTCATTTTCCTGCTGATATACGGGATGGGGATTGGCATTTATGTGTCCACACGCAGGAACTACCGGAGGGGCGAGGAACACGGCTCTGCCGCATGGGGAAACGCACGGGTGGTCAACCAGAAATACAGCGAGAAAGATTTTGGAGCCAACAAGATTATGACGTCCAACGTGCGTATCAGCTATGACAGCCGGAGGCACCGCCGCAACCTGCTCACCATCGTGGTGGGCGGGAGCGGAGCCGGAAAGACGAGGTTTTATGCGAAGCCCAACCTTATGCAGGCGAATACGTCTTTTGTTGTCCTTGACCCGAAGGGGGAGAACCTGCGGGACACCGGGCATCTTCTGGAAGAAAAGGGGTATGAAGTGAGAGTGCTTGACTTAATCAACATGGAAAAGAGCCACTGTTATAACCCATTCATGTACCTGAAGGATGACAACGATGTGCAGCGGCTTGTGACAAACCTCTTTAAGGCGACCACGCCGAAGGGGAGCCAGTCTAACGATCCTTTCTGGGACACGGCGGCGTCCATGTTATTGCTGGCATTGATATTTTATTTAAAATACGAGGCACCGAAAGACGAGCAGAATTTCCCGATGGTGATGGAGCTTTTGAGGGCGGGGGAAGTCCGGGAGGACAACGATGAATACCAGTCCCCGCTGGACGAGCTGCTTGAGCGTCTGGAAATGCGGGAGCCGGAGCATATCGCAGTGAAATATTACAAGGACTACCATTCGGGGAGTGCGAAAACGCTGAAATCCATCCAGATCACGTTGCGGCGAGGCTGGAGAAATTCAACCTTTCCAGCCTTGCGGCATTGACAGCCACAGACGATTTAGACCTGCCGTCGCTGGGGGAAAAGAAAGTGGCGTTGTTTGCGCTGATACCGGACAACGATACCAGCTACAATTTTTTGGTATCCATCCTATACACGCAGCTATTCCAGCAGCTATTTTACCTTGCCGACCACAAGCACGGCGGCAGGCTCCCCGTCCATGTGCATTTCTTAATGGACGAGTTTACGAACGTCAGTTTGCCTGATGATTTTGACAAAATCCTGTCCGTCATGCGGTCTAGGGAAGTCAGCGTGTCCATCATCCTGCAAAACATGGCGCAATTAAAGGCGTTGTTTGAGAAGCAGTGGGAAAGCATTGTGGGCAACTGCGACCAGTTTTTATATCTGGGCGGCAACGAGCAGGGAACCCATAAGTACGTCAGCGAGCTGCTGGGGAAAGCCACGATTGACATGAACACCTATGGAAAATCAACGGGGCATTCGGGCAATTATTCCACCAACTACCAGATTTCCGGGCGAGAGCTTTTGACGCCGGATGAAGTGCGTATGCTGGACAACCGCTATGCGCTTTTATTTATCCGTGGGGAACGCCCGGTGATGGATGAAAAATTTGATATATTGAAACACCCCAACGTGGCACTGTCCACGGACGGGAAAGGAAAAGTCTACCGCCACGGGGAAGTGACGCAGGCGGTGGGCAGCATTGCATTGGGGGACAGTCTGGAGGGAGAAGTGACGCAGGTGCAGGCTGGAACCGATTCCTATGAGCTTTTATCCGAGGAGGATTTAGAAGCTATTATAAACCAATCCCAAAACAAGGAGGAAACAGAACAATGATGAAGAAGAATGAGAACAGCAAGAAAACCAGCAGGCAGCCGATGGGCAGAAAGACAAAGCGGGCAATGGCGGTGTATGCCGCACTGGTGCTGATGATGACAGCCGGGGCAACAACGGTGTATGCGGCGGGAGATCCGCTTTCGGTAATCAACAATTTATCCGATTTCATTTTCGGCTTAATCCGTGCGGTGGGCTTAATCCTGTTAGGGTGGGGCATCGTGCAGGTAGGGTTGTCTTTGCAGTCCCACGATCCGAGCCAGCGTTCCAACGGGTTCTTAACCCTTGCGGGCGGCGTCATCATCACCTTTGCAAAGGAAATCTTAACCCTCATCACGGGCTGATGGAAGTTGCCGGATAATCATGTAAAAAGAGTGGCGGCAGGGGGCAAGTTTTGGAAAGCTCCCCTGCCAAATCCAGAAGCGAGGTGAAATGAGTGGATTCAGATAACTGGGTAGTGCAGAATTTAGTCAATGCACTGGAAACATGGAATGAGAAACTGGCGGAGATATGGCAGCTCCTCACGCAGTCCCCGGAGAATTTTAAGGGCGGCGGCATCTGGACTGCCATCGTGAACATCCACGGGGCGTTGCAGGCAATCGCCTATGCCCTGCTGGTATTGTTTTTTGTTGTCGGCGTGGTAAAGACCTGCGGCAGCTTTGTGGAAGTGAAAAAGCCGGAACACGCATTAAAGCTGTTTGTCCGGTTTGCCATAGCAAAAGGCGTCATATCGCATGGATTGGAACTGATGATGGCGTTATTCAACATCGTGCAGGGGGTAATCGGCACAATTATGCGAACCGCAGGCTTTGGAGTCGCACAGCAGACCGTGCTTCCGAATGAGATTGTGGAGGCGGTGGAGGACTGCGGCTTTTTCGAGAGCATACCGTTATGGGCGGTGACGCTGATAGGCGGGCTGTTCATTACGGTGTTAAGTTTTATTATGATAATGAGCGTGTACGGGCGGTTTTTCCGTCTGTATCTTTACACAGCGATTGCGCCCATCCCCTTATCGACCTTTGCCGGGGAGCCGTCGCAGAACGTGGGCAAGAGCTTTATCAAGTCCTATGCGGCGGTGTGCTTAGAAGGGGCGATTATCGTGCTTGCCTGCATCATATTTTCATTGTTTGCGGCGTCCCCGCCCGCAGTCGATCCGGATGCAGCGGCAGTGACAATGGTTTGGAGCCATATCGGTGAGCTGATTTTCAACATGCTTGTGCTTGTAGGGGCAGTAAAAATGGCAGACCGGGTAGTGCGTGAGATGATGGGACTGTAATTGATTTTTCAGGTGTTTGGTGCTAAAATGTATTTGTTTGATTTACTGAGATTAAGCGGGCATATATCGAAAGTAAATCACTCCTACCGCAGAGTAAAATGTATTGCAAGAAATTCTGCTGATATTAAGTTGCCCGTCGTCAGGCAGTTGGATTTAAAAAGGGTTCTCGGTAGCCGATCATTTCGTATGCAATCATTGAATGATGAACTGTGGAGAAAGGAGATTGTCATGGCTCGGAAAAAAGGCGTGTCAGGCAAGACACATACAGCACAGCAGTTGAACGATTATGCAAACCAGCATAACCCAAACAGCAAAGCGTACAAAGCCAGAGTAGCAAATCAAAAACAGATGAGCAAACAGAAGAACCACAAAGACTTCGGTTATGTTGCAGATTTGGACTGGATGTGCTACGGCAAGGGCATGTATGAGTTCGATTAGTAATTAAATATGCTGCACAAGGGCATCAATCAGAAATGGTTGGTGCTTTTTGTTTTGTTCAAATTTAAGGAGGGAATTTATTTGGAAGTAAAAATAAACCGGGAAATCCGTAATTATACGGAATCCATGTTTTTCGGGCTGTCCATGCGGCAGTTCGTTTTTTCTGTCTTAGCCTGCGGCGTTGCCGTCGGGCTTTATTTTTTACTCAGCCCCCATGTGGGGACGGAAACCGTGAGCTGGATGTGCGTTTTGGGGGCGGCTCCCTTTGCGGCGTTGGGGTTTATCCGCTACCACGGGATGAACGCAGAGCAGTTTTTGTGGGCGTGGATAAAATCGGAGTTCCTTATCCCGAAACGCCTGCTTTTCAACCCGGAGAATATCTATTACGAAGCGGTGAAGCCGTGCATTGAGAACCATGAAAGGGAGGAGCGGAAACGGAATGATTAAGACATTGAGCAATATTTTCAAGCAGGACAAGGAGAAATTTGTCATCCCGAAAGGAGTGCAGCAGGCAATCCCCATTCAGGCGGTATGGGCGGACGGCATTTTCCAGATCGGGCGGAACAAATTTGCCAGAACCTATAAATTCGTGGACATCAACTATGCGGTGGCGAGCCGGGAGGACAAGGAGGCCATGTTCCTTGAGTACAGCGAGCTTCTCAATTCCTTTGACAGCGGCGCAACCACGAAAATCACCATCAACAACCGCCGCCTGAACAAACAGGACTTTGAAAAAGCAATCTTAATTCCCATGCAGGAGGACGGCCTTGATTTATACCGGAAAGAGTACAACGCCATGCTCTTAGAGAAAGCCACGGGAGCCAACAGCATTGTGCAGGAAAAATATGTGACGGTATCCGTGTATAAAAAATCCATCGAGGAGGCGAGGACGTATTTTGCCCGCATCGGCACGGACTTAGTGAGCCATTTCTCACGGTTAGGCTCCAAATGCGTGGAGATGGACGCAACGGACAAGCTACGGGCGTTGCATGACTTCTACCGTACCGGGGAGGAAACCAGCTTCCGGTTCGATTTATCGGAAACCATGCGGAAAGGGCATAGCTTTAAGGACTTTATCTGCCCGGACAGCCTTGAGTTTGAAAAAGACCATTTCCGCATGGGGAACCGTTACGGGCGTGTGCTGTTTTTAAGGGAATATGCGTCTTATATCAAAGACAATATGATTGCGGAGCTTACGGATTTAAGCCGCAACCTGATGATGAGCATTGACGTGATACCCATCCCCACGGACGAGGCGGTACGGGAGGTGGAGAACCGTCTTTTGGGCGTGGAAACCAACATCACCAACTGGCAGAGGAAGCAGAACGCCAACAACAATTTCTCCGCAGTCGTACCCTATGACATGGAGCAGCAGCGGAAGGAAAGCAAGGAGTTTTTGGACGATTTGACCACCCGTGACCAGCGGATGATGTTTGCGGTATTGACGCTGGTGCATACCGCCGACACGAAAGAGCAGCTTGACGCAGATACAGACACAATCTTAACCGTGGCGAGAAAGCATTTATGCCAGTTTTCTACCCTGAAATACCAGCAGATGGACGGGCTGAATACCGCCCTGCCAATCGGACACCGGAAAATCAATGCGCTTAGGACGCTCACCACGGAGAGCCTTGCGGTTCTCATGCCTTTCCGGGTGCAGGAAATCATGGACGAGGGCGGCATTTACTGCGGGGAGAACGCAATCTCCCACAACCTTATCATGTGCAACAAAGCGAAGCTGATGAATCCAAATTCATTTTTGTTGGGAGTACCGGGGAGCGGCAAGTCCTTTAGCGCAAAAATGCTGATTGTGTTCCTTGCCCTTGCCACCGGGGACGACATTTTGATATGCGATCCCGAACGTGAGTACGGCTCTTTGATTGAAGCGATGGGCGGCGAGGTCATCCGCATAGCGGCGGGGAGCCGTGACCACATCAATGCGATGGACATGGTGGAAGGCTATGGCGATGGCGGGAACCCGGTCATTGACAAGTCCGAGTTTGTGCTGTCCCTGTTTGAACAGCTTGACAAAAAGGGCGTCAGCGCAAAGGAGAAATCTATCATCGACCGCTGTACCGCCGCAGTTTACGAGGATTACCAGAGCGGCGGGAATGTGCCAACTTTGTGCAGGCTCCGGGAGAAAATGCTGGAGCAGCCGGAGCGTGAGGCGAAAGACCTTGCGTTGGCGTTGGAGCTTTTCACCAGCGGCAGCCTTGACGCATTTGCCCATGAGAGCAACGTGGACGTGAACAGCCGCATGATTGTCTATGACATCATGGATTTAGGCAAGCAGCTTAAGACAATGGGGCTTTTAGTCATCACGGACGCCATGCTGAACCGTGTCACGGAAAACTGGAAGAAGGGGAAACGTACCCATATCTTTCTGGATGAATTTCATGTGGTGTTTGAGAACGAGTATTCCGGGGCATTTTTCAATTCTGCATGGAGGCGGTTCCGGAAAAGAAATGCGTTCCCCAACGCCATCACGCAGAACGTGGAGTACCTGCTGGATTCTGTCCTTGCCAGCACGATGCTGTCCAACAGCGAATATATCGTCATGCTGAACCAGGCGGCGTCCGACCGCCAGAAACTTGCGGATTTGCTGAACATCTCCAACGAGCAGATGAGCTATATCACCAATGCGGACGCAGGGTGCGGCCTGATTAAGTATGGAAGTTCCCTTGTGCCGTTTATCAATAAATTCCCGAAGAATACCCGCCTGTATCGGCTGATGACAACAAAACCGGGGGAGGACAGTGCGAACCGGAGCAGGTAAACATTCACAACCGGGACAGATAAAAGTCTATAATCGGAGCAGATAAAAATATTCAGGCGGCTTGTAAACAGCGGAATAGTTGTTAAAAAGCCGCCTTTTTCTATGGAGGGATCAGAATGTCAGAAATGAGGTTTGCTTCAAAGGAGCATGAAAATTTCTTTTTTACCATGCTGCACAAATGCGGCAATACGGACTGTTACCACCGTGCCTTTTTCTACTGCGTGGGAATTTCCGACACGGCGAGGAATAACGTAGGCAGGATGTTTGACTTCAAGCAGGACTGCATCAAGCCGGAGGGACTGCATGAGGGGTGGCAGACGGGAGGGACGGTGCGGCTCACCCGCCTTGCGTTCAACCTCTGGAACGGCTATGTGGAGCAGGGGGACGAGCGTATGTCAACGCCCTATGAAATCTTTGAATGCGGCTATGCGCCCTATTTTTACGAAGCCATAAAAATGCGGTATCCCGAATATTGCCGGGATTTGCCCACAGTTAAGACGAGGACAGACAATGCGGAAAGGGGAGGGCGTTAAGCATGGAAACAGCGGTTGCGTTACGGGAACAGCCGGAAATCCGGGAATTGTTTGAGGTTCTGGAGGGGAACGGGCTGAAAAAAGAGCGTCAGGAAGTGGAAAGCCTTGTGAATTATCTGGAGGGCATGGAAAGCCAGTTCGGGGAGGTCATAAAGGAGCTGAAAGAGGTGCGGGGGCAGTTAGAGCAGATTCAGGACAGGGGCATAAAAGCGACCGCCGCCCGCCTGCTGGACAGCGCAGAGGGCAAGGTGCAGGAGATTGGCACTCAGATAGCCTTTGTAAAAACCAACCTTGTCCGTTCTGCGAAAAATGCGGTGCAGGAGTTTAAGGAGAAAGGCGTGGAGGCATTAAAGAAAGCAGTGTCCGCCATGAAAATCCCCACTGTCCTGTCCGCCTTAAAAGAAAGCCTGCACAGCGGCATGGAAAGCATGGAGCGGAATGCGGCGAAAATCGGCATTGTGGGAGGCGAGCTGAACAGGGCGGCGCAGCATACGAAAAATGCGGGGCGGGCGTTGATCGGCAGGCGCATCAAAGAGCCGGCAGAGCCGAAAGGGGATAAAGGAATCCTTGCGAAAGTCCAGAAAGCATTTTTATCTTTCAGTAGGTCATTTGCCGCTATGGAAAAAGCGGCGGACAACGCACAGAAACGGATGGAGCAGTTTTGCCGGGGCGGGGATAAAAAGCCATCGGTGAAAGCGGAGCTTAGGCAGATAAAAAGCGGGAGGAGCGCAGGGCAGAAAATGCAGCCAGCCAGGGAGCAGGCAAGGTAACCAGTGACACGCAGGCGCAATGCCTGCTATTTTTATGAAAATCCGCGGCAGAATGCCAAAGGAAAGCGTTTTGCCGGGACTTTATGGAGGATTTTTAAATGAAGAAAAAATTTTATATCTACACCGCAGGGGCAGCACTCTGTACCCTGCTTTTTGGCATTTCCATGTTTCAGGTCATAAGCCACTATGCTAGCGCAGGCAAATCAACCAGTGAATTTGCAGAGCTGGCAGAGATTGTGGAGCAGGCGGGGGAAACGGAAGAAAACGGGGGAACCGGGGAAACACCGGAGGATATGGCAGAGGGAGAGAACCAGTCCCCGCTTGCCAAATATCAGGAGCTTTTCAACCAGAACAACGATATGGCGGGTTGGATTTCCATTGACGGGACGAATATCAATTACCCGGTGATGTTTACGCCGGACAGTCCCGACTTCTACCTAAAGCGCAGCTTTGAAAAGGAGTACAGCGCATACGGGGTGCCGTATATTGCGGAGCATTGCAGCCCCTTTGAGCCCAGCGACAACGTGATTATTTACGGACACCACATGAAGAACGGGACAATGTTCACCGGACTGATGGATTACGAGAGCCGGAAATTTTACGAGGGGCATAAAACCATCCATTTTGACACGCTCACGAAAACAGCGGATTATGAGGTGATCGCCGTATTCAAGACCACGGTGTATGACGATACGGGATTCAAGTATTACCTGTTCGCCAATGCGGAAACCGAGGAAGATTTTCAGGAATATGTAGACCAGTGCAAAGCGTTGTCCCTCTATGATACAGAAGTAAGCGCAGAGTACGGGGACAAGCTGATTACGCTCTCCACCTGCGAGTATTCCAGAACAAACGGGCGGCTTGTGTAGTGGCGAAAAAGATTGCGGAGTAACGGCAGGTTTACCCCAAAGGAGGGCGGGCGATGAGCAAAGAAATCAAGACACGCCAAGTCCATAAGGATGTAAAGGCACTGGATAAGACCGTGACGGGCATGGAACGTGTGAAACGTGCCTATGTCCGCACAAAAGAAAGCGTTGAGGGCGCACAGCCGCAGGAAAGGCGATACGCTTCCCCGACAGAATATGCCGAGGACAAAACAGAGCGGGGAGCCGACCGTGCCGCCCATGAAGCCGCACATCAGGCAAGGAAACAGGGGAACAGGCTTGTGGATAAGGCAAAGGAAAAACACAGGATTTCCAAAGAAACGAAAGAAATCAGGCGGTCAGCCCGTGGAGAGGGGAGCAGTCCCGCCCACGGGGAGCCTTCCACATCTCCCCGGCCTTCCGTCCCGTCAGGCAGGGGAGAGCCTTACCAGCCGAAAGAGCAGATGAGGAAAAAGGCGCAGGAGCAGGCGGCAAAACAGGCGGCACAGAAGAAGGCCGCAGGGCAGAGAGCCATGCAGAGGGCGTCACAGCAAAGAATCTCCCAACAGAAAGCGGAACAGCAGGCGGCGCAGTTTAGGGAGCTTCCCAAGCAGACCATAAAAACCATAGACCGGGGCGAAAAGACGGTCAGAACCGCAGGGAAAACGGGGCAGACGGTGAAGAACACCGGGAAAGGGACAATCAAATCTGCCGCAAAGTCCGTAAAAACCGCCGAGCAGACCGCAGAGAAAACCGTAAAGACCACAAAGGAGGCGGCTAAGACCGCAAAAGCGGCGGCGAAAGCATCCGTCAAGACCGCAGAAAAAACGGTGCAGATGGCAAGGCAGGCGGCAAAGGCGGCAGAACAGGCGGCAAAGGCAGCGGCGAAAGCCACGGCAAGAGCAGTAAAAGCCATCATTGCCGGGACAAAAGCACTGGTGAGCGCCATTGCTGCAGGGGGATGGGTGGCCGTCCTTATCTTGATTATCGTCCTTCTGTTCGGCGGGCTTCTCTGCATGGTGGGCGGCGGCAATTCCAGCACGGTAAGCCCGGTTAGTGCGGAGGTGGAAGCCTATGAGCCAGTCATCCGCATTTATGCAAGGCAGTACGGCATTGAGGAATATGTGGAGCTGATTAAGGCGGTGATGATGCAGGAAAGCGGCGGGCAGGGCAGTGACCCCATGCAAAGCTCCGAGAGCGGCTATAACACCAGATACCCAAGAGAGCCGAACGGAATCACCGACCCGGAATATTCCATCGAGTGCGGCGTACAGGCATTAAAGGACTGCCTGCAAAGCGCAGGGGTGGAGAACCCGGTGGACATGGAGCATATCAAACTGGCGTTGCAGGGGTATAATTTCGGGAACGGGTATATCTCATGGGCGCAGAGTAACTATGGGGGATACACTGCCGCCAATGCCGCAGAATTTTCCGATATGATGGCGGAGCGGATGGGCTGGGGCAGTTACGGGGACAAGCAGTACGTCCCCCATGTACTCCGGTATTATATTTTCGGCAGAATCCCCACCGGAACCGGAAGTGGGGCAATCGTGCAGGTGGCGTTGACGCAGGAGGGCAACGGAGGCGATATCTACTGGAGCTGGTACGGGTTTGACAGCAGGGTGGAATGGTGTGCTACTTTCGTGTCGTGGTGTGCCGAGCAGTGCGGCTATCTGGAAAGCGGCGTGATACCGAAATTCTCCCTCTGTTCGGACGGCGTGGACTGGTTCCATGCCCGTGGGCAGTTTCAGGACGCAAGCTATGTCCCGGCAGCAGGGGACATTATTTTCTTTGACTGGGGAAATGACGGAACCATAGACCATGTGGGGATTGTGGAGAGCGTGACGGATGGCGTTGTGAATACCATAGAGGGGAACAGCGGCGATATATGTGCGAGGAGAAGTTACAGCATGGGCAGCGATTCTATATACGGATATGGTGTTCCGGCTTATTGAAATGTGGCAAGAGAAAACCAGAGGTTATTCCTCTGGCTCTTTTGCCTTACATATTCCCTGCGCCGTCCCTGCTATGATGGTCAGATCCGAATCATCGAATGTGTCAAAGAGAGCATCCAATTGTCGGCGTAATGTTGTTTTTTCTACCGGAGATTCTGAATGTATGTACTGGTCAACGGATATGTGGAACATGGTCACAAGCTGAATGAACAGTGGAAAGCTGGGATATTGACCCTCTTTTTCAATGGACTGCAAATGTCTTGCGGAAATGCCAAGTTCTTCAGCTAATTCTTCTCTTGTAATCCTCTGTTTTTCACGGGCGTTTTGAATTGCCTGCCCTAATTCCAGAAAATCAAAATCATGACTGGTCATATTTTCACCACCTGTATTTAATATTGGGTACTTCTATTGTACAGAGATGAAAGTTCTACTTAAACGATGTGAAAGTTCTTGTAATAAGAGGTTTGATTTCCTCTTATAAGAAGTTATATAACTGAACAGAACATTTTTAAATAAATTGTGATAGCCTCTTGATTTTTGCTATCAATAATAGTAATATTGATGATAGTAAAAACGGAGGTGAGAATATGTCATCCATAGATTTGGTAATTCTCGGAATTGTTATGGAGAAACCGCAGAGTGCATACGACATCCAGAAAGATGTGGAATACCATCATCTTTCAAGATGGACAAAGGTTAGCGTCCCATCCATTTATCGGAAAGTGCTTCAAATGAATGAGCAGGGCTATTTGGAGAGCAGTATTGTGAAAGGGGATAAATTCGCTGATAAAGCGGTGTATTCCATCACGGATAAGGGGCGGACGTATTTTGGGCAGCTTATGGAAACTTACGCAAACCAGAAAGTCCCATTGCTGTTTGACTTCAATGTTGTCATTACAAACTTAAATAAAATGGAAAGGGAAAAAGCACTGGATTTGATAAAGAAGCTGCGGGACAATTTTACGGCTTCAGCAAAATCCATTGACGAATATGCCGCCAGCTATCCAGATATTCCATTGGGTGGGAAAGCGATTTTTGAACAGCAGCGTTTATTATACCAATCCCTGTTAGAATGGCTTGATAAATTTGAAAGCCAGTTTAGGGGGAGTTGATGGCATGGCGATGAAAAGCAGCTTGACAATTCTGTTTGAAAATCCCTTTTGGATTGGATTGTTTGAGCGCATAGACGGCGACAAATATGAGGTCTGCAAGATTACGTTCGGCGCAGAGCCGAAAGATTATGAAGTGTATGATTTTCTGCTCAAAAACTGGCATAAGCTGAAATTCAGCCCGCCAGTTAAAACAGAAAAAACCGAAGAACGAAAAATCAATCCCAAGCGTATGCAGAGGGAAATCAACAGCCAGTTGGAAAACAAGGGCATTGGCACAAAAGCCCAACAAGCCTTAAAGTTCCAACATGAACAGGGAAAACTGGAACGGAAAGTGAAGTCCAGAGAACAGAAAGAAGCAGAGAAAGAGCGGCAATTCGCTCTGCGGCAGGAAAAGAAAAAAGCAAAGCACAGAGGGAGGTAATGTTCTGATGATAGCAAAAGAATGGGTGCGCTGCCCGATTTGTTCTAATAAGACCCGTGACAGGATTAGGGAAGATACGGTATTGATAAATTATCCGCTATACTGCCCGAAATGCAAGCAGGAAACATTGATTGAAGCGAAAAATTTAAAAATAACAGTCATCAGAGAGCCAGACACACAGATGCAGAGCCGATGAATTTGTGAGATAGTTTGAAATCACAATACATCGGCTCTGTTTTGTATTCCGCAATTTTTTACAATTCAAATAATAAGCCTGTTGGTATGATGTAAGCAGGCAAAAATATTGCCCAAAAATTTGAAAGGAAGTGTTGGAAATGGATTACAAAAATCTGTTTGAAAAATTCAACGAGGGAGGAAAGCTGCTGTTAAAAGATGCCACAGTTACATTTGATGCTATCCCGTGGTCGAAGCATCCTACTTTTGAGGGTGTGGAGCTGAAGCACATTATCACATCCGAAAGGACAGGCGGACAATTTAGTTACCATCTTGTGAGGATAGCCCCTAATAAAAAGATTGGCAGCCATATCCACGAGAAACAACTGGAAACGCATGAAGTAATCTCTGGCACGGGCGTGTGCGTTAATGACGGTGTGGAATTGCCTTATGAAACGGGCGTAATATCCATATTTCCCATAGGCGTACCGCATGAAGTGATTGCAGGGGATGACGGGCTTTGCCTGTTCGCAAAGTTTATGCCCGCCCTCTGCTAATAGCTTTATCTGGTTATATCTCTTTCGTATCGCTGAATGGCACGAGTGCCCCAGAGGGTATAGGGGTATTTTGAGGGATAATTCCAGAAGAATATTTATAAGTTAAAGGCGGCAAGCCTACCTGTTTTTCAAATTGCTTTATGAAGTGGCTTTGGTCGCAGAAACCCGTGGTCAAAGCTACTTCGGTTATTGTATCGGCTTCGTGGATTAGGCGTTGCGCTTTGCGGATGCGGTTCTGGATTTGGAACTGGTGCGGTGTAAGCCCTACCTCTGCCTTGAAGCTTCTGATAAAGTGGTATTTGCTTAGAAAAGCGTTTTGTGCCATTTCCTCGACAGAAAGTTTGCATTCTGGGTATAACTCCAACTGTCTTTTTAAGTCGTGGATATATGGGGTATGGATTTTAAGCTGCCAGTTGGAAGAATCCGAGGTTTTATCCAGACAGCTTAGTAGTTGTAATATTTGATATTGATTGATTTTTCCCATATTCAGAGCCTGCATCAGAAGAAGTCCGATATGTTTTTGTATGGTGATAACATCTGCGTTGTTTACAGTATTCTTATCAATGCACAGGGTAAGCAGGGAATAGCTGTCATGTGCCGAAATGCTATGCGGTTCATACGGAAATATTGTAAATGTTTCGTTTTGCTTATAAATCCTTGTTTCCTTATTCGTTGTAAGGACTACGGAGCCGTCCAGTATGATACCGATTGTTAGTACGGAAACATGATTATGCAGCGGGTAGGATATAGTTGAATTTTTGCAGAAAATCAGCTCAATGCCTGTTTCTGCATTATATAAATAGCGGATATTGTTTGTAGTCATAGGTTTTCCTCACGGTCTGTTATCCGTTTCATGGACTTGTGTTATATGTTGGCATTGCAGCTTTCAAGTAAACGGTTTGTCCCTGTTATTTCAGCATCTACGAGGTCAATCATTCTTTTTACATTTGCAGAATGGGCGGAAGAAACTTCGTTTTCCCATAACGGATTGATTTGTTTTTCAATCCCTGCACGGTACTTTTGCAGAATATTAAGCCGTTCCTGCAAAAGTTCCTGCTGTACATCAGGTGTAAATGTACTTAGAAAAAAAGCGGCAATAGAAAAGATGTTTGTATCGTAGTTGAATTGCAGGATTGATGCTTTTAAAGTGTTTATAAATTCGCTTTTCCCCTTATCAGAAAGTTTGTAAACGGTGCGGTCTGGCATATTTCCGACTTTCTCGGTAGTGCCAGATATAAATTCCTTTTTCTCAAGGGTTTTTAATGTCGAATATACCGTTGAATCAGCGATATTAAACCACCATTTCACATTCATGTAGTTTAAGAGTTTTATGATCTCGTATGCGTTAAGTGGTTTTTCGTATATGAAACCTAAAAGCATTGTGGCAGGTTTGGACAGCATATTTTTTCCTCCTTGACATTGTGTTGTATTTATAGTACTTTATATATAAAGTAGTTTTTATGGACACTACTATTATAACATATCAATGTAGAAAAAGGAATACTGGAAAAGGAGGTTTTTTATGCCGCAGCTCAATAAAGGGGGTAAATTTGTATTTGGTCTTTCCGTTATAAACCCCGATTTAACAATACGCATCCCGCCACAGGCATTGTTGGAATATGATGCACTGCGGGATGGAAAAGTGATAATTTTCACGGGAAGCAAAATAACAGGCGGCTTTTGCGTGACGACATATCCGCTGCTGTCAAATTCAAGACTCAGCCATATATTGGAAGAATGCCCTGCGTTAAGGGACTGCCAGCTTTCCGAGGGTGAGTTTACCCAATATAAAGGGCGTAAATATGCGTGGATTAACATTGATAAGGACGGAGCTGTTAAATTGCTGCAAAATACGTTGGACGTTTTAGAATTACAGTCTGGAATGGAACTATTGTCAATCCGCAGCAGTGATATTGCCTTTACAATGGGAGCAAAAGGACCGCTGCTTGAAAAGGCACATAATTTTCATGGAGAAATTAAGAGATATTAGGAGTGATTGGAAAATGGGAAATATAATAAACAGTAAGTTGTTTCATTCAATTTTACTCTTTACAGTCATTGGCGAGATTTTTCTTCCGTGGATATTGTGTCGGTATTATGATGGGTACAATAGTAAAACAATGGCAATGAGTGCGTTGGGAAGTCTGCAAAGCCCCGTTCGTGTTATTTATAATACATGGTTAATATGGCTTGGATGTTTTCTGGCATTTGCAGCGGTTGCATATTTTTTGCTACGAAAAAAGACTTTCCAATCCTATCGGTTTTACTTTTGTTTTCACTGGGGACATTTGCTGTCGGAGCAGGATTGGTTTCGGGAATATTCCATGTGAATGAAAACAAAGACATTATCACTGCGGCTTCAAAAGTACACGGAATAAGTGCGGCAATCGGATTTATGGCATTATTGTTTTTCCCATTGTTAAATGGGATTTTAGCATTCAAGCAGAACAATGTTATTTTCGGCATTATATGTGTTATTTCTTTTATCATGGCATTAATTTTCTTTGTCTGCTTTATTATGGGAGATAAAGAGCAGTTTCAAAATACCGTGTTGAAATATGAGGGATTGTGGGAACGGCTGTCTTTACTTTGTATGTATATTCCGCTTGCTTACAAGGCTGTCCATAATCTGCTGTCCTAAGATAGTGAGGTGGTTAAATGGAAAAAACAGAATGGGTACACTGCCCTGTTTGCGGAAATAAAACCCGTAATCAAATCAGAGAAGATACAGTCCTGCTAAATTTTCCGCTTTATTGTCCAAAATGTAAGCAGGAAATGCTGATTGAAGCGAAACATCTAAAAGTAACAGTTATAGATAAATAAATGATTGCATGAAACGGAGATAAGATTATGAACTATAAAGAAACAGATTTCAGTTTTCTATACGATGATTTAACTGAGGAATATGGAAATGAACAAGGCAAACAGCTTTATATTTTAATGTGTGAAAAATATACGAATTTAAGCGATAGAGAAGCAAAATCCGAGAATGACGAAATAAATCAGCATATTTTCAAAAGATTGTTGCCAATCATGGGTATATATTTAACCCTTATTGAACAGGGTTTTACCAAAGAACAAGCATTTATGATTGCCCATAAGGAAATACAGCACAATGCACGCAACTTAGCGGAAGAAAATGCTAAACTTACAAAAATGCCATTTACATATGGTTTATTTAAAATGTTTGCCAAATCGCATATGAGCAAAAAGTATCCAACAGAGGGGTTTACGGTAGAATGGAAAAGACATGATAATAGAGAAATCCATTTTAATATAGTCCGTTGCCTTTACAAAGATATGTGTGAGAAATATTGCTGCCCAGAACTTTGTCCAGTTTTTTGTCAAAGTGATATAACTGCTTTTTCGGGATATGAACCTAAGATTAGATTTGAACGTATGGGAACAATAGGGGGAGGCGCTAATTGTTGTGACTTTCATTTTATTCATGGAAATTAGATATTCAAGTAAAGCCATTAGAGAGCCAGCCGCTAAGACGCAGAGCCGATGAACTTGTGAGAAAAACTCACAGCTCATCGGCTCTGTTTGTTAGAAAGAATAAATATTTAGTTGTTGTTCGTATTTATTGCGGCAGTTTGTTTCTGCATTTCATTCAGTTTTTTGTGGAGCGGTATCGCCATGAATACCGTTATGACTGCGGAAAGCACATCGGCAATCGGCTGGGCGTACATAATTCCATTTAGTCCCCAGACAATCGGAAGGAGCAGGATAACGGGGATAAAGCAAATCCCTTGTCTGCAAGCTCCGAGGATAAATCCCTCTCTGCCCTTTCCCAAAGCAAGGAACAGGGAAGAATACACCGTATAAAATCCAAAGAGCATAATGGAAATGCCGTTTGCCCTCAAAGACGCTGCCCCGATGCGAATCATCTCGGCATCGCCCTTTGTGAATTGAGAGACGATAGCCGTAGGAAACAGAGCCAGTATCACACCGAAAATCACACAGAAAGCCGTAGACCATAGGATGGAAGTCTTGATTGCTTCACGCAGACGGTCAAACTTCTTCGCCCCGTAACTGTACCCTGCAATGGGCTGAAAGCCTTTGATGAACCCGAATACGGACAAGCTGCCCATTGAAATAAGGCGGGTAACAACGCCCATGCCTGCAATGGCAGAGTCCCCGTAATCGCCAGCGGCATTGTTGATTAAGGAAATGGACACACTCGTTAAAATCTGGAATACCAATGTCGGGATGCCGATTTTGAAAATCTCAGACAAGGTTTCTTTTGTATATGTGCAGTCCTTAACCCGGAAATGGAATACACTTTTTTTCCGCAGGATGTAGGTTAGATATACGCAGGTTGAAACGACTTGTGAGATTGCGGTTGCTATCGCTGCTCCTGCTACCCCTAAGTCAAACACATAGATAAACAGTGGATCTAAGGCAATATTAAGCACTGCACCCGTGAGTAAGGCGCACATGGTTGTTTTGGCAGCACCTTCACTTGTTACAATGTTATTCATCGTGACGTTGAATACATTAAAAATACAGGAAACAATGTAGATACTTGCGTATGTGGAGGCAAAGGGGAGGATACTGTCTGTTGCGCCTAAGAGCTTCAGTATGGGATGCAGGAACACCATAGAAAACAGAATAATAACTGCTCCCACGGATACGCTGCTGTATAAAGCGGTACTTGCCACTTTATTCGCATTTTCCTTATCCCCACGACCTAATAATCGGGAAATATAAGAAGCAGCACCGTTTCCGAATAGCAGGCCAAGACCGACAACGACCTGTCCGAGTGGATAGACCACGGAGATTGCCCCCATCTGGCTCTCTCCTAATCCGCCGACGAAATATGCGTCAACAAGATTGTAGAAAGCATTTACCAACATACCTATCATTGTTGGAATACCCATTGATAAAAGTGCTTTTGGTATGGATGCACTGCCGAGCAGCTCCATTTTTTTACTTTGACTGTTCATTGTGAACTCCTTTCTCTTGACAAATGGTATTATTTATACTACTATAAAATATAGTGATTGCGTTGCGGAAATTATAATACTATAATTTATAGTAATTGTCAATAGAAAAAGGAGGGATTTTAAATGGCTACCATTGACTTGATTGTACTGGGAATGTTGAAGCGGGAATCAATGAGTGCATACGATATCCAGAAACTGGTGGAATACCGCAACATCTCAAAATGGGTAAAAATCAGCACACCATCTATATACAAAAAGGTGATCCAATTGGAAGAAAAGGGGCTTATCACAAGCCGCACGGAGAAAGAGGGAAAAATGCCCGAAAAGGCGGTATATTCTTTGACGGATGCAGGAAATGAGGAATTTGAAAAGTTGATGATTGAAATATCCTGCAAACCAATCAATATATTTTTGGATTTTAATGCTGTTATCGTAAACTTAGAAAGTATGGCGAAGGAACAACAGAGGGAATGTCTGGATAACATTGAAAGCAATATCAATGTGTTGAAATCTTATCTTGAGGAGAATATTTCCATGAAAGAAAACGCTCCCGATATTCCTGCCACGGGTATGGCTGTTTTACATCAGCAGTTTTTGTTAGTACAAGCAATCGAAGAATGGATAGCAACACTAAAAAAGAAATTAGGATAATTTGTTATGGGTAAAGTAGAATGGATATTATGTCCTGTCTGCGGAAGTAAAACCCGTAACAAGGTTAGGGAGGATACTGTTCTGAAAAATTATCCTCTCTACTGCCCAAAATGCAGGCAGGAAACATTGATAGAAGCAAAGAATTTGCAAGTAACAGTCATCACAGAGCCAGACACATTAGATGCAGAGCCGATGAACGTGTGAGAAATCACAGTTTGTCGGCTTTTCTTTTTATAAAGCCATAGGTAGATACGTCCACCAAATTAAAAAAAACGGCGATTTGGTGGGCGGTATTGCTATGCCCGAAAGACTTAACAAACACTCTCCAAACCTGTTTCAAGTTTGGAGGGATTTTTATTGCCTGCAAATAGCAATTTCTATTTTCAAAAACGATATAAAGGGACGGATAACCCGTTAAAAAAATCCTTGTCAGTACAAGGGGGCTTTCTACCCCACAAGTAGAGGTCAAATTTCTACATAATAGAAATAAATTCTCCATAGACCGTAAAGGTGTGACAGCCTTTGCGGTTTTTCTTTTGTCGTTTTTTGCCGGATTACGCCGCAGGGCGTTATTCATCATCGGTTGCCGCTCACCGCCTTCCAACCTGAATTTTCAACCAAAAAATTCAGATTGGAGGAAAGGACATGGAGGGTAATCGCCCAAAAAGAAGAAAGGATAAGTACAATCCTTATACGATATTTGAGAAAGACGGACAATATTACGTTTCATTTAAAGATGGACAAGGTGCTTTATATCAACTTGAAATCAGCAAGGCGCTGTATGACACGTTTGATTCTTTTGAATTAAGCGATCTGGTGTATCTTAACGTGGTGGACAGGCATATCGAGCAGTCTGAGGTGTGGGAAAACACTTTGAATATGAGAGCGATGAAAAAGCCGGACAGCATGGAGGAAATCGTGTTCCGCAGGCTTCAGACAGAAAAGTTACATAAGGCAATCAACGAACTGCCGGAAAAACAGAAGAAGAGGCTGATACTGCATTATTTTCAGGAGTTGACCTATGTTGAAATCGCAGAGCGGGAGAAGTGTTCAATCAGAGCAGTAGAGTACAGTGTCCACGGGGCAATTCAAAGCCTGAAAAAGTTTTTTGAAAAAAATTAAAAAAGGACTTTCGGGTTTTGCCTGATAAGTGAGGAAACAGGTGAGGGAGATAAAAATTCCTTCACCTGTTTTCTGCATTTATGTGGTGAATGGGTTTGCACCGTGAAAATTTCATACCCATTCATCAAATACATTCCTGTTGTTATCGTGATGAGCGTAAGCCACGTTAGCAGGTACGCCATGAGCTGGATGGAGATAAAGGCAACGAAATCGCACAGACAGAAAGACAATGGTTTGCGGCTGTCTTATCCCCGTTTAAGGAGCGGAAAATACCGGGCTATAACTATCAGTTTGTTACTGATAAGGCGATAACAGGCAGCAGGGACAATGATACTCCCGTCCAGTCACAGGTCGAGCGTAAATACCCATCAGGTATAAAAACGCCGCAACCAATGAGGGCGGCTCCGGGCGATCCCCGGAGGGGTGCTATTCCCGTGGAGCTGGCCAGCAGCCAGTCGTTTGGTGACTTCCCTATATTTGCCGTAAAAGCGGTAATTTATAAGCCGGGGTGTCGAGGACAAATAGGCTTATCAGGCTAAAAGTGGTAGCCGGACACAAAACATGAAAATATTCTGAAGAATAATCAAAAAGCCATGCTTTTGTGTTCGGCTGATACATACCTGAAATGCAGTTTTTTCGGCAGGTAAGATGTATTCTGCAAATTTATATTTTCCGCCATGAAAGAAAAAGCAGACTGGATTCAGGAAGTAAAGATTATGGAGGACATTTTTATTATGGAAGAAAGAAAAATCAGACGAGGGGATATTTACCATGCAGACTTAAATCCCGTTTTCGGAAGTGAGCAGGGCGGATACCGTCCGGTATTAGTGATTCAGAATAACAGAGGGAATCAATACAGCCCAACCGTAATTGTGGCGGCAATTACAAGCAGGCCAAAGTCAAAAATGCCCACGCATGTCCCGGTTCCGGCAGATATGCAAGGTCTGGAAAAAGATTCTGTTGTGTTGTTAGAGCAAGTCCGAACACTGGATAAAAAGAGACTGGGGGATTATATCGGGACGCTGGACAGGCAGCAGATGTTGAAGGTTGATAAAGCGTTATGCTCCAGCACCGGGATGAGAAAACGGGATAAACCGATTTTAATGTGTTTATGTCCCATATGTGCAAAACCCTTTTATGATTCCAAAGAGCATTTTATCCAGAGGGCAGATAAAAATCAAAATTTAAAGGATACCTGTATGTTTTGCAACAGCAGGCAGGGATACGATTATTTAATAAGGAAAAGGTATTGCAGTGAGAACAAGGATAATTGAAAAGTCAAGGATGCGATTTGAAAATTCGCACATTAGACGGGAAGGGATTGTGAAGCTATGATAATAGCAAGCAGTCCCTTCCCGTGTTTCGGGAGGTGACTGATATAGATACCATGAATTTGCAAAAACAGGTTTATGACGCTGATGACATTCAAAAGCTATTGGGTATTGGTAGAAGCAAGGCATACGCATTTCTGGATGAAGCCTATGAGAGTCAGAAACCGTTCAGGGTGATAAAAATAGGAAAGCTGTACCGGGTTCCCAAAGAGGGATTTGATCAATGGTTAAATGGAGCAAGCTAAATGTGCGGAGGTGATAGGAATGGGAAAGAAAACACAGGAAAAGAGTGTTGCTTTTTTTGAACGAAATTCATGGTATCACCGGACAAAGGCACTGCAAGACAACGGCATTGTTAAATATGGAAAGAAAGGCGGGTTTTCCAGTCAGGCAGAGGCGGAGGCCAGTTATCGGAAATGCGAGGAAGAATTTAATGCGCTGTTGCGGAAACAGCAGCTTTCCAGCAAATCCAATAAAGATGTTCTCTTTAAAGATTATCTTATCTACTGGTTTGAAGAAGTGTTTTCAAAAAGAATCGAGACGACAACAAGAATGGTTGGGGCATACGCCTTATATGACTTGATTATCCCGAACATTGATTATGATATAAAGATGAGGTTTGTCAGCGTGGAATACCTGGACGGACTTCTGGAGAGGACGTCAAAGGCTTGTGTTTCGGCAGGAAACAAAGGACGGGAAATTTTGAATCTTGCCATGAAAGAGGCAGTTATAGAGGGCTATATCAATGTGAATCCTGTGCCGGAAACAAAGCCGTATAAGCGAAAGAAACCCAATATCGTGATTCTCAGCAGGGAGAAAATAAAAATACTCCTTCAGGCGGCTTCAAAGGATAACTGGTATCTGGAAATTCTGTTGGGACTGTTTTGCGGACTGCGGAAAGGTGAAATCTATGGCCTGAAATTTTCCGACTTTGATTTAGAACACCGTAGTGTGAAAATCAGCAGGCAGATTGTTGCAAACCCCATCATAAAAGAGGGCAGCAGGATTGAAGAAAATATTTCAATCGAACGTGATCCCAAAACGCCCAACAGTTTCCGAGTATTGCGTGTGCCAGAGGTCATTATTACGGAGTTGGAGAAAAGAAAATGTCAGATAGATATGTATAAAGAGAAGATGCAGGAGGCTTTTATTGATAACGATTATATCAGTTGTCAGGCAAATGGAAAGGTACATAGCCTGTCCGCTATGAACAATGCTTTGACAAAGCTGTGTGTGCGGAATGGGCTTCCTGCTGTAACCGTGCATGGACTCCGCCATATGTTTGCGACAATTTTGGTGGAGCAGGGTGTTCCGCTTGCGAAAATATCAGGGTTATTGGGACATAGTTCTGTCAATACAACCTTTGAATATTATTGCGACGTCATGGATGAGAAAGAAAAGATTATTGCCTTTATGAATGACGCTTTTATTTCTGAAGGCAGGGAAGGGACAGGATAACATGGAATTTGATTTGAAATTACAGCAGTTTGTGGACTGGAAGGTTTATAACGTTACGCCGATTAAGAATAAGTTTGGCTATCGTGTGGTGCTTATTTATGCGGACGGGACAAAAATATCGCAGCAGAAATCTGGATTTGCGACAAAGAAAGCGGCGAACACGGACAGGGACAAGACGCTGGGCGAATTATATTCAGGCACATATGTGGTATATACCAGCGTAAAAGTGAAAGACTTTATGCTGTTCTGGCTTGAAAAAGAAATGCGCCCACGCATTACAAGCGGCTCCTATGAAACCTATTCCAATATCGTGAATAACCATGTGATTCCGGCGATGGGCAACATCAGAATGACAGAAATCAAACGGAGCCATATCCAGAGCCTTTATTATGAAGAAGCGGCAGTTTCAATTTCTATTGCAAGGCTGGTAAAAACGGTGATGAATACGTCCATGCAGTATGCTGTGAATAAGAAAATCATTTCCATAAATCCGACGATTGATGTGGCACTGCCAAAGCAGGTAGAAAAGAAAGCCTATCACACCCGGAACATTGATACACAAAAGACGTTGAATATGGAGCAGGTTTTAACGCTCATCGAAGCGAGCAGGGAAACGCCAATCCATATGCAGGTATTATTTGCAGTGCTGTTGGGATTGAGGCGGTGTGAAATCAATGGGGTAAAATATTCGGATGTAGATTATATCAACCGGACATTGAAAGTGCAGCGGCAGTTAGGTAAGAAACCAAACACGACTGCCGGGGACTTCCCGGCTAAGACGTTTACAAAACAGGAAATTGGGTTGAAAACGCCGTCCAGCTACCGAACCATCCCCATACCGGATTATGTATTTGAAGCAATTCTGGAAGAGAGAAAAGTGTATGAGAAGAACCGCAGAAGGCGGTCAGGCATATTTCAGGATTTGGATTATATCTGCTGTTCCACTTATGGGCGTCCGAGAAGCAAGGATTTTCACTGGAGGCATTATAAGAAGCTGCTGGAGGACAATGGACTGCCCGATATAAGGTGGCATGATTTGCGAAGCACTTTCTGTACCATTTTATTAAAGAACAATTTCAATCCTAAAGCGGTATCACAGCTAATGGGACATGCGAAAGAAATCATCACCATAGATGTTTATGGAGATACAGCCGAAATCATCGAGGACTGCTTAGACGATCTCCAGCCGTTTATTGATGAAGTAATCCCAAAAGAGGAAAGTGAAAGCGGTACAGATTTTTCAGAAGATAATTATATAGAACAAATCAGTGAATTTCTTGCATGAAACTAAGATACTGGCATAACTGAATGATATAAAAAAGTACAGAACAAAAGTTCGATTTTGGTCTGTACTTTTTTTGACTTATGTGTTATAATGAAAAACCAAATGACTGGATAATACTATCTGTACTGGCTGGTGTTATTCAGTGTTGTTTCGTTTCAAAAATACGGTTTTGTGACCTGCATTCGTGTAATTGCTATTTTAACGCTTATTCGCCAGCTTTGCAAGCCCATTTTACACGAATCGAAAATCAAATTACACGAATTTCGGGCGAATAGGCAAACTTTTTTCGGTCACAAATTGGAGGTTTTCATATGCCAGAGTTCAAATTACAAGCCCCCTACAAGCCCACAGGCGACCAGCCGCAGGCCATCGCCGAGCTGGTCAAAGGCTTCAAGGAGGGCAACCAATTCCAGACTTTACTAGGGGTTACGGGTTCCGGCAAGACATTTACGATGGCGAATGTCATTCAGGAATTGCAGAAGCCGACGCTGGTTATCGCCCACAACAAGACGCTTGCGGCGCAGCTTTACGGAGAATTCAAGGAGATGTTCCCTGAGAATGCAGTGGAGTATTTTGTGTCCTACTATGACTATTACCAGCCAGAAGCCTACGTCCCGTCGACAGACACCTACATCGAGAAGGACTCCGCCATCAATGATGAGATTGATAAGCTGCGTCATTCCGCCACAGCAGCGCTGTCTGAGAGGAACGACGTGGTTATTGTGGCTTCCGTGTCCTGCATTTACGGCCTCGGCAGCCCCATTGATTACAAAGAGATGGTAATCTCTCTAAGGCCGGGGATGGAAAAGGACAGGGATGAGGTCATTCACAAGCTGATTGATATTCAGTACATGAGGAATGACATGGATTTTAAGCGCGGCTCTTTCCGGGTACGGGGAGACGTGCTGGAGATTTTCCCGGCCTATTCCGGAAGTGAGGCCTACCGGGTGGAATTTTTCGGTGATGAGGTGGACCGCATTACAGAGATTGATGCCCTGACCGGAGAGGTGAAGGCGCAGCTCGGACATGTGGCGATCTTTCCGGCATCCCATTATGTCGTTCCCAAGGAGAAGCTTTTGCAGGCAGCAGAGAATATCCTGGCAGAAATGAAGGAACAGGTTGCATTATTTAAACGCGAGGACAAGCTTCTGGAGGCACAGAGAATTGCAGAGCGGACGAATTTTGATGTGGAGATGATGCGGGAAACCGGTTTCTGCTCCGGCATCGAGAACTATTCCCGCCACCTGACAGGGACAGAGCCGGGCGCTCCTCCCTGTACGCTTTTGGACTACTTTCCCGAGGATTTTTTGATTATTATCGACGAGTCCCATATCACGCTGCCCCAGGTGCGGGGGATGTATTTCGGGGACCGTTCGCGTAAGAGAACGCTGGTGGATTACGGCTTCCGCCTCCCCTCGGCCCTCGATAACCGGCCACTGTGCTTTGAGGAGTTTGAGAGCCATATCAATCAGATGTTGTTCGTATCAGCAACGCCGTCTGTCTATGAGGCCGGGCACGAGCATCTGCGGGTTGAACAGATCATCCGTCCGACCGGCCTTTTGGATCCGGAAATCTTTGTCCGTCCGGTGGAGGGACAGATTGACGATCTGGTAGGGGAAATCAATAAAGAGACAGAAAAGCATAATAAGGTATTGATTACGACACTTACCAAGCGTATGGCAGAGGATTTGACGGATTATATCCGTGAGGCGGGAATCCGTGTCAAATACCTCCATTCAGATATTGACACGCTGGAGCGCGCAGAGATCATCCGGGATATGCGTCTTGACGTGTTTGATGTGCTGGTAGGTATTAATCTTCTGCGGGAAGGTCTGGATATCCCGGAGATTACACTGGTAGCGATTCTGGATGCAGATAAGGAAGGATTCCTGCGTTCCGAGACCTCTCTGATTCAGACAATCGGGCGTGCGGCCAGAAATGCAGATGGCCATGTCATTATGTATGCGGATACGATAACGGATTCCATGCGCATGGCGATTGAGGAGACGAACCGACGGCGTGAGATCCAGAAAAAATATAATGAGGAACATGGGATTACACCCCAGACGATTAAAAAAGCGGTGCGTGATCTGATTTCCATTTCCAAGGCTGCTGAGGCAGGGGATAGAGACGGCTTTAAGGAACCGGAGTCTATGGATGCCAAAGAGCTGGATAAGCTGGCCAAAGAACTGGCTAAAAAGATGCGTCAGGCGGCAGCGGAGCTCAATTTTGAAGAGGCGGCCAGGCTGCGCGACCGTATGAAGGAAGTAAAACAGATGCTTTTGGAACTGGAAGGATGATATCGTAAAATCAGTATTGACATTGATTCTCAATGCGCATACAATGATGTTCGGAATGTATGCTGAGAAAGGGCAAAGGACAGGCTGTGATGAAATTATACGAGGGAGAGATCAGAAATGCGTACACCGTTCGTTCCGTAATGGTGGAGGAAGCGATTACGAGACGGCTGGAGGCACTGGGAATCAACGAAAAAACAGAAATTCTGGTATTAAATAAAAAGCAGAGCGGCACAATGATTATTAAAGTACGTGGAACCCGTCTTGCTTTGGGGCGCCGTATTACCGGCGGAATTGAAGTAGAGGAGGCCCGGAAGGTATGAGCAGGCATGAAGAGAGCAGACCGATTACCGTCTGTTTTGTCGGGAATCCGAACTGTGGAAAGACGACATTATTTAATGCGTTTACCGGATCAAGGCTTAAGGTAGCCAACTGGCCCGGCGTGACCGTTGAGCGGATTGAGGGTGAGACGAATTATAAGGGGCGAAAGATTCGTGTCATTGACACACCGGGGATTTACAGCCTGACCTCCTATACGATGGAGGAGCTTGTGACACGCCGGTGTATCGAAGAGGATGGGGTGGACGTGATTATCAATGTGGTGGATGCGTCCTCCCTGGAACGTAATCTGTATCTGACATTACAGCTTCTGGAGTTAAAGAAGCCGGTGATTCTTGCACTCAATATGATGGACATTGTGGAAGAGCGGGGGATGGAGATCGACCTGCACCGTCTGCCGGAGCTGTTAGGGCACATTCCGACGGTCCCTGTTTCCGCACGCAGGCGGACAGGGCTTGATGTGCTGATGCATGCAGTCGTCCACCATTATGAGGAGCCGCCGCAGGGGATCGTGGTTCACTACGACTCCGATATCGAGACCAGGATTCAAAAGACGGAAGAGATCCTGCATGCAAATGATCCGGAGCTTACGAATCTGAGATGGCATGCGATCAAGATGCTTGAGCGCGATCAAGAGGTTATGAAGGATCATCCGGCGGATTTGACATCTGTTGTGGAGGAAAGCTACGAGAAGCAGATCATAAATGAGAAATATGATTATGTGGAAGAGATCATCCGCGAATGCCTGGTGAATAAAGAAGAAAAATCGGCGCTGACGGATAAGGCCGACCGGCTTTTAACGCATCCGGTCTGGGGGATTCCCGTATTCTTCGGGATTATGGCGCTTGTATTTTTCCTCACATTTACGGTGGGAGATTTTCTGAAGGGCTACTTTGAGCAGGCACTGGGGATTGTCTCGGAAAGTATATTTGCGCTTCTTGCAGGGGCAAAGGTATCCTCCTGGCTGATTTCGCTGGTTGTCGACGGAATCATAGCTGGAGTAGGGGGAATCCTCACGTTTCTGCCCAATATTTTTATCCTTTTTCTGGCGCTGGCCTTTTTGGAGGACAGCGGTTACATGGCAAGAGTCGCATATGTTATGAATGAGACGATGAGTATGGTAGGACTTTCCGGCAAGGCATTTCTTCCTATGCTGCTGGGGTTTGGATGTACAGTGCCGGCTGTGATGGCAACGAGGGCGCTGGAGAGTCAGAAAGACCGTCTGAAAACGATTCTCATCACTCCATTTATGTCCTGTTCGGCCAGGCTGCCGATCTATGTCCTGTTTGCACAGCTCTTTTTTCCGGATTCGGCGATGATAGTAGCCTATTCCCTGTACCTGGTGGGTGTACTGACGGCGATTCTTATCGCTCTGATCGTACATAAGAGTTCGAAAGATTCTTTTGAGAATGCGCTCCTCATCGAGCTTCCGGAATATAAGACGCCGAATCTGCGCACGGTGGCGATCTATGTGTGGGATAAGGTAAAAGATTATCTGACTAAGGCCGGTACGACGATCTTTCTGGCTTCTATCGTGCTCTGGTTTGTGCTAAATACCGGTCCGCAGGGGGTTGTAACAGATGTGGCTGAGAGCTTTGCCGCCAAATTCGGGCACATGCTGGTTCCTGTATTGAGACCGGCAGGGCTTGGAAGCTGGCAGATCGCAGTAGCGCTGATCTCCGGAATCTCTGCCAAGGAGGTCGTGGTATCGAGCTTTTCCGTGCTTTATGGTATTAGCAATATTAATTCACCGGCAGGGCTTGCGGAGCTGACAGGCATCTTGTCTGCCTCCGGCTTTGGCAGCGTAAATGCATATGCGCTGATGATTTTCTGCCTTTTATATACGCCGTGTATTGCGGCGATCGCTACGATCCGGCGGGAAACGCAGTCGATAAAATGGACGCTGGGAATGGTGCTGTTTCAGCTTGTCCTGGCTTGGTTGGGTGCAGTGGCCGTGTTCCAGATCGGGAGCCGGATTTTTTAGGGAACGGGTAACGCAGGAATAATATAGTAAAAGCGAGGAATATGAAGGGATGCAGGAAAAGAAATTGCTGGATACCGTGATGCTGGCAGGCGAGCTGATGTTATCCGGTGGAGCAGAGGTCTACCGGGTTGAGGATACAATGAACCATATGTTAAAGCGTTCCGGATACCAGGATGCGGAGGTGATCGCCTTTGTGACGGGGATTTTTGTAACCTTGAGTGATCCCCAAAAGGAAACCTTGACATTGACAAGGAGAATCCGCCAGAGAGGAACGAACATAAACAGGATATACCGCGTCAATGATATTTCCAGACGCTTTTGCTGCGACTCGATGTCAGTTGACGACGCATATGCGGAGTTAAAAGAGATTCAGGCAGAGGTACTCTACAGCCCGCTGATGAAAGTGATCGGTACACTCAGCGTACCCCCGTGTTTTTCTCCTATGTTTGGCGGGAATGCTTTGGATTTCTTTGCATGTGCGCTGGTCGGAGTTTGCCTCGCCATAGCAGACAGGCTGTGCAGGAGAATTCGGCTGAATGATTTCTGCAGCAGTGCCTGCGGCTCCTTCGTGGTGGCATTTTCTGCTCTTCTCATCAATCGCTATCTCCTGAAGGCCGCTAATTCGGACGTCATGATAATCAGCAGCATTATGCCGCTCGTGCCGGGGGTGACCTTTACCACGGCGATCCGCGATGTCCTGAATGGAGACTATTCCGCCGGTACGGCAAGGATCCTGGAGGCGTCGGTCATAGCGCTTGCGGTAGCAGCAGGTGTCGGCGGCGGTATGATGCTGTTCCGCACATTATAGGAGGCCGGTATGATTATTGAGATTTTGAGCGCTTTTTTTTCTGTCTATGTATTTACAATGCTGCTGGAGGTTCCCAGATGCTATAAGATTCATTCCGCAGTTGCGGGAGCGGTCTGCTGGTATGTGTATCTTTTGATGCGGGACAGAGGCAGCAGCCCGATGGCGGCTACGTTTTATTCGATGTTAGTCGTTGCGCTTATCAGCCACATCCTTGCGAGATATCTGAAAGCACCAATGACAGTATTTCTGGTGTCCGGTTTTCTGCCAGTTGTGCCAGGAACCGCCATTTACCGATGTGTATATTACCTGCTCCTCAATGATACGGAGCTGAGTACACATTATCTGATCGAGACGGTCCAGATCGCCGGGGCGATCGCGATGGCAGTATTCATCATGGATTCCGTGTTCCGGCTTGTTCAGGTATATCATGAGAACCGGAAGGCCATATCCTGATGGCATGATTACTCCGGGAATAGATATACAGCTCATCCGACAGGATTTCTTCCGGCGCGACTTCTTCCTGATTGATTGTGTGAATCATATGCTGGATGATGGTACAGTCAGGGGCTTTGGTGCATGCAAGTAAGAGTACTTCATGAATACTGGACGGGAGAATGAGAATATCGGATTCCATTTGATCGGCGAAATGTTCGATCACATTTTCATAGAGCATACAGGAAGCGCCGTGGATTCCAGTGTGATTGGTAAGAAGATAGAGCGCAGGGGGAAAGGATGGTCCGGCGCCTGATAATGGTGTCTGCGGCCGGATCTCTGCGATTACATTTTCCAGGCTTTCGATGCGTGCAGGAAACAGATGGGGGGTATTTTCCCTGGCAATGGCGAGCAGTTCTCCAGCGGACCAGTTCCACAGGCTGGCCTGATGGTTGTGAATCAGAGCCCCTACCTGACGATTCGCATCTGAGCCGAGATGGAGGAAAAAAACGATAGCCAGGTCAAGGAACGGAATCCACGGGACATCCTCTAAAAGTGATTTGTTGGAGGCCTGAGAAACAAGGCGATAGGCAATATGCGCCCTGGCAGCTTCTGGCTCACGAAGCCTGTCCAGCAGATCGTCAGATACAGGGACCTCTTCGCTCAGACAGTGCAGCACAGCTTTGGTGATTGCTTCAAGGGAAGTCCCTTTTTGTAACTGCTCAAATAAAGGTTCGAGATAAATGATGGGGGCACAGGAGGAAAATGGAAGTGTGATACAGAGCGCGTCCAGAAGAATCCCGTTATTTTTCAGGACCTTTTCCTTTTTTACGACAGCATCATTTTCAAGGGAAAGAGAGACCGCATGGTGAACAGCATGACAGAAGGATGCATAATTCATAGAAATACCTCCGAATAGAATTGATAAAAAGACTGAATGAAGAAATGAAAATTTGAAATGATGAATTAAATGTTAAAATGCATCTGATAGGAATCGAACCTACGCACGCGGCTCCGGAGGCCACTGCTCTATCCACTGAGCTACAGATGCATCTCTAATATCATACAACATTTTATTTTATCTTGCAAGTAGTTATTTGACGTTTTTTACTTTTTTTTGAGCCGTTGTTTTTGTAATGGTTTAGACGCACAGGAAGATGCATTTCAGAACCACCATTATTTTCAGACCCTGACAGATGAAAGCAGGAGAAAACAGACAGGAGACAATAACCATGAATGTAGCAGATTTCAATTTTGATTTGCCCAAGGAGCTGATTGCGCAGGATCCGCTGGAGGACAGGGCCGCGTCCAGGCTTCTTGTCCTCAGAAAAGAGACAGGGACGGTCGAGCACCGTCATTTCAGGGATATCCTGCAATTTCTGAAAAAAGGCGATTGCCTTGTGATTAACGATACGAAGGTGATACCGGCACGTCTCATGGGGCACAAGGAAGAGACAAACGCAGGCATTGAAGTTCTGCTTTTAAAAAGGAAATCAGAACGAGTGTGGGAAACATTAGTGCGTCCGGGAAAGAAAATGAGGACAGGGGCCAGAGTGGTTTTTGGGGAAGGACTGTTAAAAGGGACAGTAATCGGCATGGCGGAAGAGGGAAACCGCCTGATCGAATTTGAGTATGAGGGGATTTTTGAGGAAATTCTTGATAAGCTGGGGCAGATGCCGCTTCCGCCTTATATCACGCACGAACTGAAGGACAGAAACCGTTACCAGACCGTTTATGCAAAACATGACGGCTCTGCGGCGGCGCCGACGGCCGGACTGCATTTTACAAAGGAACTTTTGGAAGAGATTGAGGCAATGGGTGTCTTAATTGCCCATGTGACGCTCCACGTGGGGCTCGGGACGTTCCGCCCGGTGAAGGTGGAAACGATCGAGGAGCATCATATGCATTCGGAATACTATATGGTCGGCGAGGAAGCGGCAGCAAAGATTAACCAGACAAAGGCAGCAGGAGGACGCGTTATCTGCGTGGGGACAACGAGCTGCCGGACTCTGGAATCGGCTTCAGGGGAGGACGGGATCCTGCGTGCAGGAAGCGGCTGGACGGATATCTTTATCTATCCGGGATATTCGTTTAAACTCGTGGACTGCCTGATTACAAACTTCCACCTGCCAGAGTCTACGCTTGTGATGCTGGTGTCTGCGCTGGCTGGCCGGGAGCATATTTTGAATGCCTATCAGGAGGCAGTGCAAGAGCGCTACCGGTTTTTCAGTTTTGGGGATGCCATGATAATTTTGTGACACAAAATGCCCGAACCGTGCGGCTGCACAGTCCGGGCATTTTACAAAAAAGAGGATGGGGCTGCCAGCCGGAAGGGCAGCCCTTTTTCTGTCAGCATTTCAATAAATGTTTTCATCGCATAGCTGATATAACAGTGATTCCTGTAGGCCGGCCAGGTATCTCTTAAGGCCAGTCTGTTGTTGATCTTATAGAAGCAGAGTCTGCTGTTTTTGAATGAATCCTCTACCAGCATATTGCTCAGAATCGCGGCTCCGATTCCCATACTGGCAAAGTTATAGGATACCGCCGACTGCTCCGGTTCCATAGCGATTTCGGAAACCATGTGGCATTCCTGAAACAGGCTGTCAACGCATTGACGCAGATAGTTCCCGTTTCGCAGCATCAGAAACGGAACGCCCGCAAAGTCGTTTAGACTTACACACATATCGACAGGCACATCAAAGATGCCTGTTTTAAGCATGCTCGGTGGAAGGCGTTTTTGCTGATGTGCCTGATTTACATCAAAGCCTTCCGGTACGGCAGGCACCAGATGCTCATGATAGCACAGGATGGAGGTATCTGTCATGATTACGGCTATCTGCCTGTTGGAAGGGCGGAAATATTTTCCGGGCAATGCAGCAGGCAGGAAAAAGCTCGCAATGTCCGTAAAAAAGTCCTGCTATTCCAGCGGAGGGACTTCCGTGATGGATCTGGCAGGGAGCAGCGCGCTGGTTGCTATTGGTTTTGGCAATGACTTCCAGGCTCTGATAAACAGCCTGAACATGCTATCGTTTCTGAATTATACTCTGTGAGGGTATTATCATTGTGTTACTCTGCGGCCCCTTGGGAGCATCCCAGGCAACCGTCTGCATTGGGCTGGTCGTATTTTCAATCTTCGTTGGAGCAGGCATCAACCCGGTGATGGCTGTCGTGGTCTTTCTGATTATTGCTTCGACGGAAGGCACAATGCCGCCAAGCACAGCTCCGGCTCTGATTTCCTGCGGGATTACAGAAGTCGAGGATGTAAAAGTGATCTATAAGCCAATGGTACTTCATTATGTAATTCCGATTATGATGATTGGCATGCTGTTGGCTCTGAATCTGCTGCCGGTTTTCTGCGGCGTTTAAGGAGGTGCCTGTGAAAATGGAAAAATTTTGGACATACTGTTTCTGATGATAATGGCTGTATTAATTCTTCTGGGCGCGTTCCTTGTCTTTAGGCAGCTTTTGTCTGCGTTTCTGCTCAATGGAGCTCTGGCCGTATCGCTAAAGGCCTGGCTGTTCAAACCGGCCTGTGCAGTCAGCGCTACCGTATGTATGTTGTCCTTTTTTATGCATTATTTCAAACCGAAAGAAAAATGAATGAAAAAACACTGTAACCGATTTTACATTTTGCGCCTTGTCAAAAGACCAAGGTCAGATGACAGGCAGCGGCCCTTCGGATGCACAGCAATTATAGAAGAAGAACAAGCGGATAGCATCATCAAAAGAGTGAATCCCATACATGTCAATAGGAAAAGCCGCAGAAAATAAAATTTTGATTGAGATACGCCTCTGAAGGTGATATAATTTTTCCGTGAACCCATATTTTCCTAATAAGATAAGGGCTGGCATTTATCATAAGACGACCGGCGCAAAAGACAAAACAGAAGATAGAGTCTTTGAGAGACGGCCAGAACGGGAAGTAACGGTTTGACAGACCGAAGAGCTTCCGGAAGGGAAGATTACATTGGAAGAAACAATACGATTAAATAAGTATTTGAGTGACGCCGGGATCTGTTCCAGGCGTGAGGCGGACCGCCTCATTGAGTCGGGAAAAATCCTGGTGGACGGACAGACGGCGAGCGTGGGCATGCGGATTATGCCGGGGCAGACGGTAGTCTGCGATGGTAAGACGGTTGGCGGAAAAGAGACTCCGGTATTCCTGGCGGTTTACAAGCCTAAAGGGATTATATGTACGACATCTGACAAAGATCATGGAGAAAATATCGTGGATTTTCTCGCTTATCCGCGGCGCATTTATCCGGTAGGGCGCCTCGATAAGGATTCGGAAGGACTCCTTTTGATGACGAATCAGGGGGACATGGTAAATAAGATTCTGCGATCGGGTAATTCTCACGAAAAGGAATATGCCGTTGCAGTCAGTAAACCGGTGACGGAGGAATTTTTGGAAAAGATGTGTGCGGGTGTATGGCTGGAGCCGCTGGGAATGACGACAAAGCCGTGCCGTGCCTGGAAAACAGGGCCGCATACCTTTCATATTGTGCTGACGCAGGGATTAAACCGGCAGATACGCTGGATGTGCCGGGCGCTTGATTACCATGTGGTGAATTTAAAACGCATACGCATTATGAATATAAAGCTGGGCAATCTAAAACGGGGAGAGTACCGGGAGCTGTCAAAAGAGGAGCTTCGGGAGCTTGAGCGGATGCTAAAGGATTCTACAAATCTTCCGTTTAAAGAAGCTGCCAGACAGGCGGCCGGTCAGGCATATAAGGAGCAGAAGCATGGAAGAAAAACTGAAACGGATACGGGAGCTTACAGCCAGACTTTCCGAGGCGGCGCGCGCCTATTATCAGGAAAGTCGGGAGATCATGAGCAACCATGAATATGACAGGCTTTACGACGAGCTTTCAGGGCTTGAAGATGAGACGGGAACCGTTTTTTCCGGAAGTCCCACACAGAAGGTGGGCTATGAGGTACTAAGTGAGCTCCCCAAGGAGCGGCACGAGCGGCCCATGCTGTCTCTGAATAAAACAAAAAGTATGGAAGATCTCACAGAGTGGCTGGGAGAGCAGAAAGGGCTGCTTTCCTGGAAACTGGACGGTCTTACCGTAGTCCTTACGTACAGAGATGGGAAGCTTCAAAAGGCCGTGACGCGCGGTAATGGCGAGATCGGAGAAGTCATTACCCAGAATGCCAGAATGTTTAAGAATATTCCCACAGGAATTTCCTATCAGGGCGAGCTGGTCTTAAGAGGAGAGGCCATAATCCGCTATTCCGATTTCGAGAAGCTGAATGCCCTGATCGAGGATGTGGATGCAAAATACAAGAACCCGCGTAACCTATGCAGTGGTTCGGTGCGCCAGCTGAGCAACGAGGTCACAGCCGGGAGAAATGTGAGGTTCATGGCCTTCTCGCTGGTAAAGGCTGACGGCGTGGATTTTAAAAATTCCAGGGAAGAGGAGTTTCGCTGGCTCATGTCTCTGGGCTTTGAAACAGTGGAATATGTGGGAGTGACAAGGGACTCCCTGGCGGATGCGGTAGCTGATTTTGAAAAGCGGATTGAACAGTTTGACATCCCTTCGGACGGGCTGGTCCTTTTGTACGATGATATCGCCTATGGTATGTCACTTGGGCGGACAGCCAAATTTCCGCGCGATTCGATTGCCTTTAAATGGGCGGACGAGCTGCAGGAGACGACACTTTCCTATATTGAATGGAGTGCCTCGCGGACAGGATTGATTAATCCGGTGGCGGTATTCGAACCAGTGGAACTGGAAGGAACGACGGTAAGCCGTGCCAGCGTCCACAATATTAGTATTATGGAAGGCCTGGAGCTGGGCGAAGGGGATCGAATTACGGTCTATAAAGCCAATATGATTATCCCGCAGATTGCAGACAATTTCACACGCAGCGGTGTCCGGAATATCCCTGCCCGGTGTCCGGTCTGCGGCGGGGCGACGGAGATTCGCCAGGTGAATGATGTGAAATCCCTGTACTGTACGAATCCGGACTGTCAGGCTAAAAAGCTTAAGGGGTTTGCACTCCTTGTGAGCCGTGATGCGTTAAATATCGATGGGTTGTCTGAGATGACTCTGGAGAAATTCATTGCAGCCGGATTCATCCATGAAGCAGATGATATATTTCATCTGGACCGCCATCGTGAAGCGATCGTTGGGATGGAGGGATTCGGCGAACGGTCGTATGACAAGCTCATTGCGGCGGCTCAAAGCGCCTCCCATACAACGCTGCCGCGCCTGATCTATGGCCTTGGAATCGAAGGCATCGGCCTTGCCAATGCCCGCGTGCTGTGCCGTCATTTTGACTACGATCTGGAAGCTATGCGTCATGCAGATAAAGAAGAGCTATGCTCTATTGACGGCATCGGCGAGGTGCTGGCGGATGCGTGGGTAAGGTACTTTGAGAACAGCCGTAATAACGAACTTCTCGACCATTTGCTTGCTGATCTGGCCTTTGAGGATGAAAGACAGCGGGAGGGAGAGCAGCTTCTTGCCGGAAAGACGTTTGTCATCACCGGTTCTCTGGAATTGTTTGCCAACCGTAAGGCGCTCCAGGAGCAGATTGAGGCGCTGGGAGGCAAGGCGGTCGGCTCTGTGTCCTCCAAGACAGACTATTTAATCAACAATGACGTGACATCCAATTCGTCAAAGAATAAGAAAGCCAGGGAGCTCGGGATCCCGATTCTTTCTGAGACGGATTTTTTGAAGATGACAGGAGAAGAGCAGGAAAATGCCGATCAAGATACAGAATGATTTGCCGGCGAGAGCCATACTGGAAAGCGAAAATGTATTTATTATGGATGAAGCCCGCGCTATGTCGCAGGATATCCGCCCGCTGGAAATATTAATTTTAAATCTGATGCCCTTAAAGGAGGACACGGAAACACAGCTTCTGCGTGCCCTCTCCAACACCCCGTTACAGGTGGAGTGTACCTATATGGCGATGACGAGCCACGAGTCCAGGCACACTCCGGCAAGCCACCTGAATAAATTTTATGTGGGATTTTCTGAGGTGGAGAAGCAGTGGTTCGATGGTATGATTATTACCGGCGCGCCAGTGGAACTCATGGAATATGAAGAAGTGAATTATTGGGAGGAGCTTAAGATAATCATGGAATGGAGCAAGACCCATGTGACCTCCACGATGCATTTATGCTGGGGGGCGCAGGCGGGGCTCTACTACCATTACGGCATTCCCAAATACCGGAGGAAGGATAAGCTATCGGGCATTTATCTGCACAAGGCGCTTGATAAAAAGGTTCCGCTTCTGCGCAGCTTTGATGATTATTTCTATTGTCCACATTCGAGGCATACGGAGGTAAGGGAAGCAGATCTTTTAAAATGTCCGCAACTTAAGATTCTGGCAAAGTCAAAGGAAGCCGGGGTTTTTCTTATCATGAGCCGTGACGGCAGGCAGATCTTTGTGCAGGGCCATCCCGAGTATGACAGAATGACGCTCAATCATGAATATCATAGAGATTTAAATAAAGGGCTGAATCCTGTAATTCCCTGTAATTATTATGAAAATAATGACCCGTTTTCCATTCCGCCATTAGTATGGAGGAATATGGCGGATACCCTGTACACAAACTGGCTCAATTTCTATGTATACCAAGTGACTCCGTATCATCTGGAGGGGGATATGTGATAACTATGCAAGGATAATTGGTGGCCGTTTTTCCAGAATTGGCGGTCATATTGACGTTTTCCTCTGAAGAGGCTGTGTAATTATTATGTAGACAAGGTTGTATCTGTTTCTGCCAACGACAGCTTTTCCGTATCATTGGCAGGATGAGGGCAAACAAAGAGGAGACGCTGGCTGAGGTTTCACCAGAGTCTCTTTTACATTGAATAAAAAATGATTTTATGGTAAATTAAAAATATCATTTTGTGAGGCAGCCCGGATCTTATGATCAGAACAGGGCAGCAGATTGGTGGGATTGATAAAACAGCGTGAACATATGATGAAAGATATGTTGAATCTTTCGAGGGGGCAATGTGCGTGACGATCTGGAGATTGACTTTTCAGGGATGTGTTAGGAACTGGTTATCAGTAATATATATTTACGGAAAGGATGAATGAAACATGAGCAGAGTTGTTATCTTGATGGGAAGTCCGCGGAAAGGCGGGAACACGGATTTGCTTGCGCAGTCGTTTGCTGACGGGGCAAGCAAACATAATATTGTCGATATCGTGTCAGTAACGGATTACAAGGTGGACCCCTGTATCGGCTGTAATGCGTGTGCGAAAAGTGAAGGCAATCGCTGCTTTCAGAAAGACGACATGGACAAGGTTTATGAGCTGTTAAAAAAGGCAGACGTACTGGTTTTGGCTTCCCCGGTGTATTTCTGTGGCATCAGCGCGCAGTTAAAGGCTATTGTTGACCGGATGCACACGCCAATGCGAAATGAATTTTCGATCAAAAAGGTCGCGTTGTTGTTGGTAGAGGGCGGAAATTCTTCGTTTGAACCGATTTTACTGCAGTATCAGGATATTCTTAACCATTTCCATCTGGAAGATATGGGAAGAGTACTTGTGACGGGAGCCAGGGAAAAAGGAGAAATTAAAGGTAAGGAGGCGCTGAAGGAGGCTTATGAGCTGGGATTGTCGATACAGTAACCTTCCTGCGCCCACGAGTGAGCGTGCTGCCATGAATGAAAGGAATCCAGGCGCATTAGGCATCCCTGAATGCATGCCGCCTGTCGGCGGCGGACATTCACAGTAAACCTTTATGCGCCCCGGGAGAACATAACCCCATGAATGAAAGTAATTGATGCGCATTTGGCATCTCTGAATATCTGCGTCTGCCACAGCGGACGTGATTGTACAGGGGGGACAGTGGCAATGACTTGCCTGAATAGTTCAAAAAGAGCCAAAGTCAGGTGTGTCCCGTCATGGAAATGATGATTAGGGAAGCAGAGTATGTTATAAAAGAAAAAGCCGGGAAGAGCCCACTTAAGCGTGAGTTCTTTCCGGCTTTTTTAATACGAATTAGATAACACCAGTCGAACGCAGGATGATTTCTGCAATAATTGCAGACCCGATATACGTACCGGTAAAGGTGAATAATGCAATGATAACAATCGACACACCCTGCTTTTTGAAGGTATCAAGGTCTTTACCAAGAGAGATACCGGCATAGGCCAGAATCGGAGTACAAAGCGGAAGAAGACCAACCTTATTGGTAGCATCAATCGCCCACTCTGCGATAGGAGAAAAACCAGGAATCGTCAATAAAATCGTCACCAGCGAAATATAGGCGATAGCTGGCAGGTTCTTCGGCGAAACCTTATTGATCAATTCGTAAACGATGCATCCAAGAATCGTGCAGACCAACAGGAAGAACAGTCCGGGTATCGCCGCCAGCGGAGATACCGGATTTCCTGCCTTCGTAGTGGAAATCATGTTACCGATGGATGTAATTGCTGAAACAATTATGAGACATTTTATTCTTTTAATCCATATAGCCGTATTCATATTTTTCCCTCCCTATTTGTTCGCATTCTTTGCTGCTTTGGGAATCGGCACGCCGTCCTTATAATGCCTGCTGTTCTTTGTCATTACCTTATATAACCAGTTACAGAACGGAAGCGCTATGAACAGGCTCATATAAAGACCATCCACGCTGCTCAACAGGTTACTGGTAGCGGCATAGGCGGTTATCTGTGCCTCCATGTCAGGATAAGCGCTGACTACAGCGGCAAGGCTAGCCGACATCATGGAAGCAGAACCAGTTCCGCAGGCCATACCGAGAGAATACGGATGGAAAACATTCAGAGAAGTCAGGAAGGATACCAGAATTCCGTAGAACAGAGTTCCAAGTACCGTACCTACAATATACCCCCCCATAACGCCGATTCCTTCTTCGGAATCCAGACCGTACTTATCGGCGATGATGGCAAGGGAGCCTTCTCTGGAAATCGAGAAGCAGCAGCCCACGGCCGCGCGCCCCATATGGAACACACCGATTGCAATCGGGAGAGCTAAAAATGCGGTGCCGAGATTACCGAACTCCTGGAAAATAAGAGCCGGGCCGGCATTAATGACAGCCTCAAGGTTCGGGCCGACGCTCATAGCAATCTTTGCTGTCAGCATCATAACGCTGATCCCGATATAAGGGGAAGCTTCCTCCATCATGTCATGGGGAAGAACCTTGATTCCGCCGAGAATCGCGCCAAAAATTAATACATAAAGCATAGGAATCAGGGAAAAGGCCAGCGGTCCGAAGGCGAACTTCTGTGTTCCGATGAATTCTGCGATCAGGGTAAGTACAAATGCAAGTGCATGAATACGCCAGTCTTTAAGGTGCTCGTTCATATGATGTCCTCCTTTACTCTAAATGTCCCCAGTTTTTCAGATATTCTTCCTTTGTCATAGCGGGCTTAAAGCTTTCTTTTACAGAAATGCCGGTCTCAGCACCGTCAGCCAGAAGGTCAATGACCGTCATAATCAGAGCCTTGGCTGCTGTGATATAAGCCAGATTCTTGTCTTCAAGCTCATAGTCAGGACAATGTGCACCGCCCTTTGCACCGCCTATGTAGGCGTGAACCGTCGGAAGAAGATGAGAAATATCACCTGCATCTGTGGAGCCGCCACTGGATCCGGAGATTCCTTCTACAGCGTCCCTGCCGAGGAGGCTGCACAGATTTTCATACATCAGGTTTGCGAGCGGGTCATGAGTAATCACCGGAAGATAGCCGGGAAGCTCTGTGATGTCACATTTTGCGCCCATTGCATAAGCGCCTGCTTCAAGAGCCCGGTTTACCTTTTTACTTGCATCAAGAATGGCGTCTACTCTGGCGCCGCGGACATAGGTTTCAATACGAACGTCTGAGGGGATGATATTTACCAAATCGCCACCCTTTGTGATAATAGGATGGACGCGGATATGGTCTTCGTCACGGAACGTCTCACGTTGTGCATGAATTCCCATAAGGCCAAGCTCTGCTGCGTTCAGGGCATTAATGCCATCAAAAGGAGCGCCGCCTGCATGGGCTTCCTTACCGGTATAGCGCACCAGCTTGCCGACAAAACCGTTAGCCGGACTGCCTGCATTGGCCTTGATTTCCTTACCGGAAGTAGCCTGGGTATGCTGCATAACCATTACGTCGATGTCATCCATGACACCAAGCCGTACAAATTCCTGTTTACCGCCAAGGAACGCGATCTTTCCCTCTTCCCTGAGATTATTTCTGTACTCAAGCTCCACGAATTCCTCGCTGGGAACGGCCATGATCGCGATATCTCCGGATAAATCTTCCATAAGGTTGGCTTCCTTTATCGCATAGGCGACACCTGCCAGTCCTGCCATCATACAGTTATGACCACAGGCATGCGCAGCACCTGTCAGCTTATCGCAGCATGGATGCTCCGGAACGACAACAGCGTCCATCTCGCCCATGACAGCCACCTTCATCTTGCTTTCTTTGCCCTTCTGTGTGGAGATCACGCCTGTGAGGGCTACCTCATCCTGATGTACAAAGCCAATCTCGTCGAGAAGCGCCTGGAATTTCTTTGAGGTTTTAACCTCTTTATATCCAAGTTCGGGCTCGGCAAAGATGGAATCACCAAACGCTATGATCTTTTCACGGTTTCTGTCAATGGCCGCACAAGCAGCCTGTTTCAGTTCTTCCTTTGAACGTCCCATAAAAATCTCTCCTTTTCCGTGCGGTAAAGTCCCCCCGTATTTCCGAAACATAAATTCCATGAAAATGATTTTCTGTACCGCAGCAATATTATATATAATATTCTACCAAAAAAATAAAAAATTGCAAGCGAATTATAAAATAAAAATAAATTTTTTGAAATATTTTTGTTTACAACCTTAATAGATAGTATGTTTTGATAATTTGGAATTTTAAAAATACTATTTACATTTTTTATAGAAGGATTAATTTTTTGCGTTTATATTTATATTTCAGACTTTTATGATAAAATGTGGACAGCATGGCAGAATGACTGTGAAAGTTTATCGCCGCAGGCGATCTAAGTTCAGAGATGTCCAATGCGCCTGAACTACTTTCATTCATAGTGGCACGATCACTTGTGGGCACATGGAGAAGTCTGCCGCCGGCAAGCAGCATATATTCAGGAATGCCGAATATGCCGGAATTACCTTATTTATGGTGGGGCTTCCCTGTGGATGTAAGAAGGCTTATTGTGGAAATCCACAGCCAACAGGCGGCATAGATTCAGGGATGCCAACTGCGCCGGAATTACCTTCATTCATGGTGGCGTGTTCCCCTGTGGGTGCATGAAGGCCGCTTTGAATGTTCAACGGCTTACGGAGGGAAACAATGCATTATGTAAAAGTAAAAGGAATCCTGTCGGCACAGAACGGGATGAACCTATACCGTGGCTGCTCCCACGGATGTATCTACTGTGATTCGCGGAGCGCCTGCTACCATATGGAGCATGAATTTGAGGATATTGAAGTGAAGGAAAATGCGCTTGACCTGCTTGAGACTGCTCTGCGCAGAAAGCGTAAAAAATGTATGTTAGGTATGGGAGCTATGACGGATCCATATGTTCCGCTCGAAATGGAGCTACGGAATGTGAGAAGAGCGCTGGAGCTTGTGTATCAATATGGCTTTGGTGTTACTCTGCTCACGAAGTCCTGTCGCGTTTTAGAGGATTTGGACATATTGAAAAAAATACATGAAACCACGAAATGCGTGGTACAGATGACGCTGACGACATATGACGAAACGCTCTGCCGGAAAATCGAACCTTTTGTGAGCACCACAAGAGAACGTTTTGAGGTTTTGAAACAGCTTCGCGATGAGGGAATTCCCACGGTGGTATGGCTCTGCCCGCTCCTTCCTTTTATAAATGATACGGTGGAAAATGTAGACGGGATTCTCGACTATTGTATCGGGGCTGGCGTATATGGAATCATCTGCTTTGGCATGGGGCTTACGCTGCGAGAGGGGAGCCGGGATTATTTTTACCGACAGCTGGATCAGCTTTTTCCGGGGGTGAAAGAAACATATATCAGAACATATGGCAGCAGTTATATCCTGGACAGCCCGCGAAGCGGCACTTTGATGAAGCTTTTTCATGAACGGTGCAGGAAGAGCGGAATCGTACACGATAATGGGAAGATATTTGATTATCTGCATACATTTGAGACCAGGCAGAATTATGAACAGATCAGCTTATTTGATAAAGAAAAAATTGAAAAAAATACTTGACAAAACGAACAAATGTTCTTATAATAGAAGCAAGAAACGAACAAATGTTTGTATTTGATTTTTATAGATGTTCAGCAGGTGTACTGTAAATGGGAATGATTCCTGTCGGCTTCAGCGACGTACAGGAAACGGGCCGGGAAGATGTTGGTTTCAGGTTCCATGATATTTGCAGCCCAGGACTGGAATTGCTAAAATTTTATGATAAAGGATGGTGCTATATGTTAATAACAAAAAATAATCTTTACGAAGTAGTGTTTGAGAATCAGGATGCCAGGTTATTAATTGAAGACGTTGTGACAAGCACCAGTGCATGCCTTTATTATTACCATGATTTTGTTATCACAGTGGAGCTCGCCCTGACGATCTGGCATCGTGCAGTTCAGGCGGATGCAGAAGAAATGCCATATTCCGTGTCTTTCCTTGACTGCCTGCAAAGGAGCAGACGTCCGGTACTCCGTTATGCCTGACGGTTGGAATACTGGAAGACTGGGGCTGATATATACCATCATATGGGAATAGAATGCGGCAGTCAGAACTGGCTGGGGGACGAAAGAGACCGGATTCCGTAAGATACTGACATGTGGGAGTACAATGGACAGAATTCCCTTGGCTGAGAAAACTTCAGTACAGCAGAAACGATAGGACTATATGCAGATTCTGATTTGTAATCTGATATTGCGATTTTACTTGACATATGACATAGGAATACGTTATGATAGGACAGGTATGAAAATTTGAATCGTTTTCATGCAAATGTATAAATGACCACTTCCGCTACAGTGGAAGTTAAGCCCAGACGGACAGGCGGGTCAAGCGCCGGTGCGGGAAACCGCAGAATTGATTGAGTTAGAAGCTCAAATTTTATAAGTTGATTTTCCAGAGTGTCGTTTCCGAACAAATGAGACAGGAAGTGATATCTGGAAGCCAGGGCGCAGGTGCCAGCCTGCGCAGGGGTTGCTTTATTCATAGTGTAAATACACATCATCTTGTGAAACGGTCAATCGGTGCAGGGACAATATATTTGCGATTGCAGGACTTGAAAACGATTATAATCATGGGAAATCGGCAGTAATATGCCGGTTTCTGAATAGAATATAAATCGTGCAGCAGATGAGGTGTATCATCTGCTTTTTTGTATTGCAGGAAATTGCATCCTAAATAAAGCCCCGCCGGTGGATACGCAGCATGAAATGGGACTGATCTGCTAAGCTCATTAGCTCTGTTAAGTGAGCCAATGCCCGCGCGAATAAAAATGGCGGCTGTACAAGTAGGCAAAAGCCGGTAATTACAGGATACATGAGGTGGTGTGAATGGACAGAGAGAGACAGAAGAGAGCGCCGATTTATGAGGCGTTAGAGGCTTTTAAGAAGAAACGAGTAGTTCCCTTTGATGTCCCGGGCCATAAAAGAGGCCGGGGAAACCCTGAGCTGGTGCAGCTCCTTGGCGAAAAATGCGTTTCGCTGGATGTGAATTCCATGAAGCCTCTGGATAATCTATGCCATCCGGTTTCCGTAATCAAAGAGGCCGAGGAGCTGGCAGCTGAAGCATTTGGAGCGGCCGGAGCATATCTGATGGTAGGCGGGACGACCTCGGCAGTACAGACGATGATCCTTTCGGTCTGCCGTGCAGGAGATAAGATCATTCTCCCGCGCAATGTACATAAAAGCGTGATTAACGCCCTGGTTCTCTGCGGAGCTGTTCCGGTCTATGTGAATCCGGAGGTGAATCAGAGACTGGGGATCTCCCTGGGAATGGAGACGGACAAGGTAAGGCAGGCCATTGAGGATAATCCGGACGCGGTGGCGGTATTGGTGAATAATCCGACATACTACGGTATCTGCTCTGATATCCGGACGATTGTGGAGCTTGCACACGTCAGAGGTATGAAGGTTCTGGCGGACGAGGCGCATGGAACGCACCTGTATTTTGGGGAGGGGCTGCCTGTGCCGGGGATGGCCGCCGGAGCTGATATGGCGGCGGTATCCATGCATAAATCCGGCGGCAGTCTGACACAGAGTTCTCTGTTGCTCCTGAATCACGGAGTCAACGCTGATTATGTGCGCCAGATCATCAACCTGACGCAGACGACGAGCGCGTCCTACTTGTTATTATCAAGCCTTGATATATCGAGGAGAAATTTGGCGCTCAGGGGAAAAGAATCATTTACTAAAGTTATGGATATGGCGGAATACGCCAGGCGGGAAATCAACTCCATTGGAGGCTTTTATGCTTATGGGAAAGAATTAGTCAATGGAAGCAGCATTTTTGATTACGACGTGACAAAGCTTTCCGTTTATACAAGGGAGATTGGTCTGGCCGGGATTGAGGTCTATGATCTTTTACGGGATGAATATGATATTCAGATTGAATTCGGGGATATCAGTAATATTCTGGCCTATATTTCGATCGGCGACAGGATACAAGATATCGAACGGCTGGTGGGAGCGTTAGCCGATATTGAGCGCCTTTATAAGAAGGACAGTACAGGGATGCTCTCAGGAGAATACATTTCCCCCAGAGTCGTAATGTCCCCGCAAAAGGCATTTTACTCGGAAAAGCTGTCTCTGCCGGTGGAGGCATCCGCAGGAAAGGTCTGCGCGGAATTTGTGATGTGCTATCCGCCGGGTATCCCGATTCTGGCGCCGGGAGAGATGATTACGGATGATATCGTGCAGTATATCCTCTATGCAAAGGAGAAAGGCTGCTCCATGCAGGGTACGGAGGACACGGAGGTAAACCGGCTGCAGGTGCTGGCAAATGTGTAGAGGAGGCCTGATGTATGGAGTTTTGGTTTTCAGAGCTGCACACAGGAAATGTCAAATTTTCCGTGCGGATTGAACAGCAGCTTTTTTCGGGAGAGAGTGAGTTTCAGAGAATTGATGTATTCGATTCTGAAGAATTCGGGAAATTTGTTTCTCTGGACGGGGAGATCGTTTTTTCGGAAAAAGAAGAATTTATTTATGATGAGATGGTGACGCATGTACCTATGGCTGTACATCCTATGGTACGGCAGGTTCTGATTATCGGAGGCGGCGACGGAGGAGTGGCGAGGGAGCTCCTTCAATATTCTTCTGTGGAGAATATTGATGTGGTCGAAACGGATGAGATGTTCGTAGATGTTTGCCGGAAGTTTTTCCCCGAGGCTGCAAATGCCCTGGAGGATAAGCGGGTGAGTATCCACTATGATGACGGACTGCGCTTTCTGCGCAACAGGAAAAACCAGTATGATCTGATTATCAATGATTCAACCGATCCGTTCGGACATACGGAAGGACTGTTTACAAGGGAATTTTATGGGAGCTGTTACAGTGCTTTAAAGGAGGACGGGATTTTAATTTATCAGCACGGAAGCCCGTTTTATGACGAGGACGAGATGGCCTGCCGCAGCATGCACAGGAAAGCTTACCGTTCTTTTCCGATCAGCCGTGTATATCAGGCCCATATTCCGACATGCCCGTCCGGCTACTGGCTGTTTGGATTTGCTTCAAAGAAATACCATCCTTTAAAGGATTTTAAACCCGAAGTATGGAATGAGCGGAAGCTGGAAACATGGTACTATACGACGAACCTGCATATGGGAGCGTTTATGCTGCCGAAGTATGTGGAGGATTTGCTGGAAGAGGAGGAAAAATAAATTATGAGCAGATTAATGATTATCGGCTGTGGCGGCGTGGCATCTGTGGCAGTCCATAAGTGCTGCCAGAACGACGAAGTATTCACGGATCTCATGATTGCCAGCCGTACCCTGTCAAAATGTGATGCTCTGAAGGCTAAGCTTGAGGCAGGAACCAGAACAAAGATTTCCACTGCAAAGGTAGATGCGGACAATGTGGAAGAGCTGGAAGCCCTGATAAAAGGATACCGGCCTGATGCAGTCCTCAATCTGGCGCTCCCATATCAGGATCTGACGATCATGGAGGCATGTCTGAAAGCTGGCGTCCACTACATTGATACAGCGAATTACGAGCCGGAGAATACGGATGATCCTGAATGGCGGGCGATCTATGAAAAGCGGTGCCGGGAAGCGGGATTCACGGCTTATTTTGACTATTCCTGGCAGTGGGCTTACCACGAAAGATTCAAATATGCTGGCCTGACAGCACTTCTGGGGACAGGGTTTGATCCGGGCGTTACCAGCGTGTTTGCGGCCTATGCGAAAAAGCATTACTTTGATGAGATTGACACCATTGATATTCTGGACTGTAACGGAGGCGACCACGGCTACCCATTTGCGACAAATTTTAATCCGGAGATCAATTTGCGTGAGGTTTCCGCCAATGGATCCTATTGGGAGAACGGGCACTGGGTGGAGACAAAACCGATGGAAATTAAGCGCATATATCATTTCCCGGAGGTGGGAGAAAAGGATATGTACCTCCTGCACCACGAAGAGATCGAAGCACTGGCGAAGAATATTCCCGGCGTGAAGCGGATCCGCTTTTTTATGACCTTTGGCCAAAGCTATCTGACACATATGAAATGTCTGGAGAATGTAGGTATGTTGTCCACTTCCCCGATTGAGTATGAGGGAAAGAGCATTGTTCCGATCCAATTCTTAAAGGCTTTGCTTCCGGATCCGGCCTCTCTGGGTGAAAGGACGGTCGGCAAGACGAATATTGGCTGTATTTTCACAGGGAGAAAGAACGGAAAGGAAAAGACAGTCTACATCTATAATGTGTGCGATCATCAGGAATGCTATCGTGAAGTCGGATCTCAGGCAGTTTCCTATACCACTGGTGTGCCTGCGATGATTGGGGCTATGATGCTTGTTACGGGGACATGGAAGGGCGATGGAGTATTTAATGTGGAAGAATTTGATCCGGATCCCTATATGGAGGCATTAAACCGCTGGGGGCTTCCGTGGAAAGTGGATGAAGCCCCGGTGCTGGTAGAATAGTTGAGTTCTGTGTGGGATCTTTTGAACAGGGCAGAAGGGAGGGAGACGGATGGAGCTTTTTGAGCTGCCTACGCCATGCTATGTGATCGACGAGGAACAGCTCCTTGAAAATTTAAGGCTGCTGGGAGAGCTCAAGAAAGAGACCGGATGCCGGATTCTTCTGGCGCAGAAGGCCTTTTCCTGTTTTGCAGAGTATCCACTGATCGGTACATTTCTTGATGGGACGACAGCCAGCGGGCTTTTCGAGGCCAGACTGGGGTTCGAGGAGATGGGAAAGGAGAACCATATTTTTTCTCCGGCGTTTAGAGAGGAAGAATTCGATGAGATCATAAGGCTCTGCAGCCATGTAGTCTTTAACTCGTTTACACAACTGGAACGCTTTTATGAGCGCTGTAAAAGGGGCAGAACCAGTATCGGTATACGGGTGAATCCGGAATGCTCGACACAGGGCGAACATGCGATTTATGACCCCTGTGCGCCGGGTTCCCGTCTGGGAGTGACAGCTGCCGGATTCCGGAAGGAGTGGGCAGACCGTCTGGATGGACTGCATTTCCACACACTCTGCGAGCAGAATTCGGATGCTCTGGAAAAGACCCTTGAGGCGGTGGAGGAGAAATTTGGTCAATATCTGAAACTGGAGAATATCAGATGGCTTAATATGGGCGGGGGCCATCATATTACAAGAGAAGATTATGATCTGGAGCGGCTGAAGCGGTGTATCCGCCGGATGCAGGAACGATATGGAGTGACAGTCTATCTCGAACCCGGGGAGGCCGTGGCCCTAAATGCCGGATATCTGGTGACAGAGGTGATGGATATTGTCGAGAACGGGATAAAGACAGCGGTTCTGGATGCCTCGGCGGCCTGTCATATGCCGGATGTACTTGAGATGCCATACCGGCCGCCGCTTAAAGGTTCAGGCGTCCCGGGGGAAAAGCCATATGATTTCCGTCTGTCCTCCTGTACGTGTCTGGCCGGAGACATCATCGGGGATTACTCCTTTGACAGAGAGCTTCGTGTTGGCGACAGGCTCTGCTTTGAAGATATGGCGATTTATTCGATGGTAAAAAACAACACCTTTAACGGCATGGCGCTGCCGGGAATTGCAAGAAAGAAACGCGACGGGCAGTGTGAGCTGATCCGAACATTTGGATATGAGGACTTTAAGGAACGGCTGTCGTGAAAAGATGCGGTAATTCAACACTGTGCGGACTTTGTACGATGGGCCGTCAGGCGGAGAAGAATATGAGAGAGTGTTTGAGATCCCCGGCCGCTGACGGATTTCGGATGCCGGGAGAGTTTGAGCCCCATGTGGGTTGTATCATGATCTGGCCAAAACGTCCGGGAAGCTGGAAGCGCGGAGCAAAAAAGGCCCGTGAGGCATTCCGCAGAGTGGCCGCAGCGATCGCAGAAAGTGAGAAGGTCTATATGCTGGCAGAGCCGGACGTCATTTGGAATGCCAGAGAGATGCTGGCAGGTATCGCCAATCTGGAAGTGATGGAGATGGAATCGAATGATGCCTGGGCCAGAGACGTAGGGCCGACCTTTGTCTGCTCCCAGGATGGATGCGTGCGGGGAATCGACTGGGCGTTTAATGCCTGGGGAGGAGCCGTGGACGGATTGTACGCAGACTGGGAAAAGGACGACCAGGTGGCCGGGCGGTTCTGTGAGCGGCTGGGATACGAGTGCTATAATGCCCATCCTTTCGTACTGGAAGGCGGCTCTATTCATTCGGACGGAGAGGGGACGCTGATTGTGACAAAGGCCTGTCTTCTAAGTCGGGGCAGGAATCCGGAGCTCTCAAAGGATCAGATTGAGGAGAAACTTAAGGCTTACCTGGGAGCCCGGAAAATTATCTGGCTGACGCATGGGATCTATAACGACGAGACGGACGAACATGTGGATAATATCTGTGCGTTCGTAAAGCCCGGCGAGGTGGTGCTTGCATGGACAGATGACAGGAATGATCCGCAGTACGGATTTTCGGCTGACTGCGAACGGATCTTAAGTGGGGAGACGGATGCGATGGGCCGGCCGATTAAGGTTCACCGGCTGCCGGTTCCCAAGACACCGGTCTGTATCCATGAGGAAGACCTTTTGGGATATGAATTTGAGCCGGGGGAGGAGAAAAGGGAAGCCGGGGAGAGACTGGCAGCCAGCTATGTGAATTTCTATATTTCCAATGGTGGTGTGATTGTACCGCAGTTTGAGGATGCCCACGATCAGACGGCGGTCAGACTTTTGGCTGAGCTGTTTCCGGAGCGGACCATATATCCGGTTTTGGCAAGGGAGATTCTCATGGGTGGAGGGAACATCCATTGTATCACGCAGCAGATTCCCGCAGGCAGGAGGAGAGCAGAATGCGCAAAGTAAGAGTAGCGGCAGTACAGATGCGCTGCGAAAAGAACGTGGCAGAAAATATGGCTCATGCCGAGAGTATGGTCAGGCAGGCGGCGTCTGAGGGAGCGCAGATCATATTGCTTCCGGAGCTATTTGAACGTCAGTATTTCTGTCAGGAACGGCGGTATGAATATTATGAGTTCGCGAAAACAGCAGAGGAAAATGGGGCGATCTCCCGTTTTTCAGAGGTGGCAAGGGAACTTTCTGTGGTGCTTCCGGTAAGCTTTTATGAAAGGGAAGGAAATAATCTCTATAATTCTGTAGCGGTTCTGGATGCGGACGGGAGTTTAGCAGGTATTTACCGCAAAACGCATATACCAGACGACCATTATTATCAGGAAAAGTTTTATTTTACCCCTGGCGACAGCGGATTCCAGGCTTTCCAGACACGTTACGGCAGAATTGGAGTCGCAATTTGCTGGGATCAGTGGTTCCCGGAAGCTGCAAGGCTGCTGGCACTCAAGGGCGCAGAGATTTTGCTCTACCCTACGGCGATCGGAAGCGAACCGATCCTACAAGTGGACAGCATGGAGCACTGGAGGCGGTGTATGCAGGGGCACGCAGCCTGTAATCTCATGCCAGTGGCTGCCGCCAACCGGGTCGGCCTCGAGAAAGTAACGCCATGTGAGAAGAACGGGAATCAGGAGTCTGCGATACGTTTTTATGGATCCTCTTTTATTACGGACGGAACAGGAATGCTGATCAGGCAGCTTGACAGGGAGAGTGAAGGGGTAATCGTGTCAGAGTTTGACTTGGATGAGATTGGGAAGGAACGGCTGGAATGGGGGCTGTTCCGCGACAGAAGGCCGGAGGCCTACGCAGGGATTCAAAGCCATTGATAACCTCTGGTTATGGTCGGGATAGAAAACTTGTATGTCCTGCGAGTCGGAATGCGGTTGAAAAGTAGCTGCAGATCAGGTATGATGAAGGCGCCTGAATTGCTTTCATTCATAGTGATGCGCTCACCTGTGGGCGCATAACGGTTATTGTGAAAGTCCGCCGCCAGGCGGCATACATTCGGGGATGCCAAATGTGCCTTAACAACTTTCATTCATAGTGACGCGCTCACCTGTGGGCGCATAACGGTTATTGTGAAAGTCCGCCGCCAGGCGGCATACATTCAGGTATATCAAATGCGCCAGAAAAACTTTCTTGTGCTGTTTCCGATAACATAAAATGGGAGGAATATAGTCATGGAATACAGGATTGCAGTGATTCCCGGAGACGGAATCGGGCCGGAGATCATCGGAGAGGCAAAAAAGGTACTCGACCGTGTGGGAGAGGTATATGGACACACATTCCACTATGAGGAAGTGCTGATGGGCGGGATTTCCATTGATACCTATGGAGTACCTCTGACAGACGAAGCGCTGGAGACTGCCAGAAAAAGTGATTCGGTCCTTTTGGGAGCCGTCGGCGGCAATGTGGGGAATTCCCGCTGGTATGATGTAGCGCCCAATCTGCGGCCGGAAGCCGGGCTTCTGGCAATCAGGAAGGGGTTAAATCTGTTTGCCAACATTCGTCCGGCATTCCTTTATAATGGATTGGAGGACGCCTGCCCGCTCAAAAAGGAGATCATCGGGCCGGGCTTTGATATGGTAATTGTTCGTGAGCTTACAGGCGGACTGTATTTCGGCGAGCGTCATACAGAGACGGTGAACGGTGTGCGTCAGGCTACCGACACTCTGGTATACAATGAAAACGAGATCCGGCGTGTGGCAGTCAAGGCCTTTGATATTGCCATGAAGAGGAAGAAAAAGGTTACAAGCGTGGATAAGGCCAATGTCCTCGATTCCTCCAGATTGTGGAGACAGGTGGTAGCCGAGACTGCCAAAGATTATCCGGAAGTGACGCTTGAAAATATGCTGGTAGATAACTGCGCCATGCAGCTTGTGATGAATCCGGGGCAGTTCGATGTCATTCTGACAGAAAACATGTTTGGTGATATTCTGTCAGACGAGGCCAGCATGATTACCGGCTCTATCGGCATGCTGTCCTCTGCCAGTCTGAATGAAGGAAAGTTCGGCCTTTATGAGCCGAGTCACGGCTCTGCTCCGGATATTGCCGGCAAAGGGATCGCGAACCCCATTGCCACCATCCTTTCTGCCGCCATGATGTTACGTTTCTCTTTTGACCTTGATAAGGAAGCAGATGCTGTGGAACAGGCGGTACGTGAAGTGCTGGCCTGCGGTTTCCGGACAGTGGATATCATGGCAGAAGGTATGACACGGGTGGGAACTGAAGTGATGGGAGCCAGGATTTGTGAGAGAATCATTTAATGTTTCCAGTAAAAATGATTCCGCAGATGACCGGGAATTGATTGATCGAGAGGTGTATGGAAAGGAGAAAAGGATGGCTGCTGTAAAACCATTTTGCTGCATCCGCCCTACGACGGGAAATGCCGGAGAGGTGGCGGCTCTCCCTTATGATGTCTATGACAGAGCGGAGGCCAGGAGAGAAGTGGAAAAGCATCCGCTCTCTTTTCTGGGGATCGACCGTGCAGAGACCGGATTTCCGGATTCGGTGGGAATGTATGAGCCATGTGTATATGAGAGGGCCCGTGCTCTGTTTGAACAGCGTCTTGAGGCCGGGATTTTGATAGAAGAGACGTCTCCGGCGTTCTACCTCTATGAGCTGACGAGAAACGGGAGGGTTCAGACAGGGCTTGTGGCCTGCTGTGCAGTAGATGATTATCTTTCCGGGGGAATCAGGAAGCATGAAAATACCAGGCCGGAGAAGGAACAGGACCGAATCTGCCATATTGATACACTGGATGCCCAGACCGGACCGATTTTCCTGGCATACCGGCCGGAAAAGAGGCTGAGAGAGCTGGTGCAGGATGCCAAAAAAGAAGAACCGCTGTATGACTTTGTTACAGACGATGGAATCAGACACAGGGTATGGAAAGTAGCTGGTCAGGAGACGCTGGATGAGATCCGGCGGGGATTTGGGAAGCTTCCGGCTGTCTACATTGCGGATGGACACCACCGGGCAGCATCAGCCGTGAAGGTGGCGTTAAAGAGACGGCAGGAATACCCGGAGGCAGGCCCCGAGGCTGAGTTTAACAGTTTTCTGTGTGTGCTGTTTCCATCCGACGAGCTGCAGATTCTGCCATATCACCGCGTGGTGCGAGATCTGAATGGATATTCTGTTGAAGAATTTTTACATTTGCTGTCAGAGAACTTCACAGTCAGGAAGGTTGGCAGGACACCGTTTTCCCCTTCAGAAAAGGGACATTTTGGTATGTATCTGCAGGAGAACTGGTATGAACTGCAAATACGTCCGGAGCGGATCCCGGACGATCCGGTAGGGTGCCTTGATGCCGCTCTTTTACAGGATTATCTGCTGTCGCTGGTTCTGGGCATTCATGATCCGACAACGGATAAGCGGATTGATTTTATCGGGGGAGTCCGGGGACTTACAGAGCTGGAACGGCGGGTATCAGAGGATATGCAGATTGCTTTTTCTATGTACCCAACCTCGATGGAGGAGCTTTTAGAGGTGGCGGATGCGGGACGCCTGATGCCTCCCAAATCAACCTGGTTTGAGCCTAAATTAAGAAGTGGACTTTTTATTCACCGCCTGGGTGGGAAGAGCGGCAGCAGCGACCGCTTCTGAAACGGAATAGAATAAGAGGGGAATATGCCTGCATATACTGTATCCATAAAAGGACGGGAGGGCAGTTATGCAGGAGGCGATTCTTATATTTATGGGGAAATACGGGAGTCTGGCCGTATTTCTTCTTATTCTGGCTGAGAATCTATTTCCGCCGATTCCCTCAGAAGTAATCCTGACGTTCGGCGGTGTCATGACTACGTGTACACGGATGCATGCAGCGGAGGTGATTCTGGCGGCTACAGCCGGATCGGCGGCAGGAGCCTGTGCTCTTTACTATGTGGGACGCCTGATACCGGAGGAACGTCTCAGGCTGCTTTTGCAGGGAAAACTGGGAGCAGTTCTTCATATGGATGTAGGAGAAATAGAGATCGCAAAGGTCTGGTTTGCGAGGAGGGGGAGCGGAGCAGTATTCTTTTGCAGGCTGATTCCCGTCCTGCGCAGTCTGATTTCTGTGCCTGCCGGGATTGCCGGTATGCCGTTTATCCCCTTTATGATTTTGAGTACATCGGGCAGCCTGATTTGGAATACGATACTTGTTTTGGCAGGAAAAGCAGCAGGGGATTCGTGGGAAAAGGTATCGGAGATATTTGGAGTCTATTCCAATCTGCTGCTGATGATTGCCGGGAGTGCCTTACCATTGTTCGCGATGATGCGCCAGGTCCACCAGATGGAAAACAGAGATGAAAAATGATAAAAAAATTGAATTATTCTATACAATTCAAAAATTAACTGATAAATGGAAATGAAATTAAAAAAAATCTAAAAAACTGTTGACAAACCAGTAGAAATCATGTATAGTAAGATTAACAAAAAGACAGACAACAGACAGACAAATCTAAGTAAAGGAGGTACGGACCACCGAGAAAGTTACATTCGTTTAGCTTTTATTTTATAAAAGACTAAACACAGGAAAAATACAAAGCCGAAGCACTGAATCAGAATATTTTAATACATACAAATGATATGACGAGAAAGTATCATTGTACAATATAAGAGCCCGAATAAAATAATTGGAGATGGATTCAGAATTCGGTGGCGTAAAAATTAAAATAGATACAAAAAGAAAGAGAGGAAGGTCCAATGGACAAGGAAATGTAAAGCGGGTATCGGAAGAGAAGAAATTTCGATACCCGCTAATATTATCCCGAAACAGCTTTTTTTAAATCAGACACCTTGTATATATGAAGCATAGGAATGATCCATATCAATAACGATTCTTTTACATACCAACCCGGATAGATCAGACAATTCTCATTTTTCAACCCCGCTCAGATCAAAGGGCGGCGTATATTCTTCTTTTGCACTGCTTTTTTTCTGAAGATATCCTTCGTCAAGGCCGAGTGCCAAGGCTGTATCCACAACTTTATTATATTCATAGGAAGTAATCCGGCGGTTGATTTCCGGATAAGCACTGCTATGAAAGCATGGCGTATACTGACTCAAAAGACTCAGAAGATACTGGTGCGGAGGAAGCGTTTCCTTTATCCAGTGGAGGAGACGGATGGAATCGTCTTTCATGCCAGGAAGGACCATGTGACGGATGATAACACCCTTTGACAATAGCTGTGGATTGCCAAGATCCCAGGTCAGACCGCCGGTCTGGCGCAGCATTTCCTTTATGGCCGAAGAAGCACAGGAGAAATAATTGCCGGCTGATGAATATTTTTGCGCGATCGCATTATCATAATATTTTAAATCGGGCAGATAAATATCTATGTAGCCTTCTAATGCGCGGATGGTTTCCACACGTTCATATCCGCCGCAGTTATAGACAATAGGGATGGAAAGCCGGGGTTTTGCCTGGTCGAGCGCATCCAGTACAGAGGGCATGTAGTGGGTGGCAGTCACAAGATTAATATTATGTGCGCCCTGTTCCTGGAGTTCAAGAAAAATATCACTCAGGCGGCTGACTGTGATCTCTTTGCCAAAACCTTCATGACTGAGGGGATAGTTCTGACAAAAGATACATTTCAGAGTACAGCCGGAGAAAAAGACAGTTCCACTTCCGGCAGTGCCGCTGATACATGGCTCTTCCCACATATGGAGAGTTGCCCTAGCGATGGAGAGCGCAGACGACATTTTGCAGTAGCCTGTCTGCCTTCTGCGGTCAACGCCGCACATTCTGGGACAGAGGGTACAGGCATTGTAGCTGATTGCAGGATTCATCATGTTCTCCTTTTGACGTATCGTCAGCCCTTTTTTAGCCCGCTTTGCCCGCAGGGAAGAAAACATATATTCTGCGGGCGAAAACGGTCTGTCTGGTTGGGCTGTGAATCTTTAAGTTTTCGGGTCGCTTACATGCCCGGGCAGAAACGGATAGAGATCATTATAATGCTCGATTTCTGCCTCGGACTGCGGGAGAGACGGGATCAGTCCCGTACAGTCCATCGTGGAGCAGGATTGGATATCAACGTCGAAATCATAATTTTTTGCTCTGGAAGCAGCTGACTTGTTTTTTGCATCCATTTGTATCACCCCGTGTCTTATTGTAGGTCAAAGGGGAGAAGTCCATACATGGATATAAGTGTTATTAAACGGTAACAATTCCGACAGAACTGTGTACTTGGTGCGGACAGTAGAAACATAGCTGCCGGATACAATCAAAGGAATCCGCCGATGACAGACCAGGCGTCAATCAGTTTATCCAGAGACCAGGCGGCATTGGCCGGGCTTGTGGAGGGAAGCTGGACAGCCGTTTTTCCGGTAAGAGGCTGCTGATATTTTCTGTAATATCGAAACGATGTGCTGCCATTACAGAAAATCTGTGCAACCTGGGATTGGGAAAGGATCTGCGAGAGATCATTGGGGATCACGTCACGGATGGAGCTGTCGCTCGAGCCGGTAATCGTGCAGGAAGCGATCACGTCCCACAACGCAATGTGATTTTTCAACAGAAAACACGTTTTGCCCTCAATGGTGTCTGCAGGGAGCTCTTTTGTGACAGCAGCCAATACTTTCCAGAAGCGGTTTTGCGGATGGTGATAGAAAAAGCGGCCTTCCCTTGATTTTACAGAGGGGAAAGAACCTAAAATGAGGATTTTAGAGGATGTATCATAAACAGGAGGAATCGGATGTGTAACAGACTCCATAGAAGCTCCCTTCTTCCTATATAGAACGAGTGAGAAACCGTTTGCCAAACGACTGGTTTCTTTGTACCCGATACCATGTCATTGAAGTTTACCATATAGAAACGAAAAAAGAAAGATCGTATCTCCATACAAAGGCCGGGATTTTGAAAATGTTGTAAGCATGGGGAAGCCGGAACTGCCACGATTTACCGAAGAAAATACAAATTTTTATATTTTTTTTATTGCCATATGGGGAAACTCAACTTATAATGGATAGGTATCGTAAAAACCAGGCAGAGAGGCAGATGCCATAGCAGCATAGCTTGCTTGAGCGGTTATGATTTCTCTGGTTTGACGGTATATGTGTAAAAGAATTGGAGATACATCTATGGATAACAACAATCAAAACAGAGGGAACGGCAAGAAACCCAGCGGTCAGAATATCGGCGTGCTGGCGGTTATCATGCTGGTCACGTTGGTCGCGGTCAGTATGATGAACAGTGCCTTAAAAAAGAGCCGCACAGAGGAAGTCGGATACGAGGAATTCGTGCAGATGCTGGAGGACGGGGAGATTGATTCTGTCCGCTTCGGAGGAAACCGGATTGTGATTACACCCAAGGCATCCTCTTCCAAATATTCCCGCTATGTGGAATACTATACGGTTCGTATTCAGGATCTTAAGCTGGCAGAACGGCTCTTGGAGGCTGGTGTCCATACGTATGGGGAGGATACGAGTGCCAGTGCCAATATTTTGAGTATTCTTTTTGGATGGGTACTGCCGTCGGCACTGATGATTTTTCTGCTGTATATGATGTTCAGCCGCATGGGAGGCGGAGGCGGCATCATGGGTGTCGGCAAGAGCAATGCCAAGGTCTACGTACAGAAGGAGACGGGAGTTACCTTCGCTGATGTGGCGGGGGAGGACGAGGCAAAGGAGTCGTTAGTGGAGATTGTGGATTTTCTGCATAATCCTCAGAAGTATACGAAGATCGGCGCCAAGCTTCCCAAGGGGGCGCTCCTGGTCGGCCCTCCTGGTACTGGTAAGACACTTCTGGCAAAGGCGGTGGCAGGCGAAGCACATGTGCCGTTTTATTCCCTGTCAGGTTCTGATTTTGTGGAAATGTTTGTTGGCGTGGGAGCATCCCGTGTCCGCGACCTGTTCAAGCAGGCACAACAGTCGGCTCCCTGCATTATTTTTATTGATGAGATCGACGCGATCGGCCGCAGTCGCGATTCCAGATTTGGCGGTAATGACGAGCGTGAGCAGACGTTGAATCAGCTTTTATCTGAGATGGATGGCTTTGATTCCTCAAAAGGGCTTTTGGTGATGGCGGCGACGAACCGTCCGGAGATTCTCGATCCGGCCTTACTTCGTCCGGGACGTTTTGACCGGCGGGTGGTGGTTGACAAGCCAGATCTGAAAGGGCGCGTAAACATCCTCAAAGTACATTCCAAAGGCGTCAACCTGGATGAAACGGTGGATTTCGAGGAGATCGCTCTGGCAACATCAGGTGCAGTGGGCGCGGATCTGGCTAATATGATGAACGAAGCTGCGATCAATGCCGTCAAGCACGGACGCCATGCGGTTGCTCAAAAGGATTTGCTTGAGGCCGTGGAGCTGGTTCTTGTGGGCAAGGAGAAAAAGGATCGGATTCTCAGTAAGGAAGAACGAAGAATTGTGTCCTATCATGAGGTAGGGCACGCGCTTGTAACCGCGCTGCAAAAAGACGCCGAACCGGTACAGAAGATCACAATCGTTCCACGGACAATGGGGGCTCTGGGCTATGTGATGCAGGTGCCGGAGGAAGAAAAATATCTGAACACCAAGAAAGAGCTGAATGCCATGCTGGTGGTTGCCCTCGGAGGGCGCGCTGCGGAGGAGCTCATTTTTGATACCGTGACGACAGGTGCGGCGAATGATATCGAGCGCGCAACGCGTATCGCACGTGCAATGGTGACACAGTACGGAATGTCGGAGAAGTTCGGCCTTATGGGACTGGAGACGAAAGAAAACCAGTATCTGACAGGCCGTACGGTTTTAAATTGCGGAGATGCCACAGCTGCCGAGATTGACCAGGAGGTAATGGTGATTCTCAAAGGGGCATACGCTGAGGCGAAACGTCTCCTGAAGGAAAACCGGGATGCAATGGATAAGATTGCGGAATTCCTGATTGAGAAAGAGACTATCACTGGTAAGGAGTTCATGAAGATCTTCCGCCAGGTTAAGGGACTTCCGGAGCCGGAGGAAGAGAAGAATCCGGATACGCAACCGCCCTCAGGAGGGGAGAGAGCACAGGGGAGTAATCCAATGCCGCCAGCGGGAGGCTATATGGGCCAGCCGGGAATGCTGAATGGAGTCCCGGTGCCGCCCACTGGAGGCTATGCAGGCCAGGCGGGAATGCCGAATGGAGTCCCGGTGCCGCCCACTGGAGGCTATGCAGGCCAGGCGGGAATGCCGAATGGAGTCCCGGTGCCGCCCACTGGAGGCTATGCAGGCCAGGCGGGAATGCCGAATGGAGTCCCGGTGCCGCCCACTGGAGGCTATGCAGGCCAGGCGGGAATGCCGAATGGAGTCCCGGTGCCGCCCACTGGAGGCTATGCAGGCCAGGCGGGAATACCAAATGGCAGTCCGGTGCCGCCACCCACGGGAGGCTATGCAGGCCAGCCAGCGAGCGACAGCCAGGGGCCGTCAAGTGGTTATAGCGCTTCAAATGGCAGCGGCAGTCCGGCATCATCAAATGCTCACCCGGTGCCGACGGATGGGGAAGCAGGGAGAGAGAATCCGGGAGATTACAGAGAAACGAGGCTGTAATTCATATGACAAATTACAGGGTGTGTCCGGATACGGCGCATCCTGTTTTGTTTCGGTGGCTAAGAAAAGCGGGCCGGAACGGGAGGGATGTAGTAGTGGCAAAGGGGCGTACAGCATACAGGTTTGTTCTGGCTCTGGGGATATATTATGTTACGGCGGGTGTCTGCGGGATGCAGGTGCAGGCCGCAGTTCTGAAGAATGACAGCTCTTTGGCGGAGCAGTGGGCGCTTTATAATGATGGCTCATTTTCTATGGAGAATGAAAAGAACCGGTATCCTGTCTACAATGATCCTTTTGGAGCGCCGGTGGCTCCGGGGGCATGGAAGGAGAACCCGGGAGCTGGGGCTTCAGATTCCGGTACTGGAAAGGGGAAGCCATCAGATGAGCTGACCGCACTTTCAGGAATTGATATCAATGTGACAGAGGCCTGGGGAAAATATGGGGGCGGAACCCGGGATGTGATTGTGGCAATGATCGACACGGGAATCGACTACAGCCATGAAGATCTGACAGGCGCTGTCTGGATCAATGAAGATGAGATTCCAGGTAACGGCATTGACGACGACGGTAACGGCTATATAGACGATGTATATGGATGGAATTTTTATAAGGGGAATAATCAGGTATACCAGGGACTGGAGGACAGCCACGGCACGCACGGTGCCGGTACGATCGCTGCCGTCTCGGATAACGGACAGGGAATTGCCGGTATCGTGCCGGGCGGCCGGGTCCGTATCATGACGGTGAAGACACTGGGCGGAGCAGACGGCGGAGGGAGTACTTCTGCATTAATCCGCGCCATCCGTTATGCAGAGGATAATGGTGCAATGATCTGTAATCTGAGTCTTATTTCCACGGCAGATGACAGGATTCTTTATGAAGCGATTGCTGATTCGAATATGTTGTTTATCGTGGCAGCCGGAAATGGGGACGCCGAGACCGGGATCGGGGTCAATATTGATGAGACGCCCTGCTATCCGGCGGCATATGATCTGGACAATATTATTTCTGTCGCCAACATCCGGTGTGACGGAAGCCTTGATATCAGTTCCAATTACGGGGCACGGTCGGTTGATCTGGCGGCTCCGGGCTCCTATATTCTGAGCACGACTCCTAATAACAGCTACAGCTATATGTCGGGAACCTCGATGGCAGCGCCGATGGTTACAGGGGCGGCGGCGATGGTATACTCTTATTTTGATGGTATTGACGCCTCCGATGTGAAAGAAATTCTTCTGTCCACAACATCTCCTTTGGAAAGCCTCCGCGGCAGGACGCTTACAGGAGGGATGTTAAATGCAGGAGCTGCGTTGTCCTTTGACTGTGCGGCGCTCAGCAAGACAGGTTTCCGCAATGCGGGCCGCAGGCCGGAGAATGGCCGTGAGCCATTTATTGAGGCCAAGCTGTCCGAATCGCTGGGAGAGACATTTCTTCTGGTACGGGTTGTGGATATTGACGGAGATCTGGAAGAAGTTCTCTATGCGGAAGGGGAATGGACAAAGGAGCAGTTTCCGGAAGAGCCGGTGAGCAAGCCGTTTAAGCTCAATGATAAGGATACCGGTATTTTTAAGCTCACACGTTCCGGGACCTACAGCTTCTACGCCAGGGACAGACGGGGAAATACACATGTGAGGACAATCCGGATTCTGGAAAAGGAGGATGGCCCCGGTATGTTCGAATAGATTCACGGCAAAACGGACATATCTATGATAAAGATAACTGATGCGAACGAGGCAGGGGAAATAAGAGAGAATGACCGTAGAGCAGATGCAATCTGGCAGTGACAGGAACAAGACGGAATCATAAACAACCGGAAAACGGAGGCAGAGTGATATGGAAAAGGACAGGCTGAGCGGGCTGGAAAAGCGGTGGAGCCTGTATGATGTGGGAAATTCGGCCTTCATGATGCTGACGGCAACGATCATCCCGATTTACTTTAATGCCCTGGCACAAGGGGCAGGACTTTCCGAAGTGGAATATCTGGCTTATTGGGGCTACGCGGCTTCGGTTGCCACAATGCTGGTGGCCATAATCGGGCCGGTACTGGGGGCAGCCGCGGATATGGGAAGCCGGAAAAAACGGCTTTTTACGATATGCATCCTGATTGGGGCCGGGAGCTGTGCGTTTTTGTGGGCGCCTGTTTCGTGGCTTGTTTTTCTGGTATTGTTTATTATCAGCAGGGCAGGTTATAATGCCAGCTTGATTTTTTATGACTCCATGCTGGTGGATATTACGACGGCAGAACGGATGGACCGGGTGTCGTCTCACGGCTTCGCCTGGGGCTATATTGGGAGCTGTATCCCGTTTGTGATCTCACTTGTTTTTGTTCTGATGTATGATGCGATCGGCATTTCCATGCAGACAGCCATGACAGCCGTATTCCTTCTTAACGCTATATGGTGGGGGCTGTCGGCAGTCCCTCTTTTGCGGAGTTACCGGCAAAGGGACAGCGGGATACAGGACGATCGTGTGCGCGGCTGTTTTCGGCGATTATGGGAAACTCTGAAAGAGATACGTGGACAGAGGCATATTGTTCTATATCTGGCCGCATTTTTCTTCTTTATTGACGGAGTATACACGATCATTGAGATGGCGACAGCATACGGAAGCTCACTTGGACTGGATACACAAGGACTTTTGCTGGCGCTTCTGGTGACGCAGATCGTGGCATTTCCCTGTGCTCTCGTAATTTCTGTCCTGTCGGGACGGTTTGGCACGGCCGGGCTTTTAAAGGCCTCCATTCTCGCATATACGGGGATTGCATTGTTTGCAGTACAACTTGATAAGCAGTGGGAATTCTGGTTTCTTGCTGTTTTCGTGGGAATGTTTCAGGGAGGGATTCAGGCACTGGCCCGTTCGTATTTTGCCAAAATTGTTCCGGCCGAAAAATCAGGAGAATATTTTGGAATTTACGATATCTGCGGGAAGGGGGCTTCTTTCCTGGGGACGACGCTGACTGGCTTTGTAGCGCAGGCGACGGGGAATCCCAGTCTGGGTGTGGCCGCAATCGCAGTACTGTTTGTGATCGGGTATATTATGTTTGGCCGGGCAGTCAGAGCACAGGAGACATAGTGTGTATCAGAGGGAAAGGAAATGGAGAAACGGGAACTGTTTCGTATCGGCGAGGTGTCGCGGCTGTTCCATATCAGCGTTGGCACTCTGCGCCACTATGAAAAAATCGGCCTGATGAGTCCGGAGTATACAGATCCGGATACAGGCTACCGCTATTACAGTACGCGTCAGTTCGAATGCCTGAATATGATCCGTTATCTGAGGGCGCTCGATACGCCGCTTGAACGCATTGCTGTTTTCCTTGGGAATCGCAACGTGGATAGTATTCACGGGCTTTTACAGAGGCAGAAGGATGAGGTGGCAAGACGCAGACAGGAGCTGTCGGTCATTGAGCGCAAGATCGAAAACCGCCTGAGCCAGATCGAGGAGGCGCTTTCCTGCGAATTGGATGTCATTTCGCTTGAAAAGCGGCCTGCCAGGCGTATGGCCCTTCTGAAAAAGAGCCTTATGCCCCAAAATTATCTTGATCTGGAACATTCCATCCGCGAGCTGGAGCAGTCGGAGGAGAATACGGTGATCTTTCTGGGTAAGGTGGGGCTGGGCCTGTCGGAAAAAGCGCTGGAACGGAGACAATTTCGTCCATATGAGCTTGTATTTATCCTTCTGGATGAGGAGGACAGCTTCCGGGGCGATACGGTTCTTCTGCCAGAGGAGACGTGTCTGACGCTCCGTTTCCAGGGAGGCCACGACCAGGCGCCGGGATACTATGAAAGGCTGATGGATTACATGGAGGAGCAGCACTATGGCATCTCCGGTTTTTCCCGGGAGATTACCATGATCGACTATGGACTTACGAACGATGTGACAAAATTCGTGACAGAGATACAGATTCCGGTTGTATTGCACACAGCGGATCAATAAGGGGGTACATAGAATTATGGAGATGATCGTTATCGCACTCTTTTGTGGCTGTCTGTTGTGCTGCCTTCTGTTTCAGGCGTCGATCCTGTGGGCACTCACGGCAGGTTTATGCCTGTTTTTATTTTATGGGCGGAAGCAGAACTGTTCCTGGAAGCAACTTGCCGGGATGATTCTCTCGGGGATCAGGACCATCAAAAATATTATGCTTGTTTTTGTGCTCATTGGAATGCTGACGGCGCTTTGGCGGGCATCTGGAACGATTCCGGTTATCATCTGTTATGCGGCCCGTCTGATTCGTCCGCAGATCTTTATCCTGATGGCGTTCCTGCTCAACTGCATGGTCTCAGTGCTGACCGGAACCGCGTTTGGTACGGCTGCCACAATGGGCGTCACCTGTATGATGATGGCTCAAGCCATGCAGGTGAATCCGGTCCTTGCGGGAGGAGCCGTATTATCCGGTATCTATTTTGGGGATAGATGTTCTCCGGTTTCCACCAGTGCGCTTCTGGTTTCGGAGCTGACCGGAACCGATATCTTTGTGAATATCAGGAATATGTGCCGTACAGCGCTGGTGCCGTTCCTTTTACTGTGTATCGGATACGCAGCAGCAGGATTTTTCACACGGGGGGCAGAGAGCGGTACACAGGTCGAGGCCGTTTTTGCCAGAGAGTTCCGGCTCCATTGGCTGGCACTTTTACCGGCTGTTGTGATTTTTCTCCTGTCAGTTCTGCGGATTAATGTGAAAAAGGCCATGCTGGCCAGCATCTTACTGGCTGCCCTTTTGTGTACAGCTTTGCAGGGAATAGACATTTTGGAGATTGGGAAGCTTCTTGTGTTTGGGTACCACGCCGGGGATGCAGAGCTTGCGGCTATGTTAAACGGAGGCGGGATTGCTTCCATGTGCAAAGTGGCGGCAATTGTCTGTATTTCCTCGTCTTATGCCGGGATCTTTAAGGGGACAGGCCTGCTGGAGGGGGCCAAACAGGGGATCGCCAGGCTTTCCGGGCGGATTACACCATACGGGGCGATTCTGTGTACTTCGGTGCTGTCCGCAATGGTGGCCTGTAATCAGACCCTGACAATTATCCTGGTTGATCAGCTTTGCAGAAAGCTTGAGCCCGAACACAGCCGGTTTGCAGTTGAACTCGAGGATTCGGCAGTCGTGATTGCGCCGTTAATCCCCTGGTCGATTGCTTCTGCTGCGCCTTTGGCTGCGATTGGAGCTCCCCAAGCCTCTCTGATGGCGGCCGGCTTCCTTTATCTGCTTCCGGCCTGGCGACTGGGGACAGAGCTGATCAGCAGCTCCCAAAGGACAGCTGCTTGCGGAAGCGACAGAATAAAAAGGGTATGAGATGAAACGGATGATAGGAACGGGCGCGCGGGCGATTTGGCGCCGGCCCCGGACACATAGAAATGTGTGCGATGCAGCCAGACTGCTTTGAGAATGGAAATCGGACAAAATCTATCGCTGAATGCTTGCAAAATTTGTAAAAATATACTACTATGATATTGGATTTGCAGTATGGTATACGAAGGAACTAATCACGTTCAGACAAAGGGCACTGCGCCCGCAAATAGAACAATAGGGCATTTTCTTTCAGAGTAACCACATATTTAAGGAGAGAATAAGAGTGAAAAAGGTAAAAATTATTTTAACATCGCTTGTAATGTCCATGTTTTTATGCATGACGGCATTTGCCGGTCAGTGGATGTCGGATAACAATGGATGGTGGTATCAGAATACGGACGGCAGTTACCTGACAGATGGCTGGTACTGGATAAATGGAAACTGCTATTATTTTGGCAGTGATGGCTATGCGTATTCGGACGAGACAACTCCGGACGGATATACTGTAAATGCAGACGGTGCCTGGATCATTGACGGCGCTCTGCAGACCCGGGAGACAGAAGTCACGATAGGCGCTGCGACAGTAACTGTGCCGAATGGATATGATATTGACGCAGATTATGAGGCAGATGCCGTAAGCTTTGACGAGACGAATGGATTTGCCGGGACACTGGTTATGAGTGTTCATGAGGCTGGCATTAATGACATCAGAGAGGCTCTTGGTGACGAAGGGCTTCAGGCGATGAGCGATGCGATCGTACCGGAGATTCTTACTGAGATCTCACAGGATACCGTGTTCCAATCAAAGAGCACAGAGCAGTATGCAAATGGCACTTGGTATCATTATGTATATCAGGTTATGGTTGACGGCGGTATCACATTCCAGTGCCATATGTATGTAAGCTATGTTGGAGACGCGGTAAGAATCGTTGCCACAGTTGGAAATAACAGAGAATTCTCAGAGAGCCAGTTTGTATCGGATTATATCCGGTAGTCCGGAAATGAAAGAAAATGCCATATTGCACAGGCAGCGGTGAGATGTTACCGCTGCCTGTATGTATTTATGGGAAACGGAAAACGAGTGCTCCGTTAAAGCTGCCAGAGGAAACGATACGGGAAAATCGGTACTCCATTTAGGATTGTCAGAAGAAGGTGCTATTTTGTATCGGGGGGGGGGTATACGCCACGACGTTGACGATTGCGGAGCTTTGCAAAATGGTAATCACGCACTGCCCGCTCAATACGCAGGCGGTCACGTACACGGACAGGAAACCGTTCCCCGTTATCCAAAATGCAGCAGCTGTCCTTAAAATCAAGGATATGGTCGGCATTGAGAGTGATCCCTTTGTTGACCGAGATAAAGCGGGGGACGTGTTCCACCAGACGCAAAAAGTCAGGCATTGTCATGCGGCAGCGGATGGTTGCATTGCTTGTGAGCGTAATTTCGAGATAATGGGCGTCAGTAACAGCCGATACGATATCATCCAGCAGGACAGGAATCGTCTTGCGCTTACTGACAATTTCCAGATATTGCGGGGATGCAGGAAGGAATTTCAGCGCATCTTTAAGGACAGATGTTACGCGTTCCGTGGTAAACGGCTTGGTGATATACTCAAAAGCATGGAAAGAAAACGCCTCCGCCATGAATTCCGGACTTATCGTCAGGAAAATAAGCAGGCAGCGGTCATCCCTTTGTCTTATTTGTGATGCAATGGTGATTCTGTCCATCCCTCCCATATAAATGTCCATAAAAATAATGGCAAAGGAGTTTTTCGTAAATGTGTTCAGAAAAGCTTCCCCGCTGTCAAAGGAGACGGTATCGACAGAGCATTGATTCTGTATGCCGAATTCCTTACAGATTTGTCCGATTTTCTGCTGATATTCTATCTCATCATCAATAATGGCAATTCTCAAGCTATCCTCCATTTGATAAAAGGTATTGCGGTATTAACCATTCAATACGATATCCTGCGGAAATAAAGTCTCCAGGCTGATAACATGATGGGGACCCTGCAAAATGTAGTTCGAAGTACCATGTCCTTCGGACAAGGTGGCTCCGGCGGATAGAAGTGACTGGATTTCTGCGGTGAACGCAGAAACCGTATTCACAGCATCATGTCTATCAACATTATACCATGTCCTCCGGACATGATGCCTCCGGCGGATTAAAGTGACTGGATTTCTGCGGCGGGCGCAGAAACCATATTCACAGTATTATGTCTGTCGACATTATGCCATAAAAGAACAGGTTTGCTGCAGAGAGAAGCGGATATTTTTGCCAGAAATTTGACGTTCCTGCCAGATATCTTGTTTTTTAACAGACAGATTTTATAATTTAAACAAAATAACGAGAGTGCTTTACGATGACGGATTCCTGACGTCAGAGAAACGAATGGCTGGAAAGGAGAGCAGCGATGAGTCGATGCAGGAGGAAAACATGGGTAAGAGGGGTGGCGGCTGTCCTGTGTGCTATCCTTGTCTGGGAGGATACAGGGACTTTTGAGGGATTTGCGGATACAGGACGGACCGTGGCTTATTTTGATATGGCTGATGTGAGAAAGCCTACATCGTCCAATGCGGGGATTATCGCCGGGAACGGGGCGTTAAAAAATACGGTTTTCAAGGCAGCCAAAGGGGACATTGTATGGCCGGAAGAAGGGCAGATGGTAACGATAGGCGGTGTTTCCTATCAATATGGGGGAGACCATACAGAAGAAATCCTTAGCCTTGGAAATGCGCCGGCAGAAAACCAGGCATATCAGGCTGGGGGCGGGTATGTATTATGGAGAAAAGCAGACCGGGAGATCGTGCTGCATGAGGCGTCAATCACTGCCGATTATGTAGCTCTGGAGCTTCCTGCTGGCGCCAGAGTGATTCTGGAGGGTGAAAATACTCTCAGGAGTGAGAATTCCTATGCTTTGTATGCCGGAAATGGAGATATATCTGTCAGTGGGACCGGGGCATTGACGGCAGAGGGATGGCCGGGAAGCACAGCACTCCCCTGGGGGTATGCTGTCTGTGCAGATACGGGCAGTGTCAAAGTCGATATAGACGGCAGTCTTTCTCTTTTAGCAGGCGGTATCAACGCACAGGCGGGCAGTATATCGGTAAAAGCCGGAAGTATTGATATTGCCGGCCTGGTACGCGCCGGCTCCGCAGTATTGGCCGAGGCCAGTGGCAGTCTTTCTATTGAGAATCCTCTGAATATGGCAGTCATGAGCGTAAACGGAGGGGATGTGACGCTTGTCTCGACCGGCGGAGATATCACGGTGAAAGGCGGTAATGGTTACAACAGCTATGGGATCCAGGGAAATGGAGGCGCTGTCATACTGGATGCGGCAGGAACCGTATCAGCAGAGGGATATAACGGCTACGCGGGGGTAAATGCCGGCAGTCTGGCATTATCCGGTACGATTGCGGAGGGAGAACGCCTGCACAGTACGTGTGCTGTGACAGTACCTGCCGGAAAAACACTTTATAATGAAGGAACACTGTTTATCAATTCCGGCGGTGTATCGGTAGCCGGAACACTCGTATCAGGGCAGCAGGGCATGATTTCCAATGCAAACGGGAGCATCACGCCTACAGTGACAGGAAACGGGACGGTCACAACCGGGCCTGAGCGTGTATCTTCCCTGGATTTCCGTTTTAACACCCCGACAGAGGAAAAGGAGTATGACGTCATTTCCGGAGGGACGGCCAGATGGGAACCAGGAGGAAACGGGCAGGCAAACAGGCTTACCCTGACGGGGGCCGTACTTTCCGGAGAACGCTATGTTGTTGCAGTCCCTCAAAATACAGAGATTGTGTTGGAAGGAGAATGCAGTATTACAGCAGCAGGGGGCAATGCGCTGTATGCGAAGGGCGGCATATTGAAAGTGACGGGAACCGGTTCCCTGAGCGTATGTATGCCGGACAGTTCTGATATGAATGCAGTTCTTTATGGAGAGACGGGGATTGACATCGAAATCGGGGGTTCTGTCTCTGTCACGGGACAGTCTGCGGTCACGGCCGTCCGTGCGGGGGGCGGCCCGCTGTCAATAAAGAGCGGGGGCGATATCGCGGTTGATGGCGGTATGTTCGGCAATAATATTACACTGGAGGCAGAAGGGACGGTTTCCGTGACGAATGCAGAGGGCGCGGGGATTTACGCTTCTGAGAGTAAAACCGTGTCTGTAAAGGCAAAAGGCGGGGATCTGACGCTGAAGGGGACGGGGCACTGTGCGGTATATGCTGCTTCCGAGCCTCAGATTCTCTTATCCGCCTCGGGAAATTTGTTTGTCTCAGACAGCAGCGAACTGGGATTCAGCAGCCTTTATGGAGGCGATTTGATCCTGGCGGGAACGATTCCGGAAGGGACTGAGATCGACACGTTCCGAAATGTAACTATCCCGGACGGGGAAACACTGATAAACAACGGAACTCTCAGGCTTTTTGGCATGAATGGGAGTGTTTCGGTCTGGGGGATACTGGAAAACAATGGTGCAATCGTAAACGGCAGCGGCAGCGTTACGCCTGAAATAAAGGGAAACGGCAGCATTGTCGAGGAATGTGGTCTGGATTTTACTGCAGTGGATACGCCTTTTGAAGGGAATGGATACCATTGGGATGAGGCAGAAAAGACACTGACGCTGACCGATTTCGATATGGATATCATTCCGGCCGGTTCGGCACTGATTCTTCCGGCTGACTCGAAGCTTGTGGTAAACGGCGTGAATATGCTGCATTCCGGGGCAGGTACTGTCATCCGCGCTAAGGGCGATCTGGAAATCAGCGGATCCGGCATACTGAACGGAAGTACGGCCGGTTCGGTTGTTCTCGACGCGCACGGCAGTGTCACGATTACAGACATCACGCTTACACTGACAACAGAGGAAGAGAAACCGGATCTCGGAACCATTGTCATTTTGACGAACGGAAATGACCTCATGATAGACGGGACGGCCGATGTGACGCTTACAATCGCCAATTACGCGGCAACAGGAGTCGGTTTTGGGATCTGCACCTCAACACCACAGAGCGGCGCTTCCTCAGATGCCGGAGCCGTAAAGATTGGGAGTGAGGCGGTGCTGTCAGTGAGTGCTCCGGTGGGGCTACTGGTAAAGAGCCCGGCAGGACAACAGACTGAGGTGGCGATTCTTGGCGCCTTTGAGGCTGACTGCGGCGGGGACGGGCTGGCAGCGAATCTGCTGGGGGTTATTCTCAACTTGACGGGCAGTTCCATCCACATGTCAGAAGGAGCTCATATCTGGCTGTCAGAAAAAACACATACACTGACTGGCGAGACAGAGATTACTGATTTTACCGGCGGGTTCCTGGCAGTTGCCTGCGGAAACGACACCGAGGTCGATTATTATAAAGTGACAGCAGACGGAAAGAACGGCCTTTACAGGGAAGGAAGTACCGTGAGCTTTACAGCGGCTCCGGAGGATAAGCCTAATTTCAGCAGATGGCAGGCAGACGGAGTGACGCTCGCAGCTCCGGCAGACAGGACGATAGTCTTTACCATGCCGTCAAACGAGGTTACGCTCGATAGCCTGGAACGCTTTACCGTCACAGCGGAAGCCTTACCGAAGGCGGGTGGGAGCGTCACAGGCGGCGGAAGCTATGAGGAGAACGAGACAGCCGTTATGGAGGCGGATGCCGCGGCAGGCTATCGTTTTGTAAAATGGATGGAGGGGGAAAATGAGGCAGGACGAGAGGCCGTCTTGCATTTCACCGTGAAGGCAGACCGTGCCCTGACCGCTGTATTTGAAGAGACTGAGGACCCGCCCGATCCGGAAAATCCGACGGGCCCGACCGACCCGGAGAATCCGACGAATCCGACCGATCCGTCAGACCCGGCGAATCCAACGGATCCGACCGACCCGGAGAATCCAACGAGCCCGGCAGGTTCGACGGATCCAACAAATCCGACAGAACCGGCAAAGCCTGAGAACCCTGGAAAACCGACAGACCCGGAAAATCCGATTAAGCCGGGAGACCCGGAAAATCCGGCTGCAGAATATACGATATATGTAAGCGCCGAACCGGAATCCGGCGGGAGCGTCAATGGGGGAGGAGTTTACCGTAAAAATGAAACAGCTGTTGTCAGGGCCGCCGCCGCAGATGGATATTGCTTTGTAAGATGGTTGGAAGGGGAAAACGAGGTAAGCCGGGAGACAGCGTATGGTTTTCCGGTGACAGGAGATCGTACCCTGACAGCGGTATTCGAGAGGAAAGGCGGGATTTCTGGCAGTGATTCAGAAACAGAAGATGGGGATTCCGCTGATAATTCTGGTAGTACTGGCAGTCTTGGCAAAGGAGATACCGCTTCCGGCAGATGGGTGGCAGACCAGATCGGACGCCGCTACCGTCTTACGAACGGGAACTATATAGCCGGGCACATGGGAAAGGACAGTCAGGGAAATGACGTCGAATATGTAGTCTGGGAGAAGATTGAAGGGGCATGGTGGGCCTTTGGTGCAGACGGTTATCGAAAGGCCGGATGGGTTCTGGATGCCGCGAGCGGACTCTGGTACTATATTGATGAAGAAAAGGGGATGAAAACAGTCTGGCATCTGGATCTTCAGGATGGATGCTGGTATTATCTTGACACTGTGAGCGGCCAAATGCTGACAGGATGGCAGAGGATCGACGGACACTGGTATTATTTCAGCCCTGCATCTGCCGCACAGACCTGGTTTTACGATAGGGGTTCCGGAAAATGGAACTATGATGGCAGCAAGGGCCAGAGACCTCTCGGCGCCATGTATCAAAATGAGAACACACCGGACCGGTATTTCGTGCGGGAGGATGGGAGCTGGGACGGAAAAACGCCGTCCAGGGAATGATAAGCTCCCGGAACACACCGCCGGGATAACCATGTGCTCCCGGGAAAACAGAAAGCACTGCCTGCTGCGAATCGGTATCCTTCGCGGCAGGAGGTGCTTTTTACACTGGAAGGAAGCGCATTTATTCTGCAGCAGAATCGTATAGCATGTAAAGTAACCTTCCTGTGATTAAGCCTTTGATTTTCCAGGTATTTTCATATATAATGGAATCAGAAGCTGCCGCGTTTTCAGCAGGGAGGGAAGCTATGGAGTTAAGGGAGTTTTATTATCTGATTGTGCTGGCAGAAGAGCAGAGCATTTCCAGGGCGGCTGAGCGCTTGTCAGTATCACAGTCCAGCCTGAGCCAGTTTTTAAAGCAGTTTGAGAAAAGAATGGGAGCTCCGGTCTTTATCCGCACGAAAAAAGGTGTACAACCCACTGCTGCCGGACAGATACTCATCAGCCGCATTCAGCAGATTATCAGAGCCAGCCAGAGGGCGCAGCAGGAATTCCATGATGGTGAGAGCGCCGGAAAGGGAAGTGTTTTTTTCGGTATCAGCCCCCTGAGGGGGCAGCATATTCTGCCGCCGATTCTGAAAAAGTTTTATGAAACGCACTCGGATATACGGGTGAATATACGTGAAGATGGCAACTTTGCATTGCAGCAGAAAATCTGCGAAGGTACGCTGGATCTCGCTTTATCTGTCTGTCAGGCTGTCAGCATTGAAGGGATCCGTCTGGAATATCTTTATAAAGACGAGGTGGTTCTTGTAACGCCGCGCAGCCATCCGCTCATGGAGCATATGCATACAGCAGAGGATGGACACATGTGGGTAAGCCTGGAAGAGGTTTCGCAGCATGAGTGTATCATCAGCGACGAGGACACGACGCTGGGGCATCTGGTACGCAATACAATGGGAGCGCTTGACCTGCCACTATTCTGCCGCCATGATAATATGACGGCTGCATTTGCCGTTTCTATGGCCTGTCAGGGGCTTGGCCTGGCATTTATGTATCGCTCACTTTGTGAGGAGAGGGAGGATGTGGTATATCTTTCGCTGGGAGAGCAGCGGATCTATATCCGTCTGGCGCTTTTGCTTCCGGAAGCGGAACACCATTCCAGGGCAGTGCTTGCATTTGCACAGATGCTGAGGCAGGAACTGCAGGAGGAAGCGTCGGACTGACCGCGATAAGGAGGGGAATCGTATGCTGTTATTTTTTCTGGTGTGGCTGGTCGCGCCCCTTGCAGAGTTGGGGATTATTATCATACTCTGCGTAAAAAACGACGGTTACAGGCAAAAAATCAAAGATATGGAGAAAATGCACCGCGGTGGTGCGCAGGTCATGGAGGAGCCGCGTACACGGACGATACCTCCCGGAGAGCCCTTGAGACAGAACTGGCAGCCTGTGCCGGATGTGCCTGCGCCGGAGAGGGCGTCGTCTGAGATGCCGGGACGCGGGCTGTCCGGAACACCATCTGGTATGCCCGTGTCCAGTGAGGGCGCCATATCGGCTGTATCAGGGCCGGGGGTGGGGTATCGTGCGCCGCAGGCATCCGGGACAGAAATGCAGCCATCATTTTCACCAAAGCCGGCAGAGGGAACAGGCCCTGTACATGCAGAGCCCGGCCCCAAAACACCAGTACGTTCCAGCGGGAATGCCATAGGCCTGGCGGCGCTTATGATCGGCATCGTATTTGTCGTGCTTTCCGGCCTGATTTTTGCAACGACCACCTGGAACATTCTGCCGTCATTCGTGAAAGTCATGAGCATACTGCTGTTTTCAGCCTGCTTTTTTATCATCAGCAGTGTGGCAGAGCATCGGCTGCATATTCACAAAACAGGCAATGCCTTTTACCTTCTGGGGAGTATTTTCCTGTTCCTTTCTGTGCTGGCAGCCGGATATTTTGGGATGTTCGGCCCTGAATTTATTCTGGATGGCAGGAACCGCTTCCGCGTTCTCTGGGTGGGGAGTCTTGTGACAGAGGCGGTTCTTCTGGCAGGGATCAAACGGTTTTGCGACCGGGCCTATACACAGGTTTGCTTTTGGGGACTGAGTGTAAGCATGGCTTTTCTGGCTGCATCGTTTCCCATGAGCCGCCAGAGCTTTACCGCCATTATGACGGCATATGCGTCCGCGCTCGTGATAGTATCGGCGATTCTGGAAAAATCAGGCATGGTTCCGAAGCTTTTGGCAGCGGGACGAAGCTTTGTATCGGTTCATTTTTACCTTTTTGGCCTGCTTACGGCTCTGAATGGCTGGAGCGAAATATGGGAGCGGCTTCTTGTACTTCCATTTCCCATGTATCCGTGGACTGCGCTGGGGCTTTTTTCCCTGACGGCCGGAATGGCTGTGATGGCCTGGAGGGACGGAAAACGGCATGAAAAGATAATATTTGCGCTGGCACTTATGGAATTTCTGCATTATATGGCAGTGTGGTGTACAGCCGGTGAAGGACGCGGGCTCAGTCTGGCTGTCTTTGGCGCGGCACTCTGCTTTTTTGCAGGCCGGAGATGGAAAACGCTGCTTCACAGCCAGGCAGGGGATATGATTGTTACAGGCTGTATGACGTTTGACACTGCCATTTTATTTTCTGTAGGGTTATACGGGAAGTCTGTCTGGGATCCGGCTGCGGCTTGTCTGGCTGCTCTTTTGCTGGCGGCAGTATGCAGCCGGTGGGGAAAGCAGTATGCTGTCTTGAGGCAGGCGGTACTGCTCCTTTTGCTGGGAGCAGTAAGTTTCCTGTACCAGATTGCATGCAGGCTTTTTGGGCATGCATTGGGATACGAATGGGTGCTGTGGGGATTCCTGTGTGCGGCTGCATCATGGGATATCATAAAAAGAGATACCTTCAGTATTACGATCTTTTTGGCAGGGACGGCAGCGCAGCTTGAATATTGTTATCTGCGGAACGATACGACGGTTCCGTTCTTTTTGCTCCTGTCAGTGTATGCCCTGATAAAGGAGCTGCGCATACGGCCGGCCAGGACAGATACCAGTAAAGTGCAGGAACCGGGGTGGGATGGCACATGTCCGGATAAAGAGCAGAATGGTGCGGGCTCCCGCAGACTGGTTTATGCGGCTGGCATCTATTTGCTGGCTGGGGCCTATCTTGACTTGCATCCGGTGTTAAACGGTTCTTTTTACCGGATATTGGCTGCGGATGTCCTGTTCCTTCTTCAGGCGGGGGCAGCTGCATGGTATCGTAAAAGGTCAGAAAAGGAGGGGAAGAATGGGAATCGGTATGCCGCGGGACGTCTGCTTTACTGGGATTTGTGCGGCAGCATACTGACAGCGGCCACACTGGCCGGATTCTATCTGGACAACCGTTGCGGAAAATGGGAATCCATATGCGCGTTTGGCGTTTACACCCTGTTCTATATCGGACTTTACCGCGGGAAGCGTTTTTGGCCTCACCTGCTGGCCGCTGCTGCCATGCTGCCTTTTGCGGTGACAGCGTCTGTCCGGTGGGAACTTTCCCTGGATGCCTTCTATGGGGGAGTGGCCGTGTATTATCTGCTTACCGGAGCTGCGGCAAAGCGCCTTTTCCCTGTACTCCAAAGAGATGTACAGGCACAGGGCGGCTGGCTTTTTGACTGGCATCACATCCTGTCTGTGTTGGTTCTGCTGCCAATGGCCGGATATGCGGATGCTACATGGCGGCCGGTATATCTGTTTCTTTTGGGGATGTACTTTATCCAGTTTGCAGTAGTGGGGCGGCTCCGGCTGGCTGCCTGCCTGGGAGCCGCCGTCTGTCTGGCGACCGCCGTATGGGTCAGAAGCGATGATCTGTGGTCTTTGACGGCAGCATTTGCGGCCGTGCTCCTTTTGACTGCAATGTGCAGCGTGTGGAGCAGAAAATACCGGCATCTGCGGCTTCTCATACCATTCTTTCTGCTCGAGGCAGTCCGCATTTTATACACGGCTGGAAGTTTAAATCAGATACCGGGAAGCGGCCTGGAATTCAAATGGGCAGTTCTTCTGTATCTTGCCGCCCTGGCAGTCTGGGATGTGAAACGGCGGGACAAATTTCTGATTCCCGTTCTTATGATCGGAGCGGCAGCGCATATGGAGTATAACATTTGGGAAAATGTAGGGCTTACCGTTCCGTTTCTGCTTGTCCTGTCTGCATATGCGTTTGCGTGGGGGCGAAAAGGGAAGCGTGCCGGATATCCGCTGGCGGGAATTCTTTTATTAGCCGGAATGTTTGCGCAGTTGCGGTCATTATCCGATAATGGCGTGATACGGGCTGCAGTGCTGAACCTCATTCTCTGGATGCAGATGGCCGCAGTGAAGGCTGTCCAAAAGAAGGAAGAAGATACGAAAGCGTACAGTGGCCGGCTCCTCTATTGGGATGCCTGTGAGTGCGCACTGGTTCTTTTGATGATGGGAGCGTTCTACTGGGATACACAGCTTGCACTGTGGAACGTTTTTGTGATGCTTGCCGTATTTAGCGTTTCCTATGTATGGCTTTATATGGGAAAACGTGCCTGGCCGCATCTTTTGACCACGCTTTCTGTGCTGCCGCTGCCGCTTGCGCTGGCAGTCCGCTATGCACTGCCGGAGACAGCATTTTATGGAGGCGCGGCTGTATTCCTGGGAGCTGCCTTCTGTCTGCGGTTCTGGTTTCCTGTACTCAGGCGGGATGAGAGCGCACAGGGCGGCTGGATGGCAGACTGGTATCATATCCTGTCCCTTTTCGTGTTGGCGCAGCTGGCATTTGGGGCGGGAAGAACCTGGCAGAGCGTATATCTTCTGCTTCTGGGAGCCTATTTCTGGCAGTTTTCGAAGCTTCCGGGAGTGGGGCGGGCGGCGCTTTCTGTGAGTGGAATCTTTTTGGCAGCCGCAGTCTGGAAACAGCCATTTTATGTCTGGCCCTGGATCATCAGGACAGAGATCCGCATGCTTTTGGTGTCGTTTCTTATCTTCTGGTTTGGCCACTGTTTTGGAAGGACACACGTTGTGTCCCGACTTCAGACGGTGGGATATACAGGATGCCTGGCAGTGCTTTGTATAGATGCCTGCCGCACAGGGCGGGTGGAAGATGCGCTCATACTGGAAGGAATGTGTCTGGGTGTGTTTGTGCTGGCGCAGGTGAAACGGTGGAATGTGTGGGTACGGATTTCCGGATTTTTTGTCATCGCAGTTGCACTTTATATGACGAAAGGCTTCTGGCTGAGCATCGCCTGGTGGGTATACCTTCTGATGGCGGGGCTGGGACTGATTTTGTTTGCTGCGGTAAGTGAGAAGAGGAAGAGGTAAGGTGTGTTTGAAAGACACACGTTGGTATGGAATCAGGAAGGGCTGTCACAGGACGGCAGTTTCCAGCAGTATTTCGGGGCTGCTGCAGAATGGTTGCTTGATACAATATATAGTGTTTGAAGTTAGTAGAAACCAGTCATATATTGTATAAAAGCAGCATTTTGCAGCAGCCCCATTAGATTGCGGGACTGCCGGCTCATGTGACAGTCCTTTTTTATATGTTTTGTGATATGCCGGACCGTGGGATTTGAGAGATTTTATAGGTGTGACTACATAAAAAATATAATAATTAAGGTTATTTATGGAAAGGTGCAAAAATACAGAAATGTATACATATTTACAGCCGCTTTTTGAAACCGTAAAAATTCATTGCAGCATTCAAATATCATGGAAAGGTCTTGAAAATAACCGGTCCTTATGGTAACATACTTTAAAAGGCATGACGAAAAACCTCTTTACAAATATGTATACTTTTCTGTAACGATTCTGACTTTTCGCCGGCAGAGAAAATTTGGGCAATGGGGGTGGGACTGTGGCGGTAACGACAGATGGGGGAATACTTAGCAGAGAGGCGATTGAAGAGTTTTGTGCAGAGCAGCGAAAAAAGGGCCGATCTCCTGCAGGAGTTGAAGCATACAGAAGAAACCTGTTCAGACTCTATGACGAGCTGCCTGAAGAGAAACGGATTACCGCGAATACGGCAGCAGAATGGCGTTCCCGGATGGTAGCGGATGGTGTTACTCCCAGGAGCATCAATACCCGGATGTCAGCCTTAAACAGTTTTTGTGATTATCTGGGACACAGAGAACTGCAAAACCACGATTTTGTCGATGAGCCGGAGGTCGCTTTGCCGGAGCTTACGCGGAGCGAATACCTTCGACTTTTGAGTGCCGCAAAACATTTGGAAAAGGAACGGATCTATTTTATCATTAAGACGCTGGGCGGGGTGGGGCTTCGGATCCAGGAGCTGCCGCAGATGACAGTGGAGGCTGTCCGGGCAGGAAGCGTAGAATTCCATTATCATAATAACCGCTGCCAGCGGACCGTCCGCATTCCTGAAATGTTGCGGATGGAACTTCTGGATTACGCCGGGCGGGAGGGGATTAAAACCGGCCCGGTGTTCTGCACAGCGCGGGGGAAGCCGGTTGCCCGGACACATATCTGTAAGATGCTCCAGCAGATCAGCCAAACGGCCCGGGTGGATGAGGAAAAGGCAACGCCCCGATGCCTGTGGAATATGTACCAGAACACACGGGAGGATATTTTAAACAGTATTTTTGCATTGGCAGATCAGGCATACGACTGTATGCTGATAAAGGAAGAGGGAGTCGTGGGATGGGGCGCCTGATATTCAGAACGAATTTGATAGGATGGAAGAAAGAGCCGGCAGAATAAGCATGGCTTTTATCATGTTGCACGAGGAGAATGATACCTATGAAGCTTGCGATGATCGGACATAAGGATTTTCCCTCCCGTTCCGGAGGCGTAGAGGTGGTAGTATACGAACTGGCTACCCGCCTTGTCCGGCAGGGCTGTGAGGTTACGGTGTATAACAGGGGACGGAAAAGGGGAGATAATCACGGTGTCTGGGAAGGTGTGGAGTACCGCCGTTCGCCGACTGTACAAAAGAGCGGTTTTAATGCAATGCTGTATTCTCTGACGGCAACCCTGCAGGCGATTCCCCGCAGGTATGATCTGCTCCATTATCATGCTGCAGGCCCGTCAGTCATGCTGGTGCTTGCCAGACTTTTCGGTGTCAAAACCGTAGCTACCGTGCATGGCCTGGACTGGCAGCGGGCCAAGTGGGGAGCATGGGCATCGGCTTATTTGAGGCTTGGGGAGTGGGTCATTGCCAGATATGCAAATGAAGTGATTGTCCTGTCTCAGGGAATGCAGGAATACTTCCAATCCACGTATAATCGGCGGACGAATTTGATAGAAAATGGGATTGTTCCAATTGAATATGCACCTGGCGATGAGATTTTCAGGCGCTGGGGTCTTGAGAGGGATGGGTATGTGCTCTTTCTGGGACGGATTGTACCGGAAAAGGGGCTGCATTATCTGATTCGGGCGTTTAAAAAGTGTAAGACGGAAAAGAAACTGGTGATCGCCGGAGAGGTGCCGGATGACCAATATGGCCGCGAGCTTCTGGCACTTGCCCGGGGATGTAAACGAATTTGTTTCGCAGGCTTTGCTGAAGGAAGAGCTTTGAGGGAACTGTACAGTAACTGTACCTTATATGTCCTGCCCAGCGAGGTTGAGGGGCTTGCTTTAAGTCTTCTGGAGGCAATGTCTGTGGGAGCGAGGTGTATGACAAGCGATATCCCGGAGAATGCGACGGTTTTGAGTGATTTCGGAACGACATTCCGAAGCGGGGATGAGAAGTCTCTGTATGAGAAACTGCAGGAAGCCTTGAAATCATCCGGTGAAAATCCGCGCAGAGAAGAGCAGATACGTTACATAAAGGAGAACTATAATTACGAGCTCGTGGAAGAAAAGACGTGGAAAGTCTATCAGGCTGCCATGAAAAGGGGGACAAATACCGCAGCAGGCCCGAGGCCTGACGGTACAGGAGAAAAATGACGTTTTTTGTGCCTGTGCGGAAATGGATATGAAAATTTTAATGGTAAACAAGTTCCTGTATCCGCGGGGCGGGGCGGAAACATACATGCTGCAGATCGGGGAATATCTGAAAAGCCAGGGGCATGAGGTGGAATATTTTGGGATGTATGATCCCCGGAATATCGTGTGTAACAGTCTGGGACTCGGGACCGTGAACATGGATTTTAGGTCCGGGGGGTTAGAACGGCTGAGGTATCCATTCCACATCCTGTATTCACTGGAAGCCAAAAGGAAGATTTGCCGTGTGATCCGGCACTTTTCCCCGGATGTGGTACATTTAAATAACATTTATTTTCATCTGACCCCATCGGTTATTGACGGAGCCGCAAAGCTTGGCATTCCGATGGTTGAAACTGTTCATGATTTTCAGATGCTGTGCCCAAACCACATGATGCTGGATCTAAGGAATATGAAGCCCTGTACGCGCTGTCTTTCAGGGAATAAGTGGAATTGTGCCCAAAGAAAGTGTATCCATAATTCAGGGCTGAAAAGTATTCTGGGGAGCATGGAAGGATTCCTTTATCAGAAAAAGCGAACGTATGACAATGTGAGCCGTCTGATCTGCCCCAGCCGGTTTATAGAGAAAATGCTGCAGAGAGACCCCCGGTTTCGGGGAAAGACAGTCATGCTGCATAATTTTATCCGGCCGGAGGACACGACAGATACCCAAAAGAGGGATTATGTCCTCTACTTTGGCAGGCTGTCAGAAGAAAAGGGTATTCGCCGCCTGATTGCCGCCTGCCGGCTGGTTCCGGAGATTCCCTTTGTGGTGGCAGGGCAGGGGCCTTTAGCCTGTCTGCTGGAGGGAAACTGTCCGCCGAATGTACAGTTTGTCGGCTTCAAGGAAGGGCAGGAGCTGAAAGAGCTTGTCCGGCAGGCACGTTTTTCGGTATATCTGCCGGTCTGGTATGAAAACTGTCCGCTTTCTGTGCTGGAATCGCAGGCGTTGGGAACTCCTGTACTGGCAAATGCCATTGGCGGAGTTCCGGAACTGATAAAGGATGGTGAAACCGGGGTACTGTTAAGGCGCTTTACGCCAGAGGAATATGCGAAACAGATTCGCGGGCTTTACCGGGATAAAGAAAAACTGGCGCGGATGTCAGAGCAGTGCCGAAAGCAGAATGACTTCGTAACAATAGAGAGCTACTGTGAAAAGCTGCTGGATCTTTATCGCTCTGTTATGTTATAAAGAACAGAGGTATCGCCTTTCAACGACAATTCTTCAGGGGAACGCGTGGAGGAAGAGGAAAAATGCGTAGAAAAAATAATAGCACTGCGGCAGAAAAGAAACATGGGAAGAAACGAAACTGGATGGTGCTTGGCAGCATTCTTGTGGTGGCGGGCACGATTGCAGCATGGATTGCATGGTCGAACAGTACGTTTGAGGAAACCTTTTATACGATGGAATCCTCTAAGATTGAGGAGCCGGTACGGATCATTCTGCTGGCGGACCTGCATCAGGCATCATTCGGTACAGGCAATGAGGAGCTGATTGCACGCGTTGGTGCGTTAAAACCGGATGCCATACTGCTTGCAGGGGATGTAATCAATAAGAATGCTCCGGACTGGGACTATGCCGTGAATCTGTGCAGGGGGCTTACGGAAATTGCACCGGTCTATTATGGGATGGGGAATCACGAGAACGAGGTGCTATATGGACAGGATTTAAATAAGGAATTTCTGGAGGCTGCGGCAGATACCCTGGGCGACTCCAAAGAGGATTTTGTACCACTGCTTCGGGACGGACAGGTGTGGAATACATTAAAGGATACCGGAGTACAGCTTCTGCAAAATGAATCTACCGTGGTCGACATTAAGGGAAATTCCGTTAAAATCGGCGGAGTGAGTACGAATCTCAGCAGTTTCTGGCCGTATTCCGGTGAGTTTATTTACCAGTTCGCAGAGGAAGATAACCAAGACTTTAAAATTTTGATCTCTCACCGGCCGGAGCCGGTTAAAGCGTATATTTCAGATTATGCGGTTGATCTGGTCGTGTCCGGCCATAATCATGGCGGAATCGTCCGTATCCCGGGAGTCGGAGGCCTGGTGTCAGAAGCGGAGGGGCTGTTTCCAACATATGATGACGGATGGTTTGAATGGGACAGGATGACGCTCGTGATCAGCCGGGGGCTGGGCGGGCATGGCCTGATTCCAAGAGTATTTAACAAGCCGGAACTGATTATCGTGGATATTAATTAAAGGCGGAGATGTCACATGTTTTATATATTAAAGTACTATAAGCTGGCTCTGACCGGAATCTCAGTTTTACTGCTGGCCAGTGGGTTTCTGACACTGTTTATCCAGCGGAGGCAGGGGCTTAAGTCTCTTCTGGTAAAGTATTGGGGGCTCCGGGGAAAACAGAGATTATGGCCGCTTATTCTGGCCGTATTAATATTAAATTGTTTCATGCTTTCAGCCAGAACACGGCTCTATACGAGTGCCGGGATTACATTAAATTATAATCTGGCATCCCAGGGCCTCAATCCAAATGGGACCCGTTTCAATCAGACGGATATTTTAAGTTCCCATGTGCTGGAACGGGCGATTGAAAAGGGAGCGCTGGAGGGAATTACAGCAGCTGATTTAAAAAATGCGATTCAGGTCTGGCCTGCTGTGCAGGGGGACAGCTGGTCAAAGAATGCCTACTTTATCTCTACACAATTTGTGCTGCAGTATAATGCAAACAAAAAAACGGCATCCGAGGATGGCGAGAAGCTGCTTTCACTGGTGACACAGGCATACAAGGAATGGTTTATCAAAGAATATTCGGCGAATACAGACATTCTGGCTCTCGACTTTTCCCAGGCAGAAAGCCAGGATTATCTGGACAGCTGCTCATATCTCAATAAGATAGCGGAGTCGATTGGCGAATACATGAAAAATATGTCCGGCGAGGAACCGGCGTTCCGTTCGAGTGTCAATGGGGAGACATTTCAATCCATGTCCTCACAGGCCTATGCAGTATCGAATACTCTGGTGGAGAAACTCGAGGCCTATATCCTGGAAGAAGGAATTTCCAGAGATGCGGCTCAATATACCAGCAGATTGAATGTCTCTAATATCTTTTTGGACTTCGATGCCAGAAAGGCGGCGGCCTCGAATGAAAATACGCTGGAGGCGATAGCGATGTATGAGAACGACATTGCGCGGATTGTTTTGGTTCCTACCTATGATACCAATAACCAGTTCTACATGTCGCAGACGAGAATCGGTGTGGATGATTTCGCGGCCAGTGCAAGTCATTATGCCGATGAAAAGGTGTCGATTTACGGGAAGATCGCGGATAACAGTCATGTAATCGGAAAGCTTTCCGGCCGTTACCGGTCAGGCGGTACGGATGAGAAAGCAGAGGCATTGATCGCACAGATTGAGCAGGAACTTCTGCGTATCGCCCACCAGGCGGAGGATTTGGTAGAGGAATATAATGCCAGACAGGCAAACCGATATATGACGGCTGTTATTTCGTCGGCGGAGGCTCAGGCAGGCTCCCTGGCAGTGGAGGTAGCGATGCTGACGCTTCTCTTTGCCGCCAGCTTACATTTGGGCTGGTTCGCGTTCGAAGAAAACAGAAAGAGAAAGGGAACGGTATGAAGCAGTTTCAAGTATTTCGCTATTTAAAACGGTGGCTGCCGCTAATTCTTTGCTTCTTTATTGGCATGACTCTTTTCTCTTATCGGGTGATTGCCAAAAAACAGAGCTATACGGCGTCGGCAGTGATCGAATATACGAATTCATCCGCAAAGGACGGATATGCCCCTGACGGCTCGGTCATTGACGTGACCGAGGTGGCTTCTTCAGGAAATATGGCGAGGGTCATGGAAAATCTGGGGCTGTCTCTGGGGAATTACAGCCTGGACAGACTGTGTGCGGGGATTAAGGTAGAGCCTATCATAGAGGAACAGGCTCTGAGCATTCAGGAGGCAGTGAATGAGGAAGGCGAGGAATATACGATTCAGCCTACCGCTTATGTTGTAAGTTGTACTCTGGACAGCTCTGGCAGCGAAGGGCTGGCCCGGGATATTTTAAACGAGCTTTTAGACGTTTACTTTTCTGATTATAGTAATAAGCATATTAATCAGGAGCAGGTCAATAATCAGACCAGAGATCTGGCAGGAACTGATTATGATTATCTGGAAATGGTAGAGCGGATTGATCAGCAGCTGAGTGATACCATCAATACGCTCCATATCCGGTATCTGAGGGAGCGGTATTTTCGTTCTGTCAATACAGGATATTCTTTCTCTGACTTGCGGGATCAGTTTGCTCTGATTCGGGATGTGAATGTTTCACGTCTCTATTCCCTGATTCTGGGCAACCGGATTAGCAAGGATCGGTCCCTTTTATTAAATAAGTACCAGAACCGGATCGCCAATTATGAGCTGACGAGCCAGAATGCCCAGGAGAGCATTGACGATATTCTGAGGATTATCAATGCGTATATAGATAAAATGCGTGTGTCAGGCAACACGGATATCGACTACAATTATATCCTGAACGACGTATATGACCGCGAATGGGAGCAGGACGAATCCGGCGCCCGGGAAGCTACAAACCGTACCATTCAATATGATATATTGCTGCGCGACTGGATATCCGAGTCCGACCGCTGGGACTACGCCGAGATCGATGCGGCCTACTGCTTATTTATTATAGATGTATATCAGGGCGGACGGAGCGAGCTGGCCGGAGGAAAATCCGTGAGCGAAGAGGAGATAGAACAGGAGATCGCTGCGGTGATTCAAAAAATGAATGAACTGTACGATATTGTAACCCAGACAAATACGGAGTATAACAGTTACCTTGGTGCGCAGAATATCAAAACGCTTTCAAGCGCCAGCGTGCAGCCTGCATTTAACATGTCGTTTTATCTGGCGATCATTGCGTTCTTTTTCCTGGCAGTCGGTTGCTGCGGGGCAATTCTGCTGGGGAGATGCGGCGATATCCTGGAATATCTGTTCTTACGCGACCGTGCGACCGGGTGTATGAACCGGGTATCCTGCGACCGGTATATTCATGACCGGGAAACGACGGTACTGCCGTTAGAGGCTTGCTGTATTAATATTCAGATCGCCAACCAGCGCGAACTGAACGAGACCTTTGGCCGGGAGAAGATGGATCAGGCATTTAAGGAATTTGGCCGGGTGTTAAGGGAATTGTTTGAGGGGCGCAAAAACGGTTTTGTGGGCTATAACGGCGGAGGGCAATTCTGGGTCTTTTTTGAAACAGCAGCGCACGATTCCATCGTTCAGGAAGCAGAACGGCTGGAGATCACGCTCAGACAGGTGGTTTCCTTTATCCCGGTATCGTACCAGATGGGAGCGGTCAATGCAGGGGAAAGCTCGACCTTTAACCTCCGAGGCCTGATTTCCAATGTAGTGAAGAACCGCAGGCTCTGCCAGACTGGAGAACCTCAGGCGGCAGATGGAGCACAGGAGAAGGGAGATGGAACACATACAGCATATGCATCAGGAGAAAGGAAAGACTAGCGGAGAGGACATCTTTCTGGCGGTTCTTTACACCTTATTGGCCTGCGGAATGTACTATTTCCACGATGAATATATCGACCTGGGCATTCATTTCATGTACAAATTTGTGCTGGCGGTATTGATTGCAGCGTTAAGTTTTCTGATCTTTCTGGTCCGTACTGACCTGCGCCGCGGCGGGAGCCTGATTCAATATATTGTTGTGTTCAGTCTCCCTTATCTGTCGGCGGTGCTGGCTTCGATCCCGTTATGGGTGTTTCAGATTCAGAGGCTGGCACAGATCCGCCGCGGCCTTTTTGATCAGATCTATGGAGTAGCCATTATTGTGGCAGTTGCAGGGATTCTCTATGTCTTTGGCCGACGTGGACTATGGCTTAATCTGGCGGCCATGTTGGGAGCCAATTTTATTACCGTTGTGCGGGTCGTCCATGAATATGGAATTTCCACCTACCTCGATGAACTGCGAACTCTGATCGTTACATTTTCCAGCGAAGTGGGGCCGGTGATCCAACAGATGGAGATCCATGAACTGACCTTTGGGCTTGGTGTCTATCTGGTATTTTATGCCCTGAACTGGAGAGAATGCCAAAAGGATCGCATGGCGGCCCTCTTTTTTATCCCCACGTTGTTCTGCTTTCTGTCCGGATTTAAGAGGATCGGCGTTGCTGCGATAGCGGCAGCAGTGCTTGTATGGCTGGTATTACGGCTGACAGCTAAAAAACACAGCGGTTCTTTTGTACTTATGACGGCGGCCTTTACGGCTGTTATTGTGGCATTTTTATATATCTGTCTGGTTAAAAACGGACTTTTTGTATTCCTATCCGAACATTTCGGATTGGATACAATGGGACGGAGAGAATTAAGCCAGTTTATTGACCGGCATTATTGGATTGGTCTGGATTTTTTTGGAAACGGTGTAGGCTTTGTGACACGTTTGTTTTCAGATCTTCCTGCAGAATGGACAATCCGGGCGCTGCATAACGATATCCTGATGATCTATATTGATATCGGCTTCTGGGGTTTTTGGGTATGGATGCTGTGCTTTTTTCCGTTGCGTGTTTGGTTGGTATATCAATGGCAGGGGCTTAGGGGCGGACTTCTGTGCCTGGGTCTCCAGGCGTATGTGTTTGCCACCGCGGCGACAGATAATACGCTCTTTTATATCTATGTAACCGGGGCTCTGGCGATTGTCACGATGAGCGGTGCATTTGATGGACAAAAAGACGGATGAATGGAGTCGGATTATGCTTGAGCTGAACGTATATTGCATTGAGAAAACACCTCATCTGAGTATGCCGGTGACGGGACTAAGGATGCTTGAGGAACAGAAAAAGGTTCGGCTTTCTTTTGAGATTGACAGAGAAAATCGGCGGAAGTTTCCGTATGCGCCTCTGTTGGGCGTATACGGAGGAGGAAAACGTATTCTGTTTGACCTGGCAGACGGATATGGGACAGAGGTGGAGCACGCCCAGCCGTGGGTAGCCGGTCAGGCAGATTTTGTTTTCCGGCGCAGCTTTTCTCCGAAAGAGAATGAGAAACTTCCGCCGGAGCTTGGGAAACGGATCCATCCTCTGGGATTTCATTTTCATGTATCCTGCCCGAAAAATCCCATTGACGAGGTGTGCTCCTGGAATGAGAGAAAAAGTGCTTTGTTCCAATATGTATGCAACGGGCGCCCGCGCAGCTTCTTTACACTGGATCGGTTCGAGTGTCCGCCAAAGCCCTGTGAACAGCCGAAGGTTTTATTTTATACGCGCCTGTGGCACGTGCCGGAAAATGATGAACTTTATGAGAATGTTGTGCGGATGAACCAAATGCGCGTCCGCCTGGTGAAGGAATTGAGAAAATGCTACGGCAGACAGTTTATGGGAGGGATCCAGTTTGACCCTAAGGAAGTAGTACGATATGGAAGCCTCATGGTCGGGATCCCTGAAACCAGACGAATGCGATATCTGCAGATGATGCATATGGCTGATATTTGTATTGGCTCCACCGGCCTGCATGATTCCATTGGGTGGAAAACTGCAGAATATATTGCAGCTTCAAAAGCGGTTGTGAATGAAGCTCTTTGCTTTGAAGTGCCGGGAAATTTTCGTGAGGGAGTAAACTACCTGTCTTTTACCAGTGCAGAGGAATGTCTGGCGCAGGTAGAATACCTGATGGCGGATCCGGAATGTATCTATGAAATGGCCCTCGCGAATCAGACGTATTATCGGACATATGTGAGGCCGGATCGAATGATGGCAAACGCTCTCAAACAGGTGTTCCCTGATTGGGAAGGAGGGAAAGGCCTCTATGAAAATCAGCGTCGTGATACCCGTTTATAATGTAAGAAATTATCTGGCCCGGTGTATGGAGTCTCTGGCGGCACAGACGTATTCGGATATGGAGATTATTCTGGTGGATGACGGTTCTGACGATGGTTCCGGTGCAGTGTGCGATGGCTACGCAAAAAGACAGGGGGTCCAGGTGATTCACCAGGAAAACGGCGGCCTGGGGATGGCACGCAACCGCGGGTTGGATGCAGCTTGTGGAGAGTATGTTCTTTTTTTGGATCCAGATGATTATTATGATCCCCGGCTTGTGCAGAACCTGTGCGGGGCGGCAGAGCATTACGATGCAGATCTTGTCATCGGCGGACTGACGACTGTGGGAAGGGATGGTAAGAAACAATCATGCGCCATATCGTACGAACAGGTATTTCGTTCGCAGGAAAGGATGAAAGAGCTTTTATTTCATACCGTAGGCTCGCCGCCAGAGGAACGCCTTGATTCCAAATATGGAGTAAGTGCTTGTGGAAGGTTGTACCGTCTGGAGGTTATCCGACGGGGCAGGATCCGCTTTCTTTCAGAGCGTCAGATGATTTCCGAGGATCTGATTTTTAATATAGACTTTTTGCGACATGCAAAAAGCGCTGTCGTCACCGCGGATGCCTTCTATTTTTATTGTACCAATGCAGGTTCCCTTTCAAAGCGGCACAGAGAAGACCGATTTGAAAAAGATATCGCACTCTGGATGGCAGTGGAGGAACGTCTGGCAGGGTATCCGGAGAAAGAATGCAGGCTGTGTTTACAACGGCTGCTGATCAGCCGGGCCAGATATGATATCATCCAGGAGGCGGATTATTATGATCTGGTGAATCCGTCGTATCCGTTTAAGAAAAAAGTGTCAGAAATTGTGCATGCTCCGCTGCTTTGTGAGGTACTAAAGGACTATCCCTGGTGGAAGCTGCCGCGAATGCAGGCAATATTTGCATGGTTTATGAAGCAGCAGAAGGTATGGAGCATGCTGGTGCTGATTCGTCTGAGGCGGAGATTTTTCTTATAAAACAGTCGGTATAAAGGAGAATACACAGGATGAGTAATCCGTTAGCCAGTGTAATCATTCCGGTTTATAATGCCGGGGCGTATCTGGAGGAATGCGTTGATTCAATCCGTGGTCAGACATATTCTCATTTGGAGATCATTCTGGTGGACGACGGTTCTACGGATGGAGGAGGCCGGATATGTGACGGATTTTCCGAAGAGGATCCGCGTATCCAGGTTATCCATCAGGAAAATAAAGGAGTAAGCGCTGCCCGGAATGCGGGGCTTGATGCAGCAAAGGGAAAGTATATTTATTTTGTGGACAGCGACGACTGGGTGGCAGAAACGATGGTGGAAGAATCTGTCCTGGTTATGGAGCAGAAGGGCTATGATACTTGCTCCTGGGGGTATATGGTCTGCGAGGGGGAAAACAGCCTTTATTGCGGACGCTGGGAGACGAATCTTTTCCAATTTCCCACAGAGGAGAAAAAAAGGAATTTTCTCTGCCGGTATTTTCTGGCGTACCGGCTCGGATGGGGCGTCACGTTCCATGCATTCCGGCGGGATATCATCGAGCGTGGCCGCCTGCGTTTTCTCCCCGAAGTAAAAATATATGAGGACATGGATTTTTGTTTCCGATATCTGCTCGGGTGTCAAAATCTGTATTATATTCCCAAACCGTTTTATGTTTATCGGCAGCACAGCGCTTCCGCCACACATACGAGCAAGCTGCCCAAATGGGCGGCACATATGCTGCATGTAGTTCGACAGCAGGAGCGGGTGTTGTCCGGCCGGACTGTGGTTCAGCCGTTTTATATTTACAGCGGAGTGATTTTGACGGGATTTGTGGATAGTTACAATTTTATGAAAGATCAGTCAGCCGAATACAGGCTCCGCCAAACGGTCGAATGCTTTTCATCCACAGAGGACTGGCTGTGGCTGGTGGAAAAAGCCCAGGAGGCTGGTGCAAACCGGTCTGCCATCCGGCGGGTATGCGGGCTGCGCCAGGGCGGACGAATCAGCGCATTTTATCAATACATTTTATGCGGAGACTCAACCCCTTTTTGCAGATGGGATCAGGTGCAGAAAGGTTATGAGAGGCTTCGGGATATAAAGGTATGGCTGCTGCGCAGGTGGACGGCGCGATGACAGGAGAGGAAGGATTATCATGATGGCTCCATTGGCCAGTATCATCATTCCGGTTTATAATGTGGAAAAATTCCTTGAAAGATGTCTGGCGTCTGTCTGTGCACAGACCTATGCCCGACTGGAGATCATTCTGGTAGACGATGGCTCCGCAGATGCCAGCGGGCAGATATGTGACAGATTTTCGGAAAAGGATCCGCGTATCCAGGTGATCCACCAGAAAAATGAAGGAGTCAGTGCTGCCCGGAACAAAGGCCTGGAGGCGGCAAAGGGAAAATATATCTATTTTGTGGATGGCGATGACTGGGTGGATGATACAATGGTGGAGGAGACGGTCTTTGTGATGGAGGCGGGAGGGTATGACGCCTGCACCTGGGGGCATTACATCGTGCAGGACGAAGGAGGAAGCCTCTATTTTGGGCGGAAAAAAACAATGCTGTTCCGATTTTCCACAGAAGAGGAGAAGAGGCATTTTCTATGCCGCTGGCTTCTGCCCTGCCGGCTGGACTGGTCTGTCTGGAGCCGGGTATTCCGGCGGGACGTGATTGAACATAACAGAATCCGTTTTGCCGCAAATCAGAAAATTTTTGAGGATCTGGATTTTTCCTTCCGTTATCTGGCCTGCTGCCAGAATCTGTATTACATTCCCAGGCCGTTTTATCATTACAGACAGCATAGCACATCTGCCTTGCATGCGAACACGCTTGAGAGATGGACGACTGACACGCTGGAGATGACCCGACGACAAGAGAGCATGCTGGCAGGCCAGAGTTTGTTTGAACCTTTTTTTATCTATACAGGGACGGTTCTGACTGTACTGCTGGATAACTTTGTGACCAAAGGGGAGGCTGGACAGGGACTTGCCCAGGCAGTCAACTGCTTTGAAGCATGTAAGGATTGGGAGTATCTGAAGGAACAGGCGCAGAGGGCAGCAGAGAACCGGACGGCTGTCAGGAGAGCCTGCGGATGGCGTCTGGGCGGACAGGTAAATGGTTTTTTTCAGTATATCCTGACCCGGGATGCAGTGCCCTATCAGCGGGCATACCGGGTACAGTGCTGCTATACGGCGATTCGTACTTTGAAAAATAAATGGTTCTGCGGCAGGAGGGGAGGCGTGTGAAAGTATCGGTGATTGTACCGGTTTATAATGTGGAAGCCTGGCTCGCAGCGTGTCTGGATTCGCTTTTGGAGCAGGGGCTGTCTGATACGGAATATGAGATTATCTGTGTGAACGACGGCAGTACGGACCGAAGCGGAGAGATCGCCAGGGATTATGCAGAGCGATACCGCCAGATTCGTGTGATCAGTCAGGCGAATGCAGGGCTAAGCAGTGCAAGGAATGCCGGTATTCGTGAAGCGGCAGGCGAATATGCGGCCTTCATTGATTCTGACGACCTGCTGGCCCCAAATGTCCTGGCCGGATTATACCATCTGGCGTCAATAAACAGCTTAGATCAGCTGTTATTTGATTTTGAACGTTTCCGGGATGGAACGAATGTGCTGCCCGCCGGGCAGGGCGTGGATCGAAAGCGGTTTATGCTGTTCCGGGATTCACAGAGTATGAGAAACTGTAAACTTGTGCCGGCCTGGCGGACGGCCTGGAATTATCTGGTGCGCCTTTCCGTTTTAAGAAAATACAGGCTGGAATTTCCGGAAGGAGTTATTTTTGAGGATGCAGAGTTTAACTTCTGGCTGGACCGCTGTGTAGACCGCTGCGGCTATCTGAACCAGAAGCTGTATTATTACAGACAGCGTGAGGGCAGTATTTTGCGGACTTTTATGAGCGATCCGTACTTTCCACGCTACATTCAGGGGCGGATAAAGCTTGCAGCACATCACAAAGCACGCCTGGAAGATTACCATGCCGGGATACTGCCGGAACTTTGGCGTCCTGTGAGTGAAGTAGAACTGGAAGAGCGTCTGATTGACGAAGTGCAGGGGATCTTAAACCGTCTGCTGGCAAAGGGGGAACAGAAAATTTTCCGACAGACATTGACAGCATTAAGTGCCCAGGGACTCTATCCCTACCCTATGCGGATCAAGCGGCTTTGGCGGCAAAGAAATTTTCGGAGACAGATGACAGATGTAATCAGCTTTTTGTTCCCGGTGCAGGGCTATCTTCTGCTTTGCATGTGGTTCAGGATACATCTGCTGCCATACGATTCTGAAAAGCATCAGGAATAAAAATGTGGGAGATATGGATGAAAAAAGGGATTGTCTTTGGTGTACTCATATGTTTGCTGCTGTGCGGCTTCATTCCCGCCAGACGGCAGGATGATATGGAAACAGTTGCAGGGGCACAAAATTTCCGGGATACAGAGGCTGCGTTTTATGCCAATGTCCGGGACTACGGGGCGGTCGGTGATGCCATGTACCATCATCCACTGGGAGAACCGGCGGATGAGTGGCTGTACTGGGCAGGACATTTTTCACGGATCGCTACGGCCAGATATCACATTCCCTGTTTTGGGGAAGACAATGATATGGCATTTCAGGTCATAGCGGACAGTGCGTCCCCGGCAGGGCGTCAAATCCGTCTGTCAGAGGTGAATCCGGGACAGACATCCTACACCCCGTCTGTGGGTGATATCGTTGTAGAATATACGGGGGCGGATATGAGCGCTTCTGTTTTGGCCACAGATGACAGTGCTGCTTTTGAGACGGCAATCCGCGCCGGGGAAGGCTTCCTGTATCTTCCGGAGGGGGATTACCTGATTAGTCAGTTGACCGCGGTAAAAATCAAAGACTTAAAAGGGCCAGGGAAAGTTTGGCTGAAAGAGTGGATGGGTGGTAGTGTTTATTATCTGGCGGCAGGAATTTCGGATGTGCTGCTCTATAAAAATTATGGATGGATTGACGAGAAGCACTTTCATGATGATATCTGGCGGGATATGCACTGGGTTACATGTCTGCCGCAGGTCAGGGGTTGGACGTCTAGTATGGAGTTTACCGGTAATATATCGCCTCGTATGGAATTCGATTTTCACAGCACCAGGGATAATCTAAACGTATGGCTGACTGTGCAGCCGGCAGTGGAGGAAGAGGCGTTTCCTGATTCTGTAACCGTTTGTATTATGGATATGTCGGCCAACTACACGGAAAAAGGCAGCAGAAAATGGAGCCGTGCAGCCGGTGGGGGGACAGGGGGAGGCTTCTTCCGTTTGTCCTGGGACGGGACGAGTGAGAATATCTCAGAGCCGGCCTGGAAAGACTGTGGTTCGTGGGTGGAAATCACACTGCAAAAAGAGGATCTGTTCCGTCAAAATGAAAACGGAGAGATGGAACTATGGGGACTGCACTGCTGGAGTACGGATTCCGAGAGTCTCGATGGCAGAGCGGTGGAATTTGTCTGTAATACGGCCCGTGTCTGGTTGAAGGAAGAGGGCATGGATGGCTGTCTGATGTGCGATATAGGAGGCGATATGCGTACGTCCTGGGAAAACCGGGGAGTAAAGGAAGGATTCATTCTGGAGGCATGCGACAGCGCAGTACAATATCTTACATCGCATCCCCGGAGATTTTATGCCTATACAGTACCAGATGAAGAATATGAGCACTACTGGCCGTTTCCTTCATAAGCGTGTGAAGATAAAGGAGATACAAGGAATATGGAGAAACCTGTTATTTCTGTCATCATACCGGTATATAAGGTAGAACCGTATCTTGACCTGTGTGTCACGACTGTGGTTCACCAGACATATAAAAATCTGGATATCATTCTGATAGATGATGGTTCCCCGGACCGGTGCCCCCGTATGTGTGACGACTGGGCGGCAAAAGATAACCGTATACGGGTAATACATAAAGCGAATAGCGGGCTTTCTGATGCCAGAAACTGCGGACTGCGGGCGGCTGCAGGGGAGTATGTTGCTTTTGTTGATTCAGATGACTGGATATCACTTGTTATGTTAGAAAGGCTGGAAGAGGCAATCGAGCATTACGATGCAGATATGGCGATGTGCCAGTTTACAAATGCTTATGCGGATGGTGTCTTCGAAAAACATATGCAGGAGAAGTACCCGGACGAGCTTCTTTCTGCCAGGAATGCAGTGGAACTTCTTCTCGAGGATGCCAGGGTGACAAGTCATGTATGGAGAAAACTGTATAAGCGGAAACGGATTCCTGCGGACTGCTTTCCAGCTGGCATGTATTTCGAGGATATCTGTGTCATGCCGGATTTATTCCTGAACTGCCGGAAAATTATCTGTCTGGATGATGCATACTATTTTTACAGGGATAATCCGAACGGAATCGTGAGAATGAAAAAGATATCGGCGATACGGGATTACCTGAAAAGCCTGTACATGCGCGATCAGAGAATCCGGGAGCTCTTGCCTGATCTGCGCGATAAAAATGAAAGAGCAAAGCTTTGCGGAATTTTCAGGGCATGGTGGGATCTGAAGCAGAGTGAGGAAACGGGAGTGGAAAAGGAGGCGTTTAGAACTGCGCTGCAGAAAGAAATATCGGAAATAAAGATCAGTCTGCTCATGCAGCCTTCTCCCTCCGGATATGGGCGCATGAGGCCAGACATTCTGATGGTGAAGTTGTGCCCCGGCCTGGAGCGGCTCCTGTATGGTTTCATGCTGTCAGATCAGTCATATTATATGAGAGCCTATAAAAGGGTGAAACGAATCTGTGAAAATGCCAGACAGTTGTACCGAATGCGCCGGGAAGTGTGGGGGTGTCAAAAAATATTTTGGCTTTTTTGTATCCCGGAACATGGCAATCTGGGAGATCAGGCAATCTTGCTTGCGGAGGAGGCGTTCATAAAGCACTACTTCTCTGAATACCGGCTTTATAAGGTTCCTTTCGGGCAGATGAGCGAAGGTCTTTTCCAGGTGCTCGCCGGACTGGTGCGGTCCGGGGATTACTGCGCCATCCAGGGCGGCGGGAACATGGGAACGCTTTATCCGGGCATTCATCAGTACCAGGAACGGATGATTTACGCGCTGCGTAAAAAAAGCTTGTTTGTGTTTCCGCAGACCTTTTATTACAGCAGGGATGGGCAGGGGGAACAGGTGCTTCGGAAAACGCAGGAAATCTACAATAAATGTGAGCATCTGCGTCTGTTTGCAAGGGAGTCTGTTTCTTACGCATTCCTCAAAAAGCATTTTCCAGCCACACAAAGCGTTCTGATGCCGGACATGGTGCTTTCTCTGCCTGCTTTTAAGAGTTCTAAGATACGGAGCGGCGCGTTGGCAGGGATTCGATTCGATGCCGAACGGACGATTACAGACCGCGGATATGGGAAGCTCCTTACTGTGCTGGAGAAACATTTTAGCCGGGTAGAGGATTTTGATACCCATGTATACAGGAATTTGAACAGCAATGAGGCGAAAAAAGAGATCATCAGGCTTTGGGAGAGGATGGCTGGCGCCGAGGTTGTAGTAACAGACCGTCTGCATGGAATGATCTTTGCGGCGATTACACAGACACCATGTGTTTTGCTGCTTAGCAAAAGTCATAAGATCGAGGGCGTCTACCAGTGGCTTAAGCCGCTGCCATATATTCGTCTGGCACATGATGAACAGGGACTGGAAGAGGCGTTACAACAAGTCATGTCTGTAGAGCATCCAGTGTACTTCGTGGAAGGCCTGCGGGAAAAGTTTCATGAGATGGCCCGGCTCATTCGGGAGGAGACAGTATGACGGAACGGCAAATGAGGATGTGGCAGTGTTTGTCGCAGAATACCGGAGCCAGGGACGGGCTGGAAACAGAGCAAAAGGAAAATTTATCATGAATCATTCAAGAACGCGAAAATCAATTGCCAATCTTCTGTTCAGCCTGGCAGATCAGATACTGGTGATGGCCGTTTCCCTGGTGACGAGAACCGTATTTATCCGTGTATTTTCTGTCAGATACCTGGGACTGAATGCAGTGTTTGGGGATGTGCTGGGGCTGCTTTCCCTGGCAGATTTGGGACTTGGGACTGCTATGAACTACAGCTTTTACAGGCCGTTAGCAGAGGGGGACGAACGTCAGCTGGCGGCATTGACTCATTTTTACCAGAAGCTATACCAGTATATTGCGGCTTTCATTGCAGTGCTGGGAACTTTGATGATTCCGCTTCTTCCGTTTGTCGTAGATGTGGAATTTAGTGATTCCAGGCTTATTCTGTACTATCTTTTCTCTTTGGTGCAGGTAGTAGTATCTTACCTGTATTGCAGTCGAATGGCGATTCTGTCTGCTGATCAGAAAAATTATATATCGACCGGTATCGGGATGGCAGTTAGTGTGCTGCGTATGATTTTTCAGCTGGCAGCAATGCTGTATCTGAAAAGCTATATCGCGTATCTGGCAGTTGGCGCCGGTTGTTCCCTTTTTAAAAATATTCTGGCTTCCCGGGCAGCATTTCGGGAATACCCTTTTATCAGACAGCGGGCAGAGTTAAGCAGTACGGAGAAAAAAGGGATATACAGAAACGTGGGTTCTGTCTTTTTGTATAAAGTATCCTCGCTTTTATTGAATGCTACGGATAATATTCTGATTTCCGTTCTTGTGAGTACGGTTGCAGTGGGGCTGTACTCTAATTATCTGATGCTTCAAAGCAGGCTTTCGGGTTTTATTTCCCTGCTCTTTACTTCCCTGACGGCAAGTGTTGGCAATTTGATTGTAAAAGAAGGAGTGCAGCGGCGATACGAGATATTTCAGTGTGAACAGACCGTCAGTTTCCTGATCTGCGCTGTGGCGGTGCCCTGTTACGTGGTATTATCCGGTGACTTTGTGTCTGTCTGGCTGGGAGAAGAGTACATGCTTCCGGGACTGACCGTGTATGCAATGGGCCTCAATCTTTATCTGGGATGTGTCTTGCAGCCTCTGTGGTCTTACCGTGAGGCGACAGGGCTTTATGCACAGACAAAATGGGTAATGACTGTCTGCGCTGTGTTTAATATCGTTTTATCCATTGTGCTGGGGATGTGGCTTGGAACGGCCGGGATCCTATTTGCTTCATCTGTTTCCAGGCTGGCGACATACGTCTGGTATGAGCCAAGGATTTTGTTCCGGAAATATTTTAACGAAAATGTGAAACTATATTTTCGGCAGATGATAAGAAATGTGATTTTAACCGCTGGACTGACAATATGCCTGGAACGGATCGGCGCGGGATTTTTGGCAGCCTCATGGAACATGTGGTTCGTGAAAGCAATATTGACCGGGGGAAGCTGCCTGCTCGTGTCAGGGGTTGTCTATGGGCGCTCTGAATATCTGGCTTTGTTGTGGAGAAAATTAAAAAGCTCACTACAGACCTCATAACAAATTCTTTTTGTATGTTGCAAATCAGTAATACACGAAAATCCAAAGTTTATATTATAATGGTTATCATAAGATGATGTCGAAATATGTCGATAGGACAATTCCGAAGGGAGGAATGATAACCATTTCACGAAATACATACGGATATGCCCGGGTCAGCACGCGCGAACAGAACGAAGAACGGCAGTTGTTTGCTTTGCGGGCAATGTCCATCCCGGAGCAAAACATTTTTATAGATAAACAGTCTGGTAAGGACTTTGAACGGCCTCAGTATAAGCGCCTTTTCAAAAAACTCAAGCCGGATGACCTGATCTATATCAAGAGCATCGACCGTCTGGGACGTGACTACGAGGAAATACAGAATCAGTGGAGATTGCTGACGAAAGAGAAGGGCGTTGATATTGTCGTGTTAGATATGCCGCTTTTAGATACCCGGCGGGGAAAGGATCTGATAGGGACTTTTCTCAGTGATATCGTCCTGCAGGTACTGTCATTTGTGGCAGAAAATGAGCGCACCAATATCCACCAGCGTCAGGCAGAAGGCATCGCAGCGGCCAAAGCGAAGGGTGTCCGTTTTGGCCGCCCGCCGGGCCCTCTGCCTGAGAATTACCACAGCGCATATATGCGGTGGAAATCAGGAGCAATTACCGGTACGGCGGCTGCAAAAGAATGCGGGATGCCGTTATCTACATTCCGATACAAGGCAGTGGTTTACGAGAAAACGATTGTGTGATATGCCTGCTATTCCATATCAATGATTTCCCCTTCAATCACCATCGTGCGTACACGTCCGTAATAGTCGAGCGGTTCTCCGTCCCAGATGAGAAGGTCAGCATCCTTGCCTTCCTCAATACTGCCGATCCGTGCATCGAGCCCCAGATACCGTGCTGGCAGGATGGTAGCGGCGGCAAGGAGCTCTTTTTCGGTCATCCCATTCTGGTGCAGCAGGGAGAGCTGACAGGGGAACAGCTCCAGATTCATCGACGGGTGTGAGGTGCTTATGGCGAAGGAAATCCCCTTCTTGCGCAGAATGCCGCCCAGCCCGAGCTTACGGTTCTGTTCCTCTCTTGACCTTCCGCCGCCGTAGAGCGGGCCGACGACGAAGCGGATATCCGTGCGCTCCAGGCTGTCGCAGGCCTCCGCGGCGTCGTATGCGCCGGTAATGACAGAATTGAGGCCGAATTCTTCACCGATACGGACGGCTGTCATAATGTCCTGGGACTGTAGTGCAGCGATCTTTACCGGCATACCGTCAAAGACACGCATCAGGGATTCGTGCTCCAGAGAGTAGGATCTGCCGGAGCCGTTCTGCCTGCTTTCCCGGTATTCCCTTGCCTGATACAGTGCATTGCGGATCATGGCGGCAGAACCCATCCTCGTCATGGGAGACTGTCCTTTCTTGCCAAAACGTGAGCGCGGCTCATTGGTAAGGGAAAACTGGTAAGCAGCTTCTTCCTTTAATATCCAGTTTCGGCCTGCATTTCCACCCGTTTTTACCGCTGCGCAGGTTCCGCCTATGAGGGCACTTTTGGCAGGACTGCTGATGGCAGTGGTGACGCCGCCGCGCCGGGCCATTGCAAATGCTTCATCGGAGAAGTCGAGTGCATCCACGGCACGGAGCGAAGGACTCAGAGGAAGCGCGTCGTCGGCATCCTGGTTGTCCCTGCGGTATATCTGGGTTCTGACGCCTGCCAGGCAGTCAGCTTCCACAAAACCCGGTGTCACGAGCGCGCCCTTGGCATCCAGAATCAGCTCCCCGTCTGTCCTTTCTGCACAACCTGTTTCGGCTTCGTTTCCGGATACGAATCCGTTCGTTTTGCAGTCCCGGCCGTTTTGACCGGCGCCGGATCCTCCGTCCGCGGCATTTCTGATACCGGCAATTTTTCCGCCGCGGATGATGATATCCATATACTTCCGATAGATATCGTTCATGTCGATTAATAATGCATTTTTAATAATCATTTCATTCCTCTCCTACGCCCAATAACATACGTTCCCGCCTATCAGCACCACATCAGCCTTCGCCCCGGAAGAGAACGGCTCGCCGCCCCAGATCACGAGATCTGCCTGTTTCCCTGCTTCAATGCTTCCGATCTGCTCCCAGAGGCCGATTGCTTTGGCAGCATGTTCCGTCAGGCCTTTGTAAGCGCCCATCTCGGAGAGGCCGCTTTTGATGAGAACAGCAGCCTGCATCAAAAGCCCTTCCATCGGGATTACGCCGGAGTCTGTGGTGATGGCAAAGGGAACCCCGGCACGCTCGAACTGTGCAGGCGCGTCAAAGCGTTTGTTCGCCACTTCGACTTTTCCCTTTCCGCCCATGATGGGGCCCAGGATGGACAGGACTCCCGCCTCGCGGAGTTCATCTAACAGGAGATATCCGTCTGTACAATGCTCAATGGTATAAGTAAGGCCGAATTCTTTCCCGATGCGGATGGCAGCCCGGATATCGTTGGCTTTATGTGCATGAATTTTCACCGGCATGCCGTCAAAGACGCGCATCAGAGAATGCATGTCGAGGTCAAAGGAGAAGGATGAGCTCTCACCTTTTTTCCGCTTTTCCTGATGGAGATTCCATTTTTCCCGGTAGTCGCGCGCTTTGTAGAGTGTATCGCGGATTAACGCCGTGGCTCCCATTCTCGTGGCCGGCATTTTTCCCTGCGGCCCGTAGTTTGTCTTGGGGTTTTCTCCCAGTGCCATTTTCATACAGAATTCTTCTTTGACGATGCGGGAGGCTGCGGATGTTCCGGCGCTTTTTATAATCAGGAAGGTTCCGCCGATGAGATTCGAGCTTCCTGGCCCTACGGCCAGTGTGGTGACGCCATGTTCGAGGGCCTGGGTGAAATCTCTGGAATTGAGATCAATCGCGTCAAGCGCGCGCAGTCCCGGATGGATGGGGCCGGTCTTTTCATTGATATCCTGCCCGGCGCTGTCAGCCATCCCCAGATGGCAGTGAGATTCGATAAGCCCCGGTGTAACCAGGCGCCCGTCTGCGTCGATGACTTTATATCCGGCCTGTGCCGCAATCTGCGGGGCGATGGAGGCAAACGTGCCCCCATCAATCAGAATGTCCCGTTTTTCTTTGTAAGTGCCTGCCATGTCAATGAGACTGGCATTTTTAATTAACAGCATAATGCGTCCCCCTTAAGTTCCCTGCGGTATCGCAGGATTTCGCTTTCAGACCCGTAGACAAAGTGCTCCGGGAGAATTTCCACCATGTGCGGCTGCTCCGTACTGTAATCATGAGCCGTTTTGACGTCATAAACAAGGCTTTCCCGTTCCTTCTCAATCAGAGGGTTCGGCATGGGGATGGCTGACAAAAGCAATTTCGTATAGGGGTGGATTGGATGCTCATAAAGGTCATCCGAGCGTGCCACCTCCAAAAGCTTTCCCCGGTACATAACGCCGATGCGGTCAGAGAAATATTTGACTACAGACAGGTTATGCGCCACAAAAATAATCGTCAGACCATATTCCCGTTTCAGGTCATTTAACAGGTTGATGACCTGGGCCTGAACGGAGACATCGAGCGCGGAGACCGGCTCGTCCGCGATTACCATAGACGGATTGACAATGATAGCTCTGGCAATGCCGATTCTCTGCCGCTGACCACCGGAAAATTCGTGCGGATAGCGGTTGGCGTGCTCTTTTGTAAGCCCGACCTTTTCCAGGACCTCGAAAACTCTCCGGTCGATTTCTGCACGGTCATGAATCCCGCGGACAAAAAGCCCTTCTCCGATGATCTCCCGTACGGTCATACGGGGATTGAGGGAATCAATGGGATCCTGAAAAATACAGGTAATGTGCTCTGTCAGGTAGCTTTGAAGCTCCTTTGTCATTTTCCCGGTCAGGCTTCTGCCGTCAAATTCAATATTTCCGGAAGTGGGCGTATAGAGCCGGAGAATCGTTCTGCCGGTCGTTGTTTTCCCGCAGCCGGATTCGCCCACAAGGCCGAAGGTCTCCGAGCGGTATACCTGGAACGACACGTCGTCAACAGCCTTTACCAGAGTTTTCCTGCGCCCGGCCTTTGCATGAAAGTGCATGCAGAGATGTTCGACATTTAATAATACTTCCCGTTCCTCCTGTCTGTTCATAAAACACCCGCCTCTCTTTTCATTTCCGTGATTCTGTCCTTCAGCGCCTGCGGCGGTTCACACGGCGGAGCGTCCGGATGCAGGAGCCAGGTAGCCGCATAGTGGGTATCGCTTACCCGGAACATCGGCGGCTGTTCGTCAAGATCAATTTTCATGGCGTAGCGGTTGCGGGCAGCAAAGGCGTCACCCTTTGGCGGGTGCACCATATTGGGCGGGGTGCCCGGAATCGCGGCCAGAGGTTCCCTGGATTTCATGTCCGGAATCGAGGTCAGAAGCGCCCAGGTGTAGGGGTGTCTGGGATCAAGGAAAATGTCCTCGCACGTTCCCTGCTCGACAATTCTGCCTGCATACATGACATAGACGCGGTCAGCGATATTGGCGACCACACCCAGGTCATGAGTGATGAAAATAATGGAAACGCCTCGTGTATCCCGGATTTTTTTAATCAGCTGGAGAATTCTGGCCTGTACTGTGACATCGAGCGCCGTCGTCGGTTCGTCACAGATCAGGATATCGGGATCGTTTGCCAGGGCGATTGCGATGACGATTCTCTGACGCATACCGCCGGAGAACTGGAACGGATACTGGTTGTAGCGGATCTCCGGCTCGGGAATACCGACATCTGCCATGATTTCGAGCGCTTTTTGCCGTGCCTCGGCGTTTGACATCCCATAGTTTTCCGTGTATACTTCCGCAATCTGCCTGCCTATCTTCATCAATGGATTCAAAGAGGAGAGCGGATCCTGAAAAATAAGGCCGATTTTTTTTCCGCGGATCTCCTCATACTGTTTTTCCGTCAGAGTTACCAGGTCCTGATTGTCGTAGAGGATACTTCCCCTCTCGATCACCGCGTTTTTGGAGAGAATGCCCATAATGGTCCGGATGGAAACGCTTTTCCCTGATCCGGATTCCCCCACGATCGCAATGGTTTCCCCTTTTTTGAGGGAAAAATTGACTCCGCGCACAGCCTGTACTTTTCCGGCTATGCTTTTAAAGGAAACATGCAGATCCGTTACCTCTAATACGGTTTCCCGTGCTGTCATAAAGTTCCTCCTTCCAACAGTCGTGTTTCACAGTGGTATGTTCTTTTCTCATACTGTTTAATCGCTTCCGCGCATGGTGGGATTGAAGGCATCCCTCAGTCCGTTGCCGAAGAGATTGAAGGAAATCATCAGCACGGAGATGAGCACGGCCGGGAAAAGGGTCTGGTATGGATAGGAGGTAAGCACCTTCTGGGCATCCGATAAAAGAACTCCGATGGAAGGCTCCGGAGCCTGAAGGCCGAGGCCGATGAAGGCAAGGAAAGATTCGGCAAAGATCGCGCCCGGCACCTCAACCATCGCCCTTGTGATGACCGGGCCAATGGAATTCGGAAGAATGTGACGGAAAATGAGCTTTTGATCTCTGACACCCATGACTCTGGCTGCCAGGACATATTCCCTGCCCTTAAAACGCAGGAACTGCCCGCGGACGAGCTTCGCCGTGCCAATCCAGCCGCGGATGATGAGCGCCAGCACAATGGCCCGGATACCGGTTCCCATAAAGAGAATCAGAAGTGTGGCTACAATCACCTGCGGAAACGCTCCGATAATCTCCGTGATCCGCATCATGATAATATCGACATGGCCTCCGTAATATCCTGCAATGGCTCCGTAGACGACGCCAATGAGGATATTCATCATAACGGAAATGACGGCGATCATCAGGGAAATCCTGGCTCCGCGCCACAGGCGGGTCCATAAATCGCGTCCCAGATAATCCGTTCCCATGATAAAATACTGGTCAGACTGGCCGCAGTAAGCATAATAACTGACTTTGACATCTGCCATAGGCACGCCGCGGATCTCGTATTCGTTCACAATGCCGAGGACGCAGCCTTCGGGGAATTTCTCAGGATTTGCAAGGCTTTCCTTCCTGTTATTATATAGAATTCTGGTGCCGTCTGCAATGCCAAATTTTTCGAGAACCGGGATGCGGGGCGGCATGTTGACGCGTTCCACATCCTGATCATTATAGCCGTATGGCGTAAAGGACGGGCCTGCGGCAGAGAAAAAGGCAATCAGGACGATAATGATAAAGGCGGCGATGGAAGCTTTGTTTTTCTTAAGGCGCAGGAAACGGACATGTCCGCAGACGGTTCATATAAAATCGGAAACAGTCCCCATTTGAATCCGCAGAAATACTGTAACAGGGATGCAAATACGAAGGAAGGCACGGAAATTCCCAGAATGACAAGAAACGAGATGGCATGGTCAGCTGCCGTATTTTTCTTCAATGCCGCGATCGTACCTGCGATTACGCCGACAGGAACAGCGAACAGAAGCGCCGTCAGATTGACGAACAGGGATACGGGAATCTGCCTGGCAAGAATCTGGAAGGCGGGGATACCCGGTTCGACCTTTACTGAGGTTCCCCAGTCGTTTTCCGTGATAACGCCTTTGAGGAAATAACCATACTGGACAAGCATAGGCTTGTCGAGGTGGGCTTTCTGCTCCAACATTGCCACAGCAGCCGGAGGCAGGTTGGGATCGTCATAGACATTTCCCGGCATCAGACGCACGACAACAAAGGATAGGGTGAGAATGATGAACAGGGCAATGGCTGCGGCGAAAATTCTCTTTGCAAAGTATTGTTTCATGTAGTCCACTCCTTTGACAGGCGGTAAAAGCAGGGAGCCGTCCGGCCCATAAGGGCGCGTCCGGCTTTCTGCTTTCCGGCTTTCTGCCTGGATCCGGTCCAGTGACAGAATATTGTTTCCATGATTATTCTGCCAGATCCATATAAGCCCAGGCAAAGCCTAATGATGTGAGGCGCTTGTCTACTGCCAGGACAACCCGGTCAGAATGCATGTATTTTGATATCTGCTGATAGACCGGAATCGCGAGTACCTGGTCTAAAAATTCTTTTTCCATTGCGATTGTGACTTCGGCGCGCTTCTTTTCATCCAGGCGGCATTCCTCACTGACCGACTGGATGTACAGCTCGTCAATAACCGTATTGTTATACTGGGAGAAGCGCCTGGTGTCTGTGCTCAGATAGGGCTCGAACTTGCGGTTGGGGTAAAATGCGGCAGCTGTCAGATCCCATGCACCCCAACAGAGATCCCAGTCGGAGGTGGGGCCGTTCTGGCTGGTTCTCATAAGCTTTACTGCGGCGGAGTTATTCATGGCAGTTACGTTCATCTCGAAGCGGTCAGCTCCGAACAGATTCGTCAGGCTGCTCTGAATCGTCTCGCTGGCAGCGCGGAGATCCTCAACGGCTTCATTATAAATGAGGTTCACAGAAACCTTACTTACCCCGGTTTCCTCCAATGCTTTGTCAAAGTATTCCTTTGCAAGCTCCGGGTCATAGCTGGCGTTTTCCTTTAAGTACCCGCCTGCCTCCGGGAGAGCCCGGAACATGGTGCCGTCTGCATAGACCTGATAGGATGTGGGGATAAAATAATCAGCAGCAATATTTCCTGTCACCTTAGCGACCGGACCACGGTCAATTCCGTAATACAGGGCTTTTCTGAAATTCAGATTGCCGAGGTACGGCTTGTCAGGATTCTCAAAATTGACCTCGATCTCCCGGACTACGCTGGTCTCCTGGACATACACTCTGGGGTCATCACCGTATTTGGCTTCACCGTTACTGCCAAGGGAAAGATAATCGAGAGAACCCTGTTCAAACATTTCAAGCTGCGTTAATTCATCCTGTACAACCCGGACGACCATTCCGTCAAGCTTCACTTCATCTGCATGTACATAGTTGGAATTTTTCTCGAAAACACGCTCAGCGCCTTTGGTCCATGAGGTGAGGACAAATGGGCCGCTTGCCATAATGAGATTCGCCTCTGTGCCGTAGGAATTCGCCGTGTGATCGCTGTTCATGCACTCGTCGTAGAGCGGCTGGTAGACAGGACCCGTATAACGCATCTGGAAATGGCGCATTACGTCGAGTGCAGTCACCTTTTCCGTAGTCTTTACGGATACAGTGTAATCATCTACCTTTTTAAAACCGACTTCCTCCCAGTCTACCGCGACGCCTGTGCTCTCCTGCATATAATAAGCGTAGGCATTTTCGACTTCTATGTAGTTCCTGGCAAGTCCGCTTGGCGTCGCGTAGGTCAGCTTCGGATCCAGCGCCTGCTGCCAGGAATAGAGGAAGGTATCCGCGTTGATCGGGTCCCCGTTGGCCCATTTGGCATTCTTGTCAATCTCGATGATCCAGGTGTACCCGTCCTCCGAATACGGCTCCTTTGCCGCCAGATCCGGAGCGGGAACTGCCACATCTCTGGTTTCGTTCGGTACATACCGGTAGAGATTGGAATGGAAATAATCCACAATCTCATAGTTGCCTTCAAAGGGGCTTATGTTGGAGGCAGCCGAGGTGCTGGACCAGTAGAAGATCTTCTGGCCGCTCTGGCTTCCTGCCTGGGCTTCCGATGACGGGGCAGCCGAAGTGCTGTCTGCGGGCTGTCCGGCCCCTTCTGTAGTCTGTGCCTGGCTTGCGGCTGTCTGCATTCCTGCTTCCCCGCTGCCGCCTCCGGAACATCCGCTAAGAGCGGTTGTAAACATTACCATTGCCAGTCCCAAAGCGGCAAGACGTCTTTTTTTCATAATTCTGCATCCTCCTTGTTAAAATTTCACAAAAAATTATCAGTTTTCTCTCTGAATTTTGCTGATAATTACATTTTAATACGGGATATGCGTATTTGTACAATTAGTTTTGCGTATGACGTTCCTGAAAAAATGTATATTTTGCTTCGGGAAATGGTTTGACAATGATTGGGGCCTTCACTATACTTATAGTAAACTTTCATGCGCCCACAGGTGAGCGTGCCACTACGTTCATTACCGGTAGACCTGGAGACAGCCCTTCATTTTGCAGATTAGGAGGCTTATATATGGATCAAAAAGTTCTGGAATCCTTTATCAGCGCCGCGTATCATCTGAATTTCAGCAATGCTGCCATTGACTGCCATATTACTCAGGCCACTCTGAGCCGCCAGATTGCCCTCCTGGAGGACGAGATCGGAGCAGAACTGTTTATCCGTCACAAAAACGGTGTTACCCTGACTCCGGCGGGGCAATATCTGTTTAAATCCTCCCATAGCCTGCTGGAGCAGTATAAGGATATCGTGTTCAACTGCAGGCGTGCTGTCAGTGATCTGTCACCCAGGCTGCGCATTGGCCTGGGGCCTCTGGAACATCTGCTTCTGACCGGGCCTCTGACTGGTTTACTGAAGCAGTATCCGGCCGCGGAGGTCGGCTGCATGTCTTATACGTATAAGATTCTTACATCGCGTTTCCGCAATAAAAGTATTGATGTGGGTCTTTGTACGGAACGGTGTGCAAAGGCTGTTGAGGGGCTTTACCTGCTTCCTGTCTATAAAGAACCGTGGCAGGTAGCCGCAAGCGCGAACCATCCATACTGGCAGCTTCCCGCCTCAGAGCAGGCATGTATTCAGGATCAGAATCTTCTGATCGGCTACCAGAATGAATTTGAAGAGACGGTATTATACTGTGAGCGGAACCATTTTAAACCGGGGCATTTTATCGAATGTAATTTTCTGCAGTCCCAGATCCCGCTCCTCCAGGCAGGTGCAGGGATTGCGCTGCTGCCGCCGTTTGTCAGGGAAGCGCTGCCTGCGGATGTGCGTATGGAGGACAGGCTTACCGTGCCGCTCGCGCCGACGATTGTGCTTGCCCACTATCCTCACAATACCCACCCGGCGTTACAGGCGCTTCGGAGGCTGTATGCGGAGGAGATGAGCGACGGGTGATTTGCCTCTCTGTGGTATCTTTCAGACAGAAGGAAGGGGAAAGCAAGAGATGATAAATGGCATTGGCAGATGGAAAAATGATACGATGGTAGAATATAATTTTGATGATTCCGTAACGGCCGGGATCTAAGATGATCTGGAAATAACTTTTGTCAAAGGAGGCAGAAAATGAACAGCATTTTTCACAGAACAAGTATCCGGAAGTACCAGAACAGGGAGGTTGAACGGGAGAAAATTGTCCGTATGCTAAGAGCAGCGATGGCGGCTCCGTCTGCATGCAACCAGCAGCCCTGGGAGTATTATGTGGTGACAAACCGGCAGATGATTGAACAGCTTTCCCAGAGCAGTCCCTACGCAGGCTGTGCAAAGGCCGCACCGGTCGTGTTCGTTGCCTGTTACCGGGTGGAGTGTATCGTGCCAGACTATGCACAGATCGACCTCAGCGCTTCGGTGGAGAATCTCCTTCTGGAGGCTGACGCTGAGGGACTGGGGGCAGTCTGGATGGGAGTCGCGCCCAGAGAAGAGCGGATGGAGGCTGTGGCAGAGCTTCTGGGGCTTCCAAAGCAGCTTAAGGTGTTTGCCATGATTGCCTGCGGATATCCGGCTGAGGAAAAGGAGCAGCAGGACCGGTATGAAGAGAGCCGGGTTCACTATGTGGAATGATATAGGATAATATCAGGGTCAAAACACGGCCTGTCGCGTTGCCGGCATATAGCGGAAACGGAGACAGGCCGTAATATTTTCTTTAATCCAGTGCAGCTTTAAATTTAGTCCACAGCTCTTCATGGAGCGCGGTTGCCTCCGGACTTACATCCTGAATGAATTCCCCATTGGGAACATCGTCGGTGCTGATTACCAGGCTTTTCTGGAATTCCTCCGGAAGGAATTCATAGGACGCCTTATTGGGGCAGAGGTAATATGTCTGCTGTGAAACATTCGCGCCGACTTCCCCGTCGAGGATAAAGTTCAGGAAGGCGTGTGCGTTGTCACTGTTGGGCGCCTGGGAGGGAATGAACGCAGCATCCACGCCAAAGCCAAGCCCTTCCTCCGGATAGACCACCTTGAGCTCCGGGTTCTGATTCAGTGCCAGGACCACCTGGGAGGTGAAAAGGAAGGCAGCACTTACTTCCCCGCTGAGAAGGAAGTCCTGTGTCTGATTCTGGCTCAGAACGCGCACATTGGGTGCCAGCTCCATTAATTTGTCTCCGGCTGCCTGGATCACATCGAGATCCTCTGTATTAAAGGATTCCCCCATCGTCTTTAAGGCCATGCCCATGACGACGCGTTCGCTGTCCATCAGGGCCAGGCTGTCCTTTAACGAGGGATCCCACAGGGAGCCATAGCCTGTGATTTCACAGGTAACAGCCGACGGGTCATAGACCAGAAGAGGGATGCCGGGACCATAGGGAACAGTCAGCGAATTATCGGGATCATAGAAAAAGTTCTGGAAAATGGGATCAATGTTGCTGTAATTGGGAACCTTTTCCTTGTCGATCTCCTTTACCAGTCCCTCGTCCGCAGCGATTTTGATGATATAGTCAGAAGCGATAATGATATCGTATTCTCCGCCCTTGCTGGTCTCCAGTTTAGCCAGCATTTCCTCGTTAGCCTCAAAATTCGTGTAGTTTACGCGGATCCCTGTCTCCTTTTCAAACTGGTCGATCACATCCTGCGGGACATACTCGGCCCAGGTATAGATGTTCAACTCTCCTGCGTTTTCCTTTTTTTCACTGGCAGAAGCAGCAGTTGTTCCATCAGATGCCGGAGCATTATCCTGACCGCCTTCCCCTGCGTTATTACCGCAGCCTGAAAGGCAGCCTGACACGAGTGCGGCAGCCAGCAGGAGTGCGAGTGATTTTCTTCCCTTTTTCATATTATTTTCCTCCATTGATATATTGTTACTGAAGTGCCCTATCGGCTGATTTTATTTCCCAGAAAACGGGAAAGGCCTACCAGCAGAAAGGTCACTGCAAGCATAACCGTACAAAGAGCGTTGATTTCCGGCGTGACGCCTGATTTCAGCTGTGTATAGATGCGGATGGGGAGCGTGTTGGTCCTGGCCCCGGTCACAAAGATACTGATTACCACATCGTCCAGGGACATGGCAAAGGCCAGCAGCATGCCGGAAATGACTGCCGGCAGGATTAAGGGCAGGGTGATGTCGAAAAATGCCCGTATCTCTGAAGCGCCGAGATCTTTTGCCGCTTCCCCAAGAGACTTGTCAATCCCTACCAGGCCGGACTTTACCATCATGAACACATAGGGCACACAGAAGGTGGTATGTCCCAGAACGAGAGTTACCATGCCAAACGGCAGACTGAGCATGGCAAAAAAAGCCATAAAGACCATGCCGAGAATGATTTCCGGTATCATGATGGGAATCGTGGAGATATATTCGATCGCGCCTTTGGTTTTCCATTCGATGCGGGCCATACCCACAGCGCCCAGAGTCCCTATAATGCCTGCAGCCCCGCTGCTTAGGGAAGCCAGAATGAGGCTGTTTTTTAAGGCCTCTAAAAGGGAGCGGTTCCCTGCCAGCTTCCGATACCAGTCGAGCGTCCAGCCGGTCCAGACTGTGGTATTCCTGGACACATTAAAGGAGTAGACGACAACCACACAGATTGGCAGGTACATGAACAACAGAAGAAGCGCCTGATAAACAGCAGACAAACGGATCGTTCTTTTTTTCATAGAAGTCCCTCCAAATCTTTCACGCCTGTGGCCTTACGGTAAATCCAGATCATCATGGAGGTAAAGACCATCAACACTACGGACAGCGCAGCGGCGAACGGCCAGTCCCTTCCGCTCTGAAGCTGATTCTGGATCAGATTTCCTACCAGCATAACCTTTCCGCCGCCCAGAATGTCGGCAATAAAGAACAGGCCCATCGAGGGGATGAACACAAGGATGATTCCGGAGAGGATTCCCGGAAGTGTCATTTTGATGGTGACGGTAAAAAAAGCAGTCCATCTGGTGGCTCCCAGGTCGCGGGCAGCCTCCACCAGGCTCCAGTCCATTTTGTCAGTACTCGAATAGACAGAGAGAATCATAAAAGGCAGGAGCGAATATACCATGCCCACGAGGACGGCCGGATAGGAGTACAGGAGCTTTAAGGGCGAATCCGTAAGCCCGATGCCCATGAGAACCTTGTCCAGAAGGCCGTTGCTGCGGAACAGGATGATCCATCCGTACATGCGCATGAGGGCGCTGGTCCAGAAAGGGATGACGACACAAAGCATCATCAGGCTTTTGGTCTTTTTGGGCAGCTTCGCCATGAGATAGCCGAAGGGATAGCCGATGAAAAGCGTGCCCAGAGTGGTGAGGACTGCCATCTGAAACGATTCCTTAAAGGTATTTAAGTATACTGGTTTTAAGATTTTCAGGTAATTATCCAGAGTAAATTCATTGACGACGCCCCAGGTCTGCGCGCGGGTGAGAAAGCTGAGGACGAACAGGTACACGATGGGCAGGGCGACGAAAAATATGGTAAAAAGGTATAATGGCATTACCGTCATCCACCAGCGGTTTCGCTTCCTGCCGGCAGCATTTACCGTATGTGCGGCCTCCTGTGAGGCCTGCCGGCTAAGCATCCTGCTCCCTTCCGGCTGCTGCGGGGCCTCTGCTCTGGCTGTCCGTACCTTCAAGATCAACGAGGACGCCATGCTCCGGTTCCCAGTCTGCTGTTACCATCTCACCGGCCTCAAAAGCGGCGTCGATCCCCTGGCGGCTGGCAGATAACTCTCCCAGCGTTCCGCCGTCAAGGCTGATCCGCAGCATGCCTCCCGCAAAGTTTTTCTCAATCACGGCAAGGCGGAGTCCGGAGCCGGGCTCCTTTTGCAGCCGGATATTTTCACTTTTTACTGATACGGTAACAGCCTGTCCCGGGCGGACGAGGGATGCCTGACGGCCGGTGATACAGGCCGGGAGCTGGACGGCCGGTCCGGCAGCAGAACAGGAGACATCGACAAAGGCAGTCTGCCCCTCGATTCGGGAAATACGGCCGGGAATCAGATTGGCAGTACCCACGAAGCGGGCAGCATAGCTCGTCCTGGGGTGATAATAGACCTCATTCGGTGTCCCGATCTGCTCAAAAGTCCCTTGATTCATCACAGCGATACGGTCAGACATGTTTAACGCCTCTTCCTGATCGTGTGTGATATAGATGAAAGTGATCTGCAGGCGCTTCTGGATGCGCTTTAATTCAATCTGCATCTGGCGTCTGAGCTGTAAGTCAAGCGCTCCCAGAGGCTCGTCCAAAAGCAGTACCTGGGGATTGTTGACGACTGCCCTGGCAATTGCGACCCGCTGTCTCTGACCGCCGGACAGCTCGGAAGGCATACGGGTTCCGTAGCCGGCAAGCTGAACCAGCTCAAGCATCTCCTCTACCCTGTGAGTCATTTCCTGTTTGGGAACTTTTTTCAGCTTCAGTCCATAGGCAATATTGGAAAAAACGTTCATATGGGGAAACAGGGCATAATTCTGAAAGACGGTGTTGACATTCCGCTCATTGGGCTGTAATGTGGTGACATCGGTTCCGTTCAGGTAAACGTTGCCGTTATCCGGCGTCTCCAGACCGGCGATGATTCGCAGGGTGGTGGTTTTCCCGCAGCCGGACGCACCAAGCAGGGTGATGAATTCGCCCTGACGGATGGAAAGGCTGATGCCCTTTAATACCTGTGTGTCGCCGAAGCTTTTTGTGATATTTTTTAATTCCAGTATGGTTTCGTTTGACATGTATCTCTCCGCCTTTCTGTGTGGCTGTCCGATATATGAAAAATGGGAGAAAGCTTCGCCCTGAAGCCTTTTCCCGTTTTGAATGCCTGAGTCTGCAAAAAGTGCCAGTGACCGGCCTCCCGCGTGCCTGAGCAACTGTTTTTCCAGAATATGAAAGTTTTGTGTCGGCCTTATTATATATCGGTAAAAATGAAATGTCAAGCAGGGAGTTACTCCAGCAGCGAAGCGGGAGGACATGTGGCGGAGGAGACGGCTGCTGCGGGCAGACCGCGACTGCAGCAGCTATATCCGGAAATTTTTGCCTTCATGTGAAAAAAGTAATAGTGTCAGCCCGTAACCTGCGCACAGGATAAAAATCTGCAGGGCAGTGGTATAAAAGGGCGGAAGTGCACAGAGGAATGGGAAAGTATCAGGAAAGAGGCTGTAGATTCCCATTGCAGCTGCGAGGCAGAATACAGGCTTTACGATGACCTCCCATACATTAGGTATGAAGGAGACTTCCCTGATGAGGGAACGCACATGCAAAAGCGCCAGGAGGAGTTCGCTGGCAAGCATTCCCCAGAGACAGGCCTGGATCCCGAAACGGGGAATCCCAAAGAACACGAAGGCAAGGCGGAAAAGCAGGGCAGCCAGGCTGTGGAGAAACGTGATGTGAGTCTTTCCCAGGCCGTTTAAGATACTGCCCATCGTGGTCGCAAGGTAGAGAAAAGGGCAGAGCCACGCCAGTACAGTGATAAAGCTGCCTGCTGCCTGATTCCGAAAGACCTCTGCGCCAAGCCGGCTGCCAAACGTGGTAAAGATACCGATACAGAGGATCCCCATATACAGACTGTAGCGGAAGGACACGGCGATGCTGCCCGCGATGCCGGAATCGTTACCTGCCGACTGGGCTTTGGCGACAGAAGGCAGCAGGACCACAGCCAGAGAGTTTACGATGGCAGACGGAAACATGATAAAGGACATGGACATGCCTGTCAGTACACCGTAAATGCTGACTGCCTGAGATTGTGTGAGGCCAAACAGCTGCAAGCGGTTAGGAATGAGAATGGCTTCGGCGCTCTGTAAAAGGTTCATGACGAGCCGGTTTGCCATTAAAGGAAGCGACAGGGACATTAAGGGGCCTGCGATGGCGAGTACAGTGGAGCGGGAGTCTTTCGAAGAGACTGCTGTCAGGCTTTGCCGGGTTCTGCCCTGAAAAAGTAAAAAGGAAAGCAGGGTAAAGAGAGCGGATCCGGCTTCCCCGGCTACAAGGCCGGCTACGGCGAGCCGGACTGTGATCTCGATACCGCGTTCCCGGCAGATGTCAGCGACCAGGAACACAGTAAAAATGCGGACACACTGTTCAATCAGCTGGGAAAAAGCCGGCACATAGACGCGTTCCCTTCCATAATAATAGCCGCACAGACAGGCATGGACGGAGGTACAGGGAATCGCCAGGGCCAGGGCAGGAAGGAGCGGCGCACACCGCGGTTCCATTAAAATATGTACGGCCAGAAAGTCCGAGGACTGCCAGATTGCAGCCGCTAAAAGTACAGAAAGAGAAAAGGAGATAGAAAAACCGACCAGGAGTGTTTTCCTGGCCCTTGCGGCATTGGCAGCCGTAAAGCGTGAAATAGCCGTCTGAATGGATCCGGCACACAGGGAAAAGCAGATACTGTAGATCGGAAAAATCATCTGATAGATGCCAAGACCCTCGGCCCCAATGGTACGGGAAAGGAAAATGCGGTAGAAAAAGCCCAGGAACCGGGAGGCAAACCCAGTAGCAGTCAGCAAGAGCGCCCCGGTAATTAAGGTATGTTTTTTTATAAAATCGGTCATGATATCCCCGTGGCAGGTAGTTAGTCTATTGTATGGCATGCGGGGTAAAAAATATGCGTCGGCATCCAGAGCTGTGCCATCTGAACGGTTGCGGCGTAATTCCTATATTTTTCTTAAATCTGCCGATTCCAGTTGAAATCAGGGGGGAATATTATTATAATGTAGTAGAGTTTTCCATAATGGAGAATGTATCAATATAGTAGATGAGGCTTTTAACCTGTATTTACAGAAAGGCGGATTTATGAAAAGAGTAATTTACCTTGACAATGCAGCCACAACCAAGGTTCGTCCCGAGGTCGTGGAGGCGATGCTTCCGTTTTATACGGAGAATTACGGAAATCCATCTTCGGTGTATGATTTTTCAGCGCCGTGCAAAGAGGGAATGGCCCATACCAGAGAGACGATTGCAAAGGCTCTGGGAGCAGACAGCAGCGAGATTTATTTTACAAATGGTGGTACGGAGTCCGACAACTGGGCGCTTACGGCAACTGCTGAGGCCTATGCCTCAAAGGGCAGGCACATCATCACGACACAGATCGAGCACCATGCGATTCTCCATACAGGACAGTATCTGGAGGCACGCGGCTTCGAAGTGACGTATCTGCCCGTGGATGAGACAGGGCTTGTAGAGATCGCAGAGCTGAAAAAAGCCATACGCCCGGATACGATTTTGATTTCTGTGATGTTTGCCAATAATGAGATCGGTACCATCGAGCCGATTCGGGAAATCGGGGAACTGGCGAAAGAAAGAGGAATATTGTTCCACACAGATGCGGTTCAGGCGTTCGGTCATGAGCCCATCAACGTGGATGAATATCATATTGATATGCTGAGTGCCAGCGCACATAAGCTGAACGGGCCTAAGGGCGTCGGATTCCTTTATATTAGGAAAGGGCTGAAACTGCGCTCTTTTATCCACGGCGGCGCGCAGGAGAGAAAACGCCGTGCCGGTACGGAAAATGTCCCGGGGATTGTCGGTATGGGGAAAGCTGTGGAGATTGCGCTCGCGAAAATGGAAGAAAATAAGAAAAAGGAGACAGAGCTTCGCGATTATCTGATTCGGAGAATCATGTCCGAGGTGCCGTATACGCGCTTAAACGGGCATCCGGCAAAGCGCCTGTCCAATAATGCCAATTTTGCCTTCCAGTTTATCGAAGGGGAATCCCTGCTTATCATGCTGGATATGGAGGGGATCTGCGGTTCCAGCGGTTCGGCATGTACTTCGGGATCTCTGGATCCGTCCCATGTACTGCTTGCAATCGGGCTGCCGCATGAGATTGCCCACGGTTCCCTGAGGCTTACACTCAGCGAGGAGACAACAAAGGAAGAGATTGATTTTACAGTGGACTGTATAAAACGGATTGTGGAGCGTCTGCGTTCTATGTCACCGTTATATGAGGACTTTGTAAAGAGCAGAGAGAAAAAGGACATCCGGCTGTAGAGACAGCATGCCGGTCGAATATGCCATGCAGCCGCGGGGGACGAAGCACATGGTTTCGTCCTGCCCGGAAAGATACGGCAGGAACAGGAGAAACAGTTATGTATTCAGAAAAAGTAATGGATCATTTCCAGAATCCCAGAAATGTAGGAGAGATAGAGAACGCAAGCGGCGTGGGCACAGTCGGTAACGCCAAATGCGGGGATATCATGCGGATTTACCTTGATATCGACGAGGAAAGCCATGTGATCCGCGATTGTAAATTCAAGACCTTTGGATGTGGGGCCGCGGTGGCCACCAGCAGCATGGCGACTGAGCTGGTGAAGGGAAAGACGATCGAGGAAGCCATGCAGGTGACAAACAAAGCTGTGATGGAGGCATTGGACGGACTCCCGGCAGTTAAGGTACACTGCTCCTTACTTGCAGAGGAAGCAATCCATGCCGCACTCTGGGATTATGCACAAAAGCATGAAATCAGGATCGAGGGCCTGGATCAGCCGAAATCCGATATCAGTGAGCATGACGAGGATGAGGAATATTAAAGCATGAAGAAAAAGGTAGTGGTAGGAATGTCCGGCGGCGTGGATTCTTCCGTCGCCGCCTGCCTTTTAAAGGAACAGGGCTACGATGTGGTCGGCGTTACCATGCAGATCTGGCAGGAGGACGGGCAGAATACGGCGGAGAATGGCTGCTGCGGCTTAAGCGCTGTTGAGGATGCCAGGCGGGTGGCCTGGATACTGGGAATTCCTTATTACGTGATGAATTTCCGCAGGGAGTTTAAGGAAAGTGTCATGGACTATTTTGTAGACGAGTATCTGCGCGGCCGGACGCCCAATCCCTGTATTGCCTGTAACCGTTTCGTAAAATGGGAAGCGCTCCTGGCGCGCAGTATGCAGATCGGTGCGGATTTCATCGCGACCGGCCATTATGCACGTATCGAACGCCTCCCGAATGGGCGTTATGCAATTCGCAATTCTGTGACTGCAGAGAAAGACCAGACGTACGCACTCTATAATCTGACCCAGGAGCAGCTTTCAAGGACGCTGATGCCGGTAGGGGATTACACGAAGAAGGAGATTCGGCAGATCGCGGAAGAAAAAGGGCTTTGCGTTGCCCACAAAAAGGACAGTATGGAAATCTGCTTTATTCCGGATCAGGATTACGCGGGCTTTATTGAACGGACGGCAGGAGAAGCGCCGGCTGAGGGGAATTTTGTGGACAGGAGCGGCCGGATCCTTGGGCGTCACCGGGGAATTACCCACTATACGGTCGGCCAGAGAAAGGGGCTGAACCTTTCTCTGGGACATCCTGTCTTTGTGACAGAGCTCAGACCGGAGACAAACGAGGTGGTAATCGGGACAGGGATGGAGGTATTTTCCGACTGCCTTGTCTGTTCGGATGTGAACTGGATGTCGATTGACGGACTGCATGGACAGGAGCGTCAGGTGACGGCCAAGATCCGATACAGTCATCCGGGAGCGCCCTGCCTGATCCGGGAACTGCAGGGCGGGCGGGTAGAATGCCGGTTTGAGGAGCCGCAGCGTGCAATTACGCCGGGCCAGGCCGTTGTTTTTTATGAAAATGATCATGTCGTCGGGGGAGGGACCATCCTATGAAGCAACAGAAAACGGGACGGAAACTGCCCCGATTTTCGTTTTACGGAATGATATGCCTGCTGCTCGCCGCGCTTCTGCTTGCCGGGTGCGGCCAGTCGAAATATGAGGCGATTGACCTTGAAAGCATCTCTTCCGGGGAGTCCGGGAGCGGCAGGGAACGGGATGCGGTGCAGTCTGACGACACAAAATCAGCTGCAGATGACAGTCATGTGGGAAACACGGAAACGATCGGGGCAGAGGCCATGCTGCCCTTACAGGAAATGCCGGATAGCGGGGAGGAATCCGGCGACGGGCAGCCGGAAGCTTCGGAAAGCCTGTATGAGGAAGTGGATGAAGTTGTGACTGTGATCGTGGATGCCCTGAACGTCAGGGATTCAGACAACCCCAATGCCCGCATTCTGGTTCAGCTTCCGGCCGGAGATACGCTGCACAGGACAGGATATTCGGAGGAATGGAGCCGGGTCATTTATGATGGAGAAACGGCGTATGTGTCCACTGCTATGGTTGAGGTGAAAGAAGAGGAGACACCAAAAGCAGGAGAAGGAGAAAGCAATACGCCTGAGGCTGAGGCTGTGCTGGGAGCAGAAGCCGAGGCGGTTTTGGAACCAGAGCCTGCCGTACCAGTCTGGAACGGGTACATCGTAGCTATAGATGCAGGACACCAGGCGAAGGCGAACATGGATAAAGAACCAATCGGGCCCTCGTCGGTCACATTAAAGGCTAAAATGTCGGAAGGGAATATTGGCACAGACACCGGTGTGAAAGAGCACGAGCTTACCCTGACAGTTGCAAAAAAGCTTGAGGCCGAGCTGCAAAGCCGCGGTTATCAGGTAGTAATGACAAGGCAAGGGAGCGATGTTGACTTAAGTAACGCGGAACGGGCGGCGATCGCCAATGAAAGCGGAGCTGATATCTTTCTTCTGCTCCATGCCAATTCAATGGACAACTCGGGAGTTTACGGCACTCTGACCATGTGTATGTCATCTCAGAATCCGTTCCATCCTGAGCTCCATGACAGGAGCTATCGCTTATGTAAAAAAATCGTAGATCATATCTGCACACAGACGGGTACGAAGAACCGTGGTGTTCAGGAGACGGATAATTCCGGGGAGATTAACTGGAGTGAGATTCCGGTGGCTGTTGTGGAGATGGGGTTTTTAAGCAATCCGGATGAGGACCGCTGGATGCAGGAGGAGAGTTATCAGGATAAACTGGTGAGCGGGATGGCAGGTGCTGTAGATTCGTATTTTGCAGAGGGAAATTAGAAATTGGCGCAGGGACTGTCACCTTTATGAAAGTTCAGCGCTTCGGCGCTGAACGTGTATGGTGCCTGTGAAAGGGCAGAAGCAGGACGGTTTGCAGCAGCACACGGGCAGATTTTGGCAGGCTGCCCATGAGAAAAATATTTTTTTGAAAAAATTTTAAATTTCTACTACACAAATTCTAAAAATGATGTATAATAGGAAAGAGCCATATAGGAAAGCAAAAGATTTGTTTTCGGTCATATGTTTTGAGGAGATGTACCCAAGTGGTTGAAGGGACTGCACTCGAAAACGAGTGACCACTTTGGAACCACTTCTCTATAATCCCTTGATTTTTCGGGGCTTTTGTGGTATCATTTATAACTGAATTTACTTTAATTCTCTCCATCAGCTCTCTCTTTTTTCCAGAGATCTTTTTGGGGCTGATGTTGCAGATATGACACGGAGAGTTATCGAAGCGGTCATAACGAGCTGCACTCGAAATGCAGTTGTCCTTTACTGGGCACGTGGGTTCGAATCCCACACTCTCCGCCAGAAATCTACGTCCACAAGCGAGTTTGCCGCTTGTGGGCTTTTTTCATTTGCAAGGGAGTTTATATGGACACAATAACGAAAGAGCCAAAAGCCCCCGCTGTGGAGCCGTCCGAGCAGGGCTACCAGCTTACCATCGCGCGACATCATCCGGTTGGTCAGTGTTTTCAACGGCACAAGGACGGCAAGTGAAGCCATCCACGAAGCCGCCGTAAAGAAAATCCTTTACGACACCAGCAGTTGAAATTTTTATGTAATATCGTCAGAAGCAGCAGGTTGTCAGTTTGAATTTAATACTTTAATGCAATATAGTATAGTTGACAGACAAGTATAAACCCTGTTGTTTCTCGGACTGATAAGGAGGCAGTTTTATGAGAGAACAACAGAATTACAGAGCCGCTATCTATTGCCGGCTTTCTTCCGAAGATGGGGCCGATCACGAGTCCATGAGCATTGGGAACCAGCGGGCATTGCTGACCGAATATGTGCAGAAACAGGGCTGGGAGGTTGTCGATACCTATATCGACGACAGATTTTCAGGTACAAATTTTGACCGTCCCGGCTTTCAGCGGATGATTGCCGACATTGAAAAAGGGCGTATCAATCAGGTCATAACCAAAGACCTCTCCCGGCTTGGCCGTAACTATATCATGTGCGGGCAGTACACCGAGATTTATTTCCTTGGGCGTCATGTACGCTACATTGCCCTGAACGATGGCGTTGACACGCTGAACCGACCAGCAGCATGGATATTACACTGTTCAGGCACATCTTAAGCGATATGTACGTCAGGGATATTTTTACGAAAATCAAGTCTACGCTCCACACTAAAACAAGGCGCGGCGAATACCTTGGCGCACTCGACCCCTGCGGCATCCTGACGATAAGCACAAGTTGATTATCAACGAGGAAACCGCCCCTATTGTCCGCCGGATCTACTGCGAAGCCTGCGGGACATCCGGCGCAATGCCGGACTGTTCAGCGAGGATGCCGAAAAAACTGCACGACAGTTCATGGAATTGAAATGTGCCGATCAGCAGAAACAGGCTGCCGCGATGAAACGCGATCTAACCTCCGAAAAAAAGCGGCTGGCTGACCTGGATGTGAAGCTGAAACGCACCTATGAGGACAACATGGGCGGCAAGCTACCCGACCACATCTTTACCATGTTTATTGCAGACTATGACAAGGAACGGGCGACACTGAAAGAAAGCATTGCGGAAATGGAAAAGACGTTTGAAAAGGTGCAGGATACCAAAGCCGGTATTGACCGCTTTGCTGACCTTATCCGAAAATACACCAGCTTTGAAAAACTCGACCGCTTCATGCTTCACGAACTGATCGACCGGATTACGATTTATGAAACGCCGGAGATGGGGTGCTGCTGCAAGGGTAAAGAAAAGCGCATTACCATCTTTCGTGGGTGGATTTTTTCAAGCGGCGCAAGCCGCAAAAGGCGGGCTTGAGGTGGCAACCCCAACAAGATTCCCATAGGACAAAATGAGCCGGTAGGCGAAATTTGGTACTGTGGTAGAATCTTGCTCTAAGAAATTGCGCTGTGTGGTCTGTTCGCTTACTATCCGGCTATTGGCGGCTGGTTTGTTGCGTTCCGGTGAAAATTTCTCATGGAATTTTCTGATACACCAGGCGGACGGGGCGGGGATTCTGCAAAGCTGCGGAAACATTTCTCCCCTAATACATACAAACCCGCAAAATGCAAAATGGACGTTGATTTGCTGAAATTCCCCCTCATTCCTTACAAAACCACACAAGCCCGAATAGGCGGGAATTTTGAGAAATTTCTTCATTTTCCTTTCATTCCACACACCACCAAAAAGCCGGAAACGGTCAAACAAAGGGTGTGTCCTATTTCCCTTTTCGTTGGGCAATACGGCGGTTTTTCAAAAATGAACAGCCCCTTAATTAACTGATTACAAATCTTTTGTTTAAATGCTAAAAGATGGATTCGGCAACATGGATTTTTTATCTTGCCGGACGTAACTGTGAATAACCGTTCCATGCAAACAACGCTTCTTCTGCGTCATTCCTATAAGCCTGTTCTACATTGCAAATATACAGATAGCGGTCGCCAACCTCGTAATATTCTTTTAAACTACATTGAATTGCCACACGGCTATGAAAAGGAATTTTGATACTGTTTCCCTCTATCTCTGCAAGTTCAATACCAAGCTTCTCTGCCTTATCCATGTTGCGCCCCGTAGTGCTTCCACACCCCATTACTGCGTCTGCAATTTCCGCACCGGGAATTGTAAGGATAACTTTTTTTGGTATTCCGTACCATTTCGCCGCTGTATGAGGTCTTTGCCATTGCATAAGCAATCATATTCGGATTAAAGGAAAGATAAGTCCACCATGAAACAGTGGCAAGGTTGGTTGAACCGTCCAGCTTCATGGTGCATATGACACTTACCGGGTTTGGAGATGTTAATTTTGCAGCTTGGGGTAAATTGATTTTATTCATAGTGACAAATTCCTTTCTTTATTGAATTGATTTCCCTAAATTGTAGGCTTCCTGTAATTCGGGTTTTCCGGCAATATCCCCCATAGCCATTACACCGCCACAAAGCACTTTTCCAATGCTTTTCCACCCTAAATGTTTTTCAAGATGTTCATACCAATAAAGAGTTTCTTCAAAGCCGTAGCCCTCGGCTGCCATAATGAGAACACTTTCCTTTTTAGGGTTTCGATAATTAGGGTCACATTCCGCAACAGCAAATAAGCGGTCAAAGGCAGTTTTTAACTGACCGCTGATAGTCCAATAGTAAAGCGGTGTTGCAAGAACAACTATGTCCGCTTCCTCGTAAACAGGGTAGATTTTATCCATATCGTCTTTTTGGACGCAAGGGCTGTCCGGGTTTTTACCACCGCCAAAACAGCCTTTACAACCGTTTATATTCATACTGTCAAGAAAAAACTCTGTCACGGTGTTTCCGGCTTCCTCTGCGCCTTTCTTAAATTCTGCTGTTAATGCCGCTGTATTTCCGGCTTTTCTTGGACTTCCATTGAGAATAATAATTTTTTTGTTCATAATTACCTCCTTAAATTGCATTGGCTAAATCAGCCGCTTTTTTGCAGCCCTCGGTTTTGTCTATATCGCCAACATTTAATACGCCGGGAATTAAAACCTCGCCTGCCATTTTCCATTTATTCAGTGCCGCCATACGTTCAATAGGAATACGAACTCCGTCCATGACGGACATATCATCTTCTTCACAACAGGTAATCAGCGCACATTCTTTTCCTGCAATATCCTTGCCGCCTACAACCATAGAAAAGATACGGTCAATGACACCTTTAATCTGCGCCGGGATAGAATACCAGTAGACAGGCATGGTAAATACGATAACGTCCGCTTCAAGAATTGCCGGTGCAATCGTGTTGAAATCATCATCAAAAGTACAGGCTTTTCCAGTAGAAAAACAGGTTTCACATGCCCGGCAGCCACCCACTTTTTTTAATGCAGCGTCAAACCGTGTGATTGTGTGCCCCTTTGCTTCGGCTGTCTTGATGAAAGCGTCTGTCATGGCAAAGCTATTCCCGTTTTTCCGGGGGCTGCCCGTTATTACAACTATTTTTTTGCTCATAAAAATATGTTCTCCTTATTCTGTGAGATTGACTTTCTTTGATTTTGATATTATAATCTTAACAAGAATTAAAATAAAATCAAGTACGCACATATAAGTGCGATACTTACAATTAAGTTATATACTTGCTTAAAGGAGAGTTTAAAAATGAATGAACGCTGTATTGCAAATGAATGTCTTGAAACGACAGGTTTCAGCTACACATTGTCATTAATCAATGGCAAATATAAAATGACTATTTTGTATACCTTAATGGAGTTCGGAGTCGTTCGTTTTAACGAAATGAAAAAATACATCAGTGAAATTTCGTATAAGACTTTAAGCTCCACTTTAAAAGAATTAGAAGCAGACCAATTAGTGCATAGAAAAGAATATCCACAAATCCCGCCAAAGGTAGAATATAGCTTAACAGAGCGTGGAAAGTCTTTAATTCCTATTTTAGACGGAATGTGTGAATGGGGTGATAAAAACAGATTATAAAATGGGGAATGAGAGGGATTCCGTAGTAGTCGGGGGCTGTCGCACTAAGTAATTAGTGTGCAGCTCCTTTTCTATGCAAAAAAATAACTGCCAGACCTCGAAAGTATCCGGCAGTTGGTGTAAAATTAATGTATGACCAAACACATTAACTTACAGAAAAATTATAGCCTAAATCAAAGCGGATATCCATTAAAACTTCCGCTAAATATTGAAACGATCATTCCGGAGGATGATTCTGTGCGGTTACTGAGTCAGTTTGTGGAGGCGATGGATTTGACTGACTTATATTCTGCTTCTGAAAGAATAAATTCAGTATCCCCGAGAACTCTTAGTTTTACGGTGATAAGGAAGTATTTACAACAACTTATCATCAACGCTGACAAACAGGGTGCAAGCAAAGGCAGGAAAAGCTGTCAAGGGCGCGTAGCGCGAAGTCTACCCTTGACAGCTTTTCCTGTCTTTGCTACCTACTATCGGTCGAAGCGGAATTTCAATATGGCTTCAATCAGTTTTGCCTTTAATCTGTCCTGCGTATCGTCATTGATATGCCCTTTTATACATAGACAGATATTTGATGTATGCGGTATAGTGCCGCAATACTGCGTCTACCGCTTCCGGCTCTCCGGCAACGGCTTTTTCGATTACCTCAAAAGGTATCAACTTTTTGTTCCTCATGTTTCAATTTCTCCCATTCTTTTCGTAACTGTTTCAGCGCAACATTTCTTCTGTGGTTTATCGTACTTCTGCAACGTCCGTACTGTCTGCCGATGGCTTCATCACGATAGCCAACGAAGTAATAAAGCAACAAAACTTCCCGCCTTAACTCCGGCAATTTTGATAATGCCGTTGCCAACCGTTCATCATCAACGATAACTTCCTTTCCCAATACAATAAATACAGTCGGCTTATCCTGTTTTTCAAAGTAGCTGTCCATAGCAGACGGTTCAAAATATCGTTCTGACATCAGATAGTCAAGGGATATTTCTCGTGCTTCTTTCCGCTTCAAATCCCGCCATGCGTTAATTGCTTCATGGCGCAGGACAATCTTGCAGAACGCATGGAAAGCATATTCGATATGTTCCATGAACTGTTCAGAATATCTCATTTTCTCTCACCCCCTTTCTTCCCAGGAGGCCGCTGAAAAATTAGATATCACCGCCTATATTTGGTATAATGTAATTATTCAATACAGGCGGTGATATTATGGTTGAGCAACAACAGAAGTTGGTATTAAGTCCCTACATGGAAATATATGAATTAGTCGTTCCAAAAGACAACCTGCTCCGACAGATAAAAGAACTGGTAGATTTTGGGTTTATTTATGAAGAGCTTATGGATAAATATTGTCTTGATAATGGACGCAATGCGGTCCCGCCTGTCAGGATGTTCAAATACCTGCTTCTGAAATCTATTTATGATCTGTTTGATATTGACATTGTGGAACGCTCTAAATATGACATGTCCTTCAAATACTTTCTTGATATGGCGCCGGAAGAAAGCGTAATCAATCCGAGCTCCCTGACAAAATTCCGCAAACTGCGCCTGAAAGATATGAACCTGTTAGACATGCTGGTCGCGAAAACAGTCCGGATCGCATTGGAAAAAGGCATTATAAAATCAAAATCCATTATCGTGGATGCAACCCATACAAAATCAAGGTACAATCAGAAAACGCCAAGACAGGCACTTTTAGAACAGTCAAAGAAACTGCGGCGTTCTGTTTATGAAACAGATGAAACAATGAAAGAGCTCTTCCCGGATAAAAACACGGAAGATTCCCTGGAAAAAGAACTGGAATACTGTCATGCCCTGATTTCGGTCATCAAAGAAAAAGAAGAACTGTGCCGTTATCCTAAAATACAGGAAAAGCTGAATTTATTAGAAGAATCCGTAAAAGATGATCTGGAACATCTTGAAACCTCACAAGATGCAGACGCAAAGACCGGACATAAGACAGCGGATACCTCTTTCTTTGGATACAAAACGCATATAGAAATGAGTGAGGAACGTATTATTACAGCGGCCACCGTTACCAGCGGGGAAAAGACAGATGGAAAAGAACTGCCGGAACTGGTGCGCAAAAGCAGGGAAGCCGGAATGGAAGTGGAAATGGTAATCGGAGATAAAGCCTATTCCGAGCAGAAAAA
>QZDW01000015.1 GCA_009917545.1 bacterium 1XD42-76
TTTCAGGGTTTTACATACTGTTCAGTTGTCAAGGTGCTCTTTTGCAGCTTTCTTACCAGGTTTTGCTTCCCAGCCTCAGCAGCAACTCTGATATTCTATCACATCGCTTGCTGTTTGTCAACTGCTTTTTTCATCTTTTTTATTTTTTAAGACTTTCTTTTTAAAACTTTTACCTCTTTGCTTGAGGCGAGTATTATAATACCAAAGGTTTATGGAAAAGTCAACCACTTTTTTCATCTTTTTTCAAGTTTTTTCCACATTTTATTTATCGGTTCCGATGGCGGGGGAATCCAGCATATATTTACAGCGTATCATGGCATATAATGCTGTTACAAGTCAGAATTAATGCCAGATTCCGCACAACCAAACCTCTGCTGCTTCTTAATTTTACTCAGATGGACATCGGGAGACGCTTTGTAGCGGCGGCCTCTTCTTATGAGAAGCGCGGCACAGATCATAGCTCTCCCCAATCATACGCTTCACATCCTGATCTGGAATGCTCCCATCCAATATGATCGAATTCCAGTGTTCCTTATTCATATGATAGGCGGGGAGTACTGACTGATAGGCACACCGCCAGAAATCACGCCATTCCGGATCACATTTCACATTGATCCAGATCCGCTCTTTCCTCTCATAGATCCATGCGAAGATCCGCCGGTTTGACCGAATTCGCATACATGTCCAGTTAGTGTCATGAAACGGCTCATCTTCAAACACCTCTGGAAACGTCATACAGTACCGGATTACCTCGCTCCTGCCTTTCAAATTTTTTTCTGACATCTTAATCTCCATTCTTCCGCCTTCGTCTGACGGCACAAAGATTAATGAAAGTCCTTCTTTCACATAAGTTTCCTCTGGTCCGGAAGCGGACAGCATCATAACAGATATACAATCACTCTGACAGCCGGTGGATTCCAGTCAAAATATCCCTTGGTCTGTCTGCCAGAAAATCGGCTCCGTAAAGTTCCTTTTCTGTACCGTAGCCGTACAGACAGCCCAGAAAGCGGCCTCTACAGGCTCTCGCACATTCCAGATCGTTTTTCCGATCACCGATCACTATATATGGGCCGGAAAACCGCTGCATAATCGTCTGTACAATTATCGTCTTGGGTGCAAAGTCAAAGCTCTCGCAGTCATAAAAGTCCGTAAACCACCGCTCCATGCTGAATTCTTCCCAGTGAGCCTCACGGTAGGCGCGCTTGCAGTTACTTAAAACTACCATCTGACATCCTTCTGATTTCAGTGCATCCAGTAAGGCCTCCGCTCCCTGATACCATTGGGCCATATGCCCGCGCACGTTCTGCACCATCGCATTGCCGATCATCGCGCTGGCCTTTTCTTTCACTTTTTGCGGAAGCATTGGACGAAAGGCCTCCCACATATCCCGGCTGTTTAACCCCAGCCACGACGCAAGCTGCCCGGACGGGATCGTCTGCTCATGTTCATACCCTTCTTCCACGAGCCAGCGAAACGCTGCACGAAATGCCGGCTCATAGATCTTCAGGGTATTATGAAGCGTACCGTCGTAATCGAAAATCAGGAAGGGACGCATTACATCTGCCCCATGAGATTCACCATCTCAATCGCGGACAGTGCACAGTCATAGCCTTTATTTCCCGCCTTACTTCCGGCACGGGCGATTGCCTGTTCGATGTTCTCTGTTGTCAGCACCCCGAATAGTACCGGAACACCGGTGGACAACCCCACCTGAGCCACGCCTTTCGCCACCTCATTGCATACATAGTCGTAATGAGTCGTATCCCCCCGGATCACGGCACCGACACAAATGACTGCATCGTATTTGCCGGAGCGGGCCATACGGGATGCTGCAATCGGGATCTCAAATGCACCGGGCACCCAGGCTGCGGTGATATTGTCCTCTTCCACTCCATGACGCACCAGTCCGTCTACAGCTCCGCCCAGAAGCTTATTGACAATAATCTCGTTAAAACGGGAGGCTATGATACCGACCTTCATTCCCTCCGGTGCTACAACTTTTCCCTCTAATACTCTGATCTCCTTCATTTTTATAATCTCCTCCTGGTATATAAATGTAAGGGGGCAAGTCCCCAATACTTGTTGGGACTGAATCCTTTTGTTGCTTCAGCTGTATCATGATTAGGCATCTTTTTTCTTTGTATGTGTACAGAACCTGCCCCGTATTGTTTTCCAGTCGTTCCTATGGCAGTTTTATAATGGGACAATCGGGTATACCGCTGCCTGCCATTTCCTGACAGAGACTCCATGTCTGTCGGAGACTCAATCCCGCATCGGCTAACCGTTCCTGCTCTGGTTACTGTGAAAGCCCATCGCCGCAGGCGATCTAAGTTCAGGGATGCCAAATGCGCCTGGACTACTTTCATTCATGGTGGCGCGCTCACCTGTGTGCGCATGATGGTTACTGTGAAAATCCGCCGCCGACAGGCGGCATAGATTCAGGGATGCCTAATCCGCCTGGACTACTTTCATTCATCGGGGCACTCTCACCTGTGGGCGCCGGATGGTTTGCTGTATCATGCCTGCGGCTTTATCCTGGCTGTCGAACCGTTGCCTTACACACGGATTTTGGTGAAAATATGGCCCATTTTTTCCTGCTTGGTTTTCATATAAAAGGAATCGTATTCCTGCGGCGCGATCTCGATCGGGACTCTTTCTGTAATCGTCAGGCCGAAATCGCCAAGCCCATAGACTTTTTCGGGGTTGTTCGTCAAAAGGCGCAGAGATTTCACGCCGAGGTCCCGCAAAATCTGCGCTCCAACCCAATATTCCCGCAGATCCGGTGCAAATCCCAGTCTTACATTAGCCTCGACAGTATCAAGTCCCTGTTCCTGTAACATGTATGCCTTCAGCTTATTGATGAGACCGATTCCGCGGCCCTCCTGCCGCATATAGAGAATGACCCCGCGGCCTTCTTCCTCCACCTGCTTCATGGCAGTCTTGAGCTGATTGCCGCAATCACAGCGCAAAGAGCCGAAGGTATCCCCGGTCAGGCATTCCGAATGGACACGGCATAATACATTTTCCCCATCGGAAATATCGCCTTTTACCAGCGCCACATGATGCTCCCCTGTAATATCGTTGACATACCCATATATTTTGAAATGCCCATATTGAGTCGGCATATCTGCGCACGCCTCCCGGCACACATGTTTTTCGTGGATCCGGCAGTAATCCTGCAGCTCCTTTACGGTAATGAACTTAAGATTATATTTCTCAGCCAGCTTCCAGAGATTGTCTGAACGCATCATTGTACCGTCATCTTCCATAATCTCACAGCAGATGCCGCATTCCTTTAATCCGGCCAGACGCATCAGATCCACAGTGGCCTCTGTATGGCCGTTTCTTACCAGAACGCCGCCCCGGCGGGCGACTAACGGAAATACGTGTCCCGGACGCCTCAGATCCTGCGGCTTTGTATCGTCGTCTACACATTTCATCATCGTATAGGAGCGCTCAGCGGCGGAAATACCAGTCGTCGTGTCTACGTGGTCGATAGATACGGTAAAAGCCGTACTATGGTTATCTGTATTTTCAGAAACCATTTGCGGCAGACCAAGCTTCCCGGCGAGCTCAGCACTCATTGGGGTACAGATCAGCCCCTTCGCATGGCAGGCCATAAAATTAATGTTCTCCTGTGTGGCAAATTCGGCCGCACAGATCATATCACCTTCATTTTCCCTGTCCGGATCATCCGTCACCAGAATAATTTTTCCGGCGCGCAGATCGCAAAGTGCGTCCTCAATGGAGTGATATTGTCGTTTCATTGTTGTTTCCTCCTTGCTCTCGTACCATATTCTGTCAAATTGTACGCCTGATGGTTCTGTCACAGTTCTCACGGCCGGCATCGCGGCGGCGCAGCGAACAATTGCAGATCAGGCGGACAGGATCCGTATTTCCCTAAAAATCATACTGTTTCAGAAAATCCATCGTAAGTCCTGATTCCTTCCCCACCTGACGTTTGTCTCCTTTGCCCAGAAGCTTTTGTATATATTTGCCGAGGATATCGTTTTCCAGATTCACCTGGTCTCCAGGCGTTCTGGTAAGGAGCGTGGTTTCCTCTCCTGTATGCGGAATCACCGACACCTGAAAGGAATCCTTTTCCACCGATGCGACCGTGAGGCTGATCCCGTCAATACAGATGGAACCTTTTTCCACGATCAGGGCCATGATATCCGGCCCGGCGCCTATTGTCACCCAGACGGCATTTTCTTCCCTGTGAAGGGCCCTGATAACGCCGGTGCCGTCAATATGGCCGGACACGATATGCCCTCCGAAACGGCCGTCCGCCGCCATCGCCCGCTCCAGGTTCACCAGCATTCCTTTCTTTAAGCCTCCCAGATTGCTGCGTCTTACCGTCTCTGCCATCACATCCGCCGTAAAACCATCTGCCTGTAAGGCTGTCACAGTGAGACATACCCCATTCACAGCAATACTGTCGCCGATTTTTGTGCCTTCCAGCACCTTTTTAGCATGGACGGAGAGTATTCCCGACACTCCCACGGTGGAGACGGAGCGGATTTTTCCCAATTCTTCAATAATTCCTGTAAACATCTTCTTACCTGCCTGTCCTGTATTCCAGCAATAAATCCCCGCCGATCTGTGATACATTTTCCAGCGTAAGCCTCACAGCATCCTCGGGCTGTTCCACGCCCAGGCCCGCGACCGGGGTCCTGGCCGTCTCGCCGCCAAAAAGCTTCGGGGCCACAAACACCTTTACTTCATGTACGATTCCGGCCTGTAATGCGCTGTCGTTTAGTGTTCCCCCTCCTTCGAGGAAAATACTGTCGATTCCCTGAGCGCCCAAAAGTTCCATTAATCGTCTCAGATCCACATGTCCGTCCATCCCTGCCTCCATGATCTCCACGCCGCAGGATCTGAGCGCGCGCTTCCTGTCCGCAGGTGCATCCTCCGGGCAGGCGGCAATTGTCCGATATTGTCCGGCTGTACGGCAGATATTGCTGTCCAGAGGTAGCCGTAGTTTGCTGTCGCAAATGATGCGGACAGGGCTTTTCTTTCCTTCAAGCCTCACAGTAAGAAGCGGGTCATCTGCGAACACGGTGCCGACTCCGGCCATGATGCCCATACAGGCATGCCGCATTTCCTGAACTGTCATCCTGGCCTTCTCACCGGTAATCCATTTGGAAGCGCCTGTCCTGGTGGCAATCTTGCCGTCGGCCGTCATTGCATACTTCATCACCACATATGGCATTTTCGTCACAATATAATGGAAAAACACCGGATTCAGCCTGTCGCATTCTTCGCGCATGAAATCTTCCTCCACCTGGATTCCTGCTGCCCGGAGTGTCTCTGCTCCTTTCCCTGCCACCTGCGGATTCGGATCGCGCGAGCCGATTACCACACGGCGGATTCCCTGTTCCAGAATCGCTTCCGTACATGGCGGCGTCTTGCCATAATGACAGCAGGGCTCCAGCGTCACGTATAATGTCGCTCCGGCAGCACTCTCCGAACAGGAAGCGAACGCGTTTCGTTCTGCGTGCAAACCGCCGTATCTTTCATGGAAGCCCTCTCCTATGGTTCGTCCATCCTTTACAATCACAGCTCCCACCATCGGATTGGGGTTTGTCCAGCCCCTTCCATATTTTGCAAGCTCTATGGCCCTTTCCATATAGTCTCTGTCTGACATCTCATCGTCTCCTTTCCTGCCGGCAGACCTTACCCCTTCCCTGGATTTTCACCCCTGGCAGTCCTTTTCCCACAACGCTAAAAATCCCCGGCAGTGAACAGCTGCAGGGGATTTTTAGCGCCGGACTTTGTTTTGTGGATCTGCGGTCTGCCTCTGCGAAGGCCTGACACTCATATCGCAAAAAGACTCTGAAACAAACTTCGTTTCAGAGCCAAATTTACAAAACGCCATACTTACGCTTGTATCTTCTTCCATCCAGACTATACTGTCGGCCCCGGAATTACACCGGATCCTGCCTTACGGCTCGCGGGCTTTACCGCCGGTAGGGAATTGCACCTCACCCTGAAGATTTTGCTTTACAAGGGTCATTATAACTCACATAACCCGCATTTTCAAGTACTTTTTGAAAAATCCACAGCAGTTTAAATGCTAAAACAGAGCGGTCCCTTTCGCTTAATCAGAGCTTCCGTCCAGTGTGAACCAGAATTCCACGCCGTTTTCCCAGTTCTGCACACCACAGCTCTGGTGATGGCTATCTATGATGGCTTTTACGATTGAAAGGCCAATGCCCGTACCTCCGTAAGCCCGGGTTCTGGCTTTATCCACTTTATAAAATTTGCTCCAGAGATTGGGAAGCGCTTCTTCGGGAATCGGCTCTCCTGTATTGAATACAAAAACCGTCACCTGCCCGCCTGTCTGTTCTGTACGGACGACAATTTTCTTTTCCCCGCCAGCATGGTGGATGGCATTGCTCAAATAATTGGATACTACCTCTTCTATCTTAAATTCATCTGCCCACACATAGACCGGCTTTGCGCACGCAAAGATTACCTCAATTCCGTTTTGCTGGAGCATGAGCTGGGATGCCCCAATCACACCGCAGATCAGCTCAGTCAGGTCAAACCGTTCCATAACGGTTCTGTCATTTCCGCTTTCTAATGACGAGAGGGTAAGAAGCTGCTTTACCATCTGGTTCATCTTATTCGCTTCGTCCACAATCACTTCACAATAGTAATCGCGGCTTTCCTTATCCTCGCCCATTCCTTCCTGGAGACCCTCCGCATATCCCTGGATAAGGGCAATCGGCGTCTTTAGCTCATGTGACACATTGGCAATAAAATCCCTCCGCATCTCGTCAACCTTGGTTTTTTCTTCAATGTCTTTTAATAACTGGTTGTTGGCTGATTTCAGTTCCCCAATTGCAAGTTTTAAGCGTTCGGAAAGTGTGTTCATGCTCCTGCCCAGGATGACAATCTCCTCGACCTCACGCGGTCCCGGCTCATAACTTACATCAAAATCCAGTCTTGACATCTTCTCAGAGAGCAAGGACAAGCGGTGAATCGGCTCTGTCATCTTTCGGGAAAACAGATAAACGCCGGCTGCACCTGCCACGATGACGGAGCATCCCACATACATAAGAAACCGGTTGGAAAGCTCGGCGCTCTCCCCGATGCTGGATAACGGCGTACTCATGATAAATGCTGTACTGTTGTCGGAAAAAAATCCCCAGCTTTCCAGATACATGCCTTCCCTGCGCGGGTCAAATGTCCGCTGGATACGGTAGTTCTCATATTCCTCCAGGATCTGGTATTTCATCTTGATTCTGCCGAAGATATACTGGTTTACACGATCCTCCAGGAATCTGGGATCCCTGGCTGTGGAGTATACAGCTGTCTTTTCTGCGTCATTATCGATCATCAGCATGGACACATTTGAGGTCTCACTGAAATTCTGAACCAGCCTTTTTAAGCTACCTTCCGTGATATTGCCGTCCACGTCCTGCTCCCAGAGCATCCCCTCCTCGATCGAAATTCCCTTTTCCATGTTTTCGATGATCTGGCGGTCGATCGCCTGATATGCCTGATTGAGGGATTTGACCTTTTGGCTCGTGTAATATTCCTCCAGATACCAGCGGTTGGCACACCAGACTGTAGCTACCATAAGAGCCATCAGCCCCATATATACAACTGCCAGCCTGCTTCGAAGCGACTTCATCATCCGTTCACCTCAAATTTATAAATTAACCCTATCATCGTTTCTATATCTTTTATACCACTTATCTTCCATTATTTCCACCGGTTCCTCACAACTTCACATAATCTACATAATTTCCTGTATTTTTAATAAAATGATGCCTTTTATCCTTCTGGAACAGGCCTGACAGAAACCACTCCGTCCCCCCCCCCCCTCTTTCAGCAGTAACTATCTGAAACCCCATAGCCCCTTACACCCCTGTTTTGATACCCATCTTATTATGCTCTAAGCAAAGCCTGTTTATGGTATACGTTGGTATGCCAGTGAAGGAGTGGGGCGCTCATGAGCGTATAATAGAAGTTTTGATATTATTGCTTGTTATTTTTACGGCTCTGTCTTACATCGGCAATCATAAAAAAATCTCCCTTTTCGGAATTGTGTACCTGCTAAAAACGGGCTTATAAATGTACATTGCAAGCAACCGGCAAATATTTTATAATCAAGTATATCAATCAGAAGTTGCAAAGGAGAACTTTATGGAATCAGGCAATAGAGATGACGGCTGGTTAACCGGAAGGCTATATTTTAACAGGGAAGATAAAAGAGTAATTATTAGGAGACCGCGAAGTGGGTTTGGCTATACAATGAATTTAGGAAATAAGTGGACATGGATCTTCAATATTGTTTTTGTAATCATTATAGTTACATTAGTCCGTGTTCTTTAAAACAACTTCTAGTTTGAAGAGTTGTCGGATAAGCAGCGGGTATATTTTTCCGAAAAGGGAGAAAGAAATAAGCATCCAGCACTGTCCAAAGTTTAGGATGCGTATTTCTATAAGGCTTTTCTACTGAGGGCAAATCAGAACCTGTGTCCGATAAACCTTTCTAAGAAGATTATACACTATCTTACCACTAAATTCCCCAGCCACTGCTAAATTCTTCATCCACTTCATCACTGTCATCATATAACTCGCTCCGCGATTTTTTCATATAGCTCCATATCTCCGGATGTTTGTCATACTGTGATGTCGTGGCGTCATTCTTATTTGCAAAAACATTTACAGCTTTTTCGTATCCCCATTTGTCAAAATACAGATAGCCGTCCGCCGAAATCCACGAGAGATAACAGCTGTCCACGACACCACTCTTCATCAGATCAACAGACAGATTTTTCAGGAGCTGCTGCAATGCGTTATTCTCTTCTTCACTTGTTGGATACTGTGTGAAACTTAATACTTCTCCGTTGAGCTCTGCCCCTTTTTCCAACAGTTTTTGTTCGATTTCATTCTTTAGTGCCTGATATCTGGGGTCTCCAGACCAATCACTTCTGACAAAATCTGCCGCAGGATCGGACACCCACGGCGTTTCCAAAGGCTCCCTGTGCTCTACCCATTCACCGTTTTCGTTCGTATAGTATACCCTCTCTGTTCTTGGGATTAAATCATAATCAAAGCCTGACATAAGATAACCCATTCTGAGATAATTTTCATCCCCTGCTTCAATTAGCACAGAACCTGAAGGCGTAACCGTGTTTTGCAGCACTTCATAAGCCTGACGCCCTTCTGCTTTTCCAAATTTAAGATAATGCTGGTACAGTACATCCTTATTTGTCCCCAATACCGCTGCAACGTTAAGATTATTCTGTGCATAGTATTCTGCATCAAATATTGTTCCGTCCGGCATGGTTTCAGGTGCGGCAAATACTGTTAAACTGCTATTTAATGCCATTGCTGTCGCCATAATTGCAAATAATGTTTTCTTCATTTCTCTTTTCTCCTCTTGGTTAAAAAATAAGCAAATTTCCTGTCATTCCATCAAAATCATACCTTTTTCCGTCTCTGACAGAGACCTGGTGTAATATCTGTTTGATAAATATGTTAATAGATGGTATCTTTCTTCTAAAAACCATATATTTGGTAGTATTTTGGTAGAAACTCCCCCACCCGGCGCATCCTCAAAACCCGGAAACGCCCATAAATACTGACTTTTACGCATACCGCCTTTATTCGTTCACCTCGAATTTGTACCCCATCCCCCAGATGGTCTTAATATAATCGCCTTTTTCTCCCAGCTTGCTTCTCAGCTTTTTCACATGGGTATCAATCGTTCTGGCATCACCAAAATAGTCATAATTCCACACATGGTTCAGAATCTTTTCCCGCGAGAGGGCCATTCCCTGGTTTTCCATAAAATACGTCAAAAGTTCGTATTCTTTATTGCTTAACTCCACTTCCCGGCCCGCGGCTGTCACCACATGGGCATCCTTATCCACCTGGATTCCACCCGCTGCCAACATCTCCCCTGTCTTGGTGCTGTGCCGCCTCAAAAGCGCCTCGATACGAGCCACCAGAATTTTAGGGCTGAACGGTTTGGAAATATATTCGTCTACTCCCAGATCAAAGCCGTGGAGCTCATCCCGCTCTTCGGCGCGCGCCGTCAGCATGATAACCGGCACCTGAGAATAGAGCCGTATTGTCCGCAGTACTTCCCAGCCGTCCATTTTGGGCATCATCACATCCAGAATCACCAGCCCGATTTCCCGTTCCTTAAAAAATATGTCAACTGCCTGTTCGCCGTCCCCGGCCTCCAGTACGCGGTATCCCTTAATCGTCAGAAAATCCTTTACCAGCTTACGCATCCGCGCCTCGTCATCTACTATCAGAACCTTTACTGTATCCATCTCAGACACCTCACATGTACAAACATTTTAACCGGCAGGCTATACTCCAAATCCGTCCGGTCTCTTCTGTATATAGTAAACCTTCCTGCGCCCACAGGTGAGCACGCCACCATGAATAAAAGTGCTCCAGGCGCATTGGGCATACCGGAACTTAGATCGCCTGCGGCGATGGACTTTCATAGTAACATAGAATAACGGATTTTTCCACTCCTTCACCAATTTTTCACATTTCGGACAGCCCCGGCAGTTTCTGCCAGCAGACATGCGGTAAAAACTCCGGGATATGCTTTTTCGGCTCCCGGAGTTTCCATATAATTTCTCTTACTCTTCTGTATGATCCACAACTGCGATTCCCAGCTCATCCAGCTGGCGTTTCTCCACCTCTGCCGGCGCCTCCATCAACATACAGGATGCGTCCTTGACCTTCGGGAAGGCGATGACGTCACGGATGCTGTCTGCCCCCACCATTAACATTACCACACGGTCCAGCCCGTAGGCAAGCCCGGCGTGCGGCGGTACGCCATACTGAAAAGCATCCAGAAGGAAGCCGAACTGCTCCTTCGCCCGTTCCTCCGTAAAGCCAAGCACCTGGAACATCTTCTCCTGAATATCAGACTGATGGATCCGCACGGAACCACCTCCCAGCTCCGTACCATTTAGTACGATATCGTATGCCTTGGCGCGCACGGCTCCCGGAGCTGTGTCAAGCAGGGAAAGATCTTCTTCCATTGGCATCGTAAACGGGTGATGCTTGGCAACAAACCGTCCCTCTTCCTCGGAATACTCAAGGAGCGGGAACTCTGTCACCCACAGGAACTGGAAATCATCCTTTCTTAAGAGCTCCAGCTTCCTTGCCAGCTCCAGACGCAGATTGCCAAGGACATCGTATACCACGCTGTTTTTATCTGCCGCAAACAGGAGCAGATCCCCTGGTTCACCGTCCATCGCCGCCACGAGCGCTTTCAGCTCCTCGTCCTTCATAAACTTCGAGAACGAACATTTATAGCTGCCGTCCTCCTGCACAGCCAAGTATGCCAGGCCTTTTGCCCCAAAGCCCTTCGCATACTCTACGAGAGCGTCGATCTTTTTGCGCGGCATGCCGGCCTGTCCTCTGGCATTGATTCCGCGGACAGAGCCGCCTGATGAAAGCGCGTTCTGGAACACAGCGAACTCACAGCCCTTTACCACATCGGACACATTTTTTAACTCCATGCCAAAACGCAAATCCGGCTTATCGGAGCCGTAACGATCCATCGCCTCCTGCCAGGTCATGCGTCTGATCGGCAGCTCAATGTCGAAATCGCAGATCTCTTTGAAAAGCTTTTTTAACAGGCGTTCATTCACTTCAAGGACGTCCTCCACATCCACGAAGGACATCTCCATATCAATCTGAGTGAACTCCGGCTGGCGGTCCGCCCTCAGATCCTCGTCACGATAGCATCTGGCGATCTGGAAATAGCGGTCAAAACCAGAGCACATCAAAAGCTGTTTTAATAACTGCGGAGACTGCGGCAGTGCATAAAAGCTGCCAGGATGAACGCGGCTGGGAACCAGGTAGTCCCTAGCGCCCTCCGGCGTGCTCTTAATCAATGTCGGCGTCTCGATTTCTAAAAATCCTTCCTCTGACATAAACTGGCGGACCAGCGTAGTCACCCGGCTTCTCGTCATGATGTTCCTCTGCAAATCGGGACGGCGCAGATCCAGATAGCGGTATTTAAGACGCAGATCCTCCCTCGTCTTTGAATTTTCCTCAACCGGAAACGGCGGCACCTCTGATTCTGACAGGATACGTAATGACGTGGCCCTTACCTCAATTGTCCCGGTTTTCAGGCTTTCGTTGACCGCTGAGTTGACCTCGCTTGTACCGGAACGGAGCGCCACCGTACCTGTCACTGCGATTGTAAATTCACTTTTTATCCGCTCTGCCTTGGCAAAGCATTCGCTTCCGCAGTCCTTTTCTTCAAAAATAATCTGAATGATTCCTGAGCGGTCCCGCAGATCGGTGAAGATCAGTCCTCCCTTATTCCTGCTTTTCTGGACCCAGCCCATTAATGTCAGCTCCTGCCCTACCTGCGCCTCTGTAACTTCTGCACAGCGGCAGGAGCGTTTTAAACCTGTCATTGATTCGCTCATCATTTCCTCCCTCCTGACAATACCAGTACGGTATCCCCCTGGCACCAGCATTCTGCTCTTGGCTTACCGCTTGAGTTCTTCTTTGTAGAATTCCTTAAATTCCTGATAGCCGTCCTTTGACAGCTGTTCCTTCTGAAACTTTTTATTCTTATTCATCTGTGCAACCAGAATGACCCTGCCCTCTGCGCGCCGGTCCATCGCTTCCTTCATAATACCGGCCAGTCTCTGCGCCGGAAGCCCTTTTTCGTACAACCAGGCTTCCTTCACCTTCTCCCCGGCAACCTTACAGCCGCCCTCTAAAAGGATCGTCACGATACGCTCGAAACCAATGGAAAAGCCGCAGGCCGGGGTATCCATGCCGGTAAATTTCCCGATCATCTTATCGTAGCGGCCGCCACCGGCGACAGACACGCCCAGGCCTTCCATCGCAACCTCAAAGATTGTCCCTGTATAATAGCCCATTCCGCGTACAAGCGTGGGATCGAAAATCAGGCGGACATTTCCTGCGGCCTCCTTCACGGCATCCATGATCTCCGCCAGGTTTTCCGCCGCCTGTTCCGGCAGAAAACCGGCCAAAAGCTCTCCCATCTGCCGCACGCCTTCCGAAGTCTCAGAGGTCTTTTTCATGAGCTCCAGATACTTGTCCGCGGCATTATCAGAACAGCCATATTCCACGAGCTCTGCCTTTACGCCGTCCTCGCCGATCTTATCCATCTTGTCTGCGGCGATAAAGACCTTCTCGATCTCGTCCTCCGCAAATCCACTGGAAAGGGCCATCGCCTTTAATATCTGCCGGTCATTGATCCGCACCTCAAAGCCGTTGTTCGGGCAGATGCGGGAAAGCGCTGTCGTCGTCGCCAGGATCAGCTCAATCTCCGCCTGATTGGTGGCATCGCCTAAAATGTCAATATCGCACTGCATAAACTGGCGGAAACGCCCTTTCTGCGGCCGATCGGCACGCCAGACACTGCCGATCTGAAGTGCCTTAAACGGTGACGGAAGGCTGGCTGCATGGTTGGCATAATACCTGGAAAGCGGCAGTGTCAGGTCATACCGCAGTCCGCTGTCTGCGAGATCATTTTCTGTCTCTGCGGATGCCAGATCAAGCTTTTCCCCGCGCTTTAATACCTTAAATATCAGTTTTTCATTGTCGCCGCCCTGCTTGCTTAACAGATTTTCAATGTGCTCCACGCAAGGCGTCTCGATTGCCGAAAATCCAAAGCTTCTGTATGTTTCTTTAATCTGGTTTAACACATAATCCCGGATCTCCATCTCGGCAGGCAGGATGTCTTTCATACCGGTCACTGGCTTTTTCTTTAATCCCATGTCAGTCGTCCCCTTTTTCCAAAAGCTTTTGCAGCCATTTTTCTTTTCTCTCAATCATTTCGTCAATTCTTTCCATGTACTGCTCTACGGATTTGACATTTTCCGCCCGTTCCAGCCTGTTTTCTGCGGCGAACAGCACCTTGGTCGTGGTTCCGGCCCCGCATCCGATAATCGTCTGCTTTTCCTCCATAATAAGGATATTGTAGATACAGGCTTTCCCGGGAGCCGCATAGCCGACATTTTCAAAATTCCCCGCCATATTCTTCTGGCGGTACAAATAATATGGCAGGAGTCCCATCGCCCTTGCGGCATCTGCCGTCAGATCAACCATCTCCTGCGTATTCTCAATCTTAAGATCCGCGTACTGCTCACGGAACATATTAAGCCTGGCGGCCCGCTTGATTGCCAGAGAATGAACCGTCAGGCTGTCCGGCGCAAGACGTCTGATTTCCTCCATCGTGGCCCTCACATCATCAATCGTTTCCTCCGGAAGGCCGATAATCAGGTCCATATTGATATTATCAAAACCAAGGCCCCTTGCAAGCCGGTATTTCTCTTTCACCATCTCCACCGTATGCCGCCGCCCGATCAGGTCTAATGTAGACTGTTTCATCGTCTGCGGGTTGATGGAAATTCTGGAAATCCCGTGCCGTCTGAGAACCAGAAGCTTTTCCTCCGTTATGCTGTCCGGCCGCCCCGCCTCTACGGTAAATTCTCTCACATGGCTAAGATCAAAACGTTCCCTGATACCGGACAAAAGAAGGTCAATCTCCTCTGCCTTTAAGGAAGTGGGCGTACCACCGCCAAAATAAACCGCATTCAGAGGCCGCCCCGCCATGCGCCGGGCCACATAGTCGAGCTCTTTAAACAGCGCTTCCAGATAGAGCGGGATCCGCTCCTCCCAGGCCTGGATGGGAAAAGAGGTAAATGAGCAGTAAAGACAGGTTGTCGGGCAGAACGGGATGCCTACGTAAAGGCTGTAGCCGTTTTCATAATCCAGTCCCGACAAAAGATCCAGCTCACGCCCGGCGATCTCCAGACTGAGATCGATCTTTTTTTCGCTCGTAAGATAGGTATCGCGCATAAACGTCTTTACCGTGTCCGGATGCCAGCCTTCGGAAAGCCTCGTAAGCGCCAGCTTCGTGGGCCGGATGCCTGTGAGCGTCCCCCAGGGAAGCTCTTTCTCTTCTCTGGTTGACAAAAGTCCGTAGAGCTCACGCTTGATCGCTGTCTTGGCCTCTAATCGTTTCGCGTAATCGAGTGGAAATGTACGCTCTCCCAAAACATTTCCATCCTCCAGAAGTCTCAGACAAAACTGCCCGTCAGGCTCCCCGGACCAATCCCCCTCAACATAGAAGGTTACATTGTCCTCCTTCTCATGAGTGAAACTTTCCCCTGGATAGAAGGCCATCAAAAGCTCACGGATATCCTGTTCATAAGCGTCATCATTTAACAGGATTCCTCTCATCGCAGGAACCTCGCCATAGGATTATTCTGCTTTTCAAAGCCGATGGTCGTGGAATCCATATGGCCGGGATAAACGATGGTCTTTTCCGGAAGCTCAGAGAGCAGGCGCGTGACAGACATCGCCATGCGCTTTCCGCTGCCTGTCGGGAAATCCGTCCTGCCATACGACATCTGGAACAGCGTATCTCCGGAAAACAAAATTCCCTCCTGCTCCATGTAATAACAGCAGGAACCGATCGTATGCCCCGGCGTTTCCATCATACGAAACGTCATACCTGCGGCCTCAAATTCCTCGTTATCCTGAAGCGTTACATCCGGATCCAGGGAAAGCGGTTCTCCGCAAAAGCTCTCCATCATATTTTTAGCGCTGTCCGAGAGAATTTCCTTCTCCTTTTCCGCCGCATAGACAGGTGCGTTCCAGGCACGCCTCAGCTCTTCTGCTGCCATGACATGGTCGAAGTGGCCGTGAGTCAGAAGAATCGCCTCCGGCTTCACCCCGCGCGCCTGTGCTCTCTGCATAATGGCAGGCGCATTATCACCGGGATCGACGACCACCGCCCGTTTTGTCTCATCATCATACACAAGATAGCAGTTCGTGCCCACCATCCCCACGATCATTCCCTCAACCAGGAGCCTCCCCATGTTCTGTTCCTCCCTTTCGTAATTTTAATATGCGCTTTTTCTGAATCTCTCCATAACGGCGCTGAAAGCTTTCCACCCCTGTCAAAGCCAAAAATCTGCTGCCTGTCAGCCCGTCGTTCTCTCGATATCCAGGACTCCCTCGATCTGGTTGAGCTTTGCCATCAGGCTGTTCAGCTCTTCGACGCCGTGGATATCAAAATTCATGGTGATTGTTGCCTTTCCCTGCTTGTTCGTGCGCACATTCATGGCCTTGATATCAATCTGGCGCTCCGTAAAGATCTTGGAAATATCCACAAACATCCCAATCCTGTTATTTGCAAAAATAGAAATCTCTGCCGAGTAGGTGGCGGAGCTTCCGTCGTCCTCCGTCCCCTGCCACTCCGCATCAATAAGGCGGCTGCGTTCGATCTCCGGCAGATTCAGTATATTGACGCAGTCGGTCCTGTGGATCGTAATCCCACGGCCTCTGGTGACAAAGCCCACGATCTCGTCGCCCGGAACCGGACTGCAGCACCGGGAAAAACGCACTGCCAGATCATGAATCCCGCGGACAACGATGCCGCTCTTTGACCTGGCCCGGATCGGCACTACGGCAGGCCTGCCGCCCTCGCCGATCGAATCAAGGATGGTGGCATCCGTCACTTCACGGCGGATCTTCTTGCGCTGCTCCTCCATCATCTTATTGATGACCTGGCCCTCCTTCAGGCCGCCGTGCCCGATGGAAGCAAGGACGGAATCCCAGTCCTGGAACGCGTACCGCTTCATCACCTTTTCTGTGAATTCCGGCTTGTTGATCTCTGAGAAGTTGATTCCTTTGGTCTTACAGTAGCGGTCCAGCATCTCCCGGCCTTTGATGATATTGTCGCCCTTACGCTCCTGCTTAAACCAGGCATTGATCTTATTCTTAGCCTGACTGCTCCTGACAAGATTCAGCCAGTCACGGCTCGGTCCCTTGGAATTCTGGGACGTCAGAATCTCAAGCTGGTCTCCGTTCTGGATTACATAGTCGATATTGACAAGCTTTCCGTTAGCTCTGGCTCCCACCATCTTATTCCCTACTGCCGTGTGGATGGCATAGGCAAAGTCGATCGGTGTCGAACCGCTTGGGAGTTCCTTTACGTCTCCTGTGGGCGTAAAGCAGTACACACTGTCAGAGAACATGTCGAGATCGCCTTTTAACACGCTCATAAATTCCCGGTTGTCTGACACGTCCTGCTGCCATTCCAGAATCTGACGGAGCCAGCTCAGCTTTTCCGCCTCGCTCCCCGCTGCAGCCTGGCCGCTTCCGCTCTCCTTATATTTCCAGTGCGCCGCGATTCCGTATTCCGCCGTCCTGTGCATATCGTAGGTACGGATCTGGATCTCGAAGAGCTGGCCGCTGTTACCGATTAACGTCGTATGTAGAGAACGGTACATATTCGGCTTCGGCATGGCAATATAATCCTTAAAACGACCGGGAATCGGCTTATACATCTCATGGATGACTCCGAGCGCCGCATAGCAGTCCTTGACCGTATCCACGAGTACGCGGACGGCAAAAATATCATAGATCTGGTCTAATGTCTTATTCTGCTTCAGCATTTTGCGGTAAATGCTGAAAAGATGTTTTACACGGCCGTTGACCTCACAGCGGATCTCGCCGTTCTCCATGTGTTTCCGGATCTCTGCCGTAATTTCCCTGATAAATTTCTCACGCGCCCCACTCGTAAGCTCGATCTTGGATTCAAGATCCTTATATACCTCCGGCTCCAGATACTTAAGAGCCAGATCATCAAGCTCTGTCTTGATTTTGGAGATACCCAGACGGTCTGCCAGAGGCGCATAGATCTCGATCGTTTCCCTGGCCTTTTCCTCCTGCTTCTCCGGCTTCATATATTGAAGGGTCCGCATATTGTGGAGACGGTCTGCCAGCTTAATGAGAATAACCCGGATGTCCTTAGCCATTGCAAGGAACATTTTTCGCAGGTTTTCAGCCTGCATCTCCACCTTGTCAGCCGACCATGAAAGCTGTGTCAGCTTTGTCACCCCGTCAACTAAAAGCGCGACCTCTGCTCCAAAAAGCTTTGTGATCTCCTCCTCAGTCATGATCGTATCTTCCACGACATCATGCAGGATTCCGGCAATAATGGATTCCTTGTCAAGCTCCAGCTCTGCCAGGATAATGGCAACGCAAAGCGGGTGGATGATATATGGCTCGCCCGATTTTCTCTTCTGGTCTTTATGCGCGTCACGCGCAATCCGGTACGCCCGCTCAATCTTGCTCAAATCGTCTGAGGGATGATACCTCCTGATACAGGCTACCAGTTTCTCGTACAGAATTTCCGGGCTCGTAAAATCTGCAGGAGTTTCTAACTCCACTTCCAATTCTTTTCGCATGTTTTCTTCCATAACCATCTCCACCTTCTCTGAAAAGGGCTTTTTGTAATAAAAACCATTATAATTTTTTTTGCCATAAATTGCAATCCTTTTATCCCGTTACGGCTGTGACTGCTTACAGTTTGTAAGAAACGTGAACGGGAAGACGGCATGTGCCTGCCTGCTTTTGTGCAAAATGACATATAAAAAAGCGGCCGCTCCTCTGTTTTCAAGGATGCCCACTTTTTTGAGAGTCAAAACACATATGGCTAAAATACGAAATGGGCCTGATTTTCCTAAACCTTCATGCGCCCATGAGTGAGCGCACCACCATGAATGAAAGTAGCCAGGCGCATTTGGCATCCCTGAACTTAAATCGCCTGCGGCGATGCACTTTTATAGTAAACCTTCATGCGCCCACAGGTGAGCACGCCACCATGAATGAAAGTTGTCTAGCGCATTGGGCATACCTGAATCTATGCCGCCTGACGGCGGCGAGACTTTCATAGTAAAAAAGATTTGAATCCAGGCAGGCAAGACGGTATAATAAGTTTATCAACAAAAGAAAGGAAATGCCATGAATTTCGAATTTGACGCACTGCAATATCGCTATCCGTCTCAAAGGCGCCTGGTCTATGGCCGAAGGGGCATGGTCTGCTCCTCTCAGCCCCTGGCCTCGCAGGCTGGTCTGGAAATCTTAAAAAAGGGCGGGAATGCTTTTGATGCTGCACTGGCAGCTGCGGCCTGCCTTCCTGTCGTGGAGCCGATGTCCTGCAATATCGGCGGAGACGGCTTCGCTCTCATCTGGCACGAAGGGAAGCTCTACGGCCTAAATGCCAGCGGTCCGGCCCCGGCACTCTTAAGCGTGGACCACCTGAAAGCTGCCGGCTATACCGAAATGCCGCGCTACGGCTGGGGCGCTGTGACCGTCCCCGGCGTTACCTCCGGATGGGCTGAGATCAACAAGCGCTTCGGAGCACTCCCCCTGAAGGACATCCTGGCCCCGGCCATCGCCTATGCAGAGGACGGTTTTGCCGTATCCCCTGTCGTCTCCGCCCTATGGCAGAAAAATATGGCAATCCTCAAGGGAGCGCTGACACCGGAACAGTTTGAACTCTTTGCGGCTGACTTTTCCATCGAAGGGCGGCATCCCAATCCCGGAGAATGCTTCCGCTATCAGGGGATGGCCGACACTCTGCATGAATTGGCAGATACCGGCTGTGAGTCCTTCTACCGCGGCGCACTGGCAGAGCGAATTGACGCTTATTCAAGGAAAACAGGCGGTTACATAAGGAAAGACGATCTGGCCGCCTACCGCGCCGAGTGGGTGGAACCGGTCACGACCAATTACCGGGGTTATGATGTCTGGGAGATCCCGCCCAATGGCCACGGAATCGTTGTTCTTATGGCCTTAAATATCCTGGAACAGATGGAGTTTACGCCAGATCACGACAACGCGGAGACCATTCACCGCCAGATGGAGGCCATGAAGCTTGCGTTCTCTGACGGCAAACGTTATGTTACGGATCCGGCTCATATGAAGGCCACGATTGACCAGCTTCTGTCCAGAGATTACGCTGCCAAACGCCGCAGTCTCATCGGCAACACAGCACTTGATCCCAAACCTGGCAATCCCTTCTGCGGCGACACGGTATATCTGAATGCCGCAGACGGCGAGGGCAACATGATTAGTTACATCCAGTCCAACTACTGCCCGTTTGGCTCCGGAATCCCACTTCCCGGCACAGGCATCCTGTTCCATAACCGCGGCAACAACTTTACGATGGACGAGACGATGGAAAATTGTGTCGCCCCCGGCAAAAAACCGTACCACACGATTATTCCCGGATTCCTCACAAAGGACGGAAAAGCCGTGGGCCCGTTCGGCGTCATGGGCGGTTTCATGCAGCCGCAGGGGCATGTCCAGGTGCTGATGAATCTGATCGACTTCCATATGAATCCGCAGGAAGCCCTTGATGCTCCGAGATGGATGTGGACAGGCGGCAGAACGATCGACCTTGAGCATGGATACCGCGCAGAAACGGCTTACCGTCTTGCCCGCATGGGCCACGCGATCCGCATCCCCACAGACAGTATGAGTTTCGGCCGCGGACAGATCATCTTCAGGGACGAGAACGGCACGCTCTGCGGAGCGACTGAGCCGAGGACAGACGGAACTGTGGCAGTCTGGTAGACACGAAAAAGTCCCACAGGAATCAGGGCATTTCACTCTGATTTCCTTGTGGGATTTTTATTCTTTTCCCATGTTCTGTATGGTACGCCATTTTCTATACCACAGGAAATGAAACAGAACTTTTATCTGCTGCGGTCCAGTCCTTCATATTTCTTCTCCTGACAGCATATATTCTTTAATAAAAGTCTGCCGCCGGCAGGCAATGATACTGGTTCAAGGAGTGTGACTGATATGAAAAAACATTCTTTCTTACGCAGAATGCCGGAAAATGCCATTTTCTGGCTTATGCTGCTCTTTCTGGCCTTCGGCTCCGCAGCCTCTCTTTACGGCAGGCTCACCGGACGTATGCAGTCCGCCGATTCCGGCCGTGTCCTCTCTCCCGTCTATTCCATTCAAAACGGGACTACCGAAGAGAAACCTTCTGCTGCTCCCGAATCTGTTCCGGATTCGGCTCCTGTTTCCACAAATCATGTGCTGGCATCCCCTGCTCTTTTTGAGTCCGCCGGAATCAGCCTTCCTGACCTCGTATCTCCGGCGCTGCCTGCCCCCTGCGAGCTGAGGCCCCTGAATACCACACCGGGGCGTTAGCGCTTTCCCAGCACGCGGAAATCCTTCACAGTCATAAGAATGAATATCACTGCATAGATGATGATTCCCACCAGAAAGGTTTTCTCGATCTCCGTCTCAAAAAGGGGGATCATCGCCCCTACCTTCCTGGCAAAAATCATATAATAGCTTGAGAGGAAGGATCCTCCTGACACACCGCAGGGGATCAGTGTCATCGACAGAGCCCGGTTCGACTCATCCGATGCATCCATTGACCATTTGGAATAGATCAGGGTAATTAATGCCGCACCGCCTCCACACAGCGCGCTCCCCATAATCACCATACTGATGTTGACCCCTGCCAGAGTCAGTACATATCCTGCAATCACAGTCAGACAGCTTAATGACATAATCCATCTGCTGTATTTCGCATAGGCTGCGGCAAAGATTAGGGACGCGACTGCGCCTCCCGCCGAATAGGCCGAGCTGACCCAGCTTGACTGAGTGGCCGAACCCAGTCCGCGCTCTGCGACAAAGATCGAGATACTCGACAGGAACGGGAACAGGCAGAGCATGCTCGTAAGTATCATCAGAAAATAGAAAATGACACTCGGCGGAACCAGCGCACTGCCGCTCTTTTTCACCCGAACACGCTCCGGGCTCCCTTTCTCAGCACCTTCCGGCTCCTCATACAAAAATACTGCAATAAAAATGAGAACTGCTGCCAGGCTGTGAAGCAGGAAGCTGTACTTCCAGCTGATGTCCCCCAGCATTCCGCTGATTAACTGTGTAACGATTGACAGGAAGGAAACGAGAAAAGAACCATTTCCCATCCAGACTGCCGCCTGCACCTCACCGTAGGTCCTGGCTGTGATCGCATTTCTCATACTGAACATGGCAAAACCGCAGCCGAAGATCACTCTCGCAATAATAATATAACTGAAGCGGGCATTCCAGAATGCAGGAAGCACACCGCCCACGAATGCCAGCGAAGTGCCTATAATCAGAGCCGTCTTGTAACGTAAAACCTTCCCCAGCATGGGAGCCAGAAACATTGCCCCCACAAACGCGGCAAGCGACGGAATCGTTGTAATCATCCTCACCGTTGTCAGTGGCACGTCCGGATAATCTGCGGCCAGTGTGTGGACAATCGGGCTGGCAATCAGACACAGCCCCTGCACCCCAAAAATGGCAAAACAGATCAGCCACTTTATGATTATATTTTGATTTTTCATCTGTAGATACCTCCCCCTCTTACGGCCATTCGAGTCCCCGCCTTCATAAAAGCTGACAAAGCCGGCACCCCCCCCCCCTTCCTGCAGCAGACGACAAGCCGGTCACAAATCTTTCATCCATGACCGGCTTTCCCTCTGTTTTTGTTTCTAAGGCCGGAACTGACTGTAAATGTGTCCCGGCGCCATCCCTCCCCGAAATGCCGCCAGTTCGCTGACGGTCACAAGCTGATATCCCCGGTTGGTAAGCTCCGGTATCAGCACCTCCGCTGCTGCCGCACTGGCATCATAGAGGTCATGCATCAGAATGATATCTCCGTCCTTTACATTCCCCAATACCACATTTATCGTATTCTGCGCATTCTGTGTTTTCCAGTCCCTTGTGTCAAGCGACCACATCACAGCCGGAACGCCTTTTGCCGCAAGCACGGCTTGTTTTTCCTGATTGATGTAGCCTCCCGGCGGCCGCATCACTGCCGTCGGAACCCCCGCCGCCGCCATGATTGCCGCGTCTACCTGATTCAGGCTGGTAATAATGGCATCCTGAGACATTCCTGTCAGATAGGTATGCGCCCATGTATGACTTGCAGGTTCACATCCAAGCTCTGCCATGCGCTTTACCGTCGGCGCATAGGTACCGATCCGGTTCCCCACCATGAAAAAAGTGGATGCCCCGCCGTTTCGCTCCAGTGCATCGAGAATACGCGGCGTATAGATCGAGGGGCCGTCGTCAAAGGTAAGCGCGACCATCGGCCTCGTGGGATCAATCACTCTCCCGGAAGCCTGGGGCTCTTCGGGTACTCCTGCTCCCTTTTCACGAATTGCCGCGCGCACTCCGTCCACACGCAGGCCCTGTCCTTCCGCCCCGGCTGCTTCGCCGTTCATCACAAGCTCTGTCCATGCACCATTCTGGAACACGGAATAGTATATATCATAATGCTCCGCCAGCTCGCCTGTAAGCATCATTTTCACTGCTTCGAGCGGCATATCCGTATCGGTTGCACCGGCCTCAGCGAAATTCTCTGCCCAGCCCAGCCAGCCGCTGCCGCTTAAGTTGACCTGATAGGTAACGGTCCCTGTCATGCCCTCCGGCTGATTGTTAAGCGTCACTTTGAGCGCTGTCACATAGCTTCCCGCTGCTGCCCGGCCATATGTATTATCCCGGCATTCCCGGCCCCATCCGTTTCCGAACTGAAACAGCTGATATACTGCTTCCATCCCGTCACCTGCCCAGGCGGCAAAGGACATGCTCTCCACAAAAAGAATTGTAAGCACAACCAGTGCCGCCCTCCAAACTCTCGACTTTTCTTCCCCCATGTCTATGACCTCCTCATTGGTCTAAAAAAGAAGCTGCATAAGCCCAAGATACTCCTGATATGCAGGTGTCTCCGAAAACTCGGAAAGCTGCCCGAGGATCTCCCGGTAATACCACTCATGCTTCCTCTTATCTGTCTCACGGAATTTCTTCCAGACTTCCTCTCCCTTCATCATACGGTCAGCGGCCGTACTGCGCAGATTACTGAGTTTATCCCCCAGGCAGATCATCTTTGCCTCCCGGGACGCATTCTCAAGATGACGTATCGTCTCCGCCTTTCTTTCCTGCCAGCTCTTGGACTTATCCTCACTCTCGAAACGCACCAGGCCGGCCACCCGGTTTCCAAACTGCTCCAGGAGTTCCTCATACGTAACCTGCGTGTCCTCAATCACATCATGAAGCAGCGCGGCACAGATGACCGCTTCATCCCCTGTGAGACCGGAGACAATCGCAGCTGTCTCCAGGGGATGAATGATATACGGAATCTTCGTTCCTTTCCTCACCTTGCCTTCATGAGCCTGACTGGCAAATATCGCCGCCTTCTGTACCATAACTGCCTCCTTCCCCATCCGCCGCGGATGTGTTGTCAGCCGTCCTTTTTCTGTCTGCCGCCATCCGGCTCCTGAACATAGACCTGCAGGCGGTCATAAGGAATTGTGATCCCTTCCCGGTCAAAGGCAAGCTTGATTTCTTCTGTAAGCTCCCATCTGGCCGTCCAGTAATCCTCTGCAGCCACCCAGCCGCGGATGCCGAGCATTACCCGGCTCTCTCCCAGGCAGTCGACAAAAACGGTAATGCCCTCCTCCTTTATGATCTCAGGACACTGTTCAAATACAGCCTGTAAAACCCTCTTCGCCTTCAAAAGATCGTCCTCATATCCGATCCCCACAGACAGATCCAGACGCCGTTTCGCCATCGCCGTCACATTTGTGAGCGCGGAATTGGAAAGCGTCCCGTTGGGAATCACGATCCGGCGGTTGTCCACCGTCAGTAGTGTGGTGTAGACCAGCCCGATCGAGGATACCGTCCCCTCTCCGTCCGGCGCAATAATATAATCTCCGGCCTTAAACGGCTTCATCAGAAGAATCAGCACGCCTCCGGCAAAATTAGCCAGACTTCCCTGCAGCGCTAGGCCTAACGCCAGGCCGGCAGAGCCCATGAGTGCGATTACTGACGCAGAATCCATTCCCAGCTCTTCCGCTGCCATAAAAACCAGAATCCCTGTCAGAACCGCCTGTATCAGAGCATCCAAAAACCCCCGCAGTGTGGGCTCCACCTCCGCCCGCTCCAGAGAGCGCATCATCAGCCTGCGTAAAAACTTCACCAGGCGGAAACCAATTCCCAAAAGAAGAGCCGCTACAAGAAGCCGCATTCCAAAACTCCAAAGCCCCGGAAGAGAGTCCGCTGCCGTCTTTTTCAAAAGCTCCACAGCCTGGATGCCTGATGTTACCTGCATTTCCCCGCTCACAAATTATGTCCTCCTGTCCTGTTTTTCTCTGCGTTTCTATGCTTTGGTATTCCTGATATGCTTTCCGACGCGTTCCGTGATCGCTCCAACTGCTTCTGCCACCTTGCCCCTGGCGTCAGCTTTCTTCCCGGGGATGGTCCCCTTTGCCTTTTTGGAGGCCGTTTGTTCGGATGACTCCCCGGACTTTACAGACGCCCTCTTCTTTGGCGTCTCCGGCGTTGGAGTACACGAAAACACACTCACCGACATTGGCGCCAAATGAATGGCGATCGAGTGTTCCCTGCCGTCCCACTCTTCCTTTTTCGATGTCTTTACGCGCGGATTCGTCATACCGCTTCCTCCGAAGGCAGCTGCATCACTGTTTAAGATCTCTTTATATTTCCCTGCAAACGGCACGCCGAGACGGAAATTTTCATGCGCTACCGGAATAAAGTTGCAGACAAACAGAAGAGTTTCCTCCTGTTTCTTCGTCCTGCGGACAAAAATTGCGATATTGTCCTCATGGTACGTGCAGTTAATCCACTCAAACCCCTCCGGCTCATAGTCGAGCTCCGAGAGTGCCGGTTGTGCTGCATACAGATGGTTTAATGCTTTTACATATTCCTTCATTTGACTGTGCAGCGGATACTGTAATAACTCCCACTCAAGGCCCGCATTCTCATTCCACTCGTTTATCTGGCCGAAATCCTGCCCCATGAATAACAGTTTCTTTCCCGGATGTCCTATCATAAAGCCGTATGCCGCCCTCAGATTGGCAAATTTCTTCTCCTGCGTATCACCCGGCATCTTGCCGGCCATCGAGCCCTTACCGTGCACCACCTCGTCGTGTGAGAACACCAGTACGAAATTTTCACTGTAAGCATACAGCATACTAAAAGTCAGCTCGCCGTAATGCTGATTGCGGAAATAAGGATCACACTGCATGTAGCTCAGGAAATCATTCATCCAGCCCATGTTCCATTTGTAATCGAATCCCAAGCCGCCTTCCTTCACATCACCCGTAATCTGCGGCCAGGCCGTGGATTCCTCAGCGATTAAGAGCGCGCCCTTCACCTCCTTGTGGAAGATGGAATTCAGATGCTTTAAAAACTCGACTGCTTCCAGATTTTCATGTCCGCCATAGATATTGGCAACCCATTCGCCGGAATTTTTCCCGTAATCGAGATACAGCATAGAGGCCACCGCATCCATACGGATCCCGTCAGCATGGTACTCCTTTGCCCAGAACAGTGCGTTGGAGATCAGGAAATTGGAGACCTGCGGCCGGCCATAGTTATAGATCAGGGTTCCCCAGTGAGGATGCGAGCCCTGACGCGGGTCGCGGTGCTCATAAAGGCATGTCCCGTCAAAAGCTGCCAGTCCGTATGCATCGCGCGGAAAATGGGCCGGAACCCAGTCGAGAATCACTCCGATCCCCTGGCTGTGCATGTGGTCCATAAAGGCCTTAAAGTCATCCGGCGTCCCGTAACGGCTGGTCGGTGCATAATATCCTGTCACCTGATAGCCCCAGGAAGCGTCCAGCGGATGTTCCATGACCGGCAGAAGCTCCACATGTGTGTAACCCATCTCCTTCACATATTCTGCAAGTTTTTCGGCGATCTCCCGGTAATTGTAGAACTGGCTTCCATTGATCTCTTTCCCGGCTCCATCGGTTGCAACCGGCTTTTGCATCCAGGAGCCAAGGTGGACCTCATAGATGGACATCGGTTCTTCCCCGCCTTTTTTCCGGCCACGCCGTCCCATCCATTCTTTATCATTCCACTTATACTGCTTCAGATCCCACACAATGGAAGCCGTATCCGGCCTCAGCTCTGCATAATTCCCGTAAGGGTCTGCCTTCAATAGCGGCAGGCCTGCCTTTGTCTTGATTTCATATTTATAGATCATCCCCGGCTTAAGCTGAGGGATAAACAGCTCGAATACGCCGGAGTCCCCAAGGCGCCGCATCTGATGACGCCTTCCGTCCCAGCAGTTAAAATCACCGACAACGCTCACACGCATGGCTTCCGGCGCCCAGACTGCAAAATGGACTCCCTTCACCCCGTTGTTTGCTGTCGGATGTGCACCGAGCTTCTCATAGGAATTGTAATAAATCCCGGCGGCAAGCTTTTTAAGCTCCTCTTCCTGAAACATTGAGCCAAAGCGGTAACAATAGGGATCCTCCGACTCCTCCTCGCTTCCGTCCTCATATTCAATGCAGAACCGGTATGGCTCAAGCTCCCTGCGCTCCTCAAAAAGCACTGCAAAAAAGCCGCCCTCGTCCGCCATTTCCATCGGAATTTTCTCCCTGCCAAGCTTTACCGATACCTTCTTCGCATTCGGGATATAGGCTTGTATTAAAAGCCCCTCCTTCACCATGCTGGCCCCCAGCAGGCGGCCGGGGTCGTCCGACTCCGAATAAACCAGCTCCTCGATTCCGGCCCAATCCATCAAATCATACAGGATTTTTTCCATAAAGCTTCCCCCCTTCGTTATATGTGGATCTTTATGCATATTTGATACGCTGCCCAGACAAACTGAACTAATTATTATCTTACCATCTTAGCCTTTCAGTTACAAGCGGAATCCATCCTGTTTTCCAAAAAATCATACAGCATCAGATCCACCACCCGCCCATAGGTCTTAACCCCCTCTGACTGTCCGTTCGCCTTTAAGTATGTATCGTTCAAATGCGTGGCCGCTTCCGCCGCTTTTCCCTCATATTGGTCCCAGAACTGATGATTGGCAGCCAGATCCCTGCGCACTTCTTCCTTTAGTTTCCCGTGCAGGCGGGCATACTCCTCAAAATTTTCTTTCGCCAGCGCATTCCCGGCATAGATCCATCCCAGCAGATATCCGCTATAATTATAGTCTGCTGAATCCGATTCCAGACACGCCAGATAGCCGATAAAATTCGCCTCGTCCTCTCTCATGAATCCGCGCAGGTGCGACAGCTCATGGCAGATCGTATGCGGAATATTATATGCCACCATATCACGATTATAATTTGCCTCCACCGTAAACGGCGCATAGACGCCGGAGCACTGCTGCACGGACAAAATCCATGACACCATGACAGGCTTCGGACGCGGGTAAAATCCGGCCAGCACCGGCTGCTCTTTGGCAAGCCGCATCATTGCCTCCCTTCCTTTTCCCTGCATCCCGTGATAGCTGCCAGAGTCCGCCTCCATTCTCTCCCAGGCCTCATTTACGTTCCCTGTCAGCCACTCACACATTCTCAAAAGCTCTCCGCTGTCCGCTCCCGCAGACTGCTTCACCCCCGTAAAAAACCAGGCAGAAAACGGCTTTCGATAATAATTCACTCCACAGTTCGCTGCATACAGAAACAAAAGCGCGGAAGCACACATAAAATAAAAGCAGGCAAGATACAAAAGCCGCTTCCTGTGCCGGATCCCCTGCCAGACCATCCCCGCCAAAAGCAGATACAGAAAAAGCTCCGAGGCTGAGACCGGAATCATCCCAAATACCCGTCCCACGCTCCCCACCAGCACCGAATATACGTTTTGCGAGTACCACTCCGCGAACCCTGTTTGATTCCTGGCTGTCCAAAGCAGGCCCATCCCACCCGCCAAAAACATCATCCCGGTCACAAACACCCCCAAAGCCCGCCTCTTAAAATCCCGTTCCTTCCTTCTAAATACCATAAATCTCCTCCCGCACTCCAGACATGCAGCTTCCCTCCCCCTTCTGCTTCATAACCACTGCCGTATTCATCCTCCTGTCCCTATAACCGCTGCCGCTCTCAGCCCGCCTCCCCATACCCACTGCCACCCCCAGCCCTCTGGCAGCCACACACATTTTTTTCATCCTAATCACAAATATCCCTTGCGAAACTTGACAAATTATCATAAACTCATTATATTGCGTATTAGTATCTTAAGTCAAACGAGGTTTACAGGAAAAAAATGGAAAAGAAACACACCGAACAAAACGAAAATAAGAAGCCCGAAAAAACCGGCTGGAAAGCAGAACTCATCAGCTGGCTGCAGGTTATCGTCTCAGCCGCCGTCATTGCTTTCCTGCTCACCACCTTCATTATCGCCAACAGTGAAGTCCCCACCGGCTCAATGGAAAAAACCATCATGGCCGGAAGCCGCGTCATTGGCTCCAGGCTCCACTACTACTTCTCCGAACCGGAGCGCGGCGATGTGGCGATCTTCGTATTCGGCTGGCAATGCCCGAAATGCAATGTCATGGTCGAAGGGGAAGCCCCCGAAACCTGTCCCCGCTGCGATTTCACGCTCAAACGTACACGTACCGTATATTATGTGAAACGTGTGATCGGGCTTCCCGGCGATACCATCGACATTGTGGACGATAACGTATACTTAAACGGCTCCGATACGCCGCTCGACGAACCTTATCTGGCCGAAAAGATGAAGCCCGGGGAGAGCTTCCATTTTGAGGTGCCTGAAGGCTGCTACTTTATGATGGGTGATAACCGGAACTACTCAATGGACGCACGCTACTGGCAGAACCCCTATATTTCCAAGGACAAAATGGTCGCCAAAGTCCTTTTCGAGTACTTTCCAACGCCTAAAATCATTCACTGACCTGCATAGGATACATCACAAGACGGCATACAGAAATTCCCTGCTGCAGGCAGCATTTCTGTATACCAGGACATCAGGAGGCGACATTTGGAAGCAGGGCTTCCAAACCTGCCCGAATGGCGTAACGAATGCGCCAACAAGGAGGAAATCATGAAAAAAGTAGTAAAATTTGGCGGCAGCTCCCTTGCAAGTGCCAGACAGTTTAAAAAAGTAAAGGCCATCATTCTGGCCGATAAATCCCGGAGTTTTGTGATTCCGTCCGCTCCCGGCAAACGCGACAAAAAAGACGTAAAGGTAACAGACCTTCTCTATCAGTGCTATGACGCTGCCTGTGCCGGGCAGAGCTGCAAAAAGATCCTAGACCAGATTAAAAAACGTTTTATGGATATCATCGACGGTCTGGATCTGAACCTGAATCTGGACTTCGAATTTGATAAAATACAAGAGAATTTCAACCGCCGCCTGGGGCGCGATTACGCCGCTTCCCGCGGTGAATATTTAAACAGCCTGATTATGTCCCATTACCTGGGTTTTCCTTTTGTGGATGCGGCTGACGTCATTTGCTTTGATGAGAAAGGGAATTTTCTTGTTGATAAGACAAACCATGAACTAAAGGAACACCTGGCCGGCTATAAGCAGGCTGTCATCCCCGGCTTTTACGGTTCCAGACCGGATGGCACCATCGCCACCTTTTCGCGCGGCGGCTCCGATATCACCGGTTCCCTTGTTGCCAGGGCCCTTCTGGCAGATCTGTACGAAAACTGGACGGACGTGTCCGGCTTCCTCGTAGCCGACCCGCAGATCATAGACAATCCAGTCCCGATTGAGACCATTACATACCGGGAGCTCAGGGAACTGGCTTATATGGGTGCCAGTGTCCTCCATGAGGATGCTATTTTCCCGGTACGTGCAGAAGGCATACCGATCAACATCCGCAACACCAACCGGCCGGACGACCCGGGAACCATGATTGTGGAAAATACCAGCAGAAAGCCTCGTTATACGATTACAGGGATTGCCGGCAAAAAGGGATTCTGTGCCGTCAACATTGACAAGACCATGATGAACACGGAGATTGGCTTCGGCCGCAAGGTTCTGGAGGTCTTTGAAAACTGCCGGATTCCTTTCGAACATATGCCGTCCGGAATCGACACCATGTCCGTGCTGGTCCATCAGGATGAATTCCAGGAAACCGAACAAACCGTCATTTCCGGCATCCATCGTGCCGTCCATCCGGACAGCATTGATCTGGAATCCGATCTGGCGCTCATCGCTGTCGTCGGACGCGGCATGAAGGCTGTGCGCGGGACTGCCGCAAGGATCTTTGCCGCCCTCTCCCATGTCAATATCAATATCAAAATGATTGATCAGGGCTCGAGTGAATTAAATATCATCATTGGCGTCCGCAATGATGATTTCGAGAATGCCATTCACGCAATCTATAATATTTTCGTAAATACCGAACTATAAAAGGGGGCTGTCAGCCCCCTTCTTTCTCCCCTAAACGCTTCCCTCGTTTTCGATCTCCATGATCTGTCCGACACGTCTCGCATGCCTTCCGCCCTCGAATTTTGCGCCAAGCCATTCGTCCACGATCATCTTCGCCATCTCACTGCCTACCACCCTGGCGCCAAAGGCCAGCACATTCGTGTTATTGTGCTGTCTGGACAGACGTGCAGAATACGGCTCGCTGCATACACAGGCCCGGATCCCCTTTACTTTATTGGCGGCCAGTGAAATGCCAATCCCGGTCCCACAGACGGCAATCCCCAGATCAGCCTCGCCGGATGCCACACAGGTTCCGACCTTTTTCCCATATACCGGGTAATCGCAGCTCTCCCCGGAATCCGTACCTATATTTATGACCTCATATCCCTTTTTCTCCAGGTGTTCCCGGATTATATTTTTTAATTCTACCGCGGTATGGTCGTTCCCAATCGCAATTCTCATCTCGTCTCTCCTTTTATCACGGCGCAGGCCAATCCCTCATACCGGATTATCCTCGCATCATTCCCTGTCATCCGCAGCAGGCACTGCAAAAAAGTTCTGAATCCGATCCAGTCTGGCTGTCATGGAAACAAGCAGAAAATCTGCCACTGTGAGTGCTGCCATCGCCTCAGTCACCACCACGGCGCGCGGCACAACAACCGGGTCATGCCGGCCCCGGATGAAAAGCTCGATCTCCTGTCCGTCTTTGGTCACCGTCTCCTGCGGTCTGGCAATCGACGGCGTGGGCTTGAAGGCTGCCCGGAACACAATGTCGCTGCCGTCGCTGATGCCGCCCAGGATACCGCCGGCATGGTTTGTCTGCTTCCTCACGCTCCCATCCGGCCCGATCCGAAAGACGTCGTTATTTTCAGAGCCGCTCGCGCCGGCAGCCATAAAGCCATCTCCGATCTCAAAGCCTTTGACGGCCCCGATGGACATTACTGCTCTGGCCAGGGACGCATCCAGCTTGTCAAACACCGGCTCCCCGACTCCTGCGGGCAGATTGGAAATCACACATTCTACCACGCCTCCGGCAGAATCGCACTCCGCCATCTTTTTCTCCAGCCAGGCTGCTGCTTCTTCTGCCGCTACGGCATCCGGCATACAGAGACTGTTATTGGACGCCTCTGAGAGCGAAAAACGCTCCCTGCAGATCCCGACCGGGCCAATGGAGCTCGTATAGGCATGAACCGAGACGCCCAGACTTTCCAGAAACTTTATGGCAACCGCTCCCGCCGCCACTCTCCCCAGTGTCTCACGCGCAGATGACCGGCCGCCTCCCCGGTAATCCCGAAAGCCGTATTTGGCGTCAAAGGTGTAGTCCGCATGTCCGGGCCGGTAACAGGAAGCAATATTCGAATAATCTCTGGAACGCGGATCCTCGTTGCGCACCATCATGGAAATCGGCGTTCCGGTCGTCCTTCCCTCAAATATGCCGGATAGCAGCTCCACGCAGTCCGCTTCCTTCCTCTGAGTCGCAAATCGGCTCTTCCCCGGCTTTCTCCTGTCCAAAAAGACCTGAATGTCCTCCTCGCAGAGGGGCAGGCCGGCAGGACAGCCGTCCACGACCACGCCAATCGCCTTTCCGTGGGACTCTCCCCAGGTCGTCACTTTAAAAATGGTTCCCGTCACAGATCCGGCCGCCATCGCTTACTCTCCTATCTTTACAATCTCACAGCAGTTCGGCTCATTTACCTTGAGGCTGCGGGCGTTCATGACAAGCAGCCCCTTTTCGTAATCCACGCGGAAAAACGTGATCGAGCCTTCGTAATTAATCACGGCAATATGGCGTCCATCCGGGAAGATCGCGATATCTTTCGGATAATCCCCGCTGGTCGGCAGGCAGAAGCGCATCGTCAGAAGGCCTGTCTCCTCATCTCTCTCATACATTGTCACCGTATCGTCTCCTGCATTGCTGCAGAAAATATGTTTCTCATCCGGCGAGAAATGCATGGCACAAGCGGCTGTCAGCGAATTCGGCCCACTGTCTGTCGTGGAAATCGTCTGGAGCTTCTCAAAAACAGGCGTCCTGTCACCCTTGTCATAGGAAAACACTTCAATCACATTTTTAAGCTCATAGAGGACATACAAAAACCGTCCGTCAGAGCTGAACATAAAATATCGGGGCGCGGACTCTCTCTCACAGCGGATCGCATCCAATACGGCGATCTTGCCTTCCTGCTTATTAAACCGGTAAATCTTGATCTGATCAATTCCCAGGTCAGCTGCCATCAGAAACTTCTCATTGGGAGTCAGGCGGCTGCAGCTCACGTGCGGCCTGAAATTCCGCTCTGCCACGCTGCCGAGGCCCTTGTGGTATACGCCGTCCGTAATCCGCCCGACAGAGCCGTCCTCATTGATCTTCATCACGGTTTCCTTCCCGTCATGGTAGCCGGCCACGAATATGTAATCGTCGTCCCGGCTCGTCGAGAGATGATGGCCGCGCATCCCCTTGATGTTGGCACTGTTTAAGCGGGAAAGGCTGCCATTTGGCTGGATCTTAAATGCCACAACGCCTTCGTCTGCAATCGAATACAGGATCTTCCCGTTCTGTGACGCTTTTAAATAGGAAGAATTATCCACCTCCACCTCGCAGCGATAGATGAATTTTCCTTCCTCAACATCCACATCATAAACCGTAATCCCCTTTGCCTTGCCGGTATAGGAATAAGAACCCACATATGCCATATATTTCCCGGTCATAGGATATCTCCCCCTTATCTTTTCCTTAATCGCCCGCCTGACAGCCTGTCTCATTGTCATTCAGGCTTCCTGGGACACTGCCCTTTTTCCGGAAATCCGGAAAAAACGGATATGGTATATTTTATCATATTCTTTTTTATTTGTTAATCCTTAATTGCATAAAAAATCTGGCAAATCTATTGACATCCGGCAAAAAGCATGCGTAAATAGAGGGAAGGCATCTGCCATTTTGACAGGAGGACAAAACCATGAATCAACCGCTGATTGATTTGGTCAACATATCCAAAAGTTTCGACGGAGAGCTGATTCTCGATGACCTGAATCTTTCCGTAAAGGAAAATTCCTTTGTAACACTCTTAGGCCCCAGCGGCTGTGGCAAAACAACGACTCTGCGCATCATCGGCGGCTTTGTAAGTCCCGATCAGGGCAGGGTGATCTTCGGCGGCGAGGATATCACGCGTATGCCGCCCAATAAGCGTCAGTTAAACACCGTATTCCAGAAGTATGCCCTTTTTACTCACATGAATATCGCTGAAAATATCGCCTTCGGCCTCAAAATAAAAGGAAAGTCAAAGGATTATATCCGTGATAAGATCAAATATGCCTTAAAGCTTGTCAATCTCGACGGGTTTGAGAACCGCAGCGTGGACTCTTTAAGCGGAGGGCAGCAGCAGCGGATTGCCATCGCCAGAGCGATCGTCAATGAGCCACGCCTTCTTTTGCTGGACGAGCCCCTGGGAGCGCTTGACTTAAAGCTGCGTCAGGATATGCAGTACGAGCTTATCCGTCTCAAAAACGAACTCGGAATCACGTTTATCTACGTCACACATGACCAGGAGGAAGCGCTGACTATGTCAGACACGATCGTCGTCATGAACCAGGGCTATATCCAGCAGATGGGAACCCCGGAGCAGATCTACAACGAGCCGGAAAATGCCTTTGTCGCAGATTTCATCGGCGAGAGCAATATCGTGGACGGCATCATGCTGCGGGATGAGCTTGTGGAGATCTTCGGGGCGCGCTTTGCCTGTGTTGATAAAGGCTTCGGTCAGAGAACCCCGGTGGATGTGGTGATACGCCCGGAGGACATTGATCTGGTGAAGCCGGATGACGGCACGCTGACCGGTGTCGTCACACACCTGATTTTCAAGGGCGTCCACTATGAGATGGAGGTTACGACGGACGGCGGGTTTGAGTGGCTCGTCCACAGCACGGATATGTTTCCGGTCGGCCAGGAGGTCGGGATCCATGTCGATCCCTTTGACATCCAGATCATGAATAAGCCGGCATCAGAGGACGAGGAGGCCGTGGGAGTCAATGAATAAAAAAAGTACGCGCATCCTTGCATACCCCTATCTTGTCTGGATGGCGGGATTTACTGTCATCCCGCTCCTCATGATCTGTTACTATGGGCTGACCGACCGCACGGGCGCCTTTACCCTGGACAATATCCTCGCGGTTGCCTCCACGGAGCACATGAAAGCGCTCTGGCTGTCTCTGAGCCTGTCCCTCATAAGCACCCTGATCTGCCTTTTGATCTCCTATCCGCTGGCCCTGATCTTAAGGCAGCACCATATCGGCAAAAGCAGCTTTGTTGTGTTCATTTTTATTCTTCCCATGTGGATGAATTTTCTCCTTCGCACAATGGCATGGCAGACGCTTTTGGAAAAGAACGGGGTCATCAACTCCCTCTTGTCCGTTCTGAGGCTTCCGCCTCTTGCCATTATCAACACCCCGGCCGCCATTATTTTGGGTATGGTGTACAATTTTCTTCCCTTCATGGTGCTGCCGATCTATAATGTACTCGCCAAGATCGACGACAATGTCATGAATGCCGCAAGAGATCTGGGCGCGGACAATGTTACGACCCTGACAAAGATCCTTCTGCCCTTAAGCATCCCCGGCATCATCAGCGGTATCACAATGGTTTTTGTCCCGGCTCTGACTACCTTTGTCATCTCCAATCTTCTGGGAGGCAGCAAGATCCTTCTGATCGGAAATGTCATCGAGCAGGAATTCACACGGGGGAGTAACTGGAATCTGGGGGCAGGGCTTTCGATGGTCCTGATGGTATTTATCCTTATCAGTATGACTCTGATCGCCAAATACGATAAGAACGGGGAGGGAACGGCATTTTGATCCAGACGTCCTACGCAAAGCTCAAGCGTTTTTTTGAAAATTTCTATCTGATATGCGTGCTCATTTTTCTGTACGCCCCGATTGCCGTGATGATGGTGCTGTCCTTCAACAGCTCCAAATCGCGCTCTCAATGGGGCGGTTTCACCCTTAAATGGTACCGTCAGATGTTTGACAGTGCTCCCATCATGGAAGCTTTGTACAATACGCTTTTAATCGCCTTTTTGTCGGCCCTCATCGCCACCGTGCTGGGGACTGCAGCGGCTATTGGCATAAACAGCATGAAAAAACTTCCACGGACGGTCTTTATGGGGGTCAACAACATTCCCATGCTCAATTCCGACATCGTGACCGGCATTTCCCTGATGCTCATGTTTATCGCCTTCGGTATTTCCCTGGGGTTCCGGACGATTCTGCTGGCCCATATCACCTTTAATGTGCCCTATGTGATGTTAAGCGTCCTGCCCAAGCTCCGGCAGACGAGTAAATATACTTACGAGGCTGCGATGGATCTGGGGGCAGGGCCTGTGAGCGCCTTTTTTAAGGTCGTGTTTCCAGATATCCTGCCCGGTGTTCTCTCGGGCTTTCTGATGGCCTTTACCATGTCGCTCGATGATTTTATCATTACTCATTTCACGAGAGGTGCCGGCATCAATACGTTGTCCACGCTCATTTACAGTGAAGTCCGCCGCGGAATCAAGCCCTCTATGTATGCACTGTCCACGCTGATTTTCGTCACTGTGCTGGCTCTGCTTCTCCTCACGAATTTTGCGCCGGCCGAGAATGGAAAGGAGCCGGATGTATCCGCGGCCAGGGCGCGCTTTAAGAAAGGCGGATATGAAAAATGGCTCCTCACCGCTGTTTCTTTCTGTATCGTGGCAGGCGTGTGTTATACGTCCTGGCGCCATCTGGCCGCAGCCCGCTCCGACGAGCTCTATGTATACAACTGGGGGGAATATATTGACGAATCGGTCATTGAACTGTTTGAGGAAGAGACCGGGATCCATGTCACCTATGACTTGTTTGAGACGAATGAAGAAATGTATCCGGTCATTGAGGCCGGGGCCGTACTGTACGATGCCGTCTGTCCGTCGGACTATATGATACAGAAAATGGCGGAAAACGGGCTGCTCTCTGAGATCAACTTTAACAATATCCCCAATTTGGACCAGATTGACCCGGTATATCTGGAGCGTTCCCAAAGCTTCGATCCGCAGAATGAGTATTCCGTCCCTTACACCTGGGGAACGGTGGGAATTCTCTATAATACGAAGCGTCTCGCGGAGCTGGGCATCCCTGCGCCCACAGGATGGAAGGATTTGTGGGACGAGCGTTACCAGGGGGAGATTCTCATGCAGGACAGCGTGCGGGACGCATTTATGGTGGCTCTGAAAACACTCGGATTTTCCATGAACTCCACCAGCACAGAAGAGCTCTCAGCTGCCAGAGATCTTCTTCTGGCCCAAAAACCCCTGGTGCAGGCCTATGTGGTTGATCAGGTACGTGATAAAATGTTAAGCGGCGAAGCGGCTGTGGGCGTTATCTATTCCGGTGAACTTCTCTATCTCCAGGAGGAGGCCGAAAGCCTGGGACTTGATTTCACTCTGGAATACGTCATCCCGGAGGAAGGCACCAATATCTGGATCGACTCCTGGGTCATTCCTTACAATGCAAGGAATAAGGAAAACGCAGAAAAATGGATCAATTTCCTCTGCCGCCCTGACATCGCCAGAATGAACTTTGAATACATCACCTACGCAACACCGAATCAGGGGGCGTTCGAGCTGTTAGATGAAGAGTATCAGAACAACCACTCCGTGTTCCCGGATGTTTCAGAGCTCGCTACTTCTGAAGTGTTCCAGTATCTGGGCACAGAGGCAGACGATTATTATAGCGCTCTATGGAAAGAAATAAAGGCCCATTAAGGGCCTTTTTCTTATGTCTCTTATCTGCGGTTCGCTTTCTCTACATGGACGTTCTTTCCCTTGATCTTGGCACGGTTCATGGCCTCCAGGATACTGTCGGCCTGCTCCCTCGGCACCTCCACAAACGTATATTTATCATACATATCAATGCTTCCGACCAGGCGGCCCGGCATTCCGGATTCCCCGGCGATTGCGCCCAGGATATCTCCCGGCTTTACACTCTGGTTCTTACCCAGGTTGATAAACAGTCTTGTCATGCCGTTTCTTGGGCTCCTTCTGTCCGCATACTCATCTTCCTCACGGCCTGTGCGGCGTCTTGTGCCATAGGCGCTGCGGCCGCGGTTATAATCGTGTCCGTATCCGCTGTCACGGCCTCCGCGGCGGCCCAGGTTCTCCAGGTCGCGTAACGGCCTGCCCTCATCCGCAATATCTTCATTATCGTCCCCCATTGTCATCTTAAGGAAGGCTGCTGCCAGCTCCAGAGACGTATAATCCTCTGCCAGCAGGCGCTTTTCGATAATGTCTGTCATCCTGTCCAACCCGCCGTCTGCGATATATTCCTGCACCTCATCCAGGATCTTCTCGGCTTTAATCGCAGTCACATCGTTCAGCGAGGGAATCGGCTGCGGAATGATCTTTGTCTTACAGAAGCGCTGGATATCGCGCAGTTTATAGACCTCACTTCCCACAGCCAAGCTGAAGGCACGTCCCTCGCGCCCTGCACGGCCGGTTCGCCCGATACGGTGGACATAGTATTCGTCATCCTGGGGGATGTCATAGTTAAATACCGCCTCCACATCATCTACGTCAATGCCTCTTGCTGCCACATCGGTAGCTACCAGAATCTCTGTGGCCCCGTTGCGGAAGCTATCCATCACACGGTCCCTCTGCTCCTGCTTCAGGTCCCCATGAAGTCCCTCCGCAAAGTATCCGCGGCCCTGCAGTGCCTGCACCAGTTCATCCACCTGCTTTTTCGTGTTACAGAACGCCACGGATAACTTGGGAGAATACAGGTCCAGGAGACGGCACATGACCTCCACCTTATTGCGCGGTTTGACCTCATAATAGTACTGCGTCACTTCCGGCACGGTCAGTTCCTTTTTTACCACCCGCACCATCACTGGATCCTTCTGGAATTTGCGTGCAATCTCCGCAATCGCCTGCGGCATAGTCGCCGAAAACATCACGGTCTTACGCTCCTCTGGCATCTGGTTTAAAATCGTTTCCATATCCTCCAGGAAACCCATGTTAAGCATCTCGTCCGCCTCATCCAGAACTACGGTATGTATCTCATCCGTACGTATCGTTTTTCTCCGCATATGATCCATCACACGGCCTGGTGTGCCGACAATAATCTGCACACCGCCCTTCAGGGAACGGATCTGTTTCATGATCTCCTGGCCACCATAAACCGGCAGAATCTTGATACCAGGCATGTATTTTGCGAGACGGCGGATCTCATCGGCCACCTGGATGGCCAGCTCCCTCGTGGGACAGAGAATCATCGCCTGTGTTTTTCGGTTATCCTGGGAAATCTCCTGAAGCAGGGGAATCCCGAACGCTGCTGTCTTGCCCGTGCCCGTCTGCGCCTGCCCGATCATATCCTTTCCTTCGAGCTGCACCGGAATCGCCTGCATCTGGATCGGTGACGCCGCCTCAAATCCCATATCCGTTACTGCTCTTAAGATTCGTACATCAAGCGGCATCTCATCAAATCTTACTGTTTCCATTCATATTCCTTTCTCTGTAGCTGTTTTCCCATTCGTTTCCCCATAGCCCGGAGCGGCTTACGCCCCGGTTTTCCCATATTTTACCATTCCATCCGGCGCATTTCGCGCATTTACATACCACAAAAACACGGCCTCGTCACAAAACCGAAGCCGTGTTTCCTCTTTTGTCCTTACGATGCAGCTCTCATTACAATTACCACACAGACGGCTTCAGGTCCTTCGGAAGCGGATTGGGGTATTCTTCCCCGTCCAGTTCGGCTTTAAAATCCGCTTTGGCCTTTTCCACAAGCTCAGGATTCTGGAACAACTCGGCCCCGGCACACGCCATGACCTTAGCTGCCGTCAGCATTCCCTTGTGGGCAATTGATGACTTGCCCTGCGCTACTGCCTGCCAGGAATGCATCGCTGTTCCAGCCGCGTAGCAGTTTGTATAAACCTGACCCGTCGGCACCACCCAGCTCACATCACCGACATCCGTAGAACCGCCGCCGCCATAGGAGCTGTTCTTATCTACAATAAAATCAAAGAGCGGCATTTCCAGGATCTCCTGTTTCTTCTCACGTCCGCCCAGAACGGCTGCCATATCCTTTAAGCCTTCTTTATCCAGATCCGTGATTACGCCCTGGAAACCCTTGGCATAGGCCAGCTCTTCCTCCGTATAGCCGATCGGCACGAAATGCTCCAGGTTCTCCTGAATCAGATCAGCCAGCGTATCATTATTTACCAGGTTGGAATAAGCGGCTACCTGTTTAATCTCTACCGTAGTCCCGGTGATTAACGCTGCGCCCTTTGCGATGTCACACATTCTGTCATAAAGCTTTTTAACCTGTGTGACCTTGGGAGCACGGATCGCGTACAGGATCTGTGCCTCGGCAGGAATCACATTGGGAGCAATACCGCCCGGATTGGTGATGGCCCCGTGAACTCTGGCCGCATCAATCATGTGTTCACGCATATAGTTTACGCCGATATCCATGATTTCCACTGCGTCAAGTGCGGAACGTCCCAGCTCCGGAGCGCCCGCCGCATGGGACGAGATTCCGTGAAAGGTAAAAAAGGCACGGAAGTTCGCCAGGTGGAAGCCGCCCTTCATCACCTTGTTCAGGGTATACGGATGCCAGGTGATGGCGATATCACAGTCATTAAAATACCCGTCCCGCACCAGGTAAGCCTTACCGCCCGCATTCTCTTCTGCCGGGCAGCCGTAATAACGGAGCGTTCCCTCGATATGGTTCTCCTCCATATATGTTTTCAGTGCATCCACCGCTGCTACGGAAGCCGTTCCCAGAAGATGATGGCCGCAGCCATGTCCGTTGGGCTTTTCTCCCTCCCGGCAGCGCTCCGTGCTGTCTGCCTTCTGCCACAGGCTTGACAGTGCGTCAAACTCACCCAAAAAAGCGATAACTGGTTTCCCTTTTCCATACTCGGCGATAAATGCCGTCTCCTCCCCGGCCAGCCCGGCGCGGATGGAAAAGCCCTTGGAGCTCAAATAATCCTGCTGGAGCTTTGATGACTCATACTCCTCAAAACGCGGCTCCGCATAACCCCAGATTGTGTCGCTGAGCCCCGTATATTCGCCCGCTCTCGCATCAATTGTCTTTTGGATTGTTTCTCTGTAATTTCTTTCCATTTACATCCCCTCCCTCGTTACTTTTTTTCCTTATATGTCATATATGCGAACGCTGCTATGATACCAACCGCATAGGCCGCGAAGGTACACACGAACGGCAGCTTCACATGTACGGAATAGATAAATCCGGCTGTCAGGGAACCGATGATGCTTCCCAGGGATTTGGAAGCATTATAAAATCCCATGACAAGGTTCTTCTGCTCCGGACTCGCTTTCTCCGCGATCATAAATTGCAGCACAGGCACGCTGACTGAATATCCGGCATACACAATCACGCCAAAAATGATAAAGGCAATAATTGGTAACGGCAGAGCTGTTCCCACTGCCGACAGAGCACAGGCAGCCACAAGGACCGTCAGCGAGCGTTTGATCTTTGTCTTGTTAATAATCCAGATGCAGAGCGTCATATTGGCCACAAGGGAAATAAATCCGACTCCGGCCTTGATAATGCCATTATAGGCGGATGTCAGTCCCAGTACGTCCTTCAGATAATAGTTAAACGCCTGGTCAAAGCCTGTATTTCCGAAGTTAATCAGGATATTGACTGCGAATAAGAGAGCAAACGAGACACACATGAATTTACGGCTGTCAAGGAATGCCTGGAACGGATTTGCTTCCTTAATAAGCTGAGTTTTAGAAACCTCTTTGAGGCTGCCTTTTCCGTCCGGCTCACAGATAAAATAAAAGGCCACGGCTGCAGCCATCAGGCAGGCGGCCTGGGCCAGAAACGCCAGACGCACGGAAATTTCTCCCAGAAAACCTCCGAACATATAGCCGAATGCGCCTCCGACCGACTGAATCGTTGCGCTGTAGGTCAGATATTTTCCCTGATCCTCCGGTTTGGCGACATTGACTGTATAGGTAAGGAAGCTGACAAAAATGCCTCCGGTAAAGAGTCCGGCAATCATCCTTGCCACAATGATTCCCATCTCTGTGGTCGCATAGGCGAACAAAAGCTGCGCGGTACCGTAGCCAAAACAGCAGACCAGCATGGAAACCCTGGAGGATATGTAGACATTAATCTTTCCCCAGAATGGCGACATCAGGAAATTGGTAAGCATCATGGCTGCCAATGCCACCCCGAACATATAATCATGCAGATGCAGATCCTGAATCACGGTTGGAGTCACCGGATGGGCAAAGCTTGCCGCCAGATTAAATACAATCATTGTCACGAAAAACAACAGAAACCTTGTTTTGTACTTCACGTTTTCACCCTTTCGTAGTATGGGGACATTACAAACTTATGGCTTTATACAATATCTGGTATAGAAGTCCGCAGATATCATACCTGATATTGTGTGATTTCTGATTCATGCAGCATCCCCTGTCTGTTTTACCTTTACACACCAGATTTAGTGTACGCCCCGGTATCTTCTTTGTCAAGCCAAATTTGCATGAACGCTTTTAATTCTCTGTCAAATCACAAAAGATTCCAACATCTCTTAGAGTGCACTCAAGGCTTCTGCCATCTCCCCCAGACCGGCGAATACAGCGTCCGGCTGTGTCTCGGATGATGCGATATCCTCCGCCTTCGTCTCGCCGCTCAGGACCAGGATGCCGCGGGCCCCATTGGCAACACCTGTCTTTACGTCCGTATAGAGGCGGTCTCCCACAAAGGAAATCCTTTCGCGTGGGACTCCGGTACGTGCCAGAATCATATCCACGGTCTCCGGGAAGGGCTTTCCTACGTATTTGGGCTTCTTGCCGGTCGAAAGAGCGATCGCTGCACACATGGCTCCGCAGTCAGGAATGAATCCGCCGGCTGTCGGGCAGTTAATGTCCAGATGTGTTGCCAGAAAGGCGGCTTTGTTGCGGATATAGGTACATGCCCGCTCAAGCTTCTCGTATGTCAGCGTCAGATCAAAGCCGACAACGACTACATCCGGCATCGTTTCTGTCAGACGGATCCCGTTTTCCCTGAAATTTTCTTCCAGATCCGGCGTTCCCAGCAGGTAAACACGCTCCCCGGCATGGAACCGTTTCAGATATTCGATCATCACATCCCCGGATGTGAGAATCTGCTCTCTCGTGATGCGGCAACCCATCGCCGCCAGCTTATCCATATAGCTTTTGGACGACCGGGAGGAGTTATTGGTAAAAAATACGAACTGTTTTCCCAGCCGTTCTGTCTGGTGCAAAAATTCCAGTGAGCCGTCCAGGATTTGGCTACCCAGATAGAACGTACCGTCCAGATCCAGTACGAAAAGCTTTGTCTGCGAAAGCAGCTCTCTCTTATCCATTCCCGTTCTCCCCCCTGTCCTTCATCCATCCAAAGGAATATTTTACGGCACGTCTCCACTGCCGTACCTTCCCGGCCTGCCTTTCCCGCGGGATCTGCGGTTCAAATATACGTTCCATCTGCCAGTTTTGCAGGATCTCCTCCCGGCTCTCCCAGTAGCCCGCTGCCAGCCCGGCCAGATAGGCTGCCCCCATTGCCGTTGTCTCCACACACTGCGGCCGGTATACCGGCGCCTGGATGAGATCCGCCTGCATCTGCATCAGCAGATCATTGGCGCTGGCTCCCCCGTCCACACGCAGGGCAGAAAGCGGAATCGCAGAGTCAGCCCGCATTGCTTCCAGCACATCATTCGTCTGATAGGCCAGAGACTCAAGCGCTGCGCGGATAATGTGGTATTTATTGACACCCCGTGTAATACCGACGATGGTTCCGCGGGCATATTGATCCCAGTAGGGCGCCCCAAGGCCAGTAAAAGCCGGCACCACAAAACATCCGTTGGTATCCTCGACTTTTCTTGCCATATATTCCGAATCTGCTGCCGAGTCGATGAGACGCATCTCGTCACGAAGCCACTGGATCGCAGCTCCTGCGGTAAAAACAGACCCTTCTAACGCATATGTTACCGTCCCGCCGAGTCCCCAGGCAATCGTTGTCACCAGCCCATTGTCGGAAAAGACCGGCTGTTCTCCTGTATTCATGAGAAGAAAGCATCCTGTCCCATATGTATTCTTGGCCTCTCCGGCCTGAAAACAGGTCTGACCGAACAATGCCGCCTGCTGATCCCCGGCCGCTCCTCCAATTGGAATCGGGCCGCCGAAAAACTGCGCATCCACTTCCCCGCAGATGCCGCTTGAAGGCACGACACGGGGCAGCATACACCGCGGAATCATGAGCTTTGTGAGGATCTCATCATCCCATTCCAGAGTATTGATATTAAAGAGCATGGTTCTCGACGCATTCGAGTAATCAGTCACAAACACACGGCCTTTCGTCATCCGCCAGATCAGCCATGTCTCCACAGTCCCGAATAAGAGCTCTCCCCCCTCTGCCCGCTCTCTTGCCCCTGGCACATTGTCCAGAATCCATTTGAGCTTTGTACCGGAAAAATATGCGTCGATCACCAGGCCTGTTTTCTTTCGGAAAGCCTCTGTAAGCCCCTCTTCCTTCAGCACATCGCAGTATTCCGAAGTCCTGCGGCACTGCCAGACAATTGCCCGGCAGACCGGCTCTCCTGTATTCTTATCCCACACAATCGTGGTTTCCCTCTGATTGGTGATACCGATCGCCGCGATATCTGACGCACAGGCACCGATCTTTGATATCGCTTCCACGGCCACTCCCAGCTGGGTAGACCAAATCTCATTCGCATCATGTTCCACCCAGCCGGGCTTTGGAAAATACTGCCGGAACTCCTTCTGCGCCAGGCTGCATATCTTCCCTTCTTTATTAAAGAGAATGCAGCGGCTGCTGGTCGTCCCTGCATCCATTGCCATTACATACTTTGCCATATGGCCTCTCCCCTTTTCCTCCAAACGACTGCGCCTTCTTCCATTTTGCAGCCCATCCGGCTTTCCCCCTGCCCGGATGCCGGAATGCGAACCGGTTATTTGGGCATAGCGGCGAGCTTTTCCTTAAGCGTATCGTAGAGTTCCGGTGTTACCCCTTCCATTTTCCTGTAGACAGGCGCCACAGCCTCCCGGAAAGCATCCATATCGATCTCATTGAAGCTGACGCCCATTTCTTTTTCCAGACGCTCCCTTGTGGCCGTCTCTGCCGCAGCGGCTTCCTTTACCATCTCTTCAGCGCCCCTGGTGAATTCTTCTTCTATGATATTTCTGTAATATTCCGGTATGTCATTCCAGACATCTATATTGATATAAGCACCACAGACGCCTAAAAGGTGCCTCGTCAGGGCTACATTTTTCGCTGCCTCGCAGTTCCCGTTCGTCACATAGGAATCCAGTGTGTTCTCAAGGCCGTCAATAACCCCTTTTTCAATGGCGCTGTTTATCTCAGACGGGGCCAGGGGCGTCGCCGCAGCACCCATATTGTTTATCGTATCAACATAGATCTGGCTGCCCGGAGTGCGGATCTTCATTCCCTTTAAATCTGCAGGCTTCGTAATCTCCTGATTTGTCATCAGATTGCGGAAGCCGTATGCATAACCCAGAGAGAGAACCTTAATTCCCTGTTTCTCTGCCTGTTGGAAAACGTTCTTTACCTCATCTGTTTCCAGAAGATACTCATATTCCTCAAAAGAGCTGACAAGCATCGGACCGGAAAGCACCTTGAAATCAGCCACATAGTCCCCCAGATAGGACGGGGATTCCACAGAGATAAACTCTGCGCCGTTTACCACCTGCTCGATTCCTTCCTTATAGGAGGCAAGCTGCCCCTGGGGATAATGCTGGATATCAATCGCGCCGTCTGTCCTCTCGCGGATCTGATTGCAGATCGTTTCCATTGTTTTTGTGACCAGATCGTCGGATGAAAATATATGGCTCAGTTTTAACGATATATGATAATCCGGCGGTGCTTCCGGAGACGTCTCCGTCTGCCCCTGCGTACCTTCTGCCGCTGTTGTCCCTGCGCTCTCTGATTTACCACCGCAGCCTGCCAGAGACAGGCAGAGTACTGCAGCGGCTGCCAAACTGATTACTTTCTTCATTCGTGATTCCTCCTTATATTTCAAGGGTCATGACCCTGATTCTCATATTTAAACACTTATTTCCTGCCTTTTGTATCCCATCCCAACAGGCAGGGAAAAGAGCAGGGAAAGCCGGTACTGCGCTTTTTCCCCCTGCCCCTTGCTTCATACAGGTTTTATTTGCTGTGCCGCTTTGACATGCACGCCTGGCACGTCTCGCAGGCAGTCCTCGCAACCGCCATCCCGCCGAGGGATGTCTCTCTGAGCTCTGACGGAAGGGATTTACCTACCGCGTACATGACACCGATCGTCTCATCAATCGGCGTGATGCTCTTAATTCCGGCAAGTGACAGCTCTGCACTGATAAGAGCGTTTGAAGCCCCCATTGCGTTACGGTTCTGGCAGGGATTCTCCACCAGTCCGCCGATCGGGTCACAGACAAGCCCCAGAATATTTACCAGAGCAAAGGAGGCCGCATCCAGGCACTGCCCCGGCGTCCCCCCGAACAGCTCCACAGCCGCTGAAGCCGCCATTGCGCTGGCGGAACCGACCTCTGCCTGGCAGCCGCCCTCTGCTCCCGCTGTGGTCGCATTTCTCGTAATCAGATAGCCGATCGCTGCCGCATTAAACATTGCCTGGCAGATCTCCTCATCCTGAAAGCCGTATTCCTCCTGCAGGGCACAAAGTACGCCCGGAAGCACTCCGGAGGATCCGGCCGTGGGTGCCGCTACGATAAGGCCCATCGAGGCATTGACCTCAAGGACTCCGACCGCATAGGCAATCGCCTTGGAGACAACACTGCCGCAGATATTTTTCTCTTCCTCCCTGAGTGTGTGAAGCTTCCGGCTCTCCCCGCCGATCATACCGCCCATGCTGACAATATCCTCTGTCAGGGGCTTTTTTGCCGCAGCTTTCATGATCAGCCAGGCTTTCTGCATCTTCTTTACCGTCCGCTCTGCATCCTGCTCAAGATATCCTGTCTCACGCTCGAACATGGCATCGGAGATCTTTTTATTTTCCTTTTCACAGTATTCCAAAAGCTGCGCTCCGTTGGTAAAATTCATCGCTCTTCCCCCTCCCGTCAGTCCAGGTCGATGGCAGGCACAAGAATCACGTTCTGCACGGCCTCAAACCCGCAAAGCGCGTCAACTACCTGCTGCTTTACATTCGTGTCCACCTCGATAATTGCATAAGCCACCTTGCCCCGGCTCTCCCGATAGAGCCTGAGCGAACCTATATTCAGGTCATAGGCGCTTAAAACGGTTGTCATAAAGGCCATCATGCCCTTTTTGTCGATATGCTGCACGACCATCGTACTGTAGTTGCCGGTCAGCTCTACCTCCACTCCATTGAGTCTCGTAATCACTGCATTCCCGCCGCCGATGGATTTACCGCGCACCGACATAGAACGGCCATCCTCTCCCGTTACGTAGATATCTACTGTGTTGGGATAAATTTCCTTATCTGTAAAGTTTTCCTCAAAGGAAAACGTCAGTCCGGCCTCTGTCGCATATTCAAACGACTCGCGGATCCGCTCGTCGTCCGGATGATACCCCAGAATCCCGCCGACTAATGCCCGGTCCGTACCATGCCCGTGATAGGTACGGGCAAACGAGCCATAGAGGACAAACTTGACATGTTTCACCTTTTCCACCATCTTACCGGCGATGAAGGCGATTCTTAATGCCCCCGCTGTATGCGAGCTGGAGGGCCCGATCATATTAGGCCCCAAAATATCAAACGTACCGATTTCATTCATTGCTCACCCCTCCTGTCCTTTTATAAAACACAATCTCCGGCACAGCCGGATCATACTCTTAATCGAAAAGCGTCACCGCTTTACACGGCGTCCGGTAATATGCCGTCGAAATCGTGATTCCCCGTTTCGGTGTGCTGGCATGGATCACTTCGCCTCCGCCGATATAGATTGCCACATGGTTAATATAGTTTCCGCTTGCATAGAACAGCAGATCACCCGGCTGCAGCTCGTCAAGTGAAATCGCTCTCCCGCATTGCGCCTGATCCCTGGAGCTCCTGCCCACTTCGATCCCGAAATGTTCAAATATCCGCATGACAAATCCCGAACAATCTGCCCCCTCCGTAAGGCTCGTCCCTCCGTAAACGTAGGGATTGCCAAGAAACTGTTTCGCATAAGCCACGATTGCCGTCCGCGTCGCCGTGGCAAGCTCTGCACCTTCGGGACCGCCTGCGGACACCTGGCCGCCTGTTTCCCCGCTGCCTCCCTCCGTCGTCTGGCCCGGCCCCGGCTCACTTCCCGGCCCGCCGCTTCCGCCTGCCAGCAGGCCGTCTGATCCGTTCTTCCGTGCATCATCGGTTATCCGATTGTCAGAATCTCCCGCATCTTTGACTTCCTGGCTTTCAGAACTTCCCGCGCCCCTGGCCGTCTGACTGCCAGCATCATTGCTACCGTCCAGTGTCTGGCCGCTGTCCTCACCGGGATTCTCTTTGATAATGCCGACGCCTTCCGAAAGCCCGCCTCCTCCTGTCTGAGACTGGCTATCACCTGCCGCCTCTTTCCTCAGCTGGTTCACGAGTGCAATCGCCTCGTCGGCCTCCTTCTTTAAACGGGCGGCCTCTTCCTGTTGCTCCTGCTCCTCTGCAAGGCTTACTGCCTGCCGGAATTCGACACGCTGCTCCACATAGTCTCTATGTACATAGCCGCTCAGATCAGAGTCCACCTGGATCTCCACAAATTCTCCGGTCTCCCGGAGCGCCACATATTCGTCATTTTCTGACAGAAGCGTCAAGGTCCGGCTGTCCAGATTCGGCTCCTCCCTCAGGCGCAGCGTGGAGGCGCCTACTCTGATATAGACTGTCCCTACCTGCTTGGCGATCTTCTCTGCCTCGCTTCCGGTAATAAAATATTCTGCCTTGATATATCCGTTCACTGTGCCGGACTGTATCTGATACCAGGTTCCGCCCTCCCCGTCCACGGACGATTGTATGACTGCCGCACAGTTATTGTAAATCTTTCCCACGATGCCGCTGTGCGTGTTCGGTTCCGTGCGCACATTTACATAATTACTCACTTGGGAAATCGCCACATTTTCGTAAGCGGAAGCCGTGGCCGCCACCACCGGAATCCCCTCTCTGGGGCTTATGGACAGCGCAGGCTGCCCATAGGCCGCAAAAGGCGTACCGGATACGAGGGTGAGTGAAATCAGACACCCTGCTGCCAGTATCTTTGCTGTTTTCTTCATCCGCATTCCCTCTTTGCTACTGTGCGTTCAGATATTCTTCCACACTCGTAATACAGTTGGCTCCGTCCGCTACCGCTGTCACAATCTGGCGCAGGGCCTTGGTCCTCACGTCCCCGGCCGCAAAAATCCCGGCCGCAGACGTCTTTCCATCCTCCCCGGCCACAATATAGCCGCCTGCATCCATTTCCACCAAACCTTCATAGGCGCCGGTATTGGGCGATATACCCACAGCGATAAACACGCCGTCCACAGAAAGCGTGCGTTTCTCCCCTGTCTTTTTATTCAGAAGATCAATCGAGCTCACTTTATCGTCTCCATTGATCGCTTCGACGACGGTATCCCAGACAAGTTCCACATTTTCCAGCTCCATCAGCTTCTTCTGCAGGCTTCTGGCGCCTCTGAGCTCGTCCCGGCGGTGAATCAGGTACACCTTCTCGCACAGTCTGGCAAGGAAAATCGCGTCCTCGATCGCAACATCCCCGCCGCCTACAACTGCAGCCGTCTTTTTTCGGAAAAACGCACCGTCGCATGTCGCGCAATACGAGACCCCCATACCGGTCAGCCGTTCCTCTCCCGGAACGTCCAGCTTCCTGTGTCTGGCCCCGGAGGCAATGAGTACCGTCCTTGCCTTATAGGTATGGCCCTCACAGACCACCTCCCGGATACCTGCGGACAGCTCCGCAGCCTTCATAAGCTCCCCTGCCGGCTCTGCTGTCTTCACGGAAAGCACGGTATCCACGGCAAATTCTGTCCCCAGCTTATCCGCGTGCTCCTTAAACTTCATTCCAAGTTCAAACCCGTTGATGCCGGGAAGCCCCGCGTAATTGTCCACCTCGTATGTCGTCAATACCTGGCCGCCGCTTACCATCTCTTTTTCTATCACAAGTGTCTTTAATTCAGCCCTCTGAGCGTATATAGCAGCTCCGAGCCCTGCCGGGCCGGAGCCGATGATAACTAGATCATAGATTGTTTCCATCTGTCTCCTCCATTCTCCATCCATAAAAACCAGCAGTTCCTTCCTAGTCTAAAGTATATCACAGTCCCGGTGAATCATACAAACGATTTTATCCTCCATAGTCAATATAACATATTTTTCCATGAATGAAAACGGCATTCTTGTGGCAGTGCTGTTTTTTGTGATATACTGGTAACAGTTTGGATTCCAGCCACTTTATTATCAATCAACAGGAGAATCATTATGTCAAAAAATGTTCTGATTACCGGATCCTCGCGCGGAATCGGCGAGGCCATTGCCCTGAAATATGCCAGGGAGGGCTGTCAGGTTGTCATAAACTGCCGCTCCTCTGAGCAAGCACTGGCTTCCGTCCAAAAGAAGGTCGAAGCACTCGGAGCCCGCTGTCTCGCCGTCCGGGCAGATGTGGGAAACCGGAATGACTGCATCCGCCTCTTTCAGGAAATCGAGGGCAGCTTCGGCCCTCTCGATATTCTCATCAATAACGCCGGCATTTCCCAGATTGGTCTTTTGCAGGATATGGAATTTGAGGAATGGGACCAGCTGATCGCCTCCAATCTCTCCTCCGTGTTCCACTGCTGTAAGCTGGCCATCCCCGGCATGGTGAGAAAGCAATGCGGAAAAATCATCAACATTTCCTCCGTCTGGGGCGTCTGCGGCGCTTCCTGCGAAGCTGCTTATTCTGCCTCCAAGGGCGGCGTCAATGCGCTCACGCGTGCGCTGGCAAAGGAACTGGCCCCATCCAATATCCAGGTCAATGCCGTCGCCTGCGGAGCGATCGACACAGACATGAACCGCTTTCTCTCTCCCGGGGAACGGGAAGCGCTTCTTATGGAAATCCCGGCCGGACGCATGGGCAGGCCGGAGGAAGCGGCAGAGCTCGTATTCCGGCTTACAGAAGCTCCCTCCTATCTGACCGGACAGGTGATCCGGCTCGACGGGGGGTGGATTTAGCCGAAAGGCTCAGGCCCGCTGAAAGTCCTCCTCAATGACGCTCCACGCGGCATCCACGCTGAAATGCTCCCGGATATAGCTCTGGGTTCTCCGGCACAGCGCCAGACAGGCCTGAGGATCCTGATAAAGCTCTGTAACTGCTCCTGCAAAGGCATCCGGCGTATCCGCGATTTGCATCACACTTCCGGCGTCCGGAATCCCCTCTGCCCCGATCGAAGTGGTGACGATGGGAGCGCCGTGATAGATCGCTTCAATGATCTTACCTTTGACTCCAGCACCATAGCGGAGCGGGGCTACTACGAGGCGGCAGCAGTCATAGAGCTCTGACAGCTCTTCCTCTGAGACAAAGCCTTTGACGATAATACCGCTTCCCGGCGTTTCCAACGCCTTTACCTCCTCTGTGACCTTGGACCCGACAATATAGAAATTCACCGGCAGAATCTCGCGGACCTGCGGAAAGACTTCCTTTGCAAACCACAGCACTGCGTCCGCGTTTGGCGGATGGGCAAACCCACCAACGAACAAAAGCCCCTCGCGCTCTGCAAAATCCTCACGGATCTGTTCTTTGAACTGCTCATATACATAGGCCGTGATGGCCTTTACGCGGAGGGCCGGCCTGGCCTTGTGGATGGCTTCCTCCTCGATGCACGACGGATAATAGGACACAGCTGCCTTTTCCATCAGGCCGAATTCGATGGCCTTCCAATAGTCGGAATCGCGTTTTTTCTGGATATCGCCCGTCAACTCATATTCCCGGTATTCGCGCAGGAAATGCAGGTCATGCCCATAGTAAATGATCTTAGCTTTCGTGTTCTGCCGCAGGAAATCGACATATTTTATGGAAATATGCGGCCGGTTCAGATAGGCAAAGTCGATCTCGTCCTTATTTTTTACAAGCCAGTCCCATATCCCGGACTGATACTGTGCGCCATAGAGAATCTCCACGCCCATCTGCTGCAGCGTGGTCGAATACGGCTCCTCATGCAGGAAATTATCACCCAGGAATTTAACCGAATAGCCCTTTTGCAGGAACATTTTCAAATACTGAAACGTCGTCTTGGAGCCGGCATCCCTGTCAAATGTCGGCACATAATGGTCGATCACCAGAATCACTGGTTTTTCCTGGCTGCGCTCTCTGGCACGGAACGGATTGGGATTTCCTGTATTAACGCACTGCTTTTTGAACTCGTCCGCCCACTTTTCCTTAAGTTTTTTGCTGTTTTCCACCTGGTAGCGCTTCAGCCCCGGACCGTTTACGTCAGTGCCGTTGGAAATGCCTTCAAAATGAATGATTTGGGATAACGGCTGATACACAACACGGTATCCTGCCTTACGCACCTCGAAAGCCAGATCCGAGTCCTCGCAGTAAGCAGGCGCAAACAGCTCGTCAAACCCTCCGATGGCATCCCACAGCTTTTTGGAGAGCAGGATCGCTGCCCCGGAAATATAATCCACATCCCTGACGTAGTTGTACTCTGCCTTGTCCGGATCATCTAACCGACCGTAATTCCAGCCGGAGCCGTCGCTCCAGATAATGCCTCCCGCTTCCTGAAGCCTCCCGTCAGGGTAAACAAGCTTCGAGCCCACCATACCGATCGAATCGTCAGAAGAAATCAGGGTCACAAGGGAGGACAGCCACCCTTTTGTCACCTGGGTATCGTTATTCAGAAACATCACGTACCGGCCGCGGGCCGCCTTCGCTGCCTGGTTGCAGTTTTTCAGGAAGCCCTGATTCGTCTGGTTGCGGCATACGGTCACATTTTCCACATAACGGGACAGTTCCTTCGTCGCATCGGTGGATACATCATCGGCGATGATGATTTCATATGGGACATCTTCCGTATTCTGCAAAATGGAGAGCAGACAGGCATACGTATAGTGGATCTGGTTATATACCGGGATGATAACAGAAACGAGCGGGGTTTCCTGATGTATGAACCGGAGCTTCCCGTGCTCTAAGTAGCCCTCGCCGATCTTAAAATCGCCGCGGATCCGGTTCCTGCCGTCCGCCGTGAGATACAGCCTGCCGTATTTGGCCGGGTTCACAAGCGTATTTTTAAAATACTGCAGCACCTTCCGCTTTCTCGTCCCTTTGGGCATCACCTTTTCCACAATCTGATGACATTTGCGGAGAATTTTCCACATCACCGCCTCATGTCCTGCCAGATACTGGAGGGTTTTGGCAATTTCCGTATTCTCACGGCGCAAATCTTTGATGATAATCTCAAGATTCGCCACATGGTTATTGGTCAGACGTTGTACTTCCTGCTGCTTCGTGATTGTCACGTCACGCTCTGCAAGCTCCTCTTTCAGGCTCCGCCCCCAGTCTGCCACCTTGTCAAGCTCTGTTTCCAGGTCGTGGACCCGCTCTAAAAGGATCTCCGGGACATGTGCAGGCTGCTCATACTGCTGCATATACTGGAAATTACCTGTTCCGTGGACATAGAGCTGAAATGCGGCTTCCATTGCTGCAAACGCCTCCTGTTCCGTTACGCTGAGGTCAAAATGCGCGAGGAATTCCTCCTTTGTCACGCGCAAAAGTTTTTCAAATCGCAGATAGAAATACAAAAGATTCCTGTATTGTAAAAATTTCACCGGAATCGGGAAATCGAATACCCATTCATAGTCGATTCCATAGACCTTTCCGCCGCATAGCATCATATTTTCAAACAGACCGTCCACATTGGAAACCGGAAGGCAGCGAAGCGGCTCTTCAAGCAGTGCCCCGGGCACGGAACCAAATACCTCTTCGAAGCCCGAAGTCGCATAAAATACCTCGCCGGCCAGCGATTGTTCCGGAAAAAGGAATGCGAGCGCTTCGGCAATGGCTCCGAAGGGCGGCTCTCCCATCGTAATCTGTCTGCCTAACAGCTCGCCAAGCGTTTCGCCCTCCAGGAAGGAAAAGCGGGCCGTCCGGCCGTCCCCGCTGATTTCGGGAACCAAAAATACCAGCTGCGGGTTCTGTCCCCTGACTGCCTCATATTTTTCCTCCAGGGAGCGGATATGGCCGGCCGCGTCGTCCGTAAGAGCTGTTTTTTCTACCACGCGCCTGTTATCCTCGCAGATAATCGCCGTCCTGATCTGGAATCTGGCTGCTCTCGTCCGATTATATTTTACATATTCAACCTGTCTCATTGCTTCCCTTTCTCCCAGACTGCAAGGAATGAATTGGTAAACTGGGCAAATACGCCGTTCTGACAGGCCTTGGCCATCGCCTCTTCTTCATTCCCGTACCAAAATCCTGGCTCTTCCAGACGCGCCGATACATTTGTCACTTCCCCTGCCTGTGGAAGATAGGTGTCAGAAAAAATCACTGCCGGATAGCGATAGTCCGGAACCGGGTAATACAGAGTTACATGGCCGCCGGCCCTGTCGGTAAGCCCGCCCATCAGACTGCGGATTTCTCTTTCCAGAAACGCAGTATGGTATGGCTTTGCTCCCATCAGATAGCGGACCCCCATCTCATTTTCCACCGCAGCAAGAAGTGCTCCGCCCGGCTTCAGGAACCCCGCCGCAAAAGCCAGGATGCTTTTCGCTTCTTCCTTATCATACTGCTCCAAAAATCCGGCCATTACCACGTAGTCGAACGGGCGGCTCATACGCTCTGCAGCCGCCATTATGTCCTCGGCAGGGGGCTTATAGGCATGCCACAGAGGTGACTCTGCGGCGCCGACAGACTGCATCCCCGCGGCCTGCGCATGGGAACCTGTGGTTTGGGCCCGCTGTCCTGACGTTTTATCCGGAAACGTAAAATGCCCTGATTCATCCGCAACGGCTCCGCGGATGTAGGAAACATTTCTCAAATCTTTGTGGCGGAGGCGGTTTACCTCCAGATTTTCGTCGCGTGGGTCCAGTACCACGACCTCGCCTGCGCGCCTCGCCAGACAGCCCGTGTACGAGCCGTAATCCGAACCGATCTGGAGGATTCGGTCATCCTTTTTGAAATCCACCCACTCAAACAGGTTTTCCCGCAGGGGCGAAAACGCATAAAGGCATTGAGGACTGTTCTCCCCCAAAAGCGCTGCCTGCGTGTCCCCGTCATATTTTTTCAACAAATCCAGAATATCATAGCTAAAATCGTTCATTGATTCCTCACGATTGAAATTTATACTGTCAGTTCATCCATCCTAGTTTCTCTGCCGATTTCCTTATCCATTTCTCTGGCCTCTCTCCAGATTCTTTCTCCCGTACCAGTCACTCCCTGCTTCCGCTGCCGGCTGTCCCTCTCGTAATCCTCGTTTCCACTTCCGACTCCATATCATACACTCCAACTGTATTTTTATTGGAGATTACCGTGATATTTGCCACGTCGTACAGACGGTGGTAGACCACATGTTCCTCGCCTTCAAAGCCCGTGCAGCTCATGGATAACAGGTATTCCCCGCCCTGCAGTGTCATTTTCTGGGTAAAAGACACGTCATAGACGTCCCCTTCCTTTACCGGCTGAATGTCAGCGCCTTCATACATCGTATTCGTCCCGGACAGATCCATCCCCTTTTTATCTTTAATCGTATACGTAAAAATCGGGCAGGAGAGCGGGGCATGGAAGCGGATCCGCTCCTTAATCGTAAACATCTCTCCCTTTAGAAGCAGATTCGTCAGATTCCCTTTGGCATCAAACAGACCCAAATCAAAGATTTCCGCCCGCCCGTCACCGTATTCCGTACGATCGGCATTGATGGTGATCTGTTCCTTCATGAGAAGCGGATGACTGCTCCCGGGCCGGCTGACCTCTCCGTCATGTTCCGCCTCATATCCCCCGCCGGGTACAGACGAGGCATCCTGACCGGCTCCGCTGGCCGGTGCATCGCTGGTTTCCACCTCCTGCCCTTTCAGGGCGTCGCGCTCCAGCTCCTCCTGCAGCGAATCCATCTGGTTTGCCAGAATCTTCTTATACAGGTCCACCATGCGGCCCGGTTCGCCCTCGGCGATAAATTCCCCTTTGTTTAGCAGCACGACCTTGTCACAGTATTTAATAATACTGCCCATATCATGCGTCACCATAAGGATCGTGGTACCGCTCTTACGGATTTCTTCCATCCTGCGGTAGCATTTCGCCTGGAAAAACACATCGCCCACGGAAAGCGCCTCATCCACAATGAGGATCTCCGGCTCTACGTTGATCGCTAACGCAAATGCCAGCCGCACAAACATGCCGCTGGAATACGTCTTAACAGGCTGATGTACGAAATCACCGATGTCCGCAAACGCCAGAATCTCTTCCAGCTTGCCGTCCATTTCCTTTTTCGTATAGCCCATCATGGTCCCATTCATATAGATATTCTCGATGCCGGTATAGTCCATATTAAAGCCGGCGCCCAGCTCTAAAAGTGCTGAGATCTTGCCGTCCACCTGCACGGTTCCTGTCGTCGGAGTCACCACGCCTGTGATAATCTTTAAAATCGTGGATTTGCCAGAGCCATTCGTCCCGATGATTCCCACGGTCTGCCCCCTTTCCACAGCAAAAGAGAGGCGGTTTAATGCAAAAAAATCCCGGTGATATTCTTTATGTGTCAGGCTCAGCGACTCCTTTAAACGGTCAATGGGCTTATCATACAGCCTGTAGACCTTTGTCACATCATTTACTTCAATCGCGTTTCTGGACATATCTCCCTCCTGACACTTCCGTCTCCCGGCATCCTGCCTGTGATGTATTCCGATTCCTGCCTGTACATCCTTTTGTATTCTGACCGCACAGCCTTCTGCACACACTCTGCGGAGTATCTGAACGGTCTGTAAGCATCCTACAAAACATCTGAAAAATGCGGGCGCAGGCGTTTGAACACCTTAAGCCCCACAAAAAAGAGCACAAATGTAACTACCCAAAAATAAAGGGACAGCATCGGTCTCTCAAAAAACCAGTCTCCGGTCAGCATACTGTCCCGGTACCCCGCCGCAATATAGTAAAACGGGTTCAGCTTCAGGATGAAGGGCGCCATCGTCAGGCCTTTATCGAGAAACAGCTGTTCACTGTACATGATCGGCGTCAGCCACATTCCAAACTGAAGGCAGATACTGACAATCTGCGCCATATCCTTAAAAAACACCTGAACCGCGCCCGTAAAATATGTGAGCCCCAGCGTAAACACAGAGGCAGCAAACGCATAGTACAAAAGCTGGCACCAGGATACCATCGGCATTTTTCCGCTTACAAGAAAGACCACAAACATAATCGCCACAAAAAAGCCATGCACTGCCAGACAGGAGAACAGCTTAATCACCGGCAGAATCTCGACACGAAAGACCACTTTTTTCACGAGATAGTTATACTCCTGCAGGCATCCCGTCCCCTGATTCATGGCCTCGGAAAAGAAAAACCACGGGGCAATGCCGGGAATCAGCCACTGTACATACGAGGCATTCGGCACCGGAGGCGCACTCTTAAAACCGATCGGCCCAAAGATCAGCCAGTAGATTAAAACCGTCACCACAGGCTGTACAAACATCCAGACCACACCGAAATAAGAGCCCACGAAACGTTTCCGGAAATCGGCCCTGGACAGATCCCACACGAGCCTCCGTTTAGCCGACAGTTCCTTTATCAAATCAATGATATCATTCACACGCGCAACAATCCTTCCTGTTTCCGGACTCTCTGACGCTGCTGCCGAAAGCAGCGCGCCGTCCTGACTGCTGAGTCACTCTATCTGTCGAACTGAAACGCATCCTTCAGTCCGCCCCACTTTTTATCCTTTTCGGAAATAATAAGTTCCATCCCTTTCTCAATCGGCCATGCCACCCCGATCGTCTCATCACTCCATAAGAGGCCTCCCTCGTCTCCCGGATGGTAGAAATCCGTACATTTATAGGCAAATTCTGCCTCGTCCGAGAGCACTAAAAAGCCATGTGCAAACCCCTCCGGAATGTAAAACTGCTTCTTATTCTCTGCGGAAAGCTCCACGCCGTACCATTTCCCGTAGGTCTCAGAATTCGTTCTCAAATCCACCGCCACATCAAACACGCTCCCACGTACGGCACGTACCAGCTTCCCCTGCGGAAATTCCTTCTGATAATGCAGGCCGCGCAGTACGCCCTTCACTGACATGGACTGGTTGTCCTGAACAAATACCATGTCAAGCCCGGCCTCCCTGAAATCATTCTGATTGTAGGTTTCCACAAAATATCCGCGTTCATCTTTAAATACCGTCGGCTCGATTACAAACAGTCCCTCAATCCGTCTGCCGTCCTTCTCGCACGGTGTCACTTTAATTTTTCCCATAATTTCCTCCTTCTTATCCCGGCTACATCCAGGCAGGCCGTCATCCTCTGCCCTGTGCCCTCCAAAATACTCTGTTCCACATCATACCACTACACCCGCATACTGACAATACCAAACAGGCGCAAAAGCACATAGCCATTTACTGCGCTCATCAAAAAAATCAGCCCTTCGTCGCGCCCGCCTGTGCGGAGCAGCCTGCTGCTCTTTAACGTCATGAGTACAAAAGGCAGGAACGGTAAAAGATATCTCCCCTGTACCCCTAAAATCACCTGGGAACTCACCGGCGTCAGGGAAAGCAACATCACTGCCATCAGTCCGGCCAGACATCCGGCGGCCAGAAAGAGGAGCCACGCCTTCTGCCATCCATTCAGATATAACACTTCTTTCTCCTGTGCCGAACCAAGGAGTACCAGACATACCGTAAGGCACATAAGTGCCGGGAACGGCGTCGAAAGCAGCGGATCCAGATTGCCGAGCTTTGCACCCAACATTGTCAGATACCATTCATCCGCCAGGCGGCATATTGTCTCATAGAACAGATCCAGGAACCTTACCGGTCTGTGAAGCAGAAAAGAAAGTTCATAGCCTTCCTCTCCTGCCCAGGCAATCAGATTCTCTGTCTCTGATGACAATCCCAAAAAAGCAGTACGATTCATGACTGCTACGGCTCCCGCAAAAGCGGACAGCACCACAGCGGCCGAGGCGAGCCATTGCTTTGTCCCGCCAAATTTTTCTCTGGGAATCAGAAGTGCAAATCCCATGAAAAGCCCATAAACGATCTTACACGGCCCCAGAGCAGCAATCACAGCAGCCAGGACGGCAAGATCACGCTTTCGCACCTCAGGGCTCAGAAACGCCAGCTTAAGGCAGTACGAAGCGAAGAAAAAGCTCAGGGAAATCACAAAGGCATCATAAGAATAGGATGCTGCCACATGTAACGTCATGGGAAGCAGCGATACTCCCAGAAGCAGCGCCCCGCATCCCGGGAACAGGCGGATCGCAAGGCAGACAAACACGGTAAAAAAGGCCAGATTACACAGCCGTCCCATAAATGCCAGAACCACACCGTTAAGCCCGATAAGCCTGGCAGCCGCAATCCCCAGCGCCTGCGGCACATAGGCAAGCGGCGTCGTATTCACGGGCCGGTAGACGGAAGAGTGCATTTCCTTTCCTGCATCATCCACCAAAACCGACGTCCCGTGCTCCTTCAAAACTGCATACGTTTCTGCATCCAGCCTGCGTCCAAGCGAAATCCGCTCTTCATCGCCGCCGGCTCCATAGATATTCTGCAGAAAATCATCTTCCCTGCGGATCAGGATGAAGCCGCCCTCATCCACCGCAGACTGCCCCAGCATATGGCTGGAAACCTTGTAGGCACTCATAAAATGGGCGATTTCATCCGGAGCTGACAGTGGAGCCAGCACAAGCATGTAGAGACATCCGGATACAAAAATCAGAAGCGGCGCATAGGATGAGAGGGGTTTTTCCCTGACAAACCAACGACAGTAAAAGATGGAAAGACCGCATACCACACCGGCAAAGAGAAACAGGTATCCTCCGCGCAGCCAGAAGTCCCCTGTTTCCTGCGTCCCTGCCTGTACATCAAGAAAATGCCAGCCTCCCAGAAGCACGAGCAGAGACATGACTGCTGCAAAGCCTGCATACTCCTTCCACCACCCGGAATCTTTAGAAAACACAGTCCCCGGCCCCCGCTTTCCGCTAAAGTCTCCGCGCCGCTCTAATCCGTTCCCGTTTTTTTCTCTTCCATCTCTGGACATCGCCTCTCCCGTTCCTCCTCCCGCCTCAGATTTTCATCAATCGCCATCTGCTGTACCAGCTCCGCCACCTTCGTTTCCAGCTGTGACAGTTTTACTGTAATCCGGAACAGACGCAGTATCAGTACAAAAATCACGAATAGATAGATGAAATTTGCAGGGGTCATTGTCCCGGCCAGAGCTGACATCGCGTATACGATCTGAGGAAATACGCTGAATACAATTAACAGGAAAAAGAAACCAATCCAAAACACAGAATCCTCAATCCGCATCTTGGCCTGCCGGACCTTTTTCAGAATCACTACCGTTGTCAGTACGCTGACTACGATTAGCACAACGCGAAGCAGCCATGTCATAAAAAGTCCCTCCCAGCCTTCCTTGTATTTCCTTCCCTGCCTTCATTCGTTTCCGCTCCAGCCATTTTACCCTGACAGAGATCAAACATCCGCATTCCCTCAGCCTCTGAAATTGCGAATAAAAAGAATTGATATCAGCATCTGTACCATATAGCGCACTGCGTTTAACGGTGTCAGATAGCTCACACCGCCCGCCCTCTCATCCATCACCACCGGCTCTTCCACAACCCTGGCCCCTTGTTTGATTAACCAGGAAATCGTATCCGGCTCCGGCCCGTAATTCTGGTTTTTCACGAATGCCTCTATCATGTTTCTGTTAAACATCCGCATACCAGACGTCGGATCGCGGATCACCGCGCCGGTCGTCAGACGAATTGCGTATTCAAGCAGCATACTTCCCCACATGCGCAGCGAACCGTTCTTTTTCACTCTGAGGAACCGTGAGCCGATTACAATATCATATCCCTCCGGAAACCGCGCCTTCATCGCCGCAATATATTCCGGCCTGTGCTGCCCATCCCCGTCAAATTGGAGCGCGTACGGATACCCTCTGACATACGCATACTTCATCCCGGCCTGAAAGGCTCCGGTCAGCCCGAGGTTCACGGGAAGGTTCAGATAATTATAATGACGCGTCTGGCAGATCTCACCTGTTTTGTCCTTTGAGCCGTCATTCACGACCACATAATCGTACTCGGGAAACTCCGTTTTCAGCCGTTCTACCACACGCCCGATATTCTCCTCTTCATTATACGCCGGAATGATAATCAGTAAATCAGACATCTTGCTTGTATCCTTTCACCGGCGCCTTCCCCCCGTTGCCTGTCCCCGTACTGTTCCAGTAATTCCGGTTCATCGTACAGTGAAGAATCACACGGCGCGGAAGCCGCCTGTACTGTTTTCCCAGCCGGTAGCCTGCGTATTTCGCACCACTGTCTGCGACAAGCTTCGGGAGCAGATACGGCCTGCCGCTTTTCATCAACCAGACAGCCGTCTGCCCGACGAGACGGACGCCTTCCCCTTCAGAACGGATTCCTTCAAATACCTCCGGATGATCTGCCTGGGATACTGCCAGATCAAAATTCCGCTTAAACTGCTGTGCGAGAGTATACTGATGGGAATGGATGACTTCGGCTCCGGCAGCGTAACAGACAGCATAACCGTTTTCCATTGCTTTGGCAGCAAACAGCATATCCTCATTAAAAATCGTTTTCCGGACAAAGCCGCCCAGCTCCAGATAGATTTCCCGCTTATAAGCCGCACATACATTCGAGCAGAAAAAGGTCTTGATCCCCAGCTCTTCCAGATCAGCCTTTGTCTTTACCCGGCTTACCGCCGGATAATTAAAGCTCCGGGTATAGCGCTCAATCGGGCCGCTGTCCTTTCCCGGAAGCTGTCTCGCATAGGATATGGCTGTCTGTGCCTGTTCCTCGAGCGGTTTACAGAGCTCCTCTAAGAGGCTTCTTCTGGCAGGCAGCGCATCGTCTGTCATCAGGACACAGATGTCCGCTTCTGACATTCTCACCGCCATGTCCCGCGTCCCCCCGTGGTCGAAGGCCTCCCGTGTCACATGGGATACGGAAACGTAATCCGGCAGGGCATCCCCCCCGCCCTCTGCCAGCCAGGAGTCCCAGTACTCTTTCTCTGTATTTACGATTAACAGCCGGTTTACCGGCTTCGTCTGCGCTGCCAGCCGCCCAAGAAGCTCCCGAAACCGTTTGCCCGGCTTATAGACCGGAATCACCACATCAACCGTCATCCCTCTTCGTCCTTTCTCATCCGTTGCAGCTGTTCTTTCCATAGGAACCATACGCTTTCCGGTAAAAATGCATCAGAAGCCGCGCCGCCCAGCCGGGCCAAAGTTTCTCAAACATCCGCAGCTCATCCTTACTCCGTCTGTGATCTTCGATACACTGCTTCGTCGTAGCTCCATCATGGATCCGATAAGCCAGCAGCGGCTTTTCCACACACACGAACCTCCCTGGCATTCCCGCCAGCTCGTAGAGATTCTCCCAGTCCAGTGCAAACGGGGAATCTGACCGGAACATTGCTTCCCCGATCCGATCGTAATGGTACGTGCAGGACGGACAGCAGATGGGATTTCCAAACCGCAATACGCTCCGCTTAAGCCACGTCCGGTCTGACAGGGGCCGTATTCTGAGCAAAAGGCGCATCAGCATTTTCACGAAACGGACGCCGTCTGCCGCCGTAAGCTCTGTATGCACCGGATAACGAGTCCCGTCCTGCGTTTTCCTCTCTTCTGTCCGCAGCACCACATAGTCGCTCGCAAACACGGTCATGTCCGGATAGCGGCCGGCATATGCGAGCAAGTGTTTCGTATAGTCTCTGTGGTAGCGGTCGTCCTGATGCGCGATTGTCACCAGACGATGCGTCTCCCCCGCCGTCCTCCAAGCAAACAGCCAGTCCTCCTTAAGACTGCTCTCCCCCTCCCGGACGTAGAGCGGGACATGGAGCTCCTCCGCCAGACGGCTCAGCCATCCGGAAGGCGTGGATGTGCAGATCATCACCTCAGAGGGGACGGACTGGCGCTTCAGGGAACGGACGCACTCCTCAAGGTACGGGCTCTTTCCGTACGCACAGACGGCAAAAGCATGGCTCTTTTTCATGAAACGATTTCCCTCCTCTGTTCGTTTGCTAGGCCGTCCGGATAGCGGCGTTTTTCTGCGATAAAAAAGAACACGGCCAGCCCGAACACAGCCGCCAGCGCGGCCATAAGAATTCCGTACGCCAGCGCACCGCCCAGGATCCCCCAGGCCTGTACAAACGGCCCGGAAATGAGTACCGCCAATATGCCGACCAGACCATAACCGGCAAAGACCAGCCGCTGTTTTTTCATAATAATTAACGAATAATAAAACAGATTCATGAGCGCGTTAAAGGCGCCCCCGGCGATAATAAGCGTCAATGCCACGCGGCACGAATGAAGCGCATAGCGCAGGTTCGAGTACAAAAGGCCCAGTACCGGAATCCCCAAAAACCAGGCCCCGCCGACTGCGAGCACGGTAAGCGCTCCGATGACCGCGGCAAGGCGCAGAATCAGGCGGGTAAAACGCTCCGGCTTCCCCATCTCCCAGACAAACGACAGCTTAGTCAGATAGGGGCGTATCACAAATCCGGCCACGAGATTAATCACACTCGTCGGCATAAAAATCGCTCCGTATACCGCCATATCCCGGTCAGCCATGCATCCCTCAATCGCATATTTGGAAGCCGAAAAAATATAGAAATCAAGAATCACCGAAAAAAACAGCAGCGTGTTATCCTTGAAAAGCATCCATTTCCGCCCCTTTTTGGAGCTTCGTTCCACGTCAGGCAGGGCACGGAGCACAAGGACATCAAAGAGGAAAAAGCCTGCTGCCTGCGCAGATACTGCCGCTGCCCCGGCTGTTACAAGCCTCCCTCCCGTGCCCGATAAAACCGTCAGGAACACGGCTACGGAAAGAATGGTGCGGAAAGCATTCGATTTCCCGGTCAGGTACAGGCGGCCCCCGCGCTGGAATTCTGCCTCATACGTATCTGCCAGCGCGTCGATTACCTTGTAGAGCACCATAAAAAAGATCACGGCCGCCTTTTCTTTGCTATAATCGTGAAGCAGAATATAGACCGCCCCAAAGGCCACGGCGAACGCACACGTCATAAGCCTCAGGCCAAAATAATCCCCAAAGGAATACTTCCCCGCCGTATCCGTGATCTGGAATGGACGAATGCCGAAATAAGCCACCATAAACATATGCTGGCCAAAGGTCGTAAACGCGAAGGTAAACACGCCGCCCGCATCCTCTCCTGCAATTGAGACAACAGCGATCGTCAGCAGCATGGAAGCAAACGCATACAGAAAACTGCCGATCATATTCCACAGCATGTCCTGCCGCTCCTGGTTTTTCCTTTCCTTACCGATAATCAGGCGTAATAATACTTCCATTCGTTCTTATCCCTGTTTTTTGCGAAATATAATCCAGGATGCGCCGGTAATCCTCGATAAAATCCACCTCAGCCCAGAAAAATCCCCTGACATCCTTTACCGGAATGTCCTCTTCCCCGCTGAGACTGTAAATCGCGTCCTCCCACCATTTCCCGTGGCACTGGGCGTCAATCAGGTCATTCAGGCGTCCCAGAAAGCGCGGCACAAAGGAAGCGCGCATCATCGCGATTCCCAGATATTCACAATCCCGTTCCTCTAGGGTAAGTTCCTTCCCGTAACGTCTCAGCATGCCGTTCTCTGTCCCGAAAAAGTAGTCCCCGTCAAGGACACGGGCCGAGTCTGCCAGCATGAAAATTTCCTCCGGCTGTCTTAAAATGAAATCCAGGATCTCCTGTTCCCAGTAAACGTCCCCGTTTGCGACAATGCTGTCCTCCTCTGTGAACAGGCCTGCATTTTCTGCCAGCCAAAGCGAACCAATGCTGTTCGTCACATCAAAAAACGGGTTGTACACGATATGAACCGGCAGCCCTTCCAGTACGCGTAAAATTTCTTTGTAGCGGTAGCCGACGATTACTGTTGTGTCAATCTGCCTGTCTGTAAGCATACGCACCGTCTGGCATATGAGCGGCTCGCCGCCCACGTCAACCGTACACTTGGGAATGTTGGGGATATATTTGCTGATGCGGGTGCCCCTGCCTGCCGCCAGCACAAACGCCTTCACCGGTCCACCTCATAGAAAGCTGCTGCGAAACGTTCCATGACAGCCCGGCTCCCGGTGGAAATACGGATATACTGTGCCAGCATTTCCTGTGAATACGTTTTTACAAGAATTTTTTTCTCTTCCAGCCGCGCCTTTACCTGGCTGATTGGGGTCTTTGTCCTGATAAATACATAATTTCCGTTGCCGGAGACAAATTCGTAGCCGTGCTCTTCGAGGGAAGCTGTCAGATACTCCCGGCCCTCCCGCTCAATCGCGGTCAGGCGTTCCTGGAGTTCAGGATGTTCCAATAGCTTCTCGCCTAACTTGAGCGCAACTGCATTTGTATCAAACGTCGGGCGCACGTTCCAGATATAATGCACCAGCTCTTCCCGGCCTACGATAAAGCCGAGCCTCACGGCGGCGGCGGAAAACAGTTTCGAAAAAGTCCGGATCAGAAGTACATTGTCATACTCGAACGCTTTCTTCAGAAACGTCCGGTCGTAAAAATAATGATACGCCTCATCCACGATTACGAGTGCGCCCATCTCTTTCGCACGTCTGGCAATCCGGTCGAACTGTTCCTCCGTATACACGCTCCCAATCGGGTTATTCGGATTCAGGACTGAGACGATGCTGACTTCATCCGTGATTGCACCCAGCACCTTCTCAAAATCCAGGGTGAAATCCGCGTTATAGACAACCGGCTTGTGCGTGAGGCCAAAAATCAGGCAATTGATGCGGTACATCTCAAAGGAAGGCGATACGGTAAGCACGGACGAGCCAGGCCTCCCAAACACTTCGAAAATATAACGGATCGCCATATCAGAGCCGTTCGTCACACACAGATTCGCCCGCTCCACGCCAAGATACTCAGCCAGAAGCCCCAGAAAACGCTCCGGTTCCGGATACGTTGCCAGAAATTCCGGCGTCAGTTCCGCCTTTACTTCATCCACAAGCTCCCGGGGAAGCCCCTCTGGATTCTCGTTCATATCCAGACGCATGAAGCCAAGCCGCCCCTGCCTGCCGCCGATGCGTTCAATCCCCTTTACACATTCCTTTACATACATAGACGTTCCTCGATTCCTCCCTGGTAAACCGCAGGCGGTACGGATAATGCGTTTTCCGTTTCTCCTCCGGAGGCATTTGCATATAATCCCCGTACTGCCGCTCCATTAACTCCTTCACATCACCTGTGAAAAAGAGCGTCGTGTCCTCAAACTCCAGCGCCGCGAGCGGAAACATCTTCTCCCGGTCAATCACGTTCCAGAACGGATTTGTATCCGGCAGAAACGCCATCCGCTTTGTCCTGCGGTTCTCGTATTTCCGACACGCTGCCTCACAGTGGGCACGGAAAATAGCCGGCCGGATATGCAGGAACCGGATCGCCTTGTGTACGGCCCGACAGACAAGGTAAATCGCCTCTGCCTTCCAGCCCGTCTGCGCCAGATACGGCCGCTCCATACAGGAAAGCACCAGGAGTTTACTCCAGACCCAGGCGCTCCAGGCCTGAAGCTGGCAGGCGATCCTCCCGTCCGCCAGGTTATCCATCACATAAAGATCAAGGAAAATTCCGAACGGACAGTCCACATCTTTCATGACCGCCTCCCGGAACTCAGTGCCGTACTTACAAAGACGCGTTGTCATCATGGGATAATTTTCATTTGTTTTATTATTGAGAATATAATATTTTCCCTTCCACTCCCGTCGCGCAAAGCGCAGGAAACGCTCAAAATCCTTCCGTGGCATGGCGATGTCAATATCGTCATCCCAGGGGATAAAGCCCTTATGGCGCAGTGCGCCAATCCCTGTTCCGCCAATCCCGAAATATATGAGACTGTAGTCATCGCACAGCTTCTTAAAATCCTTTAGCATGGAAAGCTCAACGGACTGGAGTCGTTTCAATACCTGCGGCTCGTAAAATTCAGGCATTTCCAAACTCCCTCTTCACACAGACAAGCGCCGACTCGATGACCTTATCCATATCATAATATTTATACTCGGCCAGCCTGCCTCCGAAGATCACATTCTTCTCCTTTGCGGCCAGCTCGGCGTACTTCTGGTACAGCGCCTGATTCTTTTCATCATTGACCGGATAATACGGCTCCATGCCCTCCGTCCACTCGGCCGGATATTCCTTCGTAATCACGGTCTTTTCCTGTGTCCCGAACTCAAAATGCTTGTGCTCGATGATCCTCGTGTACGGTGTCTCGCGGTCCGTATAGTTGATGACCGCATTTCCCTGGAAATTGTCTGTATCAAGCACCTCGTTCTCAAACCGCAGGCTCCGGTACTCAAGCTTTCCGTAGCAGTCGTTAAAATAGCGGTCGATCATGCCGGTATATACCACCTGATCTGCCAGAGAGTCAAAGGCCTGTTTATCTGAGAAATAATCCGTGCCCAGCCGCACCTCACATCCCTCAAACAGCTTCTTTGTGATCTCGTTGTATCCGCCCACCGGAATCCCCTGGAACAAATCATTAAAATAATTGTTATCATACGTATAGCGGACCGGAAGGCGCTTGATGATAAAGGCCGGCAGCTCTTTACAGTCCCTGCCCCACTGTTTTTCCGTATACCCCTTGACCAGCTTCTGGTAAATGTGCGTCCCCACGAGGCTGATCGCCTGTTCCTCCAGGTTGGCCGGTTCCCCTTTAATGACCTTTCTCTGCTCGCTTATGATCTGCTTTGCCTCTTCCGGCGTGGAGATCCCCCACATGCGGCTGAAGGTATTCATATTAAAGGGCATATTATACATCTCACCCTTATAATTTGCCATCGGACTGTTCGTATAGCGGTTAAACTCGGCCAGGCTGTTCACAAATCTCCAGACCTCACGGTTACTCGTGTGGAAAATGTGGGCGCCGTACTTATGGACATTGATTCCCTCTACTTCCTCGCAATAAACGTTTCCGCCCACATGCTCCCGCTTCTCAAGTACCAGGCACGTCTTGCCGTTCTTTTTCGCAAAATATGCAAATACGCCTGCAAACAGCCCGCTGCCTACAAGCAGATAATCATACCGTTTCATATTTTCTCCTCCATCGTCAGTAAACCTTCGTGCGCCCACAGCGTAACTTTTCCCTCTATCTTACTATATCCTGGCAGAAAAGTAAAATTAACTTTTTCTTTCCTTTATAAAACATATCACAAATGCGATAAACTGAGAGACCATATACAGGACCGCTCCGGCAAAAATGCACACATCTCCCAGATTAAGCACCACACGCTTTAAAAACTTCCAGCATATGGAAAAGTAATCCACCACATATCCCCGCTTCATACGGTCGTACAAATTGCTTACACCGCCAGCCAGCGTCAGCGTCAGCGCCAGCTTTTCCATGAATCTTCCGCGGCAGCTCATCAGCCAGAGCCAGATCCCGGCAATCCCTGACGTAATGCACAAAGGCACCGTTTCCACTACCTGTCGGCGCTCCCTGAGTACTCCAAATGAAAACCCTGTATTATGGTTACGATGCAGGCGGAGCATCCCTTTTAAAGCCGGGACGTCCCTTGGAAATCCGGCCTCGTCCTGCGTCTCCACCCAGTTCTTTAACCCCAGGTCCAGGCAGGTCATCACCGCCCCAAATGTCAAAAATCCAAACATAATCTACTCCTTTCCGTGTCAGTCGCATGTCAGGCATTCCCCGCAAACCGCTCAGACAATAATCAGTCCTTTCATTTAATTACCATCTTACACTATTTTGCTCTCCCCGTCCACCCATTTCCCCTCACAAATCCTTATGCTCCTGCATATAGTATAAACAACTTTTACCTGGAGTATCAACATGCCCTGTACAGAAAATGTTGCTTCTGAGGACTATGCTGATTTTATCACACCATATTACAACCTGCCCAGCGAATACCTTGCTGAGGCTTATACGGACTGTGTTGACTTCATCAACCATCAATACGCCGTACTCTATGTCCCACTCAACTTTGTCAGCCCCTTAAGCCTCTCGTCCTTCTATTATGATACGATACCCAAGCTCTTTTCCCTACAGGACTCTGCGGGCGTCGAAGCAACCGGAATCTCCCAGGCTGTACGTCTGCCAGCTCTCTCAAACGGAGGCCGCGGCACTCTCATCGGCTTTATTGACACCGGAATCGACTATCAGAACCCTATTTTCCGCAACCAGGACGGCTCCACAAGGCTTCTTGGCATCTGGGACCAGACGCACGGAAACGGAAATACTATCCCCGGGAATACGTTCCGTACTCTCTACGGGACACAGTATACACAGGAGCAAATTGACCAGGCACTCCGCTCTGATGACCCGTTCTCTGTCGTTCCCTCCCGAGATGAAAACGGACACGGCACCTTTCTCGCATCCGTCGCAGCCGGAGGAGTCGATGAGAGTGCAGGTTTTGCCGGAGCTGCGCCCAAAGCTTCCATCGCAGTTGTAAAGCTGAAGCCTGCCAAACAATATCTGCGGGATTTTTTTCAAATCCGTGAGGGCGCTGATGCCTATCAGGAAAATGATATCATGATGGGTATAACCTATCTGTATGCCCTGGCCCGTCAGTATTTCATGCCTGTCGTTATCTGTCTGGGGCTTGGCACGAATCAGGGAAGCCATGACGGGATCTCCCCGCTCTGTACCTATTTAAACGAGATGAGCACCTTCGTAGGCTCCGCCATTATCGTATCCGCCGGAAATGAAACCGGCTACGGCCATCACTACCACGGCATCTCGACACAGGGCGGGACTCAGAATGATGTGGAATTACGCGTCGGGGAAAATGAGTCGGGCTTTTCTATGGAATTGTGGGCACGCAACATCGAGCTCTATCGTATCGGCTTTGTCTCTCCCAGCGGGGAGATCGTCCGTGAACTCCCCGCCATTTCTGAAAATGAAGACGTTATCACCTTCCTACTCGACGAAACAGAAATCAACGTCTTTTCCAGTATCGTAAATGTTGCCACCGGCAATCAGCTCATTTTTATCCGTTTCAAAAAGCCGCTCCCCGGCATCTGGCATATCATCGTCTACAGCTCGATTGATATCCAGGGAGATTTCCATATCTGGCTCCCGAGCCAGGGATTTATTTCTGATGACACCACTTTTCTGCGCCCTGACCCGGACACACTTATCATGTGTCCCGGAAATGCCAATTATCCGATTACCGTAGCCGCCTATGACTACCGGACAGAAGGTATTTATATACATTCCAGCCGCGGCTTCAGCCGGAGCGGGCAGATCAAACCGGAAATTGCTGCCCCTGGTGTGGAAATCCTGGGAGCCGGCACCGGAGCAGCTCCCTTTATCCGCATGACCGGCACTTCTGCGGCCGCTGCCTACGCGGCAGGAGCTGCCGCCATTCTCCTTCGCTGGGGGATTCTGGAAGGCAATGATCTGTTTATGACAACCTCGGGCATCAAATCCTATTTTATCCGGGGAGCCACGAGAAATCCCGGTCTTACCTATCCTAACAAGGAATTCGGCTATGGAACGCTTGATTTATATCAGTCCTTTCTGAGTCTGCGCAGTTAAGCCGGCGTCGTGAGAACAGGCACATGAAAGGGGCAGCCGCAGCATTCCATATTGCGGCTGCCCCTTTCACAGAGCCATTTTCTGTATCGCAGATTCTCTTCTATTGTGCCATATCCTCCAGCAGATTGCTGTTTCGCATCCCGATACGCGGGCCTCCCTTATTTTCCAGGTAGGCTTGTGTAATTGTCACAGAGCCGATATCGGAATCCTTGGGGATCTCGTACATGATATCCAGCATGAATTCCTCGATGATCGCCCGCAGGGCCCGTGCTCCCGTCTCCTTTTTCATGGCCTCCCCGGCAATCCATTCCAGAGCATCCTCATCAAAACTTAACGCTACCTCGTCCATCTCCAGAAGCTTTTGATACTGCTTTAAGATTGCATTTTTCGGTTCCTTTAAGATCCTTATCAGGAACTCCTTTGTAAGGCCCTGCAACGGCGCAATCACCGGAAGACGTCCCAGAAATTCCGGTATCATACCGAAATTTCTCAGATCTTTATTCGCCACTTTGCCGAAGATATCCGGATCTTTATCATATTTATCCTTTAAATCCGCCCCGAAACCAATGGAGGATTGTTTGCTCAAGCGTTCTTTTATAATATTTTCCAGATCCGGGAACGCTCCGCCGCAGATGAACAGAATGTTGTCTGTATTTACTGTCTCCATCGGAGTCATGGCATTTTTCTGATTCGTACCCACTGGTACTTCCACATCGGCTCCTTCCAGGAGCTTCAGAAGCTCCTGCTGTACCGATTCCCCGCTGACGTCACGCGTGCTGGTGGATTTTTTCTTAGCGATTTTGTCGATCTCGTCAATGAACACGATACCCATCTCCGCCTTCTCCACATCATTCCCGGCTGCTGCCAGAAGCTTGGAAATCACGCTTTCGATATCATCCCCGATATATCCCGCCTCTGTAAGGGACGTTGCATCCGCGATGGCAAGCGGCACGTCCAAAAGCCTGGCTAACGTCTTAACCAGATATGTCTTTCCGCTTCCTGTGGGGCCAATCATCAGGATATTCGACTTCTCGATCTCCACATCCATTCCAAACCGTTCTGCGTCAGGGGAGGTCTTGGAGTATACTCTTTTGTAATGGTTGTAAACGGCGACAGAAATGATCTTTTTCGCCTTCTCCTGCCCGATCACATACTCGTCCAGACGCTCCTTGATAATATGGGGCGAGGGGATATCCCTCAGTTGGAACAGTTCCTTTTTCTTTCCCTTTTCGCTCTTTTTTCTGACACGTTTTTTCCCCGTCACCGCGCTCAAATCAATCTGGCCGATAGGAATACCCCAGCCCATGCTCCCCCACGGAAAGGGGCCCGGATACGGATTCGGTCCATCCTCTTTGTTCTCCTCTGTTTCTTCGGGCTCTTCCCCGCCTTCCTCCACATTTTGCGACCGGCTGTCCGGATGCGGCTCTTTCTGCCCCTGCCTTCCTGTCTCCGGCTCTTCCTTTTCTTCCTCTGGCTCTCCATCCTTTGTCTGGGGAGTTATGTTCTTCCCCGGATTGAGGATCCCCATCTGAGCGTTCCAAAGCTGCTCCGGCGAAAGCTTCGATAAATCGAAGCCGTTTCTTGTAACCATATCAAAAGCTTTCTGCATACAATCTCTGCAGACATCCAGGCCTCCGGGCATTGTAACCATCTTTCCGGCTTTGCTTTCCGGCCGCCGACAGACACAGCAAACCTTTTCGTATTCATCCTCATGTCGCTCTGTTGCATTCTTTTCCTTATCTTCCAATGTTATTCTCCTTGTCCCGTTTCGGTTCTTATCCTTTCTCTCAGGCCGGAACCTGCTCGTTTTCACCGGTTCCCTTTGAGTATAGCAATCCTGACCGGCAATGTAAAGAAAAAAATGACGGAAAAAGGAATGCCGTCAATGACAGCATCCCTTTGCCCGTATTCGAATATTTCAGCAACCGTTCCGCCTGCCCGAAGGCTGTGGGCTTCGGTTTACTGCCCGTTTTTCCCATCTTCTGCTTCCTGCGCTTGCTCGCCTAATGTTACCTGAACCTCGCGCTCCACATATTCGCCGTTTTCCAGCGACTGCACGGTCAGCGTTACAGTATCGCCCGCCTTATAATATGTCAGCAGACGTGACAGATCCGCGTAACTTGTGATTCGTTCCCCGTCCAGTTTAGTGATAATATCCTTTTCCCTCAGATCGCTTCCGGCTGCCCCGGAGTCTTCCATAATCTTATATACAAATACGCCTTCCGGCATCCCGTAAAGACTGGCAGTCATGGAATCAATATTCTGAAGCTGAATTCCCAGATATCCTCTCTCTGACTCCTCTACCTTGATCTTCGTCGTACGATTCATCAGGTCGTCGATGACATCTTTGACCTGCGATACCGGGATCGCATAACCGATTCCTTCCACGTTGGAATCCGCATATTTGGCTTCATTAATACCGATGACCTCACCTGCGGCATTCAAAAGTGCGCCGCCGCTGTTGCCCGGATTGATTGCGGCATCTGTCTGAATCACCTTTTTTGTCACATTATCTACGGTGATTTCCCTGTCCAAAGCACTCACATAGCCCACGGTCACGCTCTGACCATGTCCCAGCGCATTACCGATCGCCACGACTCCCTGTCCCATTTTCAGGGAATTGGAATCACCGAGTGTCGCTACCTTGATCTGTTCCCTCGTCTCCGCCGGAATCTGATCCAGCGGCACTGCAATGACCGCCAGATCGGACTCACTGTCCGTACCCTTTACTGCTGCCTGAACACTTGTATTGTCAATAAAAGTAACCGCAAGGCTGTTGGCATTATCAATTACGTGATGATTTGTCGCTACCAGAAGTTCTGCTTCGTTCTGCCCGACGATGATTCCGGAGCCGCTGCTGGGAATCTTATATGTCTGGGACTGCCCAAACCAGGTATTGCTCTGATATAGCATGGTATTTGTAATTGCCACCACCGATGGCATCGCAGAGGCAACAATGCCGGAAACATCCATCATCGCCACACCTGGCGCCGCCTCCCCCGAAGCCGGGCTCGAGGAAACCGTCGGGGCACTCCCCGTGGAAGCCTCCGCCTCTGTCGCTGCCGGTTCTGCTTGTGGGAACATGATACCTGCTGCCCGGTTTACCCCAAACATGGTAGTTCCGGACACGACTCCGAACAAAAGCGCGGCGGCTGTCACCGTTGCTGTTGTCTTCACAAAAGATCGCTTCTTTGTCTTATCAACACCGGCTCCCTTACCGGACTTTTGAGCTGCCTCCTGATTGTCGCTGCTGCCGGAATTCGACCTGCCGTAATAATCATACATTCCCTGCTCCGGATATCGCATTCTGCTGCGGGGATCCTGAGTATACTGCGGCCAGCCATAGCCCTGGCCCGCCTGCTGGTTCTGAGAATACGGGGCATTCGTCTGACCTGGCTGACTATAGCCCTGAAGGGTTTGCCCCTGTACAGACTGTCCGTAACCCTGCCCCTGATAGGAACCATAACCCGGATTCGCATAGCCCTGGCCTGCATGCCCGTAATTTGGATGCTGGGCTGACTGGCCCTGGGCTTGGCTGCCATAGTTCCGGCTCTGATCCGGCTGGCCCTGGCCTGTACTGCCATAACCCTGATTCTGGCCTGCGTTGCCATATGTCTGACCGCAGTCCGTAACGCCTTGGCCTGTACTGTCACTGCCTGTGCCCCGAATTCCGCTGCCGGCACCGGAGATCTGTTCCAGCCCGCTCTGGTCTGCACTTCCACTATTTTGTACGGACATGCCGCTGTTCTGTTCTGACGGCTGCTCAGCGGATCCATTCTGTGCTGCCGTGTCTATTTTCTTTTCTTTCTCCATCCCATCTGTTTCTGTCCATTTATTTTCATCAAACATATCAATGCTCCTTTCTGACAAAATATGTTTTCTTTGTTTCTGGAACATAGCTTACCAGCCATTTGTGATAAAAATGTGACGAAATTATAACTGATATGTGAAATCACTTCTGAACTGCATTCGGACCGTTTGTGCAAAAATATATGGACTGCCTGCAGATTATACAGGCGGCACGTGACAGGACCGGGAGCCATACCCCCGGTCCACTGTCCTTATACATTTTTCTTTTCGTATTCAACCTCTTCCATTGCCAGCTTGACAGCTCCCATAATTCCCTGGTCGTCGTTTAAGCTTGGAAGAACAATGTATTCTTCCATCTGCTCGATCTCTCTGGTGTTAATATATCCGTTTAAAAGCTCTTTCGTCTTTTTATGAATCAGTGGCAGCATGTGCTCCTGATGCATGACGCCCCCGCCCAGAATAATCTTCTGCGGGGACAATACCATGATATAATCTACAAGTGCCTGTGCAATATAGTAACTTTCAAATTCCCAGACCTTTGGATTGTCTGCCAGCTCAACGCCCTTTTTCCCCCAGCGGTCCTCGATCGCAGGTCCGTTCGCCATGCCCTCCAGACAAGTTCCGTGGTACGGGCAGTGTCCTTTATATGTGTCCTCCGGATGGCTCTTTAAAATAATATGACCGCCTTCCGGATGCTGCATTCCGTGGATGAGCTTTCCGTTTGCCATCACGCCAATGCCGATTCCTGTTCCAATCGTGATATAGATCGCCGTATCCAGGCCCTTCGCACATCCCCAGGACGCTTCCCCAAGCATAGAACCATTCACGTCAGTATCAAATCCTACCGGCACGCCGAGTTCCTTTTTCATGTATCCCACAATATCACAGTTTTTCCAGGCAGTCTTGGGCGTCGTTGTAATATACCCATAGGTCTCCGACCCGCGGTTCAGATCAATCGGCCCAAAACAGGCAATCCCCAGGGCCTCGATCTTCTTACCTTTGAAAAATCCGGCCAGCTTCGGCAATGTCTCTTCCGGGGTGACTGTCGGGATGGAAACCCGCTCCAAAATCTCACCATTTTCATTTCCGACCGCGCAGACCATCTTTGTACCGCCTGCCTCAAGTGCTCCATAAAGCATAGTATTTTCCTCCTTCTATCTCTCCACTATTTCGTTTCCATTCCGGCTGGCACAGGCGACTGCCTGCACGCCAGACGGGCTGCCAAACGCTCCTCCGGCCAGACTGCACCCGCAACAGAATCTGCGCCGGCATAAAAGGCGGCGATCACACATGCGACATAATTACGCTCATTGTTCCGTTCAGAAAACATGTCCCATAGCCCGACGGGAGAATCATATGGTCGCCCTTTTTAACCACATGGCCGTCGATCTGCCCTTTGCCTTCAATCACATCAAGAATCAAAAAAGGATACTTCTGTTCGAGAAGTGTCTCTGCTTCCATATCCCATTTTTCCACTGTATAGAACTGACAGCTTACCAATCGCTCTTTTTTACAGCCGTCCGTCTCTGTCTTTTCTGTTCCTGTCCCGCTCTCCGCATAGGGACAGGAAATCACATCAATACTTTTATCAATGTGAAGCGCTCTCGGCTTCCCATCCTGCAGACGGTCATAATCATAGAGACGGTATGTAACATCAGAGCTCTGCTGCGTCTCTAAAAGTACCGTCCCATGCCGGATTGCATGGACGGTTCCCGGTTCAATCTGGAAAAAATCGCCTTTTTTCAGCGGCCTGATTTTAATCAGATCCATAAACCGTCCCTCAGCGATCATTTGCTTTAATTCTTCCTTGCTTTTGGCATTATGCCCCACGACAATGTCTGCACCCTCGTCGCAGTCCAGAATATACCAGCATTCACATTTTCCCAGCGCACCATTCTCATGGAGCCTCGCGTAGTCATTATCCGGATGAACCTGAATGCTCAGATCTTCCCTGGCGTCGATAATTTTCACCAACAGCGGGAACTCATTTCCTTCCAGATTACCAAACAGCTCTCGATTCTCTTTCCACAGTGTGCCCAGCGTCATTCCTCCGTATGTCCCGCCTTTTATCCGGCAGTCACCCTGCGCGTGGGCACTGACTGCCCAAGCCTCTCCCGTATCATTTCCGGGGATATCATATCCAAAGGCATCCCGGAGTCGTTCTCCCCCCCATATTCTCTGCTTGAATACAGGTTCTAAAAATAAAATCTCTCTCATTCGTTTTGCCTCCCGCCGCTATAGCTCTAACAGTGCTGCCAAAGAAAAGTAAACCAGAACAATCATGCCCAGGATAATCCTGTAATAGCCAAACACGCGAAAATCGCGCTGCTTCACATAGTCCATAAGGAACTTGATCGAATACATGGAGACAAGAAAAGCAATCAGCATTCCAGCCACCATATAGAAAAGCTCTAATGGTGAGAATGCCAGCCCATAATGGAACATCTTAAGAAGGCTTGCCCCAAACATCACCGGAATTCCCAGGAAAAACGTAAATTCAGCCGATGCTGTCCGCGAACACCCAAGGAGCATTGCTCCCAGAATCGTCGCACCAGAACGAGAGGTGCCCGGAATCAGGGCCAAAAGCTGGAACAAGCCAATATAAAAGGCATTTAAATAGTTGATCTGTGACACTTTCTTGACCGGAAAATCTACATATTCATTATGCTTTTCCAGCACAATAAAAAGAATACCATAGATAATCAGCATGGCCGCCACTACATATGGATTATACAGATACCGGTCCAGTATCTCATCCAGTAAAATCCCCACCACCGCGGCTGGGACACAGGCGATTACGATCTTAATCCAGAGCTGCAGGATAGCCGTCTGCTGCGCAAATGCTTTGGGCGATAAATGACGCCAACGGATTAATCCCAGGCAGTTCAGCCGTCTGTGGTACAGCACCAGAACCGCCATAATGGCTCCGAGCTGAATCACAACACGAAATACATTCATAAATTCAGCCGATACATTTAAGTTTACAATATTTTCTACCAGGATCAAATGTCCGGTACTGCTGATTGGCAGCCATTCCGAAAATCCCTCCACCAGGCCGAATACAACAATTTTCAAAAATTCAACAAATGTGCTCATTCTTTTCTCCCAGATTTTCTATTTGCCAGTCAATCGGCTCCAGTCCATGCTTTGTCAGGAATTTATTTGCTTTGCTGAACGGACGGCTTCCGAAAAATCCCCGGAATGCGGAAAGCGGGCTTGGATGCGGCGCTTCCAGAATCAAATGCATTGGGTTATCCAGCATTGTCCGTTTCATCTGCGCCGGCCGGCCCCAAAGGAGAAACACTATCGGCCTGTCCTGTTGGTTCAGCACGCGGATTGCCGCATCGGTAAACTGCTCCCAGCCGATCTCCCTGTGGGAGTTCGCGGCATGCGCACGGACTGTCAGAACCGTGTTAAGCAGCATGACTCCCTGCTCTGCCCACTTTTTCAGATAGCCATGATTCGGAATATAGCACCCGCAGTCCTCATGCAGCTCCTGGTAAATATTTACCAGCGAAGGCGGGATCTCCACATTGGGCTTTACGGAAAAGCACAATCCATGCGCCTGCCCCGGCTCATGATAAGGATCCTGCCCCAGAATCACCACCTTGACTTTGGAAAGAGGGGTGAATGCGAATGCATTAAAAATATCATCCGGAGCCGGATAAACGGCCATGGTCTCATATTCGTGTTTTACTGTCTCATATAGTTTCTTATAATAAGGTTTGCCAAATTCACTGCGCATCGGTTCCAGCCAGTCATTGCTGATCGCTGCCATATCTTTCCTCCATTTGTATATCCTAGTTACTGTAAAAGTCCATCGCCGCAGGCGATCTAAGTTCAGGGACGCCAAATGTGCCTGAACTACTTTCATTCATGGTGGCGCGCTCACCTGTGGGCGCAGGAAGGTTTTCCTTAAAGTCTGCCGCTGACAGGCGGTTTAAATTCAGGGATGATAAATGCGACTGATTTCCTTCATTCCTGCCGGCTGCTCACCTGCGGGCACAGGAAGACTTCCTATCCTTTAAATGCTTCTGAACATACAGAAAAAAATTCTACCGAATCCAGGCGAACCGCAACTGCCCTGCCTGCCAGCTCTTCTGTGATCTGAGGCAGTTTCTGATTGATTCGGTACAGATATGCCTTTTCATTGAGGCCTGCTGCCCGCTCGAAAGGCCAGCGGATCATATTGGGATGAAGGAGATCCTCTCCCAGCTCTAAAAGAAGCGTTCTCTTATTCAGGGTGAATGACAGCCATCTCAGGTATGTCTCCCATTCCTCCTCCGTAAAAGATACGTCGAGGGGCGCTGTCATATGCGTCCTTTCGCAGGGAATATGCCGGATATCCTCCCCGGTCAGCGTCGTAATTACAAAATAATCTTTCCCTGCCAAAAGCTCTTTAAGAACACCGGCAGCCCTTTTGATCTGTTCCTGTCTTTCGGCTGTGTCAACATGCCACTCGCCCCCAAACCCGACCAGAATCCTGTCTGACTGCGATATTTTGTTTTTCAGCCCATGTCTGACCGAACAAATGTCCATGAAGCGTCTCCTGTATACATGGTTTCTTCTGATAAATCCTGATAATAAACTTGTTACATTTTACCATAGTTTGCAGGGAATTTCAACACTGGCTTGACTTGACCGCTAAGAAACCTGCATGGTACAATGGAAACAAAACAGATCATTTATGATACGAGGATACCTACATGGCTATAGAAAGGACTTTGATTATGGAAAAAACACCGGCATCCGTTTTCATAAAGAAAGGCGCCGCGCGGGCTTTTAAATCAGGGGGACTCTGGATTTACGATAACGAAATTGAACGGATGGAGGGGAACCTTAAAGACGGAGATATGGCAAAAGTCTTTGATTTTGATGGATATCCGCTGGGGGTTGGCTTCTACAATTCCCGTTCCAAAATTACGATCCGTATGATGTCCCGCAGACACGATGTGAATATTAATGCAGATTTTATCGAAATGCGGGTACGAAATGCCTGGGAGTACAGAAAGTCCACCGTGGATACGGAAAGCTGCCGCGTCATCTTTGGAGAGGCTGATTTCCTCCCCGGTATTGTCATTGACAAATTTTCTGATGTACTTGTTGTCGAATCGCTGGCGCTGGGAATTGACCGGTGGAAGCTTACAATTCTTGAATATCTGCAGCATGTGCTGGCTGAGGATAGCATTCATATCCGTGGTATCTATGAGCGCAGTGACGCTAAAGTCCGTCTCCAGGAGGGAATGGAGCGTACCAAGGGCTTTATCGGAGAACCGTTTGATACCCAGGTCGAGATTCGGGAAAACGGGGTCCGTTATCTGGTGGATGTAAAGGACGGGCAGAAAACCGGCTTTTTCCTCGATCAGAAATATAACCGGCTGGCTGTTCAGCGCCTGTGTAAGGGGAAGCGCGTCCTCGACTGCTTCACGCATACGGGTTCCTTTGCCCTGAACGCAGGGATTGCCGGCGCTAGGGAAGTACTGGGAGTGGACGCATCCGAGCTGGGAATCGCCCAGGCCAGAGAAAATGCTGTACTCAACGGTCTGGAAAAACGCGTACATTTCACCGTTGCCGACGTCTTTGATCTCCTCCCGGGTCTGGAAAAGGATGGGGAGCTGTTTGATGTCGTGATCCTTGACCCGCCTGCCTTCACCAAATCAAGGGCTTCCGTAAAAAATGCAGTCAAAGGCTACCGCGAAATCAATCTACGTGGAATGAAGCTGGTGCGGGACGGCGGCTATCTGTGCACCTGCTCCTGTTCTCATTTCATGACACCGGAGCTGTTCACCAAAACCATCCGCGAAGCTGCCGCCAATGTCCACCGGAGGCTGCGCCAGGTCGAGTACCGTACACAATCTGCCGACCATCCGATCCTGTGGGGAAGCGACGAATCTTCCTATTTAAAATTCTTTATTTTTCAGGTATGTAGCGAGCAGTAATCATGAGGCAAAGGAGAAGCGTGACATGAAAATAGACCGCCTGATCGGGATTTTGTCAATTCTTTTGCAAAAGGAAAAAGTTACAGCCCCCTGGCTGGCAGAGAAATTCGAGGTCTCCCGCCGTACAATAAACCGGGATATCGAGGCGCTCTGCAAGGCCGGAATCCCGCTCACGACAGCCCAGGGCCGCGGCGGCGGCATCTCTGTTATGGAGGACTACCGCCTAGACCGCACGCTTCTCACCTCCGCAGATATGCAGGCCATTCTCACCGGCTTAAAAAGTCTTGACAGCATCAGCCAGACAAACCGTTACCGCCAGCTCATGGATAAACTCCATATCGAAGCGTCCCCTCTGATGCCGGCCGGCAGCCATATCCTGATTAATCTGGTCTCCTGGTATCGGAGCTCTCTTCCGCCGAAAATTGAACTCATACGCGAAGCCGCCGAGTGCCATGAGATCATCCGCTTCACTTATTTTTCACCCGGCAGGGAAACCCAGAGGGAAATCGAGCCTTACCTTCTTGTGTTTCAATGGTCTGCCTGGTATGTCTGGGGTTACTGCCTCTCCAGGCAGGATTACCGCCTCTTTAAGCTCAATCGGATTCAGTCTCTTACCCGTACCGGCCAATGTTTTGTCCCCAGGGAAACGCCGGAATACGACGCTTCCCCGGACAAGGCGTTTCCGAATACGCTCACGGCTTCCGTCCGCTTCCAGCCGACAGCCAAATGGCGGCTGGTCGAAGAGTATGGACTTGACAGCTTTTCGGAAGAACCGGATGGTACTCTGCTCTTTTCCGGCAGTTTCTTTGACCGGGAAAGCTTGTTTGTCTGGCTTTTAGGCTTTGGGGAACAGGCTGAGCTCCTGACGCCGGAGCCGCTTCGCGCAGAATTCCTGTCTCTTCTTAAACGTACGGCAGAGCCATATCTCCCGCAGAAGCCATACCAGTGAATCGGCATCCCCTACCCTACCTGCTTCCCGCTGTCAGACCAGCAGGCTCGGCGTATCCTGTTCCTGGCTGTTGGACTAGGATACATTCCCGGCATGCCAGGGAGCTGCCACATCTACTATAGAAATGCTTTCAGCTCATCCCGGAAGCTTTCCTCCGTCCGCACCAGGCCGTCGGCGAGCGCCATACTGTCCGTCGAGGCGCCTGCGTACTGATTCTGATACCCGCAGATCGACTGGATACCCATGTTACAGCCATCCATCATAATCTTTGCCGCCTGTCTGTCGTCGCCCTTCATCATCATTTTCATTTCTGTTGAAAGCCATGAGAAAGCAGAGGCCATCTTTTCCGGCTCTTTTCCGGCCTCATTGAGCTCTGTCAGCTTGCGAAACGATTCGTACTCCAGTTTCTGATGCTTTTCCTCGTACTCTTCAATCAGCTTTCTCAGCTTTCCGTCCGAGACATACCCCAGGATCTGCTCCATGCTGTTTACTGCCATCTTACAGCCGGAATTACATTCCTTTAAAAGTCTGATCGTATGATCCTGCATATCGTTACTCTCCTTCCTGCCATACAGATTTCCCGCTGCCTGCAGATTACCTGTATCCTCATCGTAAACAACGAAACTGCTGCCATGTATCCATTTCCCAGATTCGCCCGCAGATTTCTCTCTCAGTATGTACAGGAAACAAAAAACTATGTATGTGTATCCTCTTTCATAGCTGCATCAAAAGCTCTCTCATACATTTTTCCACATTATTTCCGTGGACATACAGGACTCTCTGTCCGCGGCGTTTTTCTCCCATGATTCGGTAATAGCTTGTATGCTGGAGGAGATCCGTATTAAAAATTAAATACTTTTTATTTTTTATCACCGATACGTCAAAATGCCTGCTGTCTGCTGCCAGAAACTGACTGTTGGGAAGTTCTTTCTGCATTTTTTTCTGCCAGTTTCCATGTCCCCCAATGATGAGCGCCCGCTCTGCCCGGATTTCTTTGAGTCGTTTTTCTGTGCTGTCCTCCTCCTCTCCTTTCTGTTGTACCGTGTCCGTCTCCTCCCCAGTCTCATTCAGCCGGAACACATAATTACGCAGACCAACCAACTCCTCCTTTTCCTGCTCGTGCTCTTTTTCCTCCCTGACAAGCCGGGCTTTCAGTTTCTCATTACTCCGCTCGGCATCCTCCAATAATATTTGCAGCCTTTCCTTCTGTTTCCGGGCTATGCTCTCACATGTTCTGGCCTTTTCCAACTCTTGCCGCAGCGCCTGACATGCATTTTCCTCCCCTTCATCCTCACGTTTTTCGGAAAATTGTCCCATTTTCCCGGATAGTTCCCTGTGAATCATTCCAATATATTTGCATAGCGTCGCTGATAAAAGTACCTGCTCGTACTCCTTCCAGCTCAGCTCTCCAAACCACGCCAGAAGCAGCTCCACCTCATTCCGCTCCAGACGAATTTCCGACAGCATCCGCAAACTCAAATGGAAATGGTAAAACATAGCTTCAATGGAAGTCACATGGAATACCGGCTGATCTGTCCCGGCGGCCTGGGCTTCCATAAGGATTTCCTCTCCTGCCTCCTCCTTGAGGCTGCCCGCTTCCTCAAGATAGTGGCAGCCGTAATAATAACCCAGCATCGGCTTTTCCTTCGCCAGTTTCCGATATCTCCTTTTGTCTTTTTCTGTTGCCGTCTCCTCCTGGGGTTTTAAAAGCATCTCCTGTTCGTAGATCTGGAACATTTGCAGCATCACATAAAACAAATAGTCCTCCTGAACAGGAATCTCCATGCTCTCGGCAAAGACCAGCATCACCATGACATGAGCCAGTGCAGCCACGATATCCTTCCCTGATTCTATTGTTTCACTCAGGAATTCTCCGGATATCACTTCCTGACGGCGGACAATATTTTTAAGCTGACGATAGCCTTTTCCCAGGATCTCTATGAGCGGGTGGTATTCCTTCGTTTCCCCATTCCGTACCCGGGCCATTAATCCGATTGCTCCTCTGGCCGCTGCCTGCTCCCCCAGGGTAAACCAAGACAACAGCGGAGAGTCCTGATAACCTGACTGCAAAAATGCGGTGCGGGATACATGCTGATCTTTAGACAAATATGTTTCAAGCGCTGTCCGGCATCGTTCATTCTTTACAAGTGCCAGCACCAAAAAGCCCATGCTTTCTACACGGATTTCCCGGCCGTTCATCTCTAGCGCGGGGCGCAGATGGAATCTCACTTCTGACGGCAGTTCTGCATAGCCGCGTTCCAGTTTCCGTCCCAGTCTGAGATCAAAAATACGCTCGCTCTCTGTCTCGTCCCATTCCGCATATCCCGCGCTTTCTGTCATAACCACATTCGGCTGTGTGGGAATCGTAAAAAAATTGTCTGCGTCCCCATGCTCCATCACAGCGATTGGCTCTGTCCTCTGCTTCTCTGAATATCTCACGCACTTATCAACAAATGCCGCTTTTGACCGTACATGACAGCATAATCCTGTCATGATAATTTTCCCACACTCCATACGCCCTCTCTTTCCCCGGCAAAAGATATAACAGCAATTTTTCAAATCGTAAGAACGGCGGGATAAAGCCTGTTATGCTGTTAGTAACTGTCGGAATTCTGGAAGCCAGGGCCTTGTGTATCCAATTCATGAGCGGTTCCGGATGCCTGCTGTGAAAGTTCAGCCCCGCTGAATAGCACAAAACGAGGTCGCGAAACACCAGACATGTGCTGTGAACGCTTGCCGCTGACAGGCGGCATACATTCAGGTACGCCAAATTTGTCTGATAAACGTTCACTCTTGAAGGCATGTCCACTAAAAATGTGATACCAGGATCAAAAGGTCAAAAAATCCGATGCAAGTTCACTTGCATGAGGCTTTCTGAACTTAGGATCCACAAAAACACCGAAAACAGCCCTTTTTTGCAGAAACATGAGCGGATTTGAGGTGGTTTCGGATTGCGGGAGCATGAAATGCGGAGCAATCCCTGGTATCATAGAGGCAAAATACCTTTTGAGCCCCGCATCATGATATCATTTAAAACGCCCTGGCTATGTAAATGTAGCTGGTTCTTTCGGCGATACGCCGACTTTGAAAAACAGATTGTCTAATAACAGATGATAACAGAACATCCTGTGCCCGGATCCCGCGATGAATACAGCTCCTCAGGCGCATAAAGGCGGATTCGACGACAATGTTATAATGGTAGATATATTTCCAAATGTTTTCACGGCCTTTCCCGGCACGCACAGCAATCGCTTCGAATACCATTCTCAGGACGTCTATACAACAATCCGGGGTGGTATCCGGGGCCGGAAGTGTCTTTCTGGCCCCGTCACTTTATGGCATTTGCAATCGTTTATTCCTCATACTCCCGACTCTTTCTCCCTGAAAAGAATTCAGACAAGGCAAATCCGATATAATGTACAAAAAGAAAGGCAGTACCAAAAGAAAGAATATACTGCCAGGCCCATGTCTGAAGGGCTCCGTGTTTCAGATAATATACGGCCATGAATGCGATCAGCCCGCTTCCAAGGCCTAAGAGCACCTTCCTCCTGCGCTTTTTCTTCGTCATGACAGCGGACGGGGAAATCCCCAGCATACACTGTCGCACAAGCATATAGACCGGCGCCGCAATCAGAATCATAAATTCTGTCGCACAGGCAGAAATATCCAGTCCAAAAAAGAAAAATTTCACGAAAAGACTTCCTGCACAGAAAATCATCATGATACTGCAAAGCTCCGCATAAATTTTGCGGTATTCCCCTTTAATCCGTTCGTCCATCTGTCTCCTCCTCCCAGAAAAGTTCATCTAATGTCTTGTCAAGAGCCCGGCAGATCCTCAGACACAGCTTTAAAGTCGGGTTATAATCTCCTGCTTCGATCATACCGATCGTCTGCCTTGTCACATCCACCTGTACGGCCAGGTCTCCCTGCGACATATCCTTGGCTGCTCTCGCCGCCTTCATTCGTAAATTCTTCATCCCTCTCCTTTCATTCCCCAAAGCGTCCACCCAAACGGCAACAGCCCCCACCGTGCCAGTCCGCAGAGTCTGTTTCGTTTCTGATTAGATCATACAATACAAAGCGCTTTTTGTCAATTATATTTTGCATTTTATATTGTAAATTTTACTATTTGGATTCTCCTCTCCCAACATTCCATACCCGATTCTGTACTGGACAGACTTCTTATTCTGTCTGCCCTGCATAAATGGACAGGAAAACCGGCGGCAATAGCAGGATATTACTTTTGTTCTGCCCGATTTCATAATCACATCTTGTTATTTTACCATTTTTAGGTTAAAATACAAAATATGTCCGCTTAGGGAGGAAGAATCACAATGAATGATAAAACAAAAAAAATAACGACCACAGCCATGCTCTGCGCAATCGCTTATGCGGCCGTTGCCGTAGGAAGAATTCCTGTCGTACTGTTTTTAAAGTATGATCCAAAAGACGTTGTAATCACACTTGGCGGTTTGATCTGGGGGCCTCTGACCTCCTGCCTTGTTTCTGTCATTGTTTCCCTGATTGAAATGGTAACGATCAGCGATACCGGGATATTGGGCTGTATCATGAATGTCATCTCCAGCTGCGCCTTCGCATGTACGGCGGCTTTCATTTATAAGAAAAACCACACCTTATCCGGCGCTGTCTTTGGGCTTCTTGTCGGAAGCCTCGTTATGACAGGCGCCATGATGGCGTGGAATTATCTTATTGTTCCTATTTATATGGGCTATCCGCGGGAGGCAGTCGTCAAACTCCTTTTGCCTGCGTTTTTGCCGTTCAATCTGCTAAAAGCCGGATTGAATGCCGGATTTACATTCCTGCTCTACAAGCCTGTTATCACCGCCCTGCGCAGATCCGGCCTGATCGAGACTTCCGCGCAGGCAGGCCGCAGAAAATCAATCGGCATCCCGCTCGTTTCCATTTTGATTATCATAACCTGCGTTTTATACATATTGTCCATGAGAGGCCTGATCTAAGGGCAGTGTAAAGTCCGACGTTATTTCTATACTTTAAACCGGTAGCCCACTCCCCATATCGTCTCAATATACTGCGGCTTAGCTGTATTCAGTTCGATTTTCTCGCGGATTTTCTTGATATGAACCGTTACGGTTGCGATATCGCCAATGGATTCCATGTCCCATATTTTGGAAAACAGCTCTTCCTTGGTGAACACATGGTTGGGATTTTGCGCAAGAAAGGTCAGGAGATCAAATTCCTTGGTCGTGAAATTTTTCTCCTCGCCATTGATATATACGCGCCGGGCTGTCCTGTCGATTTTCAGTCCGCGGATTTCAATGATGTCATTTGCCGGCATCCCGCTCCCGATCAGACGTTCATAGCGGGACAGGTGGGCCTTTACGCGTGCCACCATTTCACTCGGGCTGAACGGTTTTGTAATATAATCGTCTGCCCCAAGCCCCAGCCCCCGTATCTTGTCGATATCATCCTTTTTGGCGGATACCATGATAATCGGCGTATTCTTACTCTCCCGAATACGCCTGCAGATCTCAAATCCGTCTACTCCCGGCAGCATCAGGTCTAAAATAAAGAGGTCAAAATCGTCCGCCAGCGCCCGCTTAAGCCCGGCCTCCCCGTCATTTTCAATCTCCACTTCAAATCCTGAAAGTTCCAGATAGTCCTTCTCAAGCTCCGCGATGCTTTCTTCGTCTTCCACAATCAAAATTCTGCTCATACGCCACTCCCTTTCCTGATTGTAAACAGCCGCTTGGGCCGGTTCCCTATGTGTTTATTTTTCTAAGTATGAAATGGATCTCTGTACCGATCGTTTCCTTACTCGTAGCCCAGATCTTCCCGCCGTGATCTTCTACGATCTTCCGCACGATGGACAGGCCGATTCCACTGCCGCCCTTGGACGAATTTCTTGAGGAATCGGTCCGGTAGAAACGGTCAAAAATATAGGGAAGCTCTTTGGCGCCGATCCCTTTTCCGTTATCCTCGATCTCGATCTGTACGAAATCTCCTACATCGAGGATGCGGATGTTGATAATTCCATGCTTTTTGTCCATATATTTTAAAGAATTACCGATAATATTATTGATAACCCGCTTCATCTGTTCTGCGTCGGCAATCACGAGCACATCTTCATCCACATAGTTAAAATATCCCAGCTCCACGCCGCGTGCTTCCAGCTCGAGTCCCACTTCGTCAATACAGTCTTTGAAATAGTTCGCCACATTGATTTTTGAAAAATCATAGGGGATCTTATTCGTATCAATCTTGGAATAAAATGTCAGTTCATCAATCAGGCGGTCCATATCGTTTGCTTTATTATAAATAGTACGGATATATTTATTCAGTTTTTCCGGAGAGGACGCCACTCCGTCCATAATTCCTTCCACATAGCCCTTGATCGCCGTGATCGGCGTCTTTAAATCATGGGAAATGTTACTGATTAGCTCTTTATTTTCCTTATCATACTGAATCTTTTCCTCCGTCGATTCTTTCAGACGGATCCGCATTTCTTCAAAGTTCTGGCACAACTGGCCGATCTCATCATCGTCCTCTGACTCGATCGTAAAGTCAAGATTCCCGTCGCGTATCTGCATGGCTGCTTCCTGAAGGCGGCCAATCGGGCTCAGGATCGACTTGTAGACCCAGACTGTCAGAATCGCACCTGTAATAAACAGGATCAGGGCGCTCGTCACAAACATCTCAAATACCATATTGCGGACTTCAGGAAGCATGTCCACTACATTGGTAATCAGGCAGATTTTTCCTGTATCGCCGTCGGCAAATGTAAATTCTCTCTGCTTGATTAGGTGTTCCGTTTTGTGATCCAGATAATTTCCCCAGCCTTCCGGCGTGTGGGAACCGACATAACCGGATATTTCGCCGCCGAAATCCAAGAGGCCGCCCGGCGGCTCTGCAAAAATCAGTTCATTATTCTTTAAAATGAGCAGAAAAGAGTATTTTTCTGCCAGACGCTGGTTCAAATCTGCCAGATATTCTAAATCCAGAAAGATCTCAGGATTTTTCTGCAGCTCCCTGTCGATTTCTCTCTGGATGGATTCTGTCAGATGACTGAATACCCGGATGGAGGCGCCGGAAGTAAGGTTTACTTCCTCAGCCAGGCCGTAGGTTTCACTGAATGTTTTTTCCTGATAGCGGTTCAGGCCGATGATGGCGATGTATATCAGAGTGATCGGTACAACCGTGATGGTTAGAAATGTGATTAGGAGTTTGGTACGTATTTTCATGGTTGAGAGATGCACTCCTCCTTTCTGTGGGGGGAATTGGGGAATTGGGGGATTGAGAGGGGGCCGCAGTGCATGTTTGATTCCACTTCGCTCCTTTTTACCACGGGCTTTTGTGATGCATGCCAGGTGAGTGACTGGGGGACCAGCAGCCGCAGTGCACGCTCGATTCCGCTTCGCTCCCTCTCGCTCACGGGCTTCGCCCTATGAAAAAAGTCAGGCGGAAATTTTCTTCCATGCAAGCATGACGAAAATTTCCGTCTGGCTTTTTTCGCACTGCTCATTGCTTTCGTGAACATTATACCATATTTCTCTGGCTTCGTTTCTAAAACTATTCTAAAATCTTTGGAGGAATATCTGGTTGGGGGTAAAAAGGGAGCTTCCGCCTGGCAGGGGATTTTCCTCTGACTGGCGGCAGCTCCCGGGTGGAGATATTATTTCTGTATCATATCAAGGTACAGTAGTCTACAGATATTTTTTCAGTGTTTCTGCTTTGTCAAGCTTCTCCCACGGCAGGTCGAGATCGGTTCTGCCAAAATGACCGTAGGCCGCAGTCTGCTTGTAGATCGGTCTGCGCAGATCCAGCATACGGATGATTCCTGCCGGACGAAGATCGAAGTTTTCGCGAATGATTTCTATCAGCTTTTCATCCGCCAGTTTACCAGTACCAAAGGTATCTACCATAACAGAGGTCGGATAGGCGACGCCGATGGCATATGAAAGCTGGATTTCACACTTATCCGCCAACCCGGCGGCTACGATATTCTTGGCTACATAACGGGCGGCATAAGAGGCCGAACGGTCTACCTTCGTACAGTCTTTTCCGGAAAATGCCCCGCCGCCGTGGCGTGCATAGCCGCCGTAGGTATCAACAATAATCTTTCTCCCTGTCAGGCCGCTGTCTCCATGTGGTCCGCCAATCACAAAGCGGCCGGTCGGATTCACGAAAAATTTAGTAGCACTGTCAACCATCTCCTGAGGCAGGACTTCATCGAACACATATTTCTTAATATCTGTGTGAATCTGCTCCTGTGTCACGGCCTCGTCATGCTGTGTGGACAAAACCACTGCGTCCAGACGGCAAGGTCTGCCTTTTTCATCATATTCCACAGTCACCTGTGTTTTTCCGTCAGGTCTGAGATACGGAAGGGTTCCGTTTTTACGGATTTCTGTAAGCCGTCTGGCCAGCTTGTGCGCCAGCGCAATCGGATATGGCATGTATTCTTCTGTCTCGTTGCTTGCATAGCCGAACATCATTCCCTGATCTCCGGCTCCGATCGCGTCCAGTTCATCTTCCGTCATCGTCTTTTCCTTCGCCTCAAGCGCCTTATCCACACCAAGGGCAATGTCGGCAGACTGTTCGTCGATCGCCGTGATTACGCCGCAGGTATCGCAGTCAAACCCAAATTTTGCACGGTCGTAGCCGATCTCGCGGATTGTATTTCTGACGATTTTCTGAATATCAACATACGCTTTTGTGGTAATTTCCCCCATCACCATCACCAGGCCTGTCGTAGTACATGTCTCACAGGCTACACGGCTCATCGGGTCCTGAGCCATCAGCGCGTCCAGAATCGCGTCTGAAATCGCGTCGCACATTTTATCCGGATGTCCCTCTGTCACGGACTCGGATGTAAATAAACGTTTCTCCATTTTTGTCTCCTCTCTGATTGTATACACGGGAAGAACCAAACACTCTGTTCACAGACGATTTCCTGCATTTTGGGGCATCCGAAACTCCTGTCATAAATCACTCCCGCACATACCGGAACATAAAAAAGCCCGCTTACGTACTCTAAGCGGACTTGACATAATCATAGCTATCAAATCCTCTTATTGCTCGATTTCTCGCTCAGGTTGGCACCTTCCTTTCCTCCCGCCTGCGCGGTATCAAGGGGTTGCCGTGACTTCACAGGTCCTATGTACCTCCATCACTCTGAATAAGGGATATTGCGAACTTTTTATTTAGTTGTTACGGATATAATCATATACGATCCCGCCCGGAATGTCAACTGATTTTTCAAATTTAACCCGTGTTTCCCTTCCAATGTTTCCATAAAAACACAGATGAAATAAACATTGTCACCAGCTCTGACAGCGGCACGGCCAGCCATACTCCGGTTTCCTTCCACAGTAATGGCAGCGTAAACAGGAAAAAGAGAATCCATACAAAACTCCGCAAAACTGAGATCAGAGCAGATACCCGTCCATTTGACAGTGCCGTAAAAAACGCAGATGCAAAGATATTGATGCCGCAAAACAGGAAACTGAACGGGAAGATCAGGAATCCTTTTCGCGCAATATCATAAACCTGCGTTCCTGGCATCGAAAAAATACCGGCAAGCGGCGTTCCAAATGCCATAGACAGTACAAAAATAATAACAGACACTACAGCGATAAAGGAGATACAGATTTTAAATACTTTTTTTAAACCCTTGTAGTTTCTCTGCCCGTACTGGTAGCTGACAATTGGGGCCACTCCCATTGAAAATCCGATATACAAAGTATTTAACAGGAAACCTGTGTATATCATAATCGTAATGGCAGCAACTCCGTTTTCGCTCAGCAGTCTCATCATAACCAAATTAAAGCAAAAGGTCGTCACTGCTGTCGCCATCTGGCTTACCAGTTCGGAAAAGCCGTTCGAGCAGCTCTTAACCAGCACGGAAAACTCTGGTTTCGGTATACAAAATTTCAGGCTCCCATTATTTCCGGCGAAAAAGAAGAACCCTGCCAGACCCGGTATCAGATACCCGATCCCTGTCCCCAGTGCAGCCCCCCGGATCCCCAGTTGTAAGGGAACCATAAAAAGATAATCCAGCAAAAGATTGGCTGCTCCCGCACCAACGGATAAAACCATTCCAAAGCCGGGACGCCCTGCCGTAACAAGGAAATTCTGGAAAAGAACCTGGAGGATACTGGCCGGGGTAAAGAACAGTATCATCATAAGATATTCCCTGCAATATGGGAACAACCGGCGGCTCGCGCCAAGTCCCCGGATCAGAGGCTCAATAAAAAGCACTCCCACTAAAGAAATCAGCAGGCCCAGCCCAACTCCCGCACAGATAATCCAGGTGAAATCCTGCGAAGCGCGTATTTCTCTCCCTTCGCCCATCTCCCGCGCAATGATCGCGCTTCCACCCGTCGCAAGCATTGTGCCAAGTCCCACCGTCAGATTAATCACCGGACAGACGATATTCATCGCTGACAGCGCATCTGTATTTACAAACCGCGACACAAAAACCGTATCCACGATTGTATAAAGTCCCATAAAGACCATCATGACTATGGTTGGAAATGCAAACTGCAGGAGTAACCGGAAATCAAATTCCTGTGCCAGCGGATTTTCTGTGATTCGTTTCTGATTCATCATCTAGCCGGCTGCCTCCAAACGCTCTTTTTGCAGAACCAGGCGCTGGGTGGGATAGCCGAATTCCATAAGCAGCTCTGCCCCGGCAAAGCCAAGATTCTTAAATGCATCGCGATATCCGTTATCCGCCTTATCCCCTTCACGGAAGGTTGTCACACTCACTGCTGTATCCTCATGTTCCAGCTCCTCCACCATGCGCCAAATCAGTGCTTTGCCAATCCCCCGTCTCCTGTATTGGGGATGCACTCCCATAAAGTCAATTCTGCCCGTTTCTTTGTGAAATGCCAGGACACCGGCTGCAGCGCCATGAGCTTTTAAGATCAGTGCCTGCCTGCGCCTGATGGAATCCTCCAGCCATATCGTGTAGTCTTTCTCATTCAAATAAGGGAAGCCGTCAATCACAAGCTGTACCAGCTCCATCCATTGTGAAATATCTTCGTTGGCCGCCAATGTAATCCGCTCCTTCCAGCAGAATGGTTCCCTGTCTTTTACCGAGACATGCTGCAGGCGGTATCTCAGCTGTAACGGGTAAAATTCTTTCTCCTTCCGGTACTGATGCGGTGTTTTTTTATACATTTCTTTGAATATAGCCGTAAATGCCTGCCGGCTTTCGTATCCTGCGGTCAGAGCAATTTCTATAATCGGCTTATCTGAAAACACCAATAGCTTTGCCGCCTCTGTCAGCTGCCTGCGCTGCGCATAGCTGTGTATCGTCAGGCCAGTTTCCTTTACAAACGTGCGGTGCAAATGATATTTTGAATAGTGGACTGCCCCGGCAACCGTATCCAAGTTGAGCGGTTCGGATAAATGGTCTTCGATATAACCGATCGCTGCAATTACATTTTCAATTCTGTCCTTCACTGCAGAACGCCTCCTTTCGATCTGCATTATATCAAAAACACAATGGTTCCGTTTCATAAATCTTGCTGTTTTTCAGGCTTTGGTTTTGTATGGTTTGGTTTTTCAGGATTCCTGTCTCTGGCTGTTTGCTGTTTTCCGGGACTTGGTCTGCCTTACCAGGACCCGGAAGTCCTGTAGTTTTCTTTTATTTCAATAAATTGCACAATAATTCATTCCAGTTGCCCTCTCCTGTCAGCGAGAAAAAGCTCTTATTATCAAATGATTCATAATCTTTTTCGGTCAGCGCCCGCAGCATATTGATAACCTCTTTGTCGTCATACAATACACGGGCAAAATTGTGGCCAGTCAGCATATGCAAAACATATTGTACCTGATTGTCCGGCAATTTTCTTGCCAATGTGATTCCTTTGGCCTGCGCATAACTTAAAGCGCTCTTTTGGAACGCCCCTGTCCGTGTAATGATGATTCCCTTTGTTTTGTCTGCCCCGATTTGCTGCAATTTTGCATGAAATTCTTCCACATCATCGACCGGAACTGCCCTCGCATAGTCTTTACATTCCACTACAACAATCAGTGACGGACGTAACGATGTCTCTACGTCAGGATCTGCCAGATATTTCTCAACAGCCATCTCAAATTCTATACAGGAACCGCGGTCCGGCGAATGGTATTTTGCCCTCCGGCGGACACGTACATAGGGCTCTCCGACCAAAAACTGATTCGATTCCACCAGTCTGCTGATCTCTCGAAAAACATCGTCTTCAAATGTTGTACCTGTATTTTTACCCATGCTGCGTTTCCTCCTCTTTCATCCTTTTATCGTCCGTCTGCCGGGACTCTTTTGCCATTTTATAGTTTGCTAAATTCCCGGGCCCTGCATCATGGAATCTTTATTCCGTATTACATTTTACCGCAGATTATCCCATACCTGGTTTCATCATTGTCCGGGCCTGCTGCCGGGACTTAAGGGCTGCTGTTTCTTTCTGGTAATCCCTATAGCAAATGTTAAACAAATTTATCGCTTACTATAGCCCCTCCGGGGGGGAGTGCACGATTTTTGCAAGGCAGATTCTGCATTTGCACACAACAAAAATCGGTGCAGGAAACATCATAGGAAAGGAACTTATGATGCCTCCTATATATTGTAAATCTTTTTTAATGAAATGTCTAATACTACAGCGAACTTTTGAAAGCGTGGTCTTTCTATGGGCCAAGATAGGCACAATGGCTCCTGCATATGTGGTAACATACAATCGCTTTCATATTCGTAACTGTATAGGTTATAATTCCATGCATCAGCTTAACTGCCATCGGCATGGTCAATGCAATTTCTTTTTTAAAGATTTCCCGTATATAAATCGTAAACAGATGCGCTATCATCATAAACAGCATATGACGGTTCCAGCCCTAGTAACTCCGGCATTCATAATGTCCCGTTCCCAGATTGCTTTTACATTCTTCAAAGCACTGTTCAATGGGCCATCTTAAGGTTGCTGCTCTGTCCGGTTCCTGGACAGCCAGACTTCCCGGGGCATTGGAAACGAAATATTTTATTTCCCCATCTGCATACTTCCTTAAATAAAGCCGTATTTCCGGCCCCGGCTTCACATAACTGCGGTTCCCGTCTTTACGGCAGGAGTAACAGCGCATATATTTCCTTAGGTAATTGCGAAACAAGTTCAAAATCTTGATTCCAATAGGGCAAAGGCCCGGTTGAGCCGGACTTACAGGAGGTGGATGTGGATAACGAGAGTTTTAAGACATGAAAACAAAGCAGATAAGGATATCTGCCCGTGAAATGATATGCGGTATGTAAGGTTATGCAATCAGAGGTTTTAAACTGCGGATATATTGATGCCTGTGCAGTTTATCAGCCACCATTACTGTCATAAGCTGGGTAATCCCGGCGAGAAGCAGGTCAGCATGAAGCATTTTTTCATTCTGCGTTTTACGCCCGGCAACACAGAAGCTGTCCTTGAAATGGCTGATTGATTTCTCAACATTTACCCTGATCTTATAGGCGGAATCCCATTCGGCCGTACCGCGGACCGTACCAGGACAGGCGCGCAGGTTTTTCTCGGGATAAATATAAAACATCCTGCCGCAGGGGGATTCAGTACAGGGATTTTCACAGTGGCAGACACGTTTGCTTTTCCCGGTTGTTTTATCATATTCCCATTTCATTTTTGGGCATACAAACTTCATGGTTGGCAGCCCACAGCGGAGATGGGATTTGCTTCCTTCGCGTTTCATTGGAAGAGACGGGTCTTTAGGACAACAGGGGACACCGTCCTTATTCAGCGGGCAGTCTGATTCCGGAAGGGAGATTCTGCCGTTGAGGGGAATGTAAGCCTGCTCAAAGGAAGCTTCCTGTAACAGGTATTTGTAGATTTCAATGGAATCAAATGCGGCGTCTCCCAGAAAAGTTTTCGGATTGATAAGCGGATGCTTGCGAAAGAAATCCTTTAAAGTGGGAATCAATGCCTTGGAATCGTCAAGACTCTTATCTTCATCCGGGGAATCAGATTTTTTTCCAACAAGGATGTCAGGATGAGCCTCAAGAAAGTCCTTGTTATAAAAGGAAATATCCCGGACAATGCCGAGTCCGTTGGTAATAATACCGAATTTATAAGCATAACAGAAATGCCCGTTAATGTACATCTGCTGAATGGCTGGATTGGCGGCAGCATGGGAAGGCATGGAGCCGTAGGCGGCTTTATAAGGGTCAAAGGAATCGTCCATCCCTTTTGCTTTTTTGAAGGCTTTAAGCTGTTTGATGATACGGTTGGCATATTGGGGATTGTTTTCTGTAACCCATGCCTCAATGCCGGAGGTGTCAAAGAGAAGCATGGAAGCTTTCTGCGTATCAATACAATGGCAGATTGGTTCGGTCAAGTCAACAAGATGATCGAACATGGATTGTAAGTCCGATAAAAAATCCTGTTTGAAGCGGGTGAATTTAGAGGCATCCGGGACAACATAAACCCCACAGAAGCCCCGCAGTTCCCGGGAGTATTTCAGGAATACGATCAGCAGGGATGTTGTTGGGATTGAGAAGATAAGCTGTAATAACAGAGCCCTGAGCATTGGATAAAGCGGATGCTTCCGGGGCCTGCCGGTGGCGGCATGGAAATGAGAAATAAAGGACACTGGGACAATTTCATCTAAGTGAATGGTATGTTCGAGAAGTTCAAGGAACTGATGGGAGTGTAAAATAAAGTGTGTAAGTTAGGGAACCAATAAATCTAACCGCACACTTTATTTTTCATATGAGGTGTGCTACACTCACAGAAAGGATCAAGAAAAGGATGAGTACGGCACTTATGGCAAGAAGAAATAATCGGAACACAAAAGGAAAAGCTATTGCGCAGGCTATTCTGGAACAGTATCAGCCCAAAACAAAAGAGGACATGCAGGATGCCATCAAGGACATCTTTGGCCCCATGTTCGGGGCCATGCTCCAAGGTGAGATGGACAGGCACCTTGGTTATGGCGCGAATGACCATGGCATAAGGAAATAACGAACAGAAGGAATGGATATAGCCATAAAAATGTTAAGACAGCTTATGGGGAAATCCCTGTTGATGTTCCAAGGGACAGGGAAGCCACATTTGAGCCCCAGCTGATCCCAAAGCGGACAAAGGATATCAGCGGCATAGAAGATAAAGTCCTGGCCATGTATGGGAAAGGGATGAGCCAGCGGGATATCGCGGACACGATTGAGGATATTTATGGTTTTGAGATTTCCCACGAAACAATATCCAACATCACGGACCGCGTGATCGATACGGCAAACGAATGGCAGAGCCGGCCATTAAAAAAATTCTATCCTTTCCTTTTCGTGGACTGCCTGTATGTCTCCATCCGGCGTGAAATGGAGACAAAAAACAGTGCCGTATACGTGATTCTTGGATATGATGTGGATGGCGTAAAAGATATACTGGGTGTCTGGATCGGGGAGACCGAAGGAAAGCATTACTGGATGCAGATTTTTGATGAGATCCGCGCACGTGGTGTGGAAGATGTGCTGTTTATCAGCATGGACGGGGTTTCCGGGCTGGAGGAAGGGGCGAGATCTATTTTTAAAGATGTAACGGTACAACGCTGCATTGTGCATCTGATCCGTAACTCCACGAAATATGTCCCGTCGAAAGAATATAAAAGGTTTACGGCCCAACTCAAGAAAATATATGGCGCATCAAGTTTGAAGGCGGCAGAGGCCGAATTTGAGCGTTTTAAACAGGCTTTCAGTGCTTACCCGGGAGCGGTTGACGTATGGGTGAGAAACTGGTCGCATGTGGAACAACTGTTTAATTATGGGAGCGCGGTTAGGAAGGTTCTATATACAACCAACGCTATTGAAGCAGTTAATTCCAGTTTCCGGAAGGTCATAAAAAAGCTCATTTCCCTATGAGGATGCGGTCAGGAAAGCCCTCTATCTGCGTATCGTGGAGCTGTATAAAAAATGGAGTGGCCGCCCGATTAGTAATTGGTCAATGGTCAGGAACCAGCTGGCCATGGATGATAAAATACAGGCACGAATGCGAAAATATGAGCAGTATTAGTTTCACACCAATAAAACCGGCAGCTATGACAACTGCCGGTAAGGGAAATTTATAAAACTTACACATTTAACTTGACAAACCCTGACAAACCCTTATTAGAAAAGAAATTCGACACCATAAAGCCATTCCTATTCGACAACAGTTTTCTACATATCTGATTCATATCAAAAAAATTTTTTATCCATAGACACAAGATTTTTTACAGCTTCTCTGTACCATTTAGCCGAAGAAACACCGCTATTCAGCTTTTCAGCCTTCAACAACAAACGACTTGCCGTCTTTATTTCAACTTCCAGCAATTTTGCCGCAGCAGCACTATTTATTTCTTTATTTGTTTCCAGATAAATCAAAATAATCTGCATTCTTGCTCTTTCCAATTCGGACATTGATTCGGACATTTTCTCTTTTCTTTCAAAACCGTCCCTTATGCGAATAATCGCATTCAAATAAGTTCTTTCCTCATCCATATCAAACTCAGGCTCTGGTGAACCATTTTGTTTCAGTTCTCTTAATATTTTTGGAATACCTGTTCCCTTTTTTTAGATAAATCAATCTCCTTAAATAATTCTCCAATTCTTCTGTTACGCTATTTCCTTCCTTTCACTTTGCCTGATACAAAACGTTCAAGATTAATCTATTTCGCAAGTCCGGGATAATTAAGTATCTGAATGCTATCCACATATATACGGATTTCCACTGGCTCCGGCTCGCGATACGACTTGTGAAATACTGCATTTACCAATGTTTCTTCCAATGCATTATATGTATAGTTAAAATATCGTTCTGCTTCTGCCTGCCCCTGAACCTTTACAACTTTTTGCTCAATCACAGTTGTCTTTATATAATTCAAAGCATCCTGAACCTGTCTCCATATTGGTCCTGTAAATATTTTTTCCGTAAAATCATCCGATGCCTCGGCTTCTTCTGAATGAAATCTAATTAGCTCAATATATGCCCCTGGAATCAGCTTCTCCGGATTTTCCGCAAACATCAATACACCGATATTTCTAATATCTAATTCCGTATCTGTCTCATTTGCAACTTCCTGTGCAAGCAACAGTTCCTCTAATGAACTGCTATTCAGTTCCATCACCAGACTACTATTGCTCTTCCTGATAAAATCTTCAAGATAGCCTCTCATGATATCATCAATTTTTGCCTTTCTATTAACACGGTCATCAAATGGCACAGAATTAAATTTATCAACCAATTCAGATATTTCATCCTGTTTCGCATCTGTAGTAAGCGATGCTGGTCTAATCCAATATTTCAAACTTTTGTCAGCTTTTTCACCATTTTCAACATACACTGATTTAGGTGCCTGATAAGGAACGCTATCACCTGCTGAACACCATAGATATATCAAATAAATCCCTTCATTCTTATAATCAACCATTTCCATTCTTGGAATGTACCTTGGAATAATCTGATTACAGTACTGAAATATTTCCTGCTGTATGGAATCTAACTTTTCCTTCGGAACGCCTTCTAACGGAAATACCGGCATACCATTGCTCTCTTTTACCCCTATGACGATATATCCGCCATTGGTATTATCATAGTCATTTGCAAAAGCACAAATAGAATGAATTATATCATTTGGATTCCATCCTGTTTTATACTCTACACGGTCATGTTCAACGACACGTCCCTCCAGCAAAGTTTCTATCTTTAATGGTATCATTCAAACGCCTCTCTTTCTGGTATGAATTATTCATGGTAATCTTATTATCCGCAACAAATATTTGCTTATTTCATTTTTAAACTATCCAATCTTTTGAATCTTTTTCTTTATATATATCATTCGGTGCCACTCTTTTAAGCAGATTTCATTATTGATGATTGGTAATCCTTACATAAAATATCTAAAATCATACGGTCTATCATAGACCACTAAGTCTTGCTTAGCAACACGGGATAATGCCTTAGCAAAGTCCAGCGTTACAGGCAATATTTTGTATAATCCGTCCCCACTGTTCCAATTCATTTTAGTAAGCATTAAAATTTCATTGACCAATTCCTGCGCCGATGATTTCCCCATAAATCGTTTTACCAATAATGGAGCAGGTATTCCTCTACCATTTTTATAATAGTTCAAGTTTTTTCCTGCCAATTCATCATGCTGAACACTTCCATGCGTCCAAATTAAAAATGTGTCCTTGTCAAGTGGAATAACAGTTCCTCTTTGAACAGGAAATGGTGTTGCAGTATCATTCTGAAATCTTATAGTTCTCCATGCAGAAAATTCTTGAATTTGCAACAATTCAATGTTATCCACACCTGCAAGCAATATCAATATTCGCTCTGCGATTCACACGATCATCAAACGGAATGGCATTGAACTTTTCAAATAACTCTCCAATTTCTCCTTGTTTGGCAATCGTTGTAAGTGAAGTTGGTCTAATCCAATAGCACATTGTTTTATCAGGCTTTTCCCCTGTCTTTTTGGAATATACATCTTTAGGTGCTCTATATGGACCTGCATCACCTGCCGAACATTTCAAATAAAGCAAATGCGTATCTTTATCTGGATAATTTACAACTTCTATCTGTGGAATATAGCGTGGTTCAATCAGATTGCAATACTGAAAAATTTCTTTCTGTATTCCATCTAACTGTTCTTTGGGTATACCCTTAGGTGGTAAAATTGGGACTCCATTATCCTCTTTCACACCTATAACAATATATCCGCCATTCACATTGGCATAATCATTTGCAAATGCACAGATTGAATGTGTAATATCCGAAGGATTCCATCCTTCCTTATATTCAACCCTATTCTTTTCCACCACTTTACCCTCTAATAGAGTTTCTATTTTTAAAGATATCATTAATAGCAAAACCTCCGTTCTGTCTCAAACCAGCAAAGCACTAGAACCTTGAAAATCACTTCTTATTTATGAGCATAATCACTCCCCGATAAACGACTCAAAAAGATTTCCATTATGTCACTTTCATGATAATCCCATTTACTCTCCAGCTCTTTAACTATTTTCTTTTTCTCTGCTTCAGTTAAAATAGAACTATCGTAGGAATACAGGAAAATTAATTCTATCAATTTCGAATTCCCCATAATCATATTTTTCTTCACATCATCCCAAATTATTTTTCTCCATATATCATTTTGAATCCAAAACACATTAGAAGAGAAATTTTTAATAATATCTTTATATTCCAAATTTTCTTTTTCCTTTATTCGTACCACAGCCTTTGTAAAGGGAATTAAAGATACTGGTCTAAAAAACACATGCCCTCCATCCTTATTTCTATATTTTCCTATGCCAGCTTCTACACTAAAAGCATCTTGGCATGTATTAATAAGCGCAGTCCAATACGCTTCACATTCGTGCGTAAAACATTCAATCACATCGTCACTTGGTCTATGTCTAATATATTCATTGACTTTTGCTTTGCCCTTAATTGGTTTTTCATCTAATCCCTTTACTGGTATATCTTTAACGAAAAGCCATGCCAGCTCCTTATTACACTCATAATACGTTATGATAGTAGTTAGTGCTCTTTCATTATTATCCGGTATTGCTTTAGTTTTTGAATCTAAAATTCTATCATCTTCAAACAAATTAGATTGGTCAATTATATTTCTTGATGCAATAGCTATCACATCATCTTCATCTAATGCAATTATATCTCTCATCGAAACGGGTTTTGCATATCTATTCAAAGTACTAAACATCCTGCGGGTGCGCTGCATTCCCATTTCATCCTTACTATGTCCAATAAAGATAACTGGTACTTTTTCTTCACCTATATCCTGATTTAATTCCAATGCTTCTTTTATTCCAGCTACCCTATGTTGCCCGTCAACAGGGAAAATTTTTTCTTGACCTGATAATGTCAATACTCCTAAATCATAATTATCTTGTCCGTTTTCATCTTCAATTCTTATTTCATTCCAACGAGGTTCACCATCATATACTGCAAGAATCAATGCATTAAAAAAACGTTCTTCTTGTGAAGTCAAATAATGTGCAATACTTTTATAATTTTCAGTAATGCTCCTCTGAATCATTTGGCTTAGCATTTCTGATTTATGTAATTCATCATTAATAGGACTAACATAGTTTTGCACCTGGCTAAAGCTTAATGAACTTATATAGTATACCCATATTCCCATCTTAGATCTTATTGCTGGTAATTTTAACTCATTCTTTTTCATATCCAATAACCTTCTTTCCTAAAATGCATCTGTTGCAGGTAAATAAGCAATATATTGATCTGGTATTTGTGAATTACATGGTGGAATAATGACCCTGATTAATTCACGTTCCACACGCTCTATAAGCTCATCATCATCTAACGGGAAATAATAAAAATATAATTCTTCTCCCCACAATTCCCTCATATAAGCAATTTTAACCCGATCATCTGATAAATATTCTTTGCATCTCCTTTGTAGGCTAAATCCATTCTTTTTTCTAACTCGACCTATGTACATAATATATGTATGTAAGTTAGGTATAATTTCTGGTTTTAATAAAAAGACATATATTCCGCCTTTGTCATTTGGTACTTTATCAATATCCTTATTAATGCCAGTGCAATCTTCATTCATAAATTTAATGGACTCCCATTGCCCTGATACCAGTTGTTTTATTTTCGGATCAATGGTTTTCCATTTATCAATATTAAGAACAAAATCTAATGTCAGCTCTTTTTCTCTTCTACACATATCAACCATGTTCATTCAATTCACCTTCGTTCTTTATCACCCATCAAATAATTCCCAAATAATCTTTAAGTTTTCTACATTGAGCAAAATGTCGTAATTTTCTCAAGGTCTTCGCCTCAATCTGCCTTACCCTTTCTCTAGTAACATTTAATATGCCGCCAATTTCTTCTAAGGTACGCTCTTGATTATCCTCAAGTCCATATCGCAGCTCCAACACATAACGTTCTTTACATTTTAATGTTCCCAAAGCCTGTGCAACAATTTCCTTCATTGTCCCCTGCAACATGGACTCAATACCATCTTCTGCCTCCAAATCATCTGGAACTTCCAAGTACGGTAAAATATATTTTATAATTTCTTCATCCGATAAGCCTGATTGAGCTTTTGCCTTATCAGTCACCAGACTGACTGCCTCTTCAAAATTATCATCCTCTATTATGCTACTGGCATCAGATACAATAATATTTAGCTGATCTCTATAGTGTGCTGGATACCGGAGAATTGTTCCTCTAATAGATCCTTCTCGCTGCATATACTGCCTTACCCATAGTGGAAAGTATGACGGAAACAAATCTGGACTAGTAACATCATACTTTTCAATCGCATTTATCAAACCAATTACACCATTTTGAAAAGCTTCTTCAAAATCACAGTAATTGTCCTTTGAATAATAGTATGCCTGTTTCATCACAGTCCTGAGATACATTTTAATCATTCTGTCCTTAGCATAGTTATTTCCATTTTTTGCTTCAGTTATGATTGTCTGCCACTCCTTTGACTGTGGTGGTAAAATATCCAAGATACTATCTATAATTACCGCACAATTAGGGTATTCCTGCTTAATATTCCCTAAGAGTTCGTCATAATCCAAGTGACTTCTATCAACATAGGATTCCGTATCATTAATGTTTTTCTCTGTTTCTGCATCTTTCACAATCATTTTTTGATGAAGTAATTTATCGCACAAATTATCAATCTCCACCAAATCTAAATCGTGTTCAATACAGGTATCTATGATTTCATCCTCTAAGAGAAAACCCTTTTTTCCATATTCAGTTTGTAATATTCTCTCGACGAGTTGTTTCTTATCACTTGAGTTATCCATAACTTACTGTTTCGCCAATCTACATAATGCACTGATTTGGTCAGCATCTATTGTCTGGTTATACCTATCGTCCATATCTTCCATAAAGTCATACAAGTTCTTCAGGTAATCTTCTGTACTGGTTGCTGACTCAATCAATTTCTCATACAAAATATCAACTCCACCCAAAACATATTGTTCATACAGTTTTTCATCATTCTCTGCCTGCGGACTGTTGAACTGTCTGAATGCTTTATCCACTCTTTCATCTATTGATGCTGCATTCTTCTTGTCCAAAAGCATAATAAGCCTATATGTAAATGCAAGATCATCCCCATTTTCAATGAGCTGTTGTGGAAATATTTTGGTGGGTTTCTGACTTCCATCTCCATTATTAACATCTGACTTCTTCTGATACAAAAAACCAACAATAGGAGCCATCATATAGACATCAAGATTTCTCTTAAACAATTGATTCTTATCATCAAATTTTGCAGTCAATTTATTTACTTTTTCTGCATGTGTTCCCTTGAATGAATATTCTTTATCAAACATGTCTATTACCTCCCAATCAATTCTGTTTCAAATTCATTTTTCTTATCAAACAGGTATCTCATACCTACTTTGCTACCCATATTATCTTCTGCAATTTCACCATCGGTATCCTTAATGAAAATGATAACCTGTTCTGCAACTTTAGGAAGTGCATCACACACTGTTTTTATTCTAGTTTTATCAAACGCAGATAACGGTGCATCCATAACCAGTGGATATGCCTCTGTCATAAGCATTGAGTTTTCATCTGAATTATTCTCTCTTGCCATTTTAATGACTCCGGCAATAAATGCAAAGATTACAGAAATACTCTGTGCTGTCGATGTCTCCACATCTCCGGAATATCCTTCAAAATCATCCACCTGAATTTGAATATTATATTTATCGTCCAGTTTCAAAGAAAATCCACCATTATATATTTCTTTGAATATTGTATTTACCGCTTCTTCCAGCTGTTCTCTTACTTCAGTTTCTTTTTCCTTATAAACAGAAAACAGATACTTATACATATAGGTAGCATATGCCTTGAATCTTGCAACACGTCTGTTGTTATCATCTTTCAGTACAAGTTCATTAATACCAGTTTCGCAACGTTCTCTCTTTGTACCAATTCCGCCTTTTTCTTCAACAAGCCGAACTCTTTCTGCTCGTAATTTCTTCACTTCTCCATCATAAAATGTATACTTTTTCTGGAGTTCTCCAACATTGAGCATGCCTTCAAGTTTCTTATTTATAGTCTCAATCTGATTTGATAAGTCTGCATAATCAGCATCAAATCCACTTACGACACTAAACTTATTGGAAATATCATCAAACGCATCTGCTGCACCCCGACTCTTTAATTCACACTCACGGGCAAACTGACCAATCAAAGTACCAATGCTCTTAGGAGGAATGTAATCCAACACCTTGTTTAGTTCTGTATATGCAGCTCCACCAAACTCAATAGATGCACCACATAAACATTTCTTTCTATTGATAAGGAATTGAATTGTTCTCGCATGGATATCAGGTATCCCCGTATCCAGTTTATCTGCATCTACCAATTCCTTTAATGCATCATGAATCATTTTTGTTGCCATCCACGAAGAACCCTTCCGATTAAAAGTATCTATTACGCCCGAAGTACTTGACACCTTGCTCTGTTCTAAACCAGCAATTTTGCTCTTCAATTTTGCTCTTTCTTGTGCAAACTTCTCGCTATCACGATTTTCAGCAATTTTCACTTCATATTCTTTCGCTTTTTCACTTGCTGTATACTCTTCATTATCAATTTCAGATAATCTCTTTTCAATCTGTTCCAAACGAGCATCATAACGGGATATCTCGTCTCTAAGTTGTGCAATTTTAGAGTCACTCTTTGAATCATAATCGCCTTCATAACTCTTAATAACCGTATTAGCAGACCTTCCGCCTAAATGTTCCAATGCTTCTGTAAATGCACTTAATCCAAGTAAGCTCTTAACTGCATCAGCAAATTCTTTGCTCTTACCCTTCCTTATTTCCTTACTCATATTTCCAATTCTTTCTCCATCAAAGAAAAAATATTTTGCAAGTTCCTTTGGAAGAATCTCTTTCATTCTTAATTCAACCTCGGATTCCTTAACAAAATCCTGTTGACCATCTGCATTCTTATACTGTATTTTAAACACCGTATTATTAGGTCTCTTCAAGTTACCCGTTGAATCAGTCGTATATTTTTGTTCTCTTGTCATAGTGTAATCAACATTTAAATGTACCATGGATATCTTAACCTGCACAAATGCTTCACCATTAGAACCCATGTTCTGAGATATTGCCTTATTCAAAACAATTTGGTCGTCAAAATCAGTAGCACCATACAGACACCATGTGAACGCCTGTGCCAATGTTGTTTTACCGGAACCATTTTCACCCATAATGACAGTAACATTCTTTTCCGGATCGACGGAGAAGCTAATAGACTGTGTACCATTAAACTGTCTGAAATTTGTCAGACTCATACTCTTTAATAACATTCCACTTCCTCCTCAATCATCTTCTTAATCTTTTTTACCATCTCTGTTGTTCCAAATTCCTTCGTACTCAGATTCCTCTTTTCCTTAACTATCACTTTTTTAATAAGTCTCTGAGCTTTCTCAACTTCAACCTCGATACCGTTTACAATTTCTTTTTCATTAGTCTGCATAGTCAAAATCCTCCTCAAATTCTAATACATAATCTTGCAAGTCATACGCTTCTCTTATGTCATCTAACACAGACGAACACGAAACACAATTCATAGCAATTCTTGCAAACTCTTCTGCTCTGCACAATTCATTTTTAACCAGTGTAAGTTCTCTTTTCATTTCTTCTTCCGTAATGGAACTTACTTCGTTTAATGGTCTTGGCAAGGTAATAAAATCATATATTTCTGCATAATCCTTACCGTCTGCCAAACGCAATACTCTACCTCTTCGTTGTATGTATTCTTTCGGATTTGTTGTACTTGCTAAAATAAAGGCTGTTCTGATACTTGGTATGTTTACGCCTTCATCCAAACATTTGATAGCAATTAATGCCTGCAATGTATCACCTGCTGCAAACTCTTTTTTTAATATTGCCCGTTCCTCAACACTTTCATTTGAAGTAAACTGTGATACTTTCATCTTCATCTTGTTGCCAAGTAAATCTGTAACAATATCAATCTGCCTCAAGTCATCCTCATCAACTTCTGTTGATTCCTTATCCGGGTCAAGAACCTTCGTTGCACCACAATACACCAATATGTGCTTATCCACTTTGTATGGTGTGATTACTTCTTCAAGTGCTTCGATTTTATTTATTGCACCAGCAACAAGTCTTGCCCTTTTTAACGCAATCTTTTTACCCCTTTCACTTAGTTTGAATTTTCTATTTTTCCCCTTTATCAAACATTTTGCAATTTGACGTGAGTAATCAGCATAAGCTGCTCTTTCATCCTCTGATAAAGATACAATTATAGGATAATACTTATATTTTGTAAGCTTATTTTCTGCAATAGCTCTATCCAATGTGTACTCAATGCATTTATCTCCAAAATAATCGTATAATGCCTGCGTTCCTTCCGGATCACCATGTCTGTCTAATGTAGCGGATAATGCCAATCTGTAGCTAAATTTATCCGATAACAAGCATCTTAAATAATCGGCTCCAAAATTATGTGCTTCATCCACCACAAGCAATGCATTACCTTTTATCTTTCTTATCTGCTCTTGTACAAAGTCTCCTGAAAATGTGGCATTAGTAGTTACAAAACAGAAAAACCTTCTTTTTCGTACCTTGAGTTTCTGGTTTCTGACTGCATCTGAAAGCTTTGTTTTCCACTGTTTAGCCGGAATAGCTCCATATCCCACAATTGGATTCATGCCAAATCTTACAATATCTTCTTTCCATTGCTCCACTAGATGTTGGTAAGGACATACGATAAACACAGCCAATTTATCTTCCAGAAATTCTGATAATCGAGCAATTGCTCCTAAACCTGTATATGTCTTACCGGTTCCGGTTGCCATATCAAATATTCCACGAAATCCCTTTTCCTGCCATTCATCTATTGCATCCTCTTGGTATGGATGAAGAATTACATCTGCCGGAATCCTAGCTCCATAAACCGAATCATCACCATTCTCTTTCTCCACAACTAGAAGGTCATCTGTTGGCTCAAAGTCTTTCTCATCAAACAACTGATAATCCACTTTTGCCCTCATATACCTCTCTAGGATAGATTCCTTCACTTCCGGCAACACATAAGTTGACACTTTAGGATCAAGCCCATTCCAAATCTTCTCAAACGCATCTGCTTTTGCATCTGCTCTCTTTGCATCCGCTTCATTTTCCCATGAACAAAACACATCAAAAGCTTCATAATTGATATCCATACCAGTATATGTTTCATTATTAGAACCGGAAAATGCTATTTTGTTTCCTTCGTCATCAAAAAAGATTCCCATCTTTTCGTGATAGATTCCATAATTCTTATTATTTTCCACTAAAGCAATCTTGATATCTAATCGTCCATCAGCAATGAGATTAGCAAGCAAGTTCAATCTCTCACTGTCTCGAAAATTCTTTGGTTCATATAATTCTCTCATTATGGCTCCGGCAATAACACTTTCTCTTTTCTCATACCCATGCTTAATGGCTTCTACATCTTCTTGGCTCAATATCGGTGATGCGACCAGTCGTATAGTTCCACCATTATTTACAAAAGGTAACAAACCTTCTGCTATATGTACCAACGACGATGATGAAAAGAATCCTACTGCCCTGTCATATTTAGATGCTACCTTCAAAATAGGTGCATAAAAATCCCTTGAAGTCAGAGCAATGGAGGAACGATATTCTGTATTTAGTACTAATTCTCTAAGACTCATTTTTATCACTCCTCACTTATTTCTCTGATTGCCTCCAATAAAGCATCTATATCTTCTTTGGTATTAAACTTCCCAATCCCGACCCGTACAGTACCTAAATATTTTTCGTCTTTAAGCCATCTGTGAATAAAAGGTGCACAATGATATCCCGTGCGAACTGCAATTTCAAAATCATTATCCAGTATGATTCCTAATTCCCCCGACTTGTAATTCTTCAGGTTAAAGGAAACTATATTACGATGTTTCCCTGAAATCGGAACATACAAATCAATGTCTTCTATCTGTGATAATCCATCAATCAATCTTTTCACAAGTTTTTCTTCTTCAATAAGTTTATTGACATCAATCTCTTTTATAGCCTGACTAAGCCCAGCTATTGCAACAATATTAGAACTTGCAAATTCATATCGCTCCGGACTTTCTGATGGCATGTCCAATATCAACGAATTACTTCCTGTACCACCAGCCATTATTTGATTTATCTTTATTTTACCAGCATCTACAAATCCGCCAATCCCCAATGGTCCATATAATGATTTGTGTCCCGTAAACGCCAAAAACGAAACATTCATTTTTACCATATCAATCTTTTCAACACCTAAAGACTGTGCTGTATCTAATACAGTTATAGCATTATAGTGACTTGCACATTCAAAAATCTCTGTAACCGGAAGTACATAACCGGTAACATTACTTATGTGAGTACAGCACACGCAGCGAGGAGGGTTAACCGAAAATTCATACTTAAGTTTTTCTACATCAATTTCCAAAGTACTTTCATTTATTGGCATTTCCAAAAGATTAACATCCATTCGGCTCTTAATCAAGTGCAATGTTCTTGCCACAGCATTATGCTCATATGGGGAATAATAAATATTATCACCTTTGCAAAAATCAATTCCTTGAAGAATTTGATTCAACGCAATCGTTATTGAAGGTGTAAATATCACACTACTGTTGACAGCAGCATTAACTAACCCTTTTATCTGCTTCTTCGTAGTATCAATAATTTCTGTTGCAATACGAGCCTTTGCATATGAACCTCTACCTGCATTAAATGCATAATTTCTATTCGCTTCATCTAATGCCTGATACACGCTTTCTGATTTCGGATATGTCGTTGCTGCATTATCCAAATAAATCATAGCTTTCCTCCTAACTTAATTGCTTTTCAATCATTTCAAGTAAGATTGCAACTTTATCATTTACAGACAAATCCGAAAAATCCTCCAGATTATCCGAAATCATATTTTTCAATATTGTACCTGTACCTTCACTGACATGTTCATAATATCTGACTATTTTTTTACCATCTTTGCCTATGAACGAAAGTTCTAAATTGCCAGCTGTTGCATTTTCGTCATTAATATTTTCTATTTCCTCCTTGACCGATTTCAATACTTCCAAATAATTTCCCATGGAACTATCATTCCATGAATCTAAATATACATCCGTAACCGCATGAACCACTTTCTTTACAAGCTCTACTTCATCAAAAGTCTTCATATCTGCAATAATGCTCATAAGGCTTGTCACAGAGTCCGAATGAAGTCCCTGCTTTGCAAGTGTACTTTGAGCCTCATACCATTCCTGAAGTGTATGAACCAAGTCATTCTTTTTCTTTTTATCAAATACTTCTATCGTAGAAACGACTGCATTCTGTGCAACCCACTCGTAATACTTATTAAGCTTTGACTTTAATTCTGCCAATAATGCAATTAACTTCTCATAGTCAGATTCACAGTCAAATACTTTAGGAATATCAACAAGCAATACTTCATACGGATTTGCTTCTACACTTTGTAATAAACCTTTTACTTTCGGAAATGCTTTGCTAATAATACTATTACCAAAATATTTTTCCTGCTTTCTAATATTCTTTGTCACTTGTGGCAATGCTCTGAACCAGCGTTGCATACTAATCAAAATATTCTGCAAACGAGACTCAGATTTATTATTACTTTCCTTAACTCCAAATAACTTACACAAGCTTGTTAAGTATTGCTCCTTTTTCATATCTTCCATAGATATGAAAATATAATAATCATTAGGATTGTCGCACATATTCAAAACTATATCTGAATTAAGTTCCATTTCCTTTGTATCGAAATAGATCACTATGTCTTCCTTACGCAAGCTTAATGCGTATGCCAAATATATCGGGATAATGCCTCTCCGCATTCCAATAGGTTCTTTTACCAAATCTTCAACAAGTTTTGAAAGTGGCTGTTTTTTATCGCAAGCACTATCAATAAACGAATTAAACACACCTATTACATTTTCTGCATTTCTCTCATACTCCTTAGCGACAATACCTGTACCCACAAACAATGCCCTATAAATTGAAGCCTCTGCACTCGTTCCTGAATAATAATCTGAACAATCTTCACCATAAATCAATCGGTCAATAATTATTTTTCTAGCCTTCTTTATTGGAGAAGTTGAAATAACCTCTTTATTAATCATTTCATTATTAACTGACAATGTACATGGATAAACTCGATAGCACACATCATCAACAACATCTGAAATCCTCTTATTATTTACTTTTTCTACTCCATTATCAGAAATATAGAAAATTACTCTTTCTTTTATGTCTTCAAACGCAATATCAATGTAATAATAGATTTCTCTGTAAAGATCATCTTCAATAATAGGTATCTCTTTAATTAAAACTTTATTTTCTTCAGTTGTAAAAAACAATGTATCTGTTTTTATCTCTTGAAGAACTTCATACTCAAGCATCTTATCTTGCAAGGTCATTGTCTTTCTGCTGTATATTACTACTATCTTATTGTTCTGACATTCATTAATCTTTTCAGATATCTGTTCTACATAGTCGATATCCTCGACAGAATACAAAACCAATACTTTTCCATCACATACTTGCTTAGTATCTAAAATTACATTCAAATCATTAATAGAAAGAAACTCTTCTACCGACATATACTCATAACGGAAATATCGTGTCATGGTAAATTCCATGTTATATCGCTTCGGAAGCACATATTGCATATCAGACACCAAAGAAAAAACTCTATTATAGTTTGCCTTTCCGCCCTTCACATTCATTCGCTTCTTTATTTCAGTTTTTAGTTCCGATGTGGCTCTTGTCTTAAAGACATAACAATTATTAGAACCCTTTTTGTATATCAGACCCTTTGCAGATAATCCCGTCAATGTTGCTTCCGGGTCAGGAACTCCAGCTGCCATATACAAATCCTGCTCATCAGCAGGCAGTTCATCTGGCTTATTGACAATATTAATTACCGCAAGGCACTTAAGCATCTTCTTTTGATTCGCATCTGACACCTGACTCAGTGCATACTCTGCATTAAGCCATTCGCCATGAATAAATTCATTGGTTACATCTTTCTTAAACAAACTCTTGAAATAATCATATACAAGGTCTGCATCAATAATCCAATTCTTACTGTCTGACATCGTCTTTACTGTACGTGCAACACTATACTGTTCTTCTTTAGATATAAATGTAAACAGGGTTCTTTCATTCTGTGCCACTTTTTCACTGATATTCAACAGTAAATATGCGGTTATAGGGCTTAATGGATAACAGCCTCTAACTACGATTTTTTCAAAGTCCTCTCTCGTAAATCCAGAAAAAGCCGGAAGCTTATATGCCAAGTCAACTGCCTCTCTTGAAATATATCTTGCAACTTGTGGTGCATCCCGATATGCTTCATTTTTTTCGATCGCATTTTGAATCAACTCATAATTATTCTTTGAAGATGTTACAAATAAAACCTCTTTTATACGTCCTTCAATACCTGTAAATGAATTAATAATTTCTACAGACAAGAATTTCCCATATTCTTTAATACTCTTATGAGCAACCATCGTAATAAAAATCTTTGCATTCTTTGAAGCATTTGCCAGCTCGCACATATCCTGCAAAATCTTCATATTATTACCAGCTATCTTCTTATCCTGTCCCTCTATATACTTACTGAACTCATCAAAAACAATATAGATGCCCGAATATCCATACTCTTCTACAAGCTTATCTGCAATGTTCTTATACATAGGGAGCACATCTGAACCCACAAGCGGATTAAATTCACTTCCGGAAGTCAGCTGCGGATATACCTTTTTAAACACATTTAGTGCATTTTCATCACAATTTTTCAGTGCAGATGTAATGCCTGTCACTGTATACTTATATGCTTTCAACAGATCTGAAAAACTTACATATGTATCCGGATATTCTTTCTTCCATCTGTTAATTGTAGTAACAGCATATGTATAGAATGTATCCGGTGTAATGCCTGTCAGTTTTTCTCTTTTTAACGCTTCATTTAATCCAACCAAAAAAGCCTGATTCAAATCACCTTGTGTACTCATGATAAGTACCGGCAAATACTTCCCCTGCTTATAAGCTTTCGATACTTTCTTTTGAACACCTTCATCAACTTTTTTGACTTTATTGCATAACTCTTCCATTAACTTGTCATTTTCAACATTATTTTTCAATGTCAATACTGCCAATAACATAAGTAATAAATGAGATTTACCCTTACCATAAGGACCAATCAACAATGTTGAATGCTGTTTGTTATCTAATACTGAATCCAAGTATTGCTCTAAAATATCAACTGATGATTTTGTTGGAATATAACTTCTAATCTTGTCTACCTTATTCAAATCCAAATAGAGATTTACCGAATCTCTGAAATCACTATTGAATTTAACATAATCTCTTAACTGCATATAACTTACCTACCTCGTGTAGTAATCTTCAATAATTTTATCCACTGATATCGTCTTATTGGGATATATCTCATCTAGTCCGGCGGTTCTATTTACAGTGATATACCCCGCATTATCCAACCTATCAAGTATTGTATTAACTGCAACCCTTGATAAATGATAAATATTAGCAGCAAGTTCTGCCACATAATCAATACTTACGGAACTTTCATTTTGAAAGATATTGCCCAGTTCAAACAGAATAATTTCATCTCTAAAATGTCGCATATCCGGTTGCTGTCTATAATATACATCATTTTCCTTCTTGATTAGCTTCAGTCCGGCAAGAGGACATTTGTTTTTATCCTCCGGATCATCACTTACTATATCCTTGCTATACATGTTTAACATAACATCAATATCATCTCTAAGGGAAGATTCAGGAAATGTGTCTGTTTCCGCATATGCAATCAACTCTTTTTTTAAAACCACAAAAAGTTCTTCCTTTGTAAATTCTTCTGCCTGACATTTGTTAAAAAACAGGTACCACACCGTTGACCTGAATGCATTTTTTGCAATATGTGAATGCAGAAGCCATAATGATAAATCATCCTCTAAAAATGCATCATACTTTAAAATTATTTTTCCAAATTCGGTAAGTTCTGCTCCGTTTCTTTGTTCCTCTCCAATCAACCCCATCGCCAACATCCAATATTTAATAGATTTAACCATATTGGCACCAACACCTAGTTGGTCGGTTCCTTCATTTCCGGTAAAAACCTTTGCATTTTTACTAACACCATAAAGACCTTTTGCAATCCATCCTTCTCTAAGATGAAATTTTTCATGTCCTTTTAATCTAATAGCCACCATACTTAGCTCCTTTTGATTGTTAATACTTTTCGCATATAGCATCCTGCATTAAAATGATCAACACACTCTGTGCATCTGACACATTTCTCATCATCAATTCTATACACAACCACCGGATCATCATCCTGTTGTGAAAATGTATGAACACTAATTGCATTATGTTTACATACATTCGCACAAGCCTTACACCCAATACACATCTGGTATTTTGTAAGTTGGCATTTTATCTTTAACTCTGCTGCCGCTAAACTATTTGCTCCAGCAATGTTTGTCTTTTTAATTGTCACTTTTAATCTGTTTGTTCCTATCTTTCCTTGAAGAACTAATAAAATATTTCCTTGTCGGTCAAGCACATAGACTTCACCTAGCCTTTTATTTCCAAGGTCAAAGTTCAAGTAACCAAAAGGTTTAAACATCTCATATAAATCTTCTGTTATCAAAGTCTGCAATTCATAGTTAAATGCATTATCTTCCGTTGCACATGACTCAAATTTAATTATGGATGTATTGGATATCTCCAATCCCTGTCCGCCCTGCCTTGCTTTCCAATTTCCACTATCAATATATTCTTCTGGGTCAGGTTTTCCAATCTTTTTAGCAAATTCTACTAACAGAGTTCTCCAATGCTCATATTTATTGAACATATGCACCTTCGACAGAAACTCTGACCATGCACCATTGTTTGGGCAGCACCAACAACCCACACGAGAATATCCCAATCTATAAGCATCGTTGAAATCTATCCCCGTTGATAAAATATATAGCCAAACATCGAAATCAATCCACTCAATAATAGGTGATACCACTGTCTGCTTCGTAATTTTAGGGCTTTCGCTTTCTCTGTCATACTTACTTCTTGAGGCAGACTCACTTTTCCTAATTCCATAAAATGTAAGAACATTCGTCTTATCTTGAAATACTTGTGAAAGTGTTTTATTAATTGCTCCAGTCTTAAAAACAGTACAACACCATCTCATTACTCGCGATGGAGGTCCAATCTGTTCGCAAAGTTCTTCAAAATTCTTTTCATAATTCTTTGCTCTGATAACAGTATGTTTCTTTGAAAATCGCTTTCTATATTCCTCTGTAAGTGGAAACTCTAAGGTTGTATCTCCGTAAATATGCATTATTCTACTATTTGCAAATGCTTTCATTACCAAATCAGAGGTTACTGTAGAATCCTTTCCACCACTAAACGAAATGAACATATCTTCAAATGTGTATTTTTCTTCAAAGCTCTGTATATAATTAATCGCTTCATCCTCGATATCGTGATAGCGAACCTTATTTGCTTCCACAAACATTTTTATCATCTGATCAAAATAGCTATAATCAAGCAATGTAAGATATTTATCATACTGTTCCCTAATCTTATCTATTTCTGTAAAAGGTTTGCTGTTTACCTCTGATATAGATAATTCTATCTTTTTTCCATCTATAAAATATCCTGCATTGCTATTCCACACCGAACACTTTTCGTAAGCCATTGGATTTTCATAATCCATCAAAATAGCAAGTAGCAGTTTTTCCTCCGGAAACACCGGTCTTAAATCAGTTGCCATATATGTACAATCCGCACCACATATTCCACATTCCTTTTCAAATACCGGAACTTTACAATGTTCACACCAGTAAATCGTTGTTGAAATAAGTGGTCTGGCATCACAATCATCTTTTACGCATTTATCCCTGTATACCGGAACATTATGAACTGGACATATTTTCTCTAACATCTTATCCTCACTTCTGGATATTGCTATCCTTGAATGTCATTCGTATTCTTAATCTCAACAACATCTTCTATATTGCAATTCAATTCCTTGCAAATTCTCTCTAATGTAGATAAATTAACAGGCTCACCATTTGTCATTTTCGCCATGGTACTAGTGCTAATTTTAACTTTTTTACACAATTCACTCTTGTTAATCCCTTTATCAATCAATGTTTTCCATAAGTTGTTGTACGAAATAGCCATACTTAATCTCCTCAAATATCCTAATAATCGTTTTCTTGCAATTTTCAATCAAAAATCTATTAAATAGTATATCATACAGAGTCCATTTTTTCAAATGCTATCTTTGAAAAACTAAAGGAAATATGTCAAAAACAAAAATAGCCAATATAACCCCCTATTATTGCCTATCTTGATTAAAATTATAAATTATATACTGTCCATTATTCAGGACTTATAGCAGCAATAAACAGTATTAACCAAAGGCAGGTCACCTCCCCCTGCCTCTCTCACACTTTTTATCATCATATCCACATTCATATTCTGACTTCTGCTTTTCAGCCTTCTTCATCGTTTCCCCATAGATACTCTGATAATCTTCAAATATATCACTTCCGTACATATAAATACCAAGCTTCCTCAGTACTCCGGCATGCAATTGCAGATTATAACTGTTGTCATCAATTCTAAAATTAAACAGCCTTGCCTTATTCTCTACTGACAAATAATCATAAGACTTGTAATGCTTCTGAATTGCCGTCGCTATCTGTTCCGCCTGCTCCTCAACAGTTAATTCAGCAGTCTCAACGATATCATCATCCGTTATACTCACATCAATTCCGATTCTGCCATTTTCGGCAACATCTTCCGCCATTTTCTCTGACACATCAGGAGCATCCTCGAATACCTCATAGCTTTCGGTATTATATTCCCCTTTATCCGTATCAGTAGGCAGTTCAAAACTATTTCCAGCTTCAATATAACCCAAATCGTCATCGTTGTGGTTATTATGAAAGCTTTGCATAAGTTCCTCGCCAAAATCTTCATATAATGATTGCTCTGTTGTCAACTTCTCAATCATATTATCTGTTGAAGTATCTGCAAATACCGCTTCCACAACACGACAGTCTTCCGATATACCAACTGCATCTTCCTCTGTCTTTACCGTATCTACCACTACCCTATCTGTACTCTCCACAATATTAAACTCCTCAGCGATATCCCTCTTATGATAATCATACATGGTAGGTAGCACATCCTCCGCACCATAATCAAGCTTCTCCATTTCATCCACATAACCAAACGCTGTATAAAGATTCTCACTCACACATGCACTTATCATGCGAATATCACTTTTCGCCTGCTTCTTCTCTGCCCTAAGCTCATCAAGTTCATCAGCAATATCCATACTCCAGATTTGATACTCCCTGAAATCTTCCGTAGTCTTACATTTTCTTTTGCGAATAAAGCGCTCCTTATAAATCTCCTTCTGTCGGTTGCCCGCATCTTTCAGAGTCTGCTTTGCCTCTACTTGTAAACGCATAAGATCAGCTACGCTTGAGACATCATTCTTACAAATAAAAAGATACTGCTCCTGCAAAAACTGCATTCGTTTTATCTCTTTTGCCATTTCTGCCGAATGGCATTGATAGCATTTCTTTTCTATCAATCCCAAACGATACATCTTGGCATAATATCTCTTCTGCATTGGTGTCAGATTTGCACGCTTCACATACAGAATACCTTTTGTCTGATACCTTCGGTAATACTGACCATAACCATACTTTAAAATCACAGGCAGCTCTTTCTTTGAAAAAATATCATCCAGCTTATCCAGCCGATGATAAAGCTTCATTCCGGGTATTCTTGCGCTCAGATAATCCTTACCCTTAAACTCATACCCCATCCGTTTCATCAGGAAAATAAAATGCTCCAGACTGCCGGCATAAGAAAGACAAAGCTTTGCATCATTTAAAATATAATCCTTGAAGCTCTGCTCATACTCCCACTTCTCCTTGGACATATTTACAGGATTTTTTGCATACTCTGCCGGCATAATTTCCAATCCTAACAATTCACAATACTTATTCGTAACCGGTTGTAAGTGATTCTTCCAGTTTCCTTTGGGAGAATTATACTTCTCTCCCGTCACCAAATTTACACTGTTCCAAATAATGTGTATATGGGTATGCTCTTTATCCGTATGAATGGCATAAACCGCTTCATATTCGCCTTTTAGAACATCCACCATAAAACCTTCCGCAACAAATCTTGCCTGCTCTGGTGTTACCGCTTTATCCGGCGGAAAGGATATAATCACATGATACCCCTGACGTTTTCCGGATTTGCCATACACACACTTGGTGTCTAACATCTGCTCATATGCCGAATCCGGCAGGCAGTTCACACTGCCCACCAGACGACATTGCTCCGTCTTATCCGGATTCCGTATATACTCCAAAGCATTTTTGAGATGTGTCGCCGGATTACCCTCGGTGGCACAATGGATATTTAAGATTTTTGTAACCGCCATACATCCAGCACCTCCTTGAATATCTCCAGCAGTCTGTCCAATTTTACTTCCACACTGATTAAATCACTGCTCCTAAGAAACCTGTTGGTATTTACCATTCTGGCAATCTGATTTACATTCACAGCCACACCGCTGACCTGTCTTATAAGATTTGCCCTGTCCTCTGCAAATGTGCTGTCCACATTGCCATTTCCATGAATCAGTTCCCTGATATACCTGCTACGGTTCATCCCAACCTTGGCAGCATTTTCATCTACCAGTTTAAGCTCTGTTTCTGAAACCTTGACCGTTATCTTATGCTCCTTCAAATCCGAGCGGTACTTCTTTCTTCCATCTGCCATACACATATTCTCCAATCTCTGTTAAGCTCTGACCATTCTTTTTTATCAGTTCCATAGTCATCTTCCTCACTTTCTGTTGTAGTGTTTATTCTTTTTGCACCTCGCACGATGTGCTCGGTGTGTTTTGCGTTCACACTCCTCATCTTCCTGCGAACATGAAATTTGGAGTGTTCACTTGTTTTGCAAGATGCGGAAAAGGTCAGACCTTTTCCCGAAAAAATATATAGCTGCCTATGCGGCCATCATTTTTTCGTCTTGGCAGGGGCTCCTGCACCCCATATAATTACAGCCACAAGTGGCTGATTATACGATACTTAGGATGCTATTCTGTAAGACAAATGTTCTTACAATCGTCACCTTGTAATACTAAATTACTTTACAAATCTGAGTTTTTGCTTTACAGAACGTCTTACAAACACCTCTTTGTCTTACAGAAAATCTTACAATCCCGAAAAATAATCCAATGCTTCATCAGGCAGTTTATCTGAAACCTGTGGTAATACTCCTGTACTTTCCAAATCATCAGTAACCGCCGTGACAGCTTTAACTGACTCAGCAGTTCCGGTTCCCGAAGTTGTATCTGACACACAACTCTCCACGGCAGCCTGTAAAACAGCAGCCAAATCATCACCCACTACCATCTTGCTCTCCAAAGTCTCTATCACAACCTTTTCCACAAGATCCGGCAGAGCCTGAAGCAAAGTCTTCCGACATTCCTCAAGCTTTGCCCCAAGCTTTTCTTCCATCTCTTCATTTTGTGCTTTCTGCTCTGCAAGTGTTTGGACAGCTTTCTGTTCCTGCTTTTCTCCACGGATATAGGACAGCAGAACCGTTTTGATAAAGTTACTCTTGCCACCCTTTAGCACAGCTTTAAAATCCGGACTGTCAAACTGCCGAAGATAATCATAGATTTCCTTATCCTCTCTCTTTGACAAATTCAGTCTGAAATTAATCATTACCGTATTCCTGTCAGCCATACCGGCACCTACCTTTTATACATCGCCGCCGCAATAAACTCATACCCGATGGCATTGGCTTTCACATCCTCCATATAACAGATATGCTCTCCTGCCGTTTTCCCATAAAGTCTCATCACAACAGCTCCACCGCCACAGTAGATAATCGGTGTTATCACCGGATTGTAACCATTCTCCTTAAGCTTGCTCTCTACCTGCTCCGCAAATATGACAAGTTGCTCCTTAATGTTTTTCACAATCTCTGCTGACATTCCTCTGCACTGTCCGTTGTTCATGACTGCATGAATTTTATCCTCCGGCAACTGCACATTAAACTGATTGTAAATCACATTCTGAATCTTACGGGTACAGTCAATCAGTGCCTGTGGATGAGAAAAACATTCCGTTTCCACCGGTCTGTGGTTTCTCACATGCACCACATCAATGGTTTTAGAACCAATATCCACCACAAGCTGGTCTGTCTCCATATTCCCCAGTCTGTTTGCAACTGCAGCATAGCACTGCGGGAAGATTTTCACGTCCACAATTCTGCACGAATACTTCTCTCCGCAATACTGAAACTCCTGAAATCCCCTACCCAGATACTTTGCAAACACGTCCTTCTCCTTACCAATTCTTCCAAATGGTGTACCTGCCGCAATCACCACATTATTATGATGATGCAGACCATTTCTTTTTAATTCCTCAGCAATGGCTGCCAAAGTTAAAATAAAATAATCATCATCCTCAGTCTTTTCATCCCTCATGGCAAGACGACCTTCTCCCACCTTGTAATAACTGCCTTTATAGAAAATGGTATTTTCCTTAAAAGCCGGGTCCGTCAATATCTTTGTAACACCATTTTCCATAACCATATGTGGCAGCTTAAGGCTACAAAAGCCATGGTCTACTGCCACTATTAAAACATTCTTCTCTTTTATCAGCATAAATAAAATCCTCTCTTTCTCCGGCACCACACCGGGATTTAAATTAATCTGTAAATTAGTAATTCTTTCGACACAGAAACTCTCCATAAATAGAACCTTCTAAATCAATAGTAATGATAAACAATATCTGCTAACACTTCTTCCTCTGCTACCATTCTTGCCTGCTCCCGCAATTTCCATATTTCCATTGTGGAAGATGGATTTACAGGCTTGTGCTTTTCAAGATATTTATTTTCAAGCATCTCATATGCTTCCTCATTTACCTCTGAAGCCTTTTTCTTAAGCCTTCCAAATCGTAAGAGACTTCTATATCTGTCCAGAGCATTTTCTTTCATATACTCCATCCACATAAGTCCATATTTACCCACATTTGCATCCTCTGTTTCCGTTGAAATATTAGGATAAAACAGACCATCTTTTTCTTCATAGGTAATACCTGATTCTTCAAAAATTGTCATAGCTTATACCATCCTTTCCCAGATTTCTCGCAGAAAAAGCGACATGCTTATTACAACAAGCCATCCCTTCTGCTATAATTTTGTTGTTATGCATAATGAAGCTGCTCTCTGGCTATGCCAATAGCTGATATGAGAGCAACATTTTTATCTGTCGTCATTCCAGTTCCTCCGGTTCTGAATCTTCCTTCTCAAGAATTTCCAGAACATGCTTAAGTGGAATCAGCACTTCTTTATCCAATTCTGCATCTTCCTCCATAAACTGTAACTCCTCAAGTATCGCCTCTAGATACATCTGCATCTGCCTTGCAACCTTTCGACCACAAACCACTTTAATCTCATGCTTTAAACAGCACTGAATCAGATAATCCTGCTTTGACAATCCGCTTAATGCCACCTGCACATCCAATTCATCTGCTTCCTCAGGCGACATCCGGAATGCCATTATTTTATTCCTCCATCGGTTGCAATTATCATATCTTTTCTCGCTCATAGCCATCTCCTTACTTTTGAATCATGTTCTTACGAATTTGCAATAAGTGCAATTTTCTAAGCTACATAGTTCCCTTACCCCTCCATTCCAAGTTCAAGACTTGCATTTTCCATATCAAGCCTGTCTGCCATCTCAATCTGCTTTGACGGAAACAGATGAGCATACCGATAGGTAATATCAATACTCTCATGCCCCACTCTGTCTGCAATCGCCACCGCCGAAAATCCCATGTCGATCAGAAGCGAAATGTGTGAGTGCCGTAAAAAATCCAAATGTTTGGATTTTATTCGTTATCCAAACTTAAATAAAATCCAAACCTTTCAGAAAAAAGACGTAAACCGCAACAAATACCGTCTGAA
>QZDW01000016.1 GCA_009917545.1 bacterium 1XD42-76
ATTGGCATAGGTATTTTTCTTACGCAGAAATTTTGCCATTTTGCGTCAAAAATCATTGGTAAGTGGCCTAAGGAAGCTGCTTTAATTGATTAAGCAGATTTAAGAAATATTTTCCGCTTGCTTCAGCCAGCAAAGGAGGAACTGCATTTCCAACCTGAAGAGCAGTCTGACCTCTGGAACCGTAAAAAACAAAAGTATCTGGAAAGGATTGAAGACGGGCGGCTTCCCGTACAGTGATAGCTCTGTCTTCGTAGGGATGACCATAGCGCCCCTTACTGTATGTAATACAACCGCCCGTCATGGTCGGAGCAGGAAGGTCAGGATCCATAATGCCGTACACATCTGTATATCCCAGATGCCCGTTTTGATGACAGCGTAATTGCAGATGTTTTGGCAGACAGGTGCGGCTTCTGCCGTTTGCACGTATATGCTGGATTCTTTGGATATTTATGTCTGTCAGGCCATTGGTTTCGTGATTTGGAAAACCATCTGGTGCGGGAGCACCAGCAGCAACAGGAGGCAGATTCATAAATGCAGTTACGGCAGTTACCCAGGGGAGAAGAGAGGGGGTATTTGCTGTATCAGAAGTATGTGTTGCCGGAGGAAGCAATACTTTGAAATTTTTATCAGCAATATGAAATAATTCAAAGATATCATTTCGGATACCATGCATAACCAGACGTCGCCGGGTCTGAGGAATCCCATAATCTGCACAATTCAAAATATCATAGTCTAATTGATACCATTGTTTTAATTCATCTACAGCTCTATTGAAAATTTTTTTGCCACGTCCGTTTTTTAATCCGGGAACATTCTCTAGTTGTATAAATAAGGGGTTGAGACCTTTTACCAGTCGTACATACTGAAAAATAAGATTATTGCGTTCGTCTTTAGCAGTATTATCCTTCTGAAGTGAAGAAAAGGTCTGGCAGGGAGGACATCCGGCTAATAAAAAAAGTTCTCCACGTTTTTTATGAATCCTTTGAAGTATATCATTGGCAAAGACGGTTTTAATATCTTCAATGATTACATGACCAGGAAGATTGTTTGTATAGGTAGTAGCTGCAGCTTGATTAATCTCTATTCCAAGCTGTACATGGATACCAGCATTTTCCAACCCTAATGAGAGACCGCCAGCGCCACAAAATAAGTCGATCGCATCTGGCTGTATGCTGTTAAATGCCATTAGTGTATCTCTCCTCTCTGTTCAAAAATGCATTTATTCTCAAATATATGAACGGAAAAGCTATTTTCTCTAAATACTATTTTAAGATATTTAGAGACAAATGTCAAATTCTGAGATGAAAAAATTTTTTATCCCTAACTTGACAGGAGAGTATGTGTCCAGGATTGAGAAGAAGGCGGTGGAGAAGCTGCGGCGGGGGATGGAGTGCGCGGGGTAGGAAAATTAGAATGGAGATAAAGTTAAGGAACTATATATAGGTTTCTTGCGTTATCTCCGTTTTTGTTTTATATTTTGATTTGTAATTATATTTGGAAAATATAGAGTTTGATGTTATAATGAATTTACATATTGATTGAGGGACAGATTTTAAGAGAAAGACATAAAAAGTGGTATTTTGAAAAATTGTGACAGCTCAAGTAGCTGTTTTAGGGAGACTGGTATGGCTTTTTCAGGAGAAGTAAAGATACAAGCTATGGTAGCTTGTGGGTGATACTGTTGTATTTGCCATAAGTTTTGTGGTAATAATATGGAGGTTCATCATATAAGACCTCATGCAGATGGTGGACAAGATACATTCGAAAACGCAATTCCTCTCTGCTTTGATTGTCATGCAGAAGTAGGACAGTATGATTCCAGGCATCCTAAAGGGGTTAGGTTTACAGAGAAAGAATTGATTCAACATAGAAATAATTGGTATCAAAAGATTAAAGGGGAGAAAAAGGAGCACGAGAGAGTAAGGGAAACAGATTCTATAAAAATATCCCATAAAGAAGAGCTTGAGATCCTTATGCTGCATAGGGTACTAAGTAGTAAAGAATTAATGGGATATATTTATGATATTTATGCTGTGGAGAATGACTATGATGAACCAGATAATGAAGAGGAATTAGATATTATATGTAGATTCTTAGGACGGATACAGGAAATAATTGATATAGAGGATGAACTGGAACTTTCAGGGAAAGTTCGTTGTGCCTATGAATTAAATATGAACTTAAAGGAATTGTATGATGTGGGTTATATGGTCTTTGTGGAACGAGAAGTGCGGCAAATCAGCGGTGGTGGAAAACCGAAAGAAGATTTTCCAGTGTTAGTGATTCGAATATTGAAGAAGAGCAATGCAGGGATAATGAAAATATAAGAGATTTGGAAAAATGGTGGAGGAGATAAAAGCAGATACCGTTACGAAAGATTACATATCAGATCCGGAAATAAAAGTATATGCCGAAGATAAGCCGCTACCAGAAGAAAGAGGAGCCTACGCCCATGGATCGGGTGGAAGGCGAAAAAACTCGCCAGAAAGTTTGCGGCCTAATTTACTGGAAAAGGATGACATAGATGAAATAGCGCAGTTGTCATTACCATGTGGAATATAGTGTTTGGGCTTTTGGATTGTGATGTATATTTATGGTAAAAAAGTGGATGTTTTGAGTATGGAGGATATATTGCCATGGCGAGAACCGTAGGGATAGGGATCCAGAGTTTTGAGAAGCTGATAATGGAAAACAGCTTTTATATTGATAAAACAGATTTTATCAGACAGTGGTGGGAAAACAGAGACGATGTGACATTAATTGCCCGCCCCCGCAGATTTGGAAAGACGTTGAACATGAACATGTTAGAGAGATTTCTTTCCATAGAGTATGCAGGGCAGGGAGAGGTATTTATGGGGCTGTCCATATGGGAAGATGAGAAGTACCGTAACCTTCAGGGAATTTGGCCGGTTATATCCTTAAGTTTTGCAGATGTAAAGGCGAACACCTTTGGTATGGCAAGGGAAAAGATTTGCATGCTTATCAAAGAAGTGTACCGAAAGTATGGTTTTCTGTTGGCGGAAGGGAGCCTGAAGGAAGGTGAATCAGAGCTTTTCCGTAGGACTTTGATCGAAATGACGGATTCCGAAGCGGCGTATTCCTTAAAGAATCTGTCCGGTTATCTGGCAGGTTACTATGGGAAGAAAGTGATTATCCTGCTGGATGAATATGACACACCTCTTCAGGAGGCCTGGGTGTACGGTTATTGGAAAGAGATGACAGAATTTATCCGAGGCCTGTTCAATTCTACATTCAAGACAAATCCGCATCTGGAACGGGCGGTTATGACTGGAATCACAAGGGTCAGCAAGGAATCCATTTTCTCTGATTTAAATAATTTGGAGGTAGTGACCACTACATCAGAGAAATATGAAGATAGCTTCGGATTTACAGAGGAAGAGGTATGGACGGCATTACAGGAATGTAGCCTGTATGAAAACCGGCTGGCTGTAAAAGCCTGGTATGACGGTTTCACATTCGGAAAGAGGAAGGATATCTATAATCCTTGGTCGATTATCAATTATCTGGATAAAAAAAGGCTTTCCACTTACTGGGCAAACACCAGCAGCAACGGATTGGTAGATAAGCTGATACGGGAGGGAAGCGCAGACATAAAAATGTCTATGGAGAATTTGCTGAAAGGCGAGCACCTGTACAAGGAAGTCGATGAACAGATTATTTTCGACCAGTTAGACGCAGATGAGAACGCCATCTGGAGCCTGTTTTTGGCAAGCGGATATTTGAAGGCGGAGAATTGCCAATTCAATGAAGACACGGGGGCAGATTTGTATGAATTGGCGCTGACGAACAAGGAAGTACAGATTATGTTCCAAAAGATGATCCGGAAATGGTTTACCCGTTCTGGGACGATTTACAACGGCTTTATTAAGGCATTGTTACAGGATGATGTAAAATCCATGAACGCCTACATGAACCGTGTAGCCCTGGCCACATTCAGCTACTTTGACAGCGGAAGAAATCCCTCTGTGGAGACACAGCCAGAGCGTTTCTACCATGGCTTTGTGCTGGGACTCACCGTGGAGTTGGCAGGTCGCTACATCATTACATCCAACAGGGAGAGTGGTTTTGGAAGATATGATGTGGTGATGGAGCCGAAGAACGGAACGGACAATGCGGTCATAATGGAATTCAAAGTAAGGGATTCAAGCGAGGAAAAATCTTTGGCGGACACTGCTGAGGAGGCGCTGAAACAGATTGAGGAACTGCAATACCAAGCAGATTTGGAGAGCAGGGGAATCTCTGGCGACCGAATCCGAAAATATGGTTTTGCCTTTGAAGGCAAAGAAGTACTAATAAAAAGTTGATTAACTTTTTATCCCTAACTTGACAGGAGAGTATGTGTCCAGGATTGAGAAGAAGGCGGTGGAGAAGCTGCGGCGGGGGATGGAGTGTTTGGGGTAGGCTGAAATTAAATAAGAGAGATAATGTGGATCGAAAGATAATTGATACACATTATCTCTGTTTTTTTTATTTCACTTGTCTACCTAGAAGGGAGCATACCAGAAATGTCCCGACAGCCCTTTTTGGGGCTAAATATTTAGCAAATCAGCGATATCAAAGAAGTTGATGTACAAATCATCATAGATATTAACTTTGATTGTAGATTCAAAAGAATACTGAATGTTCAGCAAATTTCCTTCAAAATAGTTGACTGTCACTATCTTACGGCGGGGATCTACGATCCAGTACTCACGGACTCCGGTATTTTTATAATAGTAGAGTTTGCGGATATAATCATCTGCCGGATTGCCAGGGGAAACAATCTCAATGATAAAATCGGGTGCGCCGTTGCAGCGATTCCCATCCAGTTTGTCTTTATCACATACGATCATGATGTCGGGCTGGACAATGGTAAGGGGATGATCAGAGAGTTTTACATCAAACGGAGCAGGGAATACCTGACATCTACCGTCTTTCTTACGGAGATAATTGCGGATAGAAACAAGCAGCTCTGTGAGGATTGCTTGGTGGATTTGTGAAGGGCTGGCCATATAATAAATTTGTCCGTTAAAAACTTCTGCTCTGGTATCTTCTGGCAGGGCCTCGTATTCGTCCAGAGTAATTGTTTCTGATTGCGGTTGTATTGCTGGTGGCATATGATACACGTCCTTTCTGGTTATTGTATGCGGTTATATATTACGGATTCATATCTTCTGGCTGGTAATTAAGCGCATAACACATGAACCAGTCTCTGATGATTATAGCATATCAGCAGACCAGTCACAAGTGAAAGAAGAAAATGATCATGGGAATTGATGAACGGTTCGATTCCACTGTTGTAATCTTTCAGGTCAATGAGGATTGGATTTGATCCGTCATACTAATGACGCCTTTGCGGAGCCCTGTGTGGTATTCTGTGAGAAACGGGAGCAAAAAAGGAGGCAAAATGAGCACGTATATTATGACAGACATTCATGGACATTACGATGATATGAGAGAAATGTTTGGAAAGATCGGATTTTCGGCAGGCGACCGGCTGATCTGTGCAGGCGATTATATTGACAGAGGTTCTCAAAGCTATGAAATGCTTCAGTGGATGGAACATCCAGGCGAGAATGTTATCCTGGTCAGAGGAAACCATGACGAAGAGTTTGCCTGCTATGCGGATCTAATGACAATGATTTCCCAAAAAGCAGGCCTGAAGATGGACAGTGTAGATGACACTCTGACCGCATATCAGGCGCTTAGACAGGTCAGTTCTTATTTTGACTGTTATGGGACGGTCAGATCTCTGATTCAGAAAAAGAAAGTGACCCTTGAGCAGTTGGCACAGTGGGCAGCCTACATCCGGAAAATGCCATATTTTTATGAGATCATGATGGGCGGGAGGCGGTGTATCATCGTCCATGCCGGATATGTGGAAAGTCTTGAGTGTCTGAAAAAGGGTGAGACCGATGACACTTATGATTCTCTGGAAGAATTTTATCTTACGGCCAGGGATACTGCTTATGTTTACGGAGGTGTGAAGCACGGGATGATTCTGGCAGGACATACCCCAACGACAGAGATATACGAGCTTCCCTTTAATCATGGAAAGGTATATCGTGTTTATGATGAAAAGGATGACTGTGTTTTTTATGATTTAGACTGCGGCTGGGGGTTTAAGGAGAGCAATCCAGAAGCTAGACTGGCCTGTATGCGGTTGGAGGATGAAAAAATTTTTTACATTCAAAACGGTTGAAACCGCAGAGAATGATGAAATGTTATTAATCGGTTGTGGCCCTTGGGCGGATATGGTATACTTATCATGAATCTGCCGGGGACGGATGAGAATAGGAGAAAAAATGAGTAAAGGCATTTTCTGGTTTCCCTGCTTTATGGGGACAGAGGGGGAACTGATCTTCACGGAAGAGATAGAGGCCATTATTGTTCCCTGTGACGAAGATGGGAATTCGGAGGTTTCCGTCTCTTTTTATACCTGTGAGTATAACTCACGAAACGGCCGCTCCAATACCCATAAGGATTCCTGGAAAGCGGTCACGGCAGGCAGAAAGGGTCTGAGAGGAATTCCGTGGAATTATTTCCCCAGAGGGCGAGTGGAGATTTCCCATGGAAGGGCGTTTCTATATATGAATCCCGAGATTTTAAACTGTAACAATTATCTGGAACGGATCCGGGAAAAATTCGGGATCGGACATCTGGATATCCGGGTCAGGATTGATAATTCCGCCCATTATCAGTGTACCATATTGGAGGATAGGGAAAAGAAAGGCAGGGCGTCAGTTGGACAGGGAAGTTATAAAACAAAAGATAGAAAAGCTTTTGGCTCTAAGCGAAAGTACAAATGAGAACGAAGCCATGTCTGCCGCCCGGACTGCGAGAAAGCTCATGCTGAAATATCATATTTCCATGGCAGAGGGAGAGAGGGCAGACAGGGAAAGAACTTCATGCAGCTTTCAGGTGTCCATAAAGGAACTGAGATTTAAGAGGATACCCATACGGCAGCAGCACTTGATGCTGGCCTTTATCCTGGCTAAAAATTTTCGTTGTAAAACGTTTTACCAGTACGGGAAGACTCCCTGTGTCAAATTCATCGGATTTGAGGAGGATACCTTCGCCGCCCTGGCCCTTCTTCAATACCTGATCCGGTTTATGGAGCAGGGAGCAGAAAAATACGCAGGCCTGGAGCATCAGGAGCACAGCTTTCGAGACGGATTTTGCATAGGGGTTCTTGAGAACTTTGAGGCGCAGAATCAGGAAGCTTTGGAATATGGACTTATGCTGGCGCCCCGCAGAGGTGGTGGAGGCATATAAAAAACTGAACCTTAAGAAAGAACCTGCTGTGAAAAGCAGGACACCTTATTCCCTGGATGGGAATGCTTTTGCCTGTGGAGAAAACTGCGGGAAGAAGGCCATGGATCAGAGAAGTATCCCGTCAGGTGAATAAGAATCTTTAGATACGTCACACAAATGTCGCTGTATGTCGGAGAGGTATGTTACAATAGGCTCATCAAAGGAGGAAAGACGGGATGGATTTCAAGCAATGGATTTATTCTCCAGATATCGCCCGGTGGCTGTCTGAAGAAGGGGATTTAGGACTTGTGGAACTGACAGACTGCATCCTTTCAGCCCCCCACAGAACTCTGGGAGAAAAGCTGGAGGGTCTGCGAAAGCTTCTCCAGGAAACAAAAGGGGAGCGGCGGCAGGAAGGCGGGGATGGCAATTTACCTTGTCAGACCGCCGGGGAAGGCGTGTCGTGGGTTCTGGAGTTTCTGGATAAAAAGATCGAAATGGGGGAGACCCTGGATGAGATCCTCCATATGGTGGGCGGATTCAGGAATCTTTATGAAACGGATATTTTCTGTCATGGTAACCGGGAAGAATGGATAAAAAGGCGGATATTTTCTCTTCCGCAGCCTGGGATTCAGTTTATCAGGGAGCAGATCAAAGAGACAGCGGACAGATACGGAACCGGTACAGACTCTTTTTTTGGAGTTCTCCGCAAATTTTACAGGAGGGGAGTCCGGTATCTGGATTTGGAGTGGAATATCCTTCTGAACCCGGATGGAGAGGTTATCTACTGCCTGCCGGAAACGGATGAGGCCGAGGAGCGGGGGGACTACCGGATCGGCCCCGGTGATTATTACTACCTGAAGCTTCCTTATCCTTCCGGAACCCTGGTGGAGACTATGGCGTCCCCCTTTTTTCCGGCCATAAAGGGTGTATTGGTAAATCAGGTGGAACCGTGGGAGGAGGGATTTGTCCGGGAGGCTGATCAGTGGCTTGTGTATGGGGATTCCCTGCATGGAAGCCAGGGTAATGGGATCGGAGTGATTCCTTTGAACCACTATGCCTCTTTTAACTTCGGAGCGGATTTCATTCTTCCGTTTGTTCAGTTTCTTAAGAAATATGGTGGAACGCTTTCGAAGAGTGAGAGGTGGCTTGGGGAGCTGGGAGAGCTGGTGAGGAAGGATAAGAGCTGTTTCGCCCTGATCTTAAGGGACAGGCAGCTAGGGAAGCAGCCGAAAGGAGAGACTGACCGTCCCCGGGAGTACGTGAGGGAACTGGAAAAGCGATTGAGGCAGAGAGAAACAAAAACACTGGCCAGGGAGAAAAGGGAAATGGAAAACGTGCTGAAAAGAAAAGGGGGATGAAATCTTATGGGAAAACTCCGTGAAGAAGCAGAGGAGGCTATAAAGAAGTATGGGAAGGAGGCTTTTTTAAGCCACCGGGACGAGGTTTGCGATGCTATAGAGTGCGTCTGTTTTTGCCTGGAATGTTTGCAGAACCAGGAGGACTGGGGCGGAAAAAGGGCGATTCCTTTAAAGGCGAATTATTATTCGCAGGAAGAATGGGAGAAGACTTTTTCAGAACAGTATGACCACGACATCAGGCGCGTGGAGCTTATGAAGCTAAGAATGGAATTGGATGAAGATGATGATATACCGCTCAAAAATTTCCTTTTCCAGGGGCTCGATCTCATGATAAATGGCCTTTGGTACGACCCGGAAAGCTGGATGCAGCTGATAGAAACGCAGATCATGACGGATCAGTATACGGATTACCGGGCATTTTTGGAGGCCGTCTATGTGTTGGGACTTCTGGAAGTGTGGAATCTCCAGCTGGGAATCAACTTCCATTTTTTCAGAGGGGATTTTCGCGACGCGGAGCATTTTCTGGGATCTTTTGCCAGTCAGGTTCTGGAGGAAGAACGGGAATATTACAAAGATTTTTGCGTCAGGATATCGGAGGCCATAAAGGAACAGAGAAGAGATGACATGAAAGAGATTCTTAAGGAGCGGGCTCGGAGACTTAAGAACATGCAGGAGGAAAAGGGAGGAATCCCTGTTCTGGACCGTTTTGATAAGAGCATGGGAGGAATGTCAGACGAAGATTTTAAAAAGTTTGTCGCAGCACAGCTTAAAAAGATAGAAGATGAACTTGAAATGGCAGAAGAGGAAGATATTCCGGGACTCGACTATGAAATGAAACTTCAGTGGCGCAGGAACATCCGGATCCGAGATCTGGCAGAGCTGTTTGTCTATGGAGGGAGCAGGCTAAAGGAACGGTTGTTTCACCATTTATCCGGGGAGGATCAGATGCTGGCCATGGAATGGTGGATGGCGGATTACTATCCTTCCGCCATAGATGAACTGGTGAGGAGACTTGATGGGATGCTCCATACCGCGTGGCCGGAGACGGTGTGGGATGAGGACGCAGAAGAGGAAGTCTGCGAATACATGGAAATATTGCAGGATAAAAGAAAGGCAAAGATCCGCAGTTCCGTAGAAAAGGTGATGGGAAGAGCGACCCAGGAAAGGAATTATACGTGGGTGTGATATTTTTACAGGCGAAAACAGGGGAACAGTCGTTGGAGGTCAGAAACTTAAAAAAGGAAGCGCTTAAATACGCAGGGGAAACTTTTGAAGGGCATAGGGAGCAGGCCTTTGCGGCGCTGCGGTTTTTTTCCCAATGCATTTGTATCGCCCGGCAGTACGGGCTCTTGGCATTGGATGCCATAACAGAAGGATGGGATAAGGACAGGCAGGAAGAGTGGTGGGGAGAAGATGAGGATATCGCGCTGGCGGTTTCTATGATTGGCAGGGATATGCCGTTAAAGGAACTGCTGCTTCACATGATGCGAAAGCTGGTGGATGCTTATGATTTGGACGAGATGGAACAAGAAATTTCGGAGGATGCGGATGGGTATTCCGGCTATGAATGGTATTTCGTATATCTTTATCTGACAGCAATAAAAAACATCCAGAGAGGAACACCGCCGGAACAATTCTTTCTTATGCTGCGGGTGATGGTTCCGGAAAAGTGGCTGACGGATTATGACAGGCATTGCCAGGAATGGACGCAGACGCGGCAGGAAACACAGCAGGAAGAAGTCTGGGAGTGGAGAGACGAAGAATTTGAAGAGGAAATTTCCATCACGACGGCATTTAACCGGATATTTGGAGAGATGGGGCCGGAAAAGATAGAATTTATTGCAGGGGAAGTGGATTATAAGACATTGGCTGCCGGAATTGCCTTCGCTAAGGAGCCGGTCAGGAAACACTTTTTGGAAAATATGCCGGAATGGCAAAGAAACCTTGTGACAAATGAATTGTACAATATGAGATATTATAGTTATCATTGGAAGGATAATCTTGAAGCCATGGACCGGATGCTGATGGTGGCCGGGCTGACAGGGGAGGCGTAAGGCTGGCAGGATTCGGGGGAGAATGGGAGAAAGCTATGGATAAAAAGATGAAACTGACGAAACTGGAACGTCAGCTTAAGCTGTACGAGATCCTCCTTCCCTGTGCCATCACCGAATTTACCGCGGTGTGTCAGGTATACCCTTATAATAAACGGCTGCTTCAGCGGGATTTGGCGGATTTAAGGGACGGGGGACTGGTGGCCGTGAAATATTCCCGGAAGGGAAAGGGGTATGTGAAGACAGGAATCCCGGAGTTTAAGGAAGCTGTCCCTCCCCGCAGAAAGGCCCATTTAAGGAGACTGAACCGGCTGGGAAGGCTTATGTCTGAGCTGGCAAATGAGGATATCCCTCTGTGGATGAAGAAGGATAATCAGGCAGACGGCTGTGTGAAGGAGTATGTTACTGCTAAGGACTGCTATCAGGAATTGTTTCCCGGCCTGTCGGAACGGACGAGGCAAAGGGATTTTGAGATGCTGCAAAAGCTTGGACATCAGATCTTTTACGATTTCTCGGAACACTGTTTTTCTTATAATGAGGATGATTTTTGCCTGGGATGGGTGGACGCGCCGGAGAAGATTGACGATGATTTTTTGGACGGGTTATAGGAGCGAGATCGGAAACTCCCCTGCGCCTGCCTTTGCGGCTGGAGATATCGAAAAAAGAAATCGTCAAAACAACAGCTTAGGTGAGCCAGGAGGCGCCGGTTCGTTAAAGCAGCTGTGGATATGTGAAAAGGAGACAGAATATGATAGATAATATGATGGGATGCCTTTATGGAGGAGCAGTCGGGGACGCATTGGGCTATCCTGTAGAATTTTTGGAGAAAGAAGAAATTATAAGGGCCTATGGCAGCGCCGGGATTCAGGACTATGCGCTTTCCGGGGGAAAGGCTCTGATGTCGGATGATACACAGATGACGCTTTTCACGCTGGGCGGGCTGCTGGCCTGGCGCAGGAGCCGGAAAGAGTCAGAAAGCATAGAGTCCTGGAAGGAATACGTATGGAAATCCTATCAGGACTGGCTTTTCACACAGGACAAGGAGGCATGTCCCGATCCGCCCCGTGTTTCCTGGCTGGCAGAGGAACCTCTTATGCAGGTTCAAAGGGCCCCCGGCGCCACCTGCCTGTCCGCTTTGAAAGAGGGGATACAGGGCAGTATCGAGAAGCCTGTCAACGACAGTAAGGGATGCGGCGGCCTGATGCGGGTGGCTCCTGCAGCATTTTGGGAAAGCTGGGATCTGCCTTCCCAGGCGGGGGCGGAGATGGCTTCCATGACCCACGGGCATCCCCTTGGTATCATCTGTGCGGCCGCGTTTGTGCGGATGCTGGAGGAGCTTTTATGCGGGAGAGGCCTGATGGATGCCCTTGACATGGGAATAACTCACGTGGAGGTGGATTTTCGGGATTGGGGAGAGCTTAAGGAATTTAAGGAGATTATGAACAAAGCAGTCTCCCTGTCTCAGAGTACCCTGACAGACCAGGAGGCCATAGAAGCCATCGGCCAGGGCTGGGTGGCTGAGGAAGCCCTGGCGATTGCGGTTTACTGCTGCTTAAAGCATGAAGACGACTTTCTTGCAGCAGTGACTGCCGCCGTGAACCATGGTGGTGACAGCGATTCCACAGGAGCGGTTGCCGGCAATATCATGGGGGCTCTCTGCGGATACAGCCGGATTCCCCGAAATTATCTGGAACATCTGGAGGCGAAAGAAATTCTCGACCGGTTAGCGCAGGAACTGGCCAGGGAAAAGGAAAGGGAAACAGTATGGGAGAGGGTAAGGAGCGGAAGATGGATTACCGGATATTCTACAAAACACGCCATAAGGCTGGGCGATGCATTTGTTGTGGAAGGGTTGTATCGCCATCTTCGCTTCGAAGAAGGCATTGCGTTTGAATATCTGCTTTTGTATCAACGGAAGGAGGGAGGGGGAGGCGCCTCCTGTAAGGTACGGGTAGGGCCGCGCAGATTTTTGAAGGTTTCTGACGTGGAGGAGGGCACTCTGGAAGTGGCATTGTACGCGAAAAGGAAAGGGGAGGGACCTGACTATCGCCTGGAAACGCCTTTGGTGGAAAAGAGAGACGGCTTATTGCGCTTTGACGCGGAAAAGTTTTTGAAAGACTGTGGTTTCGACTGCCGTCCCGTAGAGAAAGAGGAATATGACAGATACGCCTTTGAATTTCGTCACTATATGAATAATGATTACAATAAGTCGTCAAGAGCATATGCGTCCGGGAGCGGGATGTTTTACTGGACTTATGCCTGGCTGGACGGTTCTGAACACACCCTGGACGCTCTTTGGGTAAATCCGCAATGGAACGAGGAAGGAAAAAAGCATTATGGCAGTTGGCAGACCTGGGCAAACGGACCGTTTGATGATGAGATACAGCTGGAGGCAGAGATGGAGGTCCTTGAATGGATCGGACTGGAAAATGCAGCCTGGCTGGAGGCTGGAAAACAGATGATGGAGGAGGCTTAACATGTTTAATCTGACTATCTACCGCGGCACCCATCAGATCGGCGGCTGCTGCACCGAGCTCGTCTGCAAGGGGGAGCGTGTTCTCATCGACCTGGGCGCGAACCTGCCGGACTCCGACACTCCCATCCGGGACGACGAGCTGGCAGCAAAGGTCTTTGACGGCCGCCCGGCGGCAGGGGTATTGTTCACCCATCCACACGGCGATCACTACGGGCTTTACAAAAAAGTCCCTGGGGACGTACCCATGTACATCGGTCCTATGGCGAAGGAGATTTTGAAGATTCTTGTCTCCCGTCTGGACCACATCTCCGAGGAAAAGGGCCTGCCGGTGATAGAACGGATGCAAACCTATCAGGCGGGCCGGGAACTGGGGGCATTTCAGAATGTCCGGGTGCTTCCCCTCTACGTGGATCACTCCGCGCCGGACGCTTATATGTTCTATATCCAGGCGGCGGGAAAGAAGATTCTCTTCTCCGGCGATTTCCGGGATCACGGCATCGTGGGGGAGAAAGACCGGCTCTGGCGGACGTTGGAGAAGTTTGTCCCCAGGGGAATTGACCTGCTCATTACGGAGGGAACTATGCTCTCCCGCAGGGCAGAGGCGGCAGTTAATCCCGTTTGGACGGAGGAACAGATGGGACAGCGGGCAAAAGAGCTGTTCCTGCAGCACAAATATAATTTCGTGCTGGTGTCCTCCACCAATCTGGACAGCATCATGGAATTTTACCACCACACGCCGGAGGGAATGCAGTTTGTCTGCGATACTTACCAGGCGGAGGTGATGCTGACTGCCATGAAGGGGATGGAGGCCAAGGGCAATTATCCCCGGTATCAGTGCGCTGTCCGCCAACCGGTCATCCGGGTGCTGAATGGGAACCGGCAGGCGGAGCGGATGTCCTCGCTGTCCCAGCTGGGCGCGGCGCTGAAAAAGCCGGTGGGCGTTGAACCGGCCAACGGTTCTGACCTCTACCACAAGGGGTTCGTGATGCTGGCGCGGAAAAACGCCGGCCTGTCAGCAAATCGAAAGAACGTATTTGAGATCATGCGGGACAAATTTTACCCCGTGGACGGCCAGATCATCTACTCCATGTGGGACGGATATCTGAAGCCGGAACACGCCGACCAGGCCTTGCTCAACTTTATTGGCGGACGGCCCATTGAGCACTTACACACCAGCGGCCACGCCTATGTGGAAACCATTGCAAGGCTGATTGAAACCGTTGATCCGAAAGTAATCGTCCCCATGCACACCGAGCGGGCGGAAGAGTTTTCTTCCATCCAGGAGTTTGCACCCTACAAGGATCGTGTCCGGGTGCTGAAGGACGGTGAGCCGCTATCCCTGGAAAGCATTTGATATTATTTATTTATGAAGAATAAGGAGGTATTTGTATGGAATATCGAGGTTTTAGCGAGGATTGCTTTCGGATGATTGAAGAATTGCCTGATGTACACAGATTGATTGAGACGGTTGGACGCGATGGGGAGTGCTGGGTAGGGATACGGCATAACTATATGAACTGCTACTACCGGGGCGGTTCCCTCTTTAAAATGGAAATCAAGCCCGTGAAAAAGCAGGTCGAGTTTCGATTTGATCCCAAGTATTTCAAACTGAAAAAAACGCCCTGTACACCATATGATGATCTGAGAAAGTGGATCGAATCCGGCTCCAATACCCCGGGGCAATGGCTGGACAAACTGGATGAGCTAAAGCAGGTGATGGATGCCTGGTTTGAGGAGAACCCTAAAAAAGAGCGGGAAATTCAGCAGAAAATTGTGAAGGACAATGTATTTGGGAGTGGAAACTATCAGTCCATCGATATTGAGTTGGCCATTCCCAAAAACCAGCAGGCAGGTCGGATGGATATTATCGCGGTCCGACGGGAAGGGGAACACTATATTCCCGTTGTTGTGGAACTGAAGAATGGCACGGACTCTTTTGATGGGGAAAGCGGAATCCTGGCGCATTACAACAAAATCACTGATTTTCTTAATCAGGATGGTGAATATGGGGAAAAATATCTGGTAGAAACCATCCGCCGGATTTGGGCGACGAAAAAGCGTCTGGGTCTGTTAAAGGATCCGGTGCCGGAGGTTTCCACATTTGACAGAGCTGAGATGATGTTTGCCGTTACAGGGTGGTTCACAGGGATGCCCGCAGGAATCCGCAAACGGCTTCCTCAAAAGCTGAACCGAACCGTTCAAACGGTAATCAGCACCACAGACAGGCTATATTTTGATGATGGGGAACTGCTGGATGAAATCCATCGTCCGGCTCATCCAGACAGTAGACCCTAAACATCATACCCATACATACGGAGAAACCGGAGTGTTTCCGTTCCATTCCCGTCCCGGCTCCCATAGGGAGCCGGGGGAAGGCGGCTTACGACGGCAAAGCCAGGTTATTTCAACATCTTCCGTAACTGCCGGTTAGATAATCCTTTGTTGTGCCATCTGTAACATCCCCTCTGTACTGTAAAACGGTAAATAGCTTCCCACAACGCGGCGCCTTTTTTCTCGTTCCCCTCGATATAACGGCTTACGGTTTCCAGCAGCCGTTCTTCCTCCGGGAGTTGTCCGCAAAACGTTGTTATCCGGTAAAGAGGTGAAAAGATCGGCCATCTCCTCGGGGGGAAATCGGCATGTTTGACGGCCCCGATCGTCCATCTGCCATCTTCCCCGCGGCCAAGTGCCTGAAGACAGCAGCAATCCCGATTGTCCCCTACTTCCAGGATCACAACGTGGCTGACCGGCGCGGCAGGACGGCAGTCTATGGTTACAATATCGCCTGCGTGAAATGGAACCGGCAGATTCAAGTCAGGATTCATGGAACAATAATACTTTTCTAAATGTCTGGAAGAACCATAATAATTGGCATAGCATATTTCCGTGCCTAAAATGTGAAAATCGTAATCATTTTTTAATTCCCCCTTTCCGTCAGGCGACCATTTTTCCGCATGAAACAAGTATGGGGAGATTTCTTCTCCCTTTTCATCCTCCAGATACTCCCGGATGCATCCAAAAAGACGGTCCCATGTAAGAAATGGTTTTAGCTTGTTTTCGTCCAGAACGAAATGCTCGCCGTTATCTTCATAACATTTCAGATATAAAAATTCTCCCTGTTTTAGCTGCGTTTCATATAGGAGCCGTTGAATATTTTGCGCTTTAGGAACAAAAAAGGGCGTGTCTTCCTCCTTTCCTAAGGACAGAAATAAATCCCGTTTTCGCTCCAGCGAAACAGGGGCGCGCATAATTGCGTATTCCACCTGCCACTGCTCAAGGGACTGGCTGGCAAGGTAGGAAACCATCTCAGACGACGAAAATAGTTCCTTTAAAATAGAGTCATGCACTTTCATTTTGATCGTTCTCCCTCCTATTCATATATCTTTTGGCACGAAGTGCCCCCACTCCGGAGGAGTTTGCATTACAGGGTGCCCTTTGGGTATACTTTTTTGGCGGCAGTAAGCGCCTCATTGCCTTCCTCTATCGTAATTTTCTCCCATTGCTGCGGCGGCCCGCGAAACAGTATTCCGGACAGAGAATCGCAGCCGCGAAAGGCGTCCTCACGGATCCATCGCACCGTGCCGGGGAAGGATATGTATTTCAGCGACGCGCAGCCTTGAAATGCACCCCAGCCGATAAGTTCCACGCCATTTGGAACCGTCATTTCCGCCAGGGAGACACAGCCGCGGAAAATGAAATCGCCAAGGCTTTTCGTTCTTATCTGCTGTGGGAGACAAAGAACTTTCAGTCCAAAGCAGCCGTCAAAAGCCCAATCCCCGATAAATGTCACCGTCGAAGGAATGATGATCTCCGTCAGTCCCAAACATCCCTGAAAGGCGCAGTTGTCAATGTCCATGACCCCGTCGGGAATCCGGTAACTGCCGCCGGATTTTTTTGCAGGGCAGCAAAACAGGCTGGATTTGCTGCGATCAAACAGGACACCGTCCTCGGCGGAAAATTCCTGGTTTCCTTCTTCTACTTCAAAATACTCCAGTTCATGGCAGTGAGCAAACGGCCAGTCAAAGCCACCGAAATAGGATGCTCCCGCCGAAAAAATGATTTTGCGGGGCGATGGGCATTTCCGGAACGCCCAGTCATAGATTTCCCTTATTCCGTCCGGAACAACGAACACGCCGTTTCGGATATCTGCATTCTCCACCTGTGTCAGACAGCCATTTTCTATAAGCATTGATTCACCGCCTTACAAATATTTTCATCATTTTCTACATTGTCCTTTTCCTACAGAGGAATATTTCAATGCATGTCTTTGATAATGACAGTATAGCATATCTTCCGTCTATTCAACGACTATAGTATGACGCCTTATTTATCCCTGTCTGGCGGCGTTGGTGGCATTTGATGTGATATACTGCTGCTATCAAAGACGCATATTGACGATCAGTTACTTTTGGAGGCAATAGAGAGAAAGAAACTGGAGAGCCGGATTCGTTATTATGACCGGAAAGCGGAAAAACACAAGGGAGGGGACCGGAAACTGTGGGTCAGTTTCAGAAGAAGATAAGGAAGATAGAAACGGGAGCCAGGAGAATATTTTATGCTGTAAAGAACGGGGGAAGTTTATGAGTGAAAGGGAAAATCTGCCGCGGATTGAACGGCAGCTGCGGCTTTATGAAATGGTTTGTCAGTATGTCAGTGTTCAGTTTTCTGATGTCTGTGAAAAAAAGATTCTTATCATGAACTGTTTCCTGGCTTGTCGGAGCGGACGAGGCAGAGGGATTTTGAGGTGCTGCGAAGTATTGGGTATGATGTTTCCTACGATGCGGTGGAGAAATTACGGCGGGGAATGGAGTGTGCCGGATAGGCCACGAAAGAATGGAAGATATAGGGAAAATGGGATAGAGCCGGTCGCGCCATAGGCGGTTACACTGGCTCTATCCTCTTCTACTCATCCTCTGCGAAAACCCCGTTATTCCCTTTTCTTTCCCCGCTAAAATATCATACCAAATTTTGTCCCTGTCGGATAAGGCGTATTTCCCCATAGAAAGATGGTTTCTCCGGATGCTATAGTTTTGGAATTGACAGGGCAAATTCCACATCAGCTTCATCGTCCAAATCCTTCATATCTCCCAACAGTTCCGTCACTTCCGCCTCAGTCATATAGGTGACATCTGTGATTTTATTATCCGCCTCACGAATAATTTTGATATTGACGATTCCTTCCGGGTTTAGATTCAGAGTGCAGAAGGATTTATCGTGCTGCACAATATCCAGAAAAATATTGACCGGCTGGCCCCTTCTTTCTCCTGCTTTTCTTGCAGTTTGTCAAAATCATCATTCCGATCCAGAGCATTTAACAGGACGGACTGGAAATGTGTGTTCTTATCCTCCAGGGCTTTGTCCAGCCAGATTTCCAGTGCGTCCTCTCTCATGTACATGGCCAGTGCGGAAAAGTAAGCGATGCTGTCGCCCGCATAGGCTTTCTCTGCATAACGCCGGATCAGGGCACAATCTTTATCCAGTACACCGACCGCAGCGCCCCAAAACGCGATCCGGTTATCTGTGCAAATCCTGTCCAACCACTGATCTTTCGCCTCCTCATCCAGATTGCAGAACGCTATTTGAAACAGCGGAAGGCTGTTGGCTTCATAGTACTGCTCTATCTGCGAAGAATCCCCTTTATGATTTGCATCTGTTTCTTTTCATAACTGTGTTCGTGGCTGTCCCTTCCCTTTCTCCAACAGTCGTTTCAATTCCTCGTATCCTTCATCTGTCAGCAGGTCGCCCATAATCAGATTGGAAACCAGTCCTTTTGCGTTCCCCTCATAAATCTTGTTCAGGAAGTTTCTCGTCTGCGCTGTCTGGTATTCTGTTTCTGAAACGAGCGTGGTATATTCGTTGCGTCGTCCGATTTTCCTGGCACTCAAAAAGCCTTTGTTCATCAGCCGGGACAGCAGCACAATCAGGGTATTCTTTTGGCACGGTTTGCCACTGGCCGCCAGTCCGTCCATAATATTAGGGAAACAACGTCACCTTATCCGGATTCCCCCACATAATTTTCATAATTTCAAGTTCGGAGTCGGATAGTTGCTGTATCATGTTTTAATTCTCCTAAATATACAACATAAGGCTGGTAATCAAAAAAACAACACCTTGTCGTACGTTTATCAAGTCTGTATTTGCCGGAGAAATTACTATAAAAGTCCCGCTGCCGTCAGGCTGCATACATTCCGGTATGCCCAATGCGCCTGAACTATTTTCATTCATGGTGGAGCGCTTATCTGTGGGCGCAGGAACACGCTGCCTTACTTTTGTGCCATTTTGGAGAGGGTGTAAAATGGCACGCAAGGAAAGTGCATAATGCTGTCCGCCAGCGGCGCTGATGCAAAAAAGTGCTTCCTTTTACAGGTGATTTGTGGTATATTAACTACAAAGCCTATCATCCACCAGTGCAGCATATCATTCCTGACAGGTGGATTGAATGGCTTTTATACTGCTATTAACAAAAATCATCAGGAAAAGGAGTGACGGGAGAGAGCCGCCCTATGCCAGTCACAGCTCAGTGATGGCAGCAGAGGCGCAGCAGACTGCATAACTACGGGAATAACGGAATTCCCCATAGGCGGAGAATAGATGATGGCAGTTTTCCCTGTTCAGGGAATGCAGTGATCGTTGGTCATCCAGATTCCCAAGTCCGGTTATTCCTGATTCATGGGGCGATGGTGGTATTGGTTCTGGCCACTCTGGAAGTTATGACACAGACATTAGATATTACGGCGGAAAGCGTGAAGCAGTACATATCTGATACCGCAGGCATTGCCACAGCCTGCGTATCGAACTCCAAAGAGACTACAAAGGCGACTTTATGATAATATGCAGATAATACACTAAGCCTCAAAAGAACTGTTTACAAACGGGAATCGTATGGATCACAAATATTATAACAAATCAGGAGTGAAATATATGACACCTATCGCACATAGTGGAAACGATAAACAGAGAGATAAACGTATTGGCCGTAAGGTGGGAAATCTGGTTGCGGCGATGCTGGGCGTGAGCATTACCTTGGTTGTAGTGTTGTGTGTATTGATGTTCTACCGGCTCACCATGTCCATGATGCAAAATGAATGTATAAGCGGAACGAATGTGCTGGCCTACGAGCTGGCCTCTTATTCCGGTGATGATGATAAGACAGGACTGTTAGATGCGCTTAAAAAGGAAATGGGGTGTGAGTTTACCATTTTTCGCGGAGATGAACGGGCGTACACTACGATTCTGCAAAACGGGCAGAGAGCAGTGGGAACCCGCCTTGCTGGTGATATTGCTGAGATCGTGCTGAAGCAGGGCAAAAGCTATGTAGGGCAGGCTACTATTTTGGGGGAGAAGCATCTTTGCTCCTATGCCCCTACATATGATGCCAACGGCCAAATAGACGGTCTGATTTTTGCCGGAATCTCCATGTCTTCTGCTACGAGACAAATTGGTCTGACCGTTGTATTGTCCTGTTTAACCGGCGTTGTGCTGATTATTATTGGAATTTTATTGATTGGAGCCTACATAAAAAGGACAGTCTCCACCCCTCTTTTCCGCCTGACCATATTGGCACAGACTCTGGAGCAGGGAAACTTGGGATTAAATGAGCATCAGACTATGATGGCGGGAATTGATTCGAACGATGAGATCGGGATTTTGTCTAAAAGCTTTGATCATACGATTGGCCGTCTGAGAAATTATATCGGAGAAATATCTAACATGCTGGAGGCCATCGCCAACGGTGATTTGACGGTACAGATTACACAGGAGTATGTGGGTGACTTTGCTACCATCCGTACCTCCTTAAATGATATTCTTCAAAAACTCAACACCACTATGGGACAGATCGTTACCAGCGCAGAGCATGTTTCCGGCGGGGCGGAGCAGATGGCTACTGCTTCTCAGGCACTCAGCCAGGGTTCTATGGAACAGACGGGTGCCGTGGAGGAATTGGAGGAAACCATTGGCTCTGTTGCAGCCAGTGTTAAGCAGACTGCAGCCAGCGTCCAGAGTGCACGGGAGAAGGTTGGCGGGATGGGCAGTCAGCTTGCCGAAGGGAATCAAAAAATGCAGGAAATGATAGCTGCTATGGGAGAGATAACCGACAGCTCCAATGAGATTGAGAAAATTATCAAAGCGATTGAGGATATCGCTTTCCAAACCAACATCCTTGCACTGAATGCGGCTGTAGAGGCGGCCCGTGCCGGTGTGGCAGGCAAAGGATTTGCTGTGGTTGCCGATGAAGTACGCAACCTGGCGGCCAAGAGCGCAGAAGCATCTCAATCGACGTCAGCGCTGATTGGGCGCTCTATTGCAGCAGTAAATCGGGGGACACAGATTGCGGATGCGACTGCGAAACAACTGGAAAATGTAGTGGCAGGCGCGCATGAGATTGTGGAAACCATCAATGGAATTGCTGCCGATGCGCAGACCCAGGCCGGAGCGGTGGAGCAAATCCAGGATCAGATTGGGCAGATTACCAGTGTTGTGCAGACCAATTCTTCTACGGCAGAAGAGAGCGCTGCTACCAGCCAGGAGCTCAGCGCTCAGGCCAATGTACTGAAGCAGCTGGTCGAAACCTTCCGTCTTTGCCAGATGTGATAGTGGAAGGCGTTTAATAAAAATTAAATTTCATTTATGAAATCCAAGATCCCTGGTAGAAGCCAAGCAAAAGTGTTCTGCCAGGGATTTATATTCTGAGGGATACTCAACGGATTGTTGCTGACAATTTGACACTAAGGCGTCAGGACTTCGTACGGCTGCTGGCAGAGGGGAGTCTGGCTTTATGCCATAGATATCCTAAATCAGTTTTGAAGATAAAGGTAGAAATATGTAAAATAATGTGATAAGATATTTTTGTAAGTGTCTCATGCCTCCTGCGCAGCGCAGAGGACGAGGAAAGAAGATATTGATTTGAACGGTTATTTTCATGTTTATTTGAGTTTTGTCCGTGGGAGCAGATAAAGGGGATAAAAGCATGCTTGGATTTTATAATTATACGGTTGTATTGACATACATAGGAATGCTTTCGGCTTTTTGCGGGATTCTGCTGGCTGGCAGCGGTAATATCGACGGAGCGGTGCTGTGTCTGATGACATCAGGGATCTGTGATATGTTTGACGGGCCGATTGCAAGGACAATGGAAAGGACGCCGGAAGAAAAGAAATTTGGGATCCAAATTGATTCCCTGAGTGATTTGATTAGCTTTGGTGTGCTGCCAGGTGTCATTCTGTATCGTATTACAGAAGCAAGTATGTGGGGGATTGTGGCAGCGGCGCTTTATGTACTTTGTGCATTGATTCGTCTGGCATATTTTAACGTGATGGAAGAGGAGCGCCAAAAGCAGACAACGGAGGCCAGGACTTGTTATCAGGGGCTTCCTGTCACAGTATCAGCGATCCTGATTCCGGTTCTGTGTCTCAGGCAGAGCTGGCTGGGATTTCGGAGAGGGCAGAGTGTCCTGGCTGTGATGCTTGTGATGGCGCTGGCCTTTCTTCTCCCGATTAAAGTGGAGAAGCCGCACTCTCTGGGGAAGATTATTTTATCTGTCCTGGGAGTCTGTTGTCTGGGATTGATGATTGGGAGGGGGATCAGATGAAAAGAGAGAGTGCTGTGGTTCGTTTTCTGTATGGAACGCTGACGGGCAGGCTGTTTCTTAAGGTTCTGACCTGTCCGCAGATATCGAGGATTTTTGGAACTGTGCTGGACAGCAGGATTTCCAGACCCTTGATTCCTTACTTTATAAACAAGCATCAGATCAATATGAGCGAAGTCGAAAAGCGGAAATACCAGTCGTTCAACGATTTTTTCAAGCGGTCGCTGATTCCGGGGAGCCGGACGATTGACCCCTCGGATGACTGCCTGATTAGTCCCTGTGACGGAGCGCTTCGTGTTTATGAGCTGGACGGTCAGTGTATGGTTTCGGTCAAACATTCCCGCTACAGTATGAGAGCTCTGCTCAAAAATGCCAGACTGGCGGATTCCTACCAGGGAGGCTTATGTCTGGTATTCAGGCTGCGCCCAACAGACTATCACCATTACTGTTATATTGACCGGGGGCGGATTGCAGGCAGGAGAACCATATCAGGAGTCCTCCATTGTGTAAGGCCGGTTGCGCTGGAGAAATATCCGGTTCATGTGAGAAACAGCAGGGAGTATACGGTCATTGACAGCGAGCATTTCGGCAGAATCGTGCAGATGGAGGTAGGAGCGCTGCTGGTAGGGAAGATCAGCAACGACAAAAGCCGCAGACAGGTGGAGCGCGGGATGGAGAAGGGATATTTTGAATTCGGCGGCTCTACGGTGATCGTTCTCCTCCGACGTGGAACGGCCTGTATCGGAGAAAACATTCTCAGGCGTTCAAGAGCCGGGCAAGAGACCGAGGTAAAACAGGGCGAACGCATTGGCATAAGAGCAGGGGTATGAGGAAACGAAGCTGTTTTTATCCGGAGATAACTGTGGCAGTCATGGTATTGATACTGGTGAAAGCCGGGGATGCGATCTGGCGGCTTGGCGACAGGGCCGGGAGGAACTTGTTTCCAAATAAACCTGCATGCGCCCACAGGTGAGTGTGCCAGAATGAATGAAAGTAGTCCGGCGCATTAGGAATCCCTGAATTTAGATCGCCTGCAGGGGATGGATTTTCAAAATAAAGAACAAATGTTCGAAAAATGCTTGATTTTTAGTGAATGCTGTGATATAGTGTCTTTAGACATTGTACCACAGCATTTATGATATCTGAGTGTGCAGAGAGAGGCTGTCTGCAGAAATGTTTTGATACATCCGGAAGGTTTGTACGGGCTCTGTGATCCGGATCCGGCTGGTTAGACGTGCAGATGGGATACTGCAACGAATCCTGTTTTGCAGGCAGGATATCCGACGTTGGCATGTGAATTGGATACCAATATTTTGCTATTATGCTTTAGAAAGGGACAGGACGCGCGTTCATTTTCGACACGATATGCTATTACAGGAACAGATGGGACTCAAGGAGAAACTGTCGATTCTTTCCGATGCGGCGAAGTATGATGTTGCCTGTACATCCAGCGGAGTTGAGCGGAAAGGGAAAAAGGGTTTTGTGGGGAATAGTATTTCCGGCGGTATCTGCCACAGCTTTTCGGCAGACGGACGGTGTATTTCCCTCCTGAAGATTCTTTTTACAAATCAGTGCATTTATGACTGTAAATACTGCGTAAACCGCTGCTCCAATGATGTAGTGAGAACCGCTTTCACACCAGATGAGGTCTGCACGCTGACGATGGAATTTTATAAGAGAAATTATATCGAAGGCCTGTTTTTAAGTTCTGGAATCCTTTATAATGCAGATTATACGATGGAACTTTTACACGAAACACTCTGGAAGCTGAGGAATGAGCATCGGTTTCGCGGATATATCCATATCAAGGCGATCCCCGGTGCAGATCCTGCTCTTATTGAGCGGACGGGGTTTCTGGCTGACCGCATGAGTATCAATCTGGAGCTTCCTACGGCAGATGGGCTGAAAAGACTGTGCCCGGGAAAAACGAGAGAGAAGATTCTAACGCCCATGCGGCAGATACAGACAGGGATTCGTGTCAGCAAAAATGAGCTGGCGCTATATCGGAATGCACCGAGATTCGTCCCAGCCGGGCAGAGTACGCAGATGATCGTGGGGGCGACGGCGGAAAATGACTTTCAGATGGTATCTGTGGCAGAGGCACTATACAAAAACTATCAGTTAAAGCGCGTATTTTATTCGGCCTTTGTACCTGTAGTAGAGGACGCGAATCTTCCTGCCCTGGCCGGAGGGCCGCCGCTTCTGAGGGAGCACAGGCTGTATCAGGCAGACTGGCTTTTGCGATTTTATGGCTTTGAGGCCAAGGAGCTATTGTCAGAAAGCAGGCCTAATTTTAATATCTTGCTTGACCCGAAATGCGATTGGGCAGTCCGCCATCTGGAAGAATTCCCTGTAGAGGTCATGACAGCCGATTACCGGACTCTGCTCAGAGTCCCGGGACTGGGAGTCAGGTCGGCGAAACGGATCACGGCCGCCAGAAGGACTGGCTGTCTTGACTTTTCCGATTTAAAAAAATTCGGAGTGGTTTTAAAGCGGGCGATGTATTTTTTAACCTGCGGCGGGAAGATGATGACTCCGGTGAGGATGGAGGAGAATTTTATCACCAGTCAGCTGGTCGGTGAAGAACACAGAAAAGCCTGGGACATTGAGCATGGCAGTTCATACCGTCAGCTCTCTCTGTTCGACGATATGAAGCTTACAGCGGTACCTTCCGGCGAGGATGGAAAAAAGGCGCTCTATGGAGAAATGTGAGGATTGCCATGACAACAGTGTTTTTATGCCAAAATAGTTTCGATGGTATTCTGTGCGGGGTTTATGATGCTTATTTGAGCCAGCTGAACCTTGACGAGTGCCGTCTGGAGCTGGAGGACGAATACGAATATGCAATGTTCTGCGATTACCGTGAAGTTTTGCCCGAGACCTGGAAGGCCGGAAAGGTAGCGGATAAGGTCAACCGTGTCATGTCGGAGGAGGCGTATGTTTATCTGTACCGCGCCGGGCTGCACAAAAGTCCGGACCGTGCGGACCGGATTCTGAGATTTATCCGGCTGGGGCTGAAATATGGCAGGAACACGTTGCGGATGCTTCAGAATCCAGACGTATATGAAATTTTCCAGATGAACCGCTATGTGGGAAATGAGGCACATTTCCTTGTGGAATTTGTACGGTTTGAGAAGCTGTCTTCCGGACTGTTTTACGGGACAGTAGGCCCGGAAAACGATGTGCTGGAGATCGTGGCGGCTCATTTTGCCGACCGGTTTCTGGATATGGACTGGATGCTATATGATGAGATACACCAAAAGGCCGCCCTGCATTCGAAAAGTGGCTTTTGGGTGATGCACGAGGGCGTGACGGAAAGCGAGCTGGAAGGGATGAATCGCACAGAGACACCGGATGTATATGTAGATATGTGGAAAACATTTTTTGAAACAATCAGCATCGAGGAGCGCAGAAATCCACGGTGCCAGAGGAATATGCTGCCACTGCGTTATCGAAAGTATATGACGGAATTCCAGTAGACAGCGAATGGCGCATGTGCATTAGGATCCGGAAAGAAAAATGTTCTGATTATTATATTTTCCGGTGGGAACCGACATAATTGATATAAAGGGTGCGCAGCGGATGCTGGTGTTTGCTTCGGCTATTGCAGGCCAGGCACTGCGCTTTCAGGCAGTCTGGCAGAGACAGAGAGAGTTCTGTCTGCATACCATGACTGAGTATGGAAATATAAAAATCAGGGAAGAAAGTGAGGTCGGTCAGGGCTATGAGAGAACGTGAATTTTTTCTTCCATCGAGTGACGGGAAAACAAGACTCCGGTGTATGGAATGGATTCCGGACCAGGAGCCGGGGGCAGTATTGCAGTTTGCCCACGGCATGATCGAGCATGTGGAGCGGTACCGTGAGTTTGCAGAGTTCCTTGCCAGGCGCGGGATCGCTGTTTATGGACACGATCATTTGGGACATGGAAAGACCGTTCAGAGAGAAGAGGATTTCGGTTACTTTGGAGACAGCAGAGGTACAGAATGCCTGATCAAAGATATCAGGAGATTGACAGTATATGGGAGACGTAGATATCCCGGTGCAAAGCATTTTCTGCTGGGACATAGTATGGGCTCTTTTCTGGTGCGTCGGTATCTTTCGGTGTATGAGGACGGCCCTGACGGAGTAATTCTTCTGGGGACGGGCAGTCCGGCGGTTCTGTTTGTTATGTCCGGATATCTGATGTCGTCTCTTTTTTGCTGTATGAAAGGAAAACGCTTCCAAAGCCGGATCCTTTATGAGTTATCTCTGGGAGCTTACAACAGGAAATTTCGTCCGGTTTCGTCCGCCCATGACTGGCTTACGAGAGATACAGAAAAGAGTAAACAATATGGAGAGGACAAATATTGCCGTTTTCTGTTTACAGCAGGGGCGTACCGTGACTTTTTTGAAATTATTTTAAAGGTTCAGAGAGCCGAGAGAAAGGGAGTTATCCGTACACAATTTCCATTCCTTGTCCTGTCAGGAGAAAAGGATCCGGTGGGAGAGGAGACAAGAGGGGTCAGGCGAGTCTGCCGCCGTTATGATAAAGCAGGAGCAGACGATATGACTGTTGGCTTCTACGGAGGAGCCAGACATGAAATTCTCAATGAGACAAACCGTATTGAAGTATACCATGACATTTTTCAGTGGATTATGGAGCATCAGGGATAACGGACGGTTTTCGTGGTCCGTGGCGATATCAGGCAGGGATTCTGACAGAAGAGACCGACGGAGGTCTGACAGGAGTAGTGAGTGATTCATGAAGAAACAAGAATGATTTTTCCAACTGTTTAAAACAAACGTCAAAATTAACAGAATATTAATTGTATTTATTTGGAAAATATGCTATACTATTCCCAGATATCATACCAAAGCCATGCTTACCAGAAATGGAATTTGCTGTTTCATGATTCCGTTTCCGTGTAGCTCGGCATACAAGCGTCGGGTTCTTAATTAATAAGTTCAGAAAGGAATGATTGTATGAAACTGATTTACGCCATTGTACGCTATGATAATGAGGATGAAGTGATTAATGCTCTGACAAAGAAGCATTACAGTGTGACAAAGCTCGCGACAACAGGCGGTTTCCTGAAAAAAGGAAACACAACGCTTTTAATCGGTACGGAAGCGGAACGTGTTCAGGAGGCGATTGATACCATTAAGCAGGAGTGTGGAAAACGCCAGAAGATTACAATCAATATGCCATATATCTCTGGTTCTGCTATGATAAACTGTGCAACGATGCCGATGACAGTAGAGGTAGGCGGAGCGACGATCTTTGTGATTGATGTGGAGCGGTACGAGAAAACGTGATTCATTTTTGTGAAGTATGAGGGCAGTTCTTGATTCCGGCAGGGGTGAACGCTGCTCTGCCGGACTGATCTGACAGCTAGATGCTAGATAAAAAAGGCGAATGCTGCCTCTGTCAGTGATTTTTTTAACAAATATTATCGAAAAAAGTGCAAGAAATTTGGTGAAATTGGCTTGTATTGGCAATTCTGCTGTTATATAATAAAAATATATATTCAGCAAATCGAGAAGGGAGTTTATTCACATGGCATTCATTGATCTTATGAAGGTGAAGGCAAGACAGGACAAGCAGACGATTGTTTTGCCGGAGAGCAACGATAAGAGAACTCTGATTGCAGCTGCTCAGGTTCTTAAGGAGGGTACCGCTGATCTTGTCATGATCGGTAAGGAAGAGAAGATAATGGACGGTGCTCACTGGCTGGAAGTTGAGCTTGACGGACTGAAAGTGGTTGATCCGGATGAAGATCCCAAATTTGACCACTATGCAGAGACTTTATTTAAATTAAGAGAGAGCAAGGGCATGACGCTTGAGAAGGCTCAGGAGATTTTGAAGAATGACTATATTACTTATGGTGTCATGATGGTTAAGGAAAAGGATGCCGACGGCCTGGTGGCAGGAGCATGCCATGCGACGGCAGAGACTCTGAGACCTGCTCTTCAGATCTTAAAGACGGCTCCCGGAACAGAGCTGGTGTCCGGTTTCTTTATCATGGATGTGCCGGACTGTGAATATGGTGCAAACGGTACATTCCTGTTTGCAGACTGCGGTCTGAACCAGGATCCGAACTCGGAAGAGTTGGCAGCGATCGCAGACAGCAGTGCCAAGAGCTTCCGTTCTCTGGTGGGAGAGAAGCCGGTGATTGCCATGCTGTCTCATTCCACGAAGGGGAGTGCCAAGCATGCTCTGGTGGACAAGGTCATTGAAGCAACGCGCATTGCACATGAGAAATATCCACAGCTTGAGTTAGACGGCGAACTGCAGACAGATGCTGCGATCGTTCCTTCTGTTGCTAAGGCAAAGGCTAAGGGAAGTGCGGTGGCAGGCCATGCAAATGTACTGATTTTCCCGAACCTTGACTGTGGTAATATCGGCTACAAGCTGGTACAGAGACTTGGTAAGGCAGATGCATACGGTCCCATGCTTCAGGGAATTGCGAGACCGGTTAATGACTTATCCCGTGGATGTTCTGCTGAGGATATCGTCGGTGTTGTCGCACTTACAGCAGTACAGGCTCAGATGGCATAGCAGGATTTCTATGTCGGATGCGGTATGTTACCATTTCCATACAGAGAGAGCTTCTGGTATATGTTCCGCGTCACGGACAGGAATATGTCACTGCCTGCTTTGTCATACTGGGGAATCCGGATGGCCCGCGGCAATGGCACTTTTATTGAAAAGACAGGATAAGGAGTTTAATTGAAATGAATATTTTAGTAATTAATTGCGGCAGTTCTTCTTTAAAATATCAGTTGATCAATTCTGATACAGAAGAGGTTCTGGCAAAGGGACTTTGTGAGAGAATCGGTATTGAAGGCAGTCAGATCACTTATCAGCCGGCAAATGGCGAGAAAGAGACTACCGTTTCTCCGATGCCGGATCATACTCAGGCGATTCAGCTTGTAATTGATGCCCTGACGAATGCAAAGAACGGCGTTATCAAAAGCCTTTCTGAGGTCGGAGCTGTTGGACACCGCGTAGTACATGGCGGCGAAAAGTTTACGGCTTCTACACTGCTTACGGATGAGGCTATGGCTGCAATCGAGGAATGTAATGATCTGGCGCCGCTTCACAATCCGGCAAACCTGATCGGGATCCGTGCATGCCAGAAGCTGATGCCGGGTACGCCGATGGTAGCGGTATTTGATACCGCGTTCCATCAGACGATGCCGGAGGAGGCTTATCTTTACGGCCTTCCCTATGAGTACTATGAGAAATATAAGGTAAGAAGATATGGTTTCCACGGTACTTCTCACAGCTTTGTATCCAAAAAAGCTGCAGAGGTTGCTGGTAAGCCGTACGAGGATTTAAAGATTATTGTCTGCCATCTCGGAAATGGCGCGAGCCTTTCCGCGGTCAGGAACGGAAAGTCTGTTGATACCAGCATGGGCCTGACTCCGTTAGAGGGTCTGATTATGGGAACACGTTCCGGCGACATGGATCCGGCAATTATTGAATATATTGCTAAGAAAGAGAATCTGGACATTGCAGGCGTTACCAACGTTCTCAATAAAAAGTCAGGTGTTCTTGGACTCTCCGGTGTATCAAGCGATTTCCGCGACTTAGAGGAAGCGGCAGCTGCAGGTAACGACCGTGCTGAGAAGGCATTAAAAGCATATAATTACCGCGTAGTGAAATACATCGGCGCTTACACGGCAGCGATGGACGGTGTGGACGTGATTGCATTTACTGCCGGACTTGGTGAGAATGGTAAGACGACGAGAAAGGCAATCTGTGAGCACCTTTCCTATCTTGGTATCCAGATCGACGATGAGGCCAATTCTGTGAGAGGAAAAGACATGGTGATTTCTACTCCGGATTCCAAGGTCAAAGTTATGGTAATTCCGACAAATGAAGAGCTCGCAATCGCACGAGAGACACTCGCGTTAGTTTAAACGTTCAGAGAGTTTGATTGTAATTTACAAATTGACAGTGAAAGCTCCCCTGTTTTTTGACGGGGAGCTTCTTTCATTCCATTATACAGATGATATAGAAAAAAGTTCCTTATTTCTTGATTTTTCAAGTACAATGTATTAAAATAGAATTGATTTGGATCATTCTCTGCCGTTGAAAGAAGTACATCTTTTGCAAAATTTTGCAGAGTTGTGTGCCGGAACGAGTCATGTTATGGTATATGACATTGATCGCTTCCGGCGTTGTTTTATGTAAGAACCGTGGAACCAAACACCTGAGCCAATAGCCAGGGTTGGAATTATAGAAAGAAAGGAATGATTAAAATGAAAAAGACACGTTTGACGGCATATTTGCTGTCAGGGTGCCTCATGGCTGCCAGTCTGGCGGTGACGAATGTCTCCTGTGCATGGGCAGCTACAGACGGATTACCTGAGGCGAGGACTGAGAGCGAAATTCGCGAGTTCTTTGAAAGTAATCCGTTCACAATCAGCGGCGGGGATACATATGATGTAGAGCCGGATATTAATGCAGGGGTGGCAGGAAAACTGTCAGATGAGTCTGTGCAGAACGCATTGAACGCGCTGAATTTTGTGCGTTTTGTAGCAGGGCTTCCATCCGATGTCACGAACAGTGACGAATACGAGCGGATGGCACAGGCAGGAACTACCCTGCTGATGAAGATAGGGAGCCTGAATCATACGCCGTCTCAACCTGCGGGGGTATCGAAGGAGTTTTATGATCTTGCCTATTCCGGAACGAGTGCAAGTAACCTTGGTATGGGGTATGGCAATCTTGGCAGAGCTGTGATCGAAGGATGGATGGAAGATGGTGATGCAGGTAATATTGACCGTGTCGGTCACAGAAGATGGTGTTTGAGTCCTAAAATGGGACAGACTGGATTTGGCCACAGTGGAAGTTTTACGGCGATGTATTCGTTTGATAAGTCAGACAACGCTTCGGTAGAATACATTGCATGGCCTGCTCAGGTGATGCCGGTGGAATACTTCTACGGCCCCTGGAGCCTGATGTTTGATTCCGATATCACAGCAAAGCCAAGTAGTGTAAAGGTCACGATGGTAAATACGACGAACGGTGAGGAATATGTCCTGACGAATTCCGACAAATCTGTCAAAGGGAAATACCTGAACGTGAATATGCCGGAAGGAAATATGCTGGGATATGGATACATGTCAGCACTTATTTTTCAGCCAGGCGTAACCTTCAAGGCCGGCGATGTAGTCAATGTGACGATTACGGGGCTTAGCTCCGGTACAGTTGAATATACGGTACATTTCTTCTCCATGAAAGAAGAGACTCCGAATATTCCTCTCACAGGCCTTGTTGGAAATGAGACAGAAAAGACGATGAAGGTCGGCGATACCTGGCAGTTTAAGGTGACACCGAGTCCGGCAGGAGCCAATGACACAGATATGAGCAGGCTTCAGTGGACATCCTCCAACGATGCCGTTGCTTCTGTATCCGGTAATGGTCTCGTAACAGCAAAGGGCGCCGGAACCGCGACGATTACAGCGACTGTTAAAGGAATTTCTGCAAGTTGCAAGATCACAGTTACAGACCCGAACGCCAGTGGAGACGGGGAAAACAAACCGTCCGATGGTAATACCGGAAATCAGGGCGGAAACAACACGGATAATACAGATAAACCTTCTGACGGAAATACCGGAAACCAGGGCGGAAACAACACGGATAATACAAACAAGCCTTCTGACGGAAATACCGGAAATCAGGGCGGAAACAACACGGATAATACAGATAAACCTTCTGACGGAAATACCGGAAACCAGGGCGGAAACAACACGGATAATACAGATAAGCCCTCTGACGGTAATACTGGAAACCAGGGCGGAAACAGCTCAGATAATAATCAGGGCGGCGGAAGCAGCGATGATTCCGGCTCTGGCTGGTCCGCAGGTTCTTCCAAACCCAAAGGAAGTAAAAATGGCAGCGGCGGCAGTGGCAGCAGCCAGACAAACAGCAATCATAACAACAGCCAGAACAATTCAGGAACGAAGCCAAACCTTCCCTCCTATGTTACATACGGCTCCTGGACAGAACAGAATGGTTCCTGGACATTTGAGGATACGCAGGGTGTCAAGTATAGAAGCTGCTGGGCAGCTGTGTACAATCCATATGCTAATGTGAGTGCAGGTCAGCAGGAATATGACTGGTTCTTCTTTGATGAGGCCGGAAATATGAAAACAGGCTGGATGTTAGATGGCGATGGAAACTATTACTATTTGAACAATGAGTCCAACGGAACAAGAGGCAGTATGATGACAGGATGGTGCTGGATTCCGGATGCGAATGGCGTCAGAAAATGTTACTACTTAAATCCCAACTCAGACGGGACGAGAGGTAAGCTTCTTACGAATGCGTCGATCGGCGGATTTACCGTAAATGCAAACGGTGAGTGGGTTGTGGATGGCGTTGTTCAGACAAGGTAAATTGCAGCAGCGATAAAATATTAAGAAAAATTAGAAAACGCCCTTTCCCGCATGAAAGTTTGGGAGAGGGCGTTTTTGCTATGTTGTTTGAACATTTGCTTTTAGTGATATAAAAGAAATATCATAAATATGTAAAGGTCAAAGGATATCTGAACCAGCAATATTTAAAAGAACTTTGATAAAAAAATCTTGTTGCAAAAAGTGTACTTTTTGCAACTTTTTCTTATTGTGATATTCCACTATAAGATTAGTATAAAAGCTGAGAAAAGTCAATGAGAATTGTGCATTTTTACCCGGTTTTTGACAAAAGGTGAATCCATTTTAAATCCACAAGTTTCAAATCCACAAGTTTCTCTAAAACCGGTTGACAAACCCTTCCATTGACGATATAATATCTTGGTGCGTATTAGGAGGATAATATGCTGATTAATTTATCCAAAGTTTTTACTCTGGAAGGAAAAGAGAAAACCTGGGAGGTTCCTTTTGAAAAAAAGACTTTTTCAGGAGCTGGCGGGGAGTATCCTGTTGCGAACAGTGAACCGGTACGGATTATGGTAAAGAATCTGGGGAACCGCAAGCTGGCTTTGACGGGGGATACTTCTGTGACGCTTGCGTTAGAGTGTGCCCGATGCCTTGCGCCGGTGGGGTATACGTGTGAGCTTGTATTCGACGAGGAGCTGGATATGAGGGCAACGGATGCGGACAGGGTGAGAAATTTGGATGAACAGTCCTATTTGTCTGGCTATAATCTGGATGCAGACCAACTGGTTTGTAATGAACTTACCTTGAGCCTGCCTATGAAGGTCCTGTGCAAGGAAGATTGCAAAGGGATTTGTAATAGATGTGGAGCAAATCTCAATTTTGAGACTTGTGACTGCGATACCAGGTCGCTTGATCCAAGGATGGCAGTTATCCAGGATATTTTCAAACAGTTTAAGGAGGTGTAAACCATGTCTATCTGTCCGAAAAATAAATCTTCTAAGGCTAGAAGAGACAGCCGCAGAGCAAATTGGAAGATGAGCGCTCCCAATTTGGTAAAGTGCAGTAAGTGCGGCGCGCTGATGATGCCCCACAGAGTCTGCAAGGCATGCGGCAGCTATAATAAGAGAGAGATCATTAAGGTTGAAGATTAAGATTTGAAAAATCATTAAAATGGATCAAAAGAGCAAACGGCGGGCTTCTGGGGATTTTCCTCAGAAGCCTTTGTTTATATGACAGACATTCTTGTGTTCTATGGTGAAAATCCACATAGGCGTAACCGCCGACAAACTTTAAAAGCAGAGACGATGTGCTCATTCGGTTGCTGCACTTTGAATATTTGTCCTTTGATGAAAAGACTTCAGAAGTGTTTATTCCTAACCGGGAGATTGCCAGGGAGTTTTATGAGGTCAGTAAAAGCTGGCAGCTGGGACGAACCGATCCAGGCGCTGGAGTGTTCGGACAGCATTGCACGGTTATGGAGAACGTGGCATCCGGACGATTATTTTTGGATTCATTGTATTTTGGGCGAGAGTTGTCTACACTATTTGGGTGAGTGAAATGTTATCCGGAGAAAATGCATTTTTTCAGGAACATTCGGGTGAAGTATGAAAGAATGCGATCGCGGACAGAGCCCGGTTGACGACTGGTGCAGGAGGCCACAGCGAGTGCCAGATTCCGGCCGGGGGCTGCAGATGAAAGACAGAGAAGGAGGACAACATATGGAAGCGATTATTCTCGATCATGTTGGCAAGACGTTTTCCTGTGGAAAAAGAGCCGTGGACTCAGTGAGCCTCAGCCTGGAGGAAGGGGAAGTCTTTGGTTTCCTGGGGCCAAATGGTGCCGGGAAAACTACGACGGTGAAGCTGCTCAATGGGATGCTGATGCCCACAGAGGGGACCTGCAAAGTATTTGATATGGATCCGGCCGAAGAGCCGGAGAAGGTCCACGCCTGTTCCGGCGTAGTGACAGAGCATGCACAGATGTATGATACAATGACCGGACTTCAAAATCTGGTATTTTACGGGACAGTTTTCGGCCTGAATGCCGCTGAGAGCGAGAAAAGAGGGAGGCAGCTTCTAAAGCAGATGGAGCTGGAGGAAGCTGCAGACAGGAAGCTTTCCACTTATTCTACCGGTATGCGGCAGCGGCTTTCTCTGGCAAGGGCGCTGGTCCATGAACCGAGGATCCTGTTTCTGGATGAACCGACCTCAGGTCTGGATCCGGAGAGTGCAAGAAATGTCCATGTTATGATACGAAGGCTGGCAGAGGAAAAGGGAATTACGGTGTTTCTCTGCACCCATCAGCTGCGTTACGCCCAGGAGATCTGCACCCGTTACGGCCTGATGGATCAGGGACGTCTGCTCGCGGAGGGAACGCTTGAGGATTTTCGGAAAAAACAGGGCTCCGGGATCACTGTGGAAATTGAGGCGGATGGTATGCCGGAAGGACTGGCCTGCCGTCGGATAACGCCTGTGAGGTTTGAGGTCAGGGTCCGGACGCGTGAGGAGATACCGGAAATCGTCCAGAGGATTTTGACGGCCGGAAAGCGGATTTATCATATCTCATCCTGCCAGCCGTCTCTCGAGGACATATATTTTGCACTGACAAAGAATGGAAAGGAAAACAGGGAGGAGAAAGAGCTATGAACACACAGATGCTTGCGGTTATCAAAAAAGACCTGCGGGGAATCACTTCTAACCGGCGTATGGTGATTACACTGTTGATCGTCCCTCTGGTTATGACTGTGTTTCTCCCTACCGTTTTTGTTTTTATTCCGTATCTTGCACCAGAACAGGGGGAGGACTTTCGAGGCATGGTGGAAATGCTGCCATTGGCAGAAACCGGCGAAGGTATGCATAAAAGTATGATCCGCCTGATCTTAAATTATATCCTGCCGGTGTTTTTTCTGATTATTCCTATTATGTCATCTTGTGTGATGTCGGCGTCGTCCTTTGTGGGAGAAAAGGAGAAACGGACCCTGGAAACTCTTTTATACAGCCCGCTTTCAGTGAAGCAGATTTTCACAGCCAAGGTGATGGCGTCGCTTCTTCTGAGTATGTCTGTTTCCCTTCTTTCTTTTTTGGCTATGCTTGTGGTTTTGGAAACAGAAACATGGCTGATCACCGGCAGCATAGTGATGCCGGATGGAAAATGGCTGATTATTATGTTGCTTGTTGCACCGGCAGTATCGCTGACAGCCATCACTCTGACTGTCCGCGTGTCCGCCAGGGCAAAGAGCGTGGAGGACGCACAGCAGGGAGCGGCCTTTCTGCTGATGCCGGTGGTACTTTTGCTGGCAGGACAGTTCATGGGGATTCTGCTTGTCAGTGCATGGCTCCTGATTCTTGTGGGCATCCTGTGCGCCCTGTGTGGGATATGGCTGCTGAAAAAATCTATGTACGGTTTCCAATATGAAGCCCTGCTATAGAAAATGTGTCGGTTGACTGGCGGCTTTGAACAAAGTGGGACAGACTCAGCCCTCTGACCCTCTGAAAACTCTACGGAGCGTTGATTGAAATCTCTTTTTCCGGTGCTATAATGACAGTGAGAGGAGCAATAAGAAATGGATCATACAAAAATAGGACAGCTGATCTACAGGCTGCGTAAGGAAAAGCACCTCACCCAGCAGCAGCTGGCAGATCAAATCGGAATCAGCGATAAAACAGTCTCTAAATGGGAGCGGGGGTTAGGATGCCCGGATGTGTCGTTCCTTCTGGAACTGTCAGGATTTTTTAATGTGGATCTCGAAAAACTGCTTTCCGGTCAGCTGGATGAAAATGAGATTTCAGGAGGTAATATGAAAAGAATGAAGTTTTATGTCTGCCCTGTCTGCGGGAATCTTGTCACGGCAGCAGCAGAAGCAGGGATTTCCTGTTGCGGTAAAAAATTAGAACCAATGGTGCCCAGAAAAGCAGATGAGGGAGAACAGCTCAATGTGGATACCATCGAAAATGAATATTTTATCACCAGCAGGCATCCAATGGAGCGTTCCCATTACCTTGCATTTGTGGCTCTGGTAACCGGGGACAGTGTGATCCTGCGAAGGCAGTACCCGGAATGGGAATTGCAGACGAGGGTTCCTGTTCTGCCGCATGGAACTCTGTTTTGGTATTGTACGGAGCATGGGCTGTTTTACCAGAAACTTTAGATTGCCTTTTTTTCACCAATCGACACTTGTAAGGAACCCCCCGATAGCCTTCCTGTGTTCCAGGTGAGCAACATCGCCATGAATGAAAGGAATCCATGCGCATTTGGCATCCCTGAATCTATGCCGCCTGACGGCGGCGAGACTTTCATAGTAATAATGCAATAGGGAGAGGAAAAAATTGATAAAAAAATAACAAAAAAGTAGAAATTTCTTTGTTTTCCTTGCTTTTTTCTGACATTTATGCCAGAATACAGTAACTAAAATGAACGTTATTTTTTTAACGGAATTGGGAGGATGCTGTATGAATACAACAGGGAAACGCAAGGAGACATGGAAGGAGTATTTGGAACGTAAGCAGATCCGCTTTACTGTACAGACGTACCTGATTGATGCACTGGGGGCGATGGCCTTCGGATTGTTTGCTTCCCTTTTGATCGGCACGATTTTTTCTACGCTGGGGGACAAGACGGGAGTGGAAATCTTTACGACGATTGCTGCCTATGCCAAGAGCGCGACCGGAGCAGCGCTTGGTGTTTCCATCGCCTATGCTTTAAAAGCGCCGCAGCTCGTTTTATTCTCGGCGGCTACAGTCGGGATTGCAGGCAATGAGCTCGGCGGGCCAGTTGGTGCCCTGGTGGCAACGATTGTGGCGGTGGAGCTCGGTAAGCTGGTATCCAAAGAGACACGGGTCGATATTCTGGTGACGCCCGGCGTGACGATCATTTCCGGCGTCCTGGCAGCTCAGTTTGTGGGGCCGGGGGTGTCGCAGTTTATGACCCTGTTCGGAAATATGGTAAAGACAGCCACGGAAATGCAGCCGTTTTTCATGGGGATCCTGGTCTCGGCATTGATTGGTATCGCGCTTACGCTTCCAATTAGCAGCGCGGCGATCTGCATTATGTTAAGCCTGGACGGAATTGCCGGCGGCGCTGCCACGGCGGGCTGCTGTGCGCAGATGATCGGCTTTGCCGTCATGAGTTTTAAAGAAAACGGCTGGGGCGGGCTGCTGGCGCAGGGTCTTGGGACATCTATGCTGCAAATGGGGAATATTGTAAAGAATCCTAAAATCTGGATTCCGCCGACACTGGCTTCGATGATTACCGGACCCGTTTCCACAATGGTGTTCCGACTGGAAAATATTCCGGCTGGCTCCGGCATGGGAACCTGCGGCCTTGTGGGCCCCATTGGTATCTACACAGCCATGACAGACGGCGGCGTCAATATGTGGCTGGGAATTCTTCTGGTGTGTTTTGTGCTTCCGGCTGCTCTTACGTTTCTCTTTGGTGAGCTCCTCCGCAGAACCGGGGGGATCCAAGACGGGGATTTGAAACTCGACTTGTAGGAAATGAGGTTGCGTTATGAAGAACTATGCAGAACAGTTCGGCTACGACAGAAGAACAGGAAAACAGTGGGCACAGACAGGCAGAATGCTGCATGCGCCTGACGGCAGATGCCGCACATATATGCAGATTCTGGCAGTATGCCTGATGCTGCTTTTCCCGGCAAAGACAGTATATGCAGAAGAGACAGCACGATTGCAGGAAACGGCGGAAGAGACAAACACAGGCGGCGAAAGCAGCCAGACAGGGGCGACAGGTCTCTGGCAGTATTTGCAGGAATTTGGAGAAAAGACAACGCAAAGCGGCTGGTCGTCAGGAGAGGATCTCTGGCAGTATTTGACAGCGCTTGGGGAAACCGTCCGCAGCGGCGAGGGACAGGGGGGAGATTTCTGGCAGCATTTGACAGGACTTGGGGAAGTGATCTGCAGCGACTGGATGCAGGAGGAGGAACTGCGGCAGTATCTGACAGCGATCGGAGAGACAGCGCATGGAGCCTGGGTACAGAGCGGGGACTTCTGGCAGTATGTATGGAAGCCGGGAACATTCGTCCGTGATGGCTGGATTCGGGATAACGGTGTCTGGTATTATTTTGACAGTGAGGGAAACATGGCTGCCGGCACTACGATGGAGATTCACGGACATTCCTATTCCTTTGATGAAAGCGGGGCCTGGACAGAAGCACCGGGGGCGGTACAGCCGTTTGCCAGCCTGGCATGCGGGCGGTTTGAGAATTCTGTGTATGAGCATCCCTGGGCCGGGGTTCGCCTCACGCTCCCTGAGAATACGCTTGTGTGGAGTGAGGATATGCTTTCTGGTCTCTCTGCGTTTGATTATATCCCGAGTTATTATGATTTTCTGGCTGTGATTCCGGGCAAAATGGCGATTGGGATGGTGGTACAGTATAATAACGATCCGCTAGAGAGGATTTTGGAGGACGATCGGGCAGTGTTCTCTGACTTCTGGGGAACGTTCGATTTTGAGCCGTCCGAGCCAGAGGAAGTGACGGTGGCCGGATATCCCTGTAAGAGAATCTCCTGCCAGCCGTTTGGCACTATGCATCTGGACGCGTACCTGCACCAGAAGGACAACAAAGTGTGGTACCTTCTTGTACTCGCACCGGAGGAACAAGGGAAGGCAGTCAGGGAAATGATGGCTTCAGTTGTGCCGGCGGGGTAAGAATTGCCGCTTCCTTTGAACAGGGGATACTACAAAAATCAGGATTGGGAAAGTCATGCTGACGACCTTGTTCTGCCAAGGACGTGACATGACTTTCCCGCAAATGCAAAAAAAGAAAAAAGGGGCTTTACAAATCGCGGAAAACAGGATATAACTTTAAAGGTAAAGCGGGAAAGACAAATGTCCGCTGCAATGTACAGCAGAATAGAGGATATATTTTATGACGATGGTGTCAGGATCAGGTGGATTCTGTCACCTTTTTTGTTACTGTGAAAGTCCATCGCCGCAGGCGGTCTAAGTTCAGGTATGCCAAATGCGCCTGACTACTTTCATTCCTGGTGGCGCGCTCACCTGTGGGCGAATGAAGGTTTACTGTGAAAGTCTCGCCGCCATTAGGCGGCATAAATTCAGGTATGCCAAATGCGCGTGGATTACTTTCATTCCTGGTGGCGCGCTCACCTGTGGGCGCATGAAGGTTTACTGTGAAAGTCTCGCCGCCATTAGGCGGCATAAATTCAGGTATGCCAAATGCGCGTGGATTACTTTCATTCCTGGTGGCGCGCTCACCTGTGGGCGCATGAAGGTTACAGCAGCAGTGAACGTTCTTTGGCTCTCTGAAAATTTTACAGAGGACAGGAGGTAAATATGGCAGTGAAGTATGTGTTTGTGACCGGAGGCGTTGTCTCCGGGCTTGGCAAAGGGATTACAGCCGCATCGTTAGGCAGGCTTCTTAAGGCGAGAGGTTATCAGGTGACGATGCAGAAGTTTGACCCGTATATTAACATGGATCCGGGAACTATGAATCCCATCCAGCACGGAGAGGTGTTTGTGACGGACGACGGCACGGAGACGGATCTGGATTTGGGACATTATGAGCGTTTCATTGATGAAAGTCTGGATAAAAATTCCAATGTGACGACGGGGAAAATCTACTGGACTGTGCTCCAGAAGGAGCGCCACGGGGATTTCGGCGGCGGTACGGTGCAGGTGATTCCGCATATTACGAATGAGATCAAGGACCGTTTTTCACGTGCAAAATCGAGGGATGTCGATCGGATCGTGATAATCGAGGTGGGCGGTACGGTGGGCGATATCGAGAGCCAGCCGTTTCTGGAAGCGATCCGTCAGTTCCGCCAGGAGGCGGGCTTTGGCAATTCCGTACTGCTGCATGTCACGCTTGTTCCATACCTGAAAGCATCCGGCGAATTAAAGACAAAGCCCACGCAGCAGAGCGTCAAAGCCTTACAGGGCATGGGCCTCTCCCCGGATGTGATCGTCTGCCGCACGGAAGTACCGCTTGACGAGGGGATCCGGGGTAAGATCGCTCTTTTCTGTAATGTACCGGAAGATCATGTCTTGCAGAATCTGGATGTGGAATATCTTTACGAGGCTCCGCTCGCAATGGAACGCGAACGCCTGGCGCACGTGACGCTTTCCTGTCTCGGCCTTCCCTGTCCGGAACCGAAGCTGGGGGACTGGAAGCGCATGGTCGATGCCCTTAAAAAACCGCAGAGCGAGGTCACGATTGCGCTGGTGGGAAAATATACCCAGCTTCACGACGCCTATTTAAGCGTTACCGAGGCCCTGAAGCATGGCGGAATCGCCAACCGCACCAAGGTCTGTATCCGCTGGGTGGATTCAGAAACACTCAGGCCGGAAAATATGGAAGAGACGTTTGCAGGCGTGGACGGAATCATCATCCCCGGAGGATTCGGCTTTCGCGGTACGGAGGGCATGATCCTGGCAGCCGGGTACGCGAGGACGGAAAAGCTGCCGTTTTTCGGGATTTGTCTCGGTATGCAGATGGCGATTGTGGAATTTGCGAGAAATGTTCTGGGCCTCAGAGACGCCAACAGCGCTGAACTGAATCCTGACACCACACATCCGGTGATTGATCTCATGCCGGATCAGAATGGGATCGAGGATCTGGGCGGGACGTTGCGGCTGGGAGCATATCCGTGCGTATTGGATACGCATTCAAAAGCCTTTGCGATGTATGGCACAGAGGAGATAAACGAACGCCACAGGCATCGGTTTGAAGTCAATAATGATTACAGGGAAGCACTCAGTGGGAACGGGATGTTTCTCAGCGGTCTGTCACCGGACGGAAGGATTGTGGAAATGATTGAACTGCCGGAGCATCCGTTTTTCGTGGGAATCCAGGCGCATCCGGAATTTAAGTCCAGGCCGAATCATGCGCATCCACTGTTCGCGGGATTTGTGGAGAGTGCGGAGGAACAGGGCGTTTTACGGCGTGCAAAGAGGCTTTTGATGAAGCGGAATCATCTGACAGAAGCAGAGGCGCACCGGTATTTACAGAAAACAAGCATGGATACAGGGCGGAGCATGATGGAGAGCGCGCATATGGTAACGCTTTTGATTCCGGAGGATTAAGGGAGGCTACAGATGCATTTTACGATTAACAAGAATTATACGAAGCTGCAGGGAAGCTATCTGTTTGCAGCGATTGGAAAAAAGATAGCCAGATTCCAGGAAGAAAACCCGGATGTGGAGATCATCCGTCTGGGAATCGGGGATGTAACGCAGCCAATTGCGCCGGCGATTCTTACGGCGATGCACAAGGCAGTGGATGAGATGGGGCATGCAGAGACATTCCGCGGCTACGCGCCGGAGCAGGGGTATGAGTTCCTGAGAGATGTGATTGCCGAAAAAGATTTCAGGGAGAGAGGGTGTGACATTTCGGCAGACGAAATTTTTATATCAGACGGGGCCAAATGTGATTCCGGTAATCTCCAGGAAATCCTGGGGCCAGGTAATACGATTGCTGTCTGCGACCCGGTCTATCCGGTCTATGTGGATGCCAATGTTATGGCCGGACGCACGGGAAGCTTTGATATGGCGACAGGGAAATTCGGCGGGGTGGTCTATATGCCTTGTCTGGAGGGCAATGGATTCCTGCCAGAGCTTCCCGCAGAACGCGCAGATATCATTTATCTCTGCTTCCCGAATAATCCGACCGGGGAGGCGATCACAAAGGCAGAACTACAGAAATGGGTGGATCATGCGAATCAAAACGGCTCCCTGATTATTTTTGACGCTGCCTACGAAGCGTATATCCGTGAGGAAGGCATCCCTCACTCCATCTATGAGTGCGAGGGCGCAAGGACATGCGCGATAGAAATGCGCAGCTTTTCGAAAAAGGCAGGATTTACCGGGGTACGGCTTGGGTTTTCTGTAATCCCGAAGGAACTGCGTGCGGACGGGGAGAGCTTAAATGCCCTCTGGCTGCGCCGCCAGGGAACCAAATATAACGGCACACCGTATATCGTACAGAGGGCCGGGGAGGCCGTCTATTCTGAGGAAGGGAGCGTGCAGGTAGCGGCCCAGATCGACCGTTATATGGAAAATGCAGCCCTGATTCGTAACGGACTCATCGACGCAGGCTATCAGGCCTTCGGCGGAGTGAATTCACCGTATATCTGGATGAAAACGCCGCACGGGATGCCGTCGTGGGAATTTTTTGATTTCCTGCTCACACATGCCGGAGTGGTGGGGACGCCGGGCGCGGGCTTTGGCCCCTCCGGAGAGGGGTATTTCAGACTGACTGCTTTTGGAACTTACGAAAATTCAATAAAAGCACTCGAAAAGATCAGAAAAATATGATTTCTTATTCAATTTATAAAATGTCAGATAAAAAGAAATATGATTTACATGTAAATCCTTCGTTAAAATTCTGATGTCAGAAAATAATTGGCTGTTCGAATGTGCATCGGCTGTCCAGCAGAGCGGTTGGGAAAAGCGATGAAGGAAATTCACACCTGGAGACTTGACAGAGAACCATCAGATGGGGCTGTCGCACTAAGAAATTTTTATACAGGATATCACTTTTCGCGGAGAATGAAAACGCTATATCCTGTATGCCTTTTTCTTGTTGCGGCAGCCCCTTTTTGTTGCTGTGAAAGTCCGCCGCCGACAGGCGGCATGAATTCAGGGATGCGAAATACACTTGAAAAAAAGAGTACTTTTATCCGAAGGGCTTTCCGGGGATGTAAGAGAAGGAGTGGAACGTGCCACTTCCTATTTAAAGAAAGCAGGCACAAGCGTGAACGTGTTCAATCTGGGCCATATGGAATACACGATTCCGGCCTGCTATGTTATCGCTTCATCAGAGGCCAGTTCCAGCCGCGCACGTTTTGACGGTGTGAAATGCGGTTTATTACTCCCCTCTACAGACAAAAAACAACGAACACACACGGTTTCACAAAAACCTATTGATTTTATGAACCTTATCAGGTATATTAATAACAGTTCAGGCAGGTCTGCCAAAAACGGTGCAGGCCTGACAGATTCAGAGGGAAAGAAGGAAAGACATGATAACGGTTGCTGTGGACGCAATGGGAGGCGACCATGCGCCTGATGAGATTATAAAAGGCGCCGTGGAAGCAGTCAATGAGCGCAAGGACATCAAAGTACTGCTGACAGGAAAAAAGGAACAAATAGAGGCCGAACTGAAAAAATACAGCTTTGCCGCAGATCAGATCGGGATCGTAAACGCTGCAGAGGTTATCGAGACGGGAGAGCCGCCGGTGAATGCCATCCGCAAGAAAAAAGATTCCTCAATCGTCGTGGGTATGAACCTGGTAAAGAACGGCGGGGCGGACGGCTTCGTGTCGGCCGGGAGTTCAGGCGCAATTCTGGTCGGAGGACAGGTGATCGTAGGACGGCTTAAGGGAGTGGAACGGCCGCCTCTTGCACCGCTCATCCCCACAGAAAAGGGTGTATCTCTGCTCATCGACTGTGGCGCTAATGTAGATGCCAGGCCGTCGCATCTCGTCCAGTTTGCCCGTATGGGATCCGTGTACATGGAGCGTGTGATGGGCATTCAGAACCCCCGCGTGGCGATCGTCAATATCGGCGCTGAGGAGGAGAAGGGAAATGCCCTGGTGAAAGAGACATTCCCGCTTCTGAAGGAATGCCGGGATCTCAATTTTATCGGCAGCATTGAGGCGAGGGAGATCCCGCATGGAGGAGCGGATGTCATCGTCTGCGAGGCCTTTGTGGGAAATGTGATTTTAAAGCTTTATGAAGGCGTTGGGGCAACCATGCTTTCCGTAGTCAAAAAAGGACTCATGTCCTCTGTAAGGAGCAAGATCGGCGCTGTACTTATAAAGCCCGCGCTGAAGGCCGCCATGAAGGGCTTCGACGCCAGCCAGTACGGCGGCGCGCCGCTTCTTGGCCTGAAAGGCCTCGTGGTGAAAACACACGGGAGCGCGAAGGCCATTGAAGTGAAGCATTCGATTATTCAGTGTATTTCCTTTAAGGAGCAGGCGATTAATGATAAAATCATTGAATGTCTGGCAGTAAAGGAAAATATAACTATAGAAAGCGACAAATAAATTTGCCGTTTCCTATAGTCCCCACTGTAGGATACGCACGATTTTTATCAGGCAGATTCTGTGTTTTACAAGGAAGAACCTGCATTTACACATAATGGAAATCGGCGTAAAAAGAATCATAAACCTTCATGCGCCCACAGGCGAGCGCACTGCCAAGAAAGAAAGGAATCCAGGCGCATTGGGCATCCCTGAATGTATGCCGCCTGTCGTCGGCAGACTATCAAAGTAAACCTTCATGCGCCCACAGGCGAGCGCACTGCCAAGAAAGAAAGGAATCCAGGCGCATTGGGCATCCCTGAACTTAGATCGCCTGCGGCGATGGACTTTCAAAGTAATAGTAAAGTAAGAGAGGATGGATGTTATGGAATTTGAAAAATTACAGCAGATTATCGCAGAGGTGCTTAATATCGAGGCAGACGATATCACGATGAACACCACGTTTGTGGACGATCTGGGGGCAGATTCCCTGGATGTGTTCCAGATCATTATGGGCATCGAGGAGGAATTCGACATCGAGATTCCCACAGAGGCCGCGGAAAAGATTGTAAGCGTCGGAGATGCGGTAGAGCAGATCAAGAACGCGCTGAATTAGGAGTAATACGGAGCGGTTTGCTTGCTGAAACCGTTACGAAAAGGCGGAAAGAGGTGTCCCCGAGTGGAGACACCTTATTTTCGATATCTGAATTTTCAGGAAAGGAACAGGATAATTTGGAAGAAAAATGCAAGAATCTGGAGCAGGTGATTGGCTATGCCTTTCATGACAAGACACTGCTTTCGCATGCGCTAACGCACAGCTCCTATGCCAATGAACGCCATTGGGACAAGACAAAATGCAATGAAAGGCTGGAATTTTTAGGGGATGCGGTCCTGGAGGTTATTTCCAGCGATTTTTTATTTCACAAATATCCGGATATGCCGGAGGGCGAGATGACAAAACTCAGGGCAAGCCTTGTGTGTGAGCCCTCGCTTGCCTACTGCGCGGAAGCGATCTCTCTGGGAAGCTATCTGCTCCTCGGCCGGGGGGAGGACATGACAGGCGGAAGAGAGCGTCCGTCAGTGGTATCGGACGCGATGGAAGCGGTCATCGGCGCGATCTATCTGGACGGTGGTCTTGCTAACGCAAAAGAGTTCATCTATCACTTCATATTAAATGATATTGAGCACAAGCAGCTCTTTTACGATAGCAAAACTATCCTTCAGGAGATGGTGCAGGCCGGGGGGCAGGACATGCTTTCCTATGAGCTGTTAAAGGAAGAGGGGCCGGATCACAATAAGACGTTCGAAGTGCGCGTTATGCTGGGCGAAAAGGAGCTTGGGCGCGGCGCGGGCCGGACGAAAAAGGCGGCAGAGCAGCTTGCTGCCTACCGCGGGATCCACGTCCTCCAAAAAGGTGAAGCATGTATTTAAAAAGTATTGAGGTGCAGGGATTCAAATCGTTTGCCAACAAGATCATTTTTGAGTTCCACAATGGAATCACAGGCATTGTCGGTCCCAACGGGAGCGGCAAGAGCAATGTTGCCGATGCAGTGCGCTGGGTACTCGGGGAGCAGAAGGTAAAGCAGCTCAGAAGTTCCAGTATGCAGGATGTCATTTTCTCCGGCACAGAGACGAGAAAGCCGCAGGGCTTTGCCTATGTGGCGATTACTCTGGATAATTCCGACCACAAGCTTCCGGTGGAGTTTGATGAGGTGACGGTATCGAGGCGTATCTACCGCTCCGGAGAGAGTGAATATCTGCTCAATAAAAGCCCCTGCCGTCTCAGGGATATCAATGAGCTCTTTTATGATACGGGGATTGGCAAGGAAGGCTATTCGATCATCGGTCAGGGTCAGATCGACAAGATCTTAAGCGGCAGGCCGGAGGAGCGGCGCGAGCTGTTTGACGAGGCGGCCGGAATCGTCAAATTCAAGCGCAGGAAAGCTGTGGCCCAGAAAAAGCTCGAGGATGAGAAGCAGAATCTGGTGCGCATCAGCGATATCTTAAGCGAGCTGGAAAAGCAGGTGGGGCCGCTTTCCAGGCAGGCGGAGACAGCCAGAGAATATCTGCGTCTGAGAGAAGAGCTTAAGCGTCTCGAGGCCAACCTGTTTCTGACAGAGACTGAGGCTGCAGAAAAGGAGTTAAAGGAACTAAAGGAAAAGAGCAGTATCGCAGCCGGGGATATGGAGGAATCGCAAAAACAGGCCGGGGAGCTGAAAGCCGGTTATGAACGGCTGACAGAAGAGATTCGGCAGCTGGAGACAGAGATTACGGGCGGCCGGAATGCTGCCAACGAGGCGCTCATGAAGGCTCAGACCCAGGAAGGCCGTATTGATGTCCTGAACGAACAGATCCGGGCGGAGGAGATGAACGCCGAGCACATCAGAAACCGGATTCTGGCCGTCGATGCAGAGCTTGCCGGGAAGGAAGAGATGAGAATCCGGTGTCAGACAGAGAGAGACGGGACATCCGGCCGCCTTCTGGCAGCAGAACGTGAGCTTAAGGCAGCTACAGAGCATGTCTCCCGGAGCAGTGCCCGCGCTGCCGGGCTGGAACAGACACTGGAAGAGGGAAAGGCTGCACTCATCGGGGCTCTCAATAAGAAATCAGAGCTTTCCGTGAAAAAACAGCGTTACGACACGATGCTGGAGCAGGTGCAGGTACGCCGCTCCGAGGTGGCGCAAAGGCTTTTGAAGCTTAAGAGCGACGAAGAAGGGTGGGACATCCAGATTCAGGGACAGGAAGCCGAACTCTCAGCGATTGCCGGGGAGATCGAGGGGCATCTGGCCCTGGAGAAACGCCAGAAGGAACAGATCCACACATCAGAAACCGAGCTCCAGAGGCTGAACCGTGCGCTCAATGACACACAGCAGGAATACCATATGGCCCATACGAAATATGAATCGCTCCGGAATCTGGCGGAACGCTATGAGGGCTACGGCAACAGCATCCGCCGCGTGATGGAGGTGCGAAGCCGCATAAATGGCATTCACGGCGTGGTGGCAGATCTGCTCGATGTGCCGAAACAGTACGAGACGGCCATTGAGACGGCGCTTGGCGGCAGTATCCAGAACATTGTCACGGATACCGAGGAGACGGCCAAGGAGCTGATCGGATACTTAAAAAAGAACCAGTATGGACGTGCGACCTTTCTGCCGCTGACCGGGATCTCGGGCAGGCAGGAATTTTCGCGTCCGGAGGCTTTAAAGGAGCCGGGGGTGATCGGCATTGCGGATACGCTCGTTTCGGTAAAGGAAGAATACCGCGCCCTCACAGCCTATCTTCTGGGGCGTGTGCTTGTGGCGGATACCATCGACCATGCCATCGCCATTGCCAGGAAGTACCGCCATTCCCTGCGTATCGTGACTCTGGAAGGAGAGCTTTTAAGCCCCGGAGGCTCGATGAGCGGAGGCGCGTTCAAGAATTCCAGCAATCTGCTGGGAAGAAGGCGCGAGATGGAGGAGCTCGAAGCGGCCTGCAAAAAGGCGCTTATGACAGTGGATACGATCCAGCAGAAACTGGTTGGTGAGGAAAAGGCCCTGGAGGCAGGAAAACGGGAGCTGTCAGTCACCGGGCAGAAGCTTCAGGAATGTTATCTTAAGGAAAATACGGCCAGAGTGAACGTAAGACAGCTTTTAGAGAGAAAGGGCGAGCTCTTGCAGTCCTCCTCTGATCTTAAGCTGGAACATGGCCAGCTTGAAGAACAGCTTCGGAGCATACGGGAAAGTATCGACAGAGTATCAGATGAGATCAGGCTTCTCGAATCTGCCAATGCAGACCGGAATGCCGCGCTTGCGGAGACCGGGAGACTGCTTGAGACGGTGAAGTCCGAGCGGGAGGAGGCGGGAAACGAACTGTCGCGGATTCAGCTCCGGGTATCCGAATTAAGGCAGCAGGACTCCTTCGCAGAGCAGAACTTAGAACGTCTTTCCGAGGAATCCGAAAAGCTCCTCCAGGAGAAGGAATCGTTAGCCGGAGGTACAGAGAAGAGCAGGCAGGCCATCGGGGAACGTCTTTTACAGATCGAAGAGCTGAAAAGGGAGATTATCGTTTTGCGGCAGGAGGAGGCATCCGTGCGCAGCCAGACGGAAGCGGCGCTCGCAGCCAGGGAGGAGAAGAGCGCCGGGCAGAGAACGTTATTTGCCAGACAGGAAGAGATCTCAGGACGGATATCAAACCTTGATAAGGAGCTGTTCCGTTTACAGAACCAGAAGGAAAAACTGGAAGAAAAACGCGACTCCTTTGTGGAGTATATGTGGTCAGAATACGAACTGACCTTTTCCGGGGCAGCAGCTCTGCGCGACGATTCCCTGACCTCGGTTCCTGACATTCGCAGGCAGGCAGGGGAGCAGAAGGGGAAGATACGTGCGCTGGGCAATGTCAACGTCAATGCCATCGAAGACTACAGGGAACTGTCGGAACGCCATGCCTTCATGAAAGGGCAGCATGACGATCTGACCGCAGCGCAGGACGCTCTCTTAAAGATCATCGACGAGCTGGACACCGGGATGCGAAAGCAGTTTGCAGAGAAATTTGACGACATCCGCCGCGAATTCGACAAAGTGTTTAAAGAACTATTCGGCGGCGGCCACGGAACGCTCGAGCTTATGGAGGACGAGGACATCCTGGAGGCCGGGATCCAGATCATCTCCCAGCCGCCGGGGAAAAAGCTTCAGAACATGATGCAGATGTCGGGCGGGGAGAAGGCGCTGACTGCGATCGCACTCCTGTTTGCTATCCAGAATCTGAAGCCGTCTCCGTTCTGTCTGCTCGATGAGATCGAAGCAGCGCTCGACGATTCCAATGTAGACCGTTATGCAAAATATCTGCACAAGCTGACAGAGCACACTCAGTTTATCATTATCACCCACCGGCGCGGGACAATGGTGGCGGCAGACCGCCTCTATGGCATCACAATGCAGGAGAAAGGCGTTTCCACACTCGTTTCGGTCAATCTGATCGAAGAAGAATTGGGATAAGCGGGGCAGGAAGGGAGATTTGTATGGAAGAGAAGAAAAAAGGGTTTTTTTCCCGTCTGGCGGCGGGGCTTTCCAAGACCAGAGAAAATATCGTTTCCGGGATGGATTCCATTTTCTCCGGTTTTTCCGCAATCGACGAGGATTTTTACGAAGAGCTTGAGGAGACGCTCATTATGGGCGATATGGGAATCCAGACAACGATGGCTGTGATCGAGGATTTGAAGAAACAGGTAAAAGAACAGCACATCAAGGATCCGGCGCGCTGCCGCCAGGTACTGATCGACAGCATCCGAGAGAAAATGGATCTGGGGGAAAATGCCTACGAATTTGAGAACCGTAAGTCCGTTGTCCTGGTGATCGGCGTAAACGGTGTGGGCAAGACAACCTCCATCGGCAAGCTGGCTGACCAGTTAAAGGCGCAGGGCAAGCGCGTGATCCTGGCGGCCGCTGATACCTTCCGGGCCGCTGCCATTGAACAGCTCTCTGAGTGGGCGAACCGCGCCGGCGTGGAACTCATTTCCCAGAAGGAAGGTTCTGATCCGGCCGCGGTCATCTACGACGCCATTTCCGCTGCCAAATCGCGCAATGCGGATGTGCTGATCTGCGATACGGCCGGACGCCTCCACAATAAAAAGAATCTGATGGAGGAGCTTAAGAAGATCAACCGTCTGATTGATAAGGAATTCCCCGAAGCCTACCGGGAGACACTCGTTGTCCTGGACGGCACTACGGGACAGAATGCGCTCGTACAGGCCAGACAGTTTATGGAAGCCGCGCAGATCACGGGTATTATTCTGACCAAGCTTGACGGTACTGCCAAGGGCGGGATTGCCGTAGCGATCCAGTCAGAGTTAGGGATCCCGGTAAAATACGTGGGCGTGGGCGAGAAGCTGGACGATCTGCAGAAGTTTCATTCCAGAGATTTCGTAAACGCACTGTTTCAGACAGAATCATAGAGAAGGGAGACGGAGAAAGATGGAGCAGCAGGAACTGACGCTGGAAAAATTTGAAGAGGCATCGGAAATTGTTAAAAAGGTAACACAGGAGACAAAGCTGATTTACAGCGAATTTTTCTCTGCAAAGAGCGGTAATAAGGTGTTTTTTAAGCCGGAAAATATGCAGAGGACCGGGGCTTACAAGGTTCGCGGGGCCTATTATAAGATCAGCCAGCTTACAGCAGAGGAGCGGGAACGCGGCCTGATCACGGCTTCAGCAGGGAACCATGCGCAGGGGGTTGCCTATGCTGCGAAATTAGCCGGGGTGAAAGCTACCGTGGTGATGCCGGTACAGACACCGCTCATCAAGGTCAACCGTACCAGGGCTTACGGGGCCGATGTCGTGCTGCACGGAGAGGTGTTTGACGACGCCTGTGCATATGCTTATGAGCTGGCAAACGAACATGGCTATACGTTCGTCCATCCGTTTAATGACCTTCAGGTGGCGACAGGCCAGGGAAGCATTGCGATGGAGATCATCAAGGAACTGCCGACAGTAGACTATATTCTGGTTCCCGTAGGGGGCGGCGGTCTGTGTACAGGCGTATCCACACTGGCCAAGCTGCTGAATCCAAAGATCCGCATCATTGCCGTGGAGCCCAGGGGCGCGGCCTGTTTAAAAGCGTCTCTGGAGGCAGGTGCAGTGACAACAGTGCCGGAGATCAATACGATCGCCGATGGTACGGCTGTGCAGACACCGGGAGACAAACTGTTTCCGTATTTAAAGGAAAATGTGGACGAAATCATCACCATTGATGATTCAGAGCTCATAGGCTCATTTTTGGATATGGCGGAGAACCATAAGATGATCGTGGAAAACTCCGGGCTTTTGACTGTGGCTGCTTTAAAGCATCTTGGATTCCAGGGCAAAAAGGTGGTCTCCGTCTTAAGCGGCGGCAATATGGATGTCCTGACGATGGCTACCGTTGTGCAGGGCGGTTTAATCGAGCGCGACCGTGTCTTTACGGTTACGATCATGCTGCCGGATAAACCGGGACAGCTCGCCAGGGTATCCGCCCTCATCGCAGAGCTTCAGGGGAATGTCATTAAGCTCGACCACAATGTATTTGCGAATGTAAACCGCAACGCCGGAGTGGAACTCACGATTACGATGGAGGCCTTTGGGACAGAGCATAAAGAGAAGATCATGAAATGCCTGGAGAATGAAGGATTTACACCTGTATTGGCAAGGACGTCTAAGATGTATTATTAAACAATCTGTGCGGAAGGGGGAAACGATCTGTGAAGATGACAGGGAATAAGAGAAAAAAAGCGTGTTTGATATGTCTGGCGGCGATGTTGGCATCTGCTTTATCCGGATGTGGCAGTAAGAGCCTGCTGGATCCAAAAAATCCGGTGTCTCTGACTATATGGCACTACTATAACGGTTCCCAGCAGGCCGCGTTTGATGCGTTAGTGGAGGATTTTAACGATACGGTGGGCCGTGAGCGGGGGATCTATGTACAGGGATATTCCCAGGGGTCAGTCTCTGATCTGGAGTCGGCGGTGCGTGATGCGATTGACGGCAAGGTAGGTGCGGAGGCCATGCCGGATATCTTTTCTTCGTATGCGGATACAGCATATGAGATGGAGCAGGCAGGCGCCCTGGCAGATTTGTCAGGCTATCTGGATAAGGAAGAGTTAGACAAGTATGTGGATTCCTATATTGAAGAGGGCCGCATTGCTGCGGACGGCACGCTGCGTATCTTCCCCACGGCAAAATCCACGGAGATTATGATGCTCAATAAGACGGATTGGGAGCCCTTTGCAGCGGCTGCAGGAGTTTCCCTGGAGGATCTTGAGACCATCGAAGGCGTTGTGTCTGTCGCGAAAGCCTATTATGAGTGGACAGACAGCCTTACGCCGGATGTCGAAGGGGACGGCAGGGCTTTTTATGGCCGCGACGCTATGGCAAATTACTTTATTATCGGGATGCAGCAGCTCGGTGTGGAGATTTTCCAGGTGGAAAACGGTAAAGTGACTCTGAACACGCCCAAAGAAGAACTGTACCGCTTGTGGGAGAACTATTATGTGCCTATGGTAAAGGGATACTTCGGATCCTATGGCTCCTTCCGTTCCGACGACGTAAAAACAGGAGATATTCTGGCCTATACCGGTTCCACGACTTCCGCTATGTATTTTCCGGATCAGGTAGAGGCGGACGACGGCAGCAGCCATGCTATCGAATATCTTGTGATGGCAGCACCTGTGTTTGACGGCGGACAGCATTATGCCGTACAGCAGGGAGCCGGCATGGTAGTCAGCAAATCGGACGAACAGCACGAATACGCTGCCGTGGAATTTTTGAAATGGTTTGCCCAGGCAGAGAATAATATACAGTTTGGCAGTGTGTCCGGTTATCTGCCGGTGTTAAAGGAAGCCAACAGTATCGGGAAGCTGGATCAGGTGATTGCGGAATGCGGTCTGTCCGTAGCGCCCAAGACGTATGACTGCCTGAGTACGGTACTTGACGGGATGGAGGGGATGACCCTTTATACGAACAAGAGCTTCCAGAACGGTTCCGCAGCGCGCAAGGTGCTGGAATACAACCTTGCGGACAAGGCTGCAAAAGACCGGGAGGCCGTGGCAGAGGCGTTGGCCCGCGGAGAGAGCCTTGAGGAGGCGTCGGCGCCGTATGTGACAGAGGAGGCCTTTGAGAACTGGTACAATTCTTTCTGCGACGCGCTGAATACCGCGGCCGGCAGATAGGGATATGTTGAAATGAAAGGTAATAGTAAAAATCGAAAAAAATCCACGATCTTCCGCATGTTCCTGATTTCCCTGATTATCATTATGCTGGTACAGAGCGCGATCACGATTGGCACGCTGATTGTCCGCCGGACAGCGGAGACACTGGAAGAATATTCCGGCAATATGATGAGCCGTCTGGTAGAAAACCGGGGTGTGATCCTGCAAAATGACATGAACCAGCGCTGGGCTTCTGTTCATGAGCAGGAGACTCTTGTGAATCAGATTCTGAAAGAGTACCTGGACAGTAAGGCTGTGGGGTTAAAAACGTTTCTGGACTCGTCTGAGATGAAAAACGAGCTGCTGGCATTATGCTTTCCGAAATGCCTGAACGTTCTGCAGAACAACTCCACGACCGGGATCTTTGTGATTCTTTCCGGAGAAAACGCTGGATCGGAGGGAGAACTGGAGGGATTTTTTATCCGGGATTCCGACCCCGATACGAATCCTGCCAACTATACAGATCTGCTTTTAGAGCGGGGCAATAAGGAGCTTTCCCGGACCTGGGGGATCCCTTTAGACACCAACTGGACGACCCAGTTCCACATGGACGGCCGGGGTGAAAATGGGTCTGACCATTATTTTTATGAGCCGCTTCAGGCCGGTGAAGATTTTCCGGATGCAGATACCGTAGATCTGGGCTACTGGTCTCTGCCGTTTTGTCTGGAAAAAGACAAGGCGGATCCCCATGAGATGATTACCTATTCCTTTCCTCTGCGGTATGAGGGAAAGACCTATGGCGTGATGGGGGTGGAGATCTCCAGCAGAAGCCTGTATGACTACTTCCCTGTGGCTGAGTTAAACGATTCTCAGCAGTCAGGATATCTGCTGTCTGTCAGGGATAAGGACGGACGTTATACCCCGCTGGTGGGGAAAGGGATGCTGTATGATCTGGTCCGCCAAAAAGGAGGCGGCCTGTCCCTTAAGGAGACGAACTATCAGGGACTTTGCCGGGTACAGGGCGTGAAGCTGGGCGGTCAGGGTATTTATGCTGTGGTACGTCCCCTGAAGCTGTACAGCAATCATGTGCCCTATGAAAATACAGAATGGGCGCTGCTGGGACTGAATACAGAGGAAGATCTGTTTGGTATGAGCCGTCAGCTCTACATATGGATGGTGGTGGCGGTCCTGACCGGCCTGATTTTTGGTGTGATCGGAATTTATCTTCTTGTGCGGCACCTGACAAGACCGGTTCAGCAGTTAATGCGCTGTATCAGCGGGGGAGCCGTGGGGCTTCAGGCATTTAAGCCATCCAACATTCTGGAAATTGATGCATTATACGAGGTTGTAGTTGATCTGACTGAAAAGCAGAAAAAGTCAGAAAATATCCTGCTGGAGGAGAAAGAGCGTTACAAAGTGGCCCTGGAATCCTCAAAGGATATCTTCTTCTCCTTTGATCTGCAGAACCAGGTGCTGGATATCGTGAACCATCCAACAATGAGCGGGCAGTGGAAATGCAGTGAGTATGAAGGCGGCTTCATCGCACCGGAGTACATCCATGAGGCTGACCGCACACAGACAATGGAAGCGTTAAAATGTAAGGATGACGAGCTGTATTCGGAATTCCGGCTGAGGTGGCCGAAAGACACCGATTATATGTGGGTGGCCCTTACAGGTAAGGCGGTCTACGACACTGACGGAAAGCGGTGGAAGCTGGTAGGCAGTATCCGCGATATCCAGGAACAAAAGGAACGGGAAGCCGAACAGCGCAGGAAAAACATGACCGACAGTGTGACCGGCCTCTATGTATACAGTGCCGGCATCGGGCAGATCATGGAATACCGGAGGAGCAGGCCGGAGGGTGTGATGGTAAGCCTGTTTGTAGACCAGCTCAGGCAGACGAACGAGAAAAACGGTATCGTATTCGGTGATATGCTGTTAGAGGAGCTGGGACTGCTTGTGCAGGAGTCCTGCCGGGCGCTCACAGTGCAGACTGGCTGTGCTGCCATAGCCCTGCGGTTAAACCGGGACGAACTTGTCCTGTGGCTTGAGGGGCAGACGAAGGAGCAGGCCGGGGAGTTTGTCCGGTCGCTTCTGGATGCGTCCGCGGCATGCTTTTCCGAGGACACTTTCCCGGTGCGGGTGTATGCCGGCCTGGCTTTCGGAGGGGAGCGCGAAGGAACCGAGCAGTTAATCCGCATGGCAAAACAGGCGCAGGGCCTTGCGCGTTCCGGCGCTGATGGACAGCCCCTGCTCTATGGAGAGCGTTCCGGAAAGAACCGTGCCGTCCTGCCGCCTCTTCAGGCGCATGAGACAAATACGCTGGGCGATGGGGAGGACGTGAGCCTGGTGTCCGTGGCCCTGAATCTCTTTGGCAGAGGAGGAGATTTCCAGGCGCAGATGATTCTGATGATTCGCAAGATTGGCAGATCTTATCAGGCTGATGGCGTGCTGGTATCTCTTCTGAGAGCAGACTTTAATTCGAACTATCTGAATTACCAGTGGTATCCGGACGGAAGGACATCTGAAAAAAATGTGAATAAATATACAGATGAGGAAAAGGAAAATTTCTTCCTCTGGCTTGGTTCAGACGAGGTGCGCTATTTCACAAGAGAGGATAGCAGCAGACAGATGTTCCAGTGCTTTCTGAACGTATCGCCGGGCCAGGAGGGAATCGTTCTGCCCATGTATGACAGCGGCAGCTATATGGGAAATGTGTGCATTCTGGGCGTTTCACCGACCCTTCTGGAGGATGCTGAGGAGTATCAGAACCTGGCAGAGCTTGGCCGTGTCATCCAGGGCCAGCTTAACCAGCAGCAGCACGATATTGCCAGCAAGGCGAAATCCGAATTCCTCTCCCGTATGAGCCATGAGATCCGCACGCCCATGAACGGTATCATCGGTATGACGGCGATTGCCCTTCAGAAGGAGCAGAGCCAGGAGCGCGTCATGGATTGTCTACAGAAGATCCAGTCCTCCTCCAATTATCTGCTGGGATTAATCAACGACATTCTCGATATGTCCAAGATTGAAAGCGGTAAAATGAAGCTGGAGCCCTTTGATTTTGATATGCGCGAGATGCTGGACACCATCCGGGAGCTCGTGATGCCCCAGATGACGGCAAAAAAGATCGAATTCGTACAGGAGATCAGTCTGGAGCACACCTGGTTTCTGGCAGACCGGATGCGCATCAGCCAAGTACTGATTAATCTTTTAGGCAATGCGGTAAAATTTACTCCGGAGAGAGGAAAGATTACTCTGACTGTGCGGGAGGAACGCGTATCAGGCGGACTGCCGTGTGTGTATTTTGCGGTATGTGATACCGGCATCGGTATTGCCAAGGAGGAGCAGGACCGTGTATTCCGTTCCTTTGAGCAGGCTTCAGGCGTAAACCCGGCCAAACAGCAGGGAACCGGACTGGGACTTTCCATCAGCAGTCGTCTGGTTCAGCTGATGGGGAGCAGCATCCGCCTGGAAAGCGCCCCCGGGGAGGGCAGTACCTTCAGCTTTTCCATTCCCCTGACTCCGGGAAAGCGCATAGAAGCCGCGACAAAGACAGATGAGATCTCGTTTGCAGGATACCGGATCCTGGTCGTGGAGGATAATGAGCTGAATGCTGAAATCGCGCAGTGCCTTCTGGAAGAACGAAACTTTGAGGTCGAGTGTGTCTATGATGGCGCGCAGGCCGTAGAACGTATGCGTGCCGTACCGCCCGGTACTTATGATGTGATTCTGATGGACATTATGATGCCGGTGATGGATGGCCTGGATGCTACCCGTGCCATCCGGAGCATGGAGCGGGAGGACTGCCGCACGATACCGATTATCGCCATGTCGGCGAACGCCTTTGATGATGATTTGAAAAAGTCGGTGGAATGCGGGATGAACGGGCATTTGTCCAAGCCTGTGGAGGTCGATAAGCTGTACCAGGTATTGAATGAAGTCCTGCATTAGTTCATGGCAGATCTGCCGGAACAGAAACAATTGATGTATTTAAAAAATATGCAAAAAAACCTTTACAAAAGCATAATTATACATTATAATGCATATTATCACAAAAACAGAGAGTGATACTGCATAATTAAGTAAGAGGAGAGATAATTATGAAAAAGAAAGGTTTTTTTGCATTGGCGGCGGTGCTGTCGCTTACACTTCTGACAGGATGCCAGGGCCAGCCGACGCAGACAGAGACGAACGGAAAGACAGAGGGAACGCAGACAGAAGCGTCTGAGGCCGGCCAGTCCGGTTCCGGCGGCCGTCTGGCAAAGATTCAGGAGGCGGGAAAGATCGTCATGGGGACGTCACCGGACTTTGCCCCTTCGGAGTTTGAAGATATCAGCTCCGGCAAAAAGGAGTATGTCGGCTGCGATATTGAGCTTGGAAAATATATTGCCGAGCAGCTTGGCGTTGAGCTTGAGATCAAGGCGATGGAGTTTTCCGCCATCCAGCAGGCAGTGGCCTCTGGTACAGTGGATATGGGCATCTCCGGGTTTGCTTATACGGATGAACGCGCCGAGGCTCTTTTGCTTTCCACGCCGTATAATCTCGATTCCAACAGCGGCCAGGGGCTTTTGGTACGCAAGGACGAAGCCGATCAGTATCAGAGTGCGGAAGCGTTTTCCGGCAAGAAAGTCGGTACGCAGAACGCATCCTTGCAGCAGAAACTCGCGCAGGAGCAGCTTCCTTCCGATGCACAGCTGCAGCTCATTGCAAGTCTGTCAGACGGAGTGCTGATGCTTTCCACAGGGAAGATTGATGCGCTGGCTGTAGCCGGGGAAAATGGAAAGTCCCTTTCCAAATCATATCCGGATGTGGTGATGGCAGAATTTATGTTTGATTATACAAGCGGTGGAAATGTGATCGCCATGAAAAAAGGCGAGGATGAACTTGCCGCAGCAGTGAATGGGATCATCGAGGAAGTGAACGAAAAGGGATACTACGGGCAGTGGAAGGAAGAGGCGATTGCGCTGGCGGATTCCCTAGGAATCGAAATCAACTAGGCAGGGAAAGGAAGAAACCGAAAGGAGCCGATTTCAGATGAATTTTTTGGTAATCATGGGCAGGCTGTGGGGACAATACTGGAAGCTGTTCCTCTCAGGCCTGGGGATGACCCTCTTTATGGGCTTTCTGACCGTTTTGATCAGTTCGGTGTCAGGTTCCCTGATGGCGATGATGCGGCGCAGCCGCTGGGGTATTGGGAAGTTCCGGCCCTTCAGCGCGATTGCAGCCGTCTATGTGGAGGTAATCCGCGGAACACCGATTCTCTTGCAGTTATATTTTTTCTATTTCATGCTGCCGCAGTGGCTGCCGTTTCTTAACCTGAGTGAATTTGCATGTGTGATGACTGCCTGCTGCGTAAACTCGACGGCTTATGTCTGTGAGATTGTCCGCGCCGGAATCCAGGCCGTGGATATCGGACAGACAGAGGCAGCGAGGTCTCTTGGCTTAAGCAGCCGTCAGACGATGATGTATGTGGTGCTGCCGCAGGCGGTCAAGAATATTCTGCCCGCTTTGTGCAATGAATTTGTGGCGATTGTCAAGGAAACGTCGCTGGCCTCCACATTCTTTATCGGGGAGCTGATGACTCAGTTTAAGACGATTAACGGAATTACCTTCCGGGTTCTGGAGCCGCTTACGATCGTAGGAATCATTTATTTCCTGGTGACGTTTGTGCTCTCCAAGCTGATTGCGGCACTGGAAAGGAGGATGGGTGCAGGTGAGTGATGCGATGGAATTGATCCGTGTCGAGGATTTACATAAGTCCTTTGGCAGCCTCCACGTATTAAAAGGCGTGTCCGAGCACATTGTAAAGGGCGAAGTGGTGTCTGTCATCGGGCCCTCCGGGGGCGGGAAAAGTACGTTTCTGCGCTGTCTTAATCTTCTGGAAACGCCGGATTCGGGGCATATCTTTTTTGAGGGAGTCGATATTACAGACAAACGTGTTGACATCAACCTTCACCGTCAGAAGATGGGAATGGTGTTTCAGCATTTTAACGTATTCAATAATCTGACGGTAGGGAAGAATGTCACGCTCGCGCCGGTACTTCTGGGGAAGAAGAGCCAGAAGGAGGCGGATGAGACGGCAAGAGAACTTTTGGAACGTGTCGGACTGTATGATAAAATAGACCAGAATCCAAGGAAGCTTTCAGGCGGTCAGAAGCAGAGGCTGGCGATTGTGCGTGCATTGGCAATGGAGCCGGATGTCATGCTATTTGACGAGCCGACTTCGGCGCTTGACCCGGAGATGGTGGGTGAGGTGCTGCAGGTTATTAAAGGGCTGGTAAAGACAGGGCTTACGACAGTGATCGTGACGCATGAGATGGGGTTTGCGAAGGAAGTGTCCGACCGGGTATTTTTCATGGACGGGGGGATTATTGCGGAGAAAGGGACGCCGGATGAGGTGTTTAATCATCCGCAGAATCCGCGGACGAAGGAGTTTTTGAGTAAGGTACTGTATTAGATCAGAGGGGGGCCGCCCGGGAGGGATGGGAAAGCGTCTTTCGGCACGCTTTCGCTCAGATTTATACGTAGCAGTACTAAGCGCATAGAGGACATGCGCTAAGTACTGACGTGTAAAATGGCCGGACGCCGTTTTCCCATCCCTCCTGGGCGACTGCTTTGGCGTGGATGAGTAAGCTGGCTTGCGGGGAGCTTGTCCCTCCTGGGTTGCTGGTTTGGTATGTGCGAGGGGAAGAGCGAGGCGGGGGCTGGTTGGATTGATTAATAATAAGATAAATTTACAGGAGGGTGGATTGATTATGACGGATGGGAAGAAGCAGGTGCTTCAGTATATTGATGAGAAGGCGAAGGTTTTTACGGATGCTTCGGATCAGATCTGGGATTTTGCGGAGTTGTCTTTGAGGGAGTTTCAGTCCGGGGATCTGTATGCGAAGCTCCTTACGGAGGAGGGCTTTGAGGTGGAGCATCCGTTCTGCGGGATTGAGACAGCATTCCGTGCTTCGTTTGGTTCCGGGAAGCCGGTGATCGGGATTTTGGCAGAGTATGATGCTTTGACGGGACTTTCCCAGGAGGCGGGTTCCATTGAGCGCAAGGAGCTTGTGGCAGACGGGAACGGACATGGCTGCGGCCACAATCTTTTAGGGGCCGGTGCGATGGCGGCTGCATTTGCACTTAAGAAATATTTGGAGCAGAAGGGCGCGGGGAGCGGAAAAGTGGTATTTTACGGCTGCCCCGGTGAGGAAGGTGCGGCCACAAAGGCGTTTATGGCAAGAGATGGTGTGTTTGCAGAGTGCGACGCGGCGCTGACCTGGCATCCCAACAGCGTAAATCAGGTGACATCCGGAACATGCAATACATGTATCCAGACGGAATATAAGTTTACAGGAATCGCTTCCCATGCGGCAGGCGCTCCGGACAAGGGACGTTCGGCTCTGGACGCAGTGGAGCTTATGAATATCGGCGTACAGTTTTTGAGAGAGCATATGCCGGACGGCTGCCGGATCCACTATTCGATCACGGATGCGGGCGGAGATTCTCCGAACGTTGTACAGCCGCGTGCACAGGTGCTTTACATGGTTCGTGCGATCTGGGCGAGGGAGGCGATGGCGTTACAGGAGCGTGTTGATAAGATCGCTTTAGCGGCTTCCATGATGACGGATACGAAGATGGAGAAGAAGTTTATCGACGGCTGTTCCAATACCGTGCCGAACAAGGTTCTGGAATCACTTTTGTGGGAAAATTTCAATGAGGTGGAGATGCCGTCCTATACGGATGAGGAGATGGCTTACGCTAAGGCATTGTTTGACTCAGTTGAAATGAAGGACGATTCACTTCCTGGTGCGGCCACGGACGAGAGCCAGGAAATCTATGATTTTGTGGATGAAAAGACGAATCACGGCACACGCGTGATGAATGATTTCCTGATACCGTACCTGTACTCTGAGAAGGCACGTATGGGGTCAACGGATGTCGGCGATGTGAGCTGGTGTGTACCCACGGCTCAGATCAACACGGCGACATACCCGTCCAAGACTCCGGGCCATTCCTGGCAGAATGTCTCCTGCGGGCGTACTTCCATCGCACATAAGGCCATGCTTCAGGCAGGCAAGGTGCTCGCTGCGGCAGCGATCGACCTGATCGAGAAGCCGGAGGTGTTAAAAGCGGCCAAAGACGAGTACCATGCAAAGATGAAACGCTACGGCGGATACCTGTGTCCGGTTCCCAAAGGGGCTGTTCCGGTCGTGCCGGGTGAGAAAATGTAAGGTTCTGCATGGGACTGTGGGCTGCTGCCGAGGTTAGTCCCAGATCTCTGAGAGGGAGAGAATTCCTGGAAATTGAGGTTTTTCAAGCCTTGATGTTCTACGGAATTCTCTCTTTTTTTCTGCCCTTATTTTGAGGGGCCAAGACATTCGTCCGGATAACGGTTCAGGCGGCCTGCACAGACCGGAGGAACGGGAGTGAAAGAGTCTTGAAATTTACAAGGTTTCTTGGTAAAGTATGATTAAATCAGGAAACAGTAAATCAGGATTTGATGAATAAGGCTGATAACCATGATATATAAAGAAGAAATGAGGCAAGGCGATGGAGTTGTACAGGATTCTTCTCGTGGACGACGAAGAAGAGGTCAGAAAGAGTATTATCCGGAAGATTGACTGGACCGCAGTCGGTTTTTCTGTTGTCGGCGACGCGGAAAACGGAAAGGACGCACTCGAGAAAATCGAGAGTCTGGATCCCGACGTGGTGCTGACAGATATCCGGATGCCGTACATGGACGGCCTTACTCTGGCCGGTAAGATTCGTGAGAAATATCCCACAATGAAGATTGTGATTTTCTCCGGATATGATGATTTTGAATATGCCAAGCAGGCGATCAAGCTGAATGTGACGGAATATATCCTAAAGCCAGTGAATGTGGAAGAGCTGACAACGATTCTCGCCCGCATTCAGGCTAATTTGGATGAAGAGATCGAACAAAAGCGCAATGTGAACCTTTTGAGGGAACATTACAGGAAAAATCTGCCCATCCTGCGGGAGCAGTTTCTAAAGGAGCTGGTAAGCCGCCCGACAAAGGAGAGCATTGTCAGAGAAAAGCTGGCAGAATATGATATTCCGCTTTCTGAAGCCAGGAAATGGATTGCAATCGCGGTGGATATCGAGCGTGAGGAGACAGGGGAGGACAAGCGTCTGCCGCTCCATGAGGAAAAGGGGCTGATTCCGATTTCTGTCATGCAGATCATGGAGGAGAACCTGAAACATTACTGTAATATTTCCCTGTTTTCCTATTCCGGCATGTCAGGGACGGAGATCGCGGGAATCGCCGCTATCACGGAGAAAAACAGCCAGACCGGTTTTATCTACGTCCTGGGGGATATCTGCAAGGAGATTCGGAAAATTTTAAAGCTTCCGGTCACGATTGGAATCGGGCACAGCTGCCAGGCGCTGGGGAAGATTTCCGTTTCCTTCCAATCTGCGCTGAATGCTCTGGGCTATAAAGCCATCGTGGGGACAGGGAGCACAATTTACATCAATGACGTGGAACCGGTGAGCGGAGGCAAGCTGGAGTTTGACAGTAAAGCGGAGTCTGACCTTGTTCTGGCGATTAAATTCGGACCTTCTGAGAAGATCGGGGAGGCCGTGGAAGCAGTTGTGGGGCGGATGTATGAGGCAAAGGTGCATGTCAGGCAGTACCAGACCTATATGTTAAATGTCTCGAATTGTATGATGAAGCTGATTCAGCAGTATGACCTGGACATGGGAGAGATCTTAAAGACAGCGGGCGCTGACCCGTTCGAAAGCCTCTCCCGAATCTTACAAAGAGAGAGCTTTGGCCAGTGGCTTTTATCGACGGCACGCGGCATTCATGAGGCAATCAAGGAAGAGCGCGATAACACGGCAAAGCAGGTTATCGAAAAGGCGAAGCAGTACATTATGGACAATTATCAGGATCCGGATCTCTCCGTGGAACAGATCTGCCGTTACCTGCATATGAGCCCTGCCTATTTTTCCACAATGTTTAAAAAGGAGACCGGACAGACGTATGTGGGATATCTGACAGAGGTACGCCTGGATAAGGCCGTGGAGCTCCTCAACATGACAGACGATAAGACGTATGTCATCGCTTCCCGGGTCGGCTATCAGGAGCAGAATTATTTCAGTTATGTGTTTAAAAAGCGATTCGGGGTATCTCCGAGCAAATTCAGGACCAACAAGTAGGGGGAGTGCCATGCTGTTTGAAAAACAGAGGACGGGAATGCCCGGAACCAGCATTCGTTACAGTATTTTTATCTACTTTACCGTGACCGCCCTGGCTGCCAGTGTATTGATCGGATTTTCCCTGTATACGAGGCTGTCCGGGCAGATGACGGCAGCGATTCAGGAGGAGAACCAGATTCTCATCAACCAGCTCAACCGCACAGTGGATTCGTATCTGCACAGCATCATGAAGCTTTCGGATTCCCTGTATTACGGCGTGATTAAAAATGCTGATCTCTCGGATGAGTCCATTGTGAGTGAAATGACGCTCCTCTATGATAACAACCGGGACAATGTGGAGAATATCGCCCTGTTTGCGAAAAACGGACAGCTCGTGGAGACGGTTCCGGCAGCGATGCTAAAACCAAATGTGGATGTGACAAAGGAAGCATGGTTCCAGGAAGCTCTGGAAAGGACAGAGAACCTTCATTTTTCCGTACCGCATGTACAGTATATCTTCGACGCGGGTACCAGTACGTACCGCTGGGTGATTTCCGTATCGCGTGCTGTGGAGATCACACAGGGGCCGTATACATATCAGGGCGTCCTGCTGATTGATATCAAATACGACAGTCTGGAACATTTATTGAAAGGCGTCACTCTGGGAAACAACGGCTATGTCTATCTGACTGCCAATGATGGTACGCTGATCTGCCATCCGGAGATCCAGCTCATTGATTCCGGACTGGTAAAGGAAAATCATCTCGCTGTGTCCGGCAAAGGGGACGGGAACCACAGGGAGGAGTTTCTCGGGGAAAAGCGTATCGTGACAGTAAAGACCGTAGGTTATACCGGCTGGAAGATCGTCGGAGTGACGCCTCTGGCCGAGGTTTCACTGAATACGTTAAAAACAAGGCTGCTCGTCGTGTTTTCGGTGGCGTTCGTCCTGTTTATCCTGACGATGATTAATTCCTTTATCTCCTCGCGCATCACGGATCCGATCAAAGAGCTGGAACGGTCTGTCAATGAAATCGAGGCCGGCAATCTGGAAACGGCTGTCTATGTGGGCGGCTCCTATGAGACAAGACATCTGGGAACTTCGATCCAGAGCATGGTGGACCGCATCCGCCGTCTGATGAATGATATTGTGGCAGAGCATGAATCAAAGCGCAAAAAGGAATTTGATATCCTGCAGGCGCAGATTAACCCGCACTTCCTCTACAATACGCTGGATATCATTGTCTGGATGATCGAAAATGAGAAAAAATCGGAAGCAGCACAGGCGGTAACTGCGCTCGCGCGCTTCTTCCGCATCAGCCTGAGCAGAGGGAAAAATATCATTTCTGTGCGGGATGAGCTGGAGCATGTCAGAAACTATCTGATGATTCAGCATATGCGTTATAAAAACAGGTTTTCCTATACGATTGAGGCCCAGGAGGACGTTCTGGAATTATCGAGCTTAAAGCTCATTCTGCAGCCTTTAGTGGAAAACGCGATCTACCACGGGATGGAATTTATGGACGGGGACGGGGAGATCACAGTCTGCGCGTGGCGCGAGGGAAACGATCTGTATCTTAAGGTATCTGACAATGGACTCGGCATGACAAAGGAACAGGTAGAACAGATGTTCGAATATCATGGACACATTCCCTCAAGAAGCGGCTCGGGAATCGGGGTGAGGAATGTCAATGAACGGATCCGCCTGTATTTCGGGAGGGAATACGGACTTTCGGTCGAATCGGAGCTCGACGAGGGGACAAGTGTGACAGCACATCTGCGTGCAGCCCCGTTCGGCATGGATATTACGGGGGAGGACGGCGATGTCAAATAAGGAAAAAATCATGTGGGCCGCCGGAGCCATATGCCTGGTATTTTTATTTCTCCTCTCCTCCACAGACTGGATCATCGCAGAAAAGGAGCGGGAGGTCTACCAGATCTCGGTCATTGTCGAGGATTCCAATGACGAATACTATGTCAATTTTAAAAAGGGCATGGATAAGGCGGCGGAAAGCCTGCATGCAGATGTGGATTTCATTACCCTGTATGCCCCAAATGATCTTGCACAGCAGATCGAGCTGATTCAGAGAGAGATCAAGGAAGGAGCGGATGCCCTGATCGTGGCCCCGGTTGATGAGTCAGAATTTGTTATGCGGCTTGATGAAATAAGTCCCAGCTGTCCAATTATCCTTTTAGGTACCTCCAATGTGAGCGCTTCCGTGGCAGCTTCGATCGGAATCAACGGCTTCGAGGCCGGAGAACAGCTTGCAGGCCGGATTGAGGCAAAGGAGTCCAGGAGATTCCCGGTCTGCCTCTTGACAGAGGGACTGAACTATACAGGAAATAAGGAACGGTATGACGGGATTCATTCTGCCCTGTCGGAAGCCGGATTTACCTGCCGCCTGATCGAGAAGCAGTCAGAAGATACCTACCGCCAGGCGATTGAAGAGACCGTCTATCCAGGCAAAGGGAGGATGACAGTGGTTGCCCTGGATGCGGCCGCCCTGTCGGAGGCTGCTGCAATCATCGGAGGAAGCAGTGTATATAAAGGATACATTACAGGACTCTATGGGTTTGGCAGCACGGTCAGTATTTTAAATGAGCTTGACAGAGGAGTGGTCGACGGTCTGATGACTCACAGCCAGTTCGATGAGGGGTATCTGAGCGTTAAAATGGCCGTGGAAGCGGTCCGGGGCATGCGTCTGGGAGAACAGGCCGTCATGGATTCGATCTATGTAGAAGCCAAAGACCTGCGGGATAGCAGATACGAAAAGCTTTTGTATCCAATGGAATAGAACAGATTCGGGCCTGAGAAAACGGCCGGATTGCGGAGGGGACGAATGAAAAGAAAAGGATTGTGGCTGTCAGCCGGCCTGACGCTTCTGATTCTTCTGACAACAGCTCTTTTACTTTATGAGAACCGTGGGAAAGGGGACAATAGAAAGACCTCCATGCGCATCGGCGTGCTCTTGTACCGCGGCGATGATACGTTCATCAGTACGCTGCGCGCCGCATTGGAGGAGCAGGTAAAGCAGTATGAGAAAGAATATTCTGTAAAGGTGGCGCTCGATATCCGGGATGCCAAAGGGAATCAGAATACTCAGAACAGTCAGGCAGAACGCCTGATCTCCCTGGGCTGCGATGCATTGTGTGTAAATATGGTTGACCGGGCTGCAGCCTCTGTCGTGATTGATAAGGCGGTAGCTGCCGGGATCCCGGTCGTGTTTTTTAACAGGGAGCCGGTGGAGGAGGACCTGAACCGCTGGGACAGACTTTATTATGTAGGGGTGGATCCCAGAGAATCGGCTGCCTTGCAGGGGCAGATTCTGGTGGACGCATATAAAGAAAAACCGGAAACCCTGGATCTGAACGGGGACGGACTGGTCAGCTACGTGCTTCTGGAAGGGGAGACAAGTCATCAGGATTCCCTGATCCGCACACAGTGGTCGATTCAGACATTAAAGGATGGCAATGTCCCGCTCGAAAAAATTACAGGGGGGATTGCCAACTGGGAGCGCAGCCAGGCCTCGGCGCTTATGGAACAGTGGATTAAGGAATACCCGGGACAGATTGAGCTTGTCATCTGCAATAACGACGATATGGCGCTGGGAGCCATTGATGCACTGGAGCGGAACGGGCTTTTGACGGCAGGGATCCGTGTGGTCGGAATCGACGGGACACCGGCCGGCCGGGCCGCGTTCAGGGCCGGGAGCCTGTTTGGAACCGTGGAAGCGGACACGGAAATTTATGCCAAAGCGATTTTTGATATCGTTTCCGACCTTGTACTGCGTAAAGAAACGGAATATGAGAAATATTTCTGGACGCCTCAGAGAGCTGTTTCAGACCGGGAGGAGCGGCTTTCAGACACACCGTAAAGGATGGGAATCCCTTTCCTTTCAATTCGCAAAAGGCCTCCGATCTGGAGAATATGGTAAAAAAATCGCAGAAAATCCTCATAATCAAAGAATTTTGATAAGTTCCCGAATAAAAAAGTATAGAAAAGTGCACAAGCCCATAGTATAATATAGCTGTCATTGAGGGAAAAGTACCAAAATGTGACAAAGTATTTTTTTGAATGGGAGGATTCAAAACAATGAGATTAACAAAGAGAGTAACAGCGATTGCAGCAGCATCCATGATGGCAGTGTCTCTTGCAGGCTGCTCCGGCGGTTCCAATGAGACAACAGCAGCAGCGACCACAGCAGCAACCGAGGCAACCACAACAGCAGCAGCGACCGAAGCCGCAACGACGGCAGCAGCGACCGAGGCTGCAAAGGAAGCCGCAACGACAGCAGCAGCTGCCACGGGTTCCGTTGATGTATCCGATAAGAAGGTTGGCATCAGCATTTACAAGTTTGACGATAACTTCATGACACTTTACAGAACAGAGCTTGTTCGTTACCTGACAGAGGATCTTGGCTTCAAGGCTGAGAACGTAGTTGTTCAGGATGGTAAAGGCGATCAGGCAGAGCAGACCAACCAGATCCAGAACTTTATCACACAGAAGTATGATGTTCTGATTCTGAACCTGGTACAGGCTTCTTCCGCATCCGAAGTTACGGATATGTGTAAGGATGCCGGAATTCCGGTTGTTTACATCAACCGTGAACCGGACGCATCTGAGGAAGAGCGCTGGGCATCCGAAGGGATTGCCGCTACGTATGTAGGCTGTGACGCAAGACAGTCCGGTACGTTCCAGGGCGAAGAGATCCTTGAGACAGAGACCAAGGGCGATATCAATGGAGACGGCAAGGTATCCTACATCATGATTCAGGGTGATCCGGAGAACGTTGACGCTCAGTACAGAACAGAGTTCTCTGTCAAGGCTCTGACAGACGCAGGCGTTGAGGTTGAGGAGCTGTTATTACAGCGTGGTGACTGGGATCAGGCAAAGGCTCAGCAGATTGCACAGGATGCGTTAAACCAGCATGGCGATAAGATCGAAGTTATCTTCTGTAACAACGACGCTATGGCTCTTGGCGCTCTGCAGGCGATCGAGGCTGCAGGCCGTACTGTAAACGAGGATATCTACCTGGTAGGTGTTGACGCTCTGACCGAGGCTGTTCAGAACGTAATCGACGGCAAGCAGACAGGTACTGTATTCAACGATCACTTCGCACAGGCTCAGACAGCCGGCGATATCGCTGTAAAGCTTCTTTCCGGCGAGGCTGTTGATCCGGTAAACATGGTTGACTACACCAAGGTAACACAGGAGAATGCTCAGGCGATCCTGGATCAGTTAAAATAATTCAAAGGCCTAATGAATTAGAACCGGGTGTGTCGGCTGACACATCCGGTTTTTAATACTTAGGGTAAGAGGCAGATAAATCTGCTGTTTACGATAGTCCCCTCCGGGGGATGCGCACGATTTTTGCAAGGCAGATTCCACATTGATACGAAGCAGAAATCGGTGCAGGAAACGTTATAAGGGAGAGTATTTATGATGTTTCCTGTAAGTGTGCGAAAAAGCCCGGCAAAGGGTTTTTTATATCCGCCACGACACAAAATGCGTGTCCCGGCGGATGAACTGCCGATCCGCTTAAGATGGCATGGAGCGGGGGAATGACAGGAAAGGAGTTTTGGGGATGGCAGAGCAGTACAGACTCGAAATGAAGGGGATTAAAAAGACTTTCCCAGGGGTAAAAGCGCTGGACGGCGTGAATTTACGGGTACGTCCCGGAACCGTTCATGCGTTGATGGGAGAGAACGGCGCCGGTAAGTCCACATTGATGAAATGCCTGTTCGGTATTTATAAGATGGACGAAGGCGAGGTGTACATTGACGGCGTAAAGACAGAGATTGCAAACCCGGACGACGCCCTCCATAAGGGACTCGCGATGGTGCATCAGGAGCTTCAGCCGATTCCGGCCCGCTCGATTGCCGAGAATATGTACCTTGGAAGATATCCGCTTAAAAAATATGGCCCGTTTAAGGTTGTGGACCATGCAAAGATGTACAGTGAGGCGGAAAAGTGGTTAAAGGACGTTAAGATGACGTTTAACCCCAGAGCACAGCTCGGGACGCTTTCGATTGGACAGATGCAGTCAGTGGAGATTGCAAAGGCCGTCAGCCAGAGCGCGAATCTGGTGATTCTGGATGAGCCGACCTCCTCGCTGACTGATAACGAGGTGGAAGCGCTGTTCCGCATTATCCGTGACTTAAAGTCGCGTGGCGTTTCCATGATATATATCAGCCACAAGATGGCTGAGATCCGTCAGATATCCGACGACATCACGATCATGCGTGATGGTACTTATGTGGGAACATGGGAGATGGGGGATATCTCTGACGATGAGATTGTAAGACAGATGGTCGGACGTGAGCTGACAAACGTGTATCCGCCAAAGGATGACTATCGGACAGAGGAGACAGTCCTGAAGGTCAGCCATTTAAGCAGTATTCATAAGAATTCCTTCCAGGATTGCAGTTTTGAGTTAAAGCGCGGCGAGATCCTCGGCTTTGGCGGTCTGGTAGGCGCTCAGAGAACAGAGCTCATGGAAGCGATTTTTGGTATGCGCCATATCGAGTCGGGAGAGGTGGAGGTCCTTGGGCAGCCGGTTCACATTAAGGCTCCGCAGGATGCCATCGCGAGCTCGGTGGGAATGATCACCGAGGACCGGCGCGGAAACGGTATTTTCGGATGCTTAAGTATTGACGACAATACTGCCATTGCCTCCTATAAGAACTATACCCATATGGGAAAAATCAGCAAAGGCGAGGTGGATAAGGTCGTAAAGGAAAGTATCGCCAAGTTAAAGATCAAGACGCCGAGCGGCAAGACACTGATCCAGTCTTTGTCTGGAGGGAATCAGCAGAAGGTCATTATCGCAAGATGGCTGGCCAACAATCCTGATATCCTTATCATGGACGAACCGACCCGTGGTATCGACGTAGGAGCCAAATATGAGATTTATCAGATTATGATTGAGCTGGTGAAGCAGGGGAAATCAATCATTATGATTTCGTCCGAGATGCCTGAGCTAATCGGTATGTCCAACCGGATCCTTGTTATGTGTAGCGGCCATATCACTGGTGAGGTCGAGGGAGAGGATGCGACTCAGGAAAAGATTATGGCGTTTGCTACCAAATTCGATTTGAGCGGTTCAGCAGTGAACGAATCCACAGGGGAGGTTTAAGTCATGACATCGAAAAAATTCAATTTAACAGATTTCCTTATCAACAATGGAATCATTATCGTTCTTGTCATTCTGGCATTTGCTACAGGTATCCTTCAGCCGACGTTCTTTTCTATGGGAAATGCGACCAATATCGCCATGAACGTGGCTCCGCGTTTCATCATCGCATGCGGTGTATCCGGATGTCTAATCACCAAAGGTACGGATCTTTCTGCCGGACGTATGGTGGGTCTGGCTGCCTGTCTTGCAGGTACGTTACTGCAGAAGCCGGATTACAGTGGTAAATTCTATGCAGATCTTCCCGATTTTGGCGGCATGTGGGGTCTCTGGGTGCTGGCGGTTCTGGGAATCTGTATTCTGGTATGCTGTGTATTTGGTTTCATTAATGGTATCGTGATTTCCTATCTCCAGGTTCCGGCCTTCATCGGCACACTTGGTATGCAGCTCATCGTATACGGCGTCTGCCTGGTTTACACGAATGCGACGCCGATCGGCGGCTATCACAACATGTACACAGGCGTGGCAAAGGGGAAATTCCTGGGAATCATCCCATATCTGTTTCTGATCGCAATTGCAGTCGGCCTCTTTATGTGGTTCCTCTACAATATGACGCCGCATGGTAAATATATGTATGCGATCGGCGGCAATGAGCAGTCGGCAGAAGTTTCCGGCGTGAATACCAAGCGCACGAAGATCATCATCTATATGACAGCAGCGGCTATGTACGCGCTGGGCGGTTTCCTGGTAGGCGCAAAGTCCGGCGGTTCCTCCGTCAACATGGGTCAGGGCTGGGAGCTTGAAGCGATTGCTGCCTGTACGATCGGCGGTGTGTCAGTAAACGGTGGTATCGGACGTATCTCCGGTGTATTCATCGGCGTGCTGGTGTTCGAGATCTTAAAGACCTGTTTGCAGTACCTGGGTGTGGATACCAACTATCAGTATATTGCACAGGGTATCGTTATTGTAGTTGCTATCGCGCTCGATATCAGAAAATATATTGCCAAGAAATAATACTTGCCATACGTTCCATACAGGGGTCAAAAGGAAAATACCTTTTGACCCTGTTGTTATATTGTGATAAGATGGGGTATAAATGGGAAAGATTGTGATAAAGTGTGATATGGCCCGGAAAATTCCGAGCAGGGCGGGATACAGACCGGGAAACTAAATTAAGGCGTGACACGACTGGAGGAATCCTGAGACAAGGCAGGAGATCATTCGGAAAGGCAGGAGATGGAAGGGATGGAGGCGCAGAAGATGGAAGAGAGGAAGAAAGAGCCGGTTACAGGCGGAGGGAGCACGGACCGCGATCTTCTGGAGGAGAATAAAAGACTTCGGGAGGAGAATGAGCGGCTCAAAAAGCTTCCTTTAAAGGAACGGTTATACGATAAAATCAATGTTTCCGTGAGAACACTGGACATTGTGATCGGCAGTCTGTGCGTACTGTTTGTGATCGTCGTGATACTGGGGATGTTGAAATAGGGCAAAAAGGATACCGGCCCGGACCATGTCACCAGTGGTACGGGAGAGGAAAGCGAGGAGGAACGGTGCGCAATGGAAACGAATGTGAGAGTGTCGGAGACGATCCGGCTGGGGACGCTTTTGGCTCTGACGGGAGGATTTATGGACGCCTATTCCTATCTGGTACGGGGCGGCGTGTTTGCGAATGCCGAGACTGGCAATATTGTTCTTATGGGGATTAATCTTGCTCAGGGAAACTGGGGGAGGACGCTTTACTACCTTGTTCCGGTGGTATCGTTTGCCTTCGGAGTGTTCGTAGCAGAATGGATTCAGAAGCGGATCGGGGAAAACCCCCGGGTACACTGGAAAGAGGGCGTGCTATGGGCAGAGATCCTGCTCATATTCGCAGCAGGCCTTATCCCGCAGTCCGGAAACGCACTGGTAAATTCCATGATTGCATTCATCTGTGCCATGCAGGTGGAGGCCTTCCGTAAGGTGCGCGGTAAGGCATATGCCACAACGATGTGTACGGGAAATTTAAGAAGCGGTACAGAGCTGTTATCACTGGGACAGTTTGAGCATGACGGCAGTAAGAAACGGGCCGGACTGCATTTTTATTGGATTGATCTTGTCTTTATCGCAGGTGCGGCGGCCGGTGCTCTTGTCTGCGGCAGAATCGGGGAGAAGTCGATCTGGCTCTGCAATGTGACGCTCCTTTTGTCCCTCGCGTTCATCCACAGGGAGAAGCGGGGAAGAGAGGTATAAATCACTCCAAGGGAGAAATGCCTTTGTACCGGACCGCCTGATAATGGGAAGCGGGGCTGCCACCCGTCCTGTGCCCTGTCACAAAATGCTTGACTGGAAGCTGCTCCAACCTGTTATACTTAGGATTGGGATTCGATGCAAAATCATGTTACATTGCAGACCAGACTGCTCAAACGCTGACACGATGGTATTTGAGCAAAAACAGAGAATCAGATAAGGAGAGGTAAGGTATGAGTTATCTTGGAGAAGACATTAAAAAGCTGGGATTCGGCCTGATGCGCCTGCCGAAGCAGGGCGATATCATCGACGTGGAACAGGTGAAGGAGATGGTGGATCTGTTTATGGATGCCGGTTTCACCTATTTCGATACAGCCTGGGCATATGCCGGCAGTGAGGACGCCATCCGCCAGGCATTAGTGGAACGTTATCCGCGGGAAAGCTACCAGCTTGCGACAAAGAATGCGGCCTGGATTGAATGTAAGACAAAGGAAGAGGCATACGCGCAGTTTGACACATCACTGAAGCAGACCGGGGCGGGATATTTTGATTTCTATCTGCTCCATAATCTGGGCGCGCACCGTTCTCACTATTTTGACGATTTTGACATGTGGAACTGGGTACAGGAAAAAAAGAAAGCAGGCCTTGTAAAGCATGTGGGATTTTCCTTCCACTCCACTCCCGAAGAGTTGGAGGGGATCCTAAACGCGCATCCGGAGATGGAATTTGTCCAGCTTCAGATCAATTACGCAGACTGGGATAATCCTGCTGTACAGTCAAAGCGCTGCTATGAGGTGGCGAGAAAGCATGGCAAGCCCGTGATTATCATGGAGCCCGTGAAGGGCGGGATGTTGGCAACACCGCCGGAATCTGTGGGGAAGATCCTTAAAGCAGCGGAGCCTGAGAGCTCGGTGGCCTCGTGGGCAGTCCGCTTTGCGGCAGATCTTCCGGGAATCATCACGGTTCTCTCCGGAATGAGCAGTACGGAACAGATGAAGGACAACCTGTCGTATATGAAAACATTTACAGGCCTGACAGAGAGCCAGAAGGAGACGCTTTTGGCGGCTCAGGAGGAATTAAAGAATATTCCATTGATTCCATGTACGACATGTAATTACTGCGCCAAGGTATGTCCGATGAATATCGGTATTTCCGGTTCCTTTACGGCCATGAATTACCTGACGCTCTACCATAATCTGGATGCGGCAAAGGGTCAGGAGAACTGGCTGGTCAATCGTCATGGCTTTAAGCACGCAAATGAATGTATCAAGTGCGGGAAATGCGAGGAGGCCTGTCCGCAGCATATTGCGATCCGCGACCACCTTGTGGAGGTCAGCAAAGCGTTATTATAGGACAAAGACAGCAATGGACAGAGGTTCTGTTTCCGAAGTTACGCGCCCGGTCGTCTGATGGATGCCCGGGCAGCATAAATTCAGGTATGCCGCAGCGCGAAGCAGAAGAAGACCTCAGACTGTCAGGGTACGGAGTGGGGAATGCATGAAAAAAACCTTGGTTGTGATTTCGATGGAAAAGACGGCAATGGTGCAGCACATGGCTGATCTGAAGACCTTTTTTGGCGCACAGTTGGGCGTTGAGGGATATTATTATCACGGGAATACGGCATTTCCCAGACAGATTCGGGGAGATCTGATCGTCCTCACTGCACAGGAGCTGACAGCTACGGTCTGGGACCGGGTCAATGTGGCAACGCCGATTCTCTATATGGAGCGGACCTTGTTCAAACACCAGGCTGCGCGGCTCAAGGAGAGGCTGACAGCGGAGCGTATGTTGTTTGTAGACTACCGGGAAGATACGGCAATGCGGATGATTTCTTCCCTCACAGAGTTTGGCGTGCGCGGGATCCGTATGACGCCGGTCGGACAGGAAACATCCACGGCTTATCTGGAGGAGATGAAATGTGCCGGCGTAAAGACGGCAGTTACACCGGGGCTCGGTCATTTCTGCCCGTTGGAGATGGAGCACATCATCGACATCGGCTGGGCTCCGATTGATGCCAAGACGCTTCTTGAGATTGCAGTCATTTTGAAGCTTTATGAGGAAAGTCTGGAAAAGAAGCTGTTCCGTTATATGAAAGAACTGATTACCTCTGAGCGAAATATCATGTTTTTCATGAAGTCGATGATTCTGTCCAAGAATCAATGGCAGACCATCATGGAAAATATGGAGGACGGCGTGCTCATTACCGATAAAGCCGGTTATGTCCAGAACTGGAACAGCAGCTTTCTGGGCCTTCTTAAACTCCGTCCGGGCAGCAGAATGACTGTCTGGGAGCTGGAAGAGCGGCTTCCTGATCCGCTTAAGGAGATCTTGAGATCACAGGAGCTTTTGCAGGATAAGCTCATCTTTATCCCCAAAATCCGACAAAGCCTGGTGGTGACGAAACAGAAAATCGCCATCTTCGAGGAGACGGAGGGATATATGCTGATCTGCAAGGGCCTTACGGGAGTGCAGCAGCATAATGCCCGGATCCGCAGGCAGATGCACCAGAATAATTACCATGCCAGATATACGTTTGACGATATTCTTGGAAGCTCGGAAAAAATTGCGCAAAGCCGCAAGTCGGCGGCCCGCTTGGCGCGGACAGATGCCACGGTTCTGATTACAGGGGAGAGCGGCACGGGAAAAGAACTGTTTGCGCAGTCTATCCATAATGCTTCAAAGCGGAGCGGGATGCCGTTTGTAGCGATTAACTGTGCGGCATTGTCCCCGTCTCTTTTAGAAAGTGAGTTGTTCGGATATGAGAGAGGTGCGTTCACGGACTCACGTCCGGAGGGCCATATCGGTGTATTTGAGATGGCGCATAAAGGGACTGTCTTTCTGGATGAGGTCGGCGAGCTTTCTATGAATGTTCAGGCAAAGCTTCTTCGTGTCCTGGAAGAACGGGAGATCCGCCGTGTAGGAGGCGAAGAGAATATCCCCATTGATGTGAGGGTGATCGCAGCAACCAATCAGGATCTGCAGGCATTAATCGAGGAAAAGCAGTTCCGGCAGGACTTATATTTCCGTCTCAACGTCCTGCCATTAAAGCTGATCCCGCTTAGGGAGCGCAGAGAGGATATTCTGATACTGGCCAGGCATTTTCTGGAGGAACTGAACGCCGGAGGACGGAAGATGACACCACGTCTGGAGGAAGCGATGTACCACTATCCGTGGAAGGGTAACGGCCGCGAGCTTTATAATTGTATGCAGTATATGGCCTGTCTGAGCGATGACGTGATGGATGTTGACTCGTTGCCGGATTATCTGCGGAATGGAAATACGATCGAGTTGCAAAAGGAGATCCTGCCATGCGGCGGGCTGTCCGCAGAAATCCTAGATATACTGGCAGGGGATCCGGTCGGTCGCGAGCTCTTGACAGAGCTTCTGAGAGAAAGGGGTTTTTCAGTCTCCGAATATGCAGTCAGGAAAGCTCTCGCAGAGATGAAGCGAAACGGCCTGATCGTATACGGGAGAGGGAGAACCGGCATCAGACTTACACCGGACAGGATGAAAAAACATAAAATGGATGATAATCATCCATAAAACTGCTATAATTTGGATAAATAGTCCAAATTATAGCGGTTTTTTGATGGTTTCCAGGATAGAAAAGTCGAAAAAAGTCGGAAAAGACGAAAAAAATTCGCCGAAATATGCAGAAATATTTGAAAAAAATTCGAATGCTACACGATATCATGCATAACGATGCTGTTTGGCACATAAATTGCTTTATATAATCTTAGAAAGCCAATATTCAATGAGCAAGCTGGTTTTCAAAAATTTAAGAAGGGAAAGGGATTGTATGAAGCAGCAGATTGTTTTAGACGAGATTGTGAACAAAAGAGGGAGACGGGTTGACGGATTCATTAACTACGGTCAGAAGCCGGACATGTCCCATTATCAGATTCCGGTCATCATTGTAGAGGGCGGGCATCCGGGAAAGACGCTGCTGATCGACGCTGCCATGCACGGAGATGAGACAGAAGGCTCAGAGGCCATTATTAAGCTGGCTGCAGAGCTGGAGAATATGGAGTTTAACGGCACGTTTGTAGGTGTCCCGGCTTTAAACATGGAGGCTTTTGCCTGCATCAGCAGGGCAACGCTCACAGACGGCTTCAATTTAAACCGCATTTTCCCGGGGACAAAGGACAAATATATTACGCATTATCTGGCAGCGGAATATATGGAACGCGTTGTCAGCCATGTGGATGCTGTCATTAACATGCACGGCGGCGGAGATGTCCTGCATCTGGAGCCATTAGCGGCCTATGTACCCTCTGAGGGAGAGGACGATGAGGTGAGCCGGCTTTCCCAGGGTATGGCAGAGGCATTTAACGTAAAATACCTCTGGTGTCAGCAGAATCTTCCTTTTGACGGGATTACTTCTCTGGAATACAAAAAGGCGTTCGGGATTCCGACGATCATCCCCGAGGTTGGTTCTCAGTGCAGCCGTTTCGTGAACCGTGAGCGCGATGTGGATATCTGCTACCGCGGAATGAAAAATGTTATGGCGTATTTCGGGATGATTCCGCCGACAGGCGATAAGCCGGTCGAGCATAAGATACATATTGAGTTAAACTATCTGCATGCGCGCAACGGCGGAATCCAGAAACTTTGCAAGCGGGAAAACGAGATTGTGGAAGAGGGCGAGACACTTGGCGTCATTCATGATATGTTCGGAAATCAGGTCGAGGAGCTTAAGGCGCCGTTCCCCGGCGTTGTAATTGGCTACTGGAGTGTTCCGGTCATCCGTCCCGGCGACTGGTGGTCCCTGTACGGAAGGATTTTAAAGAAAGAATAACGTATCAATGATCGTTTGGAAATGACGCAGAACAATTACTATGAAAGTCCATCGCCGCAGGCGATCTGAGTTCAGGTATGCCAAATGCGCCTGAAACGCTTTTATTCGTATTGATGCGCTTATCTTGTGGCGCATGAAGGTTTACCGCGAAAGCCCGCCGCTCAGGCGGCATACATTCAGGTATACCCAATGCGCCTGAAACGCTTTTACTCGTGTTAATGCGCTGTCTTGTGGCGCATGAAGGTTTAGAAAGGCAGGTTCGAGTATGGATTATTCAACAATAGCAAATAGTGTGCTGATGTGGTTTGCCTGTGGGTGCGGAGTCGCGCTGGTGCTGTTTCAGGCTGCAGTCATGACGAGCAAGTCCCTGAAGGCAGGAAAGAAGCTGGGTATCACGGACGAACAGATTAAGGTAGCCGTAAAAAGCTCGGCTGTTGGCTCGATTGGCCCATCCCTCGCAATTTTGGCCGGCATGGTATCTCTGCTAGTGGCAATGGGAGGACCGATTTCATGGTTTCGTCTCTCCTATATCGGGGCCGTCGCCTATGAGCTGATGGCAGCCGGATTCGGAGCGGAAGTAATGGGAGTGACATTAGGAGGAGCTGATTTTTCAGCCACGGCATTTGCCTGCGGCGTATGGGTGATGACACTGGGTTCGATTGGCTGGGTATTGTTTACAGCGCTGGCGACGCCGAAGCTTGATAAATTCCGTACAGTTCTTGCGGGCGGCCGCAAGGAGCTGGTTCCGATGGTATCTGTGGCAGCGATGTGCGGAGCGTTTTCCTATCTTTCGATTGACCGTGTCGTGCGTTTTGACTCTCAGACGATTGCGGCAGTCGCAGGCTTCGCTATTATGGCTCTGTTTACCAAGTATAATCAAAAGGCTGACAAAAAGTGGATTCGGGAATGGTCCTTCTGTATCTCCATGTTTGCCGGTATGGCAATTTCCGTTCTGGTATAGGATTCTGTCATAGTTTATTTAAGGAGGAAAGAAAGATATGAATAACGAACAAGTGAACAGCTCAACCTATGAGACTGAATATATCCCGTCGATTATCCGTTTTGGCCGGGTGACGAATCTTCTGGGCGTTGTGCTGGCATTTCTTCCCGCGCTTGTACTGACATTTGTCTACAAGCTGCATCCGCCGATCGGAGCCGTAATCGCCGGCTTTATCATGCAGGCGTCTGTTTCCGGCGTGTTCTGGTTCGTAGAGCCGATCTCATATTCTCCGGTTTTGGGAATTGCAGGAACGTACATGTCATTCCTCTCCGGAAACATCGGCAATCTGAGGCTTCCGGCGTCTGTGGCAGCGTTACAGGCAGCGAAGGAGGAGGCGGGGACAGAGCGTGGCTCCATCATCGCTACCATCGGAATCGCTGTTTCCATCATCGTGAATGTACTGATGCTGACAGCAGGAGTTATCTTGGGTTCCTCGATTCTTGGTGCTCTGCCGCCTTCCGTTGTGGCAGCTTTGAATAACATTCTTCCGGCACTCTTCGGTGCTATGCTGGCACAGCAGTTTGTGCCTAATCCGAAGATCGGGTCAGTGGCTGTGGCACTGGCGGGCATCATGTTTGCGCTGATGAAAACAGGTTGTCTGGCATTTCTTCCGGGGACACCGTCGTATGCGGTCGTTATCGTTTCCGTATTCGGAACCATTCTGATCGGAAGGAAAATTATGATGGCAGATCTGGCGAAAAAGGCAGATTAGGAGGAAATGATGGATAAGAAAACGATCTTTTCGTTGATAGACGAAAATGAAAGCGGCCTGAAGGAAATGGCATTCGATCTCTGGGCACATCCGGAGATTTCCCATGAGGAATACAGAAGCAGCAAACTGCAAAAAGATTATCTTGCGGCGCGTGGCTTTACCATCCGTGAGGTTTTGAACAATCCGACCTCATTTATCGCAGAATTCGGCTCCGGCCGTCCGATTCTTGGAATCACGGGAGAGTATGACGCGCTCCCGAAGCTGTCCCAGAAGGTTTCGTCGTGTCAGGAGCCTCTCACCTCTCCTGACGATGCCGGCCACGGCTGCGGCCATAACCTTTTGGGGACAGGAGGAGTCGGAGCTGTGTGTGCCGTCAAAGAATGTATGGAAAAGGAAGGGCTCGCCGGTACGCTCCGTTATTATGGATGTGCGGCTGAGGAAACTCTGGCCGGCAAGCCGCTTATGGCAAAGGAAGGCGTTTTTGATGATCTGGACGCCTGCATAAGCTGGCATCCGTCTTTCTTAAACGTGCTCTGGGGCTGTGATTTCATGGCTATGAATTCCATGAAATTCCGCTTTAAAGGAACCCCATCCCATGCAGCGGCCGCACCGGAAGCCGGACGGAGTGCTCTGGATGCAGTGGAGCTTATGAATGTAGGCGCCAATTATCTGCGTGAGCATGTGGTAGATGCCGTAAGAATCCATTATGCGATTACAAATGGCGGCGGGCTCCCGAACACGGTGCCTGCGGACGCTGAAGTCTGGTACTATATCCGTGCACCCAAGAGGCAGGATGTGCGTGATACGGCGGCCAGGCTCATCAAGGTGGCAAAGGGCGCAGCTCTCATGACAGAGACGGATATGTCCTATGAACTGCTGGCAGGCTGTTATAATGTGCTGCCCAACCGCGCAATCGGGAATGCCATGTATGAAAATATGTGTGCAGCCGGTTCCCCGGGCTTTGGGGAGGAAGAATTCTCGTTTGCCGCTGAGTTTGCGGCGAAACTGAGTCCGGAAGCCAAGCGGAGCGTCATGGAGACATATTTTGCCCCGCCGGAGGCCGCAAAGATGATTCTATGCAATGAAGTGCTTAAAAATTTTGATGACGGGAAACTGATGTGCGGTTCAACCGATGTGGGCGATGTCAGTTATATCGCACCGTTTGCACAGATGACTGCAGCCTGCTGGCCGGTCGGTATCGCCTCCCATACCTGGATGGCGAGTGCATGTACGGGTTCTTCTATCGGGGTAAAGGCGATGTTATTTGCCGCAAAGTCGATGGCTGCAACCGTGTATGATCTCTTTACAAAGCCGGAGCTTTTGGCGGAAGCCAGAGCGGAGTTTGAACAGGCAACGGGAGGAGAGGCGTATTGTTCGCCGTTTGATGAGTAACGAAAAATTCTGGAGATGCTTTGGCAATGCAAGGAAGAGATAAGAGACGGAAGGACTGTCTGATGGATAGAGTGAACGGGCAGTTTTAGGAGGAGAGTATTGTGGCGCGCTGCCTGATGCAGGGGTGGCGCGCTTATTTTGTAATGCGGGATGTCTGTATCAGGCAGAGGGTTTGCTGTTATGGTGCACTCGCCGCGTATGATTGTGGATACAGGGGATTTTGGCAGTTTTGCTTTGTATTGTAACCAAGACAGAATTGGGAGGAGAGACGGGAATGAAGCAGATTATTTTTCGGCCGGAGATTGAGCGGTTTGACACTTGCAGGGAGTTTGTCAGGGAATTTTGTCTGGATGAACAGGATCTGATTTTGACGAATGAGTTTATTTACAGGCCTTATTTTGGGGAGCTGAGCATTAAGGCGACTGTGGTGTTTCAGGAGCAGTATGGGGCCGGGGAGCCGAGTGATGAGATGGTGGAGTCGATCCTCCGTGATGCGGACCTGTCCTGTTTCAGGCGGGTAATCGGCATCGGCGGCGGGACAGTCATGGATATTGCCAAGGTATTGGCAGTGGCCGGGGAGGCAAAGCTTGACCCTCTTTATGAGCAGGCGCCGAATTTTACCCGCCTTCGGGAGCTTGTTCTGATTCCCACGACCTGCGGGACGGGAAGCGAGGTCACAAACATCGCCGTATTTGCCCGTACCCGTCTGGGGGTAAAGATGGGGCTGGTGTCCGACAGCATGTACGCATCGTCCGCAGTGATGATTCCCGAATTGCTGAGCGGCCTTCCGTTTTCGGTGTTTGCATCGGCTTCCATTGATGCGCTGGTACATGCCGTGGAATCCATTCTTTCGCCGAAGGCGACTTCGTATACGAAGCTGTTCGGCTATGAGGCGGTCAAAATGATTTTAAAGGGGTACCAGAGAATCGCCGCAGAGGGGAAGGACGCGAGAAAAGAACTGTTTGGGGATTTCCTGACAGCAGCCAACTATGCAGGCCTGTCATTTGGGACGGCAGGCTGTGCCGCCGTACATGCTTTGAGCTATCCGCTCGGAAGTATGTACCATGTGCCGCATGGGGAGAGCAATTATGCTATTTTTATGGGAGTCATGCGGGCTTATCTGGAACTGGGAGAGGAAGGGGAGCTTCACAGGCTGGGGATATTTATGGCCGATGTGCTTGGCTGCCCGGAAAGCGATGTCTGGAACCACCTGGAGGCACTCCTGGAGCAGATCCTGCCGCTTAAGCCTCTCTGTGATTATGGAGTTACCGAGGAGGATCTTTCCCGTTTTACAGAAAGTGTCATGACAACACAGGGCAGGCTGATGGCGAATAATTTCACAGGCCTGAATGGGGAATGCGTCTTGGGAATCTACAGGGGGCTATGGAAGCGGGAGCCATAGATTCACAGACATGGGAGCCTTTGCCGTTTTCCGGCTTGATTTTTTGAAGGATCGTGCGTATAATAGAGAGAAAACAAAAGTTTCTTCATGCTCTCAAAAGGGTTTATCACCATGTATGAAAATATTTCAGGTGCCTTTGGAATGTCCGCAGGGCTTTCGCTGATTTTTGCAGTAACAGGCGGAAAGAACGGTACAATCAATGAACACTTCCTTACCCTGGATGCCGGATATCGTGACAATGGCCGGGTTCGCTGACCGGTTTTGACAGCAAAGTACAGGCATGGCATAAAGCTGTGCCTGAAATTTATTATGGGAGGAGAATACGTATGATTATTGACTTTGGAAAGATGGAAGAGACAAGGCTGCCCGAATTTAAAGGTGGTAAAGGCGATATGATTGCCAAAATGCACACGGATGAGCTGGGGAAAATCCTGTATGGCAGACTGGAACCAGGCTCTTCCATCGGATTCCACAAGCACGAGACAAACAGTGAGATCATCTATATTGTGAGCGGCAGAGCAGAATTCCTGTATGACGAAGGAACGGAGGAAGTCGCCGCAGGCGGATGCCATTACTGCCCAAAGGGCCACAGCCATTCGATGATGAACCACAGCGATGAAGAGCTGGTATTTTTCGCGGTGGTGCCGGAGCAGTAGAGCGTGAAACATCAAGATAAAACGAATGTGATGCGGATCCTTGACGGGAAAAAGATATCGTATACCAGCCATACATATGAGCCCGATGCGACAAAGAGCGGTGAAGAGATTGCTGCTCTTTTAGGCGAGGATGCGGAGCGGGTATTCAAAACATTAGTGACCCAGGGGAAATCAGGACAGTATTATGTCTTTGTGATTCCGGTGAAGGAAGAGCTGGATCTCAAAAAAGCAGCGAAAGCAGCAGGAGAAAAGGCAGTCGGTATGATCCGGCAGAAAGAACTGCTGCCTCTGACCGGCTATGTCCACGGAGGCTGTTCGCCGGTCGGTATGAAAAAGCTGTTTCCGACCTGGATTCACGAGACGGCAGAGCAGTATGAGAGCATATTTGTCAGTGCAGGCAGAGTGGGATACCAGATTGAACTGCGGCCGGGCGACTTGGTAAACATCGCAAAGTGCCAGAACGCTGACCTGATCTGCTGTCAACCAGTATAGAAACGGATTGGAAAACCGGCATGAATTTTGGTTGCCAGGCAGGCCTGACGCTCAAAATTCATGCCGGTTTCCTGATTTTAATCGACAGAATAATTTAACCGTACTGTAATAGAGGCAGTCTTATACCTGGAGCTCGTGTTAAAGGCTCCGCTATAGCTGTAATCTTCATCGCCTGAATTTTTGGCAGTGATCTGAAATACGCCCAAATTGGCAGTGAGAAGTTTTCCGAGAGATGCTCCGGTTCCTTCTGCCATGATGTCAATGCGCTCCTTCGCATTGGCAGTGGCCATTTCAATGAGCTCGAGCTTCATTTCATCCAGTTTTGTGTAATAATATTCGGGATTGTAGGATTCGAATTCGACCCCGGCTTCGATCAGCTGGGTGATATCGCGGGAGATCCCTTCCACCTTGTCAATATCTGTGGAGGACACAGTCAGGCTCTGGGTCAGGTCATAACCGTCCGCCTCCTCACCGACATAATACCCATTCTCGTCGTAGATCGAGGTATAGCGCTGGGAAATGCTGACAGAGCTGAATACCATTTCATTGTCAGCAACCCCGTTTTGCTGCAAATAGTTTTGTATCAGGGCAGCGTCATTTTTGATTACACCGTAGGCATCGCGCGGTGTCTCCCCGTGGACTGAAAAGCTTCCGCGCCAGACGATCAGGTCAGATTCAAAATCATAGCTTGCGGAACCTGTGGCAGTGAGCCCTGAACCGCCTCCCGCTTTTCTGTAATTCGTAATACCATTGATAAAAATGGTGGTACAGGCGATCGCCGTCGCGGCCACGATGAGAGCGATGAGAACCGGGCTGAGCAGCCGCAGTACTCCGTCTTTTTGTGCGTGTTTATTTTCTTCCATTCCTGCTCCTCCTTCTTGTATGGTAGCATCTTTGGTGGTGCTTCCTTCCTATTGATTATATGGCACCTGATGCCAAAATACAATAGATGACTTTCTTAATAATTTGTAACGGTTCTGTACCCTTACAGCTGAAGTCATTGCAAAAATATAGACGGAAATTTATTAAATCCCCGCCGTGCCACCCGAAGCATCCGGCAGTAGAGAGAAATTTTTCCCTTGATAATACTGTCTTTGGTTTTCAGGGCAAGGAATATCATTCTCTGCCTTTGGCAAACCTGCGACGGCTGGTGGCAAAAAAGCGCTGGCTGCTTTTTCGCCGCCAGGTTCTTTCGCTAATTTTACGGCCTGGATTTTATATTCCATGCTGTATGTCCGTTAATTTATTGCCATTGTAATTGCTTCCTTAATTCTCTTTGATGATATATCAAATCCTTGAGCATAAGGGGAAACTAAGATGATGCAACATCAGGATGTAACCACGAGTTGTCGAGACGCAGTTGATTTTATCATTTATATCGCATATAATATGAGGAGGGAGTGCCAATGATAGAGACAAATTTAGCGCAGACAGTCAATGCCACAAACGACGCTGGCGCTGCATATGATACAAATGTAAAATATTTGCTTGCGGACAAGCAGATATTGTCAAGGATTTTGAAATATACGGTTGATGAGTTTCGGGAGATGGATATGGAAGATATCCTTGGCTGTATTGGTAATGATATTGAAATAGGAGCGAGACCAGTTGATGCAGGACTTTCTAATCTTGGACGGGTGAAAGGAACCGTAACGGAGGATAATGTTCCGGGAGAGGGCATTATCTATTATGATATCCGCTTCACTGCGTACCTCAAAGAAAAAGAGATGAAGATTCTTATCAACATAGAGGCGCAGAAGTCAACGGATTCCGGTAAGCTGGGATACCACTTGGAGAACAGGATCATATTCTATCTTGCAAGGATGATTTCGGCACAGAAACAGACAGAATTTTTCCACAGTGATTTTGATAATTTGAAAAAAGTCCGAAGTATCTGGATATGTATGGATAGCGGGGAAACAGAAGATTCTATTGAGGAAATCAGTTTTGACAGAAAAACAGTTTTTGGGAATAAGAGAAATTCATATCATATGGATCTGATGAAAGGCATTATTGTCAATATCAGGAGTGGAATGGATAGTTCTTCTGGAAAAGCTATAAAGAAATCCCAAAACGTGTTGATAGCTATGTTGGAAGAGTTAGTTTCCAGGAAAGATGCATCAGAGAAGAGACGTATATTGGCAGATGAATATGGAATGACAATGACTGCTGAATTGGAAAGGAGAATCCAGATTATGTGTAATTGGTCAGAGAGTATTAGCGAACGGGCAAGAATGGAGGGAAGAACAGAGGGCAGAATAGAGGGAAAAATGGAGGCAAGAATAGAGGCTATTGAGGGAATGATCAGAGCAAATATTACAAGAGAGCACATATTATCTATGGGATATACGGAAGCTGAATATGAAAAAGCAGAGAGCGCATTATATGCACATGCTTAAACACAGAATAAAATCAAATCATAAGTCATTTGTCAGAAAGTAAGGGAAAGGTTCTGTATCAAGCAGGATCCTTCCCTTTTTTTGATGTTGTATCATTTTTAATACACTTACAAAAGATATGATTAAAGAACCAATTCCTATGGCATTACCATTTAGGGAGCGCAGAGCATTGATACAGGCGATTATAGACTTTATCACGCAGAACTGTGATAAATAGATGAACCTATATTTGATGCTTTTTTACGTTATTTCCATGCTGGTTGGTAATGGAATAGCCATCACTGTTTTTTGTCAACGGAATATCGATTCCCATTATGTCAAGATTCAATAGATATAATGCTGATGTGGAATTGTCTGTTTTCGCTGCTTTGTTATTCGCTGATTTCAGCGTTGATGTCGCTGGTTGCTGTTTGGTTTAGACTTATGAAAAAGTCTATTATTGTTACAATCACTTCTGCATGTGTTATTATATCAATTTTATGTCGGATTATAGGTATGACACTTTTTATATGTCCTGTCATGATAGCCATTCTTACCGTAATACTTATGATTGCAATAGCGTGTGGATAAGTTTACATAACCAAGTAGAAAAGATGGAGGTATAGAATAACATATGGATTTAATCTTTCTTCATGGATTGGGGCAAAACCCCTCAAGCTGGAATGAAACATTATCTTTTCTGCCACAATGTATAAAAGCATACTGCCCAGACTTGCTTAATTTATGTGAAGATAAGGCTTATGAAAAAATATATCTTGCCTTTGAAAATTACGTTGATAATTTTTCAAATCCCATAAATCTTTGCGGAATTTCGTTAGGTGCAGTTTTGGCATTAAATTATACGCTGAATCATGCTGATAAAGTTTCATCTTTAGTGTTGATTGCGCCACAGTACAAAATGCCGAAGCTACTATTAAGATTTCAAAATATAGTATTCCGCATTATGCCGAACACCCTTCTTTCCAAAGATGGAATAGCAAAACAAGATATCATCCAATTAACAAATTCAATGAGGTTTTTGAATTTTGAGCAAGAGCTAAGAAATGTCGTGTGTCCAACGTTGATTATATGCGGTCAAAAGGATACAGCAAATATTAGGGCGGCAAAGAAAATGGCAAATCTTATTTCTAATGCCAAATTATATGTAATTGATAAGGCAGGGCATGAAATAAATGTATTTGCTTCTAAAAAATTAGCAAATGCAATGAGTTTATTTTATCAGACAAATAATTAAGGAGCAACAGACTAAGTGTGCCGCCCCTCTGAATTATAAATAACTTATAAATTTGCTATATCTTCTCGTATAGAAGTCTGGGAATTATAATTAACCCAAGCTCAAGAAAGAGCAAAAAATGGAGGAAATTAAAATATACACACAGGAATAACTTTCCAGTGATGTGCTTGTAGGATTGAAACCGCTTTGGAACGCAGACCCCGAGGTGAAGATTTATACTGTTGCATAACACCTTAGATGGATGAAACAACCGAAACAGACAAGCCAGTGGGCGGCAAGATGAACTTGTGTTGCCTTTGACGCTATTGATATTCTCGCTTATTTGCAGTCAAACAACCAAGGGGCTGTTCAGCTACTGTACAGTGTAGCAGACCGAATGTATGTAGGGCATATTTTTGAAACGGGTACGCTCATAACAGAAATGACAATTTGAGGAATATGAATTGATTTTTCTGCTGGTGTCCTTATTACAAATAACTTCCCTGCAGACCTGAATGGCACAGGAAAAAACGGGAGAGTCCACGTTTCTGTCATGCCTGCAAAAGTCCGCCGCTGTTAGGCGGCAAACAATCAGGGATGCCAAATGCACCCTGACTATTTTCATTCATGGTAGCACGCTCCCTTTTGAGCGCATGATGGTTCCTCAGAAAAGTTTTCTTGATACCATTTTTTATTGTATCATATATTGCAATACTTGGGCTGGTGCTATAGAATAAATCTATAGGTGTCATGCGCTGCAGCGGCTATATACCTTTTTACAGGGCCTGCGCTCGTTTACAAAAGGGAAAGGGAGAGACATATGCAGATTTTATATTTGGGAATTGTTTTTTGTGTTATCATTGCTTTATTGGCGTTCCGGAGGCCGCTTTATCAGGCAATACTGGGAGGTGCGCTTGTCACCGCTGTCTTATTCCGGATTCCTCCTGCCGAGATCGCAGGCCGGGCGGGCAGTGTTCTTACCACATGGTCGTCAGTATCTGTGTTACTTTCTCTGTATATGATAACATTTTTACAGAGGATTCTGGAATCCCGCAGTCAGATCAAACTGGCACAGCAGGATTTGAACGGCATTTTCCATAACCGCCGCATCAATACAGCTGGCGCTTCGCTGTTTATCGGCCTGCTGCCGTCGGCAGCCTCCATGCTCCTTTGCAGCGATATCGTGAAGGATGCCTCTGATGGGTACCTGGATTCCAGAGAGCAGGCATTTGTGGCAAGCTGGTTCCGGCATATCCCGGAGAGCACGCTCCCGACCTATACTTCCGTACTCCTGATGATGAACCTGGCCGGGGTGGAGACGGCGCATTTCCTTCTGGGGATGATGATACCCGTGATTACCCTGTTCGCGTTAGGCTATGTGTTGTGTCTGAGGAAAATTCCCACCGATCCCGGGACACCGGTAAGTACCTCGAAAGCCCATGATCTGCTGCATTTATTCCAGCATTTGTGGTCGCTTGTACTGATTCTGGCGCTTATCCTAGGATTTGGATTTCAGGTGGTGGCATCCGTATTCGTAGCGATCGCCGCCTGCATCATCGTTTACCATGTCGGATTTGGTGAGATGAAAACCATGTTCCTCTCTGCTTTTGAGAAGAAAATGCTGTCCAATACCTTTCTGGTACTGGTGTTGAAGGAACTGATTGCTTATACAGGCGTTCTTGAGCTTCTTCCGGAGGCAATGGAAGGGCTCCCACTGCCGACGTACCTTGTATTTGCCCTGCTGTTTTTTGTGGCTACAACGGTCAGCGGTTCCACGGGCGCTATCGCAATGGGGACGCCTCTGGCTTTCGCGGCGCTTCCGGGCGGGATGCCGCTCATGGTGTATCTGATGTGCATTACGCATGCCGCAAGCATGGTATCGCCGACGCATGTCTGCCTGGTAGTGGCGTCAGATTATTTTCATGTCACGCTGGGGGAACTGGTGCGTAAAACCCTGCCCGTATCACTGGCGTTCTGTGCTCTGATGACAGTCTATTACAATATATTGTTGATATTTTAAGGCGATATGTCAATATAAGCGAGAAGATTCAGAGGGATCTGGAATCTCAGGGCAGAATGATTGAAATCGCCGGGCAATGATAGACTTTTACAAAAAATAGTGATAGAATGAAAAGAACCAATGGTAAAGTATGCCTCTGCAAAGGAGGCCTGAAAGGAGAATACAGACGATGGATGTGTATGCAAGAATGAAGGAGCTGGGGATTGATCTGGGAAAGCCGCTGACACCAATGGGGCTTTACAAACCATGTGTGGAGGTATTGGACGGAAAGCTCGCATTTACATCAGGAAATGGCTGCCGCAAGGCCGATACGCCGATGACAACAGGAAAGGTGGGGGCTGAGGTAAGCCTTGAAGAGGCAAAGGCGTGCGCTGCCCAGTGTGCAGTTAATCTGCTTGCGGCTCTTGAGTCCGCAATCGGGGATCTGAACCGTGTGAAACGTGTTGTGAAGATTTTGGGATTCGTGGCTTCAGCTCCGGATTTTTACGATCACCCGAAGGTGATTAACGGCGCTTCCGAGCTTCTGGAAAAGGTGTTTGGAGAAAACGGGGTAGGCGCCCGCAGTGCAATCGGTGTGGCGGCACTTCCGGCCAATATGCCGGTCGAAATCGAGATGATCGTGGAATTAAAATAAAGACGGATCTATTGTATGGCGGAGAAATTCTCCGCCGTTTTATTGTCTGTATACTGGGGCTGCCCCTCTCATTTGGAGATACTTTATCAGCTATTGGAATAACAGGAGGATATACGCTGCTAATGAAGGGTTGCCACCTATGGTTAAACGGCAGAGATATTATAATATCCGGAGGTAGCTGTTTGGGCATTGATGTTCTTGTAAAAAGTGTCAGCCAATATTGATAATATTAGACTGTTTTTGGCAGTGCAGCCGTTTCAGGATGGGGAGTATGAGTCTTTCAGGAAAAAATGTAATTGAAACAAGTGAGGATATAATTGGAGATTGCTGTATGACAAAAGAAATTGAGACGATTGAGGAATTTATAAAAGAATCATTTGAATTGAGAGAAGAGGCAGAGCGCTATAATAAAGGATCAAAATCAACTCATCATAAAGCATTGGCTTTTAGAGGACAATCAGATAAAGCATATAAATTGATCCCGGCTATTGGAAGGGAGAGGCAGCTTTCGTGTGATATCTCTATTTTAAATCAAGAGCGCAATCTAATAGAAATGGCGAAATATAAACTACCGCATATTTTTAAGTCGGATTTACTCCCAATTGACTTATTATCATTGTTACAGCATTATGGGATACCTACAAGATTATTAGATGTCACATCAAATCCGCTTGTTGCCTTATATTTTGCTTCTCTTGATGATAGGGTAGATGGGGAAGTATTTGCTTTTGAATATAATGATAGTGATAAGGCTAATTATCCAGTTATTAATGCAATAGCAGAAACATACAAGTTCGCATTTGCAACGTCCAGCCCCCTTTTATCATTTTTTAGAACCGTTATTAATCAACCATATTTTAATGAGCAAAGAGAACAATTTGTTGATGAAACTGATGAGCAGGGAGGAGGATGGATAAAAGAGTGCTGTGAACAATTGATTTTCGTAAATGCAATATATAGCATTATAATGAACATGACATTGATTTATGTGCGTTCACAAGAACCTGGGGATGCATTGGGACTGCGGGGCCAGTCTTGCATATCTCTTACGAAATGATGTTGTATTATTTGCTATAGTGAGAGCTACCGATATTTTTTGCAAAAGGATTTGGCATTTTAAGAGAAGAGCAGATACAGTTTGTCAGACTGGCGGAGCAGAAAGAGGTGTTTTATCAACGGAAACTGGAGACGAAAGCTCAGAAAGCGGATGCTTTTAAACGGCTGCAGGAAGCTGGATTCTATCGGACAGGTATCATCATAATGTTTAATAAAGTCATCAATAAAATCACCAGATACATATTTTTCACAAACCGAACTCTGCAGTCTTGAAATTTTTTGACTTCAATGATAATATAAAGTATTATAGAAGAAAGAGGCTATTACAAAAAGATTGCTTTATACAATATGGTGTTTGAATCCCACAGATATCATCCATAATATCGTCTATTAGCTATATTTTGCAATGCTCCCAGCCTTTTCAATAAGAATTTCCCTCATGTCAGGATGCAGAATGGAGGCGATTGCCGGTGGCAGATGGAGTTGTAGCCTTTTCCGATATTAAGATACAATGGCATCCCGCATTCTGTGCCGCTACAGAGTTGGAATTTTCAGCTAATAAAGCGGAACTGGATTTCCAGCAGGAATATAATTTAAGCAAGAAACCTTACAGATTGATCTGCTTGTAGTAGAAAAGCAGAACGATGTACAGATAGAGAATGAAATTGGCCGTATTTTTAAGAGACATAACATAATCAAGTACAAATCACTTGGCGATGGAATGACGATAGATGACTTTTTCAAGGCAGTGGGATATGCTTGTATTTACAAAAGTCTGGGAGAAACCGTTGATCATATCCCCATTGATCAGCTAACCGTTTCTCTCTTCAGGGAGAGCAATCCCAGGGAGCTATTCCGCAGTCTTGAGCAATATGGATTTGTAATTGAGAAAACATTTGACGGCATATACTATATAAAAGGACTTTTTATTCCGGCACAGGTTGTCGTGACAAAGGAACTTGAGAGCGGGAAGCACAGGAGCCTGAGGATTCTTTCCAGGAACGCATTGGAAGAGGATATCCGTGGTTTTGTCGAGGAGGCACAGAAACTTAACAGCCAGGGAGAACGTACAAATGTGGATGCCGTTTTGCAGGTAAGTGTGTCGGCAAACTATGAGCTGTATGACGAGATAAAAAGGAGGTATCCAACGATGTGCGAAGCAATGAGAATACTGATGCAGGATGAAATTGTGGATGAAGTGAGAGAGGCACACAAAGAAGGGCGTAAGGAAGGACATAGAGAGGGCCTGGCGCAGGGTGAGATAAAGAAAGCCAGAGAAACAGCTCTTGTGCTGGCTAAGAGAGGCGTGCCTGCCCCGGATATTGCTGAAATCGTTGAGGTCAGCCTTAAACTTGTCCAGGAGTGGCTGGCAGGCAGCGTGGGTTTAGCAAAATAAGTAATACAAAAGTATTTTGTGGGAATGAGTGAGACAGTTCGTCTTTCCGCTTTTGTAACGGACAAACTGTAACAGATAAACGCTGCCGGACAGATATAGTTTTTACTGTTTTTAGTTTATTGTAGAATATTGACGAATAAAAGAACGTACGTTATAATATAGACATAAAAAACAAGGATCGTCGGTGTGACTGTAATAAATGTAACCAAAGCTGGAGGATGACAGCCGGGCTTCTATCCTTTAACACATCAATGCCTGTTGCACCCATGTCCATAAATTGTCATTGTTCAAGGTTTTGCCCTGTAATGGAGGAGTAGCGGCTGACAGATCAGTTACAACAGGAGAATCCTATAGTGGATGAAGCTGATATATCAGGGAATGAGGCAGAGCATTTATATCATGGATGTATTGGGAAGGGAACGATTGCAGTTACAGATCATTTGGCTACGCGAGAGCTGAAAAGGGAGTTAGAAAAATACAAGGCGCCGTTAAGCGCCTTTTTACGAAGGAGAATGCTTATGCCGCAGGAGAAGGAGGAGTTACTGCAAGAACTGCTGGAACGATATTCGAAGCTGCATATGAAGCAGGCATTCAACAGTGGAGTTCCATATGATGATGTGGAAGATGTTGTTTTGGAGGCATATTGGTCTTTTTACCAATCCAGACATTTTGGCAATCTGAGCGAAGAAGAGACAAAAGTCATGATGGCGCACATCGTAAGGAATAAGTGCAGAGACTATTATAGGAAGAACCGTCACATGGAAACCGTTGGCATTGACGAATGCAGGGATGAGCTGGAACTGTCGCATCATGCCCCGGTTCAGGATCCATTAAGTGAGATGATTCAGAACGAGGAATACCGCTACATCTGTCAGTGCATTGAAGAGATGAAAGAGATCTGGAGGGAGCCGGCATTTTTGCATTTTATTGAAGGATATACGCCGCAGGAGATTCATAAGATTCTGGGAATTTCAGAGACTGTGTGCCGTTCCAGACTGTCCAGGGCCAGAAAACACCTGAGAGAAAAGCTGGCAGATATTCAAGTCTGACATAAGAATGGGCTGATGCCTGTACATATCCCTCATATTCTTGTCGTGGTGCAAAGGAAGAGAACTAACGGTTCATATGAGTGGCTTTTTGCCCGGTTATGGTAGATTTCCAGCCACCTGAACTGTTACAGTGATATTTAGCACCATTTCAAAGGATTCACAACTGACTTGATAAATCAGGCCTCCTATGGTAAGATAGAATCACGGCAGGTGGAATCAATCGCGTTGTATCATACATCACACAGAATCCCCTTTCTGAGCTTGAAAAATTTATTCACAACAACTTCCCACAGAGAGCACAAAACAGAAATTTTAACTTAAGAAATGTAGTCTCATGCTGCCATATATGGGATATGTATGCGATTCCATATCATGCGTGAGAGGCTTTTACAAAGGAGAAACATTATGTCAGAAAATAAGGAAGCTCTTTTAAGAGAGTTGATCGATAAATATGCAAAGCTGTATATGAAGCTGGCTTGTAACAGCGGAGTCTCATCTGAAAATGCAGAAGATATCGTTATGGAAGCCTTTTGGTCGTTTTACAAATCGGACTCTTTCGGACATCTGAGTGAGGAAGAAACGAAAATTGTAGTTGCAAATGCTGTGAAAAACATATGCAGGGATTTTGCAGAGAGAAAATCCGAATGTAAAAAGCCAGATTGGATGAATACTGCGATGGGCTGGTCATGACGGGGGAAGTCAGGAAGAAGTTAGTGTATTGACCGCTTGTAAATAATGGTAATGATATGATAAAAGGAAAAACGAGGTGTCCAAATGGGAAGAAAAAGAACCTACAAAATCCTTTTATCAGATGAAGACAAAAAAGTTCTTCACGCTACTATCAATAACAAAAAAACTTACAAAATGACAGTCAGACGCTGCCAGATTCTTTTGGAGCTGGATGAAAATGTGCCAGGACACCTCACACAAATACAGATTGCAAAAACTTTTGGCGTCAGCAAGTCAACCGTGTCAAACACTGTTTCCGTTTATTATTTATGAGAAACCGTACAACCCTTCTCTCCCAGTAAGCTGTATGGATGAAAAGCCTTATCAGTGCCTGGGTGAAACCTGTGAGCCACTTCCCATGCGCCCCAGAGATACTCAGGAAGCCAGATTCGGAATTCATACGTAAAGGAACCTGCAGCATATTTATCTTTACAGAACCATTACGTGGCTTTCGTTACAGCCATGTTCGGGAAAGGCGGACAGCGCTTGACTGGGCAGAAGAAATAAATATCTTCTGACAGAATGTTATCCTGACAATCAAAACTTATTTAGGTTATGGATAACCTGAATACCCATGTAATCGGGTCACTATATAAAAGGTATCCCACGTAGGAGGCACGCGGTTATGCGAAGCGGCTGGAAATACATTATACACCCAAACATGGAAGCTGGCTGAACACTGCCGAAATCGAGCTGAATATAATGACAAGGCAATGTCTTGCCAGAAGACAGAATTTCATTTCTACAATTGAGCAGGAATTAGCGGCATGGGAGCAAATGAGAAATGAAGAGTATGGGAAAGTGACATGGCACCTTACAACCCCACAGGCTCGTACAAAACTCATTTCTCTTTATCCAAAATTCGGAGAATCTGGGAAGTAAAATTCCCAGACAGATTACCATTATTTACAAACGGTCATTACACTAGTGTGATGTCTGTCTGATAACTATGGTAATATTCAAAACCCCTATCAACTGAATTTTGGATAAAGTGACTTTAATTTTTCACGTGCATCCTCTGATTTGAAATGCCAGTTTACCGTTCAGGTTTCTGCATTGCGTTCCTGTTCCCACGCCTCCTGTTCCCTGTTCAGATTTTCCAGAGTATCGATTCTTCGGGCAAGGCACTGGCGGGTCATTGCGTTCAACTCTATCTCAGCAATGTTCAGCCAGCTTCCATGTACCGGCGTATGGTGGATTTCCAGACGTTTCGCCAGACGCCTGGCCTCTTCCGGTTTGTACCGTTTGTACAGCGATGCTTCCGCGTGGATATTCAGGTTGTCCATGTATTCCGAATCCGTCTTTTGTGTATCACCTGGCCGCATGGGTAGTGGCTCCTTTGTTTCCCCAAGCAGCTGGTAAGGTTTTTCA
>QZDW01000017.1 GCA_009917545.1 bacterium 1XD42-76
TGCTTTTATTTAGAGGAACGTAAAAACTGCGCCACAGCCCTGGCAGGCCATCGCGCAGCGATTTTGTTCAATCAGGATTTAGTGAGGTGATTGACTTGGAAATAAATTGTTTGTCTAAAGTGTTTTATGTACGTAAGTTGGATAGAGATGATGTGGGGCTAATATATGATTTGTGCAGTAAAAATCATATTTTTTACCAGTATCATCCTCCATTTGTTACAATGGAAAGTATCTTGAAGGATATACAGGCATTACCTCCAGGAAAAAGTTATGATGATAAATTTTATGTCGGTTTTTTTGAAAGTGAAACTTTAGTTGCAATTATGGATTTGATTCTTGATTACCCTGCAAAAGAAATCACTTTTATTGGGCTATTTATGACAAATATGCAGTATCAGAACAAAGGAATTGGTTCAAAAATAATTGCTGAGCTTGGAATGTATTTAAAATTATTCCATTACAAAAAAATACAGATTAAAGTTGATAAAGGTAATCCACAAAGTTATTCTTTTTGGTTGAAGAATAACTTTAATGTTATTCGTGAGGATAAACATATTCTTATGGAACGGGCAATATAAATCCTGATTTGCTAAAGAGAGGGGTTACGATCACCCTTTTAATCTAATAAGCTATTATCTCCTATCAGACAGGAGATGTAAATAAGCAGGTCTAAAGGTATAAGGTATCCCTTGAATAACCTAAATACACTATACAAGGGGATGTATTAACAAGCGAAAATGCAGTGCATTTTGTGGGTACGGATGTTTCGGAGAAATTTTCCTACATTTATTCCTAAACCTTCATGCGCCACGAGTGAGCGTACCACCATGAATGAAAGTAGCCAGGCGCATTGGGCATACCTGAATTTATGCCGCCTATCGGCGGCGAGACTTTCATAGTAAATTATTCATACACATTTTGCTCTTTTGATGATAGGGAAAATTTGTTCAGTATGAGGTCATTTTACTGATTTTTTAATTGTTTATATTTTGTATGGAAATAGCCTCATAAATGGGGAAGAAAAGAACAGATAGCAAAAATTAACGATATTTCTCTTTGATGTATTATGATGCTAAATAGAATTTTCTGTAACTATTTACAAAATTTTAAAAAGCCCTTTTTGCTTATCTATATTTCTATAATGGATTACTATGAAAGTCCATCGCCGCAGGCGATCTAAGTTCAGGTATGCCCAATGCGCCTGGCTACTTTCATTCATGGTGGTGCGCCACTCATGGGCGCATGAAGGTTATAGAATGAGAGATTGTGGATTTTGTAAAATGTTTCACGTGAAACATTTTAAATTTTCTCCTTGTGAACAATAGGAAAATAAGATAAAGTATGTTATACTATGGTTATTATGAAAGTCCGCCGTCGCTAGGCGGCATAATTCAGGAATGTCAAATGCGCCAGAATCGCTTTTATTTAGGGTGTCACGCTTACCTATGGGTGCTGAAGGCTTATCATCGAAAACATTGCCAAACAGACATTGTAGATCTAAATAGCGGAAATATACCAAAACTGCTTTCATTTGGATAGTACATTTACTTTTTGGCATATGACAGTTTACGGTTAAGTCCGACAGGAAAGAAAAGATGGATCTGACGATATATTTTACTTATTAAAATTTTATTGTTGAAAGCAGACTAAAACCAGAGTATTGTTATGTGGTTCTTGGAATACTATGAATCGTAATATTGTACAGATATAAAAAATTGTATAATTTTTACAATGAAAGTTCACCGCCAGGCGGGCATAATTCCAGGAATGCCAAATGCACCTGAATTACTTTTATTCATGGTGGATGCGCTCACTTATAGCGCATGAAGGTTAGAAGAACAGTGATTTGACCTGCGGAAAGGATATTAGGGTTATGTTATGGGGCGTATAATAGCGATTACAAATCAAAAGGGTGGTGTGGGAAAGACAACGACAGCGATCAATTTATCTGCTTGTCTTGCAGAAGCGGGACAAAGAGTATTGACCGTAGATTTTGACCCGCAGGGAAACACAACGAGCGGATTGGGGTTAGAGAAAGGCAATATAGACAATACGGTTTATGAGCTTTTAATGAATGAATGTACAGTAGAGCAATGTATTATGCAGAGTGTGCAGGAACGGCTGGACGTTATGCCGTCAGATGTTGATTTATCAGGCGCAGAAATTGAATTACTCGATATGGAAGCAAAGGAGAGCATTTTAAAGAGAAATTTACAGCTTTTAGATGGAAGATATGATTTTATCATTATTGATTGCCCTCCATCTCTAAACTTGTTGACGATTAATGCCCTCACTGCAGCAAATACAGTTTTAGTACCAATCCAGTGCGAATACTATGCGCTGGAGGGCCTGACTCAGGTTTTAAAAACAATTGATTTAGTCCAGAAAAAACTCAATAAAGCTTTAGAAATTGAGGGTGTTGTTTTTACCATGTATGATTCCAGGACAAATCTGTCCCTGGAAGTAGTGGAAAATGTAAAAGAACATTTAAATGAAAATATTTATAAAACGATCATCCCAAGAAATGTACGTTTGGCGGAAGCACCAAGCTACGGAATGCCTATTAATATGTATGACGGCAGGTCATCAGGAGCAGAGAGCTATCGACTTTTAGCCGCTGAGGTTATCAGCAGAGGAGAAGAAGTATAATGGCAAAGAGAGGATTGGGAAAAGGGTTAGGCGCCTTTTTTGGAGAAGAAATAAGCAGCGAACATGAGGTGCAGGATACAGAAAACATGTTTGTAAAGGAGCCGGGACCAAATGAGCATCTGATTATAGGGCAGGAAAAAAAGAAATCAGATAGTCAGATTGTGATTGAAAAGATTGTAGAAAAGCCGGTAGAACAAATGATAAAGCTGTCCCTGATTGAACCAAATGGAAGGCAGCCGCGTAAAAACTTTGATGAGGAGGGTTTGAATGAACTTGCAGATTCTATTAAAAATTATGGAATTCTGCAGCCACTTTTAATTCAGAAGAGTGGGGAGCATTATGAAATCATTGCAGGGGAACGCCGTTGGCGGGCAGCAAAGCTGGCTGGTTTGACGGAGGTCCCCGTAATCATTCGTGAATATAATAAACAGCAGACAATGGAGATCGCTTTGATTGAAAATTTGCAGCGTGCAGATTTGAATCCGATTGAGGAGGCGCTTGCGTATCAGCAATTAATCAAAGAATTTGATCTTACTCAGGAGGAAATCGCTGCCCGCGTCTCCAAAAATCGTGCTACAATCACGAATAGCATGCGCCTTTTAAAGCTGGATCCGCGCGTGCAGAATCTGCTGACAGAGGGAAAGATTTCCGGTGGGCATGCCCGTGCTTTGTTGGGACTCGAGGATGGAGAACTTCAATACCAGACTGCTGTCAAAATCGTACAGGAAAATCTGAGTGTGCGTGATGTCGAAAAATTGGTAAAGCTGATGAATCGTCCGGAAAAAAAGAAAAAACAGGAGACAGGCCCTGATCTGGATTTGATATATAAGCAGATAGAGGATAAGCTGAAAACGATAATGGGAACAAAAGTTGTAATTAATCGAAAAGATAAGAATAAGGGAAGAATCGAAATTGAATACTATTCCCAGGAAGAATTGGAACGTTTAATTGAAATTATGGAGTCTGCACACGCATAACGAGGCTGTGTAGAAAGTGGAAACAGGAAGGACATAAGATAGGAAAATATGGAAAACAGTATAATAAATTATCTTCCATTTGATCCGGCAGTGCTTATCATCGGCTTTTCCGTTTTGTCGTTGGTATTGTTGATTGTCGTGATTATCTGTATTGTAAAAATGAATAAGCTTTACCGGCGTTACGATATATTTATGAGAGGTAAGGATGCAGAGACTCTTGAGGATACGATTATTGAAATATTAGATGAAATCAGAGAAATGCATGCGAGGGACAGAGTCAACAAGGATACAATGAAACTTTTATCAAAGCAGGTAAAAGCTTCTTTTCAAAAATTTGGCTTTGTGAAATATAATGCATTTAAGGGGATGGGAGGAAACTTAAGTTTTGTGCTGGCCATGCTTAATGACAGTAACACAGGTTTTATACTGGATGCTGTACACAGCAGGGAGGGCTGTTACCTCTATCTAAAAGAGGTAGAGGAAGGGGCAACAGAGGTATTATTGGGAAGTGAGGAGCAGGAGGCATTAGAACAGGCACTTGGATATGTAAAACGCCCTTCGATGGAGGATAAAGTAACGCGAAATACCAGGTATTCTGCGTCATCGGAGAGAAAAAGCACCATTTCCGGGGAACAGGCAATTGAGGTGCCGAATCGTGAACGTATGAAGAGTGAGCGTTTGAAGGAACTGCGCAGGAGACAACGGGAAGAAGAAATGGCAGCCAGAGAAAATACAGAATATGAAATGATAGACGAAACCAGAGGAGAGTATTAATCAATATGCATAAATTTTTGCGTGTAGCTGGCTTTAGCATGTACGAGAAGAAAAAAGAGATTGAAAAGCTTTTGAATCTGCTTGAAAAACAGCCGTCGGTGACAAAGTGTGTTCAGATTGACGAAGATACGAATGTCTGCGAAATGAGAGCTGAAGTGGCTCCTGGTATCGGCATTTCAATGATCGGTGAGTTGAATGATAACGGAGAATTCGAGAGAGAATTTTATTTTCCGTTTGTTCAGGTTTCAGATGAAAGCTCTAAGGCAGATTGTTCAGTTCAGAGGCATGCAGAAAAGGAAACCTACGCTGGAATGGTAGACGAGACACGCATTGGGATCTCTTTAATCTTCTATGTACAGAACTTCCTTGATTACAGGGAATATAAGTTGAAAAAAGATGCGGCTTTTAAAATCAGATCCGTAAATTTAGCTGGTTTTTCTGTATCAGGAAAGATTTTGCTGCCGATTAAAAAGACACAGAAGCAGATTCAGAGGGCAAAAGTGGCAGCTATCGACAGAAGTAACCTGATTGAGGCTGCAAAAAACGGGGATGAGGATGCGATGGAAACGCTTACAATCGAGGACATTGATCTGTATTCTCAGATATCCAGGCGGGCGATGAAGGAGGATCTATATTCAATCATCGATTCCTGCTTTATGCCATGCGGCATCGAATGCGATCAGTATTCCATCATCGGGGATATCCGCGATATTCAGAAAATAAAAAATATTTATACAAAAGAAGAAATCTATAAATTTAAAGTGGATTGTAATGACGTTCTGTTTACAGTATGTATCAATAGTAAAGATTTGCTCGGCCAGCCGGAGGTTGGCCGCAGATTTAAAGGTCAGATATGGATGCAGGGAATATTGAATTTTGAAGAAGTGAGAAGAGTACAGAGATCCTGAGAAAGTACTGTAAAATTTGATAATCAGGCAGGGAAGGGAAAGATACTGATAAAAAGGCCGCCGAGGGGGCTGTCGCAAAAAATGTAATTCTACAATATATGGTATTGATATCTTTAAATAACAACCTTATATTGTAGAATTACTGAATTTTGTGACAGCTCCCTCAACATTTTATGAAATTATTCGCTCAGGGAGAATGTATTTGTATATGAAAGCTCACCGCTGCAGGCAGTATAAGTTCAAAAATACCAAATACGCCAGAAAAACTTTTATCATGGCGGTACGCTTATTTATGGACGCGGGGGTTACAGAGAAGGATTCGACGTATGCTGTAAAAGTTCAATTAATTCTCCACTTGGCCCGGTAAAAAAGATATTGCGGATTCCGCCGAAGAGAGGCATATTCATCGGTTCTGTTGTTCGAAATGATGTAATGCCCGCGGCCCTGATGTCTGTGAGGGCAGCGCCAATATCGTCTACTTCGATGGCAATATGCGGGAAAACTCCATTTTCGGGTAAAAGGGTGGTACCGTCATGGGGTTCGATGATTTCCAGGTAGAATCCGGGCATTTGTACCATAGCCAGAAGATTAGTGCCGGAAGGTTTTTTTGATTCGGCACGGTCTGTAAGGCGGCCTCCCAAACGCTCATAAAAAGCGAGGGATGCCTGAAGATCATTAGTGTAGAGAGCAATATGAGCAAGGCCATTTAAATGTTTCATTCTGATTCTCCTTTATCTGCTTTGATAAGTAACCTTCCTGCGCCCACAGGTGAGCGCGCCACCAGGAATGAAAGTAGTCGGGGCGCATTTGGCATCCCTGAATATACGCCGCCTGTTGGCAGCAGACTTTCACAGTGGCATATTCATGGAAAGAACCTACCAAAAATGGTGTAAACCAGCAAAGAAATGAGTGGAAACAATCCATTCCATATCTTCTGCTGATACTCTGTTTCTATAGTTTAACATAAGATAAAGCCGGAAGCCAGTGGATTTTCTGAATTTATCTGTATTTCAGAAAAAATAAATATCAAATTTGACTCAGATTTGGGTTTCAAACCTGGGGGTTTGAAATATTGAAAAATTATGTTATAATCTCGAAAGAGATAAAATCTGCATAGTTACTATGAAAGTCCATCGCCGCAGGCGATCTAAGTTCAGGGATGCCAGGTGCGCCTGACTACTTTTATTCCTGGTGGCGCGCTCACCTGTGGGCGCAGGAAGGTTTACTATGAAAGTCCGTTACCATCAGGCGGTATAAATTTAGGTATACCAAGTGCGCCTGGATCGCTTTCATTTATAATGGTGCGCTCAATCGTGGGCGCAGGAAGGTTTGTTTTGAAAATCCATCGCCGCAGGTGATCTAAGTTCAGGTATGCTAAATGTACCAGAAAACGAAAGCGCTGTCTGGAACCTTGTGCTCAGGAGACATGAAATAATCTCGAAAGAGACATAATAGAAGTAGAATGCGGACATATGGAGTAATCGCGTTATGAAGTATTATATTGTATTTGATTTGGAATGGAATCAAAGCGCTGTCGGTAAGGAGGCTTCCCTGGAAAGTCTCCCCTTTGAAATTTTTGAAATCGGCGCTGTAAAGTTGAATGGAAACAGAGAAAAAGTATCAGAATTTCACGAAATTATCCGCCCATGTGTTTACTGTCAGATGCATTTTGCAATTTCTGAGGTGACACATGCCTCAATGGAGGAGCTGCAGCGCTATGGCAGGCCATTTCCGGATGTAATGAAAGATTTTCTGGAGTGGTGCGGTAAGGATTACATTTTCTGTACATGGGGATCAATGGATTTGACAGAGCTGCAGAGAAATATGGCTTATCATGGCATGAAGATCCCATTTCAGAGACCATTGCTGTTTTATGATGTGCAGAAGCTGTTCAGTCTGCTGTATTCTGATGGGAAGGTAAGGGCTTCACTGGATGATGCTGTCTGCTTTTTTGATATTATCGTACAGGCGCCATTTCACCGGGCGATGGAGGATGCAGAGTACACGGCAAGAGTGCTTGCAGAGATGGAGTTTGAGCAGATCCGGCAATATTTTTCTGTGGATTATTACAGACTTCCCAGCACGCAGGAAGAGGAATTTACTCTGGAATTTCCTGATTATTCCAAGTATGTCTCCAGAACCTTTGCCACGAAGGAAGAGGCAATGGCGGATAAGCAGGTTACGGATATGATTTGTTACAAATGCCACCGGATGCTGAGAAAAAAAATCAGATGGTTTTCCTACAGCCAGAAGTTCTACTTATGTCTGGCTATTTGTCCTGAACATGGGTATGTCAAAGGCAAAATCCGTATGAAACGATCGGAGGATGGCTCTATCTTTGCCATAAAAACGCAGAAATTTGTATACGGAGAAGATGTGGATCTGGTGGCAAAGAAAAAGGAAGAGACAAAAATCAGACGTCTGGAACGGAATCGGATTAGAAAAAGCCAGAAGCGGAGATCATAAATTTCTGCTTCTGACTTTTTTTGATTGCTATTTTGGTTTATTTTTTGTCTGCAGATGTTTTTGCATAATGGAATCAAATTCATTTGCAGAATAACCCCAGTCTCTGAGCCGTCTTTCACGACGTTCCCTGCGAAGTGTCAGTTCCTGTTCTCTTCTGTGCTTCCGATAGGAAATTATTCCATATGTCAGGGCAGCAGCCAGGGAAACGACTGCCAGAGCGAGTAGAATTTTTTTGAGTACAGGAAAAACAGAAGCAGCCAGGGAAGAGGCCGGGAGGATTCCGGAATCTTCCTCCTCGCCAGCAGCATCCTCTGTGGGAGTCTGGGAAGGTTCCAAAGCTCTGCCTGGTACTTCAATGGTATCTCCGGCATCGGAGCCAGGAGAGGCCTGATGTGTGTGAATATTCCCGGGGGTGAAACCGGGAATCACGGCTGCTTCCAGATAGGCCTGTCCGACCTTATGTTCGCCATACATATAATCAATGCGGGCAACTGCAGTGCCGGGGGCCTGATTCCCCAGATCATAACTTAATGAGGAGGTGACGTCAGCAAAATCGCCGTTGACAGGGAGCGTAATGGAGCTGTCGCTGTCAATAGAGAGGTGTGTCATCGTACCAGGAAAAATTCCTCCGATCGACAGGTCGTCCTCGATTTTCTCATAAGTACTGTCCTTTTCAGCAATGATTACAGATTTAAATTGACTGAATCCGAAATTGAACATAGCCTTTGTGTCCTGATAATGTGTCTGGTGGCCGTTTAGGACTACGGCGATCAGCTTAAGGTTGTCCCGGCTTGCACATGTCACAAGAGTGTTGCCGGCAAGTGTGGTATAGCCCGTCTTTCCACCGATGATGCCATTATAATATACAGACTCATTTTTCTTAATCATTTTATGGTGTGTATAGTAGCGCCATCCATCGGGATACTGCTTGAGCTGTCCGGGGAGAACGTCATAATATGTCGTTGAAGCAATTTCCACAAGAGCAGGATTGTCAAAGGCCGCTTTGGTAATCAATGCCATATCATAGGCAGAAGTATAGTGATTCTCATTATTAAGGCCGCTGGGATTGGCAAAATGGGAATTGGTGCACCCTAAAAATTCCGCCTTGCGGTTCATCAGTACGGCAAACTCTTCAATACTGCCGGAGCAGTGTTCTGCCAGAGCATTTGCAACCTCATTGGCAGATTGAAGCAAAAGCGCATAGAGGCAGTCCCTGACACTTAACTGATCTCCAACCCTGGCGCCCAGGATGGTAGCATTCTGCTCGAGTGAATTGACTGCGGTATTAGAAAAGGTTACAGTATCATCCAAATCACAGTTTTCCAAAATAATCAGTGCTGTAAGGATTTTGGTAATGCTGGCCGGGAAGTAGGATTCATGTATATTTTTGCCATACAAAACAGCGCCGGAATCAGCATCCATGAGAATTCCCGCGTCTGCCTGAATCGAGATGTCGGAAGGCCATTCTGCATCCGCCAGAGACGTTTGAGCGGGAGTAATACCGCAGAAAAGGGCTGTACAGAGCAGAAAACATAAAAATTTCTTCATATTTAATTCAATCCTTATATATGGTACTATGAAAGTCCATCGCCGCAGGCGATTTAAGTCCAGGTATGCTAAATACGCCTGACTACTTTCATTCATGGTGGTGCGTTCAACTGCGGGCGCATGGAGGTTTACTATGAAAGTCTCGCCGCCGTCAGGCGGCATAAATTCAGTGATACCCGATGCGCCTTAACTACTTTCATTCATGGTGGCGTGTTCATCTGTGGGGAAAGTTACTGAGTACAAGCCAGGCTCTGCACAGGCCGCCTGAAGGTTATGGGAATATTATTTTGATACTATTATATAGGAAGAGAAAAGACAAGTAAAGGCTTGAGATTCTTAAGATTTTTTTCAGTTGGTAAAGGGGATGTTAGATAAGGCCATATTACTATGAAAGTCCCGCCGCCGTCAGGCGGCATAAATTCAGGTATGCCAAATGCGCCTTAACTATTTTCATTCGTGGTGGTGCCGCTCATTCGTGGGCACCTGGAGGTTTACAACATCCCCTGTGATTTGTCTGCCTATAATCGGTTTGCTTTTTTCCAAAGGAATAGAATGGTGCCAAGAAAGGCAGCGCTCATTCCGCCAAAGGTGGCAGCAATGCGGACAGCCGTGTCCATGAAAAAAGGCTCTGGAACGATATTGATTAACAGATCCGTGGCCGGATTAAGGATCCAGAGGTCATTATCAAAGAAGATATGGTGGAAAACTATAAAATATTTTGAGAAGTTTGTGGATATCACAGCCGTGATAAGAAGCGCAGCCGCAAAAAACACCGCCATGCCCGCACAGAGAGACGCAAATACATGTTTCATTAAAAGTGCTCTTTGTGCAGGATATCTTTTCCGCAGGGAAACAATGAGGAGAGCATAAGAAGCCGTAACGAGTAAACCGAACCGGCGCAACCACAGCCCGCCGATGAATAGCCTCTGCACGTCCTCCATATGGGCGATCTCCCTTTCATTGAAAAATTCACGGGTTTCGCCACCAATCGTGGTATATACGTGCAAATCCGCCCGCTTACCGCGCAGAAAGGCCATCATTTCGTCGGTGACAGTTAAAAGGTCATCCATCGTCATCTCCGGCAGGTCGTCAAGGACGTGGTATTTCGTGTACTCCGCTTCATAATAACCCGGAGTCCAGTAAGCCACGGCCTCGATCGACGTGATAAGCAGGCTGACCATAATACAGAGGGCACTAAAGAACCCGGAGATGCGGACAGGCCACAGGGAAAAACAATCTTTACTGGAAGGTGATACGTTTATGTTCATTTTGATACTCCATTATAAGCTGAAAGGAACTATATTTTATGTAAACTAAGAAGCTATTCGGAAGCGGTCAGATACTGTTTGGAAACATAGGCCTCCTGTCCGTTGTACATAATAACAGCCCATTCAGCATCATGATCTCTGACGTATTCTACGGCCACGCCCGGGTCGAGCTTGCCAATACGATTCTGAAGGTTGGCCGAGGACGGTGAATTGCGGACATTAAGGGTCGCGGTCGTCTTGTAGGCCGCTGTGGCCGCTGCTGTAGTCGTTGTTTCCTCCACAGTTGGATCCACGGTAGGAAGAGGCTCTGTTGTGGGAGCCGCAGTCGTGGCAGTCGTAGCAGGCGGTGCAGTAGTCTCACTCGTGGGATCCTTTTTGGGCGTAAGGATACGGATCAGGAAAATCAAAACAACAACGAGAATGATAGGAATGAGAAGCTTCAGTATATCCCCTCCGCTGAGAGCAGACTTATTTCTTCGTCTGCTGCGGCTCTGTCTGCCAGACGGCAGGACGCTGCGGCCGCGTTCCTGTGGTGTGCTTTTATTCTCTTTGGAAAACCTGCGGAACTCCTGGGAAAGGATGCGTGCAGCCGAAGCAGCGGCAGCCGGATCATCGTCGCCGTCTCTTGAGGCTTTGGCTCCGATCGAGAGAATCTGCAGATAATGCTCGGCGGCGGATTTCGTGATCCATTGTTCTTCGTAAAGGTCGCGGACCATTTTATCAGGCTTTCCTTCTACAATGCCTGCCCGGTCACATTGCAGCCGTATCATGTATTCAATCGTCTGTTTGGCCTTTACCATCACCGCATTGTATTTTTTTTGGTTCATCAGGCGCTCAGTGTCCTGAGCACTTTTCTGTATTTTTTCCCAGATGCCGGAATTGTCTCTTCCCATACTGTCCCCCCTCTGATGTATGTTTACCCGGATACGGGTGCTTCTATGTGTTGCTGATATAGTTATTATAATAGAATTTTCACGATTTTGCATTAACATTTTGTAAACTTTCACAAAATGTTAAGATTTTTTTTGAAAAATCAAAATAAACCTTCCTGCGCCCGTAGTTGAGTGCGCCACCATGAATGAAAGTAATCCAGGCGCATTTGGCATCCCTGAATATATGCTGCCTGCTGGCGGCGAGACTTTTAAAGTAAGAAAGCTCCTTGTCAAGGAAGAATAAAGGTGATAAAATGTAGACACAACGATATGACGGATGGAGGAAAATGTGATGAGATTACGCCATATCAAGGGTGCGGAGGAGGAGATCGCCAACAGCCCTTTTGTGGTCCAGGATCCGGCGGCTTTCAAAGGGAGATGGTGTGAGCTTTTTGGAAACAGCAATCCTGTCCATATTGAGATCGGGATGGGAAAGGGCAGGTTTATCATGGAGTTGGCCGGACAGAATCCCGGAATCAACTATATTGGTATTGAACGGTATTCCAGCGTTCTTCTGCGCGGGCTTCAAAAGCGTGCCGGGCTTACGCTCCCGAATATTTATTTTATCAGGCTGGATGCTTTGGAGCTATCCGAGGTGTTTGGAGAGAATGAGGTGGAGCGGATCTATCTGAATTTTTCGGATCCGTGGCCGAAAGACCGGCATGCGAAAAGACGGCTGACCTCGGAGCGTTTTCTGGCAGTTTATGATAAGATTTTGCAGCAGGATGGTCAGATTGAGTTCAAGACTGATAACAGGGACTTATTTGAATATTCTCTGGAATCAATCCCGGCGGCCGGCTGGCAGGTCAGCTGGATGACATTTGATCTGCATCGCAGTGAAGTGGCAGCCAGTAATGTCATGACAGAATATGAGATCAAGTTCGCCTCGGAGGGACATCCGATCTGTAAGTTGACGGCCATGCGCGGGATGAAGTGAGGTATGTCTGCCGATTTGCCTGTAAATGATGGCAGAATTGGCAGCAAAGGCCAGGGAATAGGGACAGGCTGTCTGCATATACTAAGTAACAATGAGAGAACAGGAAGGCAGCGGGCGGCATGGATATGAAATCCAGGATTATCAGGAGTCTGTCACAGGCCACTTGTGATAAGGCGGAGCTGAACCGGAGGATTTTGAGGCTGAAGAAATGTTTTGACGAAGCAAATGCTGCGCTCGGCGGCAGGAAAAAGAAAAAATAAAGGAGAGACATTCATGGAGAAAATATTTACAAGCACGAATTTTGACACGGAGGTTTTAGGTTCTGACAAGCCTGCAGTAGTAGATTTTTTTGCTACCTGGTGCGGCCCCTGTAAGATGATGGCCCCGGTGATTGAAGCGCTGGCAGAGGAATATGAAGGCAGAGTGACAATCGGTAAGCTGGATGTTGACGAGAACGGGGATATTGCGGCCAGATACGGCGTGATGACGATTCCTACAATCTTTTTATTCAAGGATGGCAAAATCGTCTCTAAAACGGTCGGCGTCCAGGATAAGAATTCCCTGAAGCGCCAGATCGACGCTATGCTGTAACCTTCCTGCGCCGGCCAGCGGACTCACCACCGTCCCATGAAAGTCCGGCGGGCGTACTTGGTATACTTGAATCCAGATCACCTGATGGCGATAGGACTTTTAAAGTAATCAGATAAAAAACATGCGGCTTCTGTAGGGCAGCGGGAGCTTTTCCGTATATGCAGAAGCGACAAGGAAAACGCCATAAAAGTACAATTTTTATGGCGTTTTCAATAAAATTAAATTTTTCTAAAAAATTTGAAAAAAAGTGTTGACTTTTGAGGATATATCCCCTATAATAGTGCACATGTTAAGGAAATAAAGCAAGCGCCTTTAGCTCAGTTGGTAGAGCAGTAGACTCTTAATCTATTTGTCCAGGGTTCGAGTCCCTGAAGGCGCACTGGAAAGTACTGTTTTTGCAGACATGGATGCTGCGGGGACGGTGCTTTTTTTATTTCCAGATACAATGGACGGTCGGATATACCTGTATGCTCTATCCGTCCTGCAATCTGGTAAAGACTTTCACAGTAACCTTCCTGCGCCCACAGGTGAGCGCACTACCATGAATGAAAGTAAATCAGGTGCATTTGGCATACCTGAACGTAGATCGCCTGCGGCGATGGGACTTTCACAGTAACAAAAGATTTATAAGGAGGAGAGCATGATGAGAGGCAGGAAAAAACGTGGTTTTATGTTGTTTGTATATTTGATGATGATAACAGGGATGTCACTCGCCGGATTTCCGCTGTCCAGAGCCTGGGCAGAACCCGCTGACACAGCAGTTGTTACGCCCTTATCGGAGCATGGGGCTTTGAGAGTGGAACAGGGCGCTCTTGTGGATGGAAAAGGGGAAAAATTTCAGCTTCGCGGGATGTCCACGCATGGGCTTACCTGGTTTCCTGAGTATGTATGTGAGGAAACATTCCGTACACTCCGGGACGACTGGAAAACGAATTGTGTCCGCCTTGCCATGTATACAGAGGAATATGGCGGCTATTGCAGCGGGGGGAATAAGGACGAGCTGAAGGCGCTTGTGCGAAAAGGCGTTGATACAGCTACAGAGCTGGGAATGTATGTGATTATTGACTGGCATATCCTGAACGATGGCGACCCCAATATTCACAAGACAGAAGCAATGGAATTTTTCGGGGAAATATCAGCGCTTTATAAAGATCAGGGAAATGTGATTTATGAGATCTGTAATGAGCCGAACGGTACAGCTGACTGGGAATGCATTAAAAGATACGCGAATGAAGTGATTCCGGTCATCCGCCAGAATGACAGTGATGCTGTAATTATCGTGGGGACACCGACATGGAGCCAGGAGATCGACAAGGCGGCAGAAGCGCCCCTGGAATTTGATAATGTTCTCTATGCGCTTCATTTCTATGCTGCGACGCATACGGACTGGCTCCGCGAACGGCTCAGGGGCTGTGCCCAGAAAGGACTACCTGTATTTGTCAGCGAATTTGGTATGTGTGACGCCAATGGAAACGGAAACAATGATTTTGTTCAGGCAGAACAGTGGCTTGGATTGTTGGATGAGTATAAGATAGGCTATTGCTGCTGGAATCTGGCAAATAAGGCCGAGGCGAGCAGTGTGCTCCAGCCGTCCAGCCAGAAGCTATCCGGCTGGACAGAGGAAGATCTGAGTGAAAGCGGAAAGTGGATTTCCGGGTATTTCAGACAGCGTTCCCTGGAGGAAAACGGCGTTTAACGGCGGATCCATTTTCCAAACAGAGTCCTTTTGTATTTGGCGAGTTCATCCCTGGCTTCCTGGCGGCTCTCAGCTTTCTTCAGAAGCTCCACGCCTCTCTTTATATCCTCCGGCACGCCCAGGCCCTGACAGTAGATCGTGCCGAGCATATACTGGGTTTCCAGATTATTCCAGTTGACCTGTTCCAAAAATTCCCGGGCCTTTACGAAGTCTCTGGGAGTTCCCAGGCCGTAGAAACAGCATTTTCCCAGATAGAAGACGCCCCATGTACTGCCATCCTGATAGGCGCGCAGGAGAAGCGGAAACGCTTTTTCATAGTCCTGTTCTACCTCTTCGCCTTTGTAGTACAGAGCGCCCAGACGGTTGAAGCAGCCTGTATTCTGTGCTCCCTCGATGCCCTTTTCATAGCACTCTACGGCGTAACGGAAGTCTTTGGGTACGAATTTTCCTTCCTCGTAGGCAAGCCCGACGTAAAACCAGGCGTCCGCTTCCCCGCCTTCGGCTGCTTGCCGAAACCATTGGAAGGCTTCCTCCTTCTGTCCGGCTCCATGCAGTTCTTTTGCATAGATATACTGGTGGACAGGGTATCCATGTTCTGCGCCCATGCGCCAGATCCCTTCGGCCTTCTGGGGCTGGGGAGCAATGAAGCGATCGTCGCCCTGCGTGTAGTAGCGGTTTAAATTGTTACCGGCATAGTAGACGCCGTTTTGGAAGGATTTGAGGAACCAGCCCTCACATTTGGCAATGTTTTCCCTCATATATGCATCAGAGGCCGCCCGGTCTCCGGGAAATGGATCGCGTCCGAAGATTTCGAGGAAATCCCACCAGAAATAAACATTGCCGACCGTGTACTGGCAGAAGGGCTCTCCCTGTTCAGCCTTTTTCAGAACAATATCAAAGGCCTCTTTCAGGTTAGTAAAGGGCATCTTGGCCCGCATGGAGGAGGAAAGCTCGCCGCTTCTCAGCGCCAGAAGTACTCCGAGCGCACTTCCCTGCTCAACGGCTTTGTGCATCAGGTGAGTCGCCTGTCTGTCGTCCTCTGGAAAGCCATGTCCGCGCCACATGTACTGATAGCCGCAAAAGCATCGTGCAAGCAGGGCTGTGGCATCTCCATCGCCTGCATTTGAGGCCTGTTCCAGGAGCTGAAAGGCTTCCTGCCCGCGTCCTGAGGACATTTCATAAAAAAGATAGCGAAGCGACAGCTCAACGGCGTCGCTGAAATAGTTACCCATATAGATACCCCCCGTTTGGTTGATTGAGTAATCGGTAGATTCTCTGTCAGAATTGTACCATATCTGAGAGGAAATGCCAATATTTTGTGACAGTTCAGATAGGTCTGTACTTCTGCCAAAGGCGGATAAAAAATGATTTGGAGGAGAGAATGATGCAGGAAATCGGAATCAGAGAAATAAAAAATATTAAAATCGGTAATGCAGAAAACATGCAGGCTGCTACAGGCTGTACCGTGATCTTGTGTCCTGATGGCGCGGCAGCAGGCCTTGATGTGAGGGGCGGAGGGCCTGCTTCCAGAGAATCAGAGCTTCTTAAGCCGGCTGCCGCCGCCGAGGTGATCCATGCCGTACTTCTCAGCGGCGGGAGTGCATTCGGTCTGGATGCGGCGGGAGGCGTAATGCGGTATCTTGAGGAGCGGAATATCGGCTTTGATGTGGGAATCACCAGAGTGCCTCTGGTGTGCCAGTCCTGCATTTTTGACCTGGGAGTGGGCGATTACACGGTGAGGCCGGATCAGGCGATGGGCTATGAGGCATGTGTAAATGCAGAGGCAGGAAATTACCGCGATGGAAATTACGGGGCCGGGACAGGCGCAAGTGTGGGCAAGCTCTACGGCAGAGAGTTCTGTATGAAATCAGGCGTTGGAAGCTATGCTGTCCGTATCGGTGAGCTGGAGGTGGGGGCGATTGTGGTGGTAAATGCCCTGGGCGATGTCTACGACTGGAAGAATGGGAAAAAGGTCGCCGGCCTTCTGGCAAAGGATAAGAAGAGCTTCCTTTGCACAGAGGACGAAGTCTACAAAAGCTATGAGGTCGTAAAGAATAAGTTCGTGGAAAATACGACCATTGGTGCAGTCATAACGAATGCCCGCTTTAGCAAGGCGCAGCTTTGCAAGCTTGCGGCAATGACACACAACGGACTTGCACGTTCCATCCGCCCTGTGCATACGAGTGCGGACGGGGACAGTGTCTATGCGTTGTCTGTAGGTCTGCTGGCAGCAGATCAGGATATGGTTGGTACATTGATGGCACAGGTGATGTCAGAGGCGATTCTAAGGGCGGCAGAAAGCGCTGAGGCGGCATACGGACTGCCGGCAATGAGGGATATGCAGGTATGAAAACGATTGATCTTGAGGGAATGATTTCCATTCCCTATCTGAAAAAAACGGTATTCACCGGCAGTCATAGAGAAATGAATTTCATGATACGCAGGCAGGAGGGCGAAGGCGGGGACAGGATTGAGGCTGTCGCCTGGCCCGGTCCGTTTATTTTTTCCCTGACAGAGGAGGAGAAAAAGTGCCGGCAGGATTTTGATTTCAGTGAAGAGGGCTTAAATCAGGCAATCGTCTGGCTGAACCGGCATTATGAGGAGGCGTTTTGACGCCTCCCTAATGATATATATGCGGACCTTGGCAGCAGAAACAGGTCACTGACATGACAGATGCGCAGCGGACGGTGGAGAAGGACGTTTCCTAAAGCTTTTATACGGAAGAACCACGGGCATCCAGATCCAGCAGAACACTTGAAAAATCCTGTTTTAAAAGTTCTGTAACAGCTTCGCGCCGCTCCATCAGAAGCGGGAGCTGTACGGCAGTCAGCTGGAGTTTGGCGGCATAGCGTGCAGAGGACGGATTGGAATATCCCGGCTCCTGTACAGCTTTGTCCGGTTCCGGTGTGCCGGATGCTATGGGGGAGGAGAGATCCGGGAAAACACGGACACGGAAATCTTGAAAGCCCATTTCTGTCAGAGTATGCTCTGCCCGCTCAATCCGCGCGAGGACGGAAGCTTCGATTTCGATACCGGAGGGGATACGCGTAGCCAGACAGGCATAGGCTGGTTTGTCCCAGGTGAAAAGCCCGGCATTTTTGGAGTACTGCCGCAGCTCCTTCTTTGTGATACCGCACAGCCTGAGCGGTGAGAACACCCTGAGCTCTCTCAGTGCACGCATACCGGGTCGGTCCCCGGCATCGTCGGAGGCATTGGTTCCGTCCATGATTTCCTGATAGCCGTCTTTGGCCGCCGCATCCAGAATGTGGCGGAAAATAGCATTTTTACAGAAATAGCAGCGGTCTGTAGGATTCTTCCTGACTGCCTCTGTATCCAGGATATCGCAGGGTATGACTGTCATATTTGCTCCGAGCTGTCCGGCCAGCTGCCGGGCATCGTCTAATTCAAAGGCAGGCTGGAACTGGGTAGAGACGTAATAGGCGTGGACATCACAGCCGCAGGAAGAAGCGGCGTACAGGAGGTAGGCAGAGTCAGTACCGCCGGAGAATGCCAGGGCAATGGAAGGATGTTCCCTGAAAAAATGTCTGAGTGCATCGGGAACCACAGTCTGATCGTCTAAGTCATTATTTTTTTCATTCCCGTTCAGGCTGTCTGCCCGCAGCCGTTCTTTTTCGGAAAAATGGTCAATATAGTGTTCCACGATGGCAAATGCCTCCTTTACCTGTTCTTTTGCTGCCGGGTCGGAAAAGGAAACGCGTTCAAAGGGGACGCGGTAATATCCCTGTTCTCTGGCAATGGACATGCTTTCCGCATAGTTAAGGTCAAAGAAATATCCCAGGAAACTGATCCAGTAATCTAGGTACGTCCTGCGGATGCGTTTATCGACGCAGCGGTGCCCGCGGACAGCCAGGAGGACGGCAGGGCTTACCGTTCCGCGGGCGACCTCCTCATCCGGTACACCGACGACATCAACCATGTTGTCAGTAGCGAACACGCGGAAAATATCGCATTTATCGGCATCCCGTAAAAGGCGGCATAACTCAAGGCACTCCAGGGCATCAAAAGAAGGTCTGGAGCCGTCATGTGGTTCGGCTGCCTTTATGACTGTGGGGTCGATTTCCAGCTTATTGTGGTTAGCGATTGCCGTGAGGATCTTTTGGCGGTCCTTTTCGCAGAGCGCGTCGAGAATTCCTTTTTCCTGAAGGATCTGGCAGCTCAGGACTGCATGGTTGACGCTCATGTGGTCTAAAAAGGTATCGTACTGCTTCAGCTGCTCGAAGCGCCCGATATCGTGGAACTGCGCGCACAGAAGCGCTAATGCCTGCGTGTGTTCCGGAAGCTTTCTCATCTGGCAGATTCGTTTCATTATGGCAGTGACGGCGTTTGTGTGGATGATTTTTAACTCCACGCGGCCGTCATTTTTATCATAACGATCTGCATAGGAATCAAAAATATTTTTATACATTTCAAAGGAAATCGCCTGATTCATATCTGTTCCCTTCCTGTTTTTTCCCAAGTATAGCATTTTACGCCGGATTCTACAATGGGAATCTTTGTGTGATATGTATTGGAAATTATCGAAAGCCGTTGTATAATAGAAAAGATATCGGACAAAATTCGGCACGGAAATGAGGATTACATGATGAATGAGACAGAAATGTTGAAAAAGGCATTGGAGTACATTGACGCCAGCCATGAGGCGATGAAAACGCTCTGGGAGGAGATCGTTTCAATGGAGAGCGGGGTCTCCGACAAGGAAGGGATTGACAGGGTCTGTGAGAGGCTTAAAAAGGAACTGGAGGCTTCCGCGGTGTGTACGACAGTAGTACCGATGGAGCAGGCAGGAAACCTTCTTAAGGGTGAGTTTCACGGGGAACGGCCGCAGAAGCCGATTCTCCTGATCGGACATATGGATACGGTTTTTGCAAAGGGGACTCTGGAGAAGAATCCTTTCCGTATCGACGAACAGGGGAGAGCCCACGGGCCGGGGGTTCTGGATATGAAGGCCGGTCTGGTAATCGCAGTTTTTGTACTGCGCGCACTCGAGGCATGCGGATATGACAAGAGGCCGTTACGCGTGATGTTTGCGGGCGATGAGGAGAACGGACATCGTTTAAGCAACGCCAGGGAAGAGATCAGGGCAGTCTGCGAGGGCTGTGAGGCGGCCTTTAATTTTGAGACAGGTTTTGAGGATGACGGACTCGTGGTGGGCAGAAAAGGAAGCTGCCGCGTCGTAGTGACTGTCACGGGCGTTGCCGCCCATGCGGGGAACGATCCTCAGAGAGGGCGCAGCGCGATTCTGGAAATGGCGCATAAGGTGATCGAGATCCAGAAACTGCATGATTTTGATAACGGATTGTTTGTAAATGTCGGTGTAATCAAGGGCGGCACGGTGCCGAATGCAGTTCCGGGAAGCTGTGAAATACAGATTGATATCCGCTATGAGAGCAGAGAGCGTCTGGACGAAGTACTCCGAAAAATCCGGGTGATTGCGGAGTACTCTCACGTTGCAGATACAAAGGCTCAAGTGTCCATGTCGGCTCCCAGTGAGGTTATGGAAGCTTCCGGGGCCAATCTTAAGCTTTTTGAACATGTGAAACGCGCAGCCGAACTCATCGGTTATGGAGAGGTGAGTACGAAGAAAGTCGGCGGCTGGTCTGATTCCTGTCTGGCTTCGGCATGCGGGATCCCGGTTGTGTGTGCGATGGGAGTGAAAGGTGCAAAGAACCATTCGATGGAGGAATATGCGCTGGCTGATACGTTGTTCGAGCGGGCAAAGCTTGCGCTGGCTTCCATTATTACCTTATAAAAATAAAAAGACTGCCGGTAAAAGCAGCTGCCGGGCATGGAGAATGCACCGGAATGAACCCAGGGTTTGGTGCAGCTGCATGATAACGGGAGAAACGCATAAGCGGAGGACACTATGGAGATCATTTTACTGAAACAGATTTGCACAATGTTTCTTTTGATTGGGGCAGGCGTACTGCTGGTGAAAAAGGGACTGCTTTCGGAGCAGGGAGGGAAGGATCTGGGAAATATTCTTCTCAGGCTGGTGATTCCCTGCGTAATCATCAAGACGTATATTACGGAATATTCACCGGAGCGGGCCGTCAATCTGGCAGCGTCGATGGGGCTTACCGTGGCCGCACTGGCAGTGGCGATGGGAGTTTCCTATCTGTTCTTTGGCACCAGGAAACGGATCGAGAATTTTGGGGCAGCCTTCTGTAATGTCGGGTTCATCGGCATTCCTCTTGTTCAGGCCGTGCTTGGCGAGGGGGCTGTATTTTATCTCGCATCCTTTATTGCATTGTTAAATATTTTACAATGGACGTACGGCGTCCTGATTATGACCGGGGACCGGGAGACGGTAAGGCTTAAGATTATTTTCACAAATCCGGTTATTTTGAGCTTTCTGGCTGGTATTCTGTTGTTTTTCCTTCAGATTCCTGTGCCGCAGGTCATCACCAACACGGTCAGCAGCATTGGCAGCATGAATACGCCGCTTGCGATGATTATTTTGGGAACCTATCTGGCTAAAATGAGCTGGAAGGAAATGTTTGCTGCCAAGAGTGCGTATCTGTGTACCGTGGTCCGCCTGATCGTGGTCCCGCTTGCAACGCTTCTGGTACTCTGTCTGTTCCCGGGCGTGAAGCTGGAGATCCGTCAGGTGATTTTGATCGGATGCAGCACGCCGGTCGGGGCCAATATCGCAATCTTTGCCAGGCAGTATGATAAGGATTATAAGCTTTCTGTGGCGACCGTGTGTCTCAGCACCGTGCTCTGTATCATAACAGTGCCGTTATTTTATATGCTTGTCGAACGCGTTTTGGGGGTATGATGAAAAAATATAATATGTTGACCGATCATCCGGGAAAGGCTCTCCTGCTTTTTGCGCTGCCGATGATCTTCGGTAATCTGTTTCAACAGTTTTATAATATCACGGATTCCGTGATTGTCGGCCGTTATGTGGGAGAGCAGGCGCTGGCCGCTGTAGGCGCCTCCTACTCAATCACCAATGTTTTTATTGCCATCGCCATTGGCGGGGGAATCGGAAGCTCTGTCGTGATATCACAGTTTTTGGGCGCAGGAAATCTCCCGAAGATGAAAACAGCTGTATTCACGACATTAATTAATTTTCTGGCCGTGGCTCTTTTCCTCGGTATTTTTGGAGCCCTGTTCAATGACCGGATCCTTCAATGGGTAAATACGCCGGAGGATATCTTCTCCGATGCAGCGATGTACCTGGCAATTTACTTTTTCGGACTGCCGTTTTTGTTCATGTACAATGTGGAAGCGTCGATTTTTAATTCCCTCGGGGATTCGAAAACGCCGTTGTACCTTCTCATTTTCTCTTCGCTGTTAAATATCTGTCTGGATATGGTTTTTGTGATCTATTTTGACAAAGGCGTATTTGGCGTGGCGGTAGCGACTCTGATCGCGCAGGGGGCGGCCGCAATGCTTTCATTCTGCCTGTTGATGAAGAAGCTTCAGGGATATGGCTCCGGGGAGCGGTATGCTTTTTATGATAAGGAAATAGCAGCTTCAATGGTAAAGATTGCGATTCCTTCCACATTACAGCAATCCATCGTCCATATGGGAATCCTGCTCGTCCAGTCAGTGGTAAATAGCTTTGGGTCTGCGGCTCTGGCCGGATATTCTGCCGGGACCAGAATTGAATCCCTGAGCATTGTGCCCATGCTGGCAATGGGAAACGCCATGTCAACCTTTACGGCGCAGAATATCGGAGCCGGGAAGATGGACCGGGTGAAAGAGGGATATAAGATGTGTTACATCACGATTCTCTCGACAGGCCTTGCTTTGTGCGTCATGTACCAGTTTTTCGGGGGTGCGTTTGTGCATCTGTTTCTTGAGGACGGGAGCGGTGAGGCGTATTCGGTCGGCCTCGCCTATGTGAAATTCCTGGCGTTCTTTTATTCATTTATCGGCCTGAAAGCAACGACAGACGGCCTTCTAAGGGGCGCCGGTGATGTGGCTGCATTTACGTTTGCAAACCTGGTAAATCTGTCAATCCGGGTAATTGTGACGAATGTATTTGCCCCTGTTTACGGAATCAGCGTCGCCTGGATGGCAGTGCCGATGGGATGGGCTGCGAATTACCTGATATCCTTTAGCTGGTATCTGACAGGGAAATGGAAGCGGATTAAGGTGATTGAAAGGTAGATAAGAAAAAAGGAGGGGCTGTCGGGAAATGACTGTCATCCCACAATATATGCTGTGATACGTTAGAATGCACAACCATGTATTGTACGTTGACAATGTTTCCCGACAGCCCCTTTTTATTTCATATACTGCAATCCGGGCAGAGCTTCAGGCGCCCGCTAATTCTTAATCGGAAACGACACTTCAGCTTTAAATAAATCCCCGTCAATCGTAACCTGGAAGGTCCCGCCCTGCAGCTCCGTCAGGCTCTTGGCGATGGAAAGGCCCAGACCGCTGCCCTCTGTGGTACGGGAAACGTCCCCGCGGACGAAACGTTCGGTCAGTTCGTCCGGACTTATGTTGAGCGGGGAGGCTGAGACATTTTTAATGGAAAAGACAACCTCAGAGTCATGGTCCTCAATGCCCACATAGACACGTGTGTTTTCCAGTGCATATTTGAAGGCATTGTTGTACAGGTTCTCGAGGACACGCCACAGCCGCCTGCCGTCCGCCTCAATGATAATGACTTCATTTGGCAGCGTATTGACAAGTTCGAGGCGGCGGAGCGCATATTTTTCTTCGAATTCCCCGGTCGTCTGCTGGACAAGCTCAACAAGGTCGATATCGTTGATTTCCAGCTTGATATTTCCGGAGCTTGCTTTTGAGGCCTCGACAAGATCTTCTGTGAGCGTCTTAAGGCGCTGGGACTTCTGGTCCAGGACTTCAAGGTATTTTTGCAGCGTCGGATTTTCGATATGCTCCCGCTTGATGAGATCCACATAATTGATGATGGAGGTCAGAGGCGTTTTGATATCATGGGATACATTCGTAATCAGGTCAGCTTTCAGGCGTTCGCTTCTTACCTGTTCGGCCAGGGCGGTTTCCAGACCGTCGCTGATGCGGTTTAAGCCCTCGGCAAGCCGCGCCTCCAGACTGGAAAACAAGGCGGTATCAACTTTATAACTGGTCTCCCCGGATGCCAGCCGGTCGATGGCTTCGTGTATCTTATCCGTCTGTTGTGAATTGCGGTACAGATAGTAAAATACGAGCAGATTACCAGCGACCCAGACCGTCATGGTAGAGAGGAACGGGATGGACTGGAACAAATTTTCCTCACGGCGTAACACAAAAAAAGCGCCAAGTGTAATGAGGAATATGTTGCAGGCCAGATAAATGATGTAGCTGATGGTCAGACGATATTTAAAACTACTCTCCGAAAGCGTTTCCAGAAGATGGTATAAAAAGCTGTTTTTCCATAGCAGTTCAGCCTTGTAACGGCGTAACAGGCTGAAAAAGGTTAAGAGGCCGCAAAAATAGATAAATCCAAAGCTGGTAATCCGGTTTGCACGGATCCAGTAGGCCTCTTCCACCAGCAGATGGAGGATCTTGGAAAAAGCGGGAGCCACAAAATGGACGCAGAGCCAGGTGACAAACAGCATGAGTAACAGCATAAAATCAGTCTTTAACTTGTCGAAGGGATAGAGGACGATCTCTTTACTGCCCAGTGTCTCATGCCCGGAGGCGAAAACGAGAAACACGAGGCTTAAAAGGCACCCCACAAGTCCGACAGCAACGAGATACAGGCCTTCGGAAAAGGCTTTTCTCGATCTGGTGTGAGCCTGGTATGCTTTGGAGTAGTCGTCATTTGCCTTATAGGAAGTATCAAGGCCGACCACAACATAATTCTGGTTGCTGTTGTAAGGATTATTCTGTGACATCATGGCAGGAATGCTGGGAAACGTGGAATCAAAATTAGTCCTGACTGCCAGATCATTGGAATCACCGGCATAATAGATATACTTTCCCAGAGACAGCATATCATCAATCGTCATTTCCGGGGCATTCGTATGGATTTCGTAAATAGCGCTGTTCTTTGAGTAATAGGCGATACGGAAATAAAAATTGGTAAAGTCGGACATAAGGCGGCTGTAAATGGAATAATAGGAAGAAAACCTTCTGAGGATCTCATAGGTCAGATCCGGCAGTGTGGAAAACGACTGGTCCGGTCCGGTCAGCTCTTCCTCTGACTGATAACAGCGCCAACGCACATAGAGCTGTTCCATGTCTGCATCATCTACCTGATCCGGGCTGCCTTTGAGTGCATAATTGTCGGATTCATCCAGATAATAGCCCAGGCTTTTTCCATAGAGGATAATGTCGTTCAGGGTGTAAGTGCGTTCTCCGCCCGGGCCGGATGTCACCTCCAGCACTTTTTTTGTATAATTGACTTCACCGTTTTCCTCAAAAATTTCTTTATAGCGGATATAGTCAAAAATACTGGTGATATCCGCCTGGACCTTTTTCGTAAAATCCGGGGACTGTTCGAAGGTCTCCGCCTCAAGCCATTCCAGACCGCGGCCGTAATTGCTGTTTAAGTACATGAAACCAATGCCAAGCAGCGTGACGCAGGCAAAAATGAAATGCAGGAAGCCGACACTCCGCTTAATAGCTGCAGTTCTCGATTGTTGTTTCATGGGGGTCCTCCTTACTGCTTTTCAATCTTATAGCCGACTCCCCAGACGACCTTTAAGTAACGCGGCTCCTTGGGATTGATTTCAATTTTTTCACGGATATGGCGGATATGTACAGCTACCGTGTTGTCAGCACCAATGGCGTCCTCGTTCCAGATCTTTTCATAGATCTGGTCAATGGAAAAGACTTTCCCGGCATTTTTGACGAGCAGCAGCAGGATATTGTATTCAATGGGGGTAAGCTTAATCAGCTCTCCGTCCACAGAGACCTCTTTGTTTTCATCATTGATCTGAAGGCCGCCGCATCGGTAGATCTGGGAATTATTCTGCTGATTCAGATTTCCAAGCTGGGTATAGCGGCGGAGCTGGGACTTTACCCGGGCGACCAGCTCCAGAGGATTAAATGGCTTGGTAATATAGTCGTCAGCTCCAATATTAAGTCCCAGGATCTTATCCGTATCCTCGGATTTAGCAGAGAGGATGATGATGGGAATGCTGCTGGTCTCGCGGACCTTTAAGGTGGTACGGATCCCGTCAAGGCCCGGCATCATCACGTCTACAATCATCAGATTGACCTCATGCTTTTCCAGAAGCTCCAATGCTTCATAGCCGTCATACGCACGGATGACCTCAAAACCCTCCCCGGTCAGATAGATATTTATTGCTTCCACAATCTGTTTATCGTCGTCACATACAAGAATGGTTTGCATAGAATTCCTCCTTGTGAATAAATACGTTCACCATGTTCTGGCGACACGGAATCGAATACTTCCAGTATATCACAAAAACATGGTGAACGTATTAAAATTTCCTGACATTTTTATATAGCGGCGTCAAAGCGCAGCTGTTCAGTTAAAACGGAATATGGCAGCTCCATATGCGGGAAGCGGATAGGCAAAGGAGTACGGCTGGCCGTCGCACTCACCTTTTTTGGCTTTGGCTGAAAATGCACGTTCACCGCGTTTATAAAGGCCGTGACGGCTGTCTGACAGCAGGGTATAGGTAGTAGCTTTGGGAACACCGATACAGTAATCTTCCCGGTCAACCGGTGTGAAATTGCAGATAAACAAAAGGTTTTTCTTCCCTGTCTCGTCACGCCGGATGAAGCTGAAGATACTTCTGTCTCCGTCATTGGCATTAATCCACATGAATCCGTCCTCTTCACTGTCCTTTCGGTAGAGCGCCGGATACTTTTGGTAAATATGGAGAAGGCCGTTCACATATTGCTGAAGATCTTTGTGAAGCGGTTCATCCGCCAGATACCAGTCAAGACCGACTTTTTCATCCCACTCATGGTATTGGCCGAAATCCTGTCCCATAAACAGAAGCTTTTTCCCGGGATGGCCGATCATAAAGGTAAAACCGACCTTCAGATTGGCAAATTTGTCCTCATGGAGCCCCGGCATTTTGTTGATCATCGAACATTTCAGATGAACGACCTCGTCATGGGATAACGTGAGGATATAATTTTCGCTCGTGGCATAGGTGATGCCGAATGTCATTTTATTGTGATTGTATTTTCGGAAATATGGGTCGAGCTTCATGTATTCCAGGAAATCATGCATCCAGCCCATGTTCCATTTGAAGGTAAAGCCCAGGCCTCCTGTCTCCGGGGTGCTGGTAACGCCGGGCCATGCGGTGGACTCCTCGGCAATCATAATCGCCCCTGTCAGAGGACCCGTGAGAACGCTGTTTAAATGGCGGAAGAATTCGATTGCTTCCAGATTCTTATTCTCGCCATATTTATTCGGAACCCAGTTGCCGTCGCTTCTGCCATAGTCCAGATAGAGCATGGAGGCCACGGCATCTACGCGCAATCCGTCGACATGGTATACCTCCACCCAGTATTTGGCATTGGCGATCAGAAAGTTTTTGACCTCATTTTTGCTGAAATCAAAGACTTTGGTCCCCCAGTCCGGGTGTTCCCCCTTTCTGGGATCCGCGTATTCATAGAGCGGCTGGCCGTCAAAGTCGGCAAGTCCATGCGCATCTTTGGGGAAGTGGGCCGGAACCCAGTCCAGGATAACGCCGATGCCCTTTTTGTGAAGATAATTTACAAAATACATGAAGTCTTTTGGCGTACCGTAACGGGAGGTGGGCGCATAGTATCCCGTGACCTGATAGCCCCAGGAACCATCGTAGGGATGCTCGGCGATCCCCATCAGCTCGACGTGGGTGTACCCCATTTTCTTTACATAGTCGGCCAGCTCGTGGGCTGCCTCTTTGTATGTATAGTAGCCCTCTTTTTCTGCTCTGTCTGCCTTCTTCCAGGAGCCGAGATGAACCTCATAGATCGCCATCGGCGATTTTTCCGGGACAGACTGCTTCCTTGCCTGGATCCATTTTTCGTCGTCCCAGTGGAAACCGGTAATATCTGTAGTGACAGAAGCGGTGCCGGGACGGAACTCTGCGCTGAAGGCAAAAGGATCCGCCTTGTAGAGAATCTTCCCCTCCTGAGTCGTAATCGCGAATTTGTACAGTTCACCTGTGCCAAGGCCAGGGATAAAGAGCTCGTAAATGCCGGAATCTTCGAGCGGTTTCATAGGAGCAGCCTCGGGATTCCAGGCATTGAAGTCGCCGACCACGCCGACTGCCCTGGCATGGGGCGCCCAGACGGCGAAATACATGCCGGCCTTCCCTCTCAGGGTCTTTGGGTGTGCGCCGAGCTTCCCATAGATATCATAGTGGGTCCCCTCCCCAAAGAGATACCGGTCAAATTCTGTGATAAAGTTGGTCGTTCCGGGTATTTTTTTTCTGGAAACCGTTGTCTTATTATTTGCGCCTTTCATGGTTACTCCTCCCGAAGCAGATAGATAGCCCCGCTGTCTGCGGGCAGCGTTACGGACAGCCTGCCGTTTTCCACAAGGAGCGGGCTGCTCTCCGGTTCCAGCAGATTGACTGCGTTCTGTGCAGAGAATGGAAGAGGAATGGAGAGCGCCGCCGGATGATCGTCGTTATTGACAGCTGATACGAGCCGGTCTGTCTCCCCCAGGCGGCAGAATGCGTACTGTCTGTTTGTCAAAAGAAGTTCCTTGTAAGCACCGCCGTGGAAGGCGTCGTATTTTTTGTGGATCCCGGCCAGAGCCGTGATCTGTTCTGTAAGCGTGCAGGAAAGCTCCTGTTTTTTCTGTATGGATATCGCCGGGCGCAGCGCTTCATCGGACGTCCGTGAGCGCTTCCCCTCGATTCCCCATTCGCCCCCATAGTAGATGGACGGGATTCCGGGGAGAGTAAAGAGGAGATGATATACAGGGATAAGGTGCGCCGGGTCATTTAACTTGCTGGCAATCCGGTCCTCGTCATGATTATCCACAAAAGTGTAGAGAGCGTTGCCGACCGCTTCCAGGCGTTTTACATTGTGGGCAATCTCGAAATAGTTGTGGTCGTTATGGGCGGAGTAGAGTGCTTTGTGCAGCTCGTAATTTGTAACGGAATAGAGCGTTTCCTGATTGACCCAGCGGCTGTATTCGCCGTGAATCACTTCGCCCATCAGCCAGAAATCCTGCTTCATGGAGGAGGTCTTTGCGCGCATTTCCTTCATGAAGTCAAAGTCCAGCACATTAGCACAGTCAAGACGGATCCCGTCGATGTCGAATTCATCGACCCAGAAGCGGATCGTTTCAAATAAGTAATCCTTTACCACCGGATTTTTAAGATTCAGGCAGGGAAGTTCGTAATGCCCCTGCCAGGCTTCGTAGCCGAAGGGATCTCCCAGAGGGCTTCCCCAGCCGAAATTGACCCCGCGGTACCAGTCCCGGTACGGGGAAGCATCCCTTTTGGCCTGAAGATCGCGGAAAGCAAAAAATTCGCGCCCTGTATGGTTAAAAACACCGTCCACCACAACCTGGATTCCATTCTGATGGCATTCGGAAACGAACTCTTTAAAATCGTCGTTGGTTCCCAGACGCCTGTCAATGAGGCGGAAGTCCCTTGTATCGTAACCGTGGGAGGAGGAGTCAAAGAGGGGGCCGATATAGACTGCAGTGCAGTTTAATTCCCGCATATGGGGGATCCACTGCATGAGCTCCCCGAAGCGGGGAGTGACGGCTTCCTCCTGATTCTGTTTGGGGGCGCCTAAGAGCCCCAATGGGTAAATGTGATAGAAAACAGCCTGTTTATACCAGGGAATCATGTAATATCAAGCCTCCTGTAATTCCCGCTTCTTAAGTTTCCTTAAAAGGAACTGGTAACGGAGCTGTGCGGCATTCAGCTCGAAAATGTAGCAGTCAATCAGCGTCGGATCGACGACCTGCTCAAACTGGCTCTGAGCGGAAAGGATCGCAGATTTGCTGATCTCGATCTGCTGCATCAGCTCCGAAAGCTCCTTCCGGGCTTCCTTTCTTACAGCGGTTTTTTTGTTGGTAAAAATCATACTACCACGCTCCATTCATTACTATTTAATGGTAGTATCGTCCGGAATTTGTCAGAATATTCATTCAGTACAGGCATTTTGCAATTCATCTTTGAGACAGGCGAGCTTACTGATCGCAGTCTCGATCGTCAGATAGTAGTAATTGCAGACGCCCTGCCTGCGGACATCAATCAGGCCGGACTCCTTAAGAACCTTTAAATGATGGGAAATAGCGGGCCGGGACAGACTTGTCTGTTCCGTTATCTCCTTTACATTCAGTCCCTGGGCCGGGCAGGAGCCGCCATCCGGCAGGGCTTCATACAAATGCTGGATGATAGTAAGCCTTGTACTGTCACCCAGGGCAATAAAGAGCGGAACACAGTCGGCAAAGGACTGCGTCAGCTTGCCTCTTTTTAGCATAGCACCCATTCTCCCCTTTCCTGTGCGGAACGAAAGCCGTAACCGTTCAGACAGGCTGAGCGGCCATGGAAAACCGATCATTGGTTTAAAAAATTAAACTTAATTTATTTTATCATCTTTTTTGAAATGAGTCAATCAACTGTTTGAAATTTCTTGTTTTTGGGTCAGGGATGAGGAAAATTTTGTGCATTTTTACTAAAATCCGGGCCTCGTTTTTTACATTTTCGAAATTGACTTTTTCCTGTTCCTGGCAGATAATAAGAGCACATTCAGCGATGAGCGTTCTGGCTCATCTGGTTTATCAAAATCGGCATTTTCAGCCAAAAGCCCGGTTCGGGCGTTTTTCCAGATCATACAGGTTTTGAGTTGCACAGGCAGTTTATGTGTACAGAGCAAACAGTTTTGTTGTGTTCTGTTGTTACAGCAGCGAGAGGAGGTGATGATATGGCAGCTTTATTTGTGATTCTCTTGTCAGCGGCTGTGAGCGATTGAAAGTATGGGAAAGTGTTTCACTGGCAGATCCTTTCAGGACTGATCGCGGGCCTTGGCTGGCGGCTGTATATGGGAGGCAGAGAATGTTTCCTGCCGGAGACGGTTTTTTATACCGGACGGATTGCGGGGACATGCGCTCTTTTTTATGGCCTGTTTTTGTGCCGGGCGATGGGCGCCGGAGATATTAAACTGATGGCAGTCTGCACAGGGTTTCTTGGATTCTGGGATGGCCTTTTCGTGATTTTTCTGGGCCTGGTGCTCGCAGGAGGAAAGGCGGCCTGGACAGCTATCAGGAGCAGAGGGCTCAGGGAGCAGTGGACAGGATTTTTTCTGTATGCTGTATGCATGATGCAAAGCAGATCCGTTACAGCATACCCGCAGAGTCAAAATCCGGAGCATGAGATCCGCCTGGGCCCATATCTTTTTGGGGGCTATTGCCTGTTTTGGGGGTATCGTCTGCTTTTTTGATGCCTGGTATCGGAAAACGGGGTGTTCAAGAGGGGCGTTGACTGATACGGCTGGATCCGTCCATACGGCCGGTTGAACCGTGCGGCCCTCTGCCCATGCAACCGATGGATCCACGTGGCCGGAAACGAAGGGAGGAGAACGTGAAAAAAATTATGGCGGTCTACGACGCGGAGCCGCTTTATGCGGAACGGCTGTCGGACTATGTGAACCGGAAGGATAAAGGGCTGTTTAAAGCCAGAGCATTTACCTCCAGAGAACGGCTGGAAACGTTTGCCCGTGAGAATCATGTGGACGTGCTTTTAACGGGAGAGAACATAAAAGAGGTGTCTATGATACGAAGCCGGCAGACGATTTATCTGTCTGAGGAACGGCCGGCAGAAAGGCAGGAGGGGCAGGAACACAAAATATATAAATATCAGTCAGGAGACGATATTTTAAGAGAGGTGATGGACTGCTATGGGGAAATGCCAGAGGCGGAGCTGGTATTCCGATCCGGCGGAAAAGCAAAGCGCATCCTCGGAGTGTATTCGCCTACAGGGCGGTGCGGCAAAACATCCCTAGCACTCTCGATCGGGCAGCTTTTGGCGAGGGAAGAAAAGGTACTGTTCGTGTGCCTGGATGAATTTACAGGATTTTCCAGGCTCATGAACGAGCGCTGGAAGCGGGATCTGTCAGATTTGATTTATTACTACAAACAGGGACGGTTTAATGCAGCCAGACTTAACTCCATCATCTATTATATGGGAGATATGGCATGGCTGCCGCCGGTCCGGTTCCCGGATGACTATAATCAGATTTCGGCAGAGGAAATGGCAGGTCTCATGCAGCAGATTTTGAAGGAGAGCGATTATGCCACGCTGATACTGGATATCGGAAACTATGGGAGGCAGGTGCTTCCGCTCCTGGAAATCTGCCATGAGGTGTATATGCCAGTCAAAGAGGATATGTTCTCACAGGCCAAACAGCAGGAGTTCGACGACTATATGGCAGGATGCGGCAGACAGGCTTTAAAGGAGCGTCTGCACGAGGTACACGTGCCGCCGCCTGTGGGGAGAAAGAAAACAGAGCTTTTCCCGCAGGAATTGATGTGGGGAGATATGGGTGACTTTGTGAGAAATGTTTTGAAAGGACAAAACAGTCAATGGGACAGCTAAAGCAGGCAATGCGTGAGAGGATCCTCCATGAAGTCACGTACCAGAGACAGATGAGCGATGAGGAGATTGCGGAACTGATTGATGGAGAGCTCATGGCATATGCCGGGGAGACACCGTTAAGCCTGAAGGAACGGCTGGCGTTACAAAGGGAACTGTTTGATTCCTTCCGCCGGCTTGACATCCTGCAGGAGCTGGTGGATGACCCGGGGATTACGGAGATCATGGTAAACGGGCCCTCGGAGATCTTTGTGGAGCAGGACGGGCAGTTCAGGCGCTGGGAAAAAAGCTTTGAGTCAGGCGACCAGCTTCTGGATCTCATCCAGCAGATTGTGAGCGGAGTGAATCGGATCGTGAATACTTCCACCCCGATTGCGGACGCCCGTCTCCCGGACGGTTCGCGTGTCCACGTGGTGCTTAAGCCGGTGGCTCTGGACGGGCCGGTACTGACGATCCGCAAGTTTCCGGAGCCAGTGACGATGGAGCGGCTTCTGGAGTATGGGAGCCTCTCGGAACAGGCATCAGGGCTTTTAAAAATGCTTACAGATGCCCGCTATAACATCTTTGTCAGCGGAGGCACCGGGGCAGGAAAAACGACTTTTCTGAATGCGCTTTCAGAATTTATCCCTTCCGGAGAGCGCGTGATTACCATCGAGGACTCTGCAGAACTTCGCCTCCGGCATATTGAAAATCTGGTCCGCCTGGAGACGAGATCTGCGAATGCGGAAGGTGAGGGTGAGATCGCCATCAGCGACCTGATACGTGCGGCGCTGCGCATGCGCCCGGATCGGATCCTGATCGGTGAGGTGCGCGGAAAGGAAGCCTTGGATCTGCTACAGGCGATGAATACGGGCCATGACGGCAGCCTCTCTACGGGCCATGCAAACAGCCCGAAGGATATGCTTTCCCGTCTGGAGACAATGGTCCTGATGGCCGCTGATCTGCCGCTCCCTGCAATACGCAGTCAGATCGCATCTGCCCTCGATATCATGGTTCATGTGGCAAGACTTCGCGATAAGAGCAGGAAGGTGACAGCGATCGAGGAGGTGGAACGGTATGAAAACGGCGAAATTATTCTCAATCCCCTGTTTCTTTATAAAGAAAGGGAAGAAAATGCAGGAAGCTCTGTCAGGCGCCGGCGTGTGGAAGGGAGCCTGGAACAGGTCGGGGAGCTTAAACATAAGGAAAAGCTCAGAATGGCAGGGTATCTGGTATGAGGAATACCATTTAAGTATCAGAGAGTGGCTGCTCTATGCAGCCCAGGGAGCTGTGGGTGCGGCACTGCTTGTCTTTGTGTTCTATCGGAGTGTACCTGTGTTTTTTATCTTTCTTCCTCTGGGGCTCTGCTATCCTCTGTACATCCGGAGAGATTTGAAGAAAAAGCGTCTGGAAGCGCTGAGGCTTCAATTTAAGGATGCAATTCTGGTGGTGGCCTCTTGTCTGAATGCAGGATACTCGGTGGAGAATGCGTTTGCGGCTTCCCTTGAGGAGGTAAACCGTCTCTATGGTTCTGACTCCATGATTTCAGCGGAACTTAGGCTCTTAATCCATAAAATAAAGCTGAACCGCCCATTAGAGGAGGCGCTTGAAGATCTGGCACAAAGGAGTGGAATCGAGGATATCGACAATTTTGCAGAGGTATTTTTGGCAGCCAGAAAGAGCGGCGGCGAACTGATGAAAATCATTGCCAGAACAGCGGAAATCATCGGGGAGAAGATTCGGATTCAGGAGGACATCCTCACTATGACGGCCTCAAAGCGCCTGGAACAAAAAATCATGAGTGCCATTCCAATCCTGATTGTATTTTATATTGAATTTACGTCCCCGTCTTTTTTTGACATTCTTTACACGACACTTATGGGACGTGTGATTATGACTTTCTGTCTTTTCGTGTATCTGCTGGCCTGCCAGACGGCCCGTATGTTTCTGGACATTGAGATATGAGGCAATTCAGATGAAGAAGCAGAAAATCGGCACATATGCACTCTGTGTGGGGACGGGCATCCTGCTTTACCTGCTTGCAGAGCTTTCATCCGGAGGAGGGAAACGAGGGCCGGAAAGCGGTATTCTGAAGCGCAGGCAGACCGGGCAGGGCGGGGAAGTCTACCAGATTTTTATAGACGGACTGGAAGAGGAAGAAACGTTTGTCACGGTCGAAGTACCGGAGCAGAAGATTTCAGGTGTACAGCTGAAAGAGATCCTATCGCAGGCAGCAGAACTGTTATGTGAACGGATTCAGGGCGAAAATGAAAGCCTGCGGACGGTTTCCCATGATCTTGAGCTCTGTACCGGACTTCCGGAATACGGATTGTCCGTCTCCTGGGAATCAGAGGATGTCAATGTTATAGGGAGTACGGGGATTGTGAATTCCGAACAGGTTCCTCCAGAGGGAAAGAACGTTTATCTGAGAGCCGAACTTTCCTCCGGTACAGCAAAAGAGGTGATAGAGATCCCGGTCACAGTAGTACCAGAAGAGACGACGGTTTCCGAACGCTTCCTGACGCTTCTTTTGGCTTTATTGGAACGCGAGCCGGAGAAGCCAGAAGTACAGCTTCCAAGAGAGTTTGAAGGAAAAGTACTTTCATACCGCGAAAAGCGGGAGGCAGGGAATGAGATTTTGATTGTTCTGGGAGTGCTGGCGGCCGTCTGCCTTTCCCAGAAAGAAAAGAGCGAGGCAGGCCGGCAGAAGAAGAAGCGGGAGGACAGCCTTTTGCTGGATTATCCGGAAATGCTGTCGCGGTTTATCGTCCTTACAGGCGCCGGGTATCCGATCAAGCAGGCGTTTAAGCGCCTGTCAGAGGATTCGGCAAAGGCAAAAAAACCAGGGTTCCATCCGCTCTATGAGGAAATGCAGATTGCCTTAAACCAGATGGAGACAGGGACGCCGGAAATGAAGGCCTATGGAGACTTTGGAAGGAGGTGCGGGCTCAGGTGCTATATGCGGTTTGCGTCCCTGATTACGAGCAGCCTGCAGACCGGGGGAAGGAATACGAGAAAACTTCTGGAAGAAGAGATGGAGGAGGCGTTTAAGCAGAGAAAGGATCTCGCCAGACGCCGGGGAGAGGAAGCGTCCACCAAGCTGTTGCTCCCCATGTTTTTAATCCTGGGAACGGTAATGATTATGGTAGTTGCGCCGGCGTTTTTAACGCTGGGCTGAAAGGAGAAATTATGCTGCATTTAAAGGAATTCTTTCTGGAAGAGGACGGAGTGGGCGTAATCGAGGTGGTACTGATTCTGGTGGTACTGATCGGGCTTGTAATCGTCTTTAAAGGCCAGATCAACAAATTACTGACGGGTATTTTCTCAGAGATCAACAAACAGGCGAAAGAGGTCTACTAAGGAATGGAAAAACGAGGAGAGGTTACGATATTTTTCAGTCTTATCCTGGTATGTGTACTCTCTCTTCTGATGGGGCTTTTCGAGTCGGCGAGGACGACAGGGGCGAGACTTTCCCTGCGTATGGCCGCCGACTCCGCCACAGCCTCTGTCATGAGCCAGTATAATAAAAATCTCTGGGATATGTACCGGCTGCTTTTTCTGGAATACGAGTCAGAACAGGCAATTATTCAATCTTTTAACGAATATTTTGACTTTTATCTGTCTCAGGAAAATTTTTATGCGGCAAAACGGGAATCCGTGGAGCTGGGTGCAGTCTCTGTCATGCAGGATCACGGTGCAAGTGCATTAGAGGAAGAAATTTTGGCGTATGTAAAATACCGCCTGCCTGATATTGCCGGAAATCTTGCCGGTATCGCAAACGCCGCCCGGGAGGCGGGGAAGGCAGGAGATTTCAGGGCCTTGATCGAAGTGTGCAGACAGGCCGGGAAACAGACACGTGGACTGGAAAAGAAACGCAGGGAGATAGAAGCGTCTCTTGAGGAGATGGAACGGCTGTGGCAGCAGGCAAAGGAAGCTTCTGATGAAGAGCGGGAAGGCTCATTTAGGAGAGCGGCCGGGAAACTGAGAAAGGAGATGCAGAAATTCCCCGCCAGAGTCGCGGCATATGAAAATGAGCTGGCGAAGCTTTCCGCACACAGGTCGGAGCTTGCAGATTCCCGGAAATGGGAGGAGGATGCCGCATATGGGGAACCTGACGATATGCAGGCATCAGAGGGGATGGAAAAAGAGCTTATGGCGTATAGCGATGTGGAACAGGCTGCCGAACAATACCGGAAGGAATACCAGGCGATGGAGCAGGAGATCGGGGAATGTCTGGATATGCTGGAGGAGGCGTTTCTTTTATTGGAGGACGAGGATGATGGAGAGGAGGAGAATGAGCCGGACTGGAATGTGATCGGCTCCTGTATCGACGCGGCAAGGCCACCCGGCCCGCACAGAGAAGAGATCGACGAGGAACGAAGCGTTGCCCTGGAGCGGCTGGAGAAACTTTTGGAGCGGGATATTCTGCTTCTGGTTTTGCCAGAGGATGCGGTCGTCTCAGAACAAAAGGTAAGCCGGAAGGGGATCCCATCGTCTCATTTTTCCACCGAGAAAAGTACAGGGAAAAACCCGGCAGAGCAGCTTTTGATTAACGAATACCTGTTTCTTTCTTTTGACAGTTATATTGCAAAGCATACGGACAGAACCATGCCGGATACCAGAGATCTCTCCTATGAATTGGAATACCTGCTCTGCGGGGAGACGTCTGACCGTGCAAATCTGAAAAAAACGGCAGAGAAGCTTTTGGCTGTACGCGGTGCGATGAATTTTCTATACCTCTTTAATACGCCGGAAAAGAAGGCGCAGGCAGACAGTCTGGCAACGTCTGTATCCGGTGGGAATATAGCTGCACAATTTGTAGTTTCCTTTTTCATTCTGGCCCTGTGGGCATTTGGCGAAGCCATTCTGGATCTGCGGTGTCTGTTTGCAGGGGGGAATGTCCCGTTTTGGAAAAACGAAGGTTCCTGGAGGACGAGCCTGGAGGAGCTTCTGTCTCTTAGCTTTTTGGACAGGGAAGGTACAGGTGATGGGAGCAGAGGCCAAAGCGGGTATGAGGACTATATGAGGATCCTGTTTTTCTTACAGAACCGCCAGATAAGAAACTACAGAATGATGGATGTAATACAGTGGAATGTCAGGAAAAAGCAGTCTGATTTTTCCATAGAATCATGTCTCTATAAAATGCAGATAAAGGCACGGGTACGACAAAAACACCGATTCCTTCTGCATGGGGAATATGATGTGACGGTCAGTACAGAAAGTTCGTATGCACGGTAAAAGGAGGTGAATGGCAGTGCCCTTTTTCCCGAAAGGAAGCTTTTTGAAATATGTAAAATGGTATTTTCACCGATTTCCTTATCAAATTACACAAATTACTGAGTCTCTCCAAGTACCTGGTAATGTTCCCCGGATAAAATCGCTGTTTTCTTCAACTTCGGGGAAAAGGGTATTGCCATTCGCCTCATACCGGCAAAAGAAAAATATCCTTGATTCCGGACTTCCGGGCAGCCTGACAGTAGAAGCAGCGCTGTGCCTGCCCTGTTTTCTGCTCTTCTGCATTGCGCTGATGCAGCCGGTGCAGTGGCTGGACAGGCAGAGACGGGTACAGACGGAGACGGAACATTTTTGCGAAACCCTGAGCCAGTACCTGTATCTGGCAGCAGAGCAGGGCGGAGAGGAGGAACGGCAGAACTCTCTGGATGAAGATACAAAAGACACGTTTGGACTGCTCTCTGATACGGCGGCGCGTTTGTGGCTGCAAAAGAGGGTTGAGAGGCATGTTGGGGAAGCCGTTGTGACGATATCGGAAGTACCGGATGAGAAAGGAAATATTTCCTTTGAAATCCTCTATTTTGAGAAAATCCCCTTTTTTCGTATCTTACCCGGCGGAATCAGGATGAAGGCAGCAGCAAAGCGGCGGGCCTGGCTGGGGCTTGACGGGAAGCTGTCGGAAAAAGGGGCCGGCAGTTTAGAGGATGGGGAGGAGGACGGGGAGGTTGTTTATGTGGGCGCTGGGATGGGGCGATATCACCGGGACCGGGACTGCCATTATATCTCAAACCAATATCAAACGGTTTCTTTGAATGAGGCAGGAAGGAGGAAGAATGCGTTTGGGAGGCAGTATACGGCTTGTTCACGGTGCGCAGGCGCCGCTTCCGGAGGCAGTGAGGCCTTTATTACTCCAGGGGGAGAGCACTATCATTACAGTCAAAACTGCAGTTCGATGATCTCCTATGTAAGGAGTGTACCGCTAAAAGAGGTGGAGCATCTCGGGGCGTGCTCTTATTGCAGCAGGAGGAAGGGAAAATGAGTATGGGATTGTTTATCATATATTTATGCTTGTCCGTGTGGCAGGATATTCGCTGCCGATGTATCAGGAGAGGCTGGTTTCTTTTGTTTGGCCTGTTCGGGCTTGCAGTCTGTATCCGGAATCAGACGGGGCCGCATGAGCTGCTTTTTTCAGCCGCAATTGGAATTGTCCTGCTTGTCTTAAATTATGTGACAGAGGGTAAGGTGGGGGAGGGAGACGGATGGTTTTTTATTGTATCAGGACTATATCTGAGGCCGGAAAACAATCTGCTGCTGTTTTTGTCAGGCCTGATATTCAGCAGTACCTACGCCCTGGCGTTATTTGCGACTGCATTTACCGAAAGAAGCGGGATTGGAAAAAAGAGAATCCCCTTTCTTCCCTTTCTGCTGCCAATGGGGCTCTGGCTGTCTGCGCTGTAGGGGGACGCAGATATGAGGCCAGTTTTACTGTGGAAGCGGCAATCGTTTTTTCAATTATTTTTCTGTCAGTCGCTGCTATGATACAGGAAGCTTATTATCTGCATGATACCATAACAGGTCGCATGATTCTGGCAGAGACGATGGAAAAGATTCGTTATGACGGCAGTGGGGAGGCAGCCGCAGTTTTTGAAGGGGAAGGAGAAAGGGATGGAAATCCAAGGCTGTGGCTGGGAACCTATAAAATCAGCGTGGAACAGAAAGCACAGAGTGTGACAGGAAGAGCCGGGGCCGGGGACTGGGAAGGAAGCATAGAGATGAAAACATTTTATCCAGAGCTTTTTTTGCGGAGATATCGGGCTCTTTCAGAGCTGGGAAGGGGAGCGGATGAGGCCGGAGATTGAATATAAAAGGGAGATGAACCGTAACTATATCGTTTTGCGGGCCGGGGAGCCGGAAGGTGAACCATATACGACCAGAATGTTGTCAGAAAACAGAATCGACGGGGTACTTCCTTTCCATGAAAAGTACATTGACGGAGAGCGATGGTATTATTACGATATCACGTCCAGACAGCCATTGCACAGGATGTTGGAGACGAGATGCATTTCCGGAGAAGAGATCAGACAGCTTATATCTGGTATTTTATTTTCTGTGAGACAGATAGAACGGTTTCTGCTGGACGAAAGCCAGGTAAGCTTTGAACCGCAGCTTATCTATGTGGAGCCGGACAGCCTGAAAAGCGGTCTCTGCCTGATACCGGGGAGGAAGATGGATTTTGCCAGGGGCTTTTATGCATTGTCACAATATCTTCTGGAGCACGTTGACCATAATGACAGTGAGGCAGTTGTACTGGCCTTTGGAATCATGAAGGAGAGCGGGAAGGAAAACTTCGGCGTCGAAGATATTGAACGCTGTATCGGGAAGCTGGCCGGGGGAGAAGGGAACATAAAAAGGCAAAGTATGGCAGGAAATAAAAATGCTGTGGAAAGTCAGGGTATGGGCAGTCATACAGGTACTGGCGGGTATACAGGCAGAGGGTGGGAAGAAGGTCCGGCAGAAATGGATGCGGGTGAGAAACACCACAATCATATAAGGGCTACCTGGATTTTGGCGTTTTTTATGGTGCTCCTGCCGCTTGTCCTTTATCTTCGAATGGGTATGCTTGGTTTTCTTAAATACAAATGGATTTTGGGGGCTGTAGAACTGTTACTCGGAGCCGCAGCTTTCCTGTTAAGTGATATGGGAAAGGGGCAGAAGGAACCGGGCGAAAAGAAGGAAGAGATGGATCGGCAGGCAGACAGGGACTGGGAGATTATTTTCCGGGAAAAGGACAGTATGGGGGAAATTCTGCCGCAGGAATCCTATCAGAGTTCTCCAAAGCGTGAGACGGCGGTAACAGAGCTGCCGTCGGAAGATGAAGAGGATGCGATGCAGACAATCCTCCTGACAGCGCCGATACCATCCAGAGCATCCCGCCGGCTGGTTCCGGTTCGGGAGGGGGAGGAGATTGAACTTGGCTATTTCCCGTTTTTGATCGGAAAAAGTGGGGAGCTGACGGATTATTGCCTGGACCGGCCGGAAGTCAGTCGTCTGCATTTAAGAATTGACGAGGCAGAAGGCGGTTGTATGGTGACGGATTTAAATTCCACGAACGGGACAAAAGTGGACGGACATCTGCTGGCTGCCAATGAGACATATCTGCTGCCGCCAGACGGTATGTTAGAGATCGCAGGCATCCAATTCCGATTCATTACACGGTTATAAAATCTCTTTTTGGTCTTGAATTTTAGCCAGTTTGTATTATAATTAACGCTGATTAAAAAATGCGGATGGACGCAGACAAAGGAGGATATAAAATGGATGAGTCGTTTTCTGTATTTATGCTGGGGTTTATGGCTGTGTTTACCCTGTTTTTACTCTATGCCGCCTGGGCGACGTTCCGCGCCTATAGCAGCGTAAAGAAGATCCTAAAGCGCGAGGGAGAAATGACGGCTGTCACAGAAGGTACGATTGCCGAGGTGGTCGCGGTACGCCGTCGGAACCGCTCGTTCCGCTGGATAAATGAGTACCCGGTCATTTCCTATCAGGTAAATGGGAAGACGTATACGGTACATCTGACCTATGCCGAGAAGAGGCGGGGGAAATATAATGCCGGTGGCAGCTACCGGATCCATTATGTGCCGTCAGAACCGGAATGCTGTATCGTGGACGATTTTAAAAAGAAGATGAAACAGAGCAACACTGCGGCTTTGATTTCATTTGCAATCGTGGCATTTTTTGCATTTAATACGACCTGCGGTCTGATTTTACAGTTGCTGGAGCTGGTGCTGTAGGAAAGCGGCAGACGATAAGAGCTACATAGCTTGGATAAAGAATATCTTGACATTTATGGGAATTTTTAATACAATTATGCCCATAGAATCCTGCGGCAGAAGCAGCAGGCGGATTGTGAAGGATCCGGAAGAAAGGCCAGTATGTATCTGGCCGGTCGTATAAAGATACAGACAGAGAAAAAGTAAAGATTACAAAGGTTAAAAATACCAGGAAGGTAATGATGTGCAGAAGCACGTCCCTTTTCTGGTATTTTTTTAACGGAAGGGAACGGACACAAACCTTTGGCCAAAGAGGAGAGAAGCAATGGGCAATATGGCGTATAAAAGGCTTGCTGGCGTGTGTATCATGGCTCTGCTGGCATTTGGCCTCGCGGGCTGTACAGGAGGCGGGGGAATGGTTCCGGTCACGGAGTCTCAGGGAAATATGGCTCAGCAGGGAAGTGTGGAACTAAAGAAAAATGCAGAGGCGGTGGCCGGCTCAGCTGGAGGCAGCGAGGACGGGAAAACGGAAAAGGATTCTGTTATCGTAGTGATGGGGCCGAATTCGGAGCCGGAATCAGGCTTTGATCCGGCATTTGGCTGGGGAGCCGGTGAGCATGTCCATGAGCCGTTAATTCAGAGCACGCTGACGGTGACGACCAAAGATTTGAAGATTGATTATGATCTGGCTACAGACATAAAGGTCAGTGAGGACGGCCTGACCTGGACGGTGACAATACGGGATGGGGTGATATTTTCAGACAACAGTCCGCTTACGGCGGCTGATGTGGCGTTTACCTATAATATGTTGCGGGATACCAGCTCGGTAAATGATTTCACAATGCTGAAAGAGGCAAAGGCCCTGGACGATACGACAGTGGAATTTACCCTAAACAGGCCATATTCGATCTGGCCGTATACAATGGCGATCACAGGGGTCGTTCCGGAACATGCATATGGTCCGGACTATGGGAGCATGCCTGTGGGCTCCGGACGCTATATTCTGAAGCAGTGGGATAAAGGCCAGCAAGCCATTTTCGAGGCAAATCCAGATTATTACGGGGAAGCGCCAAAGATGAAAAAGGTTACAATCCTCTTTATGGACGAGGATGCGGCCTATGCGGCGGCACTGTCCGGTCAGGTGGATGTGAGCTATACATCTGCGGCCTTTTCAGAACAGCCTATAGACGGATATGAGCTGTTTTCCTGTGATACGGTGGATAACCGTGGGTTCAATCTTCCGGCTGTGCCGTCCGGGGAAATTAACGAAAACGGAGTGCCCCTCGGCAATGATTTTACATGCGATCTTCAGGTGCGCAGGGCGGTCAATATGGCGCTTGACCGGGAAGAGATGATTGCGCATGTTCTCAATGGACATGGGACAGCGGCGTACAGTGTATGTGATAAAATGCCCTGGTATCAGCCACAGTCGGAGACGAATTATGATCCGGACCGGGCAGCAGAGCTTTTGGAGGAGTCCGGCTGGATACCAGGGAGGGACGGGATCCGGGAAAAAGACGGAGTCCGGGCAGAATTCGGGCTTTTATATCCGGTGGGGGATTCCGTACGGCAGGCACTTGCCGAGGAAACGGCAAACCAGCTCGCAGACTTTGGCATCCGCGTGAATGTGGAGGGCGTGGGCTGGGATACGGCATATGACCGCGCGCAGTCCACTCCGCTTATGTGGGGCTGGGGAGCACACACACCGATGGAGCTCTACAATATCTATCACACAAGTGCATCCGGCGGCTATGCGGAATACTCCCCGTACGCTAATGGGCAGGTTGATACATATATGGAGGAAGCGCTGGCGTGCGCTGATACGGAGGCCTCATACGAGCTGTGGAAAAAGGCACAGTGGGACGGCGTGACCGGCATCACGCAGGACGGAGATGTGCCGTGGATATGGCTTGTGAATATTGACCATCTCTATTGGGTAAAAAGCGGGCTCAGGATTGCGGAACAAAAGCTGCATCCGCACGGACATGGCTGGTCTGTTGTAAATAATGTCGATCAGTGGACGTGGGAATAAAGGCAGATTTCCCGTACGTAACGGAAGGGGAAGGAAGAATGATACATAAGATGTCAGGAAGGAAGGGCATATGAAAGAAAGAAATAAGACAGCTTCCTTTGCCATCTGGGCAGGGGGACAGGCGGCCCGTATGGTGCTGCTCCTGCTGCTGGTGAGCATGGTATCGTTCGTACTGCTGTCGGTTTCCCCTCTTGATCCTTTGCAGACGAACGTAGGGCAGGCAGCGCTTGGCTCTATGAGTCCGGAACAGATTGAGCGGCTCAGGACGTATTGGGGAGTGGATGTGCCTCCGGTCAGACGGTATACTTTATGGCTGATCGATTTGCTGAAAGGCGATATGGGGGTATCCTTACTTTACCGCAGGCCGGTGACAGAGGTAATTGCCGGGAAACTTTCCAATTCTCTGGGGCTTCTTCTTACCGCATGGTTTTTTTCCGGGCTGGCTGGTTTTTTCCTGGGGATTCTGGCAGGGAAGCGACGGGGCGGTTTGGCGGACCGGCTGATTACAGGGTATTCGTTAATCGCAGCCAGCACGCCGGCATTCTGGGCAGCCATGATGCTTTTGATGGTGTTTTCCGTATATCTGAAATGGTTCCCCATTGGACTCAGTGTGCCGATCGGAGCGTCCGTCGGGGAGGTGACGCTATTTGACAGGATCCATCATGCCGTGCTTCCGGCAGTCGCCTTAAGCCTTACCGGCATCTCTTCAATCGCACTGCACACCAGAGAGAAGATGATTGAGATTATGGAAAGTGACTATGTTTTGTTTTCACGGGCAAGGGGAGAGGGGGAAATGGAGATTGTCTTAAGACATGGGCTCCGCAACATACTCCTGCCTGCCATGACGCTGCAATTTTCTTCCGCCAGTGAGATCATTGGCGGCTCCGTCCTTGTGGAGCAGGTTTTTTCCTACCCAGGGCTCGGGCAGGCAGCAGTGACTGCAGGACTGGGCGGCGATGCGCCTCTGCTTCTTGGGATTACGATGATTACAGCACTTATCGTATTTGCGGGAAATCTGACAGCAAATGTACTATATGGATGGATTGATCCGAGAATCAGGGAGGGCGCGCTCAGAAGATGAAAACAAGTGGAAAAAGCTCCATGTTAAAAAGGGTGGGCAGCAGATCGGCATATGGGAAAAGAAAAGCGGGATTTCCGGGCAACCGGCGTCTTGCAACGACAGTTCTCCTGGTGCTCACCGTCTGCTTCCTGGCGGCGGTGACGATTATGGGTTACTTCTGGCAGGAAGAGGCAGTGAGAACCGACTTTTCGAGGAAGAATCTTCCACCGTGTGTGCTGTATCCGTTCGGTACGGACTGGATGGGACGTGACATGTTTATGCGGACAATTACAGGGCTTTCGTTCAGCATCCGCATCGGGCTCCTGACGGCAGCTGTCAGTGCAGGGATTGCCTTTTTTTCTGGACTTGCGGCAGTTGTGATGGGGAAACTTGTAAATGATCTGGTGCTGCTTTTTATTGATGTGGTCATGGGCATTCCCCATATGCTGCTCTTGATTCTGATTTCCTTTGCCTGCGGGAGAGGTTTTTGGGGTGTTGTGGCAGGAATCGCATTTACGCACTGGGCCTCGCTGGCCCGTCTGATCCGCGGCGAGGTTTTGCAGCTAAAGCAGAGCCAGTATGTAAAGATTGCCGAACGTCTGGGGAAGAGCCGCCGCTATATTGCATTCTGTCATCTGGCCCCTAACCTGATTTCGCAATTTGTCACAGGACTGATTCTGCTGTTTCCACATGCTATTTTACATGAGGCGAGTATTACCTTTCTGGGGTTCGGACTTTCTCCGGAAAAACCGGCAATTGGGATCATCCTGGCTGAAAGCATGAAATATCTGGCAATGGGAAAATGGTGGATTGCACTGTTTCCGGGATTATTTTTAGTCGTGGTGGTACTTTTGTTTCATTATGCAGGGCAATCTGTCTGCCGTCTGATTGATCCGGGCAGTGTCCATGAATAGGGGGGAGATGCGTGGATACATCAGGTAAGGTTATTTTGGAGGTACGGAAACTTTCCGTTGCTTTTGAGCAGTATGGACGGGGATTAAAAAGGAAAGTGATCCATGCAGTAGAGGATTTGTCCCTTACGGTCAGTGAGCGGGAAATCGTTGCAGTGGTCGGTTCCAGCGGTTCCGGAAAAAGTCTTTTGGCTCATGCAATCATGGGGATTTTGCCATATAATGCAGCGATGAATGGAGAACTCCTGTTTGAAGGCCGGATGCTGGATGGGGAGCTGCTCAGGCAGGTTCGCGGTAAAGAGCTTGTGCTCGTGCCGCAGAGCGTATCCTATCTGGATCCGTTAATGAAAGCCGGGCGTCAGGTGACGAAAGGGAGAAAGGATGAAGAGTCCAGGAAGCGCTGCCGCGACATTTTATCCCGATATGGGCTGGACAAGGAGGCGGAGGGGAAATATCCGTTCCAGCTATCCGGGGGCATGACAAGACGTATCCTGATTTCTACGGCAGTAATCGAGCAGCCCAGGCTCGTGATCGCCGACGAACCGACACCGGGTTTGCATCCGGAGGCAGCAAGACGTGTCATGGAGCATTTTAAAGAGATCGCAAAGGGCGGCGCCGGTGTGCTCCTTATCACGCATGATCTGGAGCTGGCATTACTGACAGCAGATCGGGTGGTTGTACTCTATGGCGGAAGGGCGATAGAGGAGGCGCAGGCTGCCGCATTTTCGGATGAGTCGCAGTTAAAACACCCGTATACGAAAGCGCTTTGTCGTTCAATGCCTCAAAACTGGGATCCTTCAGGGGACAGACTTTGCGTGTCGGGAGAGATTCTTGCATATATGCGAAAGGAATATGGGAGATGAGACTTGAGGCAAAGGGGCTCTCATTTTGCTATGAGAGAGCCGGCAGACAGATACTGAAATCGGTAAGTCTGGCGCTGGAGGACGGGGAGCGCGTCGGGCTGATGGCGCCCAGCGGATATGGGAAAACAACGCTTTGTAAGATTCTTGCCGGGTACGAGAGCGCAGACTGTGGGGAGGTTCTCTTAGATGGGAAACCTTTAAAGGAATACCGCGGTTACTGTCCGGTTCAGATGGTCTGGCAGCACCCGGAGCTGTCCGTGAATCCAAGGCGAAGGCTTAAAACAGTGCTTTCCGAAGGGGACTTTCCGGCGCAAAACGACGGACTGCAAAGCCATATTGAACAGGAACTGGGAATTCTTGAGGAATGGAAAGAGCGATACCCCTCGGAGGTGTCGGGCGGAGAGCTGCAGAGATTTTGTATCGCGCGGGCACTGGGAGAAAGGACGCAGATCCTGATTGCGGACGAAATCACGACAATGCTTGACTTGGTGACGCAGGCTCAGATCTGGGATTTTCTCTTAAAAGAAACAGGAAAAAGAGGGATTGGACTGATTGCAGTCAGCCATTCCCCTGAATTACTCTCAAAGATATGCCACAGAGTACTGAAGCTGGATGAGACAAATATATGATGACAGGAGTGGAAGATGCCTCATTGCGCCCCATTTTGACACGTTTGCTTCGGGGCGCGGGCTCTGCCGGAAAACCCGTTACGGCTGGTTCTTTTCCTGCTCGTCCTTCTCGTTTCTCCCGGTGCTTTCTTTCGGCTCTTCCTCAGATACAGTTTCCCTGATATCGTAAATCACTTCCATGACATCCTGAACAGGACATTGCAGGATGTTGCAAAGTACGTCGATCGTATGCGTGGAAACGTACATATTCTTTTTCAGGCGGCTGATCTGGCCTGCGCTGATACCGTAATATTTGATTAAGCGGTATTGGCTGACCTTTTTCTCTTTCATTGTTTCCCATAAGCGGGTGTATTTTACCATTTCATTACCTCCTGCAAGTCAAACCTTTATGTGTCACAGATAGTAGATACTATGGATGAAAAGGCCTTCGGCGGACCGTCATGGACGAATCGGTCTGGGGCGCGTTTCATGTGGCTGGATCCGGACTGTCATCCGACGGTACATGTATATCATAATTAAAACACAGATTAGCCGGAACTGTACATTAACCATATCTGGTATATTGTCTGTTTGGAGGCAATAATATACATGGATTTGTAAATCATGCACAAAAACAGCAGGAGAATTTTCACATGGTAGCCATAGATTTTTGACGGTGAATATGATATATTGATAACACAATTCCAGCAAATATTCTTTTGCAAACGATCTGATAAGACCTGATGTTGCGGCAGAATCTGCCAGAGAATCCGGAGGCTTTATGAAAAACAAAATATGGAAATGGGCTGTGGCAGCCTGTCTTTTTGTACGGTTGCTTTGCGGACAGGTGTGGGTGTACGCGGACGAGAGTGTATGTATGGATTCCCCCGGGCTTTTTATCGACATCTGTGATTTTGATTCGGGAAGCCCTGTAGAAGGGGCGCGGCTTTCTGTATATCGGGCGGCAGAACAGGAGGGGATTTTTGTACGTACAGGGGATGCGATTGAACAGTGGGTATCGGAAGGAGAGCCGCATAAGCTGGCAGAAGGGCTGATTCCCGGCGAAATGTATTTCTTTATGGAAGAGGAAACGGCCAAAGGGAGAAGTCCGGCGCTGCCGCTCTTATTTACAGTGAATCAAAACGGCAGTATCTGTATGATTATGAATGGTGCAGGCAGATGCAGCTTTTTTGACACAAAGGAATATGGTGCGGTGGAGGCAGTATTTTCATGCCGGACGGCGGAATATGTGCGTTATCAGCTGCTGGAAGGTGAGCGTAGTATCCTGTCCTGGCAGGGAAACGGCAGGGAGAAAGAGATTTTGCAGGAAACCGCCCGGGAAGGGACATGGATTACACTCTGCGAACAGACAAGGTTTTCCGATGGGAGCTTCGAGCACACAGGGCGCATGCTTTTTCAGGCATTTTATGATAAAGCAGGCAGTATGTGGCTGTCTGAACGCCGGCCGCTCAAAACGGTTTTTTACATAAGGGACAAGACAGGAGATGTGACCTGGTGCGGGGAAAGAGAGGCAGGGCAGATGGAAGATGGCGGAATGGAGAACGTATGTGCCTCTCTTAATTCGGGAAACCAATACTGCTTTGAGGAAACCGTCTACTTCGATGACGGGAGCTCCTTCATTGTCTCCAGGAGTGGAATCGGGATAAACGGATCCGGTCAGGTAAATAGTCTGTATCTGACAAGCAGGAAAACGGCAGTCAGCGTTACTGACAGGAACATGGAAGGAACAATGGGAAAAGAAGAAGCACGGCTGTTTCTCATAGATCAGGAAGGTAAAATTCTGGAAAGCTGGGAGCCTGGGGAGAATCCTTATGAGATAAAAGGCAGGCTTTTGGCAGGAGAACAGTACCAGATCACTGACAGCGCAAGGCAGGAGGAATCTTTGCCTGACACCGGGCCCGGATTCCGTGTCCTTGGCGATGGGGTAGTAACGCAGATTATGTTTAAAAAACCGGAAGAAACAGAAGAAGATACGGAGCAAGGACATAAGACCGGACGCATGACCGTACATTATGATCAGAAACACAGGACAGGGGAGTTGTATCTGAGCGGAAATGCAGAGCGGGTGCCGGATAACATGAATACGGAAGAGATGGCAGAGGCGGTGGAACGGGAAGCTGTGGGAAGCTGGGAAAGCGCAGACAAAGCAAAGGTAAGTTTGGAAAAGGACGAAATGCGGGAGTGCGATCTGATTTATACAAGCCCTGTATTTACGAAAGATGGGGAGAGCTGCCTGCCGTCAGAAGAGGTGGAACGGAATGGAAAGAGATACCGGCGGTTCTTTCTGAATGTGGAAGAGGAAGAAACAGCAGGTGAGACACTTATTGTATCAGCCAGCACATCCTATACACTGGAAGGGGAGGAATCTCTGCCGGAAACTGCAATGGTCCTGATTCAAGATCCCATAAGCGGGGAAAATATAGAAAAGGAACTGCCGCAGCTGGAAGCTGTGGAAACCGGCAGAACATGGATAAAAAATTTTTCATTCCCTGTCACAGTGAATGGTTATGATGCCGAATACTTTACTCTGGGCGATATGAGACTTCCTTCTTATTCCAGGCTGTCAAATTACGGACAGGAGTTTCTGCGGTTTTTGGGGCTGCCTGTGGGCTCTTACCGGATTAAGGAGATCGTTTGGGACGGCGAGCCCTATCTGGAGGACGGCATTTTAAAACGTGACGCCACGGCCCGGGGGGAACGTCTGGTAAGGAATGTAACGGTGACATATGGCGGAGAAATGCAGATGCCGGACAGAACGGGGAAACGTTATGTTGCAGGCTATGAAGAGCTTAGTAATGAAGAAGAGGAAACGACCGGTGAAGAGGAAAGCCAGATGTCTGCTGAGGAGACAGGACAAGAGGAGGAAGAAGGGGAAGGAGGAGAGATCCGGCCCGGGGCAGACGAAACCACAGAGCAAACTACCAGTTCGGACAGTACAACAAAAATGCCGCTGTATGAAAAGGCAGTGTACCAGATAAAACAGGCCTTTTACTGGGTAAAGCGGCATTTTACGGTCGTACATTTTGGGAAGCTCTTTTTTCTTGTCATCGCATTGACGGCTGCTCTTTTGCTGTTCGTCCGCAGAGAGGAGAAACGTCAAAAGGAAAACGTACAGAAGCAGAGAAAAAAGAGCGCAGGGACGCGGCATTGACTAATCTTTTTTCAGCTTGTCCGCCCATTCCGCTTCCTTAAAACCGACAAGAACAAAGGACTCAGATACAAGAATCGGGCGTTTTACCAGCATCCCGTCGGTCGAGAGCAGATTAAGCTGTTCCTCCTCGCTCATATCCGGAAGCTTATCTTTTAAGGACATGGACTTGTAGAGCAGGCCGCTGGTATTAAAGAAACGCTTCAGGGGAAGTCCGCTCTTCTTGTACCATAAACGGAGTTCATCAGCAGTTGGATTCTGCTCCTTAATATGGCGGGAGGTGTAGGAATGGTTATGCTCGTCCAGCCATTTTTTGGCTTTTTTACAGGTCGAGCAGGGTGGGTATTCTAAAAACAGCAGATTCAAAATAAAGACCTCCATTGAAAGCTTTTGGCATGAATGCCAAAGACAGTATATCTCATTTTAAGCAGGAATACAATAGAAAAAACAGCATGGCTCTGCGATTCCCTAAAGGGCCAGAACATCAGGGGAGACGGCGCAGCGCATGTGCAGAATGAGGTGGGGAGAATGGATATACTGATTTTTTTATCAGAGTTTATGGTTCCGCTGATCGTGTTCTATATCGTGGGGTTCGGACTGTTGTCCGACCGGCCTGTATTCGATGATTTTTTAAAGGGAGCAAAGGAAGGCATGCGGACCGTTGTCGGGATCCTGCCAACATTAATCGGGTTAATGACCTCAGTCGGGATTTTGAGGGCCTCTGGTATCCTGGATGCTCTGGCAGAGCTTTTAAAAGTACCGGCAGGTTGGATCCATATTCCGGTTCCGCTGGTGCCGGTAATCCTGGTACGAATGGTCTCTAGTTCTGCAGCCACAGGCCTTATTTTGGATATTTTTAAGGAATACGGCCCGGATTCTCTGATTGGAAATATCACATCTGTTATGATGGGATGTACGGAGACGATTTTCTATACAATGAGCGTATATTTTATGTCAGCCGGTATCCGAAAGACGAGATGGACGCTTCCGGGAGCGCTGCTTGCAACAGCCGGAGGGATAGCAGCCAGCATTTTCCTCGCAGAAATGATGTAAAATTTTGTTGTCTGTACGGAAATCTTGAGTTATAATGTCCCGGTAGATAATGTACGGCGCTTTCATGAGATGCGGCGGCAGAGACTAAGAATTGGGAAAACGGTATTCTTACCATTTCGATATGCCCATTGCGGCTCGTGAAGAAAGGGAATGTTCAGTGGATGATTACGGGATATTAAATGAGATACTGGTCCGTCTGTTCAGGGATATTATGGAGATCGAGCAGAAGGCGATCATCACACCGGAATATCAGGATATCACGGGCAATGATATGCATGTGATTGAGGCAATCGGGACAGGGGAGCCAAAGAATATGTCTTCGATTGCCAGAGAGCTCTCTGTCACGGTCGGAACGCTGACGATCGCGATGAATAACCTTGTGAAGAAAGGGTATGTGCTCAGAGAGCGCGGGCAGGAGGACAGACGGGTCGTATATATCTCGCTTTCGGACAAGGGCAGAAAGGCATATGAGCACCACGCAGCCTTTCACAGGGAAATGATACAGGCGGTAGTAACCGATTTGAACCAGGAGGAAACGGATGTGTTAATAAAGGCGCTGACAAAGCTGGACTGCTGGTTCAGGAAAAAAGAGAAAGAAACTATAAAATAATATCTTTTGAGGAGGAGATACTATGAAAGGAAATGTGATTGTCGGGCAGTCTGGTGGTCCAACTGCGGCGATTAATTCAAGTCTGGCGGGGGTATACCGCACTGCAATCGACCGGGGGGCGAAGAAGGTGTATGGAATGCTCCACGGAATTCAGGGTCTGATGGATGAAAAATATATTGACCTGTCTGAGCATATCAGAAATGATCTGGATGTAGAACTTTTAAAAAGAACCCCTGCCGCATATTTGGGCTCCTGCCGTTATAAGCTTCCGGAGATCCATGAGAATCCGGCAATTTACGAAAAAATATTCGGAATTATTGAAAAGCTGGAGATTGAGTGTTTTATCTATATTGGCGGTAATGACTCGATGGATACAATTAAAAAGCTGTCTGACTATGCCATTGTCAAGGGACATACGACGAAGTTTATTGGTGTACCCAAGACGATTGATAATGATCTGGCACTGACCGACCATACCCCGGGCTATGGCAGTGCCGCCAAGTACATCGGGACCTCGACAAAGGAAATCATCCGTGACAGCAACGCTCTGGAATATTCCAAGGGGCTTGTTACAGTGATTGAGGTCATGGGGCGGAATGCAGGATGGCTGACCGGCGCTTCAGCGCTTGCCAGAGGGGAGGACTGCGAGGGCCCGGATCTGATCTACCTGCCGGAGCTTCCGTTTGACGTGGAGATGTTTGTGGAAAAGGTAAGAAATCTTTTGGAAAAGAAGCAGTCGATTGTAGTCGCGGTATCAGAAGGAATCCGCCTGGAGGACGGCCGCTATGTCTGCGAGCTGACAGACGGGGTGGACTACGTGGATGCCTTCGGTCACAAGCAGTTAAGCGGTACGGCCAATTATCTGGCATGCCGGATTGCAAACGAGCTGGGCTGTAAGTCCAGGGGAATCGAGCTTTCCACATTGCAGCGTGCCGCATCCCATCTTGTTTCCAGAATTGATATTATCGAGGCCTTCCAGGTCGGCGGTGCTGCGGTCAAGGCTGCAGATGAGGGAGATACCGGGGAGATGGTAATCCTTGAGAGACTTTCAGACGATCCCTATCAGTGCACGACGAGCCTGAGAAATGTTCATAAGGTATCGAACGTGGAAAAGGTTGTACCCAGAGAATGGATCAATGCGGACGGGGACTATGTGACAGAGGATTTCCTGAACTATGTCAGGCCGCTGATTCAGGGTGATGTTCCGCCGATCATGGTGGATGGAATTCCAAGACATTTGTATCACTGTGACAGGTGGTAAAATAAGAAAAACAAAATACCGCCCGGCAGCCTGAGTGCTGTATCCGGGCGGTGCTTGAAAGCTACTTTCCGTGCTTATTCGATATATTCGACTGTTCCGATGCGCTTGATAGGACGGGGCGCTGAGTCTGGATCTGGATAGCCAAGAGCTGCCATACCAAATACCACATGATCTGCCGGGACATTGAGTTCATCAAGGATGGCGCGGATTCCCGGAGTATCGCAGATATTCTGCATCTGGTTAATCCATACAGAGCCGATACCGTAAGAGTGGGCAGCTAGGAATACATTTTCCAGGGCGCAGGCATTGTCCTCCTTGCTCCAGATTCCGTCGCGCAGATTGGACGGCATAAAGATAGCTGCCGGACAGTACATGTCGTAGCCGCCGCGCTGCAGCTCATGGCCGATCGCCTCTGTAAGACGCGTAATCATTTCCTGATTCGTGATAACTGTAAACTTCCATGTCTGCTGTCCCTTTCCACTGGGGGCACATAAGGCAGCTTCCACCAGCTTTTCCAGGATATCTCTGGGAATCGGCTCTTTGGTAAAACTGCGGATACTTCTTCTTGTCAGGATATGTTTCATTACCTCGTTCATTAAAAGACCCCTCCTCTCATAATATGTCTGAATTGTAGCAGAAAGCAGATGATTTGTCTAGTAAACCTTCCTGCGCCCGTCGGTAAGCACGCCTCTATGAATGAAGGTAATGCAGGCGCATTTGGCATCCCTGAACTCAGATCGCCTGCGGCGATGGACTTTCATAGTAAACCTTCCTGCGCCTGCCGGTAAGCGCGCCGTTATGAATGAAGATAATGCAGGCGTATTTGGCATCCCTGAATGTATGTCGCGCTAATGCGTATTCTGCTTTTGCAGCCAGTCGGAAAACCACGGGCGCATAACGCTGAAGGGGACAGGCCCCATATCAAGGAGGAAACGGTGGAATTCCATCGGGCTGAACCGGCCTTTCAGGGTATTTTCGGCTTGTTCCCGCATCTCCATGAGTTCCACATAGCCGTTGCAGTATTCCAGATAGTTGGTGGGATTGTCAATCATGACCTGCCACAGGCGTGCGGCGCTCTCCTCATCCACCCGGAAATAGGAAGTAATAAACCTGCCCGCCTCTTCCCGGCTCCAGCCGTCATAGTTGACGCCGATATCAAGGAGGCCGTGTACACACAAAGAAATGGAGCGCAGTGCTGCACGGTAGATGCCGACTTCTTTTGGCAGTCCGTTGTCTAATGTGCAGGCATAGTTTTCGACGTAGGTAGCCCATCCTTCATTGGCTCCGGAGCAGCTCAAGAGTGCGGATAACGGCGAGGGGGCGTGGGTGCGCCAGTAGACCGTCTGATAGAGATGCCCCGGAAAGCCTTCATGGGCCAGAGTGGTATAGAGCCCGTCTGTACTGTCGGAATAGGCATTATTTATGTAGATGACATTATGATTTACATCATCGAGCGGGGCTGTCAGGTAAAAGGCAGGGCTCAGTGCCGCTTCCAGATACGACGGCACATAGCGGATCTCGTAGCCGCATTCGGCCATTGCCGGGAATTCCTGTTTCATCTGGCGCTTCAAATCTTCCAGAATTTGCTGAGGATCCGATAAGGTAAAGGAAGCATTCTGTACATCCAGTGCCGGATTTTCTTCAAAAAGCCGGCTGATCGTAGTGAGATCTGTGTCAATCCGCCTGGCCAGGGCCTGCTTTAGCTCTTCTACCGTGTACGAGGTGCCTGTGCCTGATTTCAGCAGGTATTCATAATACCGTTTTCCATCCTTCAGATTGCAGAGGCCGCCATCCTGAATCCCCCTTCCTTTCAGGGCGTTCATGCCGGCAATCAGGGTTTCGTAAGCAGGCAGAAAGTGTTCGCGGATAGCGGCTGTATGGCGTGCATGAAAGTCCGCTTTCTGTTCCTCTGTGAGATCAGGAAGAGTCATAAGGCGGGAGTGGAAGGTTTCCGTCAGGAAATTGTCCTCCGGATTGATCCGATAGCCTTCACAGGAGGCCAGAATTTCGTCGATGGAGGCGTCTGAAGGCGCCAGACCTGCGTCAGCCTTCTGGTTTTCAAAAGCCAGGATTTGGTTATAGTAGACATCAATCTGCGATAAGAGCGCCAGATAGTCCTCTACATCCTGGAGGGAACGGAAGGAGTACTCCGCCAACAGAATAGGGAGCTGAGCCTGGATTCCGATTGTGGGAGCCAGAGGCTGCTCATAGAGTTCCATTCCTTCCCGGAGAAGTGTGGTTTCCAGAGTATCCAGGAGTGCGTCGTATGTCTGCTTCTGTGCAGAGGAAAGCACAGAGCGGTCAAATTGCAGCAGTTGTTCCCGCAGCTGTTTGGCTTCCTGTGTCCCGGCCATCATATCATTCAGGCTGTAGGAGCCAAGAGCCGTCTCTGATTTGTCGATTCCGTATGCTTCGGGTGAGATCAGAGTGTAGTGGAGATCGAGCGTACTGGCAGCCGAAAGTTCATCACGGAATATCTCATCGCAGAAGGCATCAAATTGTGCCTGGCCGGCCTTCCCTGCGTCAGATGATCCGGGACTGCTTTCATTTAAGCCGCTTTTTTGATGGGAGCCATCGGCTGAATAGAATTCGCCTGTTTCCCCGCCGGACCAGGCGAGGCGGTCCCTGCCGCAGGAGCAGAGAAGGAGTGAGAGGGCAGTGAGCAGGCAGAGAAAAACGGCAGAGAGCCGCCGGGGTTTTAAATTCATATACCAGACCTCCAATTCAAAAAATTACCCTTGTATCAATATATGGGACCACCCGGCCGGATATCCGTTAATTTTTTAAATGCAGGAGAAAAATGACAGTTCCATGAAAGCCGCCGCTTGACAAAAAACAGATATCGGGATAGACTAGAACGAGAAAACAGTTTGAGGCGGCATACGGGGGAACTCGTCTTTAAGATAAAAAGACGGGCTTTTTTTGTAACAGGCCCCTCACACTTCTACAAGTGAGCACCCGGAGCGATATCAGAGACAGTCCGGGACATCCGCTCGGGAGGAGAAAACATGTGCAAAAAATGTAAGAAGCCGTATTATATTTCTACGGCGATCGCCTATACGTCCGGAAAGCCGCATATCGGTAATACGTATGAGATCGTACTGGCAGACGCGATTGCGCGTTATAAGCGCGAGCAGGGATACGATGTCTATTTCCAGACAGGGACGGACGAGCATGGGCAGAAGATCGAACTTAAGGCTCAGGCCGCGGGCGTTACGCCCAAACAGTATGTGGACGAGGTAGCAGGAGAGGTTAAGAGAATATGGGATTTGATGGATACCTCGTATGATAAGTTTGTCCGTACAACGGATGAATACCACGAGAAGCAGATTCAGAAAATTTTCAAAAAACTCTGCGACCAGGGGGATATCTACAAAGGTAATTATGAGGGGCTTTACTGTACGCCATGCGAGTCCTTCTGGACTGCCTCCCAGATAGTGGACGGCAAATGCCCGGACTGTGGAGGGCCCGTGGAGCCCGCAAAGGAGGAGGCGTACTTCTTCCGTATGAGCAAGTATGCACCAAAGCTGATTGAATATATCAACAGCCATCCGGAGTTTATTCAGCCGGTATCCAGAAAGAATGAGATGATGAATAATTTCCTGCTTCCCGGTCTGCAGGATTTGTGCGTATCGCGCACCTCATTTACCTGGGGGATTCCGGTAGCAGAGGATCCGAAACATGTGACATATGTGTGGCTCGATGCCCTGAGTAATTATATCACGGGAATCGGCTACGACTGTGATGGCGTGAATGCGGAGATGTTTGATAAATACTGGCCTGCCGACCTGCATCTGATCGGAAAGGATATCATCCGTTTCCACACGATTTACTGGCCGATCTTTTTAATGGCGCTCGGGCTTCCGCTGCCAAAGCAGATCTTTGGACATCCGTGGCTGCTGCAGGGCGACGGTAAGATGAGCAAGTCCAAAGGAAATGTACTCTATGCGGATACGCTGGCCGAATTTTTCGGTGTGGATGCTGTGCGTTACTTTGTGCTTCATGAGATGCCGTTTGAAAATGACGGCGTGATTTCCTGGGAGCTTATGGTGGAGCGCATGAATTCCGACCTGGCAAATATCCTGGGCAATCTGGTTAAGCGTACCGTGTCTATGACGAATCAGTATTTTGGCGGCACGGTCGAGAACAGAAAGGCTTATGAACCAGTTGATGAGGACTTAAAGCAGACAGTTCTGGAAGCTGTGAAAAAAGCCGATGAGAAGATGGATAAGCTGAGAGTGGCGGACGCGATTACAGAGATTTTCAACATTTTCCGCCGCAGCAATAAATATATTGATGAGACGACACCCTGGACGTTAGCGAAGGACGAGGAGAAAAAGGACCGTCTGGCAACTGTGCTCTATCATCTGGCAGAGGCGATTACGATCGGCGCTTCCATGCTCAGCTCCTTTATGCCTGAGACTTCGGAGAAGATCCTTGCACAGCTTGGCACGCAGAAACGAAGTCTCGCTGAGATGAAAGAATTCGGCCTCTATCCGGACGGAAACAAGGTAGTCGGGAATCCGGAAATCCTTTTTGCCCGCCTGGATATCAAAAAGGTTCTGGAGCAGGTGGAGGCGCTCAAAGAGCCGGAAGCCGAAGAGAATATAGAAAACGAAAGCGGGGCGCAGGCAGAGGACGCTGTGATGGATGTGGAGAAAAAACCGGAGATCACATACGACGACTTTGACAGGCTTCAGTTCCAGATCGGTGAAATTGTGAAGTGTGAGGCAGTTGCAAAGTCCAAGAAGCTTCTTTGCTCACAGGTAAAGATCGGTTCGGAGACAAGACAGATTCTGAGCGGGATCAAGGCCTGGTACAAGCCAGAGGAGATGGTGGGAAAGAAGGTCATGGTAGTTACCAATCTGAAACCCGCTAAACTGGCAGGGATGGTGTCAGAGGGCATGATCCTGTGTGCGGAGGACGATGAGGGGAATCTGGCCCTGATGACACCGGAGAAAGTGATGAAATCAGGTTCCGAGGTACGTTAGACACGCATGTCAGACCAATACTCATCTGCCAAAGCGGTCAAAGGAGGCTCCGACAGGCGTGAAATCAGGATATACGGCATGGGATTTAAAGAAAATTGCAATCGCTGCGATGATAAGCGACCATGCGGCGGTTTCACTCCTGTATTGGACCGGCCTCTGCAAATCGCTATATGGAAACGGGGTTTACACAGCCATGCGCCTGATTGGGCGGATGGCTTTTCCCCTATATGCCTTTTTGATTGTACAGGGATTTTTCTATACGAAAAATGTAAAATATTACCGGATGAGACTGCTCCTTCTGGCCCTGGCTTCAGAGATTCCCTATAACCTGGTGGCCGGGCATTCGTTTTTTTATCCGCAGGGACAGAATATATTATTCTTGTTTTTTACGGCTGTGCTGTGCATGGGGATTCTGGAACAACAGGATATGCAGCCTTTCGGGAAGCTTGCCGTTCTCCTGTCAGCCTGTGCGGCGGTCTTTATCCTCAGGCCGGATTACGGTTTGGGAGGGCTGATTTTTATCCTGATTCTCTATTTTTTTCGTGGAGACCCGCTAAAACGGGTATGGGCAGGCTGTATTGTGCTCCTGCTCATGTATCGGAATGACTCCGGACTCGCTTCCTGTATTGCCTTTTTCTTCATAAACCGTTACAATGGAGAAAAGGGGAAAGACATGGGCTATCTGCCCTATGCCGTTTATCCGCTGCATATGCTGCTTTTGGCAGCGTTAGGAGAAGTATTTTATGGATTATATTTTTGATACACATGCCCACTACGATGACGCAGCGTTCGACGATGACCGGGATACGCTGCTATCGGGCCTGAGAGAGCATGGAATTGGTTATGTGGTAAATGTAGGTGCAAGCCTGGCCTCTTGTGAGGCTACATTGGAGCTCACGAAACAGTATCCCTTCGTCTATGGTGCGCTGGGAGTCCACCCCAATGAGACGGGCGGGCTGTCAGAGCGGGCGCTTCAGTGGCTGAAGGAAAGCTCGCGCCAGGAAAAAATTGTGGCTATCGGGGAGATCGGTCTTGACTATTATTGGGATGAGCCGGAGCGTACTGTGCAGAAAAAATGGTTTCTGGCCCAGCTTGCAGCCGCAAAGGAGGAGGCGCTTCCGGTGATTATCCACAGCCGTGATGCGGCCAAAGATACGCTGGACATCATGAAAGCAGAGCGGGACGGGCTCTGCGGCGGCGTGATCCACTGCTTTTCCTACAGTGTGGAGATTGCGAGAGAATATCTGAATATGGGTTTCTATCTGGGAATCGGGGGCGTTCTTACCTACAAAAACGCCAGGAATCTGAAAGAAGTCGTGGAGTATGCCCCGTTATCGTCGCTTGTTTTGGAGACGGATTGCCCGTACCTGACGCCGCACCCGAACCGTGGAAAGCGAAATTCTTCGCAGTATCTGCCGCTTGTTGTGGAAGCGCTGGCACAGATGAAAAAGACTGCGCCGGAGACAATCATCCAGGAGACCACGAGGAATGCGGGGAGACTTTATGGCCTGGAAACAGCGGCAGAGGATACAGATTAAAAACGGGAGGGATCTATGGCAAATCTGGGAGTTCCGAAAAATACCATTGCGGTGATACAGAAATACGGATTCCTGTTCCAGAAAAAGTACGGACAGAATTTCCTGATTGATTCTCACGTGTTAGAGAAGATCATTGCCGCCGCCCGGATCACGAAAGAAGATTTTGTTCTGGAGATCGGCCCGGGGATTGGTACTATGACGCAATATCTGGCAGAACGTGCCAGAGCCGTGACAGCAGTGGAAATTGATAAGAATCTGATACCGATTCTCGGGGAAACGCTGGCAGAATATGATAATGTTACAGTACTTAATGAGGATATTTTAAAGATTGATATCATGGAGCTTGCCGGGCGGTATAACGAGGGGCGCCCGATTAAGGTGGTGGCGAACCTTCCATATTATATTACGACGCCGATTATTATGGGATTATTGGAAAGCAGGGTTCCCCTTGACAGTATAACGGTTATGGTGCAGAAGGAGGTAGCCCAGCGGATGCAGGGGAAGCCCGGCACAGAGGAATATGGGGCGTTGTCGTTGGCTGTGCAGTACTATGCTGAGCCGGAGATTGTGGCAAATGTGCCGCCGAACTGCTTTATTCCGCGCCCAAATGTGGGCTCGGCAGTCATCCGGCTGACGAAGCATAAAGAGGCGCCGGTCCGGGTTGCAGACGCAGAGCTGATGTTCCGGATAATACGTGCGTCATTTAACCAGCGGAGAAAGACGCTTCAAAACAGTATCAATAATGCGCCGGAATTGCCATTTTCCAAGGAACAGGTTGCAAGGACCCTGGAAGCGATGGGGCTGCCGCCACTGGCAAGAGGGGAAGCGCTGTCGCTGGAAGAATTTGCGGGGCTTTCAGAGCGTCTGTGCCTGGAAGCGACATCAGAATCTGTAAAAGGAACATAAAAAATATAATAAAACAGAGTACAGAAGGGAGAACATGATGGGATTCAGCGAAATGACACATGCGTTTATCGCGGCAAGGTTTTATGTGGATCTGAAGGAGGCGTTTGGCGAGCGCGGCAAGGCAGCGTTTCAGCAGGCGACGCGTTATTACGCAGAACAGAGGGGACGCAGGATGGCCCAGCGGGCGATCCGTGACGGACAGGAGCTGACATATGCCACTTACAGCCGATATGGCGAGTGGGTCAACTCAGACGAGGTAAAGGAGCAGGGGCTTGCCAATAAGGTAGACGTAGTCAGCATTTCCCCGGATTATGAGATGCATATCCATTCCTGTCCCTGGCATTCCCAGTTTAAGAAAATGGGACTTCCCGAGGCCGGTCTGGCATACTGCCGCGACCTGGATGCCTCGATCTGCCGCGGCTTTAATCCGGAGATGGTCTATGAGGTGCCCCAGACGCTTCACGATCACGATTACTGTATCCAGACGGTGAGAAATTCAGGGCTTTCGGGGACAGAAAAGCTGGAGAAGAAACCGGATGGAATCAAATCCTTTGAATATCACTGCGCACACAGTTATTGGAGCTACAGTGAGATCGTGTCTGCAATTTTTGGCGCAGAAGGGCGCAGAGTATGCAGCCAGGTTCTCAAGGAATTCAGTGAGGAGTACGGCCAGCAGATGGCGGATGCGTTAAAGAGCTGGGAGAATACAAACTTTAATTGCGTTGAGAGCATGGACTGATGCGCTGCCGCAGCTGTAACTGAACTTGCCATAAATTAGGAACGGAAAAGAATTGACACTGTAAGGCAGTGTTGATAAAATGGAATCAGGCTAAGTATGAAAAGGATGGAGGCTTTTAAGGTGATGGCGATAAGAGTTGGAATTATGGGATACGGAAATCTGGGCCGCGGTGTCGAATGTGCACTGAAACACAATCCCGATATGGAGCTTAAGGCCGTATTCACAAGACGTGCGCCGGAGAGTGTAAGTATCCTTACAGAGGGAGTGAAGGTCTGTGCGGCCAGTGAGGCGAAAGCTATGGCCGGTGAGATTGACGTTCTGATTCTCTGCGGTGGCAGCGCTTCAGATCTTCCGGTTCAGACACCGGAATACGCGTCATATTTTAATGTGGTTGACAGCTTTGACACACATGCGAAGATACCGGAGCATTTTGCGAATACAGATAAGGCCGCCAAAGCAGCGTCAAAGGTCGCAGTCATCTCCACGGGCTGGGATCCGGGCCTGTTTTCCTTAAACCGCGTCTATGCCGGCGCGATTCTTCCGGATGGCAGTGACTATACCTTCTGGGGCAAAGGAGTCAGTCAGGGGCATTCTGACGCGATACGCCGGATCGAAGGTGTAAAGGATGCAAGGCAGTATACAATTCCCGTCGAGAGCGCTCTGGAATCCGTGAGAAACGGGGAAGAGCCAAAGCTTACGACGAGACAGAAGCACACGAGAGAATGCTTCGTGGTAGCAGAGGAGGGGGCTGATAAAGCCCGGATTGAGCAGGAGATCGTAACCATGCCGAACTATTTCTCCGACTATGATACCACGGTTCATTTTATTACAGAGGAGGAAATGAAGCGCGATCACAGTGGTCTGCCTCACGGTGGTTTTGTGATCCGCAGCGGCAGGACGGGCTGGGAATCCGAGCACCGGCACGTGATCGAGTATAAACTGAAGCTTGATTCTAATCCGGAATTTACCTCATCTGTGATCGTAGCATGCGCCAGGGCGGCGTACCGCATGAGCCAGGAAGGGCAGAGCGGATGCAAGACGATTCTCGATATCCCGCCGGCATATTTATCATCAAAAAGCGGCGAGGAGCTTAGAAAGGAGCTTCTATAAATATGACAGAGGAATTAAAAAATAAGCTGAAAGAAAACGGAGTGGATCTGAATGCCACGATGGCAAGGTTTATGGGAATGGAAGCAATGTATAAAAAGTTTCTGTTCCGCTTTACGGACGATCCGAATTATGGCGAACTGAAGAAGTGCATGGAAAGCGGCGATGTGGATAAGGCCTATGTGGCGGCCCACACCTTAAAGGGAGTAGCCGGCAATCTGGGTCTTGGGGACCTCTACGCGAGCTCTGCAGCACTGGCTGATGTTCTGCGCCAGCGCGGGAGCGGGACGGAAGAGCTGTTTGCGAAAGTTACAGACAACTACCATCAGATCTGTGAAGTAATCGCAGCACATAAAGCAGATGCCTGACGCATCAGGAGCATAGGGAAACAGTATGGGAACATAGGCGGGGGATATTACAGATGGAAGGAAATCTATAATATCCCCTGCTTCATTCGAAGGAGACCTTTAGCGGTGGAAGATACCGCTTCGCACGTTTGGTATCTCTGAATGTATGCCGCGTAACGGCGGCGAGACTTTCTATAGTAAACCTTCATGCGCCCCCAGGTGATCGCGCCCCCATGAATGAACGTAGTTCAGGCGCATTGGGCATCCCTGAACTTAGATCGCCTGCGGCGATGAATTTTCATAGTAAACAGGAGATAAGGATCATGGCACATAATGCAAAAGAAGCGGTACAGCACAATGGAATCACGGAAGGCGTGATCTGGCAGCAGCTTCTGATTTTTTTCTTCCCGATTCTGTTCGGGACTTTTTTCCAGCAGCTATATAATACCGCGGATGCGATGATCGTAGGAAAATTCGTGGGAAAAGAGGCACTGTCAGCCGTAGGAGGCACAACGGGGACTCTGATTAATCTGCTGGTCGGTTTTTTTGTGGGCCTTTCTTCAGGAGCTTCCGTAGTGGTTTCCCAATACTATGGAGCAGAGCAGGAGGACTATGTAAAAAAGGCAGTTCACACCTCATTTTGCCTGGCGCTTGCAGGGGGCGTTGTCCTGATGATTGTGGGAGAGTTCTTTGCGCCGGCGGCAATTCGGGCGATGGGCGCACCGGAAGAGATCATGGGATATTCGGTTATTTATCTGAGGATCTACTTCCTGGGAGTGATCGGGAACTTGTTCTATAACATGGGAGCAGCAATTCTCCGCGCAGTAGGAGATTCGAGACGGCCGCTGTTTTTCCTGATTGCGAGCTGTCTGACGAATATTGTGCTGGATGTCATTTTAGTCGTCGGTTTTGACCTTGAAGTGGCTGGAGCTGCGCTGGCGACCATTCTTTCCCAGCTGCTTTCGGCGATCCTTGTCATGGTGACGCTGGTGAGATCAAGGGAAGCCTACCGGTTTGAGATCAAAGAGCTGCGCATCGACCGCAGAATTCTGCAAAAGGTCATTAAGATCGGGCTTCCGGCAGGCTTACAGTCTATGATGTATTCCATCTCCAATGTGCTGATTCAGGCAAAAATCAATGCCTTTGGGACGAATACGATTGCGGCTTGGGCGGTATTTGGTAAGATTGACGGAATCTTCTGGATGACGATGGATGCAATGGGTATCGCAGTCACGACTTTTGCCGGACAGAACTTCGGGGCCAGGAAGTTTGACCGCCTGAAAAAAGGAAACTATGTGGGACTCTGGATGTCCGTTGTTATCACAGCAGTCCTTGTATGGGTCATGCTTCAGTTTGGCTATGTCCTGAGTACATTGTTCACGAGCGACGCGTCAGTTCTCGAAGAGAGCATGCGGATTATCCGGTTTATCGTGCCGTTCTGGTTTACCTATATCTGTGTCAATGTCTATCCCAGCACGCTTCGGGGCATTGGAGATGCATTTATTCCCATGCTTCTGATCTGCTTTGGAACCTGTGTTTTGAGAGTCGTGTGGATTTTTACGGTCGGCAATATCGACACGAGACTATTCGCAACTCTGGTGAGCTATCCGCTTAGCTGGTCCGTGACCTCGATCGCATTCCTGATCTATTACTACCGCTTCAGCGCTATCCGCAAGGTGGACAAGCTGCGGTAAATTTCATGCGCCCACGAGTGAGCGCACCACTATGAATGAAAGGAATCCAGGAGCATTTGGAATCCCTGCATGTATGCCGCCTGTCGGCGGCGGACTTTCACAGTAAGTAAAGAGCGTGCGCTGACAGCCCGGGCGGCCCAGGCAGTATTGGGAGATATGAGGCTGTTCGGAAATGGAGGTATTGGGAACGCGTATGGAAGCAGGATTTGAGTTTACAGAACGAAACGGCGGGGCCACTGTGACAGCCATCGCGGATGTGGGCACAGTCTGCATCCTGCCTGAGACACTGGGAGGACTTCCCGTTACAGGACTTGCTGAACGGCTTTTTGCCGGGAGCGGTGTGCAGGAGATCTTCCTGCCCCGCTCCTTAAAACAGATTGGGCGGTATGGTTTTTATAACTGTATGGAGCTTCGCAGGCTGCATTTGCATTCCGCGCTCACAGAGCTTGGCGGCGGGGCTTTGAACGGCTGTTATGCCATTCAGGAGCTGTTTGTCCATATGGACGGGGAAGAGCCGCCGGCATTACGGGACTTTGTGACGGAAATCAACCGGCGCGTGACGGTGCATTATCTGTTTCCGGATCATAATGGCGGGGAGCAGGAGGCCATGCGGCTGATTTTTCCGGTCTATTATGACGAGGCTGTGGAGAATACTCCGGCCAGGATCACGATCTCCAATATTCATGGAAGCGGCCAGAAATACCGTTACTGTTTTGAAAACCGCAGGATCCAGCTCGACCGATATGACAGGATATTCGTATATGAGACGGCGGAAGAGGATATACTGGCAGCAGCGGAACTGGCGCTTTGCCGTCTCCGTTACCCGTACCGGCTTTCTGAAAGCGCGAAAGAGGACTATGAGAAATTTATTGAAAAAAGGCTGTTCGACGTTCTGACAGGGAACCTGCGGGATGTGGATACGATGAAATGGCTCATAGTCCACTTTTTGGAAAACAGAGAAACGCCGCTTTTGACAGAGAACGAGATGGAAACACTGATCTTTGCCGCATCAGGGCAAAGGCTGGCAGAGCTCTCCGCTGTCCTGATGGAGCAGAAACGCCGCTTTTTTGGGAGAACACAGCGAAAATTTGATTTTTGACTGCCAGCTCATGGAAGGAGCCTGGCTTTTTCCGGATTCGATTCCGGAACGGTATTACTTTTAACAGATTGTCCGAAAGACGGCTGACTGTAAGCGGGAATACAGCGAATCAGCGGATGGAGAAAGGGGTGAAAGCAGTATGGATCAGAAGGTGTCGCCTGTTTTCAGGGAGCAGGCAGAATATCTGGAGCTTGTGCAAGTCTGTATGGATATATTAAAAAATGCCTGTAATGAGCTGTATCTGTCCATGCGCTTTCTCGATACCTCACTGGCGTCCCTCATTCCGACGGCTGACATGAATGTACACGGTGCCGGCACCGACGGAGGCCTTCTGTATTTTGAGCCGTACCGTCTGGCGTCTCTGTACCGGAAGAGCCGGGTTCATGTAAACCGGCTGTATCTGCACATGGTATTTCACTGCCTGTTCTGTCATCTTTGGACACGGAAACGGCGTGATGCCGCGTATTGGAACCTGGCGTGTGACATTGCCGTGGAGGCGCTCATTGACAGCCTGCATTACCCGTGTATCCGCATTGCCCCGGCCCCGGCGCGTCTGGTGCTTTATGAACAATTACACAACCGGCTTTCCGTGTTAAATGCAGAGGGAATCTACCGTGCCCTGCAGGAAATGGCACTGTCTGAAGAAAAATTTCAGATGCTCTGCCGGGAGTTCTGGCGGGACGACCACAGCATCTGGCAAAGGGAGCGGAACGCGCCTTCCCCGAGGCCGAATCCGAATCAGAAGAATGACTGGGACGAGAAGCGGGAAAAGATGCAGACGGAGATGGAAGCCTTTGCCAGGGGAGCGGCGGAGGATGAAAACGATCTCAAAGAATTACTTTCTGTGGAGAACCGCGAGCGGTATGATTATCGGAATTTTCTGCGTAAATTTTCTGTACTGCGGGAAACGCTCTCTGTGGATACGGACGCCTTTGATTATATTTTCTATCATTATGGGATGGAACTCTATGGGAATATGCCCCTGATCGAGCCGCTTGAGACAAAGGAGCTGCGGAGGGTCGAGGATTTCGTGATCGTAATTGATACCTCCATGTCGTGCTCCGGGGAGTTGGTAAAGCGGTTTCTGGAAGAGACCTGTGCGATTCTGTCACAATCGGAAAGCTTTTTCAAAAAGGTGAATATCCATATCATCCAGTGCGATGATGCGGTCAGGCAGGATGTAACGATTGAGAACGAGGAGCAGATGAAGGCCTATATGGAACGGCTTGAGCTTTTGGGAATGGGAGGTACGGATTTCCGTCCGGCCTTTGCCTATGTGGATGAGATGGTGAGAAAGCGGCGCTTCAAAAAGCTTCGCGGGCTCCTTTATTTTACGGATGGATACGGGACATTTCCTGTGCAGATGCCGTTATACGATACGGCCTTTGTATTCATGAGGGATCAGTATACGGACGTGGATGTGCCTCCCTGGGCCATGAAGGTGATTCTGGATGAAGAACAGCTGGAGCCCGAAGCGGAGGAGATACAGACGGAGGTAGGAAACGATGAATATTAAGCGCGCAAAGGAAGAAATAAGGAATACGATCCGGGTATACCTTTCCAGAAATGCCCACGGGGAATACGAGATTCCCGCGATGCGCCAGAGGCCGGTTCTCCTGATTGGTCCGCCCGGAATCGGAAAAACGCAGATCATGGAGCAGATAGCGAGAGAGTGTCAGATCGGTCTGGTGTCATATACCATCACGCATCACACGCGCCAGAGTGCAATCGGCCTGCCGTTTATCACTGAAAAGACATATGGCGGACAGACGATGCATGTGACAGAATATACGATGAGTGAGATCGTGGCTTCTGTCTATGAGCAGATGGAGGAAACAGGGCTTTTTGAGGGGATTCTGTTTATTGACGAGATTAACTGTGTCTCGGAGACGCTCGCGCCAGCCATGCTGCAGTTTTTGCAGTATAAGACGTTTGGAAACCACAGGATTCCGGAGGGGTGGGTTATCGTGGCCGCAGGAAATCCGCCGGAGTACAATAAATCCGTCCGGGAATTTGACATAGCGACACTGGACCGGGTCAAGCGAATGGATGTGGAGGCAGATTTTGAGGTCTGGAAGGAATATGCCGTGCAGGCGGGGATCCATGCGTCCATCCTTTCCTACCTGACGGCCAGACCGCAGTATTTCTGCCATGTGGAAACAACCGTGGACGGGAAGATTTTCGTCACGCCGCGCGGCTGGGAGGATCTGTCCGAATTCCTGACTGTATATGAGAGTGCAGGCCTGGCCTGCGACCGGGAGGTAGTATACCAATATATCCGGCATGCGAAGATTGCCAGGGATTTTGCAGGTTATCTGGAGCTTTACCGCAAATATCAGGCAGAATACCAGATTGAAGAGGCACTGGCAGGGAAACGCGATGAAACACTCATGGAATCGGCATCCAGAGCGCCGTTTGATGAGAGGATTTCCGTTGTCAATCTGATTCTGGCCCGCCTTGGTACAGAATTTTGCAAGGCGGCTGACCGTGAGGATTACCTGAGCCTTTTGCTGGAACACTTAAAGGCGTTCCGGAATACGCTTGGAGAGGATACCGCTGCCGGGGCTTACCAGGCACTGAAGCGGCAGGCGGAAACGCTCTGGCAGGAGCTGGAACAGAAGAAAAAGGCCATGCTTCTGACACGAAAGGAGCAGTACCGCTATCGGGATACAGCAGAAACCCTAGAGCGCTGGCTGAATGTTCTGGGGAAGGACAGCTTTGCGGACGAGGCTGTTGCCCGTATACGTGCACGATTTAGTGAAGAGACGAAAGCGCACGAGGAGTTCTGCGGGCACATCCGCCAGATGCTGGAATATGCCTTTGATTTTATAGAAGGGGCGTTCGGAGGCGGACAGGAAATGGTTATGTTTATCACAGAGCTCAACACAAACGTCTATGCGATGCGTTTTTTGAATGCGAATGAATGCAAACGGTACGACCAGTATAACAGGCAGCTTCTTTTTGAGGATCGGGAAGCCGGACTCACAAAGCGTCTGGACCGTCTGGGTGTGTTCTGATACAATGACTGCAACAATCAGGTCGGGGAGGCTATGGAATATGAAATATGAGGGAACCTTATATCGTCCGCCCAGTGAGGCGTACAGCCTGATTATTCAGGTGACGATCGGGTGCGCGCATAACCGCTGCACCTTCTGTAATATGTACCGGGAAAAGACATTCCGGGTGCGCACAAAGGAAGAGATCATGCGTGACCTGGATGAGGCGTTCAATGTGTATGGGCCGCTTGTCCGCAGAGTGTTTTTTGCAGACGGGGATGCGCTGGTGGTGAAAACGGAAACGCTTCTGGAGCTGTTAGCCTATGTCCGTGAGAAATTCCCCTCGATCGAGCGGATTTCGTCGTATGGGACGGCAAGGGACGTGCTTGGGAAGCAGGAGGCAGAGCTCAAAGCGCTTCGCGAAGCCGGACTGGAGTTAATCTATCTGGGCGCAGAGTCAGGGGACGACCGTGTATTGGAGCATATCTGCAAATCCGTGACATCGGCAGAGCTCGCAGAGGCTGGACAGAAGCTGAAGCGCTGTGGATTAAAGACATCCGTGACTTTGATTTCCGGTATCGGAGGCAGGAAGGGGATCCAGAGGCATGCGCTGGAATCGGCGCGCCTCATCAGTGAAATGAATCCGGAATACGCCTCATTTTTGACACTGCGCCTCTATGAGGGCACGAAGATGAACGAGGAGGTAAAGCGCGGGGAAATGGAGCTCATCACTCCGGATGAAATCGTGGAAGAGCTGACGCTTTTTCTGGAGCACGTCGATTCACCCGGCACCGTATTCCGCTGTAACCATGCCTCAAATTATGTAGTGCTTGCCGGGACGCTCAACAGGGACATTCCGGCGATGCTTTCCCAGCTTAAGGAGGCAAAGGCCGGGCAGGATTACCGGATGGAGGAATGGCGGAGACATATATAGTATAAGAAAGAGGACGCGAATGCGTCCCCTCCTGGGCCTTTAGCCGCAGTACTTTAAAATAGCTGTCTGGGCTTTGGTGTCTTTTGTGATCTCGATTGTGTCTGTATCATAGGTGACAAGATTATTGCAACGCTTCGTGTATTCCTCAAGACGCTCGATCTCCGCGAACCCAAAGATGTCGGAGCGGTAGTGCATGGGGATGACGATACGCGGAGACAGCCTGGCTACGAGATCCCATGCACAGTCTGCGTCGATCGTATAATAGCCGCCCACAGGGATTAGAACCGCATCCAGATTCTTGAGCTGCTCCATCTGGCGGGAATCAGGGATGCATCCGAGATCTCCCATATGAGCGATGCGCAGACCGTCTGTCTGCAGGATATGGATCCGGTTGGGTCCGCGTTTGGCGCCGCCGTTATCATCATGGAAGGTATCAATTTTCAGGATGTCAAAGGGGCTGTCGGCTGCCCGCGGTTCTCTGAGGGAAACGGCGCCTGTGAAGCCGTGGTCGTGGTGCTCATGACTGCACAAAACCTGATCGGCAGTCAGCGCCAGAGGGGACAGGCCAGGAACAGAGCCTGGGGCATAGGGGTCGAAAACGATGCGGTAATCGTCTGCGGAGACTGTAAAGCAGGAATGGCCATGCCAGGTAATCAAAAGTTTACTCATAATAGTGCTCCTTTCTGGGTATGGTTGCCGGATATAACGTCTCATGTCATATCTTGCCGGAAACAGTAGATTCCGTCGTCGTTTCCCGATATGTCTGAGGCGGCAAAACGTTCATAATAAAAAATATATTGCTGCATCACGCCTGCAAAGCCCTGATAGCGGGAGAAATATTCCCCGGCGAGGAATTTGCAGAGACCTGACCTGGGAACAGAGGAGGAATAGCAGGTCTTGGGGGCATATTCCCGCAGCAGGATCTTCTGGATCCAGGTGTCGACAGGAAAGGCCTCGATCTGGTGAAGGCCAAACAGGCAGACGCAGTTGGCGACCTTTTCGCCGATTCCGTAAAAGCCGGTCAGATACTTCATGGCGTGCGGATAATCGAGTTCCTTTAAAAGAGCGAGATCCAGTTCGCCCGCACAGGCCGATTCACAGACACGTTTGATGTACTTGGCGCGATAGCCAAGCTTTAACTCCTGAAGATCATCCAACGACGCACGTGAGAGCTGTTCTGGCGTCGGAAAGGTGTAAAACACAGAGTCAGGGAGGCCAAAGGAGACGGCTGTATCCTCCGGTATCGGACAGCGGTTCCCATAGTGGAGGCAGAGTGACTCAACCAGCGCACGGATATTGGGGATTGTTTTCTGCTGGGAGATGAGAAAGGTAATAATCATTTCCCACAGCTCCTGCCGCAGGATACGGATCCCGCTCCCAAAGCGGACGGCCTTTTGCAGGTAGAGATCATCATCAGCGGCAGCATTCACAAATGCTGCATAATCTGTCTGCAGATCAAAATAGGTCTCCCAGTAAGGGAATTCCTGTTCCGTACAGGAGAAAGAGACGGACTCGCCGTCCTGGCAGAGTACCAGGAAATGACGGCCGCTTATGACAGTATAGCACTGTCCGGGGCCGGGAAGCGGACACATACGGAAGCACTGCCCGGAATCGGCAAGTTGGCGCAGGTCGAAATGATGCAGGATGCGATTTATCATAAGGCACATTTCTAAAGGTTCTTTCTTTGAAAATTCAATATAAGACAGCCGGTACAGCCGCGCTGGTACGACAATAAGTGATATAAATATTATACAACAGGGAATACCGATTAATCAATACCGGATTGCGCGTATACGGATGCCGCATGGAAATGCAAGCGTATAAAAATGCTGCAAAATAAAATTTTGATTGAAATTTTTCCATAAACAAGGTAGAATAATATAGAATGATTTTATATATACTGCGTAAGGATTCCGGTGGAAAAGGATAGGGAGGTCGTTGTTTTGAAAAAGAACGGATTGCTCATTGTTGATGATGTCGAGTTAAACAGGGAGCTGCTGAAAGAATTATTTAAAGACCAATATACGATTTATGAAGCTGAAAACGGAGTGGAAGCGGAGGAATGTCTGGCCCGGGACCACAATAACATCGCAGCAATTCTCCTTGATATCATTATGCCGATCAAGGGTGGTTTTGATGTCCTGGACTTTATGATTCGCAACGACATGATGAAGGAGATCCCTATCATACTGATTACGGGCGATACCTCGTCAGAGGTGCAGCAGAAGGGCTATGATCTGGGTGTTACCGATATTATCAGCAAGCCGTTTGACCCGTATGTCGTCCGCAGCCGCGTGAAAAATACGGTTGAGCTGTATCGTTATAAAAACAGCCTCGAAGAGATGGTCTCTGAGCAGACAAAGAAGATCGAGGAACATAATACGCAATTAATCAACATGATTGGTATGATCGTAGAGTTCCGTGATATGGAATCAGGTTCCCATACGATCCGTATCCGGGAGTTCTCGCGGGAACTGTTAAAGGTCGTCAAGCAGAAATATCCGGAATACGGGCTCACGGATGATGAGATTGAGACGATTGCAGACGCAGCGGTTCTTCATGATGTAGGAAAGATCAGCATTTCGGATACGATCCTCTTGAAGCCGGGCCGCCTGACAAACGAAGAGTTTGATATCATGAAAACGCATACGACTAAGGGTGCAGAGATTGTGGAGCAGATCACGGCGATGGATGAGTCCTACCACAAGCACTGCCATGATATTGCGCTGTATCATCATGAAAAGTGGGATGGCAGAGGTTATCCGGAGGGCCTGAAGGGGGATCAAATTCCCCTGAGTGCACAGGTTGTCGCCATTTCCGACTGTTATGATGCTCTGTGCAGCCCGCGTGTGTATAAGCCGCCGTTCCCGAAGGACGAGGCATTCCGCATGATTTTAGAGGGCGAGTGCGGGGCGTTCAATGAAAAGCTGTTAGAATGCTTTAAAGTCGCCAAGCCGGAGTTTGAGCGGCTCGTGGATACATTGCAGTAGCCTCCATGCGCCCACAGGTGAGTGTGCTGCCATGAATGAAAGCGGTTAAGGCGCATTTGGCATCCCTGAACTTAGATCGCCTGCGGCGATGGACTTTCATAGTAACTTTCATACGTATTTGGCATCTCTGAATTTATGCTGTCTGTTGGCATACGTTCATTCGTAAGAGCCGGTGTACATGTAACATTACAGGCCGTCCGGTCTGTGGTGACAGAACGGTGAGTTTGAGAACTTCCTCACCTAAAACAAAATAAAGAAAGCCCCAATTTGACATAGTTTAAAGTAGTTTATACCTTGGTAAAATTGCTGATTTTATCAGGGTTATTTTTTATGCTGATTTAAGGAAGTTTGTACAGTTTTGGGCATCATTTGAGCACAGTTTGGGCATAAGGAGACGTTTTTCGGAGGATAGACAAAAGAGGAAAGCATATCTTGTAACCTATTTAAAGAAAGGAATAGCGGATGAATGAGATTAAAGTACAATGGCATTCAGGATTTGTAACGGCAGTGGGTTTAGAGCTGTATGAGAATAGAAAGCATTTGGTTTATGAAAAAGAATATAATTTGAATACAAAGCTATTAGAAATTGACCTTCTGTAAATTAAGAAAGATAAAGATATTGAGATAAGCAATGAAACAGGGAAGATATTTCGGGGATATAATATTTTAGAACATAAGTACCCGGAACCCTTTCTGGACGACTGGCTAAGTGGGAAAGGGGACTTGGAAGGGCACAGGTGAGGCTTCCAGAGGAAAAGCGGGAGTTGCATTTTAGGTTAAGGAAACGTATAATAAATATAAAAGGAAGGGACAGGATATGGAGAATAGGAAGAAGGACTGGGAGAGTTTAGGACTGTCCAATGATTTCCTGTTTGGAAAAGTCATGAGGAACCCTGAACTGTGTAAGGAAATGCTGGAGCTTATCCTTGGGGTGGAGATTGAACGCCTAGAATATCCAGAGGCGCAGAAGAACATAAATGAGGAGAAGGACGCCAAGGGAGTAAGGCTTGACGTGTATGTGAGGAACGGGAACGGGGAAATATACAACATTGAGGTTCAGGCCCTGGATACAGAGGAGCTGCCGAAAAGGAGCCGGTACTATTCCAGCATGATAGATCTTCAGGAGCTGAATAAGGGAGAGCCGTACTGGAAATTAAAGCAGAGCTATGTAATCTTTATCTGTACCTTTGATTTATTTGGAGAGGGGAGACACCGTTACACCTTTGAAAATGTATGTATCGAAAATACAGGAATAAGGCTTAAAGATGGGACGACAAAGATATTTTTGAATACAGAAGGAACCGCTGAGGATATCAGCGGGGAATTAAAAGCCTTTTTGGACTATGTAGGAGGAAGGGAGTCTGATAATGGTTTTGTAAAGAGGCTGGCAAAAGAGATGGAGAAGGCAAAGCAGAACCGGGAATGGAGGCGGGAGTATATGACGTTATTAATGCGTGACCAGGAAAACTTGGAGAGAGGAATTAAGCAGGGGATTAAGCAGGGGATAGAGCAGGGAGAGGAACGTTTTGCTGTACTGAATAGGAGATTATTGCAAGATAAGCGTTATGATGACCTTGAAAGGGTTTTAAAGGACAAGGCATACAGACAAAAATTATATGAAAAATACAATATTATCTAATTTGTAATAGTTTCAATCTTGCGGAAATAGATGTACAATTTGTCTGTAGAGGCGGGTTTATCAAGTAAAGTGTGAGAGTGTAAAATAAAGTGTGTAAGTTTCATAAAATTTCCTTACCGGCAGTTTTCAAAGCTGCCGGTTTTACACTCCTGCAGAGGCTTGCTTGATGTTGCATCATTTTAGTTGATACCTTATGCTCAGGGATTTGATGTATAATCAAAGAGAATGAGTACCTCTTTTCTTGTAATTTTGATTATATCTCATTAGCCACTCCCATTACAACCAATGTCATTAAAAAAGGATTTTATAAACTATACTTATAGTAACCACTGTGACAAACGGTTTGCATAGAAGTGAGAAATCAGACATTTTAGAAGGACATGTTAAGTTGGTAGTTAATAGTTTAAATATATAGAAGTAAAAAGTATAAGAAGTAGGAAGTCAAAAGTAAAAGTACATAATAGTAGCGAACATGAACGTCAATGATATCCCCAACCTTGGGCTTGTTTTTGGCGTTCTTTTTTCGTCTGGCGGTTGAAAAACCAATGGAAAGGAATAAACAATTATTTGCATAAAAGAGAAACTTGGCGACGTAATCAATCGTGTGTCAGAAGCATACAGAAAAGAGAAATCCCTCCGAAAGAGTATACTTTCAATCAGGGATACCATTCATATTATTATTTGGAGCAGAGGGCGGTTTTCTTGCCAAAGAACTCCATAGGGCAGGGTATGATGTGTCAGCATCCGCTCTGTCACAGCGCTGGGAGCAGATTCTGGTTAATGTGTTCCGTGATATTTTCATGGGGGTTCATGGGGAGTGCGTTGACAGTGAGACATTCCGGGGCTTCCGGCTTTTAGCAGTGGACGAAACAGCGGTTTCCATTCCACGTAATCCAAAGCCGGATAGCTTTGTGCTTCATTCCGGTGCACCGAATGGATATAACCAACTGCACATGACACCACTGTATGATATACTGAATAAAGTATATCTTGAAGCAGCGATACAACTGGAACCGCAGAAAGATGAGATCGGCGCATTTGTACTATTCGTATTTCTATGCTATGATAGAGGCAGTAACGAGAATACTGAACTTTGAGCAGGAATAATGGTAAGAGATGACGATATGGCAGTATGCTATAAAAAGCTGTGGAAAATGCTGATTGATAAAGACATGATAAAAAAAGACTTGCGTTTGCAGACTGGTTTCAGTACGATAACAATGTCGAAGTTGTCTAAAGGTGAAAATGTCAGCATGGATGTATTAGAAAAAATTTGTTCCGTATTAAATTGCGATGTTGGAGACATCATGGAATTTGTTCCTGATAAAAAAGAGGAACCGTAAGGAGGCAAAACATTATGGACCATTCTTATCCGTATATAGCGTCTTTGACCAGGGAACCGTTCCTTTTCTATGAAATGCGTTCCACCGCAAAGCTGATGAGCGAAGGACTCTCAGATGAAGCGATTGTAACAGAAATTGTGGAGCAGAATCTTTTCCAGTATCCAACTGAAAAATCGATTACGCGGATGGCAAAAGCCTGTATGAAACGACTTCATGCTCTGGAAGATGAAACTCTGGTTTCTGCGATTGCATCGCAGCCGACAGAGATAGCAAAGCAGATCTGCCTGTATGCGATGATGAAGCAGAGCCGACTTGTTTGGGAGTTTATGTTGACAGTCATTGGAGAGAAGTACCGGTTAAGGGACATGTCCTTTGGTAAGATAGATTTGAATACATTTTTTATGCGTTTGCAGGAGCAGAATGATACCGTAGCTTCCTGGAGCGACAGCACAATCACAAAGTTAAAACAGATTATTGCCAGAGTGCTTGTGGAGACGGAGTATCTCGACAATCGGGGGGCAGATCATTTGAATCCAGTATGGCTGTATCCTGTTTTGGAGAATGCCATCAGAAGCAATGGCGATACAGCGGTACTGCCAGCGTTTAATTGCTTTTCATACACATAAGCGTACAACGAATGCTCCAGTGAAGCATTTCGTGCAGGAGGTAGCCAATGAGTGACAAGGCGAATTTCGGCGTAGCCGAAAGACAAGGGGAGCCCGCAAGGGCGGGGAGGTGCCCTGGGGCAGAGGGCGGCCTGGGCCGCATAAAAGAACGTCTGGACAAAGTTCGGGCATTGATTCAGGAGCCGGAGTTCCTGGAAGGCAAGGGACTCAGCAATGAGGTGAATATCAGAATCTTCTGTTATGAGCCGGAAAATGAAATGGTGGTTCGGCATTTTGTAAATCAGATGGAAACCGATCAGTCCCTGGATTGCCATTTGAAGATTTGCAATTTATATAAAACATTTCTCTCTATCTGCGATGACATGGACATCACAGATGTAATTCCCGATATGGAAGAAGCTGATGGAAGTGTGTATCTTCTGGAGCAGCTAAATTCCGCAATCGGCAATGAAGAGTTCATTGATAAGATCGAGTACGAGCCACATGAACCAGGCGATGTACTGATGCTTACGGGTGTGGGTGAAGTATTTCCATTTATGAGAATCCATACATTACTGGAAGCTTTGCAGCCGTATTTTTCGGATGTTCCGATTCTTGTTATGTATCCGGGTGAGTTTGACGGCCGCCACGTAAAACTGTTCAATCGTCTGACACCAAATGATTATTACCGGGCATTCAACGTGATAGAGTGAGTGTTAGCGAGAAAAATATGCTTGCATATTTGGCGGGCGGCGAACGATGATTATGGACAAAGTCCATAATAGATTAAGGGGGATAAAGCCATGAAGATTCGAGATATGTTTGCGGACGACATCAACCGCAAAATCAATGGTGTAATTAAAGTAGATCAGGCTGCTGACGATGTAATTGAACAGGAGTTAAATGAATACGTCATTACCAGAGAATTGAAAAAACATTTTATTACATTTTTCAATTATTACGGGGATGCCTTTGATCAGCCCACAGCCGATATGGGTGTGTGGATCTCCGGTTTCTTTGGAAGTGGTAAATCTCATTTCCTGAAAATGCTTTCTTATCTTCTGGAAAATAAAGAAGTAAAAGGTGTCCGCAGTGTAGAGCGTTTCCGTAAAAAATTTGAAGATGATCCGGCAACCTTTATGCTGATTGATCGTGCCACCAAAGGACAGACAGAGACCATTCTGTTTAATATCGACATCGAAGGATTCAGCAATAAAGACAAGACTGCTGTCCTCCGTGTTTTTGCAAAAATGTTTTATAACCATCTGGGATTTTACGGTGAAAATCTGAAAGTTGCCATGATGGAGCGTTATATTGACCAACAGGGAAAGACGGAGGAGTTTTGCAGAGTTTTTGAGGAAAAAAGAGGAAAATCCTGGCTGGAAATGCGTCGTGCATTTGCGTTCAATGGCAAGTTCATTATTCCAACTTTGATGGAAGTTTTGGATATGAGCGAAGACGATGCACGAGGCTGGTTCAATGATAAAACCGCAACAGAAATTTCTATCGCACGGCTTGTGGAAGATATGAAAGCCTATGTGGATACCAAACCGGCGAACTTCCGTCTGCTGTTTATGATTGATGAGGTTGGTCAGTATGTTGGTACAGATACCGATATGCTTTTGAATCTCCAGTCTCTGTCAGAAAAGATTGGCAGTGAGTGCGAAGGTAAGATTTGGGTCATCTGCACCGGACAGGAAGCGATTGATGAAATCATAAAAGTTCGTGCCGATGAGTTCTCCCGTATTCAGGCTCGTTTCAAAACAAGACTGAGCTTATCTTCTTCCTCTGTGGATGAAGTCATCCAGAAGCGTATTTTGAAAAAGAAATCAGAAGCAGCAGCTGATTTGGAAAATGTTTATGAGCAGAATGATTCCGTTTTGCGCAACCTGTTCAGCTTCAATGGTTCGATTCTGGATATTAAAGGGTATTCTGGTTCGAGGGAGTTCACTGAGAACTTCCCGTTCGTGCCGTATCAGTTTATCATTATGCAGAAGGTATTTGCAGAAATCCGTAAGCACGGAAATTCTGGCAAGCATCTTTCCGGCGGTGAGCGTTCCATGCTTTCCGGCTTCCAGGAGGCGGCACAGAAAATTCAGGAAAAGGACGAATATGCATTGGTTCCATTCTTTCGTTTTTATGATACCGTACATACTTTCTTGGACGGTTCTATTCGCCGAGTCATTGAGCGTTGCCAGAAAGCCGCAGACAATGGCGATGGTATCGAACAGCAGGATGTGGATGTGCTGAAACTTCTGTATCTGATTCGGTATATTGACGATATTCCTTCTAATCTGGATAATGTCGTTATTCTGATGGCAGATGATATTCGTGTGGATAAAATTATTATGCGTGAAGCTGTCCGTGGCTGCCTTGACCGCCTGATTAGCCAGAACTATATCGGCAGAACAGGCGATATTTATAACTTCCTGACAGATGAAGAACAGGATATTCAGCGTGAAATCCGGGATACCAACGTGGATACTGCTTCTATCGTGGAGCGTATTGCCCAGATGATTTACGGTGGTATTTTTACAACTAAGAAATTCCGCTATGGAAAATATGACTTTGCGTTCGACCAGATGGTAGATGGCACTACGGTCGGCGTGGCTATGGGCGGTATGCGTTTGCGTTTTCTGACCGTTGCAACCGATACCGCGGAAAAGACAGAGTTCCGTCTGATGACAGAATCCAAAGGCAACGAAGCCATTGTTGTTCTGGCTGATACGCCATACTATGAATCGCTGGAATCTGCCATGAAGATTCGTAAATATGTAAAGCAGAGAAATGTAAGCCAGCTTCCAAAAAGTGTGCAGAAAATCATCAGCGATCAGCAGGATGAAGCCGGAAAATACGAGTTGAGTGCCATGACAGAATTGCAAAATGCCATCGAAGGGGCACAGTTCTATGTAGATGGGGAACATCTGGAAATGAAAGGTGGAAATGCCAAGAGTAAAATTGACCAGTCATTGGAATATCTGGTTGCTCATGTATATAGCAAGCTCGATCTGATTACAGAAAATGTGGGCAGTGATGCAGATATTATTGCTATCCTGACTGGTACTGTTACCATGCTTCCAGGCATGGAGCCAAACCGTGATGCTGCTTCTGCAATGGAAGAATATCTGGAAATGCAGGATGCGAAAAAGCTGCCGACTTCTATGGCAGATGTGCAGAGCAAATACAGTGCAATTCCGTATGGCTGGAAGGAAATTGACATTGCTGCGGTTGCGGCACAGCTGATTTATTCCCAGAAAGTAACCATCAAATATGCAGGCAATACTATTCAGCCGGATGACCCAAAACTGCCGGATATGCTCCGTAAAAAGAGTGAAATCGGCAAGACTTCCATTAGCAAACGTAAAACCATTTCCGCTACCATGATGCGGGATGTAAAAGAAATGCTCCGTGAGTATTTCGATATTATGGATGTGCCGGATGATGAAGATGGTTTGATTCGTTTTGTAACCGAAAAATTCAGCGAACAGCGGGATTACTATACTTCTTTGAATGGCCGTTACGAAGGACATAAATACCCGGATCGTGGACTGGTGCAGGCAGCGATCAGTCTTATGGATGATGTTCTTTCTCAGAAGAAAGACAATATCGCACTGATTGAGCGCGTACTGAAAAAAGAGGATGACTTGTTTGAAAACAAAGAATCCATGAGCAACGGCATTGAGAATTTCTTCAAAACGCAGGTAACGGTATTTGATCAGGCAGTGCAGTTTGAAAAATCTCTGCATGATGATCTTGACCGTATTGCGGAAAATGAAGAAGCTCATAAGGCACTGAATACCATTCGTCTGATTACGACAGTTCAGCCAGGCAGCAAGTTCAACTATAACCGGATTCGGGAATTGAATCCACTGATGGATACCGTTCGTACTGCCCATGATAAGATGCTGGAAGAAAAGCGTACCGAGGTTCTGGAAACAGTTCGTCAGTGTATGGAAGCAACCCATACTACCGCAAATGGAGATTCCAAGGCATCTCGTCTGATTGAAAAATCAGACAAATATTTTAGCCAGTGCAAGGAGAAAATTGCAGAATTAAAGAGCCTTGCCCTTCTGGATGCCATGTTCCTGCCAATGTGCCAGTATAAGGATGATACGGTCAGCCATATTGAAACAGTTCTCGCACCGCCGGCTCCGAAGCTGCAGATTCAGCCGACTCAGACAGGAAAAGAACCGGTTCCGGCAAAGAAAAAGGTAGTTCGTGTCTATAACCGTCAGGTAGTATTTCAAGCAAAAACTTTACAGACGGATGCGGATATTGATGATTATGTAGAGAAAATTCGCTCTCAGCTGAAACAGTTGCTGAAGAATTGCGACGAGATTAAGCTGAATTAAGGAGACGGCTATGGATAAGAATGCGATAAAAAAGTTTGCTGTCTGGGCAAGAACAGAACTGATCGCCCGTGTTTCACTGAAAGGTGTGGAATACGGTATCACAGAGGATAATATTGTTGATACTGCAGCTGACAGCGTGGGCGGTAAAGTCCTGACGGATACTGAGAAAAAACAGCGTCAGGCTCTGATATCCGAGATTAACGATAAAGGATATAAGCAGGTTATGGAGGAGGTTGCCTACACATGGTTTAACCGTTTCTCTGCCTTGCGTTTTATGGAGGTCAACGGCTACCTCCCTTCTCATGTGCGTGTATTTACGGACGAGGAAAATAATTTTAAACCACAGATTATTACCGAAGCCATTCATCTGGATTTGGATGGACTGGATATGGAAAAGGTCTATGAGCTGAAAGAAGCAGAAAAGACGGAAGAACTGTATAAATATCTGCTGATTGTGCAGTGCAACGCTTTAAACAAGATTCTGCCGGGAATGTTTCAGAAAATCAGCGACTACACGGAGATTCTTCTGCCGGATAATCTGTTGCGTGATGGTAGTGTCATCCAGCAGATGATTGAGCTGATACCAGAGGACGATTGGAAAGATGCGGTCCAGATTATCGGATGGCTGTATCAGTATTACAACAGCGAGAAAAAGGACGATGTATTCGCCGCACTGAAAAAAAATGTCAAAATCACAAAAGAGAATATCCCTGCCGCTACCCAGCTGTTTACGCCCGACTGGATTGTCCGCTACATGGTAGAGAACAGCCTTGGCCGTTTGTGGCTGGAAGGACATCCGGATGCTAAGAATCAGCTTCTGCCGACTGAGGAAGAACAGTCTGCTTATGCTGCTGGAAATCGTGACCCAGAAGATACCAAATGGCATTACTATTTGGAAGAAGCCGAGCAGGAGCCAGAGGTGCAGGCACAGCTTGCAGAAATCCGTAAAGAATATGCCACACTGACACCGGAGCAGCTGAAAGTGATTGACCCTTGCTCCGGTTCCGGTCATATCCTTGCGTATATGTTCGATGTGCTGATGAAGATTTATGAATCCTACGGCTATACCACTCGTGAAGCGGTGGCAAGTATTGTGGAGAATAACGTCTATGGTCTGGATATTGATGACCGTGCGGCACAGCTGGCTTACTTTGCAGTGATGATGAAAGCACGCCAGTATGATCGTCGGTTCTTCAGCCGTAGCATTCAGCCCCATGTGTATGCCATTGTGGAGAGCAACCATGTGGACGGGTTCGCCGTGGAGTATTTCTGCAATGGAGATGTCAAGTTGAAAGAAGCCATGGATACCATTATCAGCGAACTGCACGATGCAAAGGAATACGGCTCAATTCTGACAGTAACTCAACAGGATTGGTCTGCCCTGTATAATCGCTTTGCAGAAATTGTGGAGGATATTCATTTTTCTCGTGAAGTGGTGCTTAGAGAATTGTACCCGTTAGTGCAAGTGGCTGAGATATTAAGCAATACATATCATGTAGTTGTGACGAATCCACCTTACATGAGTGGTTCTGGTATGACATCTACTTTGACAAAATATGTTGGGAAAAAATATCCGAACAGTAAATCTGATTTGTTTGCGGTCTTTATTGAGAGGTGCAAGTTATTTGAAAAGAAAAATGGATTCAGAGCTTTGATAACAATGCAATCATGGATGTTTCTTAAAAGTTATGAGAAGATGCGTATGAGCGTTTTGAAGCATGATGAGATTTGCAGTTTACTTTATCTTGGAATTAAGGCATTTGAAGAAATTGGAAATGATATTGTGCAAACTGCATCTTTTGTTATTAGAAATAGCACACTTACTGATTACACAGGAACATATTTGAAGTTGTTGACGCATGACCGGAGAGAAAAAGAAAATGGATGCCTTGCAAGAAGTAATTGTTCAGAATGTCGTCAGAGAAGTTTTCTTAAAATTCCAGGTGCACCGATTTCTTTTTGGGTTAGTGACAACTTTCGTAATGCGTTTTCTGAAAAGTCTTTGAATGATTTTGCGGATATACGAAGTGGCATGTCAACGACAGATAATGAGCGATTTTTACGATATTGGTTTGAACCACTATTCCAAAACATTAATTTTGGTTGTCATTCTCTCGACGAAGCAAAAGATAGTCCATTACGTTGGTATCCATATAATAAAGGTGGAGATTACCGAAAATGGTATGGCAATAATAGTTTGGTAGTTAACTGGCTAAATGATGGTGCTGAAATAAAGAAATGGGTTGTTAGTAACCCAAAAGATCCAAAAACAACATCATGGTCACGCCGTATTTTTGGAACAGATTGCTTCTTTAAGGAAGGTATTACATGGACAAGTATTGCGAGTAGTCAATTTGGTTGCAGGTGTTATGGAACAGGTTTTATATTTGATTCTGGAGCAAATGGCATGTTTCCATTCGATATTGGTAAAAAATATTATTTAGCTGGTTTGCTTAACTCGAAAGTATCTAAAATGGTGCTTGATGTAATAAATCCGTCTATCAATTTTGGACCTGGTACTATTGGAAAAATTCCAGCAATAGTTAGTCATGAAAACGAAGAAGCGGTTACAGAATTGGTTCAAGAGTGTGTTCGTCTATCAAAAGATGATTGGGATGCGTATGAGACATCTTGGGATTTTAAAAAACATCCGCTAATAGGAGATTTCTGCAATATTGAAACAGCGTTTGTATTATGGAAAAAAACTTGTGAAGAACGATTTGTTAAGCTTAAAAAACTGGAAGAACAAATCAATTTGATTTTTATAAATCTTTATAAGCTTGATGGAGAACTTGAACCAGATGTAGAAGATAGAAGTATTTCAATCAATATAATAGATAGTTCAAAAGCCATACGCTCTTTCATTTCCTACGCTGTGGGATGTATGTTTGGTCGCTACTCTCTTGATGTGGACGGTCTTGCTTATGCAGGCGGCGAATGGGACAAGGTGAATTCCTCCGAAGGAGGAAGAGAAGGCACCCTGGGGTGTGCCAGCAAGTATGTGTCATTCCCTGCTGATAAGGATAACATCATTCCGATTTGTGATGATGAATATTTTGAGGATGATATTGTCGGTCTGTTTGTAGAGTTTGTGAAAACGGTCTATGGTGCAGAGACGTTGGAAGAAAATCTGAAATTCATTGCCGATGCACTGGGCGGAAAAGGTCAGCCAAAAGATGTAATACGCAATTACTTCCTAAACGATTTCTATGCCGATCATTGCAAGATTTACCAGAAACGCCCGATTTACTGGCTGTTTGACAGCGGCAAGAAGAATGGTTTCAAGGCTCTGATTTATATGCACCGCTATCAGCCGGACACCATTGCACGTATCCGTACCGATTATGTGCATGAACAGCAGGCGCGTTATCGTACCGCTATTGCCGATCTGGAACAGCGCATAACCAATGCTTCTACCGGCGAGCGTGTGAAACTAAATAAAAAGCTGACTGCTTTGCAGGCTCAAGATACCGAGATCCGTACTTATGAGGAAAAGATTCATCACCTTGCCGACCAGATGATCTCCATCGACCTGGACGACGGTGTGAAGAAGAACTATGCAATTTTTCAGGATGTTTTGGCTAAAATAAAGTAAAGGAGACTGATAAGCAGTGGAACAGAAATCTCAAAAAACGAAAAAAATTCGTGGAAAAGAAAATGCAATTTTGGATTCAATGAGTCCAAAATTCAACAGAAGCATGATTGCTTATCATGAGACCGGAGATTTATTTGCCGATACCTGTGAAATTGTAGAAAGTGCCCAGAGCATAGCTTATGCTGCCGTTGATACGATTCTGGTTCAAAGGAACTGGTTGATTGGCAAGCGAATTGCGATGGAGTGTCTGGACGAAAACGGAAAAGCAGACTATGGTAAAAAGACAATGAAGAAGTTGTCTGCCGAATTGAAAGAAAAATATGGAAAAGGCTTTGACTTTAGCAGCTTATACAAGTATGTGAAGTTCCATCAGGAGTTTCCTCAAATTTTGGACTCACTGAGTCCAAAATCTGGTCGACCGTTGTCATGGACGCATTATAGAATTTTGCTTCAGGAAACATCACCAGAAGCAAGAGTATGGTATGCAAAGGAAGCTCAGGAACAGGCATGGTCTGTTCGTACATTGCAGCGGAATGTTTCTTCTCAATACTACTATCGAATGTTGATGTCTCAAAACACAGAACCTGTTGAAAAAGAAATGAAGGAACTGACGGCTTCTTATCAGGCGGATAAGTTGGAGTTCATCAAAAATCCGGTCATAGCGGAATTTCTGGGTCTAGCTTCTAATGCGGACTTTACAGAGAGTGAGTTAGAGCAGCGAATTATTACACATATTCAGAAATTTCTTATGGAAATGGGAAAAGGATATGCTTTTGTTGCAAGACAACAACACATTCGCACAGAAAAAGAGGATTACTATATTGACCTTGTTTTTTATAATTATATTTTGAAATGTTTTGTTCTAATTGATTTGAAAACGACTAAAATCACGCATCAGGATGTTGGGCAAATGGATATGTATATTCGTATGTATGATGAAATGAAACGAAATGAGGGAGACAACCCAACATTAGGGATTGTTTTATGCTCTGATACGGATGAGGACATTGCGAAATATTCCGTCCTTCACGGACATGAACAGCTTTTCGCATCAAAGTACAAAACTTGTCTTCCATCTGAGGAACAGCTTCGAGAAGAAATTGAAATTCAAAAGAGATTTTACTATTTACAAAAAAAGGAAGATGAAGAACTGGGTGAAGGAAAGGAAGGTAGAGGATGGATACCGACAAAGTAATACAAGACTTGAACCGGCGGTTTGCTGCCCCTTTGCCGGAATTTTATCAGCGGCGTATCATCTTCTGGTACGATGAAGATAAAGAATTTGAGGACAAGTTGGACGAGGTGGTTCTTGAAAATGCAAAGGTGGTTGCACTGACTGGAAACAACGCATTTTCTGTGAAGAAGCTGCTTTCAGTAGACGATTTGACCACAAACTATCTGGTTTACAGTCCGCTGGCGTACAACCGCCTGGATGATAACTGGCTTTTAGATATAGAGCTTTACAGCGAGGAGTTCCGGGCAGATTTGATTTCTATTTGGATGGATGAGATGGGACTTGCATCGAATCCGGCCATGAGAAAGCAGGTGAAAAGTTATCGTGCCTATTTCAATGCGAAAGACCGTCGTTTGAAAATCAGCACTCAGAATAAAGTTCCGGCAACTCCGGCACAGCTGCATATGGCTGTTATGGCGACAATCTGCGGATTGAAGGACGCACAGCCAAACCTGATTTTACGCAGTGTGTTTCGTGCAGGACTTGATTTGAATCACAATGCAGTTTATCAGGATTTCGTAAAGTATCATGCAGATGGTGCGTTCTGGGCAATGATTCACCAGGGATGTGGCTTTGCTGAGGAAGAACCTGATCTTGGACGGCTGGCAATTCATTTACTGTTGACCGCTGTTACTCGTACTATGCGGCAGGAATATCTTGCCGGACTGGACGAATTTATTTCCATGCCACACCAGGCGTATTGCTACGATTTCATTTCGGAATGGCTTCATAGTAAAGATATTGGGCAGCTTTATGATGTGGCAAGATATGTAGAAGATAAAGCACGTCTGCATCAGAGGTTTGAAAAACTAACAGTTGACGATCTGGTTGGTACAGAGTGTTTCCCGTGCATCAATGAAGTGATTCTAACAAAGCTGATGAGCGAAATCAGCGACCATGTCATTGATGTGGATACCATTACGGGGGCGGTGGAGAAACGTAGAACCTGTGCATGGTATGAGCCATTTAAAAATTTTTATGACGGTATTTTGCAGGTTGCAAATATGCAGAGCTTCTTCAAGGAACACTCTGCCGGATTCCATACCGCAGAAGCAAAGGGTATCTGGAAGGAATACACCGAAAGCTATTATCAGATGGACACTTACTACCGTTTATTCCACCTGAGTTTCCAAAAGAGCCTGGAGACTTCCAATATTCTGCTGGATGATCTGTTCAAGCACGTTGTTGATAAAGTGGAAGGGCTTTATACGCACTGGTTCTTAGGTGAACTGGGCAACAACTGGTCGGATGTGTGTGCAGACGAACTGGCAACCTATGGCAAGGTTCTGGAAGTACCGCAACAGGAAGAATTTTATTGTTCTCGCATCAAAACTTCAGATACCAAGGTATTTGTGATTATTTCGGATGCTATGCGTTATGAAGTGGCGGCAACGATGGCAGATCAGCTTCGCAGAGAAACACAGAGTAAGGTTTCTCTTGGCAGTATGCAGAGTATCTTCCCTTCTATCACAAAGTTTGGTATGGCAGCACTGCTTCCACATAAGGAACTGACGGTAGAACTTCGGAACGATATTTTGACTGTGCTGGCAGATGGGCAGTCTACGGCAAGCGGCTATCGTGATGAGGTTCTGAAATCAGAAGATCCGGCGAGTGTAGCATTGAAATATAATGACATGATCGCCATGAAGCGGGCAGAACGGAGTGCATTGGTGAAAGGAATGGATGTAGTTTACATCTATCATGATACCATTGATGAAGCAAGCCACACTTCTGATACTGCTGTTTTTGCCGCCTGTGATAAAGCTATTTCAGAGCTGAAAAACCTCGTGCGTATTATTGTAAATGAATTTGGCGGTACGAATATTTTGATTACAGCTGATCATGGATTCCTTTATACATACAGCCCGTTGACTGAGGATGATAAAGTAGGAAAAAATGAGTTTTACGATGTGGACAGGGAAAACATAAATGATCTTAAAAAAGAAAGTGTGAAACGCTGTGTGGAGTATGGCAGACGATATGCAATCATGCAAAAAGGCGTACAGCCAAACTACTTATTGCCTGTGAAATTTCTGGACGGGAAGTCTGACTTTGGCGGTTTTGCACCAAGAGAAAGCATTCGTATTAAGATGAATGGCGGCGGCATGAACTTTGTGCATGGCGGTATCAGCTTGCAGGAAATGGTTGTTCCGGTCATCGAGTATCACTATCTCCGCAACGATTCTATGGAATATAAACGTAATAAGCAGAAATATGATACGAAACCGGTAACGGTTAATCTGTTGTCAGCAAACCGTAAAATCAGTAATATGATTTTTTCTCTGAATTTCTATCAGAAGGATGCTGTTGGCGCCAACCGTGAAGCAGCTACCTATCAGGTTTACTTTACGGATGAAAATGGCAAGCAGATTAGCGATGTTCAGAAGATGATTGCAGATAAGACAAGCGATAATGGTGCAGAGCGTACTTTCCGCTGCCAGTTTAATCTGAAATCTCTGAAATACAGCAATACGGCTACTTATTATCTGGTCATTGCAGACGAACAGGGATTGCAGTTGCCGCAGCGTGAGCCATTCCAGATTGACATCGCTTTTGCGGTGGATGAGTTTGATTTCTTTAGCTAAGTGCCGTAGGAGGATGGAAAGATGGAGCAATTTACAGAGGGTGAAAGCACCCGTGAAGAAATAAAGAACAAGCTCCGCCACAACTTTGTTGAAATGTGAAAGCCCTTTCCACCGTTTCAACAGTCCCTCTGTAAAATAACAAATTTTAGAATCTCTCTATATTGAATACCATTCACCAAAAAGGACCCTCATAGCAACAGTCATAAAGAGGCTTGATCCATTCTACACTCTTTTGCAATACAATCCCAGAGCAAAAGCAATGAATCACCTTTCCCATTTGGTACTTTTTTGGTACTTCTCTTGCATTTATCGAATAGCTGTGCTATAGTAACAAGGTCTGAAATGCTTATAGATCAAGCATCTTCGGACTATCAACGCGGTGAGTTCGAGACCTTCCTCACCTAAAACAAAACTAAAGGAGACAACTGAATATGAAAAACAACAGGCAAAAAAGCTCCATGTACCGTCTGATGCCCCAAATGGCGGGACATCCTTCGAAGTATCTAGTGCACGGAGCGGCAGTCGCTGCCATTTATGTGACGCTGACATTGATGTTTCAGCCGATCAGCTACGGCCCGATCCAGTTCCGGATCTCAGAGGCCCTCTGTATCCTGCCGTATTTCACACCGGCAGCAGTTCCAGGCCTTTTTATCGGATGCCTGACCGCGAATCTTCTGGGGACCGCGGCAGCCCTGGATGTGATTTTTGGGAGTCTGGCGACTCTGATCGGAGCAGCCGGAAGTTATGCGCTCAGGGGGAACCGGTATCTTGTATCGCTTCCACCGATCCTCTCAAATACTATTATGATTCCGTGGGTTTTGAGATATGCATACGGTGCAGAGGATATGATCTGGTTTATGATGATTACAGTCGGAATCGGGGAAATCCTGGCGGTCGGTATTCTTGGACAGCTTCTTTTGACAGCGCTTGACAAATACAGGGTTGTGATTTTCGGCGGAAAAACGGGAGACCTGAAATGCTAGAAAGAGTATAGAGGCAAAAAGCAGAGAATCTATAGATTTTCTGCTTTTTTTATGCTATGCTTAAGAACATGGGAAAGGGCTGCCGGTGCAGATTTTCTGCACGATAGACACGGAGAACCGGGGAGGCAGGCGGCTGTTTTCTACATATAATAAAATAGCAGTCTGAATCTCTATGCGCCCGCAGGTGAGTACATTACCAAGAATGAAGGAGTCCCATGCGCATTTGGCATCCCTGAATATATGCCGCCTGCCGGCGAAGAGCTTTTAAGGTAAACCTCTATGCGCCCCCAGTTGAGCGCGTTACCAAGAATGAAAGCAGTCCATGCGCATTTGGCATCCCTGAATATATGCCGCCTAACGGCGGCGAGACTTTCAAAGTAAGGAGTAAAAGAATGTATCACATAGATTTTAATAAGCCGCAGCACATTCACTTTATCGGGATTGGCGGAATCAGCATGAGTGGTCTGGCGGAAATTCTGCTGGAGCGGGGATTCCGGATATCCGGCTCAGACGCCCGTGAATCGGATCTCACGGAGCGCCTCATAGAGAATGGCGCTGAGGTGTTTTACGGGCAGCGGGCGGAAAATGTGATGGAAGGCATTGATGCAGTGGTCCATACGGCAGCCGTTCATGCGGATAATCCGGAATATATGGAAGCTGTAAGGCAGGGGCTGCCTGTGCTGACACGTGCGGAGCTTCTGGGCCAAATCATGAAAAATTACGCGAAAGCCGTCGCCGTGGCAGGAACGCACGGGAAAACGACAACAACCTCCATGCTGACGGAGATCCTTGTAGATGCCGGGCAGAACCCGACGATATCCGTCGGCGGTATGCTGGATTCCATCGGCGGCAATATCCGCGTAGGCGGACAGGAGCTGTTCGTAACAGAAGCCTGCGAGTATACGAACAGCTTTCTTTCCTTTTTCCCCACGATGGCAGTTATCTTAAATGTGGAGGCAGACCATCTGGACTTTTTTAAGGATATCGACGAGATCCGGAGATCTTTCCGGCGTTTTGCAGGACTCCTTCCGGAGGACGGCATCCTGATTATCAACAGCGATATCCGGGAATTCGAAGCACTCTGTGAGGGGCTTACCTGCCGTGTCGTCACAGTTGGCAGCCGGCCTGAAATGAGCCGTTACAGCGCCCAAAACATCGTTTTCGGGCAGGATGCCTGCGCGACTTATGAGCTTCTGGTGGATGGTGTTAAGGCGGATACAATAACATTATGCGTACCGGGAGTCCATAATGTATATAACTCTCTGGCAGCGGTCGCAGCGGCACACGAGCTGGGAGTCGGAAATCAGGAGATTAAGAACGGCCTTTTACGGTATACGGGGACGCACCGCCGTTTTGAGAAAAAAGGCGAGGTCGGGGGCGTGACTGTTATTGACGATTATGCCCACCACCCACAGGAGATCGCAGCCACACTTTCCACAGCGCAGAATTATTCGCACCGCGAGATCTGGTGCGTATTCCAGCCGCATACGTATACCAGGACAAAGCAGCTTCTGGAGGACTTTGTGAAGGCGCTGTCTGCGGCCGACCATGTGGTTCTGGCAGACATCTATGCAGCCAGAGAGACAGATACTTTGGGCGTGAGTTCTAAGCTTCTGGCAGAAAAAATCGCGGCCTGCGGGACGGATGTCCACTATTTTCCGACCTTCGATGAGATAGAAACATTTATTTTGGAAAAATGTGTCAAAGGTGATTTGTTGATAACTATGGGGGCCGGAGATGTTGTAAAAATAGGGGAAAAGCTGCTGGGACAATAAGTTATCCACATTATCCACATAGTTTTCAACAATACGTGTATGAAAATTATGTGGATTTTTTTGTCTGGATAACTAAAAAAATGGAGGACCGGAAAAGTAAATGAATTCAGGGGATTCGACAGGTTTCGTGGAAGGCTGCGGTTTTTTTACAGCAAATTTATCCACGTTATCCACAGTATCCACAACATGGGGTGTGGATAATTCCGCCTATTTCCTTTTTTGGGAAGCTGTGTTATGATGAAAACGGAAGGAAACGGGTGAGGATTTATGGAATTGAGGCAGAGAAGTAATCTGAAAGCACGGGTAACAGTAATTACAAATGAATTTATTGATGAATATATGCCGACGGCCAACGGAGAGTATGTCAAGGTGTATCTCTATCTGCTGCGCCATGAGGAGAGACCGGTGGAGATCGCCGAGATCGCAGACGCCCTGAATCATACGGAGGCAGACGTAAAGCGGGCCCTCGGCTATTGGGAAAAAGCCGGGGTACTGGTGCGCGGGTCTGAGAGTGAACAGCGTCAGGGAACCGCCATGCCGGACAATCAGGGCCAGGGGGTACTGGTGCGTGTACCCGGGAGTGAACAGCAGCCTGCCGCAGACAGGAGCCCCGAACCCCCGCAGGAGAATACAGATATAGTCAGAGCCGGGACACAGACCGGTCCGGCGGAAGCGGCAGCAATGACAGCCGCCACATCTGCTCACGAGGCCCCTGAAGCCCTGCAGGACAGAAATTCCGGGGAAATGCCGGCAGGTGCAGTACGGCCGCAGGGAAACGCCGCTGCCATGCTTGGAATGCCCCTGACGCCGCCGGAGTTATTCCCCCCAAGAGGAACCGCCGGCACAATACCGGTACCGCCGGAGCATGCAGGGGATGGCTGCGAACGTCTGGAACGGTTATCCGGCGATGAAGAGTTTTCGGCGCTTCTGTATGCGGTACAGCAGTATCTCGGCAAGACATTTACCCAGGTGGAATGTGAGAAATTTGCCTTTTTCTATGACGGACTGCACATGACAGGCGAACTTCTGGAATATCTGGCGGAATACTGTGCCGGAGGCGGACATACGAGTATCCGCTATATTGAGAAGGTAGCATTAAACTGGTATCAGATGGGGATCCGCACGCGTGAGGACGCCAAAAATCATACCATGCGCTTTTCAAAGGACACCTCATCGGTCATGAAAGCATTCGGCATCACAAATCGGAGTCCCGGGACGGCAGAGCAGGAGTATATGAGGAAATGGTTCCGCGAATATGGCTTTGATGAGAGCCTGGTCGTGGAGGCCTGCAGCCGCACGATAAAGGCCACAGGAGCGGCCAGTTTCCCCTATGCAGACAAAATACTGACAGGCTGGAAGGAAAGCGGCGTGCGGGCCTTAAGAGACGTTGCAGAGCTGGATAAGAAGCGCCAGAAGAACCGGGGACAGGCCGCAGCGCCGCAGCTCCCCAAAAAGCCCGCCTCCAACCGTTTCAAGAATTTCGACGAGCGTTCCTACGATTATGAAAAATATGTCTGGGAGGGCATGCGCAGACGGCAGGCGAAAGGAGGAGTAAAGGATGGCTCTCAGTAATTCGCAGTATAATGCCGTTATGCGCGTCTACAGCCGCAGGCAGGTATTGAACCGGCAGAGGCAGGAGGAACGGCTTCGTGAAGTGTATGAACGGATTCCCCAGGTGGAGGCCCTGACAGATGAGATTACAGCTGTCATGGCCCAGGCAGGGCGCAGGATGCTGGAAGGCGATCCCAAAGAGGCCGGCCGCCTGAAAAAGGATGCGGCGCTGCTCCGCGAGCAGAGAGGCCTGTATCTGAAGCGGGGCGGCTATACGGAGGAGGATCTGGAAATGCAGTACCACTGTCCGAAGTGCAAGGATACCGGCTATACGGACGGCAGGAAATGCAGCTGCTTTAAGCAGATGGAGATTGAGATCCTCTACGATCAGTCCAATATCCGGGCGATTTTGGAAAAAGAGAATTTTGACCGCCTGTCGATGGAATACTATGACCACGAAAAAATCGACGCCAAGACGGGGATGACAGTCTATGAGCATATGGCGTCGGTTGTAGAGGAATGCAGAGCCTTTACCGAGCACTTCAGAGAGGAACGGGGCAGCATTTTGTTTACCGGGAACACGGGCTGCGGGAAAACATTCTTAAGTAACTGCATTGCCAGGGAATTGATTATGCAGTGCTTTTCTGTGGTCTATCTGACCGCAACCGCCATGTTCGACATTCTTTCGGACAGCCGTTTCGGGTATCGGGATGAGGAGGAGACACGGGATAAGGCAGCGTATCTTCTGGAATGCGATCTTCTGATTATTGACGATCTGGGGACAGAGCTCGTGAATACATTTACGGCCTCACAGCTTTTTTACTGTATCAACGAGCGGCTAAACCGCAGAAAGGGAACAATTATTTCCACCAATTTGGCACTTAGCCGCCTGCAGGACGAATTTACGGAACGTGTGACTTCAAGGATTATGAGCCAGTACCGGATCCTGCCGCTTGTCGGTGAGGATCTGCGTCTGCTCCAAAGGGGCTACAGGCCATAAAATTTGATTGACTTAGAGGGTGGTTTGGTGTTATAAAGGTATTGAAATACACCTTGGCAACAGAAGGCACAGAAATGTTACTGCGATACGGAGGAAAGTTTGGAAGCAGTGCTTTCAAATCTGCCCGGATGATGCATCAGATGCGTCAGGAGGAGGAAAATTATGCTGTACGAGGAGAAGCAGATTGAGACGATCCCGGTCGGGCCGCTGGGATTGATCCCCTTAAAGAGCTGCGAGGCGCTGGGGAAAAAGGTAGACGACTGGCTGGTCGAATGGAGAACAGAACGGGAAAGCGAACATAAGACGACGATCGCCTTTGCCGGATATCAGCGGGATTCCTATATTATCGGGGCCAGGACCCCGCGGTTTGGTACAGGCGAGGCAAAGGGTGAGCTGACAGAATCGGTTCGCGGCGACGATCTCTATATTATGGTTGACGTATGTAATTACAGCCTGACGTATTCCCTGTGCGGGATGGTAAACCATATGTCGCCGGACGACCATTTTCAGGATTTGAAGCGGGTGATTGCAGCCGTAGGCGGCAAGGCGAGGCGGATCAATATTATCATGCCGTTTCTCTATGAGAGCCGTCAGCATAAGAGGACAGGGCGCGAATCTCTGGACTGTGCTCTGGCACTGCGCGAGTTAGTGAATATGGGCGTGGAAAATATCATCACCTTTGACGCGCATGACCCACGGGTACAGAACGCAATCCCGCTTAAGGGATTTGAGACCGTACAGCCAACCTATCAGTTTATCAAATATCTGTTGAAGAATGAAAAGGATCTCCAAATCGACAGTAATCACATGATGGTAATCAGCCCGGACGAGGGAGGCATGGGTCGTGCCATGTTCTTTGCAAACGTCCTGGGGCTTGATCTGGGAATGTTTTATAAACGGCGTGATTATACGAGAATCGTAAACGGACGCAATCCGATCGTGGCGCATGAATTCTTGGGCAGCAGTGTGGAGGGAAAGGATGTCATCATTGTGGACGATATGATTTCCTCCGGCGAGAGCATGCTGGAGACTGCCAGGGAGCTCAAACGCAGAAAGGCCAGAAAAGTCTTTGTGTGTACAACCTTTGGCCTGTTCACAGGCGGACTGTCGAAATTCGATGAGTGCTATGAGAACGGCATTATTGACCGCGTGCTGACGACGAATCTGGTATACCAGACAGACGAACTCTTAGCCAGGCCGTATTATATCAATGTCGATATGAGTAAATATATCGCTTTGATTATAGACAATCTGAACCATGATTCCTCTCTGAGCGACCTTCTGAATCCGGCCAGACGGATTAATCGCCTGATGGAGAAATATCGTGCGGGAGACCGTTAGGAAAAATCAAAAATCAAAATCCGGCAGGAAATAAACGGGGCTGCTGCAAAATACAGCTGATGTACCATATATGGATTATGCCTATGAGTTTCAAAAGCCATATATTGGATATGTCAGAGCATTTGCAGCGGCCTTCTGCGCTTACAATTTGTTCTCCGGAAGCCCTTTCTGCTTTACGGCTCCTGTGATTGCTAAGAACACGTTAAAATGTGTCAAAGCCTTGAGGATGCGGCTCTTTGAACATTGCTATATTTATGACAATGTGCTATAGTAAACAATAAACAGATTGTTTATTACCTGGAGAAAACAGTTCTGGCGCGGAGGTGCTTATGGTAAGCAAAAAGGGAAATGAAGTAACATTAAGCAGCGAATATCTGGACGCTATCATTGAGCATTCTTTTGACGGGATCTATATCACAGACGGGCAGGCCAACACGATCAAGGTCAACCGTTCCTATACGACGATCTCCGGTCTTAAAAAATCCGAGGTGCTGGGGCATAATATGCGTGAGCTTGTGCAGAATCAGACGATCTCCGCCTCCGGTTCCCTGATGGCTTTGGAGGAGAAACGGCCGATCACGATTCAGCAGGAATTCAAGACGGGAAAGCGCGCCCTGATTACCAGTTCCCCGATCTACAACAGTAAGAATGAGATTGTGATGGTGATTACCAATGTGCGCGATATCACGGAGCTTTACCGCCTCAAGGAGGAGGCGTCGCACTGGCGGCAGGCAGAGACGAGACTGCGCCAGGAGTTAAACCATATGAAGATCAGTGCAATGGAGAGCTGCAATCTTGTGGCGGAAGATACCAGTACGACACAGATTATCTCCATGCTGGGCAAGGTGGCCCCGCTCGATACGACGGTGATTCTTCTGGGAGAGACAGGAGTAGGCAAAGAGGTCTTTGCCAAATACATTTTCCGCAACAGCCATCGGGGTGACAAGCCATATATCAAGGTAAACTGCGGCGCGATCCCGGCCAATCTTGTGGAGAGCGAGCTCTTCGGTTATGAGAAAGGCGCTTTCACCGGAGCGGACAAAAACGGTAAGATGGGACTTTTTGAGCTGGCAAATAAGGGGACTATTTTTCTGGATGAGGTGGGCGAGCTGCCGTTAGATATGCAGGTTAAGCTGTTAAGAGTTCTGCAGGAACAGGAATTTGAACGCATCGGCGGGCGGACACCGGTGAAGGTGGACGTCAGAGTACTGGCGGCTACGAACCGTAATCTCGAGGAGATGGTGGCCCAGAAACTGTTCCGCCAGGATTTGTATTACCGCCTGATGATTTTCCCGGTGAATATCCCGCCTTTAAGAGAGCGGATTGATGATATCGTGCCGTTAGCAAACGTGTTTTTAAATCAGCTTATAGCAATCCAAGATAATACTGCACCCACTTGACATAAGGTTTATGATAGAGTCAAGAGGTGATTACTA
>QZDW01000018.1 GCA_009917545.1 bacterium 1XD42-76
GTGGACTTCATCCCATCGTCTATTTATCTGTCGGTGGTGGATGCGAAGCTGCGGCTGGAGATGGGGGCGGAAAAGATGTTGCCCGGGATTCTGGAGCCGCTGCGGGAGAAGTATGATTATATTTTGATTGATACCTGTCCGTCCCTTGGGACTTTGACAATCAATGCCCTGGCTGCTTCGGATGAAGTGATTATCACGGTGAACCCCCAGCTTCTGGCTATGATGGGGATGCAGGATTTTCTGCGGACGGTGGTGAAGATCAGGAAGCGGATCAATCCGGGGCTGGGGATTGCGGGTATCCTGATGACCATGTGCGAGCCCAGGACGAAGCTGTGCAGGGTTCTGACGGAGGAAGTGACGGAGAGCTTCCAGGAGCAGATACGGGTGTTTGAGACGAGGATTCCCAGTACGGTGAAGGTGGGGGAGAGCATTTATTACAGCCTGCCGGTGGCGGAGTACAGCCCGAAGGCGAGCGCGGGGATGGCTTATAGAAAGTTTGCAAAGGAGTTGGTTTCGTATGAAGGCTAATGGGACGAAGAGGAAGATTTTTAATGACGCTGTGGACCTTCTGGCGGGGGCGGAAGAGGTTTCCGCTCCGGAGAACGGGATCAGGATGCTGCCCATTGACAGTATCCGCCCGTTCCGGAAGCATCCTTTCCGGCTGTATGAGGGGGAGCGTCTGGAGGACATGGTGGAGAGCATTAGGGAGCATGGCGTTCTGAATCCGGTGATCGTGTGGCAGGAGGGGGACGGGTATGAGATGCTGGCCGGGCATAACCGGCAGATGGCGGGGAAGCTGGCCGGGCTGGCGGAGATTCCGGCTATCGTGAAGACGGACCTGACGGAAGAGGACGCTTATGTGTATGTGATTGAGACCAATGTGATACAGAGGGGCTTTGCGGAGCTTCTGCCGTCCGAGAAGGCGGCTGTGCTGGCGGAGCGGTATGAGAAGGTCAGCAGTCAGGGGAGGCGGAATGACATTCTGGAAGAGATTGCCAGGCTGAATGGGCAGGACACGGCGGGGACTTGTGGACATGATGTCCACAAGTTGAAGAGCCGGGATGCCATCGGGGAAGAGTATGGGATGACCGGGAGGAATATTGCCAGGTATATGCGGGTACAGCAGTTGGAGGAACCTTTGAAGGAGCGGCTGGACGAGGGGACGCTGCCTCTGGTGGCGGCGGTGGATCTGTCTTATCTGTCGGGGAAGGAGCAGAAAGTGGTGTCCGGGCTGGCAGAGAAGGGGAAGATCAGGCTGGATGCGAAGACGGCGAAGTGCGTCAGGGGCATGGTCGGGAGTGTGACGGAAGAGGCTGTGCTGGGGGCACTGGATGGTGGAAAGGGGAAGAAGGCGGCCGCCGGAAGGAGCGTAAAGCTGTCGGCGGAGGTGTATGAGAGGTATTTTGGTGGGGTGAAGCCTGGGGAGGTGGCGGGTATCGTGGAGGACGCGCTGGCGGCGTGGTTCGGGAAAGGGGGTGTGGCTGATGTTCCGGGCGGAAGAGATCGGGAGGCTGGATAGGTCTTATTTTAACATTATTCTGGCGGAGGAATATGATGTGACGATCCAGTCGAAGAATACGGGGCATATCTGGTATATCCATAACCCGGAGTATCCGGGGGAGGGGGAGTGTATTATTTTCCATAAGCACAGGGCTTCCCAGCCGTATCATCAGCATGGGAGGGCCAGGAGTCTGGGGCAGGCGGTGAAGAGTATTAAAGGGCATGATGTGTTCCAGATGAATGGGCGGAAATAAGCATTAAGTGTAAAATTTTGTAATGGGGTTTTGCTTTGTTGATGTTCAGTAGATGGATATCGTAAGGCGGAGCCCCATATTTTTGGATAAATTAGCGGATTTGTAGGCGATTTCAAATTTTTTGGCATTGAAGTGTCAGATAGGGCGTTTTGACGTAGATAAAATTAGTTAAATGTGATAGACTGGTTATATTATAGGTGGACGAAGGAGAAACCATATGTATATAAAGAACATTCATATTGAGAATTTTCGTAATTTTCAGAATACTGATATACCTTTAAAAAAACTTACAATTATTGTTGGTGAAAATGATGCTGGAAAGTCTAATCTTTTAGATGCGGTACGGTTAGTGCTAAATAATAATGGTCTTGCATATTTTTCGCGTTCCTTATCCATTACAGATATAAATAAAGATTCTGTTGAGGAATTTCAAGAGTATTTGTGGAATAACTCTGCCAAAATTACTGAAAAGTTAAATGATAATGCATACATGAAAACAGTATTTGAAAAGATTCCTGTTGTTAAGGTGAGAGTTACTTTTACGGATGCAAAGACTGAATATCAAAAACAGTTGTTGAGGGACTGGATTAATCTAACTGATGATGAAGAAGTGTGTTTTGAAGTAGAGTATTCTTTTGCGCCTATCAAGTTAAGGGAGTTTATAGAAGAATGTCTTTTCCTTCAAGACAGAGTGGATAACTTTATGATTCCGGTTGAAAAGTATGAGTATAGAATTTATTCAGTGAATAATGCTAAAGGGGTAAACAAGGATAAACTTAAAAATTTTAATATAAGCATTATAAATGCAGAGAGAGATACATTTTCAGAAAACGACAGACAAAATTCATACAAATTGGTAAGTTCTTTGATTGAAAGAAGTATTACTAAGGAAGATAGGGCACAGATAGAAGATTCATATAATAAATTTTTTGATGAAATACAAGAAATTAATTCATTTAAAAAAATATTTGAAAAAATGCAGGAGAATAAGAAGTTTGAAAACTTAAAAGATTTTATAGATGAAATGAGGTTAATACCCAATTTCCCAAATTTAAAGAATATATTTACCAATATAAATATTGGATATGGAGAAGAATTTCTTTATCAAAAGGGATTAGGGACAAGAAATTTTATGTATCTGGTTCTGTTGTTTAGTTATTTCCAAAATAATGATAAGATATTTAATTTATTGTGTATTGAAGAACCAGAAGCACATTTATGTGTTAATAATTTTAATTTAGTATTAGATTTTATAAATAAAAGCGCAGAAGTACAAAATGATTTTATGCAACTATTAATTACTTCTCATAATCCAAAGGTGATTAATAAACTTAAATTGAACAATGTAATTATACTGAAAAATAATAAAGCAATATCTTTGAATAATGTGAATGCGGAATTAGTTAATTATCTGGCTAAGCGTCCTAATTTTGACATATTAAAAATTTTGTTTGCAACACGTTTGATCTTAGTTGAAGGATCTACAGAAGAGATGTTTATCAATACTATGCTAGATAAAGATATAGGGATTTTAAATGAAATAGAAGTTATTGCAATTGGGCAAAAAGGATATAAAATTTTTTTAGATATTTGGTTGCAAATACATAAAGATGATTTGACAAGTTGTATAGGTGTCGTAAGGGATTTTGATAATCAGCCAAATGCTAAAAAAGAACATCAAGTATATGATGACAAGAATAATAATATTTTTGTTAGAACAACAGAAGGATATACTTTGGAAGACGATTTGGCGGCAACAGGAAAAAATGAACAAAACATAAAAACCTATTTTGAAACGGAAGAGGATGTTGCAGAATTTCTTAAAAATAGTAAGGCGATAATATGAGACGCCTTTGTGAAGCTATATCTGAAAATAAAATAAATATAGAGTTGCCCAAGCATATAAAGGAGATAATTGAGTGTGTGAAAAGTTATTAAGTCAGATACAAATTGCGGGTGCTGGTGCAGGAAAAACTTATTCTTTAGCAGAAAAAATATTAATACGGTACAATAAAAAGGAAAATGACAAGATAATATATGCCATTTCTTTTACTAATTATGCTAAAAAGAATATTGAGAGTAGAGTAATAGAATTAAACAATGGACAGGTTCCTGATGATATCTGTATTGAAACAGTACATAGTTTTTTGCTAAATGAAATTGTATTTCCATTTAGTAAATATTATTTTGGTGCGGCATTTTCAAAGGCTACATCAATGAAATTATCTGATGAGATTAAATTGAAAAATTATCAGTTAAGTCGCATGAATGAAATGGGCGTTATTCATAATGAACAAGTTTTCAATAAAGCCAAACAAATGATTGTGTGTGGAAAAGGAGAAACAAAAGCAAAGAAACGAAAAAAAGAAATGATTATTGAATATTTGTGCGCCTCAATTGATGCGATTTTTTTAGACGAGGCACAGGATTTGAATTCTGATGCTTTATGTCTATTTGGAAGATTAGCTGAAAGCATTTATTCATATATTGTGGGAGACCCTAAACAAGCTATAAAATATCCCAAAGATTTTAGAATGTTTATAGAACAAGCAAGTGTAAATGATTTGAAATTTCATATGCTTCCAGCAAATACTGTTACCAGAAGGATACCGGAACGACACTTAAGAATATCTAATTTATTTTGTCCAGTAAATGAACAACAAACCACAATAAGCAATGTGAAAGGTAATCTTTATTATATATATTCGACAGATGAAAATTTTTCAAAACTCTATGAGCGATATTATTCTTGTAACGCGTTGATTTATATTAGACAGGAAAGTAATACATTTACGACAAAAGATTTTAAAAATGGGTTTTCTTTAGAAGAAAGTGTTCGTGAAAAGCTATTAGAAAAAATTGATTCAAGATATGATTATGATGCGTTCCTGAGGGCTATAGAAAAATATTTTATTAAAATGACTTTAAAAAAAGGAGCAAAAGGGGCTATCCAGTCTTTCACAAAAAACTTTGATATGACCTTGGAAAAAACTGAATATGCGAGATTAATTAATGATTTGGAAGTTGATAATAGTGAGAAAAAAATCGAAGTAAAAAGTATTGATAAAATTAAAGGGCTTGAAAATGAGTTGTGCATGTTTATTTTGGATAATGCTATGTTAGAGTATCTATTTAAAAAGAAGACCGAAACAAATAAAGAAATGATGCGCCTTTACGTAGGACTTACCCGTTCCAAGTCGGATTTGATTTTTGTTATTGATAAATTGAGCCTGAAAAAGTTTAATGATAAGCAGATTGAAAAGGGGTTTAAAGACCTTAATATACCATATATTACTACAAAATACATATGAGGTGGTTTATATCCTCTTCCATACGGGGCTGCGGATTTCGGAGTTCTGCGGGCTGACTTTGCGGGATGTTGACCTGGAAAACAAAATCCTTAACATTGACCATCAGCTTCAGCGGACTGCAAATATGAAGCTGGTGACTGAATCCACAAAGACAAATGCGGGAACGAGGAAACTGCCTATGACGGAGGATGTTGCCGAATGCTTCCGGGGCATCATTGAGGACAGGGAGCCGCCAAGGTTAGAAAAGGTGATTGACGGGTATAGCGGATTCCTTTTTGTAGATAAGGACTGCAATCCCTTGGTGGCGATGCATTGGGAACACCGTTTCAACCATATGGTCAAGCGGTACAATGATATTTACCGGGTGCAGATGCCGAACATCACGCCCCATGTATGCCGCCACACTTATTGCAGCAACATGGCGAAATCAGGCATGAACCCAAAGACGCTCCAATACCTGATGGGGCATAGCGACATCGGGGTGACGCTGAATACATACACGCACCTCGGACTGGAGGATGCCGCAGATGAACTAAAACGGATGGAGGATTTGGAGGTGGCGAGGAAGGAACTGGAAAAGGCGAAGGGTAAAAAGCCTGTGTCACAGAAAATGTTCCGGGCAATTTGATAAGGAGATGGTAAGGCGCTCTGCTTCGGCGGGGCGTTATTTTTGTCTGTGGAAATATGGAGGGATCTGTGATATTATAATAATCGGAGTATTTTGCAAATGTTTATGCCGATGAATAAATGGAAGGGGTTTAATAAATGAAATCATATACATTTTCATTTGATATTACTAAAATTGATGAATTAGAAAGTGTTTTGTGGAACAGAGGTTTTTTATGTTTTGATAAAGAATCCGAAGTGAATGTGAAACCTATACCGATGCCTGGCAAAAATAAGAGGACAGAAAGGGTTCCATTTAAATCAAGAGCACGTATTGACTGTGCGTTGCACAGAATGAAAGATATTCTGGAATATCTAAACACTATGGAACTTGGCTATAATCATGAAATTAAGCAAGCATTTGATTTTTATGAATTTCTTGTATACGAGTGTATTGTAATTGATTGTATAGAATCATTAGCAAAAATATTTGGTGTTAAACAGGAGTTGAGTGTTCTAAAGGCACAGCAGAATATCTTTCATCAAAATGGCAGCGATTGGGATTATGTGGAATACATTCGTTCATTATGTATGGTTCATCCGTTGGAAACGGCATTTCACCCAGACTATAATGATTACAGAAATTTTCACTGCAGCAGGACAGTTCGTTGGGATAGAACATCGCAAGATGGATATGACTTATCAGCGATTATATATGACCCTATGTATTCTGATACAGAATTTAGACTTATTCGGCTTAAAGTTTCGCAGTTTGAAGAATTTTTGAAGGTTTGTATTGCTTTCCTTGACAAAATTATTGAGGGAGTTAAAGCGTATGAGGTTGTCGGAATTGAAAAATATAAGAAACAAATCATTAAACAGCCGATAGAATATAAAGTGTATTCAGAGTATATTGCGGCACTCTCAAAGGAATACAGTGAGAGGGGATATTATAATCAAGAAAGTTGCTTCAGTGATTTTATAAAGATTTTCAATACAGAGATTACAGATAATGACAATAAGACAAAGGTCGAGTTTTATAAAAATGCTATAAAGCTGGCACTTTCATATTTACATAAACGTCTGCAAAATATGGATGAAGGTAAAGGAGAGACTACCGGAATACAACATGACTACAGTTACAATTATACAGAATTGTTTATTGAAGTGCATAGACCTGATAATTTAGGAAGCAGCAACTATGATATAAGAGATGGTATAAAGGAACATCTCGACACCTGTTACCCATTTCCCTTGATACCCGAAAATAGGATGGAAGCATTTAAAAAATGGATAGCAGAATTTGTGAATTTTAATGAAACAGAGAATGATTCAGAAAAATATGTGTTGATTATGACTGCCTTGTATTTGGATAGCTTAAATCGAAACTGTACACTTAACTGGAACATACCCAATGAAACAATTTATAGAGAAAAAATTATGAGTGATGAAGAATATGAAATGTTTGTTAATGGGATTCCGCAGTAGTAAAAACTTCCGATTCTTACTACGTTTTTACTACGATTGACGGCTTCAACTTGCCACTTTTTGCCCCGTTTTGCTCATTCTGTGATTTTTTTAACAATATTATTAAAAAAATAAACCTCACAAAACGTGCCAAAACACGGCAAATCATCGCATTTTAGGAGGAATTTATATTATGATAAAAATCCTATTTATCTGCCACGGCAAATCGCTCGGCAAATATTCATAGCCAACGCAAATCGTGTCAAAACGGTGCAAATCGCGGCAGCGGAAATGGTGTTTACACCGTTTTTACTACGATTCAATTACAACCTATGCTATGGCATGGTGTCGTTGGGGGCAAATTGCGGCAAAACGTGGCATTTAAGGGAAAATGATTATGAATATAAAAAATAATGTTTGTTTGCTACGCGGGTATTTTCAGTTTTTGTATGGAGGATTGTAGTGAGATGAGTTTACAAAGTAGGTGTTGATACTGGTTGTTAATGATAGGTGTAAAACGTGGTATATCGGTACAGCGCATTGGGGATAAGCTTATTGTCAAATCGATTTTAAATGGGGTGTGCCGTGAGAGACAAACATTTTTCTATGGATATTGATTAATTGTAATAGAATCAATTAGTAAGTTTTGCAGTGACTTAATACCGAAAAATGATATAATTATTATCAGTTGCTAATGAATATAGAGATGGGGGATTTTCACTTTGATTGTTCTTATTTATCCGTACGATAAGGGAAGCTTCTATATTAATCCGCTTCTTTTGCAAAAAATTGGAAATATTATTGATAATGTACTAAATATGCAATGGAAAATTTTTGATGTTAGAATTACGAGCTTTGCTGAAGTTGACTCTTTTTCGAATTCAGACATTTATATAATTGATACGGAATTTGGATTTAATGATTGGATTAGATGTTTTTGCAGAAATTTGTCCAAAGGAACAATAATATTTGTCGGAAATGCAGTTGATTTTAGTAATCCGGTACGTTTTTTAATTTCTACTTATAAACAAACGGGAAGTAAATGTTATGCGTTTCCAATGCAAGATGAATATCAGATAATAAATGCATTAAAATACGTGTTAAATTCCAATCTAAAAAAACCAGAAAATTTAATTTTTTATGATGACATAGTTGATATAAATAATTGTAATGTTAATATTAATAGTATAAGGTGCTTAATAAAAAAGAAAAATAGACTAAAATTCCACCAGAATATATATGATCAATATGAAAAAGGGGGATTTCAGATATTTTTGGAGGCTTTTTCTCGTGGGTGTGAAAATTTTTGTAGTTATTGCCATCTTAATAATTTGTATCATGTTGGAAATGGTGTAATACAAGTCCAAAGCGATATTCATGAAGTGATTGAGGGGTTACAGAATAAATATTTACCTCAACCAGTATATATTCAATTTAAAGATGAGAATTTTTTTGGTTCATCTTTTAATCGAATGAAACAGATAGAGAGTTTTATAAAAAAATTGGAGGAGATACCGTTTTGTGGGTATATAGGAATAGATGCTAGATTGGATAGTATTATTTGTAAAGAGAGTTTTGATAAAAGGCAATCTAGACAGCAAATTTGGAAGAGATTTGCTACTGCTGGTTTAAGATATTGCTATTTAGGAATTGAGACATTCAGTAACCAACAGTTGATTAGATATCAAAAGAATCTTAATTTGGATTATCTTTTTGACTCACTTGACTTTTTGGATTTAGTTCAGATATCCTATACATTAGGATTGATTTTATGGGATCCAAAGATGACAATTGATGATATCTATTTGAATTTGAATATAATAAAATCGCATAATTTGTATGGTAAGGTTGCTTCGCTCTTAAAAGAAATACGATTACAAATAGACTCTTCCTATTTAAATAGGTATCCAGAAACTGTGAAAATGACTTACCACTCAGACGATTTTATCCATATTAATCGAGATGATGTTTTTTATGAGGATTCCAAAATTCGATGTATGTTGCCTTCAATCAGGTATGTTTTTGACATCTTTAATAAAAATGGTTATCGTCATTCAGATGTTGCACTTTTGGAACCTTTGTATACACAGGAGATATTCAAGGAACGTTTAATACCAGTATTAGTCACCAAAATGGAGTGCGAAATTATTGAGTATTTGTTAAAAAGTGAGTGTAAAGATAATAGTGAATGTAAGATGGATTGTAATCGAATTATTAAAAAATATTTAATCCAGATTTTTCAAATACTAGATTCAGTAGAGCGTCTTGAGATGGGTAGTTATGCTGCTAAAATTCACAATTATTATACATCTGTATTCGACAGAATAAATAAAGAACTATCTGAAGACAGTGCTTGCACGTAAAATGCGTATGATTAATTGGACAATACGCAATACATATTTGTATTTACTGTATTTGAGGTCATTTATTTGGAGCATGGTTATTATAATATAATTATACAATTTATGAAGGGAAGGAATAGATATGAATTTTAAAGAATGCTTTTACAATATCGCTACCCAGTGTTTAAAGGAAATTCCTGAATTTATCAGGAATAGTGCTGATGCCTCAAAGATTCAAAATATTAAAGCAGATAATGATCCAACAACATTAGCTGATATATTGGCAGAAAATATCGCATATAATCAGTTGAAGAAGTTAGGGGATAATATAGACTTTTTTAGTGAGGAACGCGGTTATTTATTAAAATCGAATCATCCTCAATACCTCATTCAAATGGATCCGATTGATGGCACGTTTATGGCACTACGTCAATTACCAGGAGCCTGTATGGCTATAACTGCGTTTTTAATAGAAGGAATGAAACCTATAGAGGCATTAGTGGCTGATTACTATAATGGTGATATCTATTGGGCTAATCAAATGCAAAGCTGTCTAAATGATAAAAAAATCTCACCTTCAAAATGCACAAAATTGGAACAAGCATTTGTATCAACTTGTTATGGAAAGCGGAGTCGTTTTAGTAAAATTTTAGAGGATCCTCGGTTGGCAAACCGTACATTTTGGATTTCCACCAATGGGGGAATTTTAGATATGGTTCGAGTGGCAACCGGACAGGTAGATGCTTATTTGGATCTTATGTTAGGGTATAAACCGTATGATTTTTCTGCTGGAGCATTCATTGCACAGCAAGCAGGAGCAATTGTTACTGATGGTGAAGGAAATACCTTGACTTATCCTTCTGATCCTAATGTGAGGTGCAAATTTATAATCGCTTCAACTAGGGAATTAGTGGATGATATTCTTCTCTATAATGATAATTAATTTTTGACAAATAATATTGAATATGGAAGAAGGGATTCATTATAGAAACGTTATTAAAACAGTTAAACATAAACAAGTTTATTCGATTTCTCTTTCCAGGGGTTTATATCTTTGTAAGAATATTTAAGACTAATATACAGACCCATTGGCAGATATTAGTCTTTTGTGGTGCGGCATTATGGGTATATCCGCTATATAAAAGTTCATATTGGATTTTCGTTCGCAAAATTTTGAGCCGTTTAAATTGGATTCCGCAACTGTCTTGGCATAAAAAGCAAGTTGAATCTTTTTCCTTTACTGATCCAAAAGATAAGAAATATTATTCGTCTTTTTCTATTTGTAGTACTTGTATTAATTCCTGCATTAATATGATCAAAGATGAAGAAAAAATGTTGAAGTCAGTTGAGTTTCAAAATACAGTCGCACATCTTTTATATATGTCTTCGTTTATATCTTTATGCATTTTATTATTAAATGCGCTACAATTAATTGATGCTAGCTGGCTTATTAGACAGAACTATCGATATGATTTAGTTATATTTATAATTGGGTTATTTACAGGAGTAATATATGATAGAAATATAGCAGATTTGCGGGAATTAAGTTTGCTAAAGAAATATAAAAGAAACTATTTACAAATACTTGAAAATTTAATCAAGAAATAGAGAGGTAAAAATGAGAAAGCATATTGTAAATCACAGAGACCAAGAATTACTACTTTCTGTTCTGGAAAACGAAGAATGGTCTGATGGATCATATTGCCGCCTATTTGAAAAGCAAATTGCTCACTACATTGGAACAAAATATGCAATTATCATGCCTAATTGTACATATTCTTTTAAACTGGTACTTCGATGTTTAGGAATTAAGGACGGTGATGAAGTGATTGTTCCAGCAATTACCTGGCCCTCTATGGTTGTAGCTATTATGGAATGTAATGCTATTCCAGTAATTGTGGATGTGGATGCTTGTTTTCAAATGATACTAGATAATCTTTCAAAAAAAATTTCTAATAAAACAAAAGTTATTTTGGCCACACATTTATATGGGTTTTATGAAAATATTGAAGAAATTAAAAAAATTATTGGAAACGAAAAAATATATATTGTGGAGGATTGCGCGCATGTGGTTGGTTATAAATTAAATGGGAGAATGCTTGGTAGTTTGGGCGATGTAGCAGTAACAAGTTTTAATTCAAAGAAAATATTTACGTGTGGAGAGGGCGGATGTATTTTTACGAATAACGATGAAATCTACCATTCTCTTTGTGAGATGAGAGCAGTAGAAGAAAGGGAAAGCAAATACGGCTTTTTACCATCTAATTATTTAGTGAGCGAGTTTCAGGCGGCAATTTTAATTTCTCAACTTGAAAAATATAATGAATTGCTAAAAATAGAGTATGAAAGGGCAATGTATATTTCGCAAGTTTTGAACAAGTCTAATAGAATTAGTGTTTATGAAAATTCAGACAAAGTGGAGATGCAAACCTTTTATAACTATGTATTTGCTGTGGATAATGAAGCAAGAGAGGTCGTTGATGGAGTTAATTCTAAATGCGGAAATGTTTTATCCTTAATTTATCCCCCGCTTATTCAGTCTGCTGTTTTTAGTCGTATAGAAGAAAAATATAAAAACTTATTGAAAAACTGGGATAAAAAAGAAATTTCCAGTGCGAATAACTTATATCAACATTGTTGCAGATTTCATCATAGTTTGTTATTGATGAGAAATGATGATTTGGATAGAATTTTAGAAACAATAATAGACATAATGGGAGAATAAAGATGTTGTATTTTTCGGATAGCTATAGTAGTAAAACACCATCGTTCTTACTACAATTTTACTACGTTTCATGTCCTCAACTTGCCCCGATTTGCCGCATTTTGCTTATTCTGTGACAAATTTAACAATCCCAGAGCAAAATTTATAGTCGGCAAACTGCGGTAAATCGAGGCAGAACACGGCATTTTAGGAGGATTTTCGTTTATGATAAAAGTATTATTTGTCTGCCACGGCAACATCTGCCGCAGCCCAATGGCGCACCTCTATTTTCAGGATCTGGTACAGCGTCAGGGCCTCGGCGCCTGGTTCACAGTTGAATCTGCTGCCACATCCAGCGAGGAGACCGGCAACCCGGTACATCCGGGCACAAGGCGCAAGCTGGAGGCCGTCGGTATTTCGTGCCAGGGAAAGACAGCCAGACAAATGGTAAAAAAGGATTACGACACATTTGACTATCTGATTGGGATGGACCGTTGGAACATTAAAAACATGCTCCGGATTACCGGTGGCGACCCGGACAAGAAGATTTACAAAATGATGGAATTCGTCGGGGGAGATGGGATCTCAGAAAACAGCGGCGAAGCGCGTGACGTAGCCGATCCGTGGTACACCGGAGACTTTGAGGCTACTTGGCGGGATGTGACGGAGGGCTGTCAGGGGCTTTTGGCATTTCTGGAGAAAAAGCATCACCTGCCGCACTGATCCGTCACATTTCCGTTTTTTCAGCGTTTGATATCATAATTCATGTTCATGAGATTGCGTATGGTGGATACATCATCAGTGATATTGGCGTCGCCGCGGATTGTGTGCTTGATGACACTGCTCGCGACAGCGAAATTAATCATATCCATTGGGGAATCGTGATGCAGCATGGAGTAAATGAGGCCGCTGGCAAAGGCGTCACCGCCTCCGACCCGGTCCAGGATATGAAAGGTAAAACACCTGCTCTCAAACGTATGTCCTTCGTACCACAGAAAGGCCCGGAGGCTGTTTTCGCTTCCACTGTGGACATAACGCACATGGCGCGCGATGCATTTGAGATTCGGATATCTGGCAGCGAAAGCCCGGAAAATTTCGTCCTGCTGTTCATAGCCAGGGCAAAGAGGGAGTCCATCCTTTCTATCGCCCAGAGAATGATTCGATTCATCCCGCCACAGATGGTATGGCTCGATGCCAAGCAGAACGTCGACGTAGGGCAGACATGCAGTACAGAAGTCTCTTGCTTCTTCCCAGGACCAGAGCGTGCTGCGGAAATTGCCGTCGAAGCTGACTGTGAGACCTTTTTCGCTGGCGGTTTTCAGACAGTCCATGATGAAACGGCGGCAGTTGGGCGCGAGTGCCGGTGTAATACCGCTTAAATGCAGCCAGGAATAGCCGTCGAGCAGTCCGGCAGGGTCGATGGAGGTGAAGTCGAACTCGGAGATGGCGCTGTTTTTTCTATCATATATGACCTTGCTGGCGCGGATGCCATAGCCTGTTTCCAGATAGTAAGTGCCCAGACGGTGCGTCGGTGTCTGTTCCGGTGTACTTAAGATGACGGGAGTGCAGTGCACATCGTTGCTGCGTAGCATGCGGATGGCACTTTTTCCCAGACTGTTATTGGGGACCACTGTAAAGAAGGTGCTGTCAACGCCAAGATTGGCGAGCGACAGGGCAATATTCGCCTCGCTTCCTCCATAGCTGGCCTCAAAGCTCGTGGCCATACGGATTTTTTCATAGCCCGGCGGGGTAAGGCGTAGCATGATCTCGCCAATCGTGATAAATTTGGGACTGTTGTTTTCGGGAAGCAGCGGGTTATGATGTTCCATGAGACCTCCGGATTTCTTAAAAATCATTCCTGTTCGTTAATTAACGTCTTTATTTATACAAATGCTTCTGGCAGGTGGTATTGTCACCGAATCTGCTAATAGAAGGAAGCGTTATCTATACTATTACTATGTTATCCCACTTGAAAGAAAATCTGAAAGAAAGATCTGGAAAACACATTTCACAGAAACAGCAGCCTAAGGAAGCAGGCCCCCTAAAAAACAGAAATCCTCAACAACAGTAGCCCAAAGAAGCAGGCCCCCGAAGAAACAGAAATCCCAGAAAACAGTAACCCAGGGAAGCAGGAATGCGAAGAAGCAGGCCCCCAAGAAACAGAAATCCAAAGAGAAAGGAACACAACATGAAGCTGATTCACATGTCTGATTTGCATATCGGAAAACGGATGTACGAGTTTTCTTTGCTGGAGGATCAGAGATATATTCTGGCGCAGGCGCTTTCTATCGTGGAAAGGGAAAAGCCGGACGCCGTAATTCTGGCCGGGGATTTATATGATAAGGCGGTTCCGCCTGCGGAGGCCGTACAGGTTTTAGACCAGTTTCTGACCGGGCTGTCGAAGCGTGTCCCGGCTGTTTTTTTTATCAGCGGGAATCATGATTCAGCGGAGCGGCTTGCCTTTGGCGCAAGCCTGATGCGGGACTGCGGTGTGTATACTTCCCCGGTTTATGACGGACATCCGGTAAAGGTGTCTCTGAAAGACGCATATGGCACGGTACAGATCCATTTGCTGCCATTCATCCGCCCTGCCGTGGTGCGGCATGCCTTTCCGGAGGCAGAGATTTTGACGTATCAGGATGCGGTAAGGACTGCCATCGAACACATGGAGATCAATCCGGAAGAGAGAAATGTGCTGGCAGCACACCAGTTTGTAACCGGAGCCGGGCGGTGCGAGTCAGAGGAAATCTTCGTGGGAGGCCTGGACAATATAGAGGTGTCGCTATTTGAGGCGTTTGACTATGTGGCGCTCGGTCATATCCACAGTCCGCAGCATGTGGGCCGGGAGACCGTGCGCTACTGCGGGACGCCGCTCAAATATTCATTTTCCGAGGCAGGACAGCAGAAATCCATAACCGTAGTGGAGCTCATGGAAAAAGGCTGTGTGGAGATCCGGGAGAGTCTGCTCACCCCGCTTCGCGAGGTAAGGACGCTCCGTGGGAACTATATGGAAGTCACATCGAAATCGTTCTATGAGGGAATGAACCTTGAGGATTATGTACAGATTACGCTGACGGACGAGGACGATATTCCGGACGGTATGCAGAAACTGCGTTCCATTTACCACAATCTGATGCGGCTCGAGTACGATAACAGGAGAACAAGGGAGCACAGACGCTTTGAGGTGTCGGATGATGGGGAGCGCAAATCAGAGATGGAGCTTTTCGAGGAATTTTTCCGGCTCCAGAATAACCGCCCGATGGGAGAGGAACAGAGAGCGTTTGCCGGAAAGCTGTTACAGGAGATAAAGGAGGGGCAGGAATGAGACCACAGACACTGGTACTCAGCGCCTTTGGGCCGTATGCCGGGAGGACGGAGATTGATTTTACGAGGCTCGGACAGGAGGGGCTCTATCTGGTTACCGGGGATACAGGAGCAGGAAAGACCACGATTTTTGACGCTATTACGTTTGCACTGTATGGGGAAGCCAGCGGGACAGTCCGTGAAGCAGGAATGTTCCGTAGCAAGTATGCCAGGCCCGAGGTTCCGACCTTTGCGGAGTTTACGTTTCTGAGCCAGGGAATGCAGTATGTGATCCGCCGGAATCCGGAATATATGAGGCCGAAGGAGCGGGGCAAAGGCCTGACAATACAAAAGGCAGAGGCAGTGCTGGAATTTCCGGATAACCGCCAGCCGGTTACAAAAGCCAATGAGGCGACACGCGCAATCGAGCAGATTCTGGGGCTGGATTACCGTCAGTTTACACAGATTGCCATGATCGCACAGGGGGATTTTCAGAAGCTTTTGCTCGCTGATACCGCAGAGCGCGGGAAAATTTTTCGCAGACTGTTTCACACGGAGCTGTATCAGGAGCTTCAGGTAAGGCTGAAGGAGGCGAAAAACGTCTGTGATAAGGAGTATGACGAAGTAAAACGCAGCATCCGGCAATACCTGGACGCGGTAAGCTGTGGGGGGCATCCAGAGCTTTCCTCGCAGCTTGAGGAATGGAAGCGTACAGGCTATGAGGGCCAGGTGGAGGCCGGAATGGAGCTTTTGCAGACACTTCTTAAGGAAGAGGAAAAGGAGCTTTCCGGGCTGGAAGCCGGGATTTGGGCATTCAATGACAGGATCCGGGAAGCGGACGAGCTATTAGGGCGCATCCGGCAACAAAAGGAACTCGAGACAGAGCTTTCAGCCAGACGTCAGGAGCTCGACGAATGCCTTCCTGCAATTTTACTGGCAGAGAGCAGGCGCAGGAAGGCTGTAGAGGAGAGCAAAGAGACAGAGGTGCTCCGGGAGCGGATCCGGCTGTATGAGGAAAACAGGCAGCGTTATAAGGAACTGGCCGAAAAACGGCAGGAGCTTTGCGAAATGGAGGAAGCACTTGCACACAGCCAAACAGAGGCTGCCGAGGCAGGCGGAGAGCGGCAGAAGCTTGAGCAGAGCGTGGAAGCACAAAAGAATGAGCTTTCCGGCCTGAAAACATGCGGCGAGGAGCAGATAAGGCTTTCCGGCCAGATGGAGCAGTTAAAGCAGTTCAAAGAGGAGCTTGACCGGTTGCTTGCAGTGTTATCAGGATTAGAGAAGGAGCAGGCAGAGACAGAGTCCCGGCTTTCTTTGGAAATAGAGCAGGGGACAAAGCTTGAGCGGCAGATCGGGGAGAAAAAAATGCGGGCTGTCCGCCTGGAAGGCCTGGAAACAGCATTGCAGACGCTTTCCGGGAAACGCAGAGCCGTGGAGGCGCAGATGGAGCGGATCCACCGTCTCCATAAGGAAGCCGCGCAGACCGCCCGGGAACTTGAGACGAAGAGGGAACAGTGCGGGACACTTCTTTCCGGGGAACAGGAACTGAAAGAACAGGCAGATGCGGCAGGCCGTGAGGCAGAGCTGCTGAAAGAGTCGGGAAGGAAGGAGATGGAGTACCGCCATCTGGCGGAGTTCTGGAAAGGGAAGGCAAAGACACAGAAGGACCTTCTGGCTGACAGGAAGCGGGCACAGGAAGATCTGGAAGCGGCAAAGTCGGCCTGCACCGTTTTGGAAAAACAGGAAGCGGACGGAGAGAAGGAACGGAACCGGCTCAAAGACGGGCTGGAGCTCTGTACAGCGTCCGGTGTGCGGCTGGCTGCCCTGGAAAATGAGGAAACCGGGCTTAGGGAGAAACGCCGGAACCTTTGCGGGCTGGCTGAGCGGATCGCCGGGCTCGAACGTCTGGAAACAGAGCTTACAAAGCATCAGGAGGCGTATCAGACAGCAGCCGGCAGGCGCGATTGTCTGCACAGGGAGTATGACCGTCTGGTACGGCTGTTTCAGGACGCGCAGGCAGGGATTCTGGCACAGGGACTTTGCGAGGGGCAGAAATGTCCGGTCTGCGGCTCGGTTCACCATCCGGCTCCTGCGGTTCTTCTCAGCGAATCCCCGCGAAGGGAGGCACTCGAGGAAAAACAGGAGGAGCTTACGAAAGCCGGGGAAGCGGCAGAACGCGCGAGCGCCGGCGCAGGCCATGTAAAGGAACAGGCAGAACAGGAAAGACGGACGATCCTGACTGACGGCGGGAGGCTTTTGGGAGAATGGTGTGTGGGCGATGAAGCAAAAAACGGAGTGGGAGTACAAGAAGCGATTCGTTTTTATAAGGAAGGCACACAAAAGGAGCTCACCCGCATTTCCGCCCGGGAACTTGAGATCATAAAGGAAAAGCAGGAGGCCGAAGCGTACCACGGGAGAACCGCAGAATTCGAAAAGGCCGCAGCAGATCAGGAACAGAGCCTGCTTGCAGTCCGGAAGGCGCAAACGGAACAGGAGAAAAAGCGTGCCGCCTGCGAAGCCCTGTTGATAGAAGGAGAAAAGCGGCAGGAAGAATTTACCCGGGAAGTGCTGGAAGCCGTTCAGGCTGCGGGGGATATGGGATCGGAAATGCTGGCGGCAACCGGGACCCTATATATGGAAAACGTGCCAGAGGTATCAGGAATACCAGGCGCGGAAGATGTACATGCAGGGTCGAAGCTGTCAGGTATGAAAAATGTCTCCGCAGCATTAAACATACCAGACACGGAACCTGCATTCACGGTATCAGGAAGCGGCATTCTGGCAATGGCAGAACGCCTGCAAACAGGCGCTGAAGCCCGGCAGAGGCATGCGGCCAGGGAAGAGACCCGCCGTAAAGAGTGCCTCAAAGAGGAACAGGCCTTAAGAGAGCGCATAGAAAGCCTTGCCGGAGAGCACTCCCGGCTCCAAAAAGAGGCAGACGCACTGGATGGAAGGCAGCAGGCATTGAAAACGCAGCTTACAGAGGAAATGGCCCCGCTTCTTTATGAAGGAGAATGTCCCGGCCTTAAAGGGGCAGATGCATTGTTAGAAAGACTAGGTGCGGACAGAGAACAGCTCTGCCACGAGGAAACAGAGGCAGAAGCCGGGCTCAGGGAAAGAAAAGCTCTTGAAGCCGAAATCGAAGCATTGCAGGAGCGCTGCCTGCAGAGCGGCCAGAACCGGCAGGAGCTCCAGAATAACCTGAAAGTCCTTGGAACCCATTACGCAGAGTCAAAAAAACAACTTGCCGAACGCTTGAGTTTCTTTGATATATCCGGGGAGGCAGATACGTCCAGGGCGCAGTGTGCTCTTTCCAGGCTTGAGGCAGAGATTGGCCGTCTCAGGCAGGCGATAGCCGGGAATGAAGCACGGCTTGAGAGAAAACGGACACTGGAAGCAGAGCTCCCCGGATTTGAGGCCTGCTTGGGAGAGCTCACAAACAGGATTCAGGAAAATATGCAGATGGCCGCGAAGCTGGAGGAGCGTTGTAAGAATATCAGGGATGCGGTTGCGGCAGAAGAGCAGCGTCTGGAGGGCCTGTCCGCAGAGGAGAATGAAGAAATGCTCCGCCTGTCAAGGGAGAAAAAGGAAACATTGGAACAGGCACTTCTTGAGGCAGAGAAAACATATCAGGAGCAGAAAAACAGAAAGGAGAGGCTTACGGCCTCGATTTCGGCTCTGGAGGGTCAAAAAAAGGATACGGATGAGCCCTCAGAAGAAGATGCAAAAGCCCAAAGGAGCGAATACGTAAACAAGAAAAACGAACTGGAAGAAAAGCAGAAGGCAGTATATGCCAGAAACCAGACGAACCGCCGCACTTATGAATCAGTCCGGGCACAGCAGGAGGCTGCCGCCAAAGCAGAACAAAGATATATCTGGATGAAATCGCTTTCCGATACAGCTAACGGCGGCCTGTCCCAGAAGCATAAACTTGAGCTTGAAACATATGTTCAGATGGCATATTTTGACCGGATCCTGAGAAAAGCCAATGTCCGCCTGATGACGATGACAAGCGGGCAGTATGAGCTGAAACGGCAGGAGGACTGGGAGAGCAGGAAGGAGAAGGTGGGCCTGGATCTGAATGTAATCGACCATTACAACGGAACCGAGCGCAGTGTCAGGACACTTTCCGGCGGGGAGTCGTTTATGGCCTCCTTATCCCTGGCGCTGGGGCTCTCCGACGAGATTCAGATGAGTGCCGGGGGAATCCAGCTTGACGCGATGTTTGTGGACGAGGGCTTCGGATCGCTTGATGAAGAGACGCTGAACCAGGCGATAAAGGCCTTAAACGGCCTGGCACAGGAAAAACGCATGGTGGGAATCATTTCCCACGTGTCAGAGCTCAGGGAGAGGATTGAAAGAAAGCTTCTTGTCACCAAGAAGCAGGGAAGGGACGGCATCGGCAGCAGAGTCGAAATCATCTAATGTAACCCAGACGGGAGTGTCCGCCTTCTGTGTCCATATTCCCCTTGAGAAAAAGAGAAGAATGAGGCGCTGCAAAATGATCAACCCGGATGATTGAGCGGCGCCCCATTCTGTATTTGCCAATCAGACAGAATTCATATCGGTTCCACTATGGGGATTCTGACAGCCATACCACGACAATTTCCCCCATCATGCGGATGCTCCCGTCAGCAGGCCAGTCAGGAGCGTCCCGCATAAAATCCACTGCCTGCCGGTAGAGATCTTCCTGATCGGCAAAAAGAACCTGGATATCCATGCCGAGAGTGAGGAAAAAGCTGCCCGCGCTGCCTGAGACGCCTAACGGCGTATGGGCTTCTGCGCCAAAAAAGGACAGCCCCTTTTTCCCATAATATCAGGAAACGACATCCGGCAAAGCCAGCTCCTTCCGGAATGGCCTTAGCTAAAATAAGTATTCATAAAAGCCGCCACAATTAGCATTCCCATGTGGAGATCTTTTACATTCAGGAACTCCTCACGTGTATGTGCGCCGGTGCCCATATGGCCGCCGAAGCAGACAGCCGGGATACCGGTAGAGAGCGGAATATTACAGTCGGTGGATCCAGATGTGCATTCTACTCGCTTGCCGGTAAAGGACTCGATAAGGTCAAGGACCTTTGTCTCCAGCGCTTCCTGCTTGGCGGCATCGACATCGCCGGTGCAGGGACGCTCGCCGAGAAGCTCGCATTCGATCTGTACATTGTCCATATTCTTGTAAGCCTCAATCACAGACAGGAAGAATTTGTTCATGTCGGCAAGGCTCTCGCGGACGTCGGAGCGGTATTCAAAACGCATTTCCGCGTACTGTGCGATGGTGTTGATGGAAGTACCGCCGGTGATGGTGCCTACATTGTAGGTACTCTTTCCAGGCTTCGGTACTTTATAGGAGTAGAGCGTATTAATCATAGAAGATAATGTCTGGATGGCGTTCTGATTGCCGAACTTTCCATAGGAATGTCCGCCCTCTGTGTGGACACCGACACGGTAGCGCAGGGAGCCTACAGCGCCGTTCACAAGCGAATTGTAGGAGCCGTCGAGCGCGATGAGCTCTGCAACCTTGCCCGCATAGTCCTTCATGACCTGACGTATACCCTTTAAGTTGCCAAGGCCCTCTTCACCGGAGCTGGCGACAAAGAGGATCCCCTGTTTGGGAACCAGGCCCTTTTTCGTGAACCAGGCAGCGAGCAGCATCATGATTGCCACATTCGAGGTGTTGTCGCCAACGCCTGGACAGCGCATAATATCACCGTCATACACGACATCAAACGGTTCCATGTCCGGGAATACGGTGTCGATATGTGCGGAAAAAGCGACCAGATTCTTCTGCTCCTCACAGTGGAACGGATAGATTACATTCAGGGCGCTGTCAATGTAAGCTCCCTTACAGCCTTCCTTTTCATACCAGTTCTTGATAAACTCGGCCCTGCGCTCTTCATGGTTTGACGGAGCCGGGACGCGGCAGAGCGTATCAAGGAGCGCAACCAGATCCTTTTGTGCGCCGTCCACATATGCCTTCAGTTCCTTGGAAAGATAGTTGTTCATGTTTCCTCCTTAAAATTATGAAATAAATATATGATATAGTCCGCGCAGTACGAAAACCTGCCGTTGGCCGCATTTTGCCGCCAGGCGGCGAAAACGGATATGAAACTCACGCTGCCGGCGGTTTTACAGGACCGCGCGTCCTAGGTACCCGGTTATTTCTTTTCTTCCAGATGCGGCTCGCATGTCAGGTCAATGCCGAGCTTTTTGAAGATTTTGGTATCCACATCCGACAAAAGGACAGAAGTATGCACCGGACAGCCGCGGAGCTTGGGGAGCTGCTCCAGGGCCTTCTGCGCGTTGGCGTCCGTAGCGGCACATGCAGACAGTGCAATCAGGATCTCATCCGTATGGAGCCTGGGATTCGTACTGCCCAGATAATTGACCTTAAGCTTCTGGATGGGGGCAATGGACTCCGGAGAGATCAGGTCGAGCTCGTGGTCGATACCGCCCAGCTCCTTAACGGCATTTAAAAGTACGGCGGCGGAAGCGCCGAGAAGCTCTTTGGTCTTACCCGATACGATTCTGCCGTCGGGAAGTTCAAGGGCGGCCGCGGGAGCGCCCAGCTTCTCAGCCAGTGATTTTGCGGCCTGCACGACGCACCGGTCGGCCGTCGAAGTTTTGGCCTGCTTTATAATGAGTTCGATCTTGTAGGATTCGTCCCTGACGTTTTCCTCCCTCACGATGCGCTCAAGCGACTGGTAATAGCGGCGGATGATCTCCTGCCTGGAAGCCTCTTTGCAGATTTCATCATCCACAATACAAAAGCCTGCCATGTTGACACCCATATCGGTAGGTGATTTGTAGGGGCATTCTCCGTAGATGCCCTCGAAAATGGCGCTTAACACAGGGAAAATCTCGACGTCACGGTTGTAGTTGACGGTTGTCTGGTTATAGGCCTCCAGGTGGAACGGGTCGATCATATTGACATCGTTTAAATCTGCGGTGGCGGCTTCATACGCCAGATTGACCGGATGCTTTAAAGGCAGGTTCCAGATCGGGAAGGTCTCGAATTTGGCGTAACCGGCCTTGATGCCGCGCTTGTTCTCATGGTATAGCTGGGACAGACAGGTAGCCATCTTTCCGCTTCCGGGGCCGGGAGCCGTGACAATGACAAGGGGCTTTGTAGTCTCGATATAATCATTCTTTCCATAACCGTCATCGCTGAGAATCAGGGGGATATTACTCGGATAGCCGTTGATTGTGTAGTGACGGTATACCGTTACCCCCAGCTTTTCCAGTTTGCTTTTAAATTGCAGGATGGGCGGGATCTCCGTATAGTGAGTGATGACAACACTGCTGACGGTGAGGCCGCGGTCCGTGAATACACGGATCAGGCGCAGAACGTCGGAATCGTAGGTGATACCGAGGTCATAACGGACTTTGTTCTTCGTGATGTCGGCAGCATTGATGGCGATGATGATCTCCGCCTGGTCGGCAAGCTGCATGAGCATCCTTAACTTGCTGTCGGGTTCAAAGCCCGGAAGCACCCTGGAGGCGTGGTAATCGTCATAGAGTTTGCCTCCGAATTCCAGATATAATTTATCTCCAAACTGGCTGATTCTCTCACGGATATGGTCGGACTGCATGGAAAGATATTTGTCATTATCAAAGCCCGGTTTCATCATTTTCTTGTATTCCTCCTCGTTCCACACAAAAAATCTTTCTTATCTATTACATTATCTTACAAAAATTGTCATTTGAACAGTAGTTTTTGAAAATTTTTCTTCCCTAAATGGTAATACTTATGTTAAAATACCTAAATAGGAACTCCCTATGCGCCCATGATGCGGCGCACACCATGAGGGAACGCCTTTATGGTAGTATTCACGGAAGAGGAACGGATAAAATGAAAAGGTGGTTATTTGCGCTTTCTCTTGCCGGCCTTGTAGCTTTGTTTGGCTGCAGCCGGTATACGCCGAAAGAGACTCAGGCAGTCAAAGGACCTGCGCCTGAGGAAAGTACGGAAAGAGAAACGAGCGGAATTAAAGTCATCGAGGGAGCAGGACCGAACGGAGACAAGACGATATCTATCCGCATCGTGGACGAGGACGATCCGGCTTTGCCGGGACGTACGCCGGTCAAGGTGAGGGGAATCTATATCTCCGGCCTGATGGCAGGCAATACGGACGAGCTCTACCGGATCCTTGACAGTGCCGCCGGTACGCAGATCAATACGGTGGTGATCGATTTAAAGGACGATGAAGGACGGATGACCTGCCAGATGGATACGCCTCTGGTGACGGAGATTGGCGCATGTCGTCCCTATATCAAGGATATAGAGGGTCTCATTTCTTCTCTGAAGGAAAGAGGGCTTTATGTCATTGCGCGTATTGTAGCCTTTCGCGATCCATATCTGGCAGAGAAGAAGCCGGAATGGGCACTTACAATGGAGGACGGAACACTTTACCGCGACCGACAGGGTATGACCTGGGCCAATCCTTACAAAAAAGAGGTCTGGGATTATCTGGCAGAGATCGGGGCCGGGGCTTCCAAACTTGGTTTTGACGAGGTTCAGTTCGATTATATCCGCTTTCCTACAGACGGAAATATAAAATCCGTCGTTTTCTGCGAGGACAGCACGGACTGCCGCAAAAAGACGGACGTGATTACGGAGTTTGTCCAATACGAATATGAAAGTCTGGCTCCCCTGGGCCTCTTTGTATCCGCTGACGTGTTCGGGACGATCATTGGCAGCGGCATTGATGCAGAGGCGGTGGGCCAGATCTATACGGAGATGGCAAAACATCTCGACTATATCTGCCCAATGATCTACCCCTCGCATTACGGCGACGGGAATTTCGGTATTGAGCATCCGGATATGGAGCCGTACCGCACAATCCTGGCTGCTCTTGAACAGTCGCGGGAGGTGCTTAAGGAGGCGCAGAAGGCGGACCGTGAGGCGCATCAGGCCATTGTTCGGCCGTGGCTTCAGGATTTTACAGCCTCTTATCTTACCCATTATATTCCTTATGGCAATGACGAGGTGGCGGCCCAGATTCGGGCTGTAACAGATGCGGGCTACGATGAATGGATGCTGTGGAGTGCGGCGAACCGTTATCATTTCGGCGGCGTGCCGGCAAAGGAAGCGGAGGAATAGACAGGATGAGCCAGACAGGAAAACTTCCCCGGCCCGGGGAATTTTACAGATATCAAGGGAACAGGCTGTGCCAGGTGGCAGCTGTGGCCGAATATGCAGGGAACGGGGAACCGCTTGTGGTCTGCCAGGAGCTTTTCGGTGCTTACCGGGTCGTAGTGTGGCCTCTGGAAGCGTTTATGCAGAAAGCTGAGGACGGGGAATGCCGGGATTCAGGGCATAAAGACTGCTTTCAAAAGGTCAGCCTGACAGCAGACAAAGGCGCATACGGGGAACCCCCGGCCGCTTTGGAGACCGCGGACGAAGGAGTGGAGAATCCGGGGGAGGCAGAGCCGGCGCTGAATCCTGATCTTCTGGCGTTTTTCGAGGCAATGGACGAGAAAGACTATGACGCGATGTCAGCGGCACTCGATAAATTGTCAAAGAAGATTACAGATAAGGAGATCGAGGATATCTGCATGGTGATGGATTTAAAGCGCACAAACGGTGATTCCTTAAGCCAGATCGCCGCTATCCGCAAGCAGATCCTGATGTTAAAAAAATTTGACGGAGTACGATTGCGTTGACAGAAAAGGAAACGATTTTCGATATAGAAGAGGAACTGAAGAAACTCCCAGCATCGCCGGGAGTTTATATCATGCACGACGCGCGTGATGAGATCATCTATGTGGGAAAGGCCAAGATCTTAAAGAACCGGGTGCGCCAGTATTTTCAGAGCAGCAGGGGAAAAACGGCCAAGATCGAGAAAATGGTCTCCCGCATCGTCCGTTTTGAATATATCATTACGGATTCTGAATTAGAGGCGTTAGTGCTGGAGTGCAACCTCATAAAGGAGCACCGCCCGCGCTATAATACAATGCTGAAGGACGACAAGACCTATCCCTACATCAAGGTGACGCTCGATGAGGATTTTCCGCGGGTATTGTTTTCCAGGACGATGAAAAAGGATCGCTGTAAATATTTCGGGCCCTACACGAGCGCAGGGGCTGTAAAGGATACGATTGACCTTATCCATAAGCTCTGGAAGATCCGTACGTGCAGCCGCAGCCTCCCGAAGGACATTGGTAAGGAGCGTCCGTGTTTAAATTATCATATTAAGCAGTGCCAGGCGCCCTGTCAGGGCTACATAAGCCAGGAAGAATACGGGAAATCGGTGGCACAGGCGCTTGAGTTTTTAAACGGACGTTATACCTCCATTCTGACCATGCTCGAGGAGAAGATGACAGCAGCTGCGGACAGCATGGATTTTGAAAAAGCCATCGAATACCGGGAGCTCTTATCCAGTGTAAAGCAGGTGGCGCAGAAGCAGAAGATCACCAGCCAGAGCCAGGAGGACAGAGACATCATCGCGATGGCGGCCGATACGGAGGACGCGGTCGTGCAGGTGTTTTTTGTGCGCGACGGGAAGTTAATCGGCCGTGAGCATTTTCATGTGGAGATTGCTACGGCAGGGGATGACAGCCAGATTATCGGCAGCTTCATCAAACAGTTCTACGCGGGGACCCCATTTATCCCCAGAGAGGTATGGGTACAGCAGGAATTCGAGGAGATGCCGCTCGTCGCCGAATGGCTCGGTAAGCGCCGCGGACAGAATGTGAAGTTTGTAGTACCTAAGAAAGGGCAGAAGGAGCGGCTCGTGGAGCTGGCGGCCAAGAATGCCCTTCTGGTGCTCTCACAGGATAAAGAGAAGATAAAGCGCGAGGAACTCCGGACGATCGGTGCGATGAACCAGATCGGGGCTGCCCTGGGACTCGGCCATCTGAAGCGAATCGAAGCCTTTGATATCTCCAACATCAGCGGCTTTGAGTCTGTGGGTTCAATGGTAGTGTATGAGGACGGCCGTCCCAAACGCAATGATTACAGGAAATTCCGCATCCGTACCGTACAGGGGCCGAATGATTACGCCTCCATGCGTGAAGTGCTGACGAGGCGTTTTGAGCACGGTCTTAAGGAGCGGCTTGAGCAGGCAAATATCCCGGGCGGAGAGAGTGGCGGGGATGCAGAGCGATTCGGGAGCTTTACAAGATTTCCGGATCTTTTGATGATGGACGGCGGCCGGGGCCAGGTCAATGTGGCCCTGGAGGTGCTCACAGAGCTCGGCCTTTCGATTCCGGTCTGTGGTATGGTAAAGGATGATAACCACAGGACGCGGGGGCTCTATTATCAGAATCAGGAGCTGCCCATCGACCGTTTCAGCGAGGGCTTTAAGCTGATTACGAGGATACAGGATGAAGCGCACCGGTTTGCGATCGAATATCACCGGAGCCTCAGAAGCAAAACACAGGTGCACTCGGTACTGGATGAGATTGAGGGCATTGGCCCTGCGAGAAGAAAGGCTCTGATGCAGAACTTCAAATCCCTGGAGGCTGTGCGGGATGCCTCTCTGGAGGAGCTTGCAAAGGCGCGGGGTATGAACCGGAGGGCGGCGGAGAGTGTATATGCATTTTTCCATTCCAAAGAAACGCCTCAGCCTGCCGGAGAAACCGGGGAAACCAGGAATGAAAACGTAAAGGGGGAAATATCATGTATGGAGTTACCATCACAGAACTGATTGATAAGATGGATTTTAAGAATCTGACGCCGGAGCTGGACACAGACAAGATCGTGGTGTCCCATCCCGACGTAAACCGCCCGGCACTGCAGCTCACAGGCTTTTACGACCATTTTGACAATGAGCGTGTGCAGTTTCTGGGCAATGTGGAGCTGGCATACTTATCAAGCCTTGCCAGGGAGCGCAGGATTGCCATGTATGACAAGCTGATTTCCAGCAAGATCCCCTGTATCGTTTTCTGCCGGAATCTGCTTCCGGAGACCGAGGTCCTCGAATTCTGCGGGCATTACGGTGTCCCCTGCCTGCTGTCACAGAAAACGACTTCGGACTGCATTGCGGAGTGTATCCGCTGGCTGAAAGCCAAGCTGGCTCCGTGTATCAGCGTCCACGGTGTTCTGGTGGATGTATTCGGCGAGGGCGTGCTGATTATGGGCGAGAGCGGCATCGGCAAGAGCGAGGCGGCGCTGGAGCTCATCAAGCGGGGCCATCGTCTGGTGAGCGACGATGTGGTGGAGATCCGCAAGGTGAGCGACGCCACGCTGGTAGGTTCCGCACCGGATATCACACGGTATTTTATCGAGCTGCGCGGGATCGGCATCGTGGATGTCAAGACGCTGTTCGGCGTTGAGAGCGTCAAAGATACGCAGTCGATTGATATCGTGATTAAGCTGGAGGAGTGGGATAAGGAACGGGAGTACGACCGGCTGGGACTTGAGGACCGTTATACGGATTTTCTGGGCAATAAGGTCGTATGCCACAACATTCCCATCCGGCCGGGCAGAAACCTGGCGATCATCGTCGAGTCGGCGGCTGTGAATTACCGTCAGAAAAAGATGGGCTACAATGCGGCCAGAGAGCTTTACAATCGGGTGCAGGACAATATTTCCAGAAAAGTGGATTAGCGGGAGCTGGTGTGAGTATGATTGTAAGAGAGAAAGAGCCGATGCGGCTGCATACTTCTTTCCGGGCCGGGGGGGAGGCTGACTGGTATGTGAAGCCGGAGTCTCCCGAAGAGCTTTTGCGCGTAACGAAGGAATGTAAGAAGGCGGGCGTGCCGTGGTACGTAGTGGGAAACGGCAGCAATCTTCTGGTGAGTGATACAGGATACCAAGGCGTAATCATCTCGATGGAGGGGTTTGATGAGCTCAACACCGAGGGCAGCATACTTACGGCAGGGAGCGGCGTACCGCTCTTTCGGGCAGCAAACACAGCCTGCCGGGAAGGACTCTCGGGGCTTGAATTTGCGGCCGGGATCCCTGGCAGCGTGGGCGGAGCCGCCGCTATGAATGCGGGCGCCTATGGGTCGGAGATGAAGGACGTCATCCATTCCCTTACCGTACTGACCGCAGATGGCGGGGTCAGGACGCTTATGAGAGAGGAGCTGTCCTTTGGCTACCGGGAGAGCAGTATTGCCAGAGAAGGCATGCTGGTCCTGATGGCAGAATTTGCGCTTTCCCCCGGGGACACAGGCGAGGTTAGGGAACAAATGGAGGAACTCTCCAGAAAGCGCAGGGAGAAACAGCCGCTCGAATACCCGAGCGCAGGCAGTACCTTCAAGCGGCCTGCGGGTTCCTTTGCCGGGAAACTCATTGAGGAAGCAGGTCTTAAGGGCCTGAGGAGCGGCGGGGCGATGGTTTCCGAGAAACACGCGGGCTTTGTGATTAATTATGAAAATGCGAGCGCTTCGGATATTTACAGGCTGTGTAGGGAAGTACAGAAACGGGTAAAGGAGCACGCCGGGGTTGAGCTTGAACTGGAAGTCAGGCTTTTAGGGGATTTCTCCGGCGCAGACCGCAAGGAGGAGGAAGGGTAAGTGCGTTTTGTCATTGTTACGGGAATGTCCGGGGCGGGAAAGACGACAGCCCTCAAGATGCTTGAGGATATCGGCTTCTACTGTGTGGATAATCTGCCGGTGCTCCTGATTGAGACATTGACCAGGCTGGCAGCAGACGGCCAGGAAAAGACACGGGATATCGCGCTTGGCATCGACAGCCGCAATGGGGAGGAATTATCTCTCCTGAAAGATACGATGCAGAAATGGCGGGAATGCGGGATCTTATTTTCCATCCTCTTTCTGGACGCCTCGGACGAGGTGTTAATTAAGCGATATAAGGAGACGCGCAGGAGCCACCCGCTGTCACGTACAGGCCGCATTGAGCGGGGGATCCATCTGGAGCGCGAAAAGCTGGCATTTTTGAAGGCAGAGGCCGATTATCTTTTCGATACGAGCAGTCTCCTTACCAGAGAGCTGAGGGAAGAGCTGCAAAACCTGTTCTGCGGGGACCGAAAGGTGAAAAACCTCTACGTCACAGTATTAAGTTTTGGGTTTAAATACGGGATTCCCCAGGACGCGGATCTGGTGTTTGACGTCCGTTTCCTGCCCAATCCCTATTATATAGAAGAATTGCGCCGGCATACAGGCAAGGAAAAGGCGGTGCGCGATTATGTGATGGAGGGAGGAATCGGGGCAGAGTTCCTCGACCGTCTTACAGGGCTTCTGGAATTCCTGCTTCCCAAATATGAGCGGGAGGGCAAACAGCAGCTTGTGATTGCCATTGGCTGTACAGGCGGCAGGCACCGCTCGGTTGCCATTGCCTGTGATATCTTTTCGCGCCTGCTAAGGCGGGGAACGTATACGGTACGGTTAGAGCATCGGGACGCCGAACGGGACGGAGGGAGATAACATGTCATTTTCTTCCAGAATCAAGGACGAGCTGTCGAGGCAGCTGAGCCCGGCCAGACACTGCCAGATTGCGGAGCTGGCCGCGATCTTAAGCCTGTGCGGAAGGGTTCAGATATCGGGTGATAACCGCTACAGCATAAAAATTCATACGGAAAATGTAACTGTGGCAAGAAAGTGCTTTACATTATTGAAAAAAACATTTAATATAAGTACGGACATATCGATCCGGAGAAATACGCATCTGAAAAAGAACAGAGTCTACGCTGTCTGCATCAAAAAGCACGAGGATGCGTTTCGGGTCCTCAAGGCTGCAAAGCTGCTTTCTGAGGACGGGGAGATCCGGGAGAACCTTTCTGTCGTGGGAAATGTGGTGGTACAGAACCCGTGCTGCCGCAGGGCTTTTTTGCGTGGAGCCTTTCTTGCATCCGGTTCTCTCAGCGATCCCGAGAAATTTTACCATTTCGAGGTCGTATGCGCGACTGAGGCCAAAGCAAGGCAGATTCAGTCTATTATGGCTTCCTTCAGGACAGAGGCAAAAATTGTCATCAGGAAACGCCACTTTGTGGTATATATTAAAGAAGGGGATCAGATCGTCAATATCCTGAATGTGATGGAGGCTCCGCTTTCACTGATGGAATTTGAAAATATCCGCATTTTAAAAGAGATGCGCGGAAATGTCAACCGTCAGGTCAACTGCGAGACTGCCAATATCAATAAGACGGTATCGGCTGCCGTGAAGCAGATCGACGATATCATACTGATTCGGGATACTATCGGATTCGAGGAGCTTCCCGCGCCCTTATGCGAGATCGCAAGGCTCAGGTTGGAAAAGCCGGAGGCGACGCTTAAGGAGCTCGGCGAAGAACTTAAGCCGCCCGTGGGCAAGTCGGGAGTCAATCACCGTTTAAGAAAGCTCAGTGATCTGGCAAAACGTCTGCGGACGCAGGAAACGGGCGGCTTATAGCTTTATCACGCAAGAGAGTGACTTATGCGCAATGAGGAGGATTTTTATGACAAAGCGTACGGTAACGATTGAGCTGGATTCGGGTCTTGAGGCGCGTCCGATCGCCATGCTGGTGCAGCTTGCCAGCAGCTTCGAGAGCCAGATCTATGTACACAGTGACAGCAGGAAGGTAAATGCCAAGAGCATTATGGGGATGATGACGTTGGAGCTCCCGGCAGGCGAACGCGTGATCGTATCAGCCGACGGTTCCGACGAAGAAAAAGCGATAGATGACATTGAAAAGTATCTTAGCAACAAATAGCCAGAGAAGCTCCGAGCAATCCGGAGAGATTTCCGGCAGACAAGGGAATCCTGCATGGCAGGATTCTTTTTTCAATACATGAGAAATAAAAATACCGGACCCTGTAGATGACAGGGGAACCGGCAGACAGGGGGAGGGGAAAGAGGATGGCATTCACACATCTGCATGTTCATACGGAATACAGCCTGCTTGACGGCTCGTGTAAGATCAGTGAGCTGGCAGCCAGAATCAAAGAGATGGGGATGGACAGCATAGCAATCACGGATCACGGCGTCATGTACGGAGTGATTGATTTCTACCGCGCAGCCAGGGAAGCAGGAGTCAAGCCGATCATCGGCTGCGAGGTTTATGTGGCTCCCGGCTCCCGTTTTGACCGGGAGAATGTGCACGGGGAGGACCGCTACTATCATCTGGTGCTGCTTGCAGAGAATAACCAGGGCTATCAGAACCTGATGAAGATCGTATCCAAAGGCTTTGTGGACGGATTCTACTACAGGCCCAGGGTGGACGAGGAGGTTTTAAGAGAATACCATGAAGGAATCATCGCTCTTTCCGCCTGTCTGGCCGGGGAGGTCCCGCGGCTTTTGGAGCGCGGGCTCTATGAAGAGGCGAAGCAGGCAGTGCAAAAGCATATCGACATATTCGGGGAGGGGAATTATTTTCTGGAGCTGCAGGATCACGGGATCCCCATGCAGCGCTTAGTAAATCAGGGGATCCTGAGATTATCCAAAGAGCTTTCCGTCCCGCTCGTGGCGACGAACGACTGCCATTACATTAACGCCGGGGACTGGGAAGCACATGATATCCTGCTCTGCATCCAGACCGGCAAGAAGCTCTCTGATGAGAACCGCATGCGCTATGAGGGCGGCCAGTACTACGTAAAATCCGAGGAAGAGATGAGGGAGCTGTTCCCCTATGCACCGGAGTCGATCGAGAATACGCACCGCATTGCCGAGCGCTGCAATGTGGAGATCGAATTCGGCGTCACCAAACTGCCGCTCTATGAGGTGCCTGCAGGATATGATTCCTGGGGCTATTTAAATATGCTGTGCGAAAAGGGCTTTGCCGAGCGCTATCCGGAAGACGACGGCACGCTAAGGGAACGCTTAAACTATGAACTTGATGTCATCCGGACAATGGGATATGTGGACTATTTCCTGATTGTGTGGGATTTCATCAATTTTGCCAGGACAAACGGGATCGCCGTAGGCCCGGGGCGCGGTTCCGCTGCCGGAAGCATTGTGTCTTACAGTTTAAAGATCACGGATATCGACCCCATCAAATACCAGCTGCTGTTCGAGCGCTTTCTGAATCCGGAGCGTATCTCCATGCCGGATATCGACGTAGACTTCTGCTATGAGAGGCGGGGGGAGGTCATCGACTATGTGGTGGAAAAATACGGCAAAGAGCAGGTCGCACAGATCGTCACCTTTGGTACGCTGGCGGCCAAGGGCGTAGTCCGCGATGTGGGGCGGGTGATGGATTTGCCCTACGGGATCTGCGACCAGGTGGCTAAGATGATACCGGCAGAGCTCAATATCACGCTGACGGCAGCGCTGAAGAAAAACCCGGATCTTGACAGTCTCTATCATACGGACGAGCAGATCAAAAAGTTAATTGACATGTCCATGCGTCTGGAAGGACTTCCCAGGCATACCTCGATGCATGCAGCCGGTGTGGTAATCAGCCGTACCTCAGTGGACGAGTATGTGCCGCTTTCCCGCGGTTCGGACGGAACGATTACGACTCAGTTTACCATGACGGCTCTGGAAGAGCTGGGTCTTTTAAAGATGGATTTTCTGGGGCTCCGGACCTTGACGGTGATTCAGGACGCTCTTAACATGATTGGGAAAGACACCGGGAAACCGCTCGATTTACAGGCCATCGACTATGGGGATCAGCATGTCATGGAGGCCATCGGCACCGGCAGGAACGAAGGCGTGTTCCAGCTCGAGAGCGGCGGGTTCAAGACATTCATGAAGGAGCTTAAGCCCACGAGCCTTGAGGATATCATTGCCGGGATCTCCCTCTACCGCCCCGGCCCAATGGACTTTATCCCCAAATATCTGGCGGGTAAGAACGACCAGAGCTCGATCACATATACCTGCCCCCAGCTGGAGCCGATCTTAAGCCCGACCTATGGTTGCATTGTTTATCAGGAGCAGGTCATGCAGATCGTGCGGGATCTGGCCGGCTATACACTGGGAAGAAGCGACCTTGTGCGCCGCGCCATGTCGAAGAAAAAAACGTCCGTGATGGCAAAAGAGCGCCAGAACTTCGTCTACGGCAATGAAAAGGAAGGCGTAAAGGGCTGCATTGCCAACGGCATTGACGAGAAAACGGCCAATCAGATCTTCGACGATATGACAGATTTTGCCAAATACGCCTTCAATAAGTCACATGCCGCAGCCTATGCCGTTGTCTCCTACCAGACAGCATATCTGAAATATTATTACCCGCTGGAGTATATGGCGGCGCTCATGACGTCGGTGATGGAAAATGTCTCCAAGGTGTCGGATTACATTCTGGCCTGCCGCAGCATGGGGATCACCATCCTGCCGCCTGATATCAATGAAGGAGTCGGGAATTTTTCCGTATCAGGAGACGGGATCCGCTACGGGCTATCGGCAATCAAGAGCGTCGGCCGCTCGGTCGTGGACACGATCATAAAGGAACGCGAAGCGCACGGAGCATTTACCGGAATTGACGATTTCGTCTCACGTATGTCCAATAAGGAAGTCAATAAGCGCACGCTGGAGAGCTTCATCAAGTCCGGTGCGTTAGACTCGTTACCCGGTACGAGGCGGCAGAAAATGTTCGTATCCGCAGAGCTTTTGGAACAGAAAGCCAAGGAGAAGAAGTCCGTCGTGGAAGGACAGCTGAGCTTTTTTGATATCGCACCGCAGGAGGAAAAGGCCACTTTCCAGATTTCATTCCCGGAAGTGGGGGAGTATGACAAAGAACTCATCCTGGCCTTTGAGTGGGAGACTCTCGGCATCTATATCAGCGGCCACCCGATGGAAGAATACCGCGGGATTTGGGAAAAGAATGTGACAGCCCGGACCTCGGACTTTGTCGTCGATGATGACGGGAATGCTGTGATAAAGGACAACTCTATTGTAGTTGTCGGAGGAATGGTAACAGGACAGAAGGTAAAGACTACAAAGAGGAACCAGAGAATGGCCTTTATCACCTTGGAAGATATGGTAGGCAGCATAGAATGTCTCGTATTCCCCAAAATCTACGAAAAGAGCAGGCAGAACCTGATAGAGGAGTCCAAGGTATTTATCAGAGGACGCGTCTCGATCGGCGACGATCCGGTGGGGAAGCTGATCTGTGAGGAAGTCATCCCGTTTTCCGGCATCCCAAATGAGCTCTGGCTGCAGTTTGAAGATCAGTCCTGCTATCAGCAAAAGGTGGATGAAGTGATGGCGGCTCTCAGAGATTCCGACGGCAAGGACCGGGTCGTCATGTACCTGAAGGCGGAACGGGGGGTCAAACGCCTGTCTGAAAACTGGGGTGTGGAGGCCGGAGGGCAGCTTCTTACGGTACTGTACGGCATACTTGGTGAAAATAATGTCAAGGTCGTGCAAAAAAGCATTGAAAAGACCGGAAAAATGAATTAGAATAAGAGGGATGGTATCACAAAGGTTTACCAGAAATTGCCGTTAATGGAGGAACTGATATGACAAAGAGAGAGGTTAAGACGATTGGAGTGCTGACGAGCGGGGGAGACGCCCCGGGCATGAACGCGGCGATCCGTGCGGTTGTAAGGACAGCGATTAACAAGGGCCTCAAGGTAAAAGGTGTCATGAGAGGTTATGCAGGACTTCTGCAGGAAGAGATCATAGATATGGACAGCGTGAGCGTTGCCGATACCATTAACCGCGGCGGTACGATCCTGTACACGGCCAGATGTGATGAGTTCGTGACAGAGGAAGGCCAGAAGCTGGGCGCCGAGATATGCAAAAAGCACGGCATCGACGGCATTGTCATCATCGGCGGCGACGGCTCATTCCGCGGTGCGGGAAAGCTTGCAGCGCTGGGAATCAACACCATCGGCGTTCCGGGAACGATCGACCTGGACATCGCCTGTACAGAATATACGATCGGATTTGATACGGCTGTCAATACAGCGATGGAGGCCATCGACAAGGTACGTGATACCTCTACTTCTCATGAGCGGTGCAGTATCATTGAGGTCATGGGCCGGAATGCAGGTTATATCGCCCTGTGGTGCGGCATTGCCAACGGCGCAGAGGACATTCTGCTCCCGGAACGCTACGACGGGAACGAACAGTACTTAATCAACCGTATCATCGAGAACCGGAAGCGCGGAAAAAAACATCATATTATCATAAATGCAGAGGGAATCGGACATTCTACCTCTATGGCAAGGAGAATTGAGGCAGCGACCGGCATCGAGACAAGGGCGACAATCATCGGTTATATCCAGCGCGGAGGAACTCCGACATGTAAAGACCGTGTTTACGCCTCGATCATGGGAGCCAAGGCAGCGGAGCTTTTAAGCGAAGGCAAGAGTAATCGCGTCATCGCCTACAAGAACGGGCAGTACGTGGATTTTGATATCCAGGAAGCCCTGAATATGAAGAAGGACATCCCTGAAGATCAGTTTGAGATCAGTAAGCTGCTTGTACGGTAACAGGGACAAAGAGTGAGGAGCGGGAGAATGGGAAAACGAGACGTTGAGAAGATCGCGCCGCACTGTGACTTTATCTTTGTGCACGAAACCGTGGTAAAGCAGGTGCTGGAGGTCATGCCCGGAGGTGATGAGCTTCAAAAGCTGGCAGAATTTTTCCGGGTGTTCGGGGATTCCACGAGGATCCGCATTCTCTACGCCTTAAGCCAGTCGGAGTTGTGTGTCTGTGACATTGCAAGCCTTTTGGAGATGGGGCAGTCCGCGATCTCGCACCAGCTGAGGATCCTCAAGCAGATGCGCCTGGTGAAGTTCCGCAGGGATGGGAAAAGCGTTCTCTATTCCCTGACAGACAGCCATATACAGACGATTCTTGCTCAGGGGATGGAACATATTGAAGAGAAGGGACAGGGCATTTAGCCTGAGATTGGACAAGCGATGAAATTTACGAAAATGCAGGGAATCGGCAACGACTATGTATATGTGGACTGCTTCCGGGAAACGGTTGAGAATCCGTCAGAGACGGCGGTCCGGGTAAGCGACCGGCATTTCGGGATCGGCTCCGACGGACTGATTCTGATTAAGCCGTCAGAGACCGCGGACTGCCGGATGGAGATGTATAATCTGGACGGTTCCCGCGGCGCCATGTGCGGGAACGGGATCCGCTGTGTGGGAAAATACGTATATGATCACGGAATCGTGAAGAAAACAGAGCTTTCCGTGGAGACAGGCTCTGGTATCCGGTATTTGAGCCTTCATCTTAAGGACGGCAAGGCAGACAGGATCACGGTCAATATGGGATGCCCGCTCCTGACTTCTGCGTTGGAGGAGGCGATCATGGTGCGGGGGCAGGCGTATTCCTTTACAGGGATCTCAATGGGCAACCCGCATGCAGTCGTTTTCATGGACGGAATCGATAACCTTGACATTGAGGCGGTCGGGCCGTATTTTGAGACACATGAGCGTTTTCCGGATAAGACAAATACGGAGTTCGTTGAGGTGATTGACAGAGGCCATGTGAGGATGCGCGTCTGGGAGCGCGGCTCCGGAGAGACGTTAGCCTGCGGGACGGGCGCATGCGCAGTCGCAGCTGCCTGTGTTTTAAACGGCAGGACGGACAGCGAGGTTCAGGTCGATCTGCGCGGAGGAGCGCTTTTTATCCGCTGGGACCGGGAAGAGGACGTGATCTATATGACGGGGCCGGCCGTCGAGGTGTTTTGCGGTGAGATAGAAGCCTGACCATGCCGCCTTTTTGTATGCGAATCAGATGATATCCATTTAAGTACAAGGAGAGCATTTATGGACCATATCGACAAAGAAATCCTTCAAATTTTACAGAAAAATGCAAGAACATCCCTGAAAACCATAGCAGAGCGCACTTTTTTATCGTCTCCTGCTGTTTCGGCACGCATTGAGAAGATGGAAAAGGAGCAGATAATCACCGCATACCAGGCTCAGGTGAATCCGACGAAGCTCGGGTATCATATCATCGCATTTATCAATCTGAATGTTCTTCCGGAGGATAAACAGAAGTTTTACAAGCATGCAGAATCCATTCCCAATATTTTAGAATGCAGCAGTGTGACAGGAGAGTATTCCGTGATTATGAAGGTGGCCTTTGAGAGTACGATGGAGCTCGATTCCTTCCTGGGCCAGCTACAGAAGTTCGGAAAAACGAGCACCCAGATCGTCTTTGCGACTCATGTAGGTCCGCGGGGCGTGCAGGTGCAGGATCAGGATCAGGGACAACACTGACCGTCTGTTTGGTGGTTGATTCTTCCTGCTTCTGCTGGTATAATAGGGGCGGAGGTGAGAGTATGAATTTTTCAGCAATATCATTATCCATGCCATCCAGTGCTGCTGATTCCGGTGTCGGCCTTGTTGTTTTGTCCAAGGCTCTTGATTCCGCGGAAGTCGCCGGTGAGCAGCTTACAGAGATGATGCAGGAAGCGGCTCCGGTGGTTCGCGGGATGGGTCTGGGAGAATTCCTTGATGTCCGTGCATAGGAACCGGTAACACAGAGGGACTGTTGCAAAATACAGCTGAATGCAATATATGGCGGAAGCTTATGAACTTCAAAACCATATTTGTATATAGTGGCTATTTTGCAGCAGTCCCTTTCTTATTATCACATCTGACGATTTTTTCAGTCTGTTTTCCATAATTTTTATGCAAAGTTTTATAGAGTAAAATATTGTATTTTTATGCATTATAGTGTATAATGCAAACATTATTATTTTACCCCAAGGGAGAAAAGGGAGGAGACAGGTTATGAAGAAAAGAATTCTTTCCATAGTACTTGCTGCGGCGATGTGCTCAGGCCTTTTATCCGGCTGTGGCGGACAGAGTACGGACAGCACGACGGCAGCGGGAAGCCAGGGTGCGGCAGCAGACAGTACAGCTGCAGGCAGCACGGCGACGGAGGACGTAAAGGACGGAGAGCTTCTGTCCTTAAAGATCGGTGTGGCACAGCAGTTTACAACGCTTGACCCCGGTCTTTCCACCGAGACGGTCAACAGCTATGCGATTCAGCATATGTATGCATGCCTTTATAAAAAGCTTGACGATGGCAGCGTGGTTCCTGAACTGGCGGCAGGAGAGCCGGAGGTCAGCGAGGATGGCCTTACGTATACCATTAAGCTGAAGGAGGGCCTTGTCTGGAGTGACGGAGAGCCCATCACAGCGAATGATTTCGTATTTGCAGTCAACCGTAACCTGACCTATGGGGCAGAAAACGGTTTCGTTACAGATAAGCTGGTTCGCTACCTTGAGGGAGCAGAAGAGTTTGTGGCTGACACGGATGTGGATCTGGATACATTCTCCTTCGCAGGAGTCGAGGCGTTGGACGATCAGACCATTGTCTACCATTTAAAGACGCCGTGTGCGTTCTTTACCGGCCTTCTGTGTGCAGGTGCATGGACGCCTCTGAGAGCCGATGTCGCTGAGGCGGGCTTCAGCGAGTGGGCGATGGAGCCGGGCTACCCGACGACGGGCGCTTATGTTCTTGACTACTGTAACGAGAACGAGAAGGTAGTCATCAAGAAAAATGAGAACTACTATAATGCAGACGAGGTAACGGTCGGCGAGATTACATTCCAGGTTATGCCGGATATGGATGCACAGGCGGCAGCCTTCAAGACAGGTGATCTGGATGCAGCGCTGTCCATCAACGCATCCATTGTAGCGACATATGAGAACCCGAACGAGCTCTGGAACCGTCCACAGCAGTCGGTTTATTCCATCGACGTCAATTCCGGCGAAAAGGGACCGGAGGCTCTTAAAGATGTCAATGTGCGCCGGGCGCTTGCGATTTCCATCAACCGTGAGGAGATCGTTAAGGCTATCAATGCCGGTGATTTCTACACGCCGCTTTACGGCTATGTGGCACACGGCATGAAGGGTGCGGAGAAGGAATTCCGTGCTGAGGCAGACGAGAAAAAGAAATATCAGGAGTACGACCCGGAGAAGGCCAAGGAACTTCTGGCAGGCGCAGGCTTTGACGAGTCGAACCCGCTTAAGATCAAGTATAAATACTCCAATAATTCCATCCATGCCGACGTCGCTCAGATGTTAGAGCAGATGTGGAAGGCAGTCGGCGTCGAGGTTGAGCTCGAAGTGGTGGAGTCCGGTGTATTCTATGACCAGATCGACCAGGGCGACTTTGAACTGTCACGGTATGCGCTGATGTGCTCCAACGACCCGTCCGAGTTCTTAAATCAGTGGACAAAGGCCATGCAGCCGGTACCGGCAGTCGCTGATGATAAGTATGACCAGATGATGACCGATGTCACCAAGATCGTTGACAGGACGGAATATATGAATAAGCTCCATGAGATCGAGGAATATCTGGTCGAGGAGATGGTATATGTTATCCCGCTGTTTGACTTTAACGAGCCGGCGCTTAAAAAGGAAAACTTAAAAGGCGTGTACATGGTTCCGGGCAGCGTGCCGATTTATTCCTATGCTTACTATGAATAAGAATAAGGAGAATGAGTTAGAATGGAAAAGCTGAAAATCGACGATCTGATGAACTACAGATTCCTGTCAGAGATCACAGCCTCCCCTTCCGGGAAAAAGGCGGCGTTTCTGGTAAAACAGGCGGACAGGAAAAAGAACGGCTATGCTTCATGGGTTTACATCGTAGATTTCAGCACAGAGGAAGTCAGGAAACTGACTTCCTTTGGCGCTGAAAAGAATCTTGTATTTGACGATGAGGAGACGGTTCTATTTTCCTCGGAGAGAAAACCAGAGGATAAAGCAAAGGAGTTTGAGGAAAAGACGGTATTTTACCGGATCTCCCTGAAAGGCGGAGAGGCGGAACGCGCTTTCGAGATTCCGTATGCAGTGGACCGTTTCAGAAAGGTCTCTGACGGACAATATGCATTTTCTGCGGTTCTTGACCTCAACCGTCCGGAGGACGAGGAGGAACGGAAGGAGTATCAGGATTACCATATTCTGGAAGAGCTTCCGTACTGGGAGAACGGAGCTTATTTCGTTTCAAGACTGCGCAGCACCTTGTTTCTCTTCGAAGAGGCAGCGGGAGACTGCAAAAAGGTCACGGAGCCGCTTTTTGCACTCGGGGATTTCCAGGTGTGCCGGGACAAGCTCTTTTATACCGGAGTGTCCTATGACCGTCTGCTCCCGAAAACGAATGGGCTGTACTGCTATGACATCGGGACAAAGAAGCAGGAGCAGATTGCGGGCAGTGATATGCGTATCGGGCTCTTTGGCTGTGAATCTCCTTCCCGGGTGTTTTTTGCAGGGAGCACGTCAGAGACTTACGGGAACGGGCAGAACCCGGATCTGTATGTCTGGGAAAACGGAACGGTGAAAAAGGCGGCAGAATACGGCTATTCCATCGGTTCTGCACCGACCGGCGACATTTCCCTGGGAGGCGGCCGTAAGTTTTTGGTGAAGGACGGCGCCGTTTACTTTACTTCCTGCCGGCGGACGAAAGGCCAGATCTGCGTGATGAAAGACCAGACAGCAGGGCCGCTGTTTGATTTCGACGGGGCAGTGGACTGCTTCGATGCGGCAGAAGGCGGTTTTGTGATGGTCGGCAGGACGCCCGGAAAGCTCCAGGAACTGTATTTCTATGACGAGGCAAAACAGGAATACCGCTGCATAAGCCACGTAAATGACGAGGGATTAAAAGACAAATATATCGGAGAACTCCGATATGCGGGCTTTACGGATTCCGACGGCGTGGACATCGACGGCTGGGTGATCCTGCCGAAGGATTATGACCCGCAGAAGAAATATCCTGCCATTCTCGATATGCACGGCGGCCCCAAGGTGGCTTTTGGCGATACGCTGTTCCATGAGATGCAGGTATTCGCCAATGAAGGATATTTCGTATTCCTGTGCAATCCCAGGGGCGGCGACGGACGTGGAAATGAATTTGCCGATCTGCGGGAGAAGTACGGCACCATTGATTTTAAAGACTTTATGGAATTTACCGATCATGTATGCAAGTTGTACCCGGCCATTGACGGGAAGCGTCTGGGCGTGACTGGCGGGAGCTACGGCGGCTGGATGACGAACTGGATCATCGGCCACACGGACCGCTTTGCGGCAGCTGTCAGTCAGAGAAGCTTTTCCAACTGGCTCAGCGATTTCGGGTGCAGCGAGATCGGATTTTCCTTTGATGTGAATGAAAACGGAGGCAAGACGCCGTGGACATCTGCCAGGGAGCTATGGGAGCGTTCCCCGCTGGCATATGCCGACCGTGTGAAAACGCCGACATTATTTATCCATTCATTAAAGGATTATAACTGCCCGCTGTCCGAGGGCATGCAGATGTTTGCCGCGATTAAGTATTTCGGGGTTCCTTCGAAGGCGTTCCTCTTCGAAGGAGAGAATCATGAGCTTTCCAGAAGCGGGAAGCCGGTGCACCGGGTGCGGAGAATCAGGGAAATGCTGGCCTGGTTTGACGAGTATCTGAAGTAGACGGCACTTGCCTGTCAGCGTATGATACACAAGGTGCAGCAGCCGTCATGTCCGGCAGCAGGTGGTATGTGAAGCGGCGTCACCACCTGGCGCATGCGGCGGCAGACGGATGAAAGTCATAGGATAAGGAGTGGAGTTCCATGTTAAAATATATTATCAAGCGCCTCACCGTGGGCGTGGTGACGCTGTTTCTTCTGGCGACGATCACATTTTTCCTCATGCATGTGATCCCGGGTTCTCCCTTTGCAGGGGAGACGACAAAGCTTCCGGTCAAGGTTCTGGAACGCCTGTATGAAAAATACGGGCTGGATAAGCCGTTGTCCGAACAGTATATCATGTATATGAAAAATGCGGTTCGTGGTGATTTCGGCGTATCAATCTACCGGAAGGGAAAGAGCATCACGAAGATCATCTCCAACGGTCTGCCGTATACGGCAAGACTGGGGCTGGTGAGCGTGTGCTTCGCTCTTGTGACCGGGATTTTCCTGGGGACAGTAGCGGCCTTTACCAAGCGGAAATGGCTGTCCAATTTCGTGCTGATCCTGGCAACTGCCGGGGTCAGTATGCCGGGCTTTCTTCTGTCAGTACTTCTTTTACTGCTGTTTGGCGTAGTGCTGCAATGGCTGCCCTTTGTGGGACTGGAGAGCCCGCTCCATTATATCCTGCCGGCTGTGGGAATGGCCTTTGCCCCGATTTCCATGATAGCCCGCCTCGTGCGTTCCAGTCTGCGGGAGGTCATGAAGCAGGATTATATGATACTTGCCAGGTCAAAGGGCACTCCGGAGAAACTTGTGATCTGGCGGCACGGCTTAAAGAATGCCATGCTGCCTGTCATCACTTATGCTGGCCCCATGATTGCCACGCTCCTTACAGGAAGCTTTGTCATTGAAAGCCTGTATTCGATTCCGGGTATTGGCGCAGAATTCGTTACCAGCATCACCAACCGGGACTATACCATGATTATGGCGCTGACGATTCTCTACGGTTCGTTCATCATCATTGCCAATATCATCACGGATATTTTAAATGCTGTGATTGACCCGCGTATCAAGCTTGGAAAATAGGAGGCATGAAAGATATGGATATGACAAAAGCGGAAATAATGCTCGACGATTCCTGCTTTGAGCGCCTGGATGACAGCGAGAAAAATACGGAATTTATCGCAATGGAAAGCAAGACGTATCTCCGGGACGCCTGGGACTGCTTTAAGAAGAACCGGCTGGCCCTGGGAGGCCTTATGTTTCTTCTCTTTATGATCCTGATGGCAGTCCTGGTGCCCATCGTGTCGCCGTATACGTATGACGCCCAGAATCTTGACATGAGAAATGCGGCCCCGTCCATGAAACATCTTCTGGGGACGGACAAGCTGGGCCGGGATATCCTGGTACGTCTGATGTTCGGGGCCAGGATCAGTCTGATGGTGGGGTTTGTGGCGGCTTTTTTAAACCTTATTATCGGTGTGGTCTATGGCGGGATCTCCGGATATATCGGAGGTAAGACGGATATGATTATGATGCGTGTCATTGACTGCATTTACTCGATCCCGTCCATGCTGTATGTAATTCTTATCATGATGGTGTTTGGCTCCAATATCGGATCCGTGCTCCTTGGAATCTGCGTTTCTTCCTGGATTGGCATGGCAAGGCAGGTGCGGACGCAGGTACAGACATTAAAGCAGCAGGAATTTGCACTGGCGGCCTTCGTACTCGGTGCCAGCCATTTTCGGATCCTCTTTAAGCACCTGATCTTAAACTGTATGGGCCCGATCATTGTATCAACGACACTGATGGTGCCGGAGGCGATCTTTACCGAGTCCTTCCTGGCTTTCATCGGTATCGGTATTTCTCTGCCGCAGGCGAGCTGGGGAACGCTTGCCAGTGAGGCGCGTTCGGTGATCCAGAGCTACCCGCTGCAGATCGTATGGCCGGTGCTTGCAATCTGCCTGACTGTCCTTTCCCTTAATTTTATCGGCGACGGCGTCGGAGAGGCGCTTGACCCGAAGAACCGCTAGGAGGTGCGCCATGTCATTATTAGATGTAAAAAACCTTTGTGTGGATTTTAACACCGATCAGGGCACGGTGCACGCGGTGCGCGATATTTCCTTTACCGTAGGGGAATCCGAATCCGTGGGTATTGTCGGCGAGTCGGGAAGCGGAAAGAGCGTGAGCATGTATGCGGTCATGGGACTGCTGGCATCTAACGGTGCGATCAGGGGCGGCAGCATTTCCTATGGCGGGGAGGAGATCACGGAAACGGCGTTTGCCAACCACAAGGCCTATGAGGCGAGAATGAGCAGGCTGCGCGGCAATGAGATGTCCATGATTTTCCAGGATCCGATGACATTTTTAAACCCGGTGTTAAAAATAGGCAGTCAGATCACGGAAGTGATTAGGAATCATAATAAAGTAAGTGATGCCGAGGCGCGTGCGCGTGCCATTACCTTGATGGGGCAGGTGGGGATCCCGTCGCCGGAGAGACGCTTAAACCAGTACCCTCATGAATTTTCCGGCGGTATGCGGCAGAGAATCATTATCGCGATTGCTCTGGCGAACCATCCCAGGCTGGTGATCGCAGATGAGCCGACGACGGCTCTCGATGTGACAATCCAGGCACAGGTTCTGGATGTCATCAAGGAAATGAAGGAAAAGCTCAGCTCTTCCGTTATCATGATTACCCATGACCTGGGAGTGGTGGCAAGCTTCTGCGACCGTATCATTATCATGTACGGCGGTAAGATTGTGGAGACAGGGAGTGCCAGAGAGATTTTCTACGAGCCGAAGCATCCCTACACAGCAGGCCTTTTAAAATGTGTGCATAATCCGGAGAAAAAGGAAAAACTGACGCCGATTGCAGGCTCACCGCCAGACCTTTTGATGCCTCCGGCAGGCTGCCCGTTCGTGGACCGCTGCCCGGATGCGATGAAGATATGCAAGCTTAAAATGCCTGAGATGGAGCAGTATTCTAAGACGCACCAGAGCGCCTGCTGGCTTTCTGAGGCGGCAAGAAGAAAGGGGGAGCAGCATGGCTGAGCATGAGAATAAGACGGCTGTGGCGACGACGGCCAGTCAGGGCCAGGAGCCTCCCATGATTTCCGTCGAGCATGTAAAGACGTATTTTGATGTGACAAAAGGACTTTTCTCACCAAAGCAGATCGTCAAAGCTGTGGACGACGTGAGCTTTATCATCGGGGAAAAGGAAACATACGGCCTCGTAGGGGAATCAGGCTGCGGCAAATCGACACTCGGCCGCACAATGGTGCAGATCCATCCTGTGACGGGAGGACGCATCCTTTATCGGGGGAAGGACGTCGATAAGCTCAGGGGAGCGGAGAGAAAGAAGTTCACGAGAGAAGTACAGATGATTTTCCAGGATCCTTACGCCTCCTTAAATCCCCGTATGACGGTCGGCGAGATCATCAAAGAGCCGATGGAAATCCATAAAATGTACGATTCAGCGAAGGAACGCGAGGAGCGGGCGGCAGAGCTTCTCAAAATGGTCGGTTTAAAGCCCGATCATATCCGCCGCTATCCCCATGAATTCTCCGGCGGACAGCGTCAGAGGATCTCGATTGCCAGGACATTGTCTTTAAATCCCTGCTTTATCGTCTGCGATGAGCCGATCTCAGCGCTCGACGTTTCCATTCAGGCACAGATCATCAATCTGTTAAAGGAGATTCAGGACGAGCTGGGGATCTCCTACCTGTTCGTGGCGCACGATTTGAGTATGGTGGAATACATTTCCGACCGCATCGGCGTCATGTATCTGGGCCATCTGGTGGAGGAAGGGACGGCCGACGAGGTTTATGGGAGCCCGCTCCATCCGTATACGAAAGCGCTGCTGTCAGCGATCCCGGTGCCTGACCCGGATGCGGCAGAGAAGCGCAAACGCATCCACCTCGCGGGCGAGCTGCCGACGCCGATCAATCCGCCGCCCGGCTGCCCATTTAAGGGGCGTTGTCCGATTGCCACCGAGGAATGCGGGAAGGCGCGCCCGGAACTGAAAGACTATAATGGGCATAAGGCGGCCTGCATCCATATATAAAACGTTCCTGTATAAAATAAGGGGCTGTTGTAAAATAATTGCTGTATACGAAATATGGTTTTGAAGCTCAGAGGCTTCAGCCATATCGGATACATCAACTGTATTTTGCAACAGCCCTTTTGACATTGTATGGGATTCTGCCTGGAATATAGTTTAGGTTCTGGCGGCGCCGTCCACAGACAGGATTTCTCCACTTACATAAGAAGCCATATCACTTGCCAGGAAGAGGAACGCATTGGCGACGTCCTCCGGCGTACCGACTCTTCCCAGAGGAATCGTGGCAATGAGCGGCTGGATTACAGCATCCGGAAGCGCACGCACCATATCTGTCTCTGTGACTCCGGGAGCAACGGCGTTGACACGGATATGATCCTTGCCAAGCTCTCTGGCAAGGGATTTCGTGATGCCGTTGACGGCAAATTTGCTGGCGGGGTAGCCGACACCGGAGGGCTGGCCGTAGAGGGAGACCATTGAGCTGGTATTGATGATTACGCCGCCGCCCTGTTCCTTCATGATCGAGGCCGCTGCCTGTGAGGCGTAGAGGACGGAGAGGACATTTAAATCCATGATCTTCTCGAAATCCTCCGGCTTGTAGTCATAAAGCTTGTCGCTCTGGGAGATGCCGGCATTATTAACCAGGATGTCGAGAGCGCCATAGTTTGACTGGATGGAGGCAAAGGCGTCTTTTAATTCCGAAGGGCTGTTCAGGTTCGGGCACATCCCCTCCGGCTTCCAGGCAGGATTCTTCTCCTTCAGGTAAGCGAGGGCCTTGTCCACTGTTTCCCTGCGCGAACCGAAAAGAATGACTCTGGCTCCGTGCTCGAGATACTTTTCGACGATGGCAAGCCCGATTCCACGTGTTCCACCTGTGACGACAGCGACCTTGTTCTGTAACATCATGTGCTTGTTCCTCCTTTTGTTCCTGGCGTTTTTATCAGTATTGTTTTTAAAAAAATACGCCTTATAGTGTATGGACATCTTGTGCGGTAATACCTGTCTGACATTTGATTATTTACATATTTTCTATAATTATAAGCGATAATAAAATAATTTGCAATGATTAATAAAAAAGGATATACAGCTCATTTATCTTTGTGTTCTTTTTTTGATTATTTTTAGCGATAGGGCTATAATATTGTATACCAGTTGTTTCGATTGCCATACATAGGATATCAGCTTGAAATTTACTGTTTCGCAGTATTCGATATTACTTATGATCCATGATTCTCAGAGCGCAGGGAGCAGGAAGTGGTTCCCCATAGGAAGATAAAGGAAACAGATCACGACTAAATTTCGGGTGGTAACATTTCTGCCGTTTCTGTCATAAGATAGAATACAGGATTCGATAAAGGAGAATGTGATTTGGCGGAGATCAGGAAAGTAATTATAGATGCAGGTCACGGCGGCGATGAGCCGGGAGCCGTATATCAGGACAGGAAGGAGAAGGACGACACGCTGCGCCTGGCGTTTGATCTGGGGAGTGCGCTGGAACGCCGGGGGATTGCGGTAGAATATACGAGAGTGAGCGATGTGTATGATTCCCCCTATGAGAAGGCGTCGATCGGCAACCGTTCGGATGCGGATTTTTTTATTTCTATTCACAGAAATGCCATGCCCGTTCCAGGAAGCGCATCAGGGGTTGAAAGCCTGGTTTACTCCAATACAGGCGTGCCGGCGCTTTTAGGGCGCAATATTGATGAGGCGCTGGCTTCCGTTGGCTGGAGGGACCTGGGAGTAAAAGAGCGGCCGGGGTTAGTGGTGCTCCGCAAAACGAAGATGCCGGCTGTGCTGATTGAGGCCGGCTTTATTGATAATGAAAAAGATAACGCTTTTTTCGACGCCAGACTGGCGGAGACCGCGGATGCGATTGCAGATGGGATCCTTAAGACATATGACGAGCTCGAAAATGGGCAGAACGCTTCGGGAGAACAGCCCGGATTCTATATGGTACAGACAGGCATTTTCAGGGACCGGGAGGCAGCGGACGAGATGTTAAATAATTTACAGACCGCGGGCTATCCCGGATTTCTTGTAGCGAAAAATGGCCTGTACTATGTCCGCGCAGGGGCGTTTAAACGTCTGGAATATGCAGCCCGAATGGAACAGGAGCTGAGAAACCGCGGTTATAATACAGTGATTGTGAGGACGTAGCAGTCTGTAACAGAGTGTGGAAGAGACAGGAAATTGGAACAGGTAAGGACAGATCGAAACAAATGAGAGCGGAAACTGCCGCGCCATGCGATACATCGTTTGGCGCGGCAGTGATTATTGGCGGATTTACCGGCCCCCATCAATATTGGTAGCGGCTCCGATATTTTACAAATATCAATATGGACAGTACCAGAGCCATCAGCTCCGCTGCCGGTGTTGCCAGCCAGATTCCGTTTACCCCCAGGACTGCGGGAAGAACGAGCATGGTAATCAGCATGAACACAAAGGAACGTGAAAAGGCGAGGACTGCAGATACCATACCGTTGGAGAGAGCGGTAAACATCCCACTGGCAAAGATATTGAAACCAATGAAGAACAGCGCCAGAGTACAGATCCGGTTTCCGGTTACTGCCAGCCCATAGACAGGATGATCCGGTCGGGCAAACAGGGACACCAGCGGCTTGGTTGCGGCAAAGGAAGCCGCCACGGTCGCCAGGGAGATGACAGCAATCACCTTCAGGCTGACCGAGATGAGCTTTTTTAACTTATCGTGATTGTTCTCCCCGTAGTAATAGCTGATCATAGGTGCCACTCCATAGGAATACCCCGTATAGAGGGAGCTTGCAAACATAAGGACATACATAATGATTGTCACCGCAGCAATGCCGTCCTCACCGACATAATGCAGCATGGTCCAGTTGAACATCATGGTGATAATGCCAGTAACCAGAGCCGTAGCCATCTCCGAGCATCCATTGGCGGCAGCATTTACCAGCACCTTAAGGCGGAACGCGGGCTTTGTAAAATGAAGCAGATTATCCCTGCGGCTAAACACAAACAGGCCGGCAACAGCGGTCACAGAATAGCCCAGACCGGTGGCGACCGCTGCTCCGCCGATTCCCAGATTCAGGATGGCGATAAAAACGTAGTCCAGCACCATATTCAGCACACCGCCTGTCACGGAACAGACGAGGGAAAGTGTCGCTTTCCCGGACGCGATCAGGTACAGGGTAAAATTGTTCATCAAAAGAATCGGGATGGTAAACAGCAGATACCGGCTGAGATACGCAGTGCAGTAGCCTGCTACCTCTGCAGACAGCCCCATATTTCCGAAAATGTGACCCATAACGGAATATCCGAATATGCACATAGCCAGCCCGCCGATTCCAAGAACGAGAATCAGAAAGGTGAAATCCTCTTTGGCTTCTTTTGTTTTATGTTCCCCCATTTTTTTCATAATGACTGCGCTGCCGCCGGTAGCCAGCATGGTAGAGACAGCTGTCACCAGCTGGATAACAGGAGCAGTCAGATTGATTGCCGACAGTGCATTTGTGCCGATCAGATTGGACACAAACAACCCGTCCACCATTGTGTAAAAGGTCATAAACACCGACATTGCAATGGTCGGGATGGCAAATTTCAGGATGTTTCCCAGAGTAACCGGCTTTTCGTAAGCATTTTGATGATTCATTATTTCCTCCATTCTGTGTGCATTTTTCAGCACAAGCGGGCATATGGGAAATCGTTTTTCCTGCATATTCCCCTGATCTTCTTGTGATTTCACTTGCTGTTTTCCTGTATATGCCCTATAATAATCAGTACAGTAACTGTACGGTCAAGAGGTAATTTGAAAAATGGAGAAAAAAAGAAAACTTCTCACCATCGGGCAGTTCGCAGCCATGCATGGGATCAATAAGAAAACGCTGATGTGGTATGATGAAATCGGTCTGTTTCATCCCGCTGCCATCCACCCCGAAAATGGATACCGATATTACAGCTATCACCAGAGTGCCATTTTGGAGACGATTCTTTTGCTGCGGGAGCTGGATGTGCCGATTGATGAAATACGGGCGTTTATGGAAAATCGTTCCGCCGCCAGTATGGAACGGCTCCTGCGGGAAAAAATGGAAGATTTGGACCATGAAATGGAACATCTCAAAGCGGTTCGGAAAACACTGGCGTACCATTGCCAGAATATGCGGATACTCCAGACAATGGATCTGTCAGAAATCAGCGTGGTCGTGAAAACAGAGCGGTGCCTTGTGACCGTAGACATCAAGCCGGACATTTCTTTTGATAAACTGGTGGAACTGATTACGGCTGAAACGAGAAAATATCAGCTCCGCCGTCTGCACGATGCGTCCTATGGGACAATGATTGCGGTAGAGAGCTTATATCATGGCTGTTTTGAGGATTACTCAAACATGTTTATTGAAATCCCGTTTCCGATCAAGAAAGAAGGCCTCCATATACAGCCAGCCGGAAAGTATGTGCGGGCTTTTTACAGGGAAGAGGGGGAAAACGCGGTGCAGTGCTACCATAAACTATTTGACTATGTGAGGGAACACAGGCTTACCCTGTTCGGATTTTCTTATGAAACCATCATTAACGAGAATGTAATCGACAAAAGGGAGGATGCCCTTGTACAGGTGGAGATACCTGTGAAAACGGAATCCGGATGGGATTAAACGTTCGATTGCCTGGCAACGGCGGTCTGTGATATCATACTTATAACTTCAGAGAAAAGGAGATGACTTGTTATGGCAGTTAATAAGATGGGGGCATAGCAAAGGCTGTGCCTGAAAAAATAATATGGCCTTTGCTAATCCTAAAGAAATCCTGATGAGATACACATCAGGCGATTGCAAAACAATAGACGGGAGAATGATATGCCATATTATGAATACAATTCTAAGAAAATTTATTATAGTGAAACAGGAACCGGATTTCCAACTATACTTCTTCATGGAAATACTGCTTCCTCCAAAATGTTTACCAATATAATTCCTCTGTTTTCTTCAAATTTTCATGTTGTTCTGCTGGATTTTGCTGGAAATGGATCTTCTGAGAGACTTGACTGCTTTCCAACCGATTTATGGTATGAGGAAGCCTTACAGGTGATCAGGCTAATTGAAATCAAAAATTATAAAAAAGTAAATTTAATAGGTACAAGCGGCGGTGCTTTAGTTGCAATTAATGTCGCTCTTGAACGTCCTGATTTGATAAACAAAATAGTTGCAGATAGTTTTGAGGGGGAATTTGCTCTTGATCGTTTTGCCTCTAATATCCAGAATGACCGGGAAGTTTCCAAAACGATTCCAGAGGTAAAAGAATTTTATCAATATAATCATGGACCTGACTGGGAAAATGTTATTGATCATGATACTGCTGCAATAAAACAACACTATACTACGATTAAAAAATTTTTTCATCATGCCTTAACAGACTTAAAATGCGATTTGCTTTTTACAGGAAGTCAAGAAGATATATTTATGCCTGGAAAATTCTTTGAGCATACGTATAATATGCTTATTGAAAAAATAGGGCACGGTAAAAAATATATATTCAAATCAGGGAGCCATCCGGCAATGATTTCCAATGCAGCTGCTTTTGCAAAACTTGTAACAGAGTTTCTCAATGAATAAAAATAGTGAGCTGTCCGAAAAACAAATACATTGTTGTAGCGGATGCTGAATCATGCACAATAAAAAAATTCAATAATCGAATGGCGGTTTTGACAGGGGGCATATCATCATCACCAAAGCCGCCGTTTTCTTTTTGAAAAATGAGAATATGAAATTATCCAGTCCAAAAACAATAATGTAATTGTATTGGCTATTTTTGTACACAAAGCGGGGGTATCGTAAAATTATCCAGCCAGATAATTTTGCGGTACCCCTATGTTTGATTACTAAGATAGAGCTACAAAAATTGTCATCATTTTAACTGATAGGGTATCTTAGGCTGATATGCCGGCCCAAGGGATGCGAAACCGGCCCCTGCACCGGCAATAATACGGATCGCCTTGGCTAAATAATCAAGTAATCTCAACATATTTTCTCCTCCTCTTTGGTTTTATAAGCATCACCATTCCGGTTAAAATTATAATCGCCTCCAGGGCTGCTACGTACCGCAGTAGCCCGAAGCAATAGAATGATACCATCATGATAATTGCCAATATTAAACTTACATGGGTATACTTTTTGTTATTTTGCCTCTTTTTATCTGATAAGGGTTGATTCGGATGGATGATTGGAGCTCGGATCCAGATATACGTAATGACTACTGTCCCTGCCAGAATGTTTATGTACAGAGGCAAGTCTAACATCAGATTACCGAGCCGTAAATATGTAATATAGATCAGATTGGTAATTACAAAACATCCAATATGGGTATCTGCGTGATATCCTCCGGTAAATAAGCGTATAGTGAAAAAGAATATAATAAAAATAAACCCAACTGATATCTCATCCATGATAAACGATAACCCGAGAATACTAAGGGCAGAGAGCAATGTTGTAAACAGAAGCTCGAATCCATAGATATAGATATCGCTTTCTTCTTTTCTGATAATCTCATACCGGCATAAAAGCATGCAGCATGTCCGGCTCATCCATTCCATGACGATTCCTCCAATATTTGTGGTCAATATATCATAATTTGTGGCCAAACTTGTCATGCTGACCACGAATGCCTGTTTTTTGACTATCAATCAGCCTTCCCCCGCGGCCTTGGAATTAAAAAAGGTAATTTCCGCGACGAAGTGATCTATATCATATCGAAAAGTGAACAATCCGTCATATCTGGCTACCGCATCTTGTACGCTTTTGATGCCAATTCCATGATGTGTTGCTGACGATTTTGTGGTAACGAGTTTTCCATCCTTCATTTTTGGCGTGTCTGAGACGGAATTTACGATCTGCACCAATATCATGTCGCCAAACTGACGAATAGAGATGTCAATCTTTTTCTGACCGGATGTTTTCCGCTTTATCGCTTCCAAAGCGTTATCCAGTAGGTTGCTAAAAATAGTGCAGAGGTCATGACTGCTTTTTCCTACAAAAAGTACATAATCAGAGTCAATTTCCATCCGGGCATTTTCACAGACAGCCTTCTTCTGATATGCATTTAAGATGTAATCCACGATCTCGTTACCGGTCCAGGCAGTCAACTCATGACTACTGACGGGTTCAATGAGCTGTTTAATATAATTTAGTGCCTCATCGTGATTATGGTTGTTTATGATCTCATATAAAACGGATAAATGGCCGTTAATATCATGTATCAATTTCTTTTGCTCCTGATCCAGACGAATGGAATTTTTGATTTTTTCTGATAAAAAAGCATTTTTTATTTCCACAGTCTGCTGTTCCCATATCTGATTTTTATATGCCATATAATAACTGAAGAGAAAGAAGGTAGAAAATAAAAAGCCCGCAAAGAAGAACCAGGTTGCCAATAAGCTTTGGTTTGTGCCGTCGAGAGTCTGGCTTCCCAAAAACCAGATTATCAGAATTCCTGTTACTGAAAAAAATATACTGATTTTAATGGAACCAAACGATCTGTGGATGAATTTTCGCAAAAAATAAGATACTGAAATCAAACAGGTCTTACTTAAAATCAGGAGAACACATCGTTCAGATGAGAAGCTTTCTACCAGTTCAGATGGCAGGGACGATTGCCCTTTAAGGACTCCCAACAGAGCCATAGTCAAAAAATCAAACAAGTGCATTAATACAGAATAAAATATTGTTGCTGAAATGACTTCGATTAGTGGTACGTGCTCTAAAAGGAAGCTGCTGAGGGCAATACAAATAAAACCAAACGCAGTAAGCCAAACAGAATATATATAGCAAACGACATAAATATTTTCTATTTACTTTCCAAATATTCCTTAGTAAAATAATACTGAGGTGATAGTATGAATATTAGAAAGTTTAAATCGGACAAAAACGCTTTGATAGCAGAGGGTAATCGGATTGTTTCATCCTCAGATGATGCCAGATTCATAAGAAAAGTGACTATTGTTAATCTCCTGCTCCGTGGTATGAGCGCTAAATTGCTCGCCGATGCCTCTGGCGAAACCGACCGGACTCTTTCTAACTGGGTCAGATCCGTTGATGAGTATGGGTTTGAGTCTCTCCGTCCACGTAAACAGCCTGGGCGTCCGCAATCCCTCACTAAATCTTAAAAAGAAAATATTAAAGTCGCCGTAGCTTCTGACCCCAATGCTTTTGGATATACTGTCTGGGATGGGCCATCCTTATCGAACTATATTGCTTCGCAGTATGATATCTCCCTGTGTGTAAGGCAATGCCAGCGGTTACTGCATGAACTTGGATTCTCTTTGATACGCCCACAGACGTTTCCTTCTAAAGGCAATGAAGAGAACCCATTGCGTGATGAATTTAAAAAAACATCTCAGAGCTAGAAAACGACCCGGACGCAATCATATGCTACCAGGACGAGGTTCACTTCATGGCAGAATCCACAGTTACCCGCGCATGGTATCCGAAAGGCAGCTGTCCTAAGGTCAAGTCATATCCCGGGCATAAATCCGTTGCTTATAGCGGTTTTGTGATTCCAGAAACGGGCGAACTCTTCGTCACGAAGCCGGACTGGTTCAACTATGAGACCACGATAACATGTATACGTGAATTCCTCACATCACATCCTGTAGAGGATGGCAAACACCTTTACATCGTGATGGACAATGCTCCCTGGCACAAAAAAGCAAAACGTCTTATCAATGAAGACGAGCAGTATGCAGACATTAAAAAAACCGCAACCATAATTTCCCTTCCGCCATATTCACCTGATTTTAATCCAATTGAACAGGTATGGAGGGTTACCTGTCGTGAGAAAACACATAACCGATTCTGGGAGACTCTTGAAAAGTTAGTTGGAGTTCTTGATGATTGGTTTTCGACTTTTCAGAAGCCAAATGCCAAGCTTGCTGCTCTATGCTCTTTTTCCTAGAGTCAAACAGAAAGAATTAACGTCGTTTACTATAGAATAATAGCGAGGAGAAAATGAAATGATAAAAAAATATGATGTAGATATTGACCTAGCTAATGAAACTAAAAAAGAGATGGCAAAAACATTAGCCACAGATGATAAGAGAGTTTTAAACAGAGTCGGAGCCTTTGCAAGTTTGTATGATATTAATTATAATGAATATACAGAACCTGTATTAGTACTGAAGACGGAAGAACCTGGTTCTAAGCAGATCGTTGCTTTTAAATATGACAAAATAGAAAATGTATGTTTTGATATGATAAATCATTTGGTAAACGATTGTATTGTAATGGGAGCAAAACCACTTACAGTACAAGATGCTATCATATGTGGAAAGATGGATAAAGAGATTGTGTCCAGAATTGTAAAAGCTATTTTTGAAGCGTGTAAACGACAAGGGTGCGTTCTTACTGGTGGCGAGACATCTGAACAGCCAAATGTAATTGGAAAAAATACATATATTCTTACGTCAAGCATAGTTGGCATAGTTGAGAAGCAAAATATTATTGACGGAGCAGCAATTGAAGAGGGCGATGTTATTATTGGGTTAGAGTCTAGCGGTATTCACACAAATGGATACACTTTGGTTAGAAAAATAATGGAAGAGAACCCGGAAATTATGAACGAATATGTTGAAGGAAAAACATTTATTGAAACTATTTTGGAACCTCATAGATGCTATTATACAGCACTTAAAACACTATTTGAAAAGCCAAAGATGATTCATGGACTGGCACATATTACCGGCGGTGGAATATGTGAAAATTTGAACCGAATATTGCCAGTCCATTTGGATGCTAAGATTGATTTGAATTCCTATAGGGTATTAGAAATTTTTAAAGTTTTGAAGAAATATGGAAATATAGCTAACGAGGAAATGTTAAGGACTTTTAATTTAGGTGTTGGAATGGCATTGGTTACGTCTAAAGGATGTATGACTGATGTGATCAAACATATTCAGAGTCAGGACATCGCTTGTACAGTTATCGGAGAAATAGTAAAAGGAAATCAAAAAGTAATATGTACGGGGGAACTGAGGTGGTAAAATAGTGGAAGGTATTTGATATGCAAATATTGAGTAATATGAGTCCTCTTTATCGAAGAAAGTGCATTATAAAAAATGTTGATGAACTAATCCGATTGAATGACTATGACCCTATAGATCGCTTTTTAAGAATAATCCGTGAAGAGGATGAAGTTATAGAAGAGTTAGCAGCAAAAGTGCTATTTACGTTAAAAGTGATAGACGAAACTTTATGTCAAAGATTTAACACTTCTTATCACTTTTATATTAAAGGCGATGAAATTATATATAGTTTTTTGTGTGGCATATACGGTGAAGAAAAAATTACAAAATGCGACTTTGAAAAGACTATATTTATCTTAGACTTTTGTAAACTCATATATAGATTTACATGTGCAAAAAAATTTAAGGAAAAGAATTATAATATATTTCAATTACGTTTAAATAGTTGGGGAAGAGAATATTCAGAGGCCTATATCCCAATAATGCAAGTAGAAAGCAGTAGGATAATAAAAAGTATTGTCCTATATTTTGAAAACAATCGAGAAAAATATATGACATTAATAAAATTGTTATTGGGTGATTTGAACCTTGAAAATTTGCGAGCCATTGATAGACTGAACTCCAGGCTTAATATTAAACTATTATCATAGAAAAGGGTGAACAAATGAAAATTAGATTCGATACGGGATTTGTAGATTGCGTTGACGAGATACAGAGGGTTGCGCTCGAAATTTATGGAAAGTATAATCTCGATAAATCGCTCCTTTGGATGACTGAAGAATTTGGAGAGCTTTTTAAATCCATAAGAAAGTCAGAGGGAAGACAGGTGGTTACAGGAGAAATGGGAGATTTACTTGCTTGGATTTTCTGCATGGGAAATATTTTGGATATTAAAATATCAGATGCTTTAAAATTAACTATGAAAAAAGAAATTAAACGACAATTTGATACATATAAAAAGTTGAAATATGCATCTGATTTGGAATATGTAACTGCTGTAAACGAAAAGGATTTTTTATCTTCTGATGGAGGTGAATAGATGTAATTGATTGTATAAGTCAATTTAAAAAAAACTGGAAATATTCTAAATTAAGTATCGTAACTATAAATGCGTAAATTCAAAAAAACTTATACCGGCCTATATTTATATATTTTATTATTACCGGCAGTGATGAGGGTGTGAAATTTTCTCTGTAAATTCAGATCTTCTATGATAATTGAAAGGGCTTGGCAGCAGAGCCTGTTGTTAAGTCCTTGATTAATACATATCAAAAATAAGCCGGCATGTCAAGAGCGCCCGGATTATCCGGGCGTGTATTTACTCTTGGCATTCCGGCGCTTTTTTGTTACTCCGGCATCCTGTTCGAGTACATGACTGCCAGCTCTCCCCGGATTTTTCCCCAGCTCCGGATCAGGACGGTCCATTTTTTCACGATCTCAAATGTTGCCAGATACAGGGTTTTAATAATGCCTGTGAACTCGGAAATACGCTCTTCTGGCGGTTTAGGCGGCGGTAGGAGGAATTAGCGATTCTATTGCATGTCGTGTAGAATGCCGTCCTGACGTCTTTGGAAAACTTGAAGATTGGGGATACAGCGTCCCAGTTGTCGTGACAGCGATTTATCGCGTTCGGGTACTGTCCCTCCCATTTTTCTGTCACGGTTTTTAGATGCTTAGAAGCCGTTTCTTTATCCGGCGCAGTGTAGATTGTCTTCGGGTCTTTTGCAAATGCCTTCATGTCCTTGTTTGCGACATATTCCAGCGTGTTCCGCACCATGTGGACGATGCATCTCTGCTGCTCCGTTGACGGGAACGTAGCCGTGATGCCTCTTTGATCCCCGTCAGGCCGTCAGAGCAGCAGTATGTCCTTTATCCCGCGGTTTTTTAAGCTGTTCGTAACCGCCAAATAATGATACGGTCAGATATAAAGTTACCCCAGCCCTTTGCAAGTTGGAGTAATTCATATGCGATTTTTGATAGATTGGGGTTTTTTACTCCAGGGTGCAAGCTCTGCGAGCTGATCATCCGTCATCTCTTTCGTTGGACGATGATTCAGCAGAAATTTCAGATATCCGTAAATGTTCAGGTCGTGTGCCTTTGCCATCTCAACCATTGTATAAACTACAGCACTGGCATTGGCTCCGGAGACAGAATCACTGAACAGCCAGTTCTTCCGGCCGACTGCAAATGGACGGACCGCGTTCTCGTTGAGATTGTTTGTGAAGCTGCAGCGACCATCCTCCAGATAAGTCTGTGCTGTTTCCCGCCGGTTAAGGACATAATTTACCGCTTTATCCATGCGGGTATTCCGGACTGGCTTCTGCTGCTCAAGCTATAACCAAAAAGCCTCCAGAACAGGTTTTTCCGTGTCTCCCAGTCCTTCCTTACAGGACGGACATCCATAACTCTGGCTGTAGTATTCGATCACTTTGCATGTGGCCGGGATGAATTCCAGCTCACGAAGGAAAACAAGTGCAGAAAAACGTTGAATTTATAAGGAAATCTGCCATTTTTCTGTGCAAGATTTTTACCGGAAACCAGATGCTTTTTTACTCTGTTTTAAGTGCTTTTGGCTGGTCGATATCAATTCCTGACATCAGCCAGTCGAACTCCCGCCAGGAAAGATTCCGGACTTCCGACTGCTTCTCTGGCCATTGATAGCTGCCCCGGACAGACAAACGTTTATAGATCAGGACAAAGCCATCCGGTTCACAGAACAGAGCTTTGCTCCTGTCCCGTCTTCTTCCACAGAACAGGAAGAGCGCACTGGATGTCGGATTCATCTTAAGCTGGTCTTCGACAATGGCACAGAGACCATCAATTGATTTGCGCATATCCGTATAACCGCAGACAATGTAGATCTTTTCGAGGCCGGAGATATCACCTAACATGAGGCCCCCGAATCAGGCAGAGTATTCTGGTGAGCAGGACAGGATCAGCATCATTGCAGATCCGGATTGTTACATCATTTATGAACACTTCAATCGTATATGAATTGTCAAGGTTCGTCTGGTGCATCTGCGATGCTGTATGCTGTTCCGGAAGGTGATCCGAAACAATGTCAATGGGAACCACGTCCTGCTTTGAACGCGGGATCTGATAATGACCATAATTCGGTGCCGGAATCTGATCCGCTGTTGTTTTCCTGCAGCGGCTGACCCAGTTATAAAAAGTGCTTACAGCGATACCGTTTTCACGGCACCAGTCAGCATCTGTCATGCCGCTTTGGCGGCATTCATTGATAAGCCTGATCTGTTCCGCCATCGGAACACGGGCTTTGCGGGTAGCTGCCATAACCTATCCTCCGTAATTGTAGTGAAATAGTCTAACTATCTTTCATTTATAATTATAGAGAGATTCAGGAGATTAGAAAATCCGCAGGAATATTTGGCGCTTACAGCTGTTCAGCACGCTCAGCCAGTACTTGCTGCTTTCATTCTCCCCGATCGTTATGGTGAGAACTTCTTTTTTCCCGTCTTCATGAATACCAAGAACCACATAAGCCGCCAGCTTCCGGATGACTCCGTCGTCTCTGACGGAGAAATGCACGGCATCTATGAATACGACCGGATAAACCGCTGACAGAGGGCGGTTTTGCCATTCCTCAATCTTCGGTAGCAGCTTGTCGGTGATGTCTGACACTATGCCTTCGCTGACCTCAAAACCGTATATGTCCTCTATTGTTTCCGAAATCTGTCGCACAGTCATCCCCTTGGCGTACATGGAAATAATCTTGTCATCTATAGCTGAAATGTCTTTCTTGCGCTTTGGCAGTACCTGCGGCTCGAAAGAACTCTGCCTGTCCTGCGGCATGTCCAGCTTAAACTCACCATATCTGCTGCTGACGCGTTTGGGCTTTGTCGCGTTGCGATAATTGGACTCGTCGGAACGTTCGTACCGGTCATATTCCAGATAGCTGTCCATTTCCACCTCAAGCATCTCTTTGAGCGTGCCGGAAAGCAGGTCTTTCCGGGCGTTTTGGATGTCCTGCGCCGTTTGAATGTCATACTCCCGGAGCAGATCTTGGATGATGTTGCTCTTTCCCTGTGTCATTGGTTTTGGTTTGTAAACTTCTTTTTTTCTGTTTGCCATAATTTAAGGCCTCCTATGATATTTTATCATAGAAGACCTTTTCAGAATACTTCGATTCCGTTTTTACAGAATTTTTTTCATACTCTCGAAAATCATGCGTATTTCCCGGAGAGGTTATAGTAAACGGCAAATTTATTTGTCGTTTGCTATCAATATGCTGATGGTTAGCTATATTTGCCTATACCGGATCTGGGCAAACCCGCAGACTGCCTTAGTCGGTGACGGTACGCATAATGCGGTTCACATCAATAGATTGACCGTAATCTTTGAGCGTTCCGATCGACGCCTCCTCGTCAATGCTGTATTTCCACTGGTTATCCGCTGTGGAGTATACGATCTGGTAGAGGATATCGTCTCCATTCTTTTCGGTTTTTGCATCAATCAGGACGTCTCCGCCATCCTTATACTCGACCTGGCTGTGCTGGATGCTTCCGTTCTTATTGACGATGAAGGTGTGGCCGTCGATGGCTGCGGTCTGGTAGGAGAAATCATCGGCCTGTACCAGAAGCCCTTTATAATAAAGCTTCCCATTCTTGGCTCCAGTGACGCCGACTCCCTTTACTTCTCCGGTTTTCGTGTTGGCTGTCGTACCGAAATAGAATTTGTAGGTGTCGCTGTTATCGTCGCGGATAGACTGGGAACCCGTTTTCATGGAACCATCGTCCGGGCCGCCGAAATAATACATACCGGGAGCCATATGGGCGTTGCTGCCTGTGACTTCGACAAATTTGGAAAGCATTTCCCCATTTTGATTGAAGAAATAGTCTTTGGAATTGATCTTCTTTGCCGTGATGGAAACAGCACCTTTATGTTCCAGTTCAGCATCGCCGAATGTGTAGAGATTTCCATCAGACGCGTTCGTGCCAGAAGGGATATAGACGGCTCCATCGGCCTGGATCCAATACCAGTACTTGTCATTATCTTCATCTTCCTCGTAGGAGTCTTCCGGCCTCCAAAGCTTCATCCACTTATTTTTCTTTACATGTCCGTCGTCGGCATCGCCGCAGTAATAAACAGACGGAAAGGTATCCGGGCTTAAAACGTAAGTATCGTTTTCGCTGTCAATCTGCATGTATTTTGTTCCGTCATACGCCACCCAGCCGGATAACATGCGGCCCTCTCCGCCAAAGAGATAGGTCTGTCCATTGATATTGGTGTTCTTTCCTGTGGCTACCTTTCCGGTACTCTTTAAATAGTACCAGTATGTATCTGCATCAGCATCACCATCGTCAGTTCCGGGTTCCGCGGCTGCGACCCAGGCAGAGGTAAGCCTGGCCCCTGTCTCATCACAGTAGTAACTGTTCTGGGGATCAATCGAATTTTCTTCATTTACGACATCCGTTCCGTCTGCTGTTACCCATCCGGTCAGCATCCGGCCTTCACTGTCAAAGAAATAGGTTTTTCCCTTGATTGTCAGTTTCTTGCCAGCCGCCATTTTTCCAGTGGACTGGAAGTAGAACCACTGCGCCTCGCCGTATTCATTGTCGTAAGGGGCAGTCAGCCGCCAGTCATTGATAATCTTCTGTCCGGAACTGTTTACGAAATAGTAGTTTCCGTCGTATTCCACCCAGTCAGAGCGAACGAGAGTTCCAGTGTCGCCGACATAATAATCCTTTCCATTACTGGTACAGAAGGTGTTTTTATAGAAATCACCGTTTGAATTGTAACAATACCATTCGCCGTCCATATTCATCCAGGTCCCCTTGGAAGCGGCAAAGGAAATCGTCGATAAACCGAATGTGGATAATACAACGGCAGATATAGCCAGACCATTTCTTAAACATTTCTTCATATAAGATACACTCCTTTTCTGTCAATGTTTGTTCGTGAATCGTTTCTTCATGAATTTCATTATAACTGATTTCAGAAAAAAGTCTGAGGTAAAGCCCATGTGAAGGTGCGGCAGTTCCCGGCCAAAATTGTGGCGAAATAATAGACGTTGGAAGCAAAGAGCTTCATGTTCCGCTGGAATTGACGGTTCCGGATGTATGAAACGATATCTGGAAAGCCTGGGGCTGCGATTACCAGATATGGGCGAGCGATACGACAGGCCGTGCTGTTCACGATAACAATTTCAGCGTTTTCTTTGAATAATATCAGTCGCAGCCGGGATAATAATCTGCAAAAACGGGAGGGAAAATATGAGCAATCACCTGAAAAATGTGACGAGCCCTTATCTTTTGCAGCACGCAGAGAACCCTGTGGACTGGTATCCCTGGTGCGACGAGGCGTTTGAAAAGGCAAGGAGAGAGGATAAACCAGTTTTTCTGAGTATCGGCTACAGCACCTGTCACTGGTGCCATGTCATGGCGCATGAAAGCTTTGAGAACAAGACAGTCGCCGAATCGCTTAACCGACATTTCATTTCCATAAAAGTAGACCGCGAAGAGCGTCCGGACATTGACAGCGTGTACATGTCAGTATGCCAGGCGTTTACCGGAAGCGGCGGCTGGCCTATGAGTATTTTCATGACATGGGATAAAAAACCGTTTTTGGCAGGCACATATTTTCCAGTGCAGTCCCGATACGGTATGCCAGGATTTTTGGATTTGCTGAATGCGACAGTGAATCAGTGGAACCGTAAGCGTGAAGAACTTCTGCATTCCGCTGATCAAATAATCGCACATCTAAGACAATCGGAATCGTCTCACAGAATGATAGATGACACCGATTTTGTAAAGCAGGCAGTGCAGATGTATTTTGACAGCTTTGACAACGCACACGGTGGATTTGGTGACGCGCCTAAATTCCCTGTGCCTCATAACCTGTTGTTTTTGATGTTGTACGCGAAGCACGAGGCGGATGCGGATGCGCTGGAAATGGCAGAAAAGACGTTGCTGCAAATGCGAAAAGGCGGTATCTTCGATCACATTGGCGGCGGATTTTCCAGATATTCCACGGACAGGTATTTTCTTGTGCCGCATTTTGAAAAAATGCTTTATGATAACGCACTGCTGCTCCTGGCCTTTACCGCAGCTTATGCGATGACAAAAAGGCCGGTTTATCTGGATACGGCTGAAAGAACGGCCCGATATGTGTTCCGTGAAATGACGTCCCCTGACGGTGGATTCTACAGTGCGCAGGACGCTGACAGTGAAGGCATGGAAGGGAAGTACTATACGTTCACCTTATCTGAAATACTTAGCGTCCTGGGAAAGGAAGATGGAAAACGGTTTGCAGATGCCTTTGATATCACTGCAGATGGTAATTTTGAAGGGGGCAATATTCCGAACCTCTTAAGGAGCAATCGTCTGTGCAATGATTTTGAAACAGAGCTTCGAACCTTGTATAACTATCGAAAACAGCGTTTTAAGCTGCATCTTGACGATAAGATCCTGGCTTCCTGGAATTCCATGATGATCGCGGCATTATCCGCACTCTACCGAGTTTCGGGGAACGAGGAAGCTCTCCAGGCAGCCGTAAAAGCGCAGCAGTTTATTGAAACGAATTTGTGTGATGGCTCCCGCCTTTTTACGAGTTTTCGCGACGGAAACCGTTCACAAAACAGCTTTTTAGATGATTACGCGTTCTATATCGCCGCCCTGGCAGAGCTGTATCAATCAACCCTGGACACAAAGTATCTGGATCGAGCAGAGCAGTTGTGTAGTGAAGCAGTCAGGCGTTTTGCTGATCATGATAACGGAGGGTTTTGCCTTGCAGATTCGGGTAGCAGAGAGCTTTTTATAAATCCCAAAGAATCGTATGACGGGGCGGTTCCCAGCGGAAACTCGCTCATGGCATATAATTTTGTGAGATTATACCAGATGACGGAAAAAGAAGATTACGGGAAACTTGCCAGAAAACAGCTTCAATTTATGGCGTTTCAAGCGCAGGATTACCCCGCAGGGCACAGTATGTTTTTGCTTGCAAAACTGATTTATGAAAATCCACTGAAACATGTTGTAATTGCCCTCAAAAACCGCTCAGATTTGGAAAAGGTTAAGGGACGGCTTCCCTTGTTAGCGAATATCATTGTGGTTTCAGAATGTAAAGATTACCCGATGATTCACGACAGCATGACCTTTTATGTCTGTCAGAATCATGCCTGTCTTGCGCCAACCAATTCCTTAGATGCTTTGTAATCGCTTGACCGTGTATTGACAGCATGTTACAATGGCAGTGTAAGGGAAGAAACCGGCGAATATATGGAGACAGGGGCAGAGAAGGAAGAATTCTGTCAGATTGGAGGCATACCAAGTGGAAGCAGAAAGCAGCAAGGTAGTCAATACACCATATGATGACGTATTCCGTACGCTGCTGAATGATTGCAGCAGCCTGATCATACCTGTCATCAATGAAATTTTTGACGAGAGATACAGCGGGGATGAAGAAATTGTTTTTCTTCCGGAAACACATTTTTTAAATCAGCAGGATGGCGGAGAGGAAAAGCGAATTACGGATGCCAGCTTTAAGATTGTGGGAAAGGAAGAAAAGAAGTTCCTGTACGAATGCCAGAGTACGGCGGACAGCAGCATGCTGGTAAGGATTTTCGAATATTCCACCCAGATTGCATTGGATCAGGGGGAGATTACGGGGAACCAACTTAAGGTAGAGATCCCCCATTCGGCAGTTTTATTCCTCAGATGCAAAGATACAACGCCGGATAAGATGATGATTGAGATGAAAACGCCGGGTGGGACAGTATGCTTTGACGTTATGGTGATGAAATCACAGAGATATGGCATTGATAAGATTTTTGAGAAAAAGCTGTTATTTCTGATTCCATTCTATATCTTTACACACGAAAGGCATTTTGCGGAGTATAATAAAAATAAGGATAAGCTGGAGGTTCTGAAGGCAGAATATACAGATATCCGGAACCGTCTGGACAGTCTTTTGGAAAGCGGTCATATCAGTGCGTATACAAGAAAGATTATCATGGAGATGTCGGATAAGGTAGTGGAAAATATAGCCCGTAAATATGAGAATGTCAGGGAGGGAGTGAAGTCTGTTATGGGAGGAAAGGTTCTCGAACATGAGGCAAAGACGATTCTGAGGGAAGGATGGAAGCAGGGCCACAAAGAGGGTGAGGATTATGGCATGAAGAAAGGGAGGTTGGAGCAGGCCAGAGAAACAGCTCTGAATCTTCGGACGATCTCATTGGATGAATCCACCATTGCAAAGATGGTAAATGTCAGCATAGAACTTGTGAGGGAATGGTTTGATGAAAAGTAAATCTGCCATATGACTGATTTCGAAAAGGGAGTGACAGAAACAGCCGGTTTGAAATTGAATGTTATCCTTTAAACAATCACACCAATATCGGAAAGATTACTGGTACTGTAATGAAAGCGCTGCATGCCTCTGATATAAAACGCTGTGGCCTGTTTTTGAAAGTGACGAAAAGAGTAACATTTACGGAGGAAGGCCGCTGGGCAGCCAAAGGAAAGCTATGGGTGTTTATTGATGAACATACGGCATCAGCCGCTATGGATATGGCTTGGATTTTGCAAAAAGCGGGTCTTGCGACAGTTCTGGGGCCGGAGGATTCCGGGTTTATTGGTGGGTTTTTACTGCCCCCCGTACAGGCTTCCCTGATGCTGCCCAACAGTGGTCTGGTTGTTCGATATTCCCCCATATTATATCATGAACGATGACGGAAGCTGCACAGAGTTTGGAATGTCTCCGGATATGATAAAAGACAATATGGAATTTTGGCTGTGGGAAAAAAGTAAAAATCATTAGGCCATAATCTGGAGGGGATGGCATGGGGCCTGTCCATCTGTCTTTGAGTAGGGGACGCGCTGGGATGTCCGGTACATATCAATCACCTTAGCATTTTCGGAGTTCCCGAATGGGCGTAATATTTGGCTACAAATTCATCGGAACAGATGGAGGAACTTATTTGGAAGGGAAGGAGAAGAACCTGCATCTGCATTCCGGGCAGACGGACGGGACAATCAGCGGGCAAAATCTCATTTTCACATATGGGATGCGAAGATGCTCCATTGAATCCAGGCAGTCATCCTCTTTCAGAATGTCCATGCCCCGTAGAAGCGGAGGCGCGTAATACGGGAAGGGCTGTCCGCAGCAAGGACAGTGCCAGAAAAATTTCGGTGTATTTCGCAGCCATCGGCAGAGAATCCCCAGGGGCATAAGCGCAAAAATCGCTACAGCTATGAAAAAAGCCATCCTGCCCTCCAGTAATGCTTCCGTCCCCCCAGACAGCGCCACGACCGCTGCTGCGGCGCTGCCAAGGACCAACGCAAAAGTACAGCTCCACTCCGCCAGAAACAACGCCCTGATAAGGCCGCAGCAGCGTCGGAACCGGGGCGGTATCTGCGGGAAACAGTATGGAAACGGCTTTGACAGATTTTCCTGCCGCAGCTGCCAACGTGTCATATCATTCGTTATTTTTTTCATGATTCTGCCCCTTTCGCGGGCTTTTTTGTTTCCCTCTTTATAATAACCTTCCTGCGTTCTCAGGTGAGTGCATCACCATGAATGAAAGTGATTCAGAGTGCTCTCTGTTATTATTAAGTATATTTGTTTGAGTTTTATACAATAATACATGCCTGTTTTTACTTCAATTACATCATTTATCCTGATTTACGGACTTTTCGTTGCCAAAATATTGCCACTATTTTATGTACCACTTTCATAAAAAGTATCCAGTTTCCCTATAAAATAATTAAAACTTGGTGAAGCATTTTTCCTAATGTCTAATAACATGCCAATATTTCTTGCGCATTCACATTTAAACATCCCGATTTCATAATATGACGAGGCATTCTTTCTAAGAGCCTGTAAACCGCCTTTATAAACAATATCTGCTAAATACTCCCAAGTCCCAACAATACTATCCTGAGTATACTTTTGCAGAAATTGTCGTTTAGCCATTGGATATGCAGTTAATAACGCATCACTATCTCCTAACAACCATGCCTCCATTTCTTCAATTGCTATGCAAAAAAACACTTGTATCGCTATCCCCAATTTTTGGTACATTTGCATTAAACTGTGTTTCATTTCTGCACAATCCTCATCATCACTATCTAATATTACAAATATCGCCTTTTTCCCTGGCATATTTTTCAAAAATGAATCCATTCCTTTCAAATACATCGGCAAATCCGTCAATAATCTTTTAGTCTTTATTTGAGACACTCGGTTTGCCTTTAAAGGAATTTTTCCTATCCCTTTAAAACTGTGGATTCTGTATGCAATATTTTGTTTATCTTTAATAAACTTATCCAGTACTTGCTCTACAAGAATACCTCCTGATTTATCTTCAACTAAGATTTCAATATATGCGTATTCTTCCATCTTGTTCTCCGTAACTTAACCAAAATAATCACTATACCACAAATCACCTAATTCAACATCGGAATCACATAATTGTTTAACATACTCATACTCGGATGCTCTCGCAATAGTTGAAAAACCATGCTCATGTTTCTCTAGTACCCATACTTCGTCCGGTGATAATGAATTTACAAAGAAAGGACTATGTGTTGTAACAAAAAGTTGCTTCGAATAAGTGCTTTTAATGCTATTTTTCATTTGCAATGCCAAGTCAGCCAAATACTTATGATACAATCCATTCTCGGGTTCCTCAATAAAAACCAATGGCCGTGCATCTTTTTCATATAACTGTAAATAGTATGCAAAAAGCTTTAATGTTCCATCCGACATTTTTTGTGAATAAAATGGTTTATCAAACCCTTGCTCCAAAAACTCCAGCACTAACTGGCCATTTTGCAGTTTAACAGGTCTGATTTCCTTAATATCAGGGAGCTTTGTCTGAATATTACGCAATACTTTCAAAAAGTCTTTTGGGTCCTCTCTATATAGAAATTGCGCTACATTATTTACATTATTCCCAAAACGATTCAAGTATTTTTGAGGTCCAGCGTTGGGAATTTCGCGGGCTGATGTAGGGCTAAAGTAACACAAATACCAATTTTTCAAAAAATTCTTAAACTTTACAATTCTTGGGTGTTCTCTTAACTCACCAAGCGTTACAATTCCTAATTGTCTAGGATCCGCCAACTCAACATCAACCTTATCTCCTATCTCTTGATTTTCTTCTTCTAAAAAACCACTATTATTTCCTTTAAAGGCAAACCCTTTTCCATACTCAAGGAATAAGAATGACATTGGCCGACCATATCTTTCGTTCGCTCGCCTTTGACGTAATCTTTCTTTCTCAACGATAGGTCTATCATATTTATCTAATCCGATTGAGAGTTCATACGTAATAGGAGGCTCATTGCTAGTCTCACGATAATATATCTCAAACTCGATAGGTTCTTTTGCCCCTTGAGAAATAAGTTTCTCAAATCCTCCTCTCGCGTTTAAATCGCATGCAACCTCTACACCTTTTTCCAAACAGTCAGCAAGGAAGCCAAACGCATCTGCCAAAGTGCTTTTTCCAGTTCCGCTTTGTCCGATTATAGCATTCATACTTGTTAGTTCTTTTCCATTACTGTCAAACAGTAGTTTTCCCATTTTTATATCTTTCAAAGAGCCATAATTTTTTATACGAATGCCTGCTATTCTTCCCATATCTTCACCTCCCAAAACATCATAACAACGCTCAAATATACTATATTTTTCCCCATTTTTTAAAACATTTAATCGCAACAAAAATTTTCTCACTAGCAATAAATGTGTATATCCTGAAATATTCCATGGACCACCTGCCATATAAGATAATCCAAGCACACTTGCACTATTCAAATTTAGTCGCATCCCCCCCCCAGAGTAACTATAGTATGACGCAAATTCCCATCGTAGTCAAGTTCTCTTTCTGTATTCATACGCAATTCACGCGTGATAAGCGGAAGGATTCGCAAGTGTTTCTCATAATTATAGAAGAATCGAATGCCTTTTCGTATATTTATTGATAATTACTATACTGCTGTGATTCTGTTTACAAATGGCTTGTTTCATGCTAGCTTAAATAAGGTAGAAAGAGTTTTGCTGTTTATTTCACATAGGACACGGGGGAATTTCGGATGGCTGATAACCGGTGGCAGGGAATGGAAGATCTGTCATATGTCAGGCTTTTAGAAGAACAGCTTTGTGCGCACAGAGAGAACGTAAACTATGCCCTGGCTACGATTGTGGATACAGATCAGAATACGGCCAGGACGCAAGGCAAGATGATGGTTTATGAAAACGGCGCCGCAGTTGGCACAGTGGGGGGCGGAGCGCTGGAGACAAAAGTAATACACGACGCTTGCCAGGCAATTTCAACCGGGAGAGGCGGTTTGTTTCACTATAACATGAACAGTCAGGCCGCCAGGGAAGGCCTGGCCTGCGGTGGTTCGATGTCTGTTTTCATAGAGGTATACGCAAGCAGGCCGGTGCTTGTCATGTGCGGAGCCGGTCATGTGGGAGGATGCATGATGAGACTGGCCAGGCTGACCGGATTTCAGATTATCCTGGCGGACGAGCGTCCCGAAGCGCTGATTGCGGATAAGATCAATGCTGCTGACCGCTATATCCCGATTAAGAACTATGAGGAAGATCTGGGAAAGGCGCGGCTTCCCCAGGGGGCGTTTTATGTGCTGGCGGGGCCGAATCATGATGCGGACAGGAAAGCACTGGCAGCCGTATTGAATGCTTCCCCGGCATACGTAGGCATGATCGGCGGGAAGCCCAAAATTACCGCGATTTTTGAAAAGCTGCATGCAATGGGATATTCGCAGGAACAGCTGGATCAGGTCTATACCCCGATTGGGCTTGATGTGGGGAATGAGACGCCGGAGGAAATTGCCGTATCCATTTTGGCCGAGGTACTTATGGTAAAAAATAAAAAGGGACGGCCGCAGAACGTATAGCTTAAGGGGACAGAAACAATGAAATTGATGGAAAAAGTCTTAAGAGAAGCAGAACCGCACATGAGAGATAAGGGGCTCACTGTGATAGACGGTGTGATCGGTTTTAATTTTGTGGGCGTTCAGTTAAGCAACGGGCGGTGCCATTTCATATATCTGATGCGCGAGAGCATACCGTCCGGTGATATGATTTTCCCCTATGGGGAAACGATGATCGGCATGGATGCCTGGGAGGTTGGGCAGTGGGCGCTCGCAGGTGCGGAAGATCTCCAGCGCAGCCTGGGTGTTGCGGCGTTGAATGCTGCGTCTCCTTATTTTTTTGACCCGGCCTGCCAGCATCCGCATGATTTCTATGACACAGTGACAGAAGATGATGTGCTGGGGGTCATTGGCCATATGCCTCCGTTAGTTGCACGTTATAGTGGGAAAGTGAAAAAATATATTTCCTTTGACCGTGCGATCGACATGCAGGGGACGGTAGAGGACGCGCATGTTTACCCGATGGAAATGGAAGCGGAGCTTCTGCCGACGTGCGACGTCGTGGTTATAACCGGGACAACTATGATTAACCATACGACGGAAGAGATCCTTGCCATGTGTCCCAATGCACGCGCCATTTCTCTTTCCGGTTTTTCCGTGCCGTATTACCCCGAGGCATACCGCGGCAGCGGGATTACGTTTCTGGGAAGCATGAATTTCCGGGAAGGCGCAGAGGCCTTGATGAAGCCGCTTTCCTTAGCGGCAGGACGGATGCGCTGCAGGGAATATACGGAAAGCCGCTGCTTTCGTCTGCTTCCGGATGCCAGAAGATAAAATGGATGCGTATTCAGGCGGTTTTGGTATCCCTGAATGTTATACCGCCTGTTGGCGGCGGACTTTCACAGGAAACCTTCCTGCGTCCACAGATGAGCGTGCCACCATGAATGAAAGTAGTTCCGGCGCATTAGGCGTCCCTGAACTTAGATCGCCTGCGTTGATAAACTTTCAAAGTAATCGGATAGAAGGAGATGATAAGTATGGATTACCCGTCGATAGATGACTGCGTCCGTTTTCACGGCCACCTGTGCGGGGGAGTCACGTTAGGCTATGTCATGGCAAAGTTCGCAATGGAGCAGATCAGCGCCGGGAAGGAGGACGCGCTTTACTGCATCTGCGAGTTTCAGAACTGCATGACAGATGCAGTACAGATGGTGACAGGCTGTACTGCCGGCAAAGGAAATCTGGCAGTTCGCCCCATCGGGAAACGCGCGCTTACCCTGATCCGAAAGGACACAGGGAAAGGAGTCCGTGTGACTGCGGAATTCCAGTTTCCTTCGGATGTCCCCAAAAGTGAATCGGCCATGTCCGTGTTTGAACAGGCTCCCGAAACGTTTTGCAGGGCGGAAGAGGTCACGATTCCTGTCCCGCAAAAGGCAGCGTCAGAATACGGATACTGCCCTGTGTGCAACGAGGAATATAATACTCGCGTTGGCGTGAAAGTGGGGGAAACGCTGATGTGCCCGGACTGTGCGGCCAGGACGCAGGGTGACAGAAGGTAACGGTCCAGATAAGCAAAGGAGAAGAGTGAATATGAAAAAGATGATTCGCCAGGGATTTGGCCTGATGATGGCCGCGATGATGGCGGCAGGCGTGACTGCCTGCGGCTCAGCCGGTACGCAGCCGGAAGCATCGGCTGCAGAAACAACAGCGGCGACAGGAACAACCACAGTCGCAGAGACAACCACAGCGGCAGAGACGGAAACATCTCCGGCAGCAGAGGCTTCGACAGCGGCAGAAGAGAAAGGAGAGCGTGTGCTCCGTATGGATGCCATGTCCAACTGCGGGATGCCCTCCCCCTTCCTTTCCTCTTCGAAGGGTTCCGGCTATGCGGTAGTGCAGTATGTGTTCGATACGCTTGTGTGGAAGGACGCGGACGGATATATGAACCTTCTGGCCGAAGATTACAGCGTTGCGGATGATCATAAGACCTATACGTTTAAGCTGCGCGACGGCATCACATGGCATGACGGGGAAACGTTTACTGCCGAAGACGTCAAATTCAGTTTCGACTACTACGCAGAGCATGAATACAGCTGGGTTTCCGTGAAACCGGTAAAAGAAGCCCGTGTGGTTGACGACAGGACAGTAGAGATTGAGCTGAACGACATTTATGTGCCGTTTATCGCCGACATCGCCGCCAGCCTGCCGATTCTGCCAAAGCATATATATGAGAAGGTGGAAGATCCTGTTTCCTATCAGGAAAAAGACGCATTTGTCGGCACCGGTCCCATGATGGCGGAAAGCTACGACACAGAGAGCGGTGTTTATACTTATGTAAAGAATCCCAATTATTATTTTGGAGAGGTAAACGTCGATCGTCTGATTCTCTCCCCATACGAGGATCCCAAGACCGCGCTGTTGAACGGGGAGATTGACGTGGCGACGACGACCAGCTATAAACAGGCCTTAAGTATGAAGGATACAGAGAACATTCATGTGCTGGAAGGAAGCTCCATGTGGCTTACGCGCCTGTATTTTAACTTTGACAATGCCGCCCTGGCGACGAAAGAAGTACGTCAGGCCATCGCCTGCGCCATTGACCGTCAGGAGATCGTAGATAAAGCATTTGGCGGTTCAGGCGTTGCCGGTACCGACGGATACGTGCATCCGGATTCCCAGTGGTACAATGATCAGATTGCCAACCGCCAGAAGGACGTTGAAAAGGCGAAAGAATTACTGGCCGCCGCAGGCGCGAAAGACACGGACGGCGACGGAATCCTTGAGTTCCAGGGACAGCCAATGTCCTTTGAATTGCTGATTTCCGAAAAGGATGAGGCAATGGCTGAGCTTCTGAAGGCTTATCTTAAGGAAGCCGGGATTGAGCTGACAGTAAAGGCAGCCGATGATGCCACGGTAAAATCCATGATTCAGGAGGGCAGCTTTACCCTTGCAGCCAACGGACACGGCTCCTTTGGCGGAGATCCGAAATACCTGGCTGCATTTTCCGCAGATACCACGGGCGCAGCCAAAGTAACGGTTCAGGGAGGCGCCTGCTGGCACAGTGACGAGTATGACAGCCTGATGAAGAGTTCTTTAACGGAAACCGACGAAGCAAAACGGGCAGAGCTGGTGGACCAGATGCAGGTAATGATCGCGGAAGAAGTCCCGACGATTGCGATTTATTATAAGAGCAATGCGGCGGCATACAACAGTGCGGTATTTGACGGCTTTTACTATACCCCGGACGGGATTTCCAGCGGTGTTCCTTACTTATATAACAAGTTAATCCTCGTTTCCGGTACATGGAACAAGTGATCTGCGGTACGGCAGAGGATACCGGGACAGATCGCGGCAGATTGCGGTAGACCGACAAGGGCAAAGTAAGCGGGCTTTGCCCTTGTTATTCATATATCCGGCGCACAGAAGGAAAGGAAGGCGATGGAATGCCAGGCGCAAAACGAGTGCTGTACGCAGTAATAAAATATGTTATCCTGCTGGTTCTGGTGGTCGTAATCAGCTTTGCTCTGCCGAGACTTCTTCCAGGCAATCCTTTAGACGCGCTTGCAGGGGAAGGAAGCGGTTATTCCGGCAATACAGCCGCCTCAGTTCTCAAGAGCTTTGAGGCATACTATGCTCCGGAGCTTCCCGTTCATGAGCAGTTTTTTCGGTATGTAAAAAATCTGGCGCACTTTGATCTGGGCATATCGCTGTTTTATAAGACGCCGGTTCTGGAGCGGATCATGAGCGCCGCCAGGTGGACGCTGCCGCTGTCTTTGATCTCGTTTGCCGTTGGCGCTGTCCTGGGCATTTTGCTGGGTGTTTCGATGGGATTAAGTAAGAAAAACCGCGGTTCCCTGCTCGTTCTGCCTTTGCTCGCATGGCAGGCTGTCCCGACCTTTTTAGTTGCCGCCTTGGCACAGATTCTACTGGCCTACCGGCTGAAATGGTTTCCTGCCGTCGGTGCGGTGACTCCGGGAATGCTGGCCGGACAGCCCGGGTATTTTGCAGATGTCCTGGAGCATATGGCTCTGCCGCTTATTATTCTGATGATTGCCGAGATCCCGTCGAATGCAGTTTTTGCTTATCATAGTACGCAAAAGGTAAAAAAAGCGCCTTACGTCGCGTTTGCATATTATTTAAACATTTCACGGCGGAATATCCGCCTCCACTATATTATAAAGAATATTTTACCGGATCTATGGGGGCGGCTGAACATCCAGACGGTTATGTGCATCATGGGCTCCATGTTTGTGGAAGCGGTGTTCAGCTACCCGGGACTGGGGAGTCTGCTGAAAAATGCCGCCAGTTACCGCGATTACACGATGATGCAGGGAATCCTGCTTGTGACATGCCTTTATGGTATTGCAGTCAACCTTATTTATGAACTGGTTCTTGGCCGATTTACGAGAAACAGCTGAGAAGGAGCAGGTTATGAAAAACGGTACATCCGGAAAACGAATGTCTTTCCGTCAAAAAACATGCATCATGGTTCTGAGCATTTACTTTTTCATCGCAGCCTTTGCTCCGCTTATCATGCCGTATGAAGTTACTGATTTCAGTCATCCCTCTCTGGCAGAGCCATGCAGGCAATACCTGCTGGGGACGGATGAAATGGGGCATGATATTTTTTCCCTGCTGATTTACGGATTCCGCCTTACGGTGTGTATGGCATTGGCAGCCGGCTTTTTTTCCACCCTGACAGGTACGGTTCTGGCATTCTGCGCCTGCTATCTGGGAAAGGCAGCCGATCATGTTATAACCATGACAGCGGATTTGTTCATCATTGTGCCGGAAATGGTGATTGTTATGTTTGCGGCCGTTTTTGCAGAGCCTACCATGATCAATACGGAATTAGCCATTATTTTATTTTCCTGGCCGCGTGTATATAAAATCATCCGGGGGAAATTGAAAGACTGCATGAACAGCAGTAAGGTTCAATATACCATGATGATGAAAGGCAGTATAGCGGATGTGCTGCAAAAGCTGATGCCTGACATTATGCCGTCGGTGCAGACCTATTTTATCCTGCAGACAAACAAGGCGGTTACCTATGAAACGACGCTTTCCTTTTTCGGAATCGGGGATCCTCTGGCCAAAACATGGGGGAAGCTCATACGCGCCGCGATGGACTATGAAAACCTGTATTACGACCGTGTGTTCCTGTGGTATTTCATTCCTGTGATCCTTGTAGTTGTGGTTTTCGTAGTAAGTCTGGCACTGCTTGTGCATGGGGGAGAATGAAATGCTTCATTTAAAAGACTACCGCGTGATATATCCCAATACTCCGGCACTGCACTATCGCGAGATCCATGTCAGAAAAGGGGAGACGGTCGGCTTGTTCGGCCCCAGCGGATGCGGAAAGACAAGCCTGCTGGAGTCTTTATTCAGCGTGGAATTTGCTGGCAGGACAGAATACAGCCTGGCACTCCTTGATGGAAAGCCGATTCCCGGGCCCGGCGCAGAGCTTTACCGGACCGTCAGCTACTGCCCGCAGTTTTCCCAGGCGGCGCTGAACCCTAAGATGACGATACAGGAGCATCTGCATGTTATGCTGGAAGGAAACGGAATCAAAGAGGATCCGGATGAGATTCGCGAAATGCTCTGGCGGCTGAAGCTGGACGAAGCACTCTTAAAACGACGGCCGGGAGGGCTGTCCGGGGGGCAGCAGCAGCGCATGGTACTGTTACTCTGTGCCATGAAACGCCCCAGGCTGATGGTTCTGGATGAACCATCCTCTGCGATTGACCTGATAACGCAGAAAGATATCGTGACATTTTTAGAAGGTTTCAAAGGACGGTGCAGTGTTTTGATGGTGGCGCACAGCAGGCCGCTTTTGGAACGGCTATGTGAAACGATGATCGAGCTGTAGCGGGCCTCCATGTGCTCTCGGTGAGCATATTTGCCAGAAAGAAAGCAGTGCGGACGCATTAGGGCATATTGGAACATATGCCGCCAGACGGCGGCGGTCAGATCGGAAAGAGAGGGGAAACAATGTGTTTTCACTTCAAAATATAAGGAAACATTACGGAGCGTTTCCTGCCGTGACAGATGTCAGCCTGGAAATCAAAAACGGGGAAAGCCTGGTTCTGGCAGGGGAGAGCGGAAGCGGGAAAACGACATTATGCAGAATTGCGGCGGGGATGGAAAAGGCCGATACAGGCCAGGTAATTCTGGACGGGAATATACTGGCTCCCTCCTGTCGGAAACGCAGCTTTTCGGATTGTGCCGCCATCCAGTATATCTTTCAGGATCCATACCATGCATTGGAATCTGGATTTACCGTGCGAAAAACGTTGGAGGAATGTACCCGTATCTGTAAACGCCATCAGAGAGAGGTGATGGCGGCAGAGGATGCACTGGCGTATGTTGACCGGCGTCTGCTGGAATACCTGGATCGTCCGGTGAGGGAGCTGTCCGGAGGGCAGCGGCAGAAAGTCTGTATTGCCCGTGCCCTGATGCCGAATCCGAAGGTAATTATTGCGGACGAGTCCACTTCCATGCTGGATAAAAAGAGCGGGATGGAGGTGTTTGACCTTCTGCACCGTATTAAGGAAGAAAAGAATCTTATCCTGTTAGCCGTTTTGCATGATGTGGATTTTTCCTGCACCAAATGGGAGCGCATTGCCATAATGTATCAGGGTTGTCTGGTGGAGCAGGCTGCTTTTGCAGATTTTAAAACCTATGCGAAACATGAGTACAGCCGTGCATGGATCGCGGCTTACGACTACTTTCATGGAAATCTTCATCCGAGTCCGGCTGAGCGCGCAGCCATGAATGAAAGGAATGCAGACATTTGATATACCTGAATTTGTGCCGTCAGTCAGCGGCAGATATTTTTGTAACAGGGAGAGAATATGAATTATGAAGAGAGTGCGCTCCTACAGAGCGCGAAAGAGGCTTCCCGGATCCTGGCACTCTGCTCCGGCGGGCAGAGGAGTAAGGCACTGGTGAATATGGCAAAAGCAGTGAAGGACCATGCGCCTGCCATCCTTGCAGCGAATGCAGAGGATATCCGGCGCGCCGGACAGGAACATCTCGAACAGAAGCGAATCAATATTTTAACGATAAGTCAGCATGACATCGGGGCAATGGCAGACTTCTTTATACAGACCGCATCTGCAGAGGATCTTGTGGGGATACGTCTGGAGGAGAAGAAAGGAGCCGGCTTCTGTCTGGAAAAACGCCTGCAGCCAGTGGGGGTGGTCGGTGTCGTGTATGAGGCCCGCCCAAGCGTTATCACAGACTGCGCTGCACTTTGTATACGCAGCGGCAACGCGCTGATTCTGTGTGGCAGCCGCCATTGTATCAATACGGATGCGGCACTTGTACGATGTCTGAAGGAAGCCGCACAGCAGTCAGGTCTGCCGGCAGATGCAGTCAGTCTGTTTTCGGGACAAGGACATGAGCCGGCTCTCAGGCTGGCCCGGGCGGAGCGTCTGGTTGATCTGCTCATTGTGCGCGGCGGTTATCGCGCGCTGCACGATGTGAAGGCGGCAGCCTGTGTTCCTGTAATTGGCGCCGGGCCGGGCAACTGCCATATTTTTATTGACAGCAGTGCGGAATATCATATGGCAGAGGAGATCGTGGTGAACAGCAAGGTTCCGCGTCCCCTTGCCTGCAATGCGGCGGAAACGCTGCTGGTACACAGAGAGTGGGCAAATCGTTTTCTGCCTTCCCTGTTGGAAAAGCTGGATTCCTGTGGGATAGTAATACATGGCTGTAAGGACACATGTGCGCTATGGAAGGACGCTGTCCCGGCAGTGGAGGCAGACTGGCAGGAGGAGTATTTTTCACCGGATCTGGCAGTGAAAATTGTGGAAAATGTGCAGGGGGCAGTCAAACATATTAACTGCTACCGCACCCCGCACACAGAGGCGATTATAACGGAAAATGATGAAAATGCTGCCTTCTTTTCCGCACATACGGAAGCCAATGTCATTTGCCATAATGCGTCCACGCGGCTGACAGACGGGATTGTCTTTGGACTTGGGGGCGAAATGGGGATCAGCACACAGAAATATCCGGTGGGCGGACCGATCGGCGTGTGCCACCTGATGCAGGAGAAGTATTATATTTTAGGGGAAGGTGCGCTGCGGTGACGGCAGGAAACAGGAAGCCCTATTGGCATTCCTTTTTTGCGTTTGCCGGAATACAGGCGCAAAGAAAGTTTGCCGCGGACTGAGATGCAGCGGATAAATAGCCGGGGCGAAAGTATGAGGGTCGTTGTAAAATACAGCTGATGTACAATATATGGTTGGTATCCATGAGATTTTAAACCATATCCTGTGTGTCGCAGCGATTTTTCGACGGCCCATTTTCTATAACAGAGACAGAAGCGGGATGTTTTTAGAACGTTTGTTCTAAAAGTATTGAAAATGAAAGAGACATGGGGTATAATTACAACACAGACAGACACATGGTGGAAAACAGATATCAGAAAAGATTTTGGAACTTACAAATTGATATAGGGAATATGCCAAAAAAGAGAGAAAAATATGGGCAGCTTTTTACCGCTATGGAAACTGCAAGGGATATGACTGATTTATATTTAGATTGAGGGAGCAGTTATGAAGGAGATACATGTTGCAGGTACGGCCTCCAGAGGGATTGTAGTTTCGCATGTTCTTAAATATGAGGAGCCCGATTATACTCCCAGCGGAGGAGGGATAACGGCAGAACAGGCAGAGGCGGAGCAGGAAACATTTGAACATGCCAGGCAGGCGGTCAAGGCCGCGCTCGGGGAGCTGGCAGCGCAGAGCGATATTTTTGCAGCACATCTTGCAATCATGGACGATTTTGTCCTGTTGGAAAGCGTCGGCGGCAGGATCGCAGGAGAACACAAGAATGCACAGGCCGCAGTACATGAGACGATTGAGGAGCTTGCGTCAATGTTTGATGTCATTGATGACCCCTATATGAGAGAGCGCGGGGCAGATGTGCGTGATATCGGCAAGCGTCTGATGGCAGAGCTTAAGGGGATTACGCCTCCGGATCTCGGCAATCTTAAGCATGAGGGAATCGTGGCGGCGAGGGAGCTGTACCCGTCAGATATGGTACGGCTTGATCCCGCGCTTGTAAAAGGGATTATCACGGAAGAGGGCGGCGTTACCAGCCATGTGTCCATCATTGCGGGCAGCCTCGGTATCCCGGTTCTGGCAGGCGTAGGGCCGGTGCTGGACGAGCTTGAAGAGGATATGATGGTCTGTATGGATGCCGGGGAGGGAATCCTTGTCCTTGACCCGGACGAAGAGACACTTTCAAGATACCGTGCCCGCCGCGAGGCGTCTGAGAGGGAGCGGCTCCACCTTAAGCGCCTGCGGACTATGCCAGCAGCCACAAAGAACGGCCGGCGGATTCGGTTGTGTGTCAATGCAGGCAGCATTCAGGAGATTGAAAATGCGCTGCCCATGAATATAGATGGAGTAGGTCTGTTCCGCAGCGAACTCCTTTATATGGAAAGTACACAGTTTCCCACAGAGGAGGAGCAGTTTGAGGTCTACAAAAAAGCGGCTATCCTGTGTCCCGGCGAGCTCACAGTGCGTACACTTGATATCGGCGGGGACAAAGCGCTTTCTTATTTCGAATTGGACAGAGAGGAGAATCCCTTTCTTGGATGGCGTGCAATCCGTATTTCCCTGGATATGAAGGATATGTTTAAGCAGCAGCTTCGCGCGATCCTCCGGGCCGGCGCCTTCGGCCATGTACGTATCCTGTTCCCCATGCTGATCTCCCTGGAAGAGCTCAGACAGGCAAAGGCGGTTGTGCGGGAGTGTATGGAAGAGCTTCAGATGGAGCAGACGGCATTTGACGGGAAGATGGAAATCGGTATGATGATCGAAACGCCTGCCAGTGTGCTTCTTGCAGAAGAATTTGCCAGGGAGGCAGATTTTTTCAGCATTGGTACGAATGATCTCACGCAGTATCTGCTGGCAGTGGACAGAGGGAATACACGGCTTGCAGGCAGGTATGATTATTTTCATCCGGCCGTTCTTAAGGCCATTGCACATGTAATTGAAGCCGGACACAGACAGGGGATTCCGGTTGGGATGTGCGGGGAAATGGCCGGGGATCTGCAGGCCGTGCCCATACTGCTTAAAATGGGGTTAGATGAATTCAGCATGTCTGCCGGAAGCATAGATTATGTAAGGGAGAAGATCCTAAAGGCTGAGCTTTGAATCGGAACATAAGCCCTTACCCTCTCCGGTATCTGGCTCTCCAAGAGGGCATGAGAGGAGGCGTATGCCCTGCCTGTATCCGTCCGCTCATAATGAAAACCGGGATCCATGCTTGCAAGGCCTGTACAGATATGCTATGATGTGGTTTGAGATGCCGGGGACAGATGGTAAATGATAGAAGCGCCCTGCATCCTTACCGGATATTTCGTAGATGAGAAGAGGAGCAAAGCGTCATGGAAAAGCATAAAATATGTGCGGTTATCTTTGATATGGACGGAGTGATTGTTGACAGCGAGTATGTTTATATGCAGTATATTTTAGCGTTTGTACAGAAAAAGAATCCGTCAGTGACAATGGAAGAGATTCATCCGATCATTGGCTTAAGCAGCGAGGCGAGCTGGGGAATTGTGGAGAAGGCGGTTGCCAACGGGCAGAGCGGTATGGAGCTTCTGCGGGAATTCAGAGGTCTCGATATCTATTCGCAGATCAATTACAACGATATTTTTCGTGCAGACACACTGACAACGGCAAAAGAGCTTCACCGGCGTGGGATGAAGGTGGCATTAGCGTCCTCCACCGGTCCGCGCCTGATTGCCAGAATCGTTGAGGATACAGGGATGAGACCGGAATTTGATCTCATTGTAAGCGGGAACCAGTTCAGACAGAGTAAGCCGAACCCTGAGATTTACCATTATACAGCAGCGACTCTCGGGATTCCCGAGGAACAGTGCTTTGTCGTCGAGGATTCGACCGTGGGCATCCAGGCGGCCAAGAATGCGGGCATGACAGTAGCCGCGTATCAGGATGACAGATTTGGCTTTGACCAGAGCGCAGCGGATTATCATATTACCTCGATATCCGAGATTCTGAAGTATTTGTAGAACAGCACAGGCTCCATATGGGACAGGCTAGGTGATGGCACTGTTTGGAGCGCCTGTCTGGAGAAGGAGCTCTGTGTATGGGCCAGAACGAAAGATACCGGACTGCAGTATCTGTGTCCGGTCAGAGGAATGAAAGGGAGAGTATGATGAAGCCAATGGTGCTTTGCGGAGCGAATTCTTATGAGCAGAAGTATTATTTTAACCATGCCTTTCAAATGCTGCCGGAACCGATCAAAAAGGAGCTTCAGATCATGTGCGTCCTTTTCACGGAGGATGTAGGCGGGGTTCTGACACTGGAATTTGCAGAGGATGGGACGCTCTGCTTCCAGGTGCAGGCAGATGAACATGATTATTTGTTCGATGAGATCGGCAGCGAGCTAAAGATCAGGCAGTATCAGAAGGAAAAGAGAGAGCTTTTACAGTCCCTGGAGTTATTTTACCGGGTCGTAATGCTGGGCGAGGAGGCATTGGATTGAGAAGAGTAAGAGAACACAGCCAGACGCTGAAGAAATGCCGCAGTGTCAGCCGGCGGGTAGCAGTATGTTGTTTGACAATAGCAGTTTCTCTGGCGGCAGCGTTTCTGGCATATGCGGACGAGTATGGGCCGGGGATGAGCGACCGGTCCGGCGGCTGGCCGGGAGGAAACAAGCCCTGGTACAATGGCGGTGACAATAATCCGGCGTATCATACCGGCTGGGACGCAGGGGTCGGGCCGGGATACGAGGGGAGCAATCCACTTGGGGACCGGCAGTCGTATGAGGATCAGATCTATGCAGGCGGCCCCGGCTCAGAGGAGGCCAGGCGGCTTCTTGACGAGGAAGAAAATTCCTTTTACGTTCACAGTACCTACCGTGGCGGTACCTGGGAACAGCAGGCGGACGGGAGATGGAAACTTTTAAAAGAGAATGGACAGCCTGTTTCGAGCGAGTGGGCATATGTGGACGGAAAAACGTATCTGCTTGATATGTATGGAATCATGCAGACCGGCTTTCAGCGCGTAAACGGTAATCGTTATTATTTTAACAGTCTTGGAGCCATGCAGACGGGGTGGCTTTTAAAAGAAGGCCGATATTATTTCCTCAATACGGACGGAAGCATGGCTTACGGCTGGGTAAATACAATGGGCGACTGGTATTATCTGGATATCGCCACGGGAGTGATGCAGACCAACACTTATACGCCGGATGGCCGTTATGTGAACGCGGAAGGGATTCTAATCCAATGAAGCTTGTGATCGGAAATGTAGAACTGGATAATAACGTAATCCTGGCCCCGATGGCTGGAGTGACAGACCTGCCTTACCGGGTTCTCTGCCGGGAGCAGGGCTGCGGACTGTGCTGTATGGAGATGGTAAGTGCGAAAGCCGTCCTTTACCGGAACAGGAATACCAAGGCGCTGCTGGCTGTAGACGAACGGGAACAGCCTGTCTCCTTACAGCTTTTTGGCTCGGATGCAGAGATTTTGTCAAAAATTGCCGGAGAACTGGAAGAAGGGCCATACGATATCTTTGACCTCAACATGGGCTGTCCTGTGCCCAAGGTCGTAAAAAACGGCGAAGGCTCAGCCCTGATGAAGAATCCGAAGCTGGCAGAGAACATCCTCTCAGCGCTTGTGCGTACACTTACCAAGCCAGTGACCGTGAAAATCAGAAAGGGGTTTGACGACGCTTCCGTCAATGCGGTAGAGATCGCCAGGATTGCGGAGTCCTGCGGAGTGGCGGCGATTGCAGTCCACGGACGGACGAGGGAACAGTATTATTCCGGAAAGGCTGACTGGGACATTATCCGCCAGGTGAAGGAGGCCGTGTCAATTCCTGTGATCGGAAACGGTGATGTCACTTCCCCGACAGAAGCGGCGCGAATGATGAAAGAAACAGGCTGCGACGGCGTTATGATTGCGCGTGCCGCCAGGGGGAATCCCTGGATTTTTGGACAGACGACAGCTTACCTTGAGACAGGGGAGCTTGTGCCCGGGCCTTCGATGGAAGAGCGCAAGGCGATGATGCTTCGTCATGGGCGGATGATGGCAGAGTGGAAAGGAGAGAGTGCGGGAATGCGGGAAATGCGGAAGCATATAGCTTGGTACACAGCCGGATGCCCCAATTCCGCCGCATTGAGAAGAGACATCAATCGGGTGGCATCCATGCAGGAGTTGGAAGAGCTGATTGAGACTCGTCTGTGACAGATAAGATTCCTGCTTCTAAAGCAGGCTGGCGGCTCGAGGAGAGCCGCCATTTTGATAAATAAAAGGGAATTGGTAAAAAGGACAAAAACAGTAATCGGCCTTGGCCCATCAGTCGTAGATATTTTCTACTTCCCAGTTGATGATGCTCATGGTAGCGGCATCTATTTCAAATTCATATTCCATCTGGCCACAGAAAAATTTTCCTTCATAGATGAGCTTTCCGTCATCATAATCCGGATGGACGCGTCCCCATGTGACCTCGTCGTCAGTAAGCCCGGCCATCTGAAGAGCTGCTGCCTTGGCCTGCCTGATGCCGTCCTCACTGCTGTCTGCCGTCTGCCCTGCTCCTACTTCCCCGGAGCCTGGCATAGCCTTGGCCGCCTCATATTTCCAGTTTATGATAATGCCGGTTTTGGCGTCGATCTCGAAGTCATATTCCTGGTTTTCTTTCGTATAGAACTCGATATCATAGACTTGTCGCCCATCCTCAAGCTCAGAGGATGTTTTGGTGAACGTCACATCGTCTTTTTTGGCGCCTGCGTGTAAAAGGGCGGTTTCTTTGGCCTTCTCAAGCGTAATGACAGATGTCCCCTTCTTTAATGCGTCCTGATGGTTTGATAAGGTGGCGCCGGCGTCATATTCAATGCTTAAGACAGAACCGTCATCTGCCAGAAGCTCATACTGATATTCAACATAGGCTTTGGTGAAAAATTTTACCTCATAGATCTGCCGCCCGTCCTCGTGGCCTGTTTTGACATGGAGCCAGGCCGTATCGTCCTCTTTGATGCCGGAATCGCCGAGCGCAATGGATTTAGCGGCTTCTTCCGTGATCTGTGCTGCCAGGACAGGAAACGGCAGGGAAGAAATTAAAACGGTGGATGCCAGGCATACGGCAGCTGAAAGCATATTTTTATTCATATAAATCAGATTCCTTTTTAAATTTCCTTTCATTAAAGATCGTTTCAATATTATTTGATTACATGGATCCAGCCTTCAGGCGCTTCTATGTGCCCCATCTGGATTCCGGTCAGCGTATCATAAAGCTTCTGGGTGATCGGGCCCATTTTCTCCATCCCGCTTGGCAGACAGATTTCCCTGCCGTGGTCTACGATTTTTCCGACCGGGGAAACAACGGCAGCGGTTCCGCAGAGTCCGCATTCTGCAAAATCGTTAACTTCTGTGAAAGGAACCGGGCGCTCCTCTGTCTTAAGTCCCAGATAATGCTCGGCAACGTAGAGAAGGGAGCGGCGTGTGATCGACGGCAGGATGCTGTCGGATTTTGGTGTTACGACCGTGTTGTCTTTGGTAACAAAGATAAAATTAGCGCCGCCGGTTTCCTCGACATATGTCCTGGTAGCGGCATCCAGGTACAGATTTTCGTCAAAACCCTGGTTATGCGCATCCACAATCGCATGCAGGCTCATGGCATAATTAAGCCCTGCTTTGATATGGCCGGTTCCGTGGGGGGCTGCGCGGTCAAAATCACTGACACGGATGGTGATCGGTCTGGCTCCGCCCTGGAAATACGGGCCTACCGGTGAGGTAAAGACGCGGAACTGGAATTCTGTAGAAGGTTTTACGCCAAGCACGGCATCAGTACCGAATAAAAACGGCCGCACGTAGAGAGAAGCACCGGAGCCATAAGGGGGTACGAAACTTGCGTTGGCAGCGACCACCTGTGTTACGGCTTCCACAAAGCGCTCTTTGGGGAATGCCGGCATCTCAAGCCGTTTGGCGGTATTTTCCATACGGTCTGCATTCAGGTCAGGGCGGAACGCCACGATGTGCCCGTTCTCTGTAGTATAGGCTTTTAAGCCTTCAAAGCAGGTCTGAGCATACTGGAATACGCAGGCACACTCTGTCAGGGTGATCGTGTCCTCTGTCGTCAGAGCGCCCTCGTCCCAGGCGCCGTTCTTATAATTGGAGACATATCTGTAGTCGGTTTTTCTATAGCCGAAGCCGATATTGGCCCAATCGAGATTCTGTTTTTCCATAGAAAGCTCCTCCATTCTTCAGGTCTGCCACAGATTTGAGCGTGTAAAAATGTGTACAGCGGTATCTGTATTATTTTGAGTCTGGCAAACCCGACTTTTTCTATAGATTATAATAACTTCTTTTTCATCCTGCAAGTTTTTTCTTAAAAAATCGAGGAAAATTTATCAGGATTACCGAAATATGGGTAAACTGTTTTAGGAAGGCTGCAGACTTAAAAAAGGGATTTCAATGGAACAGAAAGCAATCTGAGTCAGGAAGAAAAGGAGATCACTATGGGACATATCACGACAAAGGATGCCTACAAGAGCCTGGAGGAGCGTATTAACTGGTTTACCCAGGGAGCACCGGCTTCGGAAACCTTTTATAACATTCTTCAGGTCTTATTTTCGGAGAAAGAGGCTAGTGCATTGACCTGATTATATTTAGCTAAATTGATTTTCATTTGTAATGTCAAACTTAGGGTAGAGCGATGTC
>QZDW01000019.1 GCA_009917545.1 bacterium 1XD42-76
CCTGCCATGCACCCCTGCAGGGATTTTTGACTACTGGGCATCCAATTTAACAGTTGTTTCGCAATTACCTAAATAAGGGATACCTTGTGCGATTTCTGCACCTGCATCCCATTTTTAACCTGCTGCCTTCAGTTTTTCTTCCAGGAACTCTGGCACCGCAATCCCGGCGCTTTTCGCATAAGCCTTATAGTACAGGCGGATGCGCTCTCCCAGAAGGGTATTCCTTTTGCTGATCTCATTCTTGTGGATGGCCATGAACAGCACGCTCTTTTCGCCTGCCAGCACCACCCGTTTCCTTGCCCTGGTGATCCCGGTATACAGAAGGTTCCGGTAGAGCATGATGTAGTGTGCTTTCAGCACCGGCATCAGCACAATATCGTACTCGGAGCCCATGGCCTTATGGATGGTAGTCGCATAGGCAAGGTCCAGGTTCACCAGATCCTCCGTGCTGTATTCCAGGCTCCGGTCCTCCCCGAAGTCCAGGCCGATCCGTTTCCCTTCCGGCGTATCCTCCACATAGCGGATGAATCCCAGATCGCCGTTGGACACCTTATCCGTGTTCTTGGTCTGCATGATCCGGTCGCCCACACGGAACGTCTTTGGCCCGATACGGATCTCGTCCTCCACGGACTGGAACGGATTCACGATCTCCCGGATAGCAGCGTTCAGATGGTCTGAGGATGCCGCCCCTTCCGTCCGGAATGGCGAGAGGATCTGCACATGCTCAACCCCACTGCTTTCAATCTCCTGACAGTATCTGTCGATGATGGCCGCTGCCGCGTCCGCCTGGCTGCCACAGGGCAGGAACTGAAAATCATTCCCATAATACAGCTTGGTGCTGCCGTCATGGATGAACCTTGCGTTATGGGCGATCAGGCTATCCTTTGCCTGGCGGAAGATCTCATCCAGCACCGTGACCGGCACAAGGCCGCACTGGATCAGTTCCTTGAATACATTCCCTGCGCCTACACTGGGCAGCTGGTCCGGGTCTCCCACCAGGACGGTCTTCGCCCCCTTCTTCAGTGCGGAAAAGAATTTGCCCGCAAGCCACATATCCACCATGGAAAACTCGTCCACAATGACTAAATCCGCATCCAGGCTGTCTTTCTTTTTTGTCCGGCTGCCCTCGTCCTCTTCACTGACAAGGCCGAGTCCGCTGTGCATGGTACACGCCCCATCAAACCCGGTGCTTTCCGCCATCCTGCGGCTTGCACGGCCCGTAGGCGCCATCAGGACAATCTTCCCGTCTGGATAAATCCTGCGGTAAACCTCCAAAATAATCTTCAGCACGGTCGTCTTACCCGTACCCGGTGAACCGGTGATCACGGACAGGTTATAAAGAAATGCCGTCCGGACTGCGGATTCCTGTTTCCCGGAAGTACGAAGCCCCTGCTCCGCCCTGACTGTCTCAATGACAGCGGAAATGTCCTTCATCGGCGGCCTTTCCTCCGCCAGCATCCTTGCGATCCGGCTGGCAGTCTCATCCTCCTGCGCAAAGGCGTTCGGATGGTAGATGCTGTCCTCATGGAGACCACAGAGCCGCTTAAGATCATGGCGTCCAGTTCCTGCTCCACTTCCTCCGGTCGCACACGCATTTCCGGAAGCGGGATCTTTTCATTCAGCATCTTAAACGCTGCCCTGCGCAGCTCTTCCCTTCCCAGGAACAGATGCCCCTGTTTCCCTTTCGCCTCGTCCAGTGTACAGTGGAGCGCGCCTCTGATCCGCATGGGGTCACGGGGACGGTTATCAGTCTTCCTTACAATGGAGTCCACCCTGCGGAACCCAAAACCCGGTATCTGGCACAGCTCGAAAGGGCTTTTTTTCAAAATATCCGGACAGGCCGGCCCAAAATACTGGTAAATCTTCAGGGCTGTCTTCGGCGTCAGCTTAAAGGGCGCAAGAAGCGTCATAATATCCCGCAACGCCCGGCTCTCCGCAAAAGAAGTCCGGATGTCTTCCAGTTTGTTTTCCGTTATCCCCCGAACTTCTAAAAGCCGTTCCGGATTCTTTTCCAGTACGTCCAGCGTATTGGTGCCGAACTTTGCCACAATCTCAGCAGCAGTTTTCTCCCCAATCCCTTTGATAAGGCCGGAGCCAAGGTAGCTCAGCACGCCTTCCTTCGTTTTCGGTACGACCTCACGCCACTGCTCCACCTGGAGCTGCATGCCGTACTTGCCGTTTACCCATTCCCCTTCCAGTTCCAGCTCCACGGCATCCGTCATGGGGATCTCATAGCCCACGGCGGTGAAACGGATCAGGTGGTCCTTATACCGCCTCTTATCCCGTGCCTGTTCCGGGACGGACGTATCTGCGGTCTTTACAATGACAATGCAGAATTTATTTGACGGGTTGTGGAAGATCTTCCCGTCATACGTTGCTATAATACCCATTCTCTCACCTCCATAAAAGCCATAACACAAGCAGGCCCGCAATGGCTGCCAGGGCAGCACCCAGCAGGGGATACAGTACCAGATAACATCCCATGCGTATCAGCCGGAATGCATCCCTTATCAGGAGAAACAGGAGGAATCCCGCTATGCCCCCCAATATCCATGTTTTTCTTTTCATGTTCACTTACCCTTTCTCTGACGTTTTCTTTGTTTTCAGGCGGCATCCACGGAACTGACCTTTACATGAAAGGTCCGAAATTCCGATACCGTTACAAACTGCTCGTAAATCTCCGGGTACTGCAGTTTCAGCCGCATCAGGTTGTCCTTGTCAACCATCATCTTGCGGACCGGGTTGTATGTCAGCGTGTACCGGCTCCCGCCCATATCGCAGACAGCCCTGCAGCTCGTTCCCATCTCCGCAGCCAGGATCGCTTTCAGCCTCTGGATATCAGCCTCCAGCTTTTTGGAATACTTTTCTGACTGTTTCTTCTGCTCCTGGAGCTGCATGTAACGCATCAGTGTGGACGGCATGGTCCCGTTCAGGATAATCGCCCCAGCGTCTTTGTCTGCCTTACCGCAATACTGTCTGGCACTCGCAAGGATCACATCCCCGTCCTCCAGATAGGGCGGCGGGACCTGTTTCTGGACATAACTGTTCCAGAATTCCTGTTCCAGGAATATCATCTCTTCCTCATATGCCATATCCCTGCGGAGTTCCCGGATAATGACCTCATCTTCCGTATTGCCGTACAGACAGCAGAAAAATACCCGGTCAATATCCATCACGGCCATGTAATGCCTGCCCTGTGGCTCATAGTAGGCCGGCACGGTCTCCCTGCCGTCTTTCCACCAGTGGTCTTTCGCATTATAGTTCGTGGTCTTGATCTCCAGGATGGCTTTCGTTCCGTCCGGCATGGTGATGAAGTAATCCACATCTGCCAGCATGAACGGATAAAGGGGATGCCGGAACATCTTCTTGATCTGGTAGATTTTAAACCCTGTCTTCCTCTCAAAAATCTTTGCCACAAGGTCTTCCAGGAGATGCCCCATTTCCATGGCTACCCAGTTTCCTTCATCTTCCTCTACCGCCGCAATACCCAGCTTGTCATAGTAGATATCCCGCGCGGTACGGAAAGGGGAGAGCCCTATGATGGCAGAGACGTCACTGCCGCCGATCCCGCGGCGCCGCCAGTCCAGCCATTCTTCCCGGGTAAGGTTTTCCGTATCCACAAGCACCTGCGGATTGTGCCTTTTCCTTTCCATGTTCGTATCGGGCATGGTCACGCCCCCCTTCTGGCCCTGTGCGTAAAGTTCACTGTACGGATCGTGGTACAGTTCTTCCAGTACTGGTCATTGGCTTTCTGGACAGCGGTATCCCTGAACGGGTATCCTGCCGCCTGTTTCTGCCAGCTCCTGCCGGCCTTTTTGTTTCTCATGCTCATTCTTTGTACCTGCCTTTCTAAAATGTTTTATCCTCAAAGCCGTTAACGGCATTTGGGCAGAAAATAAAAAAGCGGAAATGACCATCTGCCAAATCCCTGGCGTCCATGGATTTCCATGAACCATAGTCATTCCCGCTCTTAAAGGGAAAGTCATCCCTTTTACATAAAAAAGCCAGTAAACCACTGCCCGGAGGGCATAATGGTACTACTGGCACAAAAATACAAACTTAACAGCGTGTGCAATGCGGAAAGTTCTCCGCATACAGCCTGAACGGACTGCATTTCCCTTACGGGTTACGCACAAAAATCAATTACAAGGACAGTTTAGCACAAGATATTGATTTAGTCAAGTTGTTGATACTATATATAGTGTTTTATAAATAACCAACAAAAGAAAATGCGCTCACACCTTTAGCCAGTTCGAGATTGTAAATATCTTCTGGCTCTTTACATCAATCATTGCACTCATGTTAAACACTGATAACAAAAGATTCGTTATAATACGGAATCAAAGTATCATGTGTCATAAATTTCATTCCTTCTGATTTTGCCTGCGCAAGCAAAATCCTGTCAAAAGGATCTTTATGCGGTGGAGCATCCTTTGGCCTTACCAAAGATTCCAGCTCAGCCACATGTTTATTAAATACAGGCAGCGAGACAAAACCATTCTCTTCACATCCTTTCTCCAGGTATTTCCCACTAAATAAAAATGTTTCCGGATGTGCCATATGCTTGATTGTAATCTCCCACACGGAAGCGGTACTGTAATAGATTTCATTGTTCTCGTCAAGTATCATTGCCCTGGCTGTATTCGACAATTCCTCCGAATCCAGTACTGCCCATATTGCAATATGTGTATCCAGCAAAATCTTCATCAACCATCCACCTCAAATAATCTGGCTATTTCATCATTGCACTCGTCTATATCATGACCATCCGCAATAAATTTCTGCCCTTTCATACTTCCAAGCCTGCGTTTTTTGCCCTGTGTGACAACGCCATAATTTATACTCACACTCCTTGACTCTGATGGCAGCACAAAGCGTTGTATCATATCAAGAATAAAGCGCAGGCTGTCATCCGAAAGTCCTTCCAGAGATTGTGTAATCTGATTCTGCAATGTTGACATAACAGACACCACCTTTCTACATGATTTAGAAAACATATATCTGATTAAATCTTTACCTTCTGTCACGGTTTTATTATACTAAAGAAACCGCTTTTTATCAAGAATATCCAAATTAACATTACAATGGTATGGATGGTTGTATAAAAATACTGGCATGAAAAATATTATTGCTGCTCCAGGCAGCCTTTCCTTTATCTTACAGAACTTCCATATCAAACAAACTTAATTGCACTGGCTGCTCCCTTCTCTCTTTCTCTTTTTCCAGGCGCATCTGTTCCAGTTCTGTGATCCGTTCCTCTCCCAGCCATTTATCCGCATGGCGCCGGTCTACACTGAATTTTTCCAGACTTTCATATCCGTTCTCCAACAGTTTCTTTTCCAGACGCCTGACCGCAGACTCCCGCGCCTGCCGCCGTCTCTCCCTTTTATTCTCAGAATCCCTTTTTTCCATATCAGAAGCATGCACGATCTGGATTCCGTTCCGTATATCCTCCAGGTCCTGCATCAGATCCCGGCTCTCCCTGCGTTCCGCACGGACATTCTGGATCTCAAAGGAAAAATACCTGCCGTGGTATTCAGAGAAAAACAGCTGCGTAAAATAATGTCTCCGAACTTTCTCCCTTATCCGGTCCTGGCAGAGCCTGGCGCATATCTTACCGATATCCATGCTCACCGGATGGTCAAAGAGCTTTTTCCCCTTGATGATCCGGGTATCCACCTGTCCTTCAAACAGTGTGCCGTTCAAGTCATTTCTGAGATAAGATATTTTCACATCATAAAATACATTCCCCTTTTTCTTATCCAGCTCATGCCCCAGGACCGGGCACATCCCTGCACATCTGCTTGATCCGCAATAATAAGGGTCATAGTTCATTTCCCATTCCAGGGTATCCCGGTTGAACCTCATATGCTCACGGCAGACTCGTCCATTTTTCTGCAGCCTGAAGCTGACCTCCTGTCTCCGTATCTCATCATCATGCAGCTTCAGGATATGCTCTACGCTTCCTTCATAGCAGTATTCCTCTTTCGTCATATGAACCTCACACTCATACCTGAGTACCTTATTCTCCTGAAGGTATTCGTGTTTCAGCTTGCATTCCTTCTTTTCATAAGGACAGCGGATGGTAGCCATATCATTCTCAAAAGTCCATTCAATCCCCATGTAGCTCATGTTGCTGTGACACTGGAGTCCTTTGCACTGCAGGCCGCAGGGCGTCCTGAAAGTCTGTTCAAAGATCCACCAGCGTTCATAGGTAAACCCTCCATCATAATTATCAAGGGTTTTCTCCTGCCACATGGGAACATCAACCCTTACATAGTCCGGATGATTGTCCACGGTATAGCCTTCCTCCAGCAGCCGCTTTGTCAGCGCATTGTATTCCTCATGTTCCTTTTCTCTCATTCCATTCCTCCTTACAGCCCCTGGCATGGGCGCATCCCAAAATAGTCTTCCATACGGTTCCGCAGCCTTTCCGCCGACATATCATATTCCCCGGCAATACAGGATTCACAGCACGGGTATTTGTAAGCCAGGGTTTTCGATAACCGGGCATCCCAGCTGTTTAACTGTCTGCCGCATTTGTTGCAGTCCTGATCCAGCCATCTTACTTTCTGCAATCGCTCTCCACCTTCCTTTCTTCTTTATGAATGTTGTTCTATCCCTATAAGCCTTCCGGCTTTCAGGCAGCAAAAAAAGCAGAAATGACTTTCTTATTCCCGGCGTCCGCAGTTTCCTGTGAACCCATGTCATTCCTGCTCTGAAAAGAGATAATAAAATTTTCCAAAATAAAACCAGCGGTATATCACTTACAGGACGTAGTGATACTGCTGGTACAATCATACAAACTTAACAGCGTGTGCAATGCGGGGCTATGCCGCATACAGACATTTCTGCCTGTATCCCCATAAAAGGATGCGCACAAAAATCAATTACAAGGGAAGTGTAACACAAGATATGGAATCCGTCAACGAAAAGAAACTATATATAGTGAAAGATATAAGGATATACCTAAAATAAATAATAATCATACCCCTGTTAAATACTTCGTGGTCATGATGTAAATTCATAAATAATTCCCCATTCAATCAGTTTTATTGTAGCAGAACCCGTAATGCCGGACAGCACACTGGAAAGAAGCTCCTTACTGTAATTTCGCTGCTTTGCATAGTTTTTCAGAAGAATTCCCGTATCAGAATTAGAAAGCTCGGAATATTTTTCTGCATGGAAAACGGCATCCAAAAACTGGAGCAGCCCGGCGTTTTCCGATGTTATAGTCGTGACGGGCCGTTTCAGCCGGACGGCCTGGGAGCCTACGGTGACGGTACGCCCCTCTGTCGATTCTTTTGACGTTACAATCTCCAGTGTTGCCGGCATCTGGGTTGTTAGACCAATCTGATTGGCAAAAGTGGCTCCAGCAAAGTATCCATAGGTTTCTGTTGTACTTTGGATATATTTGCGTATAATGACCTTCATGGGATCTAAATAACTTTTTTTCAATAGCCGTGGCACTTTTGGGAGATAATAAATCCCGGTATCAAAACGAGCCAGATCGCCTGCCCCCAGCATCTGTTTGAAATACTGGCGCAGGGCATTGTCACTAAGCCCCTCCAGCCGGATCTCGTTAAGGAAAATCGGTTCGTTGTAACCGTATTTTTTTTCCAGATATTCCTTCAACATACAGGTATCCACTCCTTCCACCTCCATGCCACGTAGCTTATGAGATTCATTAAAGTTTTCTTTCGTGAGCATATATTTATTTCTCCGTTCTGAGTTTTATACCTGTCTGGCTCTGAATGATTTTCAAGATATCATCTCTTATATGTCGTCGCTTTGCATAACGGAACATCTGGCTTTCATCAATAACATATTTTTGAAATGCCTGCTCCAGTACACCTGGATATTCTGCCTCACTAAAGGTTGTCTTTATCACTTTCTCCGCGGTCATATCAACGAGCATTTTTTCAAGACAGGTATGCCATACAGCCTTCTTTCCTTTTGGCGCTTCTGTCAGTAGCTTTCCTACAATGATAAGATCGTCCTGCCAATATAAATGATACTCCTTTACAGAAGGATTTAATAAAACCTTTCCTGGATATTTTTCTTTCAATGTCTCAAACACAAAATCACCCAGATCTGCCTCAACAAACACAAAGACTGCATTATGAGCAATCTGGTGGTTTAAAAATTCATTCATCTGTACCAGTTCAAAAATCCGATATTCTAAAAAAGGATGTCTTTCATAAATCAATTTTTGAATGATTACTGCAAGCTCCGAATACTCATAATCATATATTGGCGTCTGGTGATCCGGAATACAATACAGATTCCTTCCAACTCTCGCAATTTCCCTTGATTCCAACAAGCGTTGCATTTTCAATTTATAAGACGCCACGCTCAGCCCTTTGTACTGCTCTTCTAAAACCCGAAAAAGCTCCTGCCTGTCAAAAGGCTCCTTATTTTTTAATAGAAATATACCGCTGTCATTGATCATAAAATCATCTCCATTAGCATATCGGCACTTTTTATTTGAAAATGTCCATTTTCTATTTATATTCTAAACCTTTCCTTTTCATTTGCCAATTAGCATATCGGCATTTTTTTAATTAAATGCCGATATGCTAAACTTGTATTTACTATCTTTCTTTCATATATCATGCCGATTATCAATTTGATTATGCACTATGAAACAAAAGCAGCAACCTCGTCATTCCTTATCGGAATCCTCATTCCCCATTAGAAAAATAATCTCTTACATTACAACATTTCGCAAATTATCGTTCTCCATCCAGCCGGTCATACTGCAAATGCCCCTGTGACAAATAAAGAGTATTTTATCCTTTCATAAACCTACAAACCTTGATATTTCAGGCTTTTGGCACTTTTCTTCAATTTTGTATCTTGGTTACAAAATAGCTAATTCAATTCTTGTCTATGATGTAATAACCCGCGTTGAACTTCATTTATTCTCTTGTGAATTTTTATAATTTTTGTATCACATATGGTAAGCGGGATCTAGCGTTTACCATGCATTAAACACCCAAACAAGACGTTTCCCGAATAACCATTATATTCCATAAGTTACGCATAACGTCTTATTACATTTGTTGCTACATCTTCTGTATATAATTTCGTTTTCTTACCATAATAAAACCTCCAGACTGAATCGTTTAATCTTACATCAATCTGAAGGTTTACATAAACTTTAGGATAGTCCCAATTGCGATTCCTACAATAGTAGCTATTTATTTGCCGATATAATTTATATCAACACCCAAGCATTGTATATAAAACATCTACTCTAAACTATGTACCACATAATCGGATGTTAATTTTTATTTTTTGTTCCTGAAGTTCTTCATCATATGGAACTTTAATCCCTTCCTTGAATATCATAAGTTCACTTGTTTTGCACTTGGAGGACACACTGTAATTCAGATCATACAGACATATCGAATAACCCCTATAAATACTTTTTATTTCTGACGCATCATCATAAGTAATGATCCAGTCACATTTTACACAATCTCTTATCGCTCTTTCAATCCGAACATGGTCTTCTAATTGAAAGTAATTCATATAGAGTTGTTTCCCTTTCTTAAAATACGGAGGATCAAAATAAACAAGTGTATTTTCCTCATACAGAGGAATATATCGTGTAATAAAGCTATTAATATCCTTATTATAAAGCTTTATACCTGATTTTCTCTCAGCAATGCTCTCTATCCTTCGAATTAACTCTTCTCTCTTGAAACGGGCATCCATTTTCCATAATCCAGACTGATCCATACCACCAATCACACCGCCCTTAATAATACCAGAATGATTCGTACGGTTCATGTAAAATGTTGCAAACCCAAGTTCAAAACTGTATTTATCATTTCGTGTGAGGCAGATATTGCGCTGTCGGTTCCATTCTTCCATAGTAAGAGGAACAACTGCAAGCTCCGCTATAAATCGATCAGTCTCAGTAAGGACAGCTTTCCAAAAAGACCAAATCCCTTTATCATAGTCATTGATGACTATCCTGCTGACAACACCCCGAATGAGGAGTTCAATCGCAATACCTGCCCCGCCAGCAAAAGGCTCGATATATGTTCCTCCACTATGTCCAAGTTGATCAATCATATATTTCATAAATTCAGTCAGTTTACCTTTTCCGCCTGGATATCTTAACGGGGAATAGAACATATATTCACCTCCTTTGCTCATTCATTTATTCACTGATTTTTCCCAAATACTCCATAAAAGTATTGGGGAGCCAATCTGATAAATTGTATGGATTCAAATACATCTTACCTTTTTCATTTCTTTCTCGCTTTCTTAATGAAGGAATAACTTCAAATACAATATTATCTTTTGCAGATATACTTTTTGACTCTTTGATCAATTTCTTCAGAGGCGCTAGATAAACTTCCTGCTCTTCTTCCGAATAGTCTTCCGGATATTTTCTATTCAGAGCATATTCGAGGAGCTGTGCAGCCAGCGTTCTGTCAAAGATATCGTGATTTCTCTGGTTATAGAAATTATCAAGACAATTTCTACATGACTTAGAACATGTGCATTCTGTCAAAATCTCTTTTGTTCTTGAAAACACATCATCAAGCACTCTATTTTCTCCAATAAGGGCAGAATAGCCGGCACCACTAGTCAGATTGTCATAAAAGAACATCTCAATATGTACTTCGCCATTTTCCTCAAGACGCGACCTCCATCCGCCGTTGATTTCATTATAATCAATATCCAGTGAAAGTGACACTGCCTTTTTAATCGCCTCATGCAAAGTCGTTGCAGCGGAACGTAGAATATTCTTTTCCTCACTATCATAGTTTGATACTAGCTTCTGATTATCATATCTAATATCTAACATAAACATGTCTGTCAGAAATTCATATCCAAGATAAATATTTGTTGCAACTGTGCCTTCATGTCTACAGAGATAGCGATCATGATACGGCTGGGAAAATCGAAAATCGCTCGTCTGAAGCGATTCTGCTACCTCTGCTCCACCACATTTAGTACAGATATTAAATCCATTTTTCTTCTTTCCCATATTGACAGTCAGTACCTTGCGATTCTGGAGATTTGCAAAGCGGATGTAGCTGTGTTTATAATTTTGCATTTCCGTATCTTTGGGAACATAGGAATAATATGGTGCTTCCGCATATGTCTTTTCTTCTTCCTCGTCTTCGTACTTGACCGGGTCCCCCTTAACCGGCGCGAACCCCCACGGCTTAATCATTGAATGCCGTTCCACCGGTGCATGGCAGTAAGGGCATTCTGTATATTCTTCCTCACCATCGCCGAACCAATTACATTCTGTGCAGACAATGATGTATTTCTTGTAGTCTTTACTTGTGAAATAGTATTCTGCCTGATTATGCTCATATCCCTTCGGTCTCGGATTTGAATACAATCCGCCACTCTTATATATCTTCTTATCGATAGTAATGAAACGCCCTGGGGCATATTCACTAATGGCAACCGCAATATCCCTTTCAGGGGCATATTTAATGTCCTTAGGAGCCCTACGCCCATGTTCAGAATCCTTTTCCACACAGAATCTTACGACATTCTTCGGAAAGGAATAGGAAGGAATATATCCCTCAGAATAGAATACATCAAATGCAGAAGTCTCTTTATCTCCATTGAAATACTCATTTCTCTTACCTTCTGAAAGTACCATGTCTCTTATCTTACAAAATACTTCGACCGTATTATTTTTCGGAAAATCAAGAGATTGTACATGTTCGATAAAGGCATCTGCATATTTCTCACAGAATGTAACGATACCGACCTTGACAATACTGTCAAACTTGCTGCACATCAAATCCATCGACATGAAGCTGTTTAACGCTTTCATATTATAATGGCGTTGTTTAATCTTCGGATTGTCCCTGTCAATCCATGGCTTTCTAGGTTCTCCAGAGATCATCTCATCCGGATGCTTGAAATAGTGACTGTCATGAACACCTCCAAAGGCATAGGTAACGATAGTAGAAATTCCAGAATTTTTTCGACCAGCACGACCTGCTCTCTGCTGGTAATTCTCACGCATAGGAGGGATATTTCTCAATCCTACCGCTGTCAGGGAACCAATATCGATACCAACCTCCATAGTAGTCGTACAGCTTAATACATCGATAGAATCCTCACCAAACTCGCCGACAGCAATATCTTGGAAGCGAATCTCATAGTCCTCAGTTCTACTTAAGATATCGCTCGTTGTTTCCTTGTGAGAGAGCTGAGCTGTATGTTCCTCGGTATCAATGGTGTGGATTTTCTCTTCACCATCAATGGCAGCAAGCACAGGTTTTCTCCAGAAATCAAATCTGGAAAGATCTACATTGGTGATAATATGGAGATTTTTAGATTCAAAGCAAGAACCGCAGTAATCCCCAAGCTTGTAAGGAGAAATTTTACCGCATCTCTCACATCGATACCAATTAAAATCCTCGCCTGTAATGACGATTTTTACCGCATCAAGTTTAAGATAATATCGCTGGTTTGTTCCTGGTCCAAAGAAATCGTTCTTTATACAGTTCAAAAACTCTTCCATCTTTTTATCATTAAGTCCAGTCATATCTTTTACGATCTGAATGAACTTTTTATCAATGGAAGCCGTGAAATCTCCGTTAAGACCAAAGGACTGGATCTTACTTCGCCCCGGAAGGTTTCTTCTGACATCATCCTCAATAGTATTACCAAGAGCCGCACTTCCGTCCATGACATCCCAGAAAAGCAGGACTAAAACGGAACGAAGTATTTCTTCATCAATTACAATGCCATAATCATCCTCAAGCTCATAATCACAATCTTCCAGAATTCCGTTCATAGGCCCAAGAAAACCGAGACCGATATCCTTGAAAGAACGCGGACTCTCTGTAAAAAAGGTTAACAACTGCTCGTAATAGTCATCTGGTAGCGGTTCAAAGTTTTCCTTTGAAATATCCTTACGTCGTCTGAGTTTTTTACGAATCTTCTCAAGATGATCTTGGAAGATATCAGCACTACCACCAGAGAAGAATTCCAATCTCTGCTCCACGCAGACCACTAAAAACATATTGTACAGTTCTTTCAAGGAATGTTCTCTTCCATCTGCCAACAGTTTCTTTGCAGCCAACATAACAGCCTGACGGAACCCATCCGCATCGGATGATTTGGACAAATCAAGTGCAAGCTTTGCTGCATTCTGTCTGGAGTCCGAGAACAGAAGTACCTTCTTACCTTCATTTATAAGTTCAGGCTTTGCCGGTGGTTGAAGCTCAAACTGTGCTTTGGTTAGGTTATAAAAAGGAATGTTACCTTTTGTTGCCAGATCTGTAGGCTTTTTTAATGGCATAATCTTTTTACATTTCGGACATGTACTAAACATATAACGATTGTGTTTTTCATCATATTCCAGATAAAGAACTTTAAGCAGTCCACCGCTATCCTGATAGTCAAGATAAAGTTTTCCTGTTACAGGATCGAGATATCCCACTTTATCTTTGCCTTTCGTCTCATATTCATTTGGACAAATGTAAAGAAGCATCTCCGTCAGGTCATTCGCTCCACCACTCAGTCCTTTATTCGGGAATGCATACCAATATCCTGTTCCGGATATCTTCTGGACATATACCTTAAAATACAATGCTCCGCATTTGATGTGGTTTACAAGCTCATACATCCTGCCACCACAACCGCACTTTTCACGTGGGATAGAAATCACCTTACCAAGAGGAAGTTTTTCTTCATCAGAGTATTTCGCCCCACAGGTGCACTTCGGATTAGAACAAGCATATAATCCTTGGATTCCGCGGACAAACATATGCAGTCTTACGGGAAAAAGAATCTCACCTTTCTTTTTTGCGAGGGAAACAACAGCAAGCAATGCGTCAAGGGCATCCCCTGCATACTCACTGTTTCCGAATATCTTCGTTTTTAATTCTGTATAGGATTTTGCACCGTCTCTGCACAGTTCATAAAGCTTCACAAATGCCTGATAATCCCAGAGATTTTCAAACAGCCATTCCTGTGCATCTGAAGTGGAGATATCCGAAGGTAACTTAATCTGGAACACATTTTTAGCAAAAGCACAAATTCTTGTACTAATCTCGGCTTTTGTTACCTGGCCTGTTCCTATGGAAGCAAGAACCGCAGCATCCGCCATCACCTTAAAATCATTACGAACAATTTCTTTGTCGCCAAAAAGAGGAACACATTCGGAATATTTCTTTCCGGTAAGGCCGTTAAAGAAGTTGGATATGGCTCCTTCGTCTTCTACTGGCATACTTGCAGTTGTAAGAACAAACTGTACTTTCTCCAGAGAAATATCAAGACGCGAAAAAAGTCTGTCAAGAAGAAGTGCGATTTCTCCGCCTGAGGAGCCTCTATACATATGTGCTTCATCAAGGACAATGAGAATTCTGTTTTTCTCTGATTTATTCAACCATTCTTTCGTATTATTCCATATACCTGCTTCCATCTGACGCATGAGCATATACTCCAACATAGAATAGTTTGTAATCAGTATGTCCGGAGTATTATTCTGGATCTCAAATCTGGTGATATATTCTGCATCATAAGGACTCGGTTTATGAATATCATTTTCGAGATTATCAATAAAATTCTTCAGGCCTTCTTCTCCGCCATACCTTGCAGGATATTTATTGATGCTCTTGAATCCATTTATTTTTTTCATCTGTTCTTTCTGTTCTTCTTCTGTAACATTCTCATCCACAAGATATTGTTCACGGTATGTCTCTGCAAGATTAATATTGCTCTGTTTTTTTGACTCTCCAGAATAGGGAGTTCTTCCGGTATACATACCAAAATGCGGGATACGTCCTGCTCCCGAAGAAGATGTAAAGATGTTCATGAACTCTTTAGAGCCCATAATCTTTCGAAATCTGGCAAGCTGGTCAGATACCAGTGCATTCATAGGATAAATAATAAGAGTTCTTACAGCTGGCATTTTAAAATCTTTCGGCCTATTAAGAGATTCCTCGATAGCACGCGCAATAATTGGCCAAAGAAAACACTCTGTTTTACCGGAACCTGTACCTGTAGATACAAACAGGTCTTTCCCATTCAAAACACTTGTAAGAGCTTTTACCTGATGAGTAAAGGGGTTGGAATAAATGCCGAGCTCTGCATCAACAAGCTTTAAAAGGACTTCCTTAACATTATTCTCAATATCAGCTGTCCGGATACCGTCATTTACTTTGCGGTAGGAAGAGGACGTCTCAATGTACGGTTCCCTTGCAATGTTAATATCATTCGGACACATCTCTCCAAGAAGCTCGTCTGCGTACAGAAGCAATGTTTCGCTGTTAGCAAGATAATCCGACTTGATATAGTTAACCAGCCGGTTCCTTATTGTCTGGTAGTACTGTTGTACACCGTTCGTATTTCTATCCATAAAATTCACCTTTTCTCGCAGTAAATCCTATTGTTCCAAGGATTTCTGCAGTCTGTACTGTCAATTCGTTTCGTATGATAAAATTACTCCGATCGGAGAAACCATATCTTGGCCATGCATTCATAAGCAAATAAAAGTATTCCCTATTCGGCAGTTGTCCAAGAATACGAATATAGGAATATTCCTCATCTATTGGACATACAAGGATCTGCATCGGATTGTCATAGTGATTCCTAAGGGCAACATATAACCGTCGGAATTCTGCTCCCGTTAAGGCATCAAGCTCGTCCGCACTGTTATCATCAGCATAAAGAAGCGTTCCATCATCTTTTCTAATGACTCTATAATATGGCCCTGTTATGCTTTTCCGTGCCATCGTCATATTGGATTTTATGTATCTATGCCACGAGTTGTATACGTTTCCATAATAGAACGGATTGAAAAACTCCAGTTCCTCCACATTAATATCTCGCTCATCAAAATCGCACTCATCATATTTTACTTTTAAGTATTCTTCCGGTGTCAAACTATCACGTACGAGAAAATCATTTAATTTTACTTCATGTCTACCATTCCTGCAGTGGATTCCAAGCCCATTTACAATATAGCATGTTTCTGGCAGTCCAAGATACAGATAATCTGCTTCAGAGACTTTTATGGTTTCACCGCTGTTATTCAGAACATTGTAATTATTATCGAGTGTCAGCAAATATCCTGTCTGTTCGTAGATATTCCGGATAAACACAGCAATATTGGTATTTCTTGAAGCAAACACAAAATGTTTTGCCATTGGACATAGTTCAATATATTTTTTAGACAGGTCATGTAACAAGATGCTTTGTGCGTTCTTGCTAACTCCTCTCTTATTTTCCTTTTCACTGAGTGCTGATTTAAGGCACCACAGACCGAGAGCTGAATAGATGACCCTGTATCCAAAGTATTCAGACGGTTCATTTGTATAAGGGCGTATATTTATGTCATCTGCCATGATATTGATCAATTCATTCACTATCCAAACCACCTCATCAAAATATCTTTCTTCAAACAGCGTCCTGCTTCTCCTGCATACCTCTGAAGACGTTTGGAACTGTTGTAAGGATTCTTCCCGAGAACCTTGGACACATATGGAAGAAGCGTGAACATCAGCATCTCGTTCAAATAATTTTCATCTTCAATCATGTCAGCCATCACATAGGCTGTATCCATTCCTAATCCGCATTCACATGCAATCTCACAGAATATTTTCTGTGACCGACTGTCAGCTCCTGCATTGTTTTTGTATGCAGACGAGATCTCTTTTACTTCGGAAGGGTCCTCCGTAATATCCCTGATTCTTAATACAGAACTGAAAACATCTGCACTGATAAAATGGACCGAAGAAAGAATTTCGTGCGGAATAAAGCTCAGCGTCTTGTCATACATGTAGGTAAGGATGATAATCTTGTTGCGATATTGTTCGAGCGCTGGGATTAATTCCAGTTCATTACAGTTCCCAATAAAGCCGTCAATACAGACAACTCGATCAGGAGTATTTGCAAGAAACTCCCTTATTTTCTGTATGCCTGCACCTTCCGAATACAGCAAATAAGCTGCAATCGGCACACCGTAAATCGTGTTTGCCAGACAGTTTGCCAAATTAATTCCTAGTCCTCTTTTTATCAGCAACGGTATACCACAGAAAAAGTTCTTTTCAAGATAATCTACAAAATCTGATGAACCATCCTCATTCATATCGAATCCGATATTTTCAAGGTTATAGCTGAAATATTCATCAAAATCATCCATATCCTCTGGGCATAACGGTATCTTCCAGTCAGTATTTGCATATCTTTTTGAAACAGCTTCTGCTGCAGTCTCGATATTTTTCTGCGCTTCCAATGTTTCTTCCAACTCCCTATTTTTCTGCGGATAGAACTCTTTTTTTGTACCAAATACAGAAAGATATTCTTTATATGCTTTTTCAACACCAAGCGCTTTATCGAGTGCTTCCTTAAGCTCACTGATCTTCTTCCGATCTGATTCTTTGTCTGATAAAAATGTCGCTCTCTCTGCTTTATATGTAAAAAGCTGTTTCTCACAACTTCTTACCTTATTTTTCCATGTCTCGATGTCATCCTCAGCAGTAGAAAGTCTGGATACATATTCGGAGATGCTTGTCTCGTATCCTGCCGCTTTTTCGGCCTGATCCTTTAGTTTGGATGTAAGGGTGTCAATCTTCTGTTGCATCTCCGCAGTCTTCCACACCTCATCATCCTGAACTTTTTTTAGTTCTGCTTCCAATTTGTCTACTTTTTCAGACAAACGAGTGCTCTTTTCCTGTTCCTGCTCGAGTTGTTTTATTTTTTCTTTTAGTTCTTTTTTCAGCTCTGTCTCTTTTTTTTTCAATTTTTCGATGTTCTTCTCTTCATCGAAAATCTGATTTTTCAACTCTTCCTGAATATCAGTAAGTTCCCGTTGACTTTTCTTCAAAAAATCCAGTTCTTCTTCATTTGCTTTTTGATGAGCAGACTGATAAAAAACAGATGAACACATAACCTTCAGATAATCTTCGGATTTTTCTTCTCTTTTGATTTTGAAAAATAGTGCAACGTTTCCAGAAAAAAAGGAGCGCGACAGCACATCAATATAAGCTGCCTCCTGATCAAGCCCGCTCTCAAGTACTTTTGCTAATTCCTCATTAATTTCTTCAATCCATTGTTCAATATGCTTGTTTAGAAAAGATGCAATAAAATCCCTGTTACGAAAGTTATAAAGCCATCGGATTGCAGTATCATCGTTCAGCGACTTTACACGGAATCCCCCTTGTAATTTGTCGAATTCCTTCGGATATTTTCTGAAGTATTCGAATATCTCCTTAAACGGGATAACAGTACAAACATACTTAATTTCGTCTTTTGTAAGGTCTGTCAAATAATTCAAAGCAGTCCCTCCTTAATGTATTGTTTAACGACTGTATTAATCCGTCCGCTCCTATAACAGTTTTCCAAGTACGCTAAGACTATTTCGTCTGTTGTGACATCCATGAAATCATCCGGTTCAAATATTTCTGACTGTGGATGATATTTCACTATATCATTTATAAGTTGTCCTGTGTCCATTTTTTCTTTTGAACACGCATACACATATGCTTTTATATGTCCGTTTTTATATCCTACAATCCGATCCGATTCAGAAAGATATACGTTTGAACCTGGATTCAACCGTGTGCATCCATTCTGGTCAAATAAAAAGTAGTCGTACTGATCAGGAATGGTATATCTGTCAGAATATATAGCCGCAGGTTCTTCCAGAACTGTTTCCATCCCCAGTTCTCTTTCCTTTTGGATACATATATCAATATTCTTTTCATGTATAATGATTTCATCTTCAACATGAAGTTTCAGCACATCTCTGTTGATTTCCCGGGCAAAAACATCATCTACATTTATATTTCCATGGGGAATCAATTCAAAGCTTGAATGAACATATACTGTATCTCCAGTACATATTGAACGCGAATTTCTAACATAAATCGGTGGCCATAAAATGCTAAACGATTCTGATGTTTCTATCTGATAATCATGCTTCTGAAAGAAATACCGAACAGAAAATTCTGCTTGTTGTACAGAAAACTTCAGTCCATAAAACACCCTGTTTTCTGTGACAAAAGAAAACAGCTCTTCTGAGGTGATATACTCTAAAGTTGAAAGTTCCTGCATAGTTTCTTCATACTCAGATATGCCAATATATTCAGTATTTGTATAAAGTAGTGATGATGTCTGATGCCTGCAGTGTTCATCTTGCGTCCTAACTCCGAATATATTGATTTTCTTCATATCTCTCATTACATCCTGATATGTACAGCTATTAATCCCGGAATCAAAGGAGACAATATACTGTGTTGAGAATTCCGTGATGGTAAAATAACTTTTTCTGCCCGGAACAAATACTTCTTTACTAAGAGGAATAGAGAGAAATGGATCAGTGCAATATTTTGAAGATACTATCAGCCTGTTGTTTTCTTTCTCATACGCCTGAAGTTCTTCTTCTGTAAAAGAAGCACAAATCTCGAATGTCATTCTGTCCCTGTTAAAATAAAATTCTATATGTCCCTGTTTATGCCTTCTCAAAAGTATTAAATGTTCCACTGTGTCCAACTGTCCAAGATATTGTTCACATTCTGTATCATTATTTCCTTTTCGATGCCTAAAATGAGGAGAACGCTCACTGCTATCAGCTGCAGCAAGATAAACTTCTTCACCGCAACACAGACATTGGTAACGAAATCGCTCTCCCAAAAAACAATATGAGGATTTTGCAATAACTGCAGCGTCTACCTCACTTTGCAAAACAGCATCAAAAGCTTTATCCATTCCGTTCCTCTCCTTATTGGTCAAGATCAATCGTATCTATAATAACCATAGATTTTACTATCAAACTCATTCTTTCTGCTTATAATCTCTGTAATTTAGAATTAATAGAATACTATTATTCTTCTGGAATAATATCCATGACATCGTCTATTGTACATCCAAGACAAGAACAAATCTTAACCAAAACGCCCACTCGTACATCTTCATTTCGTCCAAGCTTTGCCATTGCATTGGTACTAATCTTTGCTGCACGAACCAAATCTGTTTTCATCATATTTCTTTCATTCAGAATAACCCAAAGCTTATCATAACTGACTGTCATATTCAGTCCTCCTAAATTGATTGTATGGCAATAAGTATAACTATACAAGTTAACATTAATCTCCAACAAATTTTATTAGATATACCAATCCTTGAAAAGCTAGATAAATACAGAGTTCTCGGAAAAATAGCATACCTAACTTGAATTTGTTACGGATTAATTATATCATACGTCCTTGCATCTTTCAACTTGCAATACGCAACATCAAATAGAATCTACTCTTTGTTTTAGGCTTTCTTTTCACCTCATGGGCGATTTGCGGTTTCTGCAACGGTGATTTTTTATTTACTGGCATAATTTATGTCAATTTTGTAATCACTCTTCTTGTATTCAATCTCCAGACTGTAATCGCCTATCTGCATGGACATTCCATTATCTATCGGATAAAACTTTCTTTCCCCTGTATCATAAATAAGAAATTCCTTTATCAGCTGGTGTTGCATCGTTTCCAGAATCTTCCGGATGCAATCATCACAGAATAGGGTTTTCATCCTGTGGACACTGACAATACCACATCCACGGTCTATCCCAGCATATCCGGTCTGTTGGGGCTGTGAGAAATGTGAATGTGGGTCTAGCTGACTTCATCACAGCCAAAATTCATGATGGTTCCCCCTCGGTTGCTGTCCGGACTTTCCCCTTTCTCATACAAGTCTAAGGAATAGAACTATTCCGCATTGGCACAGACAAGAAGTGCCTGCGCCTGATAGTTGTCCATATAGGTATAACAGGTTTCAGTGGTATTGGGGATATACTGGATAAAGTTCTCTATGCCCTCTCCATATTCACTGGATGCCAGAGCATACCGGATGCTTTGGGCAATCTCATCATATTTGTCCTTTGTAGCAGATGCCATATAGGTCGCAATCACGCTCATGGCTTCTTCCACATCCCTTCCGTTCTGATGGGTTATCCGGATATTATTGATTCCTCTTATTATCAAGAAAAATCCTGCTACTCCTATACAGGTTAAAAAATTCCAGTACAGGAGCCAGCATTTATCTGATGAACTGTGATGTAATGCTATGTCTATCAAAGTTATGATGATTTTATGCGTCATTTCAAGGCTCTTTCAAAATGGTGTAGTAAGTGGCCTTGTCGGGCCTTGAAAACATTGATTTTACAGGATTTTCAGGACTTTTTCAAGATACTGATGTGCCACTTTTGCATGGTTCAAAATCCGAATAAAAGACTTGTCCTGACTCTCCAACGCCTTTTTATATCCCACTTCTGTCAGAAACAGCCGCATCCTATGCCCTTTATCTCCTATGGGGGATTCTCTCGAAAGCACATCAAACACAATCATATGCTTCACTTCCGGGTCAAAGCGTTCCAGCGCCATGATATCATGCCCTTCCAGTTTCCGGGCACCGGACTCCTGCCGGGCCACAGCAATCATCTCTCCAACAGTCTTTGCTTTCCGAGGCAGATTATAATTTTTCTGAATATCACAAATCAGCTCCCTACAGTCATTTTCTGAGAGTTCACGAAGTTTCTTTAACAGATTTTCGGCAATGTTCCTTTTGTCATGGTCACAGGTATACTGGCAGAACACAGCAATCTCCTGTATCGCATCATATCTGTTGCAGCCTTCCAGCTGAAATACCATCCTCTTTTCATTCTCGGTCAATGTTATCATATATTTCCTCCAATCCGGCCTGATCACCTAAAAATATCTTATAGCTACTTATTTTTCTTCCCTGGCTTCCTTATCGTCCGGAAAGAACTTCTCCAGAATGTCGATACTGTCCTTAGACGTATACCCCCACAGGATAGAACTGAGTGCGTCAATAGCCTCCCGCCTCCTGCGGTAATAGGTACGGAAACTGATGTCCCGAATATGGGGGCGCAGTTTCTCTATGATCTCTTCCACATTTCTTAACTGCTGCGGGGAAAGGAAGGAGTAATACAGCAACCAGTAATAGTTCTCCCCATTTTTGTGCTTGGTACGGAGCAGGTCGATGGAAGTATCCAGGAGTTTCAGCATCCGGTGGCTCCGCTCGATACATTTTGCGTGATGCTCAATACTCCGGTCTGACAGATCTATCCCTGCCACATAAACGGATTCCAAAAAATCCTCGATGGAACTCCCATATTCAATCTCAAACCGGCTCCGCACCACATCCCTGTATTTCTTCAGCAGTTTCCAGGTATCATGGTACAGAGGGTTATCGGCAATGTTCATTTCTTCCTGATTCTTTTTCATGCCCTGTTCTCTCCTTCCCTGTCTTTTTCGGTGGGAGAGAGCGTCAGCTCAAAGGTGTAGACCGGCTTATCCTCCCGCACGATACAGCCATTCCAAACCGTACAGCACCTTTTTGTATGTGGGATATATAATCTTCCCTGCAGGCATCTGACAAAGGATATAACTTATATATGGATTTTGGGCACTGGAAACAGGAAATCCCCTGTACATCAAGGACTTGCGCCATCTTGTTGATGACAGTCTCAATGTATAATTTTGAAACGCTGGATAATTCCTCTGAAACGCATACCTCATGTACTGTGGCGGCAGAATCTGCCTGTGAATCCGTTTCATCCGGCAGAGTGATATTGATTTTCAGAACCATAGCAGCTTCCTCTTTATCAACAAGAACATCTGATATCTGGAACATGGTGGAAAGGTAGCTGTGCAGATAGATCACGCTGCCTGTCCTCCCGGGAAATGACATCAGTGAGATATAATCCATATCAGCGAGTTTTTTCAGTATACGTCCCGTTGTGGCCTTGGAGATGCCCCAGCGGGCAGCCATTTCACTGTAGGTTACCAGTGGAGAACCAGTGCCGTTACGGAGATAGACAACTGGACCGATTTCCGAACCCTGCACCTGGCTGTCATTGTAGACAGCAGACATCCACAGGTCCAGCAGGATATCCATTTCAGAGCAGCGGCCGGCGCTGACCAGTTCTGTTGCAATCACAGTCGGCATAAAGAAAAATCCTGTATCCTTTTGACAGGGGCAGTTGTAGTCCAACACGGTATTATGTTTTTTCCAGTCACGCACCTTATATTTGACTACCTTTCCCCGGTCAAGGAAAAGATAGGATATAAGATGGCGTTTCTGCAATTCATCCAGAATAGAAACTGCCTGGCACTGGAAACGGGTACGGAACCATGCTGTAAGTTCTTTCACGGGGCAGATCCATTCACCGGGGTATACCGTATAACCGATACCGTCTATGCGGAGATAGGAGGTACGGAAATTTGCGTAGTTGCAAAGCACCGTATAATAAAAAAGGCCGGAACCCCCGCTTGTGCGAATGCTCCGGTCTGCCATTAAGTTCTGGATAAACTGCCGGTAGATCCGGCAGCGTGGATAATCCACAATCTGTTTGATCTCTAATTGATACTCTGACATGATTCTCTCCTCATTTCTTAAAATTTTCCTGTTGCTAAAATTTAAACTCTCTCATTGTCTTATTTTCTGTAAAAAAATCTACAAGACAAATTTCCTATGCCTTGTAGATCATCATTTAGCTCCTGCTCCTATATTCTTCTTTTAAATACTTTCCACGACGAATTTTGTTCACAATTCCTATGATTCCACCCAGTTTTTTCTATCCATATAGCCCACTCGTTCCACAATATATGGTATAATCAAAACTAAATAACACTAAATATAGTCCAAAAAGTCCTTTCGCTTAGTAGGACACAAAATATTCCACCGCATTCTCCGGGAAAAATTCTTTGAACTCACCATACAACTAGGCGGCAAGGGTTTTATTGTGCGCTATTACCAAAGTCGGCTTGTTCAGCTGCTGGATGACGTTTGCCATAGTAAAGGTCTTGCCGGAGCCCGTAACACCCAGTAAAGTCTGGAATTGATTGCCTTCCCGGAACCCACCCACCAGGGCTTCTATGGCCTGGGGCTGGTCGCCGGTAGGGGCATACTCTGAGTGAAGTTTGAAGATTTTTTGTTCATTTTGCAAAAATGCTCACCTCTGATTTCATAGTAGAAAAAGACGCCTATCAGGCAAAAATTCGTCGTGGAACATTTTATTTTTGTCGTGGCATTTACTCAAATTGGAGAAAAACAGGCCCACGACGAATCCCGTTCACAATTTGCTGTTTTTGCAACTTGGCGCATCTCTGTAATTCCATATAGACTAAACAGAAACTAAACGCATGAAAAGCAACTCAGACACCGCTCTATAGTATACCACAAACATTTTCAAAAGTATAGAAAAGAACAAACATTTGTTCTTTTATTTCCATCCGGCATCCGGAAGAAGTTCTCTTACGTCTGCCACAATCTCCAACAGTTCCTTATTTAAAACTTTCTATCTCTCAGGTTCGGTAAAACCGCTTTCATATATTCCTCAATTTCCGGCACCCCACCCGCTATAACACCTTTATTATCGGCGCAAACGTCCATAGTTATGAGTTCCCTGGCACGTCCCATAAGCTTCGATACCTCTTTGGGGTTGAATGCCTCTTTTAGCAGAAGCATACAATATGTGCTGCGCAAATCATTCCAACTGATGTCCGGCAAGCCATTTTCAGCAAGAAGCTGTTTATAATACCTGCAATGGAACCCTTTGCTCCTTGCTCTGCCATAGTTGGAACAACAGATATAATCCATATCCTGAAACTCTCCCTTTCTGCGGTTTCTGTTTCTCTCATAAACCTGCCGTTCCTTTAAGATTGCCTCAAAAACATAATCAGGAATCGGAATTTCTCTGTAACCGGATTTCGTCTTTAATCCTAATTTCCTGTTTCGTAAAAGTTTTCGGAGCAAAGTCTTTTTTACTGTATTATGTATCCTCTTTTTGTTTCAGAATCATTTCACAAACGCATTTTATATGATATTTATTTACAGAATATTCACAGTTTATTTACTCTTGCGTTTGTCGTAGTCGGTGGGAGGAAATACTTGAAACTTCCCATATTTTTTTGTACACTAAATGTATCTGTTTTGACAACATCACATTTTTAGCAGGAGGGACGGCTATGTGCAAGCTGCTTACCATTCGAAACATGACACTTGGAGACGGGATTCCGAAAATCTGCATTCCCCTGACTGACAACAGCCTGAACAGGCTTAACGCCTCTATTGATGCCCTGGAAAGCGTGCCTTTCGATTTTGTGGAATGGCGGGCTGATTTCTATCGCGGTTTTGAGGATGCCGATGCCCGCCGGGAAGTGCTTGCCCTGCTCAGAGATAAGCTTTCGGATACACCGGTTCTTTTTACGATCCGCTCTGTCCCGGAAATGGGGACTGCGGATCTTGATACCAGTCTCTACACTGATATCTGCCTCTCTGTCATCGAAAGCGGCCTGGCCGACCTGATCGACGTGGAGCTGTCGAGAGGCCGCCAAACCATGAATATACTGGTATCAGCCGCCCACCGGGCTGGCATGAAGGTTATCGCCTCCCGCCATGATCCCCTCGCGACTCCGGACAAATCAGTTATCGTGGACACACTCTGCACCATGCAGGATTTGGGAGCTGATATTGTAAAATTTGCCGTGATGCCACAATGTGAACATGATGTCCTGACTCTGCTGGACGCTACGCTTACCATGAAAAAGGAGCATTGTAAGACACCGTTTATTACGATGTCCATGAGCCGTCTGGGCGCTGTCAGCCGCATCTGCGGCAGTGTTTTCGGCTCATCCGTTACCTTCGGGGCATCCGGCATGCAGTCAGCTCCCGGGCAGCTTCCAGCCGGTATCCTGGCAGAAGTTCTCAAATATCTGTAGGAAATGCCAGCGGTTCTTCCTGGAATTTTCTAACATTTAATGTGTCCGGCTTCCCGGCAGGATACAGTTCATCGGCTTTCCGGCCTGATAAGCCTTTATATTATCCGCCAGGATAGAGACAAGCCGTTTCCTTGTCTCCAGCCCCTTCCAGCCCATATGCGGTGTTATGATGACATTGGGCAGGGTATAAAGCGGACTGTCCGATACGGGAGGCTCTGTCTCCTGTACATCAAGCCCTGCGCCTGCAATCGTTCCTTCCTTCAGTGCCTGGATTAACGCTTCCTCATCCACAAGAGCTCCCCGGGAGGTGTTAATCAGATACGCTGACGGCTTCATCTGTGCCAGCGTATCCTGATTGATAATATGCCGGGTCTGCGTTGTGAGCGGGCAGTGCAGAGAGATATAATCACTGCCTTTTAAAAGCTCCTGCAGGCTTACATAACGGATACCGTCTTCATCCTCTCTCTGTGTCCTCGTGTAGACCAGAATCTCCATGTCCAATGCCCGGGCGATTTTTATGACTTCACGGCCGATTGTCCCTGCTCCGATGATTCCCAGTGTTTTCCCGTTCACCTCCACATGGGGAACCTGCAGGTTTTTTGTGAAATTATCGAGATTTCCATTTGCAAGCATTCCCATCTGTACCTGCATGGCAGAGCTCAGATTGAGAATCAGCATAATGGCTGTGTGAGCGACGCGTTTCGTGCTGTAGGCCGGGATATTACAGACTGTAAGTCCCTTTTCCTCTGCCGCTTTTAAATCCAGGTTGTTATACCCGGTTCCCGCTTCGCAGATCAGTTTCACGCTGTCCGGCAGGCGGCTTATCAGCTCACCGCTCACAGGCATTTCCTTGGTGACAAGAATCTCTGCTCCATCAACCCGCTCCAAAAGCTCGTCCGGCGTCGTATCATCATATACAATGACCTCGTCCGAAAGGATGGAAAAGTCCAGCTTCCCGTCAAAATTCATTTTGGTGCTGTTTAATACAATTGTTTTCATTTTTCATTTCCCCTTTGTCTGTTCTCTCTTCTATCATAATACCCGGAGAAGAAAAATGCAAGAAACCAAAGCATGGTTACAGTATCAATCATTTTCTTCCTGCGTACAGGCATTGGCACACTTAGCGCATGGAACGGGCTTCGTGAACAGACCCGCTTCGCTCTGAGCATCCTCTGAAGGGCTTTCGCTCATTTTCCTCTGAATCGCATCTGTTTTCTGCAATGGAATCCCTCTTTTTCCCGGACACACGACTCTGGTTGCGGGTTTTTACATAACGGGTTCTAACATAGATGTAAAGAGTAAAAAGGCCGGGGGAAACGAGACAATTTGGCGAAGAAATGATTGGCAGAAGAAGAGAAACCATACTGTTATACAGCATTACGGCTGTTGCCGTCCAGGATGCAAAAGACTGCCGAATTTTTTACTTCTGATAACATTGATTATCAGAAACAGCATCTAAAATCCCGCAGTCTGTATATCCCTGTACAGGGTAAGCATACTACATGCTTCCATATATTGCTATGAAAGTCTCTCCGCCGTTAGGCAGCATAGATTCAGGAATGCCAAATGCGCCGGAACTTCTTCCATTCTTGATGGCACGCCCATCTGTGGGCGCAGGAAGGTTTACTATGAAAGTCCATCGCCGCAGGCGATCTAAGTTCAGGGATGCCAAATGCGCCGGAACTTCTTTCATTCCTGGTGGCACGCCCATCTGTGGGCGCAGGAAGGTTTACAATATAAAAAACAATTGCCGGCATGTTCTATAACAGCCGTTTTAGTCTTGTAAATCAGAATCTTTTCCACGTATCCCTCACAAACAGCAGAAGGAGCGGGAAAATCTCCAGCCGCCCTGCCAGCATATCAAAGATCAGCACCAGCTTGGAAAAACCGGAATAGATCCCGAAATTCTGCGTAGGGCCGACCGCCGCCAGGCCAGGACCAATGTTATTGAGCGTAGCGGCAACCGCTGTAAAATTGGTTGTAAAATCAAAATTGTCAATGCTGATGAGCAGGATCGAGCCAGCCATAATCAGCAGGTAAGTGGCAATAAAGGCACTGACAGAGCGCAGAACCTCAGAGTCCACGGTACGTCCCTCGAAATTTATCTTGCGTACGATACGCGGATGAATGTTCTGTGACAGCTCTTTCTTCACCAGGCGGGATAATAGCAGCACACGCGATACCTTGATACCGCCTCCTGTGCTCCCGGCGCAGGCGCCGATAAACATGAGAAGTACCAGAATCGTCTTGGGAACAGAGGGCCACAGATCAAAGTCCACGGTGGAAAATCCGGTCGTCGTAATAATGGATCCCACCTGAAAGGCAGCATGGTGAAAGGCCAGCGCCAGGCTGGGGAACAAATCACGTATGAATATCGTAATAGTCACAACCGATACGGCAATGATGGCAAAATACCAGCGCGCCTCTTCACAGCGGAACGCTTCCTTCGGCTTTTTCATCAGGAAAAGGAAGTATACGTTAAAATTCACGCCGAACAAAATCATAAAAATCGTGATAACCACCTGCAGATACACAGAATATCCACCAATGCTGTCATTTTTAATACCAAATCCCCCGGTCCCGGCCGTACCAAATGTAGTGCAAAGCGCATCAAACAGCGGCATACTGCCGGCTAACAGCAGAACAAGCTCTACAAAAGACAGAAAAATATAAAGTCCGTACAGAATTTTGGCCGTGGATTGCACTCGGGGAGCCAGCTTGCTGACAGACGGTCCCGGGCTCTCTGCTTTCATGAGATTCATATGATATCCGCCCCCGGCTAACGGAAGCAGACACAAAAGGAATACCAGCACTCCCATGCCGCCAACCCAGTGCGTAAAACTGCGCCAGAACGCCACACACTTGGGAAGCTGCTCCACTGTAGGTAAAATACTGGCCCCTGTGGTCGTAAAGCCTGAAACTGTTTCGAACACAGCATCAATGGGATCAGGAATCGAGCCGGAAAAGATAAATGGGAGTGCCCCCATAATACTCATAATAATCCAGCTTGAAGCCACGATCACAGAGCCTTCACGGATGTAGAAAACTTTGTTTTCCGGCTGCCTGCGGATAAGCGGAATCCCCAAAAGTGCACAGAGCACGATGGTTCCTGCAAAAGCAAAGCCGCTTTTTTCCCCGTAAATAACAGCCACGACACACGACGGTATCATGAGAGCCGCTTCCACGTTGAAAATCCAGCCGATGATATAAAAAATCATGGAATAATTCATGGAAACGCTCCTTTATTCTTTCAGGATATCGCGGATATCACGAAGTTTTTGGTTCGTCGTGACGACGATCACCGTATCCCCGACCTTGATCTTATTCTGGCCGCGCGGCGTCAGAATTTTCCCCTTCCTGTTAATACAGCAGATCAGAAGGCTGTCCTTCAGATTCAGCTCCATTAACGGCACATCCGTGACCGCGGAAGCTTCGCGAATGGAAAATTCCAGAGCCTCAGCCCGATTGTCGAGGATCTTATAAAGCGTCTCTACGTTACTGCCAATGGAATTCTGACGCGCACGTACATACTGCAAGATGTAGTCTGCTGTCAGATATTTGGGGTAAATAATACTTCCAATATCAAAACCATCCACCACATCCGTAAACGCGATGCGGTTGACCTTTGCTACCAGCTTGGCATCCGAATGCTTTTTGGCAAACAGCGACAGAAAAATATTTTCCTCGTCCAGGCCTGTCAGCGCAATCATCGAATCAGCATTTGCAAGTCCCTCTTCCAGAAGAAGGCTCTGGTTGCTGCCGTCCCCGTTAATGATCTCTGCTCCCGGGAGCATTTCGCTCAGATATTCGCAGCGCTCCTTCCTCTGCTCAATGATGCGTACACGGAAACCGATCTTTAACAAGTCGAGCGTCAGATAATGGGCAATGGTACCGCCTCCGACAATGAGGGAATTCCTCACCTGTTTGGAGCGCACCCCGATTTTTTCAAAAAATTCTGCTGTGCTCTCCAAGGAACCGACGATAGACAGGATATCATTATCCTGTACGACGAAGCTTCCGTTAGGGATCACAACATCAGAGCCGCGCTCCACAGCACAAATCAGAACATCTGTTTTTAAGCGCCCCATAATATCCATAACCGATCTGCCGCCAAGCCCCATCTCTGTCTTTAGCCGGAAACGCAGAAGTTCAACACGCCCTTTAGCAAAAGTGTCGATTTTGATCGCCGATGGAAATTTCAGGAGCTTGGAGATTTCTCTGGCGGCTGTCAGCTCCGGATTAATAATCATGGAGATCCCCAGCCGTTCACGGATAAACTGAATCTCCTTACTGTACATGGGATTGCGCACACGGGCAATCGTCTGGCAGTGCCGCCCTTTTTTCGCCATCAGGCAGCAGAGCAGATTGAGCTCGTCTTCTCCTGTAACGGCAATAAACAGATCCGCATTCTCCACCCCTGCCTCCTGCTGCACGGTAAAGCTGGCGCCATTGCCGACAATCCCCAGGGCATCAAACCGGCTGGAAGCATCCTCAACCTTTGCTGCGGAGAGATCCACCATCACCAGATCGTGGCTCTCGGCGGACAGCCGCTCCGCCAGACTTGTTCCAACCTTCCCACAGCCAACAATGATAATATTCATTTGATCTCTATCCTCTTGTATGTGTTTATAGCAACATTGCCATTATACTCTTTCTCTCGCAAATTTCCAATACCCATTCCTATAAAAGTTCCTGCCGTCATGGCAAAAAGGACTGTACCTCCACCGGATACAGCCCTCTTCCTTTATTTTCCTGTATTATACAGCCATCGAACGTCTGGCGGTCTTTTTTACATTTTTATATGGATCCGGCCGGAACAGCATATAAAGCATAAATACCAAAATAATTACTGCCGCCACCGTACCAGCTCCAACAGTGCCCCCGGCAAATACCGAACCAAGCTGGTAAACACATAAACTGACCGCATAGGCAAATGCGTTCTGGAAAATAATTGCAAACCAAAACCATTTTCTCGATTGAAGCTGCTGCGCCATCGTGGCAATCGCCGCCAGGCAGGGAGAATCCAGCAGGTTAAAGAGCAGGAAGGAAAACGCTGCAATCGCACTCGGGAACCAGGCCCTGACTGCTGCTGCCACAACCGCTGTTTCCTCTGCCATCTCCCCATCGACATTTGCCAGCACGCCCATTGTCGAAACAATGGCCTCCTTAGCCGAGAAGCCGGAGATAGAAGCCGCCACAGGCTGCCAGGTGCCAAATCCAAGCGGTGCAAAGATCCAGGCAATGGCATTTCCCATGACTGCCATCAAACTATTGGACGCATCCTCAACAACACCGAAGCCACCATTCTCAAATCCAAACGTAGACAGAATCCACATCACCACGCAGGCCAGAAACAGAATCGTACCTGCTTTTATTATAAAGCCTTTCAGGCGTTCCCAAGTGTGCCAAAGTACCGTACGCGTGGAAGGAAGATGATATGCCGGAAGCTCCATTACAAACGGCGCCGCTTCCCCGGAAAATGGCCTTGTTTTCTTAAGCATAATGGCGGAAACGAGTACAGCCGCCACACCGATGAAATACATGAGCGGGGCGATATAGCCTGCCGCTTCATAATCTCCTGTCGCCCACCCGGTCATGATACCGCCGAGCAGTGCAATGACCGGAAGCTTTGCCCCGCAGGGAACAAAGGTTGCTGTCATAATTGTCAGACGCCTGTCGTTATCGTTTTCAATCGTCCTTGAGGCCATGATCCCGGGAATGCCGCAGCCAGAAGAGATCAGTAACGGGATGAAGCTTTTTCCCGAGAGGCCGAAATACCGAAACACCCGATCCATGACAAAGGCGATTCTTACCATGTAGCCGCAGTCCTCCAAAACAGACAGTAAAAGGAACAAAATTGCCATCTGCGGCAGGAAGCCGAATATCGCACCAAGGCCGCCAATTACACCATCCACTATCAGTCCTGAGATGAGGCTGCTTGCACCTGCTCCCTCAAGGAAACTGCCGGCTGCCTCCTGAATTCCGCCAACAAACGTATCATTTGCCCAGTCCGTGCCCATCGTACCGAGCGTCGTAACGGAAATGTAGTAAACACAAAACATCACAGCTGCAAAAATCGGCAGTCCGAGAATCCTGTTGGTGACAATCCTGTCAATCTTGTCTGAGGTCGAAAGTGCCTTTCCTGACTTCTTCACTGTCTTTTCAACGATTTCTCCTATGTATTCATACCGTCCGTCTGTTATAATGCTTTCCGTGTCGTCATCTATGTCCTTTTCCAGACGTGCCGTCTCCTGTTCTACCGCGGTCATCGCCGCAGATGGAAGCGCAAGCTGTGCAGTCACCTTCTCGTCGCGTTCCAAAAGCTTGATCGCATACCAGCGCTTCTGGCTGTCCTCTACTCTGCCGTTCAGCTCTTCCTCAACGTTTGTGATCGCCGTCTCCACACGCATCGGGAATACATGGCCCGGTTTCCTCCAGGAATTCTCCTCCGCAGCCCGGACTGCAAGCCCGACCACATCTTTAAGGCCGGTTCCCTTAAGCGCCGACGTCTCCACGACTTCACATCCAAAGAACTCCGACAGCTTTTTTCTGTCAATTTTGTCACCGTTCTTTGCCAGCAGATCGCACATATTGAGCGCGATGACAACCGGAATCCCCAATTCCAGAATCTGCGTTGTCAAATACAGATTTCTCTCAATGTTCGTCGCATCCACCAGATTGATGATCGCATCCGGTTTTTCTTTTAAGAGATAATCACGGCTTACGACTTCCTCCAGCGTATAGGGGGACAGGGAATAAATTCCCGGAAGATCCGTAATTACAATCTCCTCCCCGCCCTTTCCGGCAGCCTTCAGCCTGCCCTCCTTCTTCTCCACGGTTACGCCCGGCCAGTTGCCGACATACTGATTCGCGCCTGTGAGCGCATTGAACATCGTGGTTTTCCCGCAGTTGGGATTTCCCGCCAATGCAATTTTCAAAGCCATCTCTATCCTCCCTGTTTGTTTCTTGTTTGGGTCTGTTTCTCCCTGTTCCTGCCTCTGATATGCCTTTTCCCTTCCTGTCACGCTCCGCTGTCACCCATCGGCAAAAGCAAGCTTTTATTTCTCAATTACTTCGATACTCTCTGCATCCTGTCTGCGCAGGGACAGCTCATATCCCCGAACCGTGATCTCCACCGGATCGCCTAAGGGCGCTGCCTTACGCACATAAATCGCGCACCCCTTTGTAATGCCCATATCCATAATACGCCGCCGGAACGCACCGCTGCCGTTGATCCTCACAACGGAAACGTTTGTTTTTACAGGAACCTCCCGCAGTGTCATACGATTCTCCTTTCTGCTCCGCATGTATCCGGAATACGCGGAACCTCTTTTTTAGTTATATGAAACTAACTCACATTCTGCAAAAACAGCTGTGTTTCTGCCATAACGGCAGAAGCCAGCCCTACACCAGACTGATCCCCTCTGTGTTCTTTCACAGCCGTTCTTATTCAAACCATAATATGCTTTGCCAGCTCTTTATCGAGCGCAACTCTGGTATCCCTGATCGTTACGATCAGTCCGCCATTTTGCTTGGACACCACGCTTACCTCACTGCCGTCTACGAAGCCAAGGTTCGCCAGGAATCGTTTCGTGTCCCTGGCTCCTCCGATACGCTGAATCACTCCTGTCTCCCCCGGGTGTAAAAATGTCACTGGCATCGCATTTCCTCCTTACTTTGTGCCTCTGTCTTTACACGGCAGCTGCCCAGGCAGCCGGAGCAGCCCGAACAACAGCTTTTTCCTGCCTTCTTCTGTTTCCTCAGATATACAACCACTCCTGCTGTTGCTGCGCCCACAAGCAGGAGCACTGTTATGTCTGCAACTCCCATTCGTATCACCTCGATCCTGTCCATATCAAAATTTTTTTCAATTCTTAATTGATAACGAATCTCAATTTCATTTGTATTATATGCGATTCTCCCAAAAATGTCAATCATTTTTTTAAACCTTTCACATCTCTTCCGGGAACATCGAAGCTGTTACAATTTTTTTCCAAAAATCCCTTGAAATCCTGCTTTCAACAATTTACAATAGATTTGATATCTATTTCAGAATGGAGGAAATCAAATGAACTGTGTCAGAAAGCTGACAGACTCACTTTACTGGGTCGGTGTGAACGACAGGCGGATTGCACTGTTTGAAAATGTTTATCCCGTACCGGACGGAGTTTCCTACAACTCCTATCTCATGCTCGACGAAAAATGCGCGCTGTTCGATACGGTTGACGCCGCCTTTACCCACCAGCTGTTTGAAAACATAGAAGGCCTGCTGAAAGGCCGTTCGCTCGATTATCTGATCGTAAACCATATGGAGCCCGACCATTGTGCTTCCATTGAGGACATCGTGAACCGTTATCCAAATGTCAGGATTGTATGTACGGCTAAGGCCGCGGCCATGATGAAGCAGTTTTTCGATTTTGATGTGGATGCACATACACTCCCTGTGAAGGAAGGCGACAGCCTGATTCTGGGCCGCCATGAACTGAACTTTGTGATGGCTCCGATGGTTCACTGGCCCGAAGCGATGGTTTCTTATGAGAGAACAGAAAAAATTCTCTTCTCCGCCGATGCCTTTGGTTCCTTCGGCGCCATAAACGGCAACATTTTTGCTGATGAAATTGACTACAAGGGTGCATGGCTTCCGGAAGCCAGGAGATACTATACCAATATTGTCGGCAAATTCGGCATGCAGGTACAGGCGCTTTTAAAGAAAGCGGCGACGTTAGACATCAGCCTCATCTGCCCGCTCCACAGCCTTGTGTGGAGAAATGACATCCCGTGGCTTCTGGAAAAGTATTCCCTCTGGAGCTCCTATGAGCCGGAGGAACCGTCTGTTGTCATCGCCTACGCTTCTGTCTATGGACATACCCAGACTGCGGCGGATCTTCTGGCGGCCAGGCTTGCTGACAGGGGCATCACACGGATCTCCGTCTACGATGTTTCCAAGACGCATCCATCCTATATTATTGCGGATGCCTTCCGTGCCTCCGCCCTGGTGCTCGCTTCCATTACCTATAATAATGGTATTTTCTGTAATATGGACAGCCTTCTGCACCAGCTTGTGGCCCACAATCTCCAGAAGCGCACCATCGCCCTCATGGAAAACGGTACCTGGGCCCCCGTTTCCGCCAAACATATGGGCGAGGTCCTGACCGGACTCAAGAACAATACAGTTCTCGACGCAGGCCTTTCCATTAAGTCCGCCTTAAAACCCGGCCAGGAAGCAGATCTCGATGCACTGGCTGACGCGCTGGCAGCCGCAGTACGTCAGTAGATGCGGGAGTCATCCCGATCCGTCCCGTTTTCACCGCAGACAGTATGTCCGCGGCATGTTAAGATTTAACTGAGGTTCAAATTTAATTATTATAATATCAGGAGGAACAGACTATGAAGAAATATGAGTGTGAAGTATGCGGCTATATCTATGATGAGGCCAAGGGAGATCCGGATAACGGCATTGCTCCGGGAACCAAATGGGAGGATCTGCCAGAGGACTGGGTATGCCCGCTCTGCTCTGTAGGCAAAGATCAGTTTAAAGACGCTGAATAATTTTCGGGAGGTATATCTTTTATGGGGAAGCAGGTAAGTTCAGAAATTTTACAGATGATTACAGACTTTTCAAACGCCAAAGGGCCGTCCGGCTTTGAGGATGAGGTCATTCTTGCCGCTAAAAAGCATCTGGGAAGCGGGTTTGACACAGAAGAGGATTGTCTGCGCAATTTTTATATGCACAGGAAAGCAAATACCGGGAACAAACCGGTCTTTCTGCTGGACGCGCACAGTGATGAGGTAGGCTTCATGGTTCACTCCATCCGCGCAAACGGAACCCTGCGCTTTGTGGCCCTGGGCGGCTGGAATATCAGTTCTCTGCCCTCGACCAAGGTGCTGGTCCGCAATGCCGAGGGACGCTATATTCCCGGTATCATTGCCGCCAAGCCCGTACACTTTATGTCGGCCTCCGAAAAGGCCTCTGCCGGCCCTGCCGACATTTCCACGCTCTCGATCGACATCGGTGCAGTAGACGCACAGGAAGCGAAAGAGGTTTTCAAAATCCGCATCGGCGAGCCTGTTGTCGCCGACGTTTCGTTAGAATACGATGCAGAGCATGACCTGCTCTTTGGTAAGGCATTCGACTGTCGCATCGGCTGCGCGGCACTGCTCGAGACGCTCCACCGCCTGAAGGACGAAGCGCTCGATGTGGATGTCACCGGCGTTCTTTCCTCCCAGGAGGAGGTCGGTGAGCGCGGCATGAAAGTGGCGGTTCATCACACCAAGCCGGATATCGCGATCTGCTTCGAGGGCTGCCCGGCCGATGATACGTTCACGGAAGCCTATGCTGTCCAGACAGCCTTCAAAAAAGGCCCCATGCTGCGTTTCATGGACAAGTCCATCATCTGCACACCGAGATACCAGCGCTATGCGCTTGACCTTGCAGAGAGACTCGGCATTCCGGTTCAGTCCTCTGTCCGGGAGGGCGGCGGCAATAATGGCGCCATCCTGCATACCTCCTTTGACGGGATTCCCACCATCGTAATCGGCGTCCCGGTCCGGTATATCCATACGGTACATGGAATCACCTCCTGCTATGACTTTGAGGCGACCGTGCGTCTGGCGACTGAGCTTGTGCGCTCCATGAATCAGGATATCATCGACAGCTTTTAGTACATCCTTGGATTCATCCTGAATTTACCGTTGACAGCAACGCAAAGGGGGGCATTATATGAAATATGTGATTACCTTCAGCAGCATGTCAGGCAATACGGCGGCTCTTGCGGGACGCCTGCACGATCTGCTGCCGGCGGAATCCTGCGTCTATTTTGGAGACCATTCCCAGGAGGTGGCGCAGCTTGACGCAGATCTGTTTTTTGTCGGCTTCTGGACCGACCGGGGAAGCTGCGACGATAAGACACGCGTATTCTTAAAAAAGCTCGATGGAAAAACTATCGTTCTGTTCGGAACAGCAGGCTTTGGTCTGGGCGATGATTATTTCCGACAGATACTGGATACAGCAGCCAGAGACATACCGGTCAGCAATACGGTGGTTCCGGGCTTCATGTGCCAGGGAAAGGTAGGCGCACGGTCACGGGCGCACTTTGAGGCGCTTCTTGCCAGAGAGCCGGAAAATGATACATACAAGAAGGTTCTTGAAGCCTGCAGGGCAGCAGAAAGCCACCCGGACGATGCGGATTTTAAACGCCTCGATGAGTGGATCAGCCATTTCGACGTTACATAGGCTGTGATGCAATACGGCATCTGCAGACTATAATGCCCCGGCAGTGACGGTAACTCCATATCACTGCCGGGGCATTTTTCTGCCCTCATAGTTCTCCTGCCTTGCCTAACGGCTTCCGACGATCTGTACCAGGATTCCCCCGGCCGTCAGCATAAGAGCGCCGCAGGAGCGGGTGACAATCTGTGCAAAGGGCAGCAGCTCCATCCGGTGCGCGCTGCTTAAAACCGCCACATTGCCGGAGCCTCCCATATTGGTGGTACACATTCCGGCAGTGATCGCTGCCTCCAGCGGATAAAAGCCCACAAGCCGGCCCAGAACAGCGGCAGTCAGGGTAATGACTACCACAATTACGATCACTGACACAAGGTACAGCGGCGTCAGCCTCTCCATAATCGTTCCCAGATCAATCAGCGTAAAACCGATGCCGGTCAGAGCTGCCGCTGTCCAGCTGTGTATGGCAAACTGCCCCCAGGCTCTGGCCGCGTCCTCCATGTCCGCAGACAGGATTCCGGTTCCCTTCACCAGGACTACTGCGATAATCATCCAGGCATACGTCGGCACAACCGGCATAAAATGATGAAGAACCGCGCCAAGCTGATAAAATGCAAAGGCGATCACCATACCGGTCGCCAGCAGGGCAAATGTTGGCCTCACCGGCTGCGTCTTTTGTACGGGCTTTCCGTCATTTACCAGGACTCCGTTTCCCGTCACTTTCGGATGCTTTCTTCCGAAATCATTTAACAGTCCCCCGAAAACAATCGCCACACAATTTCCAAGAACCGTAGCCGGAGCCATTTTCGTCAGAACCGACGAAGCTTCCACGCCCAGCGCCTGGGAATACATGGCGGACAGAGGAACCGTCCCCGCTGTCATACCTCCGCTTGTCATGGGGATCCCCAAATAAAGGATCCCGCCCCAGAATCCTTCCCCCAGCACAATCCCGCAGAGCCCTGAGGTAAGAATCCCCGCAGCCAGTGAAACAACAGCTACCGGGAGCAGCTTTACCGTTGCCCTGAGAAGCAGATTCCGGTCAATATTAAACAGGCTGCCCGTAATCAGTGCGGCGATGTAAAAAATGAGAAAGCCGCTGTTATTGACAAAAAAATCAAGTGTTTCCAATGTCTGCTGCGGCATCAGTCCCAGAGCCCGGACAGCAGCAGCCCCCAGAATACAGATAACCGAGCCGCCGAGATATGTTTTTACCACCGGAATCGTATTGCCGATCCAGTTTAACCCCTCGCCTGCGACCATCAGCACAAGAAACGCCGGCACCAGGCTTTTGGGCACACATCCGGTCAGCATGCAGACAATCGTCAATCCCAAAAGCACCGTGTATACCGGCAACGGAAAACCAAAGATCTTTGGCTGCTTTTCCTTTTTTTCATTCTCAGCAAATGGCTCTTTCATATGTGTTCCTCCCTGTACAGGCCGCCGGCCCCTGTCTAATAGCTTCTCAATGCATCGCTCCCATCGTCCTCTGTCTTTTCAATCCTCTTTATCACCACATCGTATCCGGCCCGCTCATTGATCTGGACATGCACGCGGTCGCCGACATGCCGGCCCAGAAGCGCCTTTCCAAGCGGCGATTCCGTGCTGATCAGTCCCTTCAGGGAATTCCCGCGCACGGTCGTCACTACCTTGTACGTCTCTGTTTCATCCTCATCCTCAAAATATACATCAACCGTGTTGTACAGGCCGACCTCATCCTCGCGGGAATTGTCTGAGATAATCCTTGCAGTCTTAATCATCCGCTCCAGGTAGCGGATACGGCTCTCATTTTTATTTTTGTCCCTTTTGGCGGCATAATATTCAAAATTTTCACTCAAATCCCCCTGCGCTCTGGCCTCCTTCACCGCCTCGATCGCTTCCTTGCGGACGACCAGCTTCCGATATTCGATCTCGTCCTCCATTTTCTTTATGTCATTCTTTGTCAGCTCGTTATACATGTAATTCCTCCATAATGATCAGTCAGTCCTGTGCAGGGCCCCGCTGTCCTGCTTGTCCTGCTATAATCTTAACGCCGGCCGGCAGAAAATGCAACTGCTGTTTTGCAGCTTTTTATCTCAGATGTTTTGTGGTTTTCCGTCTCAGATACCGGGGCTGCCGCTTTCCTCCCGCAGTATGATTCCCGGCTCCTGGGACAGCTTCTGTCTGCATAGGGAGAGGAGCTGTTCCTGATACGGCGATGCGTCCTGAACACGGTAGAGATAATATAACGTCCTCTGCGGCGGTCTGATATTCAGTTCATGGATAGAAACCGGTGCGTCCTTTAAAAGCTGCCTGGCAATCGAACGCGGCAGAAACGCCCAGTTGTCCCCGTTTTGTGTAAAATACTGCAAAAAGCCCATTTCATCCAAATAGACTCTCGGAGTGGCGGCACTGCCGAAAAAATAATTGTGCCACAGATCAAAATTCCGGTCCCACTGCGTGCGGATCTCCAGCCGCGGATCTAATTCCTCGACCGTCACCTGTTCCGGCAGCTTCAGGTCCTGGCCCACAACCAGACAGAGTTCCTCCTGAAACAGGATATTCGTCCTGACCTGCGAAGAATACATCGGGTCAGTAATAAAAGCAATATCCGCGTTCTTACTGCTGACATACGTGTAGGCATCGCTTGAATGGAGCGTTGTCACATGAAGGCTGCAGTCCGGATTCTCCTTTATGAAGGTCTGAAACACCGTGGGGAGCATAAATGCCAGCAGGCTACCCACGCTGGCTACGTAAAAGCTCTTTTCATTTCCCAGAAGAACCTCCTCCTGAGTCTCCCGCCATAACGCCTGCCAGCGGTGGGCCAGGCCGATAAATGCACGTCCCTGCCTCGTCAGCTCCACATGGCGCACGCCCTTGCTGCGCACAAACAATGGATATCCAAGCTCTTCCTCCAGAGCCCGCACCCGCCGTCCCAGGGCAGGCTGTGTGATATAAAGTTTTTCTGCAGCCGATGAGAAGCTTCCACACTCTGTAATTTTTAAGAACGCCTCAATCTCAAGAAACGTCATTTCCTTCCCTCTCTGTACACAAATTATAAATAAATATTAACATTATATCAAAGAAATAAACATTTTACAATTATATTTTCCTGTGTTATAGTAAGTTCATAAGAAACAATTCCAATCGCCGCGCACGCTGACTGTGCCAGCTGTATGAAACAGAAACTCTGAGAAATAGAAAGAAACGTTACCACACAAGGAGGTGGCATTGATGATTGAAATTTCTTTAAAAGATTTATGGGAAAGTTGTGAGCCGTTAGACTGAATGACAGACTGAGGGGAGCCTCTGCACCGAAATGCAATGGCTCCCCTTTTGTTTTCTGTCTCGTTTTGGCCTCTCTGCACCTTTGAACCGGGATTGCATCATCGTGCGGATATTTTGTAATCACAGCAGATACACAAAGCAGTTCTCTGTTGACCTCTCCCGGCTAAATCGGTATCCAAGTTCTGAAAAATGTTTGATCTCCTCCACGTCCTCAATCTGCTTCCCTGCCATGTAGCGAACCATTGTACCTCTTGCTATTTTGGCGGCAGAAGCCTTCATTTTCACACGGTTTCCGTCTGTTGTTCCGAAAACACACGTCACAAACCGGGTATCCTCTGACAGATATGGCTCAATACTCCGGCTGTACTCTTTGGAAGCCAGGTTGACTATCACACGGCTGCCCGCGCTCTCGTCCCGCAGCAGAGCACGGCAGAGCGAATCGCCCCAAAAATCATAAAGATCCTTTTTGCTGTTCATCGAAAGCCTGGCCTGCATTTCCAGACGGTAAGGAGTGATACGGTCATCCGGTCTCAAAATCCCGTAAAAGCCGCTCAGGATACGCAGATGTGTTTTCACATACTCCCACTGTTCATATGAAAATACCTTTGGCGCCATCGACTGAAACTGAATCCCTACGTAGGAGAGCAGAGCAGGTGTGGCGGCACGCTCCAGGCACATCTCCTGATAGCGCAGGTAATTCTGGCGGGTGATCTGAGCGTTCGCCCGGAACAGCTTCCCGAGTTCCCCCTCTTCCATTGCCTTTAATGCCTCATATAAAAGCTTCGTCTGTTCCAAAAGCTCCGGATACGCCCCTGGCGCAAACAAGTCCTGGCATTCCTCCATCCGCTTTGCAGGCGAAATAATAATTTTCATCTGTTTCCTCCCCGCTTCTTGCACATTTTTCCATTATCCTATATAATACAAGTAAGCATTACATTTTGTCAAATTTTGGCTGTTACGTACCGCACCAGTCAGATTCTGCTTTTCGCTGATCTCCCCCGTCATATCCTGCTGTATGATGACGGCCTGGACCAGACGTGAAATGCAAACGGAAAGGGGTAGTTACAAATGAAGGTATTAATCACAGGCTTCGACCCGTTCGGCGGCGAATCCATCAATCCGGCCTGGGAGGCTGTCAAGCTGCTTCCTGATGAGATCGCCGGGGCCCAGATCGTAAAATTGCAGATTCCCACCGTCGTCAACAAATCCATTCAGAAAATCTACGACAGCATATGTGCCGAGAAGCCGGATATCGTGCTCAGCATCGGCCAGGCCGGAGGACGGTTCGCCGTCACACCGGAGCGCGTGGCAATCAATATCACCGATGCAAGGATTCCGGACAATGAGGGCAACCAGCCAATCGACGTCCCCATCTTCGAGGACGGAGACGCGGCATATTTCAGCAATCTTCCCGTAAAGGCAATGGTACAGGCCATCAAAGACGCCGGATATCCTTCCGTTCTCTCCAACACGGCAGGGACATATATCTGCAACCACGTTATGTACGGTATCCTCTACTACATAAAGAAGGAATTCCCGAATATCCGCGGCGGCTTTATCCACGTCCCCTATGCGGCATCTCAGGTTGTTAATAAACCCGCGACGCCTTCCATGTCGCTCGCCGACATCGCTGCCTCAATCGAGGCTGCCGTAAAGGCTGCTGTGGAAAACCAGACGGACATCAAGGCCGTCGGCGGTGAGATTCATTAACAAAGGACCGTTTTCAGGCTGCCCTATGGGTGCATAAGGATTTCAGGCAAGCGTTCAGGGCTGTTGCGAAATGCTGCTGTTATATAATAGATAGATGATACCCTGCGATTTTAAGTGCTATATATTGCGGGACGCCGCCATTTTGCAACGCCTCTGCCTGATTGTGTTATTTTCTGCCGCTTTTATAGCCGCATAAGAATATTCCATTTAACTCTTTCTGCGGATCTGAATCAGGCGCAAAAGATCCTGATACAGCGGTCCCTTATCTTCCAGATCCATCATCAGCCATCTCTGTCCATTTCCTTCTTCGCATTGGCGATACGTATCCTGATCTGAGGCTTTATTGATCTTTAATCGTTTCTCCCTGCATCATCGCAGGATACCAGGGGTAAAAGATCAAATATTGTCAATACCCCTTTACACATTTCTTCACAGAGCCTTTCAGGCTGCCTGTTCTCCTGAGTCATAATCAATGACCTCCATGTTCACTTCTTTTTTATAAATCCGTAAAGTCGAAGTGTCAAGTATTTTTATAAAAAGTCCCCGCTTCCGGCGTGGGAACCGGTAAGCGGGGGCCATTTACAATAGCCTTCTTGGGGGGGGGGGATATGAGACCTACTTCCTGCGAATCGGAAAATAGACTTCTGTTTCCCAGTCCTCCGGGGACGGGGCATTGAACTGCGTCTTGATATAGAGATCAAACGGCGCTCCTGCCATTTCATACCCATTCTCAGCAATCCATGAAACAATGGCGCCGTACGCCTCCGAGAGCGTAGAATATCCTCCGTGGTGAACGGCCATCGCGCACTCGCAGGGTTCCAAAATCGTGTCCGCCTTATCGCCCTCCCGAATCCCGATAAAGACTTCGATATCAGAGGATTCCTGGTTGAACTCCTCATCATGGTATCTTGCGCCATTTAATCCGGTCGGCGTGACCGTCTCCTTTTTCACACGCTCAAACAGCATTCCATAATATTTACCGAATTCGTCTACGCCCATCATGGCGCGTTTTGACAGAATATTCATTGCCGGAGATTTTCTGATTTCAACTGTGTAGCCCTTTTGATACATCATAATATCACCTGTCCTTTCAAAGATTGAAATGTGCGCCTGAAGCTCATTCAGGATAGCCGCCGCTTCCTGCTGCTCCTGCCTCAGCCTGTCCCGCTGCTGCCGCAGCGCTTTTACGAGCTCGTTGTGATCGGAAACGGTAATCAGATGCTGGATCTCCCCCAGGGAAAAGCCATAACGCTTCAGGCGCTGGATATAATTCATCGTGTCAATCTGCTCCATCCTGTAATGGCGGTAGCCTGTGAAGCGGTCCACCTCTGCCGGCGTGAGCAGACCGATTCTGTCGTAATGATGGAGCGTCTTAACGCTGACCTGGCATATTTTTGAAAATTCCCCGATTTGCAGCATGTTCTCATACCTCCTTCTGTGATAATTGATTCGAATCTGCAATCAGTTTACCTCCTGACCCAGGGGGAGAGTCAATCCTTTTTTTCAGAATGTCATTTATAAGGTACACTGGAACATACCGGTAAAAAGTACTGGAGGAATTGCCGGAAATGGTGTAAGATAAAGTATCTGACCGGCATACAGAAAGGAGGCACAATGAAACAGATCATCGCCTATGAAATGCAGTATACAGAAGATGGGAAAATACTCCCCGCTGAGCATCTTCCCATGATACCGTTTCATATGAAATATTACCCACAATATGAGTCCATCTACAATGAATGTTTTTATGAAATGCGAAGGGCTCTTGACATCCGTCCATACAACTTTTATTCAGATCCCGGGCAGTTAAAGGAAAAGGCAGATGACATTTTCCTCCTGCTGGAACATGACAGGATCATTGGAGGTGTCGGCTGTTACGGAACGGAAATTGACGATCTGATCGTAAACAAGGCGTATCAGAACCAGGGATACGGAAAACGGCTGCTCGGGTGGGCCATTCGTCACATCCGCGCAAAAAAGGATGCGCCCATCACGCTCCATGTCGCTGACTGGAATCAGCACGCCTTAAACATGTATCAGGCTGCCGGATTCGTTGTTACAAAAACAGAACATCATGAAATCACCCCCCATCCCTGATTCCGTCAGCGTGAACCCCATCACCACACACCGGAGGATTCTGCTACGTGAAAAAAAGCCCAACATTTGCCGAACAAGTATTATAATTTAATGATAAACTCTCGCAGGAATCCCTTTGCGTACCAGAGGCTTTCGGGTTATCAATCCGTCTTCCTCCGGTTTCTGTACGATGTTATGAAGGCATATGGCGGCTGTGGAAAATTTTATGCAGACTTTTACATGAATTTCGTCTGTCCGCTTGGTCTTATCAGAATCAATTCCAAAGGGAAAGAAGTGAGCTGTAACTACTATGAATACAGGGCCTCGCAGGAACTTCTATATCCTTTTATAGCGAATGCAATTCGCAGTCAAATCAAATTCGGAATCGACTGTTCCATATGTTATTGTATTGGAAGTGGGGAAAACTATAAATGGATTTCGCAGCCACCCTGTCCAAAATTAATCCCGAGAACGCATATCACGCATTATAAAGGGGCTGTCGGAAAATGGCTGTCCACTTACAATATATGCTGTGACACGTTGGAATGCACAACCATATATTGTATATCGACAGCATTTCCTGACAGCCCCCTTTTCTTTCTGATCTCATCTTTCCGGAGCATCATTGTATGGATCCCGAAGTAAATCACACCTGTTATTCGGTATCAGGCTTGCGTTTACAAAACGAACGCGCGTCTGTAATGCGATGGGCTTTGCAAACATCCGGAAGACGTCAATAACAGTTCGGGTTGCCTGGGGATCCGTGCGATAATGTACTGAAGATTATTTTTTTCCATCCTCGTCAACCAAAATACCCAGGCGTCCATTTGGCTCTGAATTAAACTCATACCAGCGTCCATCAATACAGCGCCATCCGGTATACATGTACCCCTGCCTCCCGTCTGCCTGAAGATGAAGATAATACCAATAGCCGCCATCCTTCAGCCATCCGGTATATAAGTATCCCCGCTCATCAAAATAATACCAGTCCGGGATTCCATTCCAGGTCAGGCACACCCATTGGGATACGGGATAACTTCCGTCAGAATATTGATACCACCATCCAATCTCATCCTTTCGCCACTGGCCTTCCAAATGCGCGTTTGTCTCGATTGCATAATGGCCGGCGCCAGAAGCGGATGGTTTTCGGCCAGGCTTATTTGAGCCTTCTCCCGGCTTTTCCGGTTCCTCCGGCTCTGTCCCTGGTTTCTCCGGCTTTTCCGGTTCTACCCCTGGTTTCTCCGGCTCTTCCGGTTCTGTCCCTGGTTTCTCCGGCTCTTCCGGTTCTGTCCCTGGTTTCTCCGGCTCCTCCGGCCCTGTTCCCGGCTTTTCCGGCTCCTCCGGTTCTGCCCCTGGTTTCTCCGGCTCTTCCGGTTCTGTCCCTGGTTTCTCCGGCTCCTCCGGCCCTGTTCCCGGCTTTTCCGGTTCCTCTGGTTCCGTCCCTGGTTTTCCCGGTTCTTCTCCCGGCTCCCCGGAATCGTTCAGTTTCGGAATACTGAGAACGACTTCAACCGTCACATGCTTTCCTCCCAGCGTCAACATCACTACGCCTCGTATCGTTCCCTCTGTTTCCTTTGTCGCAGGTGTGACAACCGGTTCCTTCTGCCACCCGATTTTCACATCTTTTCCTGTCTCGGTTCCTGTACCGTCACCGGAATTCTCCACGTCCTCTACAGCAATCCTCACTGCCTCCAAGAGAGCTGTCCCTGTCGTTTCATTGGAAACCTCAAATGTCTGCAGTGCTTCTTCTGCCGCTTCCCGGGCACGTCTTAACACCTTGTCCACATTCGTATTGACCGCTGCGGGCGTTTCCGTCCTGCGGATTACCTGAATCACGCAGCTCCTTGTAAAACCGCCGTCCTGCGAGCTTACATGAATCTCTGTCTCTCCGCAGGCAATGGCCTCGACCTCGCCGCTCTCAGACACAGCAGCGATCGAATCGTCTGCGCTCTCCCAGAAGAGTCCCGTATCATCCGCATTGACCGGCAGGACATGCGCCAGCAGCCGGGCTTTGCCGCCCTCCTCCAATACAAGGGATTCTGTATTAAGCTCTACGCCGGTCACTGCAGCCTGGCCGTCTGCTTCTTCCCGCACCTCGACCGTACACTTTGCTGTAATATCGTAGTCGCCAACATGGAATTTGGCTCTGATGACAGTCGTTCCCGGATTCACTGCCGTCACTACAGCGTGCTCCCGGTCTGTCTCGTCATAGCTTACTGTGGCAATGTTTTCATCCTCAGACGTCCATGTCAGCTTACGGAAACGTTCCGGAAGGCCAAGCGGCTGAATCACTCCGCTCAGGCTCGTCTCCTCTCCGACCGCCATGTTAAGGCTCTCCCGATCCAGGCGGATCGCCTTGATTCCATCGGAAACGTCCGCTGTATATGTCATCGTCATCAGGTTATTGGCATAAGAATTCTCTTCCGCATCCGAAGAAATCTTTATGTTCAGATACGTTGTCTGCAAAAGCTCTTCAATCGCGATTCCCTGCAGTTTAAGATCCTTCATCGGAATTGTAACCGTCTTTTTTTCATTCACTCCAAGCGAAGCGATGGATACTGTTTTGGAAAAGGTATTGTCCCCGTCGTCCGGCCCCGGTTGCATCGTTATCTGCAATTTTATGGATGCATTACTCGCGGTCGCACAGCCTGCATTCGCAATGTCGATCGCAAGCTGTCTGTTTCCTGTGTCGCCTTTCAGCCGTCCTCCGGCGATCACAAAGTCCACAAGCGCAAGCTTCAATTCCTTTGAAGTATTATTCTTGCTGTTCTTGTCTTTGATTCCTCCCAGGGGAGTCACTTTCGCTTTCAGGCGTTTTCCCGCCAGCTCATTTGGAAGCGTAACAGCGATTTCCACCTCTGTTTTCTGGCCGGGAGCGAGGGCAAGCGGATACTCGATAGGATCCATTCCTTCAAAGCTTTGGCTTCCATCGAAAAGTTCCAGACGGAAACCATCCGAGGCGCTCAGACTGCCTGTATTTTCGACCTCCACATGAAGCACGGTTTCCATCCCCGGATGGAGCGTCATCGCTTCCAGCCACGGCAAAGCCGTAATCGCCAGATCACATTCTCGCTCCAGTTTTTCGGTAATCAGCCCGGAATTCTGTCCATCCTCTGTCAGGCGATAGCCCAGCATTAACGTTCCATCTGGAAGAATCGCGCCAGATTGTGCCTCCGTCACGCTGTTCGTCACATCTGTCAGGGCGATTCCATCTCCCCATGTGCCCGTCTCCTCATCGTAATAAGCTCCGTATAGGTTGGAATGCAGGCCTTCCTGCATTTCCCAGATAACAGCTTTCCCGTTGGGGCCTCCGACCCATTGCGGGTTTAAGGCCGGGCCGGGAATCGAAAGTCCCGTATCAAGTACTTCCCCGGTCCCTGTCATGTCAATCTGTACCAGATGGTAATCTTGTATTCCATAGAGCCGCGTACCGCTCTCTTCCTGCTCAAAGGCAAGCGTCCTGCACAACGTATCCGTGCCTGCAACTGCGGTGTTCTGCCCCTGATAGTAGAGACGGACTTCATTGAATTCTTCGTCGCCGTTTACAGTCTGCCGTCCATAGGCGGCTGCCGGTTCCCCTCCTATAAAAGACGGAAGCAGCGTATAAAGCTCGGTTCCCTTGTCAAACACTTCAATCACGGCCTCGTCTTCCCATGCACCGCCCGCCCAAAGACGTCCTTTCGCCGTATAGGATTTTCCTGCAAACAGGTCGTCTGTATCCTTTTCCAGCCAGGTTACATAAATCTTTCCATCGAAAGCCGCTACCCGCGCCTGATATTTATAGCGTGAACTTTTGTCCGTGACGTCCATATGCCGTGAAATAGCATCCAACGTTTTATCATAGACCGCTACCTGCAGCTCGCAGGACCCGGCCTGTTCTTCCACGGACGCGTCGGGCGCCAGCCTCTGTTCCAGGTTCTGCCACAGGATATACGCCTGATTCCCATCGACTGTAACCTTCGGCTCATAGTCGGCCGTCCCGTCGTCAGAAACAATCACAGGCTGGCTCCAGTTCCCGCCGCTATAAAGGGAATAGAACACTGCCGTTGAATTCATGTCCTCCCGGCCCGGCACATCGTCTTCCCAGACCTTGATTAATGTTCCATCCGCAAAGGAGGCGATCTGCGGCTTTGCATATGGGAATACAAAACCGGAACGGCGGCGGCGATAAGATTTATCGATTGGATGCAGGCCGCCCTCTTGTGCCGTATATGTAGAAACGGCATCCTCTTTTGGCCGCGGGTAAAGTTTTATTGACTTCCAGTCTGACTTATAGAGTTCTCCTTCAGCTCCCAACAAGTGCCCTGTCAGCGAAAATTCCGCGCTCAAAGATACTTCCAGAGACTTTTCCAGAGACTCAACCGGGAATGCAAGCGCCGTATCAAGCGAGCCCTGCAGCCGGGCGGTTAAATCCAAAATATCGGAACCCGGTTCGATTCCCGCCCCCACTGTAACATAAGGGGTAATCTCCAGCTTCACCTGTCCGCCAATCTCAACCATATTTACTTTGTAAATATTATCGACCTTGGCAGTGACCTGTCCGCTTCCGTTTACCTCCAGGCCTGCTGTAACCATCACAATGCTAACTGGTTCCGGCCAGCCCAACCCGGCGTGCATATCCAATGGAAGCATGGCGATCAGCGTTCCCTTTGCCGGAACAGCGCCTTCCCGTCCCAGATCTACCTCCATATATCCACAGAAGCTGGGTTCAAACTCAAGTCCAATATTCATTGGGTGAATTGCGCGTCTTGTCCAATCGATCCCCTCGTTTTTGTACAGTTTTTTGAAAGCCGTCTCAAGCTTATCTGCCTTCTCGGCCATATCCTTTACTTTGTCTGCATCATTTAGCGCTTCTGTTGCTTCCTTAATGCTATGAAACAGCTTCTCCATCGCCGTTTCATCGTCCGAATCCGCATCCTCGAGCAGCTCTTCATCCCCAATTACTACGTAAAGCTTATCTTCCTCCAGGTCATAGCTGCATTTTACCTGCAAAAGCTCCGCCAGTTTGCTGTCTCCGTCCCCGGCCAGAGGGAATTCAAATAACGTAATATCCCCTAAAGAAGGAACATGAATCGAAGGCCCCCGCATGGTTTCACCGGCCAGCGTATTTCCGATATGCAACATCGAAGCAGTGATCTTCGGCGGCTCATTCTCATAACGGTACGGAATCCCATGCTCTTTGGCGTACTGCTCCGGCACAGAGCCAAAATTCACAACAAAATGCAGCCTGCTGCTGTCTGTAAGCGAAAACGCGTCCTCTGCTATCTGTATGTTGAATTCTTTTTCCTGGAGTAATTCGACCTGGCTTAAATCCGGGCAGTCCAGAAACGCTCCTTTTCCGATGCGCTCCAGCCTTCCTTCACTCTTAATGGAAAGCAGCCCTTCGCAACCCTGAAACGCACCGTTTCCAATACTTTTCAGGGAATCCGGCAAATCAAGGCCAAGATGCCAAAAGCCTTTGCAATTCTTAAAGGCAGAATCCCCAATCGACTCCAGGCCCGGATAAAAAATAAGCCCGGAAAGATGTTCACAATTCTCGAAAGCGGAGACTCCGATTGATTTCAGGCTCCTCGGAAACCATACGCTGCGTAGGTTCTTCCCCTTAAATACAGAATCGCCAATCGCCGTAACACCCCCAGGAATCACGACAGTCGGGGCGTCGCCTTTATACTCAACCAGTACGCCATCTTTGATTACAAAATCTTCTTCCTCTGAAAACCGCTCCTGATCCGGCGGGTATTGGGAGAGCGGAGCCCAGGCGACATTGTGATCCTGGCAAAATTCTCTTACCCTGGCCGCGTCCTCCTCAGAATAAATCACAACGGAGTATTCATATTGACCATATTTCGCTGTAATCTCCGGATCTCCCATGATTTTTATCCCTGCAGACGTGCCCTCGGATATCGATTTGTTCTCCGTGAAATCATCAAACCGCATCCTTGTCACATTTTCGGGAATCGTGACATAGTATCCCTGGTATGCATTAAACGCTCCATCTTCTATCATTGTCAGGGATTCCGGAAATATAAGTTCTTTCTCAATATTCGCCCATAAAAACGCCTGGGACCGAATGACCTCAAGCCCTTCCGAAAACTCAGGCTCCAGACTGTTGCAATGATAGAAGGTACGGTCTTTTATTTCCTTCACCTTGGGCGGAATATTGATTTTTTTCAAATTTTCGCAATAGTAGAAGGCGGATGCCTCGATCGTTTCCAGCGAATCCGGAAGTTCCACTTCTTTTAAAGCGTTTATATGAATCGGATACGTCGTATCAATCGTCGCAAACGCGCTGTTTCCAATCGTCGTAACGCCTTCCGGTACAACCACCTTTTCCAGCGCCTCACACCCCTGAAAGGTCTGCGCGCCGATCTCCCTGAGCGAATTTGGAAGCGTCACGTCCTTTAACTCTACGCACCCAAAGAAGCTCCCATTTAAGGTCTCCACGCCCTCGGGAATCACAATTTTCTCGATCCCGCTGCTGCCAAAAGCGCTTTTGATCGTCCGCAGGGAGTGCGGAAGCGTCACATCCTTTAAGCTTCTACAATTGGCAAACGCCCCTCTTTCCAGTACTTCCACACCTTCCGGAACGACTACGGCTCCCAGAGTCTCATTCCCGTTGAAGGCGTCGGTTCCGATTTTTGTAATCGCCTCCCCGCCAATCTCCGCCGGAATCACTACATTTGCGCTCTTACCCAGATACTTCGTAAGAACACCGCCCGCCGCCTCAAAATCTCCTTCCGGGCTGACTCTTTGTTTTGCTGGCAGAGCATTTAAACTGCCTGCCTCCAGACTGTCAGACGCGGTGGCCGCCCATACCGTCTGCGCCCCCCTAACTGGAATTCCGTTTCCGTTCCATCCCATCCCAATTGCATCCCAGATGAGAATGGAAGCCAGTATTCTGGCTGTCCAGATTTTCTTTTTCATCTTGTTCCCCTCATTTTCCTTTCGTATTTATAAAAAAGCCCTATTGCTGAATAGGCGGTTATTTCCTGCGCCGATCCCCCTGCCGGACAAACGGTTCTTCAACCTTCATATCTGTCAAAAGCCCGTATTGTTTTGGGCGCCGCCATGCATTCCCATGTACCTCGCTCTCACGGTAACTGCGAAGCTGTTTCAGATCAAGTTCCGCCAGATAGATCCCTTCCTCACCGCCCGCCTGCAAAATACAGGTGTCCCGCGAGCCTTCCATCCCAGGCAGATATGCTGCCTGTCCGGCGGCTGGACTTCTGCCTTAAAAGCCAAGTCCCCGCTTAATCTGATTCATAATTTCATTGTCAAAATGATAGCTCATTTCTCTAAGCCCGATCGTTGCTCCTTTTTTAGGATAGATCCACAGAACGCCCATATCCCTGACTGCCTGTTTGGCCGTATGTTTTGCTCCCGGAACGGCTTCGACACACAGAACGTCCTTAATTTCCGAATAGGGCAGTCGTTTCTGCTCCAATACCAGCCCCTTTTTATAAAAACGTGCCACACCACCGCCGCGCTTTTGGGGAATCTCCACAACCAGCTTTCCGAATTCTGCATCCGGCGCCCCATCCGGCAGGCTTCCCGCCCATTCCAGAATGCATTCGCCTCCGTTTCTTTTCCGCTGCTCCTCGGATTTCTTCTGACGCTCTGCCCGCTCTGCATAGAATGCTTTAAAATACCAGACACAAAACGCAACGCTGCCTATCACAAGCAGCAAAAAAATAATTGCCGGTAAGCACAGCAAAAACCGCATTAACATCGTGTTCATAACATTACTCCTTTTTGTTATCCTGCCTTTGTCATTCTCATTCCTCTGTCTGCAACTGCCCTGACAAAAGGAACTTGTTATATCCTCCAAAGGGAACATCATTTCTGCCAGGATTCTTTGTCCCGCCGCCTCTGGGATGGGGTAAGGAATAAAGAGAGGAGAGTATCGTGAATACCCCCCCCCCATGATTTTTCCATTATAAACCCGACTCCTGGGAAAACGTCAATGAGCGCGTCCCTTCTGGAATTTCCTACTTCTCTTCCAGGCTCACGCCCGCGATTTTAATATTTACATCGAGTACGGTCAGGCCGGTCATGTTTTCGATGGCGCTCTTTACCTTTTCCTGCACCTTCTCACAGACGGACGGGATACTGTATCCGTATTTCAGATTGAGGGACATACTCACGGAAACATGTTCCTCCGTCACCTCGACCTTGACGCCCTTGGCAAGATTCTTCATCCCCAGCTTCCCCACCAGCTCATTGGTGACATTTCCGGCCATTGAATCCACACCTTCTACCTCGGTTGCCGCCAGCCCCGCAATGATCGCCACGACCTCGTCCGCGATCTGTACCTCACCGATTTTATCCTTTTCATATACCTTATGACTGCTTCTCTCTGTCTCCGTTGTCACGAGCACACCTCCTGCATTCCAAAATCATATCCGCGTAAAGCCTCCCGGCTCACCTGCCCCAAAACACAAACACAGGTGCAATATCTCGTAATATTATAACATAGCTCCCGCACTTTGCATAGGGCTTTTTCGTATTTTAGGGAAAGGGCGGGGAGGAAGCATAGACCTATTCATTTCTTATCTTTCTTCCAACAATTTTGATTTTATCATTTTAGAGGCCTGCGTATAAAAAGAGAGGCGACACAAAAATCCGCCTCTCCATCATTCCGTCTCCACTGGCTATTCCGCCAGATCAAGCAATGTAATCACAATCCCGTCTGCTCCGATTTCCGTCTTTCGCTTCACGATGTCCTCGATCTGCGCCCGCTCCGGGTCAGTAAGGGACACAGCATTGATTACCACATCCACCTTGCCGCTTGTAATGCTGACGACCGGATCGACAAACCCCTTTGCCTTAAGGAGTGTCTCGGCGGCGTTTTCCTTTTCCACCACCTCGGTCAGTTCGATCATGCCCTGGATGGCTGCCTGCTTTTCCACCTCTGTGATCTGCTCGTTGTTAATCAGCTCCATCAGCGTTTCCTTATTCTTCGCCCGGATCTGCTCACGATTTAGCTGGACACCGGCTATGTACTCCGATACGCTGGTCCCGTTTGTGAGCACAGCTTCGCCCGGATTCTCCATCCCGGCCGCTGCCGTCTCCTGTCCGGCATTTCCTGTCTCTGCGGAGCCTGTCATGCTTCCGCTCTCTGGCAAAAGAGTTTCCTCGCCATCCCCGTCCAGACTGGCAATCTCTTTCAGACTCCCGTCGTCCACACCATTTAAAGCACGGTTTTCTGCCAGAATGTCTTCATCTGATATCTCCATCATTCCTGCCTCGTACACCTCGGCCCCGGCCACTTCTTTTTTGGCAGAATAATTGAGATATCCGGCAGCCGCAATCATGACTGCCAGCGTCGTAATGATTACCTGGTTTCTCCTGAATATTCGTTTCATTGCCTCAGACTCCTTTTTTCACCCTCTTTAATACTTTTATCTTATGTGCAGGCAGGCCAAATAATGCTTGCATTGCCTCAGAAATTTCTGTCCGCACGACCGCGCTCGCGCCACCGTCTGCGCTGATGACAATCCCGGAGATCTCCGGCATGATTTCCTTCTCTACCACAGGGGCAGAGGACTGTCCTTCCAGCACGGTACTTTCGGACAACTCCTGCTGGCGTATGATGCGGCTGTTCCCGCTCTGTTCCTCTTCTGTGACCGCCGACGAAGAATTCTGGTCGATCCGCAACACCTTTTCCTCTGATGACTTTAACACCACCAGCACATCTACCTCCCCAACGCCTTCCACGCCGGCCAGAATTGCGCGGATCCGGTCCTCCAGCTCCTTTTCATACGAAGCAGCCCCCGTCTGCGCATTCCTGCTGCCGGCCGCGCCTGCACTCCCGGCCTCATTCCGGATGGATGCACCCCCTGCTGCCATACTGCCCTGATTGTCATTTTGTCCTGCTAAAGTACTGCCGCCTCCCGCCAGTGCCCCTGCTGTGCTGCCTCCTTGTCCTCCTTGTGCGGCGCTCCCCCAGCCGCTATTTCCCCCTGCTGCCAAAGTACTGCTGCCCCCTGCCTGCATTCCGGCTGTTGTCCCGCTGCCAAATTCACCGGCATCTCCTCCGCTCCACCCGCTGGAAATACCGTTTCTGTACGTCTGTTCTCCGGCCGCTCCCCCCTCCTGCATATACACAGCCTGTGCAGTACGATTCTTCGGCGATTCTCCCGGCATTGCCAGGATAAACAGTAAAAGTCCAGAGCAAAACACAAAAATCAGCCGTTCTTTATTCACTTTCCAGATGGATTGTAATGTTTCCTTCTTCCAGTCCATAATATTCTCCTATCCTTTTTTTCAGCCGGACGATTTCCCGGTTTGCCAAAAGTCTGCGCTCCCTCAGCGCATCGCTTCCCCCGGCATTTCCCTCTTTAAGCCTCACCCGCATATCGACCGACTGCAGGGTTCCTGAGCCGGTTCCGTTTCCGTCCATGTCGATCACTGCCGCCACGGTCAGGCATTCGATGTCATACCCTTCAGCCATGATCTGCAGATCGGTCTCCACTGCCTTCCGGTAGCTGTCCATAAGTCGGGAAAGCCGCCTTCCGTCTGCGTCCTCAATTTCCTTTTTCAGGAGCTTTACATCATTCTGAAAGGTGATTCGCTCAAATACTCCTGCAATCTGCTCCTCCAGTCCCGTCAGATTGGTAAAGGGGCGGAACACCAGCAGGATAAAAAGCATTCCAGTAAACAGCCGGAAATATTTCTCATATTTCTTATCCGGCAGAAGATTCAACAGCATAGTCATAAAAATGAGGTAAAAGGCCAGACTGCGGATCCATTCAGTAAACCGTTCCATATCATCACCCCGCATACCAGGCAGCATTCGTAAAAGCGCACAGAAGCGCGATCGTCACGCCAAAAAGCGCCAGCGAATACCCTACCATTTTAAGAAGCATTCTGTGCCCCTCTGCCGTCCCGGACATACATGCCACCAGACGTTTATCACAGACTGGCTGCATAACTGCCGAAGCAGTCTCGTACAAAAGCATCAGCACCAGAAGTTTGATGACCGGAATTGCCGTCAGCAGGAGAAGAATCACGATTGCCGCCGCTCCGGCCGTATTTTTTATCAGGATTCCCGACCCCATCACCATCTGAGAAACTGCGCCTGCCCCTGAGCCAAGCCCTGGTATCATCTGTGCCACACGCATGACGGAGGCATTCTTCAGGGCGTCCGCCTGGGGCAGAACCATACCCTGGATGACATGGAATCCCACCACTACGCCAAACAATGCTTTCACTGTCCACTCGATAAACATTTTCAGAAGCCCTGTCATCCTGGAAATCATGTCCTCCCTGTACAGATTTCCGGCCAGTACCAGCATCATATAGACTCGCATTAAAGGAACCAGAAGCCCGCTGAAAATGCTCTGCACCAGACCGATAGAAGCAATGGTAAATCCGCACATGGCAGAAGAGGTAATCGCTCCCCCTGCCATCGCTACCGCCAGAAACCATGCTGGCAGAAGCGCGCGCATAAATTCCATAATATCATGAAAAACAGCATCGGCCACACGGATACTGGCAAAAAAGCTGGCAGCCAGGAATGTGATCGTCAAAAGGTAGAGTACATAAAACCCGGTTTCCGACACATGCCCGGACCCAAAAATACCGGTAAAACTGGAAAATATAGCTCCGGTAAAAGCTAACAGCACGACTTGTCCCATCAGTCCGCTGTTCGTCCGGATCTCTGAGAAGAGCGCCTGCCTCAGTCCGCCGGCTGCCCTGGATAAAAGCTCCGGCAAATCTCCGTTTACCAGCATTTTCATAATCTCTGCAAACGACATGCCCTCTGCTGCACCATCCGGGAGCTTGTCGAGAAACATCTGTATCTGTGTAACATCAAAATCTGAAAATGTCATCTCCGGCCAGTCCGGTGCTCCACTCTCCTCTGCCCTCACAGGAAGCAGAACAGCGGCAGCGATCAGAACAGAAAAAATCATAGTATACAAAATACATTTTCTCTTTTTCATCCCATCAACCTCTGCAGCGTTTCCAACAGGGCCAGCAGCACCGGCGCGCTGACGGCCAGAATCAACAGCTTCCCGAACATCTCGATCTGACTTCCAAGTGCGCCGTATCCGGCGTCCTTACAGATGCCTGATGCAAATTCTGCAATATAGCTGATACCCAGCATTTTTAAAAGCATACCGAAATAGATGTTCTTTACCTGGATGTATGTTCCAATTTCCCTGACCGTCTCAAGAATCAGCTCAAGCCTCGAGATTCCTAAAAATACGATCACTAACCCCGCAGTCAGAATCAGATAGACGGAAAACTCCGGCCTCAGCGGCTTTAGCTGCACAGCCAATGCCACAGCCACGATCCCCATTACTGCCACCTGAACGATCGTCATCGCTCACGCACCTCCTGTCACTATAGTGCAAACAGATTTTTAATCGTCTCAAACAGCTCATATATGTACGGGACAATCCAGAAAAGCACCAGAATCAACCCTGCAAGGCTGGTAAGAAATGCCTGGTCCTCTCTCCCGCTGTGCTTTAGCACCTGGCACATAACCGACACCAGAATTCCCACTGCAGCAATTTTAAAAATCAGATTTACCCCCATGTCTCCCTCTCCATTCCGTTGCCAGGCTTTCTGTCTCTGACGCATGTCCTGCCCGGTTCTCTCTTATACCAGCATAACCAGCAAAAAAAGGCCTGCCGCCATCCCCAGACAGCGGTAAAGCTTCGTCCGGCTCTCGGATTCCTTTTTTAAGAAAGCAATCGCTCCTTCTGTCTGTTCCAGATAAAACAGCAGTGTTCTCTCCTGCATATCACGGTCAGCATATCCGAGATTTTCCCCCAGGGACGAAAGCGTCTGCCTGTCTGCCGCACTCATGGGGAAATCATCCGGAAGCCGTTCGACCTCTTCTTTCCAGATAGCAAAAAACGGAATCCCGCTCTCCTCCTCCATCCGTTTCTGTACCCGCAGAAACAGGCTTCCGGGCTCAGCAAACACTCCGCTCCTCCCATTCTGAAAGCGCTTTCCTACCTCTCCCAGCGCCTCCGGAAGCGTGGCATTGGAATACAGAATCTGCCCCTTCAGATAAAATACCATTTGCCGCAGAAGAAGAAGTATCTGCACCCTCTCCTTCCATTTTTCCGCCGCCCAAAATCCGCCTGCCATCAAAGCCCCCGCCATCATAAAAATCCCTGCATACCTCATTCGGTGAGCCCTCCTTTCCTCCGTCTGTCCACTCAGGGATTCCAAAGTATCTTAAGCTCCCTGTTATAAATTCCGGCCACTGTTCCCGGAGATGGTCGGCCCGAGAGTACTACATATCTGGAAAACATCCCGCTTCGTACCATTTCCGAGAGCACAGGCTTCCTGCATACATCTTCAATCGTGTTCCCGTGGGCGGTTGCCAGAATCCGGCAGCCGCAGTTCATCACATAGCGGATAGCCTCCAAATCCGTCTGGCTGCCGATCTCGTCCGCCGCAATCGCGCCCGGAGCCATAGACCGGAGCATCATGAGCATTCCCAGTGCTTTTGGACAGCCATCCATAATATCCGTCCGTCTCCCAAGGTCACATTGTGGGATGCCTTTAAAACAGGCCCCCAGTTCTGAACGCTCGTCCACCACCGACACAGTCATGCCTGCTCCATAGCAGCTGCCATCCGAAATCTGCCGGATCACATCCCGCAGCATAGTCGTTTTCCCGGCCCCGGGGGGCGAGATAAACAACACGTCCTTCAAGTCCCCGTTTTCATAAAGCCAGCCGAGAATCCCGTCAGCGCATCCGATGATCTGATGTGCCAGTCGGATATTCAGGCTGGAAATATCCTTAATCGTCCGCAGTCCGTCTCCGTCCGGCACGGCTCGTCCACAGATACCGACCCTGTGTCCTCCCTCAATCGTCAAAAACCCCTGGCGGATCTCCTCTTCAAATGCGTACAGGGAGTGCTTGGAAAAAATCTCCATAATTTCCCGAATCAGGTACTTATCCGCAGGCGCGTTCCCGGGCAGACAGCATTCCTTCCCTTCATACAGAAAAGTAACCGGCCGCCCTGCACGGATACGGATCTCCTGTACCCTCTCCCATTTCGGCCCTGCCTGTACAAATAGTCGTTTCAGTTCTGCAGCATCCATCGTTTCTCCCCCTATCTCCAATATATGTGGCACGGACAGGTTTATGCCCAAAAAGAATTCCCAAAATAAAAAAGCAGCAAATCACTCTCCTGTGATTCACTGCCTCTCTTCCCCGCCAGTCCTGACTCTGTTCCCTGTCTTATTCTGCTAATTCAGTATAATCCGCCGTCCGTAATATTGGTCCTCATCGAGTATATACGGCAGTGTCTGCGGGTTTACCTGTATTTCCACAGACTCCACGTATATGATGTCATAATGGGAAATCCGCCTCTGCTTCAGCTCCTCCAAAATCATATCTTTCATTCCCAGAATCACCCTCATTTCACTGCCCACACCGTCAACATATAAGTTTAGATATCCCTGTATCACATCTGACCCGTTATCATCCGGTTCCGGGCCGGAGGGCTGCCCGGGCTCCTGTTCTGGCACGGATTCCGGCTCAGGCCCCATTTCCGGTTCCGAACTGGAGGGCTGCCCGGACTCCTGTTCTGGCACGGATTCCGGCTCCGATTCCACCTCTGGCTCCTGCCCTGCACTTTCCCGGACTTCGTGCTCCTCTGCCTCCTTTGCGGTCTCCTGATATTCCTCATACGCCAGGTACGGCCTCGCCATTTCCTTGTTATAAGTCACCACATAGCGGATCGTTCCCTCTGGTACAAAAGTGTTTTCTGTAATCTGGCTGCTCTTAACGCTCCCCCACCTGCTTTTCCCTGTAATAATCTTGCCCTTCCCCGGCTCAAAAGCAAAATCAAACGCCTCTGTCACCAGAACATCTGACCCAATCTGTTTTTCTCCCCCATATTCGAAGGAAGAGAACTCTACGAATGCCACCCCGGCGCCAATTCCACACAAAAGAACGCCCCCGAAAAATACTCCGGCCAATATTTTCTGAATCCTACGCATACGTTTCACCCCTCATTTCCCGGCCTGCTGCAAGCCATCCCTGGTCTCCACATGAACGTCACCCCCAGGCATGCAAGAGAAAACAAACACATTGTCATTCCCACGCAGCCGATCAAGACACCCGAAATCGGATAATTCTGTACAATCAGCACCATGAGAAGTCCCAAAACAAACAAACTGAACAGCCCCAGCAGCAGACATATACATATATTCACGAGCCAAAAAGCGTTCCACAAGATTCCCGCACTCCAACACACTGCTTTCTTACATACCTGAAATACCGTTTTAGCTGCTTTTCGTATTTTCCGAAAGAATGATGGTAGGAACCCGCCCTGACGAACTGCTATTTGGGACGCTGCCTTTCCTCTGCCGGCTCTTCCTTGGGAATGCGGAAGCATTTTTTCTATCTCTTTTGAAGTCTTTAAGGGCGCGTCGCTATCCTCCCCCATTGTCCCGTAGCCCCCGGAAACCGCAATGTTATCTTCTTCTGCGTTTTCCTGGCCTGTATAAGACACAATCCTGTCCTCTTCCATGTTCTTCCCGCCTTCACGATATCCCCACCCATTCCTGTATCCATCCCACTGGTCTCCTGCCCAGCGAAACGGCCTGCTGATCTGCCTTCCCCCAAATGCAAACATCTGCCGCAGAACATGTCCCAGCTCACAAAAAATCCGGACCGCCTGACTTCCGCTATGTTTCATCCATCCGGAGCCTCGACTCCATATTTCCCGCCACTTCAGCCTTTTTCTGAATGTAGTTCTGTTCTCTTCCACATTTCTTTCTGCGTAGTCAGCCCTCACGTGGTATACGGTTAATATTTCCGCTGTCAATTCCTCCAGTCCTCCGAAATCTGCAATCGCTTCCTCTTCCGGCAGACCGTTTTTTATCTTCATATCAATATGCTGTTCATACTCACTGATGATATCCTCCAGCTCATCCCTTTGCAGTACGGACAGTCCCTGTTCCAATTCCCTTAAAAACGTAATCTTATCCATTCCGGCACTCCTTTAAAAATTCTCCCACCTTTTCTGTCAGCTCATTCCATTCGCGCTCCAGGGAATCCCGATATAAAACACCGGCTGCCGTTAAGTGATAATATTTCCTCGGCGGTCCCTCTGTCGATTCCCGCAGATATGTCTCGAAATAGTGCTCGTTTGTCAGGCGCTTCAGGAGTGGATAAATCGTCCCTTCATTCACATCCACCACCTGCGATACCTCTCCCACCAGCTCATAACCGTACATATCCCTCTGCCGAACCGACTCCAGAACAATCAGCTCCAGAATCCCTTTCTTAAACTGTGCGTTCATGTATGTACCATACCCCTTCTGGTATTTACAATTTTATAATACCATATTATATCAATTACTATGTAATGTCAAGTACTGAAATGTTTACAGATTTCTTTCTTCTATTGTTCAAAATCCTGCACAGCAGGATCCTCCGCCTGCAACGGGTCACATAAGCAACATAATTCTTTTCCTCCACAGCGCGGTCCCCGGAGGATTTTATCTCATAGGAGACGAAGTTTCCTATAAGACAGAAAATGCCATGCAGACAGCAAACCTTCTGCATGGCATTTTATATTCTTATAAACGCACTTTCACCCGTGTATCCCTAAGTTACCAGGTCTTTTCCAACGTCATCTTAAAGTCAACTGCATAGGGATTGTCCTCTCTGCCCTTCAGATCTTCATAGACCGCGCGGCGCTCATCGCTGCTCTCCTCGGCCCAATACTCATAACCGCGCAGATAGCTGTCCATCAGGTCATCCCAGGACTCGAAGCCGGACTCTGTCTGTATCATCTGGGCAATTTCCAGGGATTTATCCAGGGATTCCTCCTCCGTATAATATCCAGCCAGATAATAGAAGCTCAGAAGGTTCATGGCACGGCAGTAATCCCAGCCGTCGATCGCATGCTCGCCAAAGCCCTCATACAGGGCATAGGCGGCAGCATAGCTCTCTGCCTCCTCTGCATCCACACTAAAATTATCGAGGATAAAGTCCACACGATCCTCCGCAGCCTCATTTCCAAGACCACTCTCCTCAAAAACTGCCATGTTCTCGGCAAAGCCCGCACGATGTCCCTCTGCCAGGATCCACTCCAGCGTCTCATCTGCTGATGCACGATCCGTTACATCCCACCACTCCTTAAGAGACTCGATCTCCAGCTCCATCGTCGTATCGTTCGCCGGAAGTCCTGCAAAGCGGTTGTAATCCCATCCGTTTAACTCAGTCAGAACCGCATAGGATGCATTGAACCAGCGGATCGTATCAGACATCTCTGCCGTTGTACGGTCCTCTTCTTCCGGTGCCTCTTCATGGAAAGTAGAACAGGAGGCCTGGAAGGAAACTTTCATTTTATCATTAATCTTACCGGACAGATATCCGATCGTATAGAATGCATACTCCGACTCGCCGTATGCCAGATAGAATTCCCCCTTCTGGCCGCCGGAATTCATCTTACATGATACCACCTCAATGCCGGATAAGCCTGGAATCTCAATCGCATCCTCGGCCTTGATATCCGTCATGTGATAGTTTTCCTCCATGAGCTTTTTCATATCGTCGATGCTTTCTACCGTATACATACCGTTCTTCGGGAACTGCATCAGGAGCATGCCCTCGCTTCCGTCCTTCTCTCCGGCAGCAAAGGCGGTGTCAACCCCCATATCCTCCGTTTTCCAGTCCTTGTCCATCTTAAGCGTAACGGAACCGTCCGGCGAAGAAAACTCCGTCATTTCCGCCAGCATCTCTTCCTTCGTCGGCGTCTTTCCACAGCCCGAAAGCAGCATAACTGCAAACAGTACGACCATGCAGAGTACGCTCAGTCCCCATTTCCTTTGTCTCATTTCCACACTTGTCCTCCTCATTGAAATTTAATCTTGCTGTTTTATTCTAGCATAAACACTGACAATCTACAAGGGCCCCGACGTCACTTTCCGTCGTTTTCACCCGGTTTTAACCGCTAAAAGCCGACCAATTCTCCCGGAATCGGTCGGCTCTCGTATGTACCTTTATCAGATTTAGTCTGAATTTGTCTTTTGTTTGAAAAAATTATAACATACTTTTTCGTTGACGTCAATTCCAAATTGTGCTGGAAAAGACTTCCTGTAAGGACATCTCCCCAGCCGGACAGGGACGGTATTTTATTCTTCGTCCTCTTTGTCCTCCTCAAAGTACTGAATCATGATCGGTTTCTCTGTCTGCTTATAAAGCCATACCAGGGAACTCCAGTCCCCATAGTAGGCATCGCTTAGGCCAATCGCAGGATACATATCGGGCGTATCGTCAAAAATACCGATATGTTCCCCGATATACCACTGCTTCAGATTCTGATATGTCTCATACAAATCCGGGCGCATGGATAAAAGTGTGGACTCCATCAGAGGATGCGGCCTCCACAGAAGCAGTACATCATCCCTGCCCTGAAAGAGCTCAAACACTTCTTTCATCTTATCCAGATAATGCTCATTGCCGCGCAGCAGGCTCGTCACAGTCGTATTGTATAAAATGACCTTTTTCCCCTCTGCCCTCTGCCGCCATTCCTCCGATATCCCCGCATAGTCGCGGTCTACGGAACGCACCTTGTCGATCTTGGGCGAACCTAAGGGCAGGAACTTATCCGACACGTCAATCTGCGGATAATGTTCCTTAAAATGTCTGGTATAGTCTTCTTTTTCCTTCTCATTTTGCACAATCACATAGTCAGCATTCATCACACCTGCCGTCAGCACATAAGACTCGTCGATCCCATCCCCGCTGAGTACAAAATACGGCACATAGACGAGCTTATCCGTAAACTGCTTTAAATTGCGCGAATAGAAATAGGGATGGATGGTCGTCACATAATTGCCGTCGTCATAGGGATTATGGATAAAAATAATGTCAGGATGTCTTACCTCAAGATTATAGTCATCACAGGATGTAATCGGCACATCGTCCGGAAAATCGCCGCCTTCATAATGCTGCTCGCGCAGGCTTCCGTCCGGATTCTTATCGAAATAGGGGATCGGAATCACATACGCATCTGAGTTCTCATCCTCATCGGCTGCCTTCCAGATGCTTTCCAGAGAGTCCCACATGGAAGCCTTATACGGCAGGAAGACGACCTCCTGCTTATCCGGTATCTCCTGGTTAAAGACTCTCCTGAGGCGTTTTACATGTTTTTTGAGATCATTCATGCGCTCTCTTCTGTCAACGGGATGACTTAACGCCAGCGCAGTCTGATACAGAGTCTCGCAGTAGGCTTCCAGCTCTTTTACGCAGCTGGTATCATCACCGTATACGGCTTCGATCATGTTGCCCATGCTGACCGCGCTGTCCTGACAGTCGGAAAGGAGATTCGTCAACTCTTCCTCGTTGACCTGTTTTTTTAAAAGATTCTTTTCCAGTACCTTATTGGCCTGTTCCATCAAATCGATCACGGAATTTAACTGTTTTCTAATCGCACGGCTCATGTTTGGCTCCTCCAGCGCATTTCGTTCTCTCTGACTTTGTTCTCTAATCTCACGGTCCTGCCCTGCGGCAGACCGCACGCCCTTTATCCTCTCCTCCGGCAATGCATGCTCTATAACAGCGCCATCACCTTTACATAATCCTCTGTCTTATCCCGCATAATAGAGAGACCCAAAGTAAGCTCTTCCAAAGGAAATCTATGTGTAATCAGGCTCTCCGGACGGATATTTCCTTCCTTAAGACGTGCCAGAACATACTGCCAGTCGTCGTCCGGATCGTTTGTAAACGAGGAATTCCAGGTTCCTGTCACCGTAAGCTGGTTCCGCAGGATCTTCCAGTAGAGATCCTTTTCAAACGTCATGGACGAATACGGATTACCGACCAAAACGGCTGCCCCGCCCGGCGCAGTTCCTGCAACCGCCAGATTGATTGTCTCATTCCTTCCGACACACTCAAAAAAAGCCTCCACCCCAAGACCGCCGGTTCTCTCCGCCAGAAAGCTTCCCGCATCCTGTGTACGGCTGTCACAGAAGCGCTCCGGGGAAACGCCCAGCAAAAGCGTCGACTGCTTCTGAAAGTCTTTATTTCCGATTACATAGACATCTTCCAGTCCCGCCTCCTGCAGAAACATAAGAATCAGCAGACCGATGGTGCCCAGTCCACAGACCGCCACTGCCCCCCTCTTTGTCCGGGGAAGTCTTCGCATGGCATGGACTGCCACTGCCATCGGCTCCAGCATGGCAGCCGCCTCAAACGAAACCTCCTGTGGGAGCTCCAAAAGATTTTCCTCCGGGACTGTCACATATTCCGCAAACCCGCCGTCTCTGCGGGAACCAAGATAGCTGTAATTGCGGCACATCTCATACTGCCCTCTCCGGCAGGGAGCACAGGTGCGGCAGGGAATCAGCGGGAAAATGCCGACACGTCTGCCTAACCACGCCCTGTCCGTCCCCTCTCCGGTCTCTGCCACGATACCGGAAAATTCGTGGCCCGGAATCAGCGGGCTCACATGAGCCCCGGTCTTATAAATACGTGCAATATCTGAGCCACAGATACCGGACGCCTTCACCTGGACGAGCACCTCACCCGCTTGGGGATGCGGTATCGGAACCTCCTCATACCGGAGACTTCCGGCTTCATATAGTATATGCGCTTTCATCGTTCCCTTTCCTCCTATATGTGCTCGCCAATCATCTGACGGAAACGTTTCAAATCTTCCCTGGTCGTAATCTTAAAATTCCCTTCGTCCCCTGCAATCATGACAATATCCAGCCCGGCCATAATCGCCGGTTCCGTGGAACCGTTGATCGTCAGGATCCGATCCGGCAGAAGGCTTTCATTCGCGGTGAAATAACTTCCCAGACGAAACAGCTCCGGAGCCTGTCCCGCAAAAATCTGGCTCCTGGCAAGCAGCTGCGAGACAACTCTGCCGTCTTCACTATAATATACTGTGTCCTTCATCGGAAGAACAGGAAGGACTCCATCATGCCCTGCTGACGCAGCCAGGCAGTCAGATATCTGGCATGAGGAAAGAAGCGGCCTTGCCGCGTCATGAATAAGCACCCAGTCGTCTGCACCTGCATAGTTTCTGATGTCCTGAAGTCCATGTAAGATCGACATCTGACGGTTCTCCCCCGGGCTGGAAAAGCCGCGGAACTTCTCTCCGGCTATATGCTTTCGGATATATTCCTGCCACATCACATCTGCGACGATCTGAACCGCGTCGATCCCGTCGTGTGCCGTCAGTGTCTCCATACAATAGGAAATAACCGGCTTATCCGCTACCTCAATATACTGTTTTGGCACATCCGCGCCGACCCGGTTTCCCGTCCCACCGGCCAATACTAATGCTATATTCATTAAAATCGCAGCTCCCGAATATTCTGTAATGTCTCCGCATATGGCCTTCCCCTGCCAAACAGCAATGTGGTTCCCAGGACAAAGCCCCGCACTCCTTTCGGTGCAAATTCCAGGATCTTATCTGCACTGCATGCACCATCCCAGTAGATCTCAAAATCCATGTCCTCTTTCAGGGACAGCAGCTTAGTAATCTTTTTCCCCACATACGGCAGATACATCTGCCCGGCATTTCCAGGATTCACCGACATCACCAGTACCTTTTTTACGATGCGCAGCATTTCCATGACCGTCTCTACACTCGTTCCCGGATTGATCGCGATTCCCGGCACCATCCCGGCATTAATAATACTCTGCAGTGTAGTGGACGGATGATATTCCGCCTCCGGATGGATATAGACCGTATCGCCTTTTCTCAGATTGTTCAAAAATAATCCAATCCGGTTATTCGGATGCTCGACCATCAGATGTACGTCCAGGGGCTTTTCCGTTGCGCCGGCGATGTACGCCATATCATTTAACGACATGGCATAGTTTGCCACATACCGTCCATCCATGATATCAATATGGAAGGAATCAATCCCGCCTGCTTCCAGTTCCCTGACTTCCTTCTCCAGATTTCCGTAATTCGCGCACATCATAGATGCCATTAATTCAAAATGCATATTAATTTCCTATCTCCTTTATGTCAACATGAGCCTTCCCGTATGCGCAATCCGCAAATCCGCTTTATGATACAGGAAGTATAACGTCATCAGGCTCTCCCCCAGATAACCGATATATCGGTCCTTCCTCTCCCATCCTCTGGGCTCGCTCAGTTCTTCAGTCCGCTCCAAAATGGGGAACAGCCATTCACAATAATCCTTCAATACTTCGTGTCTGGCAATCAACATATTATAATTGTAAAAATAAGGCTGCAGGCCAATGTGTTTCAATGCATTATAATATTCCGGCTGCAGCTCTCTGAGAGCACGAAGCATGGCCTCCCAGTCAGCGTCCTTTATGTATCTGGCATGGTGCTCCAGGATATCCGGTTCGTGCAACGTCGGATAGGAGAGAACTGCATCTATCCCATTTTCCTCAAGGCGCAGTACATCCGCATCGCAAAGGTCAAGGATCCTGCGGTAATGGAACAATCCGTAATATCCGCCGGCCCCTTCTTTCTGCAGGCGGTTCTTCCAGAGCCAATATAATGCCGTCAGCTCACAATAATTGACATTTTTTGCCGAAATGTTATCCCCCTCAAAGTCCGTATCCCTGGCAACCCGTTCTCTGGTAAGTGCTGCACCTACCTGTAAAGGCTTCGTCCAATCAGGAAGCTCATATGTATTTTCCAGCGCCTTATCCTTATAAAACTTTGCCATAAAGACCTCGATGGGAACCCGGGACGTTCCTGCAGGAAGCGTATGCAACGACACAAAGTCTCCCTTTCGGATAAAATACTGCTCCATCAGTTTCGCCTCCCTGCGTGAATTCATACAGGTATAATGATGGAAACCATTCCGCTCCAAAAGGTCCGTAATCTCCGGATGAAGGTCCTCCGGCGTCGCAATCAGAATATGGATATTTTTATCACGGATACTCAAAAGATCCATCACCGGCAGTCCGGCAAGCGTAGGCGCATTATCCTTTAACGGGCTCACAAGAAACCCCTGAATCGGGAATTCCGGATACAGCTCGCTCAATGCTCTGTACATCCCCAGAGCCAGCGCCTTCGCGCCGAAGATATATAGTTGCATTGGGGAACTCCTTTCCGGCTCCGAGAGCCCTGCCCGATAAATTAAAGTCGTTTTATTTATATATCGGCAGTCCCAGGTAAAAATTAACCGGAACGCTTTCTTTTATCCCCATACCGGCTTCCTTATTTTCCCTGCACGGTTCCGGCTTCCTTTTTGGCAGGGGATTCCGGTCCCGGCCGGTCTCCTTTCTCCGATCAAATCAGGACTCATATCCTTTCATCAAAATGAGGGTGAACACAACCAACCCGGGTTCGTTGTGTTCACCCTCTCCGCCATATTAAGTATGTACCTGATGCTTATCTGCACCGTTTCACAAAATCTTCGAAAAGCGGTGTCATATCCGGCCCCCGATAAGGATTGGGAACCTGCTGATCGTTTCTTGCACGTTCCGGATGCCATTGGTATCCGAAAAGTGGTAATGTTTCATGTTCAAACGATTCAATGATTCCATTATCTGAACGAGAGGTGACAATAATCCCGTCCCCCAGCCGGTCCAGCGTATTGCGATGATAGCTGTTCACTTCAAACCTTTCGCCAAACAGTCTGTAAACCAGAGAGTCCGGGACAGCATTCACCATATGGTCACAACCGTTTACATGTTCTTCTCCAATGTCTTTTGGAAAGTTAAGGATCAGGCTTCCCCCCATAGCAACATTAATCAGATGAAAGCCATGACAAATTCCAAAAATGGGCTTTTTCCGGCTGCAAAATTCATCAAACAAGGCAAATTCCATCTCATCTCTGGGGATATTCGTAGCGCCCGGGATCACCCACTGCTCCTTAAATGTCCCCCCATAACGGCTCGGATGGATTCCCCCTCCGCCCGGAACGATCAGTCCGTCACATAACTCAGCATATTCTGCTGCCAGCTCTGTCTCCGTACACATAACCGGCATTCCACCCGCGGCATACACGGCTCTCGCATAATTTTTATATAATTCAAACTTCGGGCGTCTCTCATACTCCAGATCAAACGTATGATCGCTTGGTGTAATCAGGATTACAGGTCTTTCAGAACTCATAAATATCCTTCCTCTCTTTCTTTCGTTCTTCTCCCCGATGGCATGCGACGAAATGTCCGGGAACCACTTCACGCATCTCAGGCTCTTTCTGCAGACATGTTTCACAGACATATGCACACCGGTTTGCGAAACGACACCCTGGTTTGGGATTAATTGGAGAAGATATTTCCCCCTGAAGCAATATCCGGTCTTTTGCAGCGCCAATCTCCGGTACAGGAATTGCAGATAACAGCGCGCTTGTATATGGGTGTAAATGATTGCGGAACAGTTCTTTCGCCTGGCATTTTTCTACCATCTTGCCCAGATACATAACCAGAATATCGTCAGAAATATGTTTCACCACTGACAGGTCATGCGTGATAAACATATAGGCCAGCCCGTGCTGTTCCTGCAAATCCTGCATCAGATTGAGAATCTGGGCCTGAATCGAGACATCCAGAGCGGATACTGGTTCATCGCATACAATAAACTTAGGATTAAGAGCCAGCGCGCGTGCAACGCCGATCCGCTGCCGCCGTCCTCCGTCCAGCTCATGCGGATAGGAATTAGCCAGTCTGCGGGCCAGCCCGACCGTATCCATCAATTCCTCTACACGCTTCTGCCGCTCCTGTCTGGTTGGATATATATGATAGATTTCCAGCGGTTCCATGATAATCTCACTGACCGACAGGCGTGGATCCAAGGAAGAAAAAGGATCCTGAAAAATGATCTGCATCTCCTGTCGAAGATGGCTCATTTGTTTCTTATTTGCGTTTTCCACATGGACACCGTCGAAGATCACCTCACCGGAAGTAGCCGGAAGCAAGTTAAGAATCGTCCTCCCCAGAGTGGATTTTCCGCATCCGGATTCTCCCACGACCCCCAGGGTTTTCCCACGTTCCAGCGAAAACGTGATATCGTCTACTGCATGGAGTTGTTCCTTCGCAGTCTTAAAATATTTTTTAAGGTTATTGACCTGAAGCAAAACATTTTCATTTGCCATTTTACAACTCCTCCCGATTCAAATGAACGTCTCTCCAATAAGGGCATTTCACAAAATGTCCCTCTGCAATTTCTGTTACCTGGGGATCTTCCAACGCGCACTTCTCTTTGACATATGGGCAGCGCGGGGAAAAGGAACATCCTTCCGGCAGGCTGCGGGGATCCGGCATCAGACCTTTGATTGGCTTCAAACGCTTCGTATCTTTCTTCAAGCTCGGGATGGATTCAAATAATCCTTTAGTATATGGATGGGCCGTGTGAAGAAAAATATCCTCCAGGGATCCGGACTCTACAATTTCACCGGCATACATAATCGCCACCTTGTCACATGTTTCCGCCACCACACCCAAATCATGCGTAATCAGAATCATGGATGTCCCCAGGTTTTGTTTCAAATCGTTCATCATTTTCAGCACCTGTGCCTGGATTGTCACATCCAATGCCGTTGTCGGCTCGTCTGCAATGAGCAGTTTGGGGCTGCAGGCAAGCGCAATCGCAATCACCACCCGCTGCTTCATTCCTCCGGAAAACTGATGCGGGTATTCTCCCAGCCTTTCCGATGGAATGCCGACCATTTCCAGCATCTTGGCTGCTTTTATGTAAGCGTCTGCCCGTGACAGTTCTTCATGAAGCCGGATCACTTCTGCAATCTGGTCTCCCACTGTAAGAACCGGATTCAGCGCTGTCATCGGATCCTGAAAGATCATGGAGATTTGTCTGCCCCGGATATCCCGCATCTCCATCTGGTTCTTTTTCGCAAGATCTTCTCCTTGATACAAAATTTCACCGCTTACAATTTTTCCCGGCGGATCCGGCACCAGGTTCATGATCCCCAGTGCAGTCGTTGTCTTTCCGGCCCCGGTTTCACCAACCAGTCCCACAGTTTCCCCTGCGCCTACAGATAATGTAAGCCCATTTACAGCCTTTACAACACCTTCATCTGTAAAATAATGGATTGTCAAATCTTTTAACTCCAATAAGTTCATGCTATCTCTCCTCCCCTTAGCGTTTTAACCGCGGATCCAGTGCATCGCGCAAACCATCTCCAATCAGGTTAAGGGCAAGTACAGTAAGCATAATTGCAATTCCCGGATAAACCACCATATGAGGATAATCACGGATATACTGCCGTCCTCCGGAAAGTAACGCTCCCCATTCAGGATTGGGCGGCTGGATTCCTAACCCAATGAAGCTGAGTGAAGCAGCCGTTGTAATTGCCTGTGCAACTCCCAAAGAAGCCTGAACAATAACCGGAGCCAGGGAATTCGGCAGGATATGACGGAGTATAATCCGCATATTTCCGGCCCCAACTGCACGGGAAGCTTCGATATATTCCTTGGATTTTTCCGAAATTACTGCTGAACGGAATACCCGGGCATACGTCGGAATTGAACTGATTCCGACAGCAATCATCGTATTTACAATTCCGGAACCCAGGGCAGCACAAATGGAAATCGCAAGAATGATGCTGGGAATCGCCATCAGAATATCAATGATACGCATCAGTACTGTCTCTGTAATCCCTCCGTAGTAAGCCGCGAGAATTCCCAGAGAACCGCCACAGAGTAAACCAATTCCTACCGAAATAATTCCAATGGTCAGGGAAACTCTCCCGCCATACAGGATTCGCGAAAAAATGTCACGTCCCAGCTCATCCGTACCAGCCAGATGGTGGAAGGAAGGCGTTTGACGGGCTACTTCATAATTCTGTTCATCATATCCATACGGTGCAAGAACAGGGGATAGCGCAACCAGCAAAATCATGGCAATCAGGAGCATCGCCCCTGCTACTGCCAGTTTATTTTTCATAAAAGCATGGAATTTTTCTGCTCCCATGCTTTTTTTCTTAGAAGAAAGGGCCTGTTCACTCATCTCTGATCTCCTCCTCCTTTTACAGCATCCGTGGTTTTCAAAAGTTTCTTAGCCTTTACACGGCCGCCATACTGAGATTTAATACGTGGATCCAAGTAAGCATATAGTACATCAACGGCCAGATTCACCAGAGTAAAAACACATGCAATCACCAGCACTCCGCCCTGAACCATTGGATAGTTTCGGGAATTGATCGAATCCACCATCAGTTTTCCCAATCCGGAGATTGAAAATACAGTTTCTGTCACTACTGCGCCTCCTAGTCCTGCGCCAAATTGCAAACCAAGTACTGTAATCACTGGTATCAGAGCGTTCTTTAAGGCATGCTTATAAATAACCACTTTTTCTGTTTGTCCCTTTGCTCTGGCTGTACGGATATAGTCCTGGCGGATTACCTCCAGCATGGAGGATCTTGTCTGTCTTGTTATAATGGCAGAAGCCCTGTATCCAACTGCCACTGCAGGCATGATCCAGTGAAGAGGCGTACTGAATCCGGAGGACGGAAGGATTGCAAGCTTCACGGAAAAGAAAACAATTAACATCATCCCCAGCCAGAAAACCGGCATGGAAACTCCCAAAAGTGCGAATACGGTAGCAAAGCGGTCTAAAAAGCTATACTGATGGGTGGCAGAAATAATTCCAAGTAAAATTCCCGTGCCGCCTGCAATTAAGGTGCTGAGGCAGGCCAGAGTAAATGTAGTCGGGAAACGGCCCATAATTTCATTGATAACCGGCGCCTTAGTCGTATAAGATTTCCCCAAATCCCCATGACACGCATTCCATATGTAACGGACAAACCGGGTAACTGCAGGATCGTTCAGGCCCAGTTCCCCACGCAGCTGCTCTATGGCTTCTTCAGAAGCATCAGACCCGGCAAGCTGCCTGGCCGGATCCCCGGGAGTAATTTCCAGCATCATAAATACGACTAAGCTGACTCCCAGCAATACCGGAATGAGCAGGATCAGACGTTTTAAAATGTACTTGTGCATTTGCCGTACCTCCTTAATTTAGGAAGAAAGGGAGCTGATGCAGGTATTAAACATGAGCTCCCAAATTGATTCCGTCGAAATTATTTGAAGTAATTCTTCATATCCGCTGACGCTGGCGTCACCATGAATGAAAGTCGATGGTTCCACACTCTATACTCCCGCAATCACCGTCGGTATTGGTAATCCAGGCGCATTTGGTATACCTGAACTCAGATCGCCTACTGCGACGGGCTTTCAAAGTAGATACCTGTCAGATCCGGTACATAACCTGGATGGGTTTCCAGCCCCTGGACACTTCCGTTTAAGCCATAGATCGTATTGGTATTTACAATTGGAATCGTATAGCATCCCTCATGAAGCATATCCTGAATCTGGCCGTACAGCTCGGTTCTCTTCGCCATGTCAAACTCTGCTGCTGCTTTGCTGATTAACTCGAAAAGGGCCGGATCATTATGTGTCGTACACGTAGTTCCCTTATACACGAACAGGCCGTGGTCCGGATCGCCCGCTGCTGCATTCGTGGATGATACCACAAACGGGATTTCGCCGGTGCCGCTGTTCAGCTTACTTGTCAATGTCGCATTATCCATTGTATTCAATTCAAAATTGAGTCCTAAGACCTTCTTCCACTGGTTCATAAACGCCTGAATGGCATTCGTTTCCAGAGAATCCCCGGCACAATAAATCGTATACGTTTTTCCTGTATCAAACCCATTGGCAACCGCTTCTGCCAGATATTTTTTGGCAGCCTCTTCATCATAATCCTTACTGCAGACATCCTTCCAGCCAAGCAGAACCGGAGAATAGTAGCTATTAGCCGTTTCTCCCCCATTTCCCCAGACCGTCTCAACAATCGTATTCATGTCAATCGCTGCTCTTAACGCCTTACGAATATTTACATCTGCGAATGTATCGTTATTAACATTATCAAAACGGAGATATGTCGTACTGTAAGACGGGCCAATCTGCGTTTTTACGCCTTTCGTTGTCTCAAGCCGGGCGGCATCATTACCAGCTACATGTAAGGATACATCCACGGCACCAGACTCTATTTCGATCGCACGGGCAGAGGTATCTGTAATAAAACGGTTGATAATCTTATTCACCGAAACCTTTTTGTCCTTGTTCCAGTAATCTTCATTCTTTACCATCGTAATATTGTCTCCAGCTGTCCAGGATTCAAACTTAAACGCGCCTGTTCCGACCGGCTTGCGTCCAAACTCCTCTGCCCCAACGGTTTCTATATATGCTTTTGGCACAATGGAGCCGCGGGAAGATGACAGATATGTCAGGAATGGAGCAAACGGCTCATATGTTACAATATCTACCGTATATTTATCTACCGCCTTACAAGCCTCACCATTAAAATAGCCAAAGAAAGAAGAGCTATAGGTGGATTTTTCAGCTCTGGCGATTGTATAAACCACATCTTCCGCAGTCATTTCAGAACCGTCATGGAATTTAACTCCCTCCTGCAGATAAAAGCGATAGGTCAGGGGATCAATTTGTTCCCACTCTTTTGCCAAAGAGGGAGAGTATGTTCCATCTCCATTATTGATAATCAAACGGTCAAAATTCTGGAACTGAATGCAAAAAGCAGTAAGTGCCGAGCTTCCGGTAGGATCCATATTGGCAGGTTCATTACGAAAAGCTACCGTTAACGTATCCTTTTGGGTGGTGCTGCTCTTTCCACAGCCAGACAACAGGCTGACTGACAAAGCCAGAGAAAGAGCAACTGCAATCTTGCGAAGGTGTTTTTTCATACTTTTTTCTCCTTTTTCGTTATATTTCAGGCAATATTTTAATTGCCAAACCCATTGATTTTCTTGGGTTTTATTCCTTTTTATCAACCTATATCATCTAGCAATTATCTGTTGGAGTCAAAAGGCATTTTACCCCTGTAATACATCGATTACTCCACATTTCATGCTCCTATAATCATAAAATATGTAAGCTCTGCCCTGGACGAACTGCTTTTATGTCATCAATACCATTCTGATTCGAGAATCTTTTACGTTTTATATTTATGCGCTGAATGTAGCGACATTCTATGCTGCTGTTGAATGTAAAAAATTCTTTTGAATATTGTACACTTGCTTTTCATTTCAAAATATGTTATGTTTTGTATATATTAATGAACAATATGGACAGCTGCATTTTCCTATATCGTGTATAGACAAGTAAAGCAGATTATCAAGATCAAGAACTATATTTAAACAAGGATTATTCTTGTGGAGGATTTATGAAAAACACCACACTATATATAATATTACGTTTGGCTACACTTATCAGCTGGATTACTTTTGTTGCATTTCTATTTTTTGTTTATTGGAATGCATCTCTAACCTGGGAACTATTTATCTCCTTACTGGCTGCCTGCACTTTTACTGTAATGCTTTCCAGATTCCGCTCCGGCAATTATTAATTTACATTGTCCTCGTAGGGCCTGGAGTATCCCCAGAAAGTTTTTTATCTGAATCCATAGTCTCTTTATCTTTAACCCTGTCTTTGCAAACAAATCATTCCATTTCTGCACGTAATAAAAAATCCTCTGATTCTCACACTATATAAATTCGCAAGTGCTTTATTCTTTAAAGGCACGGCTGTTCCACCTGGAAATTTCCATTTACATTGGTGCAGGCAATCCTTCTTAATGTTCTCTCTTTTTATTTATATATATTTTTATATTTACTTATTGCCGTGTTTGGTATATATTAATATATACACCCTTCATCAAGACTTGTCAATATTTTTTGGTGTCATTTCTAAAATAATTTTTGCATATTATTGGTTTTTTTACCAATTTATGGTATTATTAATTATATTTTTTACTTTTGCGCAAAAATATATAAAACTTTGCTAGAGGCGACTAACGTCTTTTTGTATTAACCCTCTGGGAAATGTACACGATTCTTGTCAGAAAGAGTTATTAAAAAATATATCATAACGTTTTCTGGTAGATATATAAGTTTCCCCTGGAAAGGATAGATAATTTTATGGAGCACTTTAAGCCGGTCGATACCAATCCCATTGACAATATCCGCAAGTCTTATCCTTTATTGAGTCCAACGCAAAAGCAGATCGCAGATTTGGTTTTGGAACAGGCAGAAACCATATGCTTTATGCGTCTGGAAGATGTCGGCAAACTCCTCGGGGTAACTAACGTCACTGTTATCCGATTCGCCAAAAAATTAGGATACGAAAATTTTGGAACTTTTAAAAAAGATTTGCAGAACTATGTACAAACAAAAATTGTTCCTCTGCGTGTTGTTAAATCAGAAATCAACAATTTTCGAGATGCACCAGCAGATGATTTCATTCGCCACGCTATTCAAAATGAGATTGATCTTATGCAGGCAACTTATAACTCAATCTCTTATGACATCCTGCTGGAAGCCGCTACGCTGATTAAAAATGCTCACAAGATATTCATTGTCGGCACCGGACTGAATGAACCTATAGCTCAAATTTTGCTGACGCGTTTAAGATTTTTATGTCTCAATGCCCAAATTCTTCGTGACGACAATTTAACACTGATTCCCCATCAACTGATACATGTCGCATCAGATGATGTATTCGTTATATTTTCGTTTCCCAATTACAAAGAATTTGCCATCAATGTTGCAAAATATGTGCAGGAGACTGGATGCCATACGATCTGTATTACAGACAAGTCAACTGCGCCCATTGCGTGTTATGCCGAAAAACTTCTGTTATGCCAGACCTCCAGCTTGATTTACTATAACTCCATGACAACGCCAACTTCGCTGGTGACAATTTTGTCCGGAATCCTGGCAATTCAAATTCAAAAAGATGCCCGGCTTCAGGAACAGCTGGAGCATATTTCTAGCTTTTTTAAATAGCCGCTTCTATTCATTGAAAAGATTTCATTCAACTATGGGGGATTATTGGGAGTTGCTGGGAAATACAGGGAAAAATATTTTAGAACAACATGAAGTTACTAATTTTAAATATTTCGTAAAAAGCGATATCAGACAGTGTGGGATTTAAAATGAATGGTAATATGTCGTGACAATTATGAACTGAATGCTCAAAAGAATTTTTTACATTCAACAGCAGCATAGAATGTCGCTGCATTCAGCATATGAATACATGATCGCTGGCACTCATCTGTTTTAATAGGTATGACATACCGTGACATAAAACAGGCATTCCAGACAGGGCACTTAACAGGCGTCGTCAGAGTAATCCTAGCATATACCTGCCAAAGCAGGGAAGCGGGTAATGGTATTATAAGCACATAAAATGACTCATTCTATGACGAGACCGGTGCTGAAAATTTTTATATTTTGTAAGTTGTGTCATTTTATTTGCATACCCAGGCAAGCGTTTATCTGATACAAATTCGATGAACTCTTGTTTTTGCAACTTCCAGAATAGGGTTTCCTATAAATCTTTATGCCATTATACTCCCACAGACAAATGCACACCATAAAGGAAATTTTTCCTGGTGCATTTGGCATACCTGAACATAAATCGCCTGCAACGATGGACTTTCATAGTAAACCTCCATGCGTCCACAGGGGAATCGCGCCACCGAGAATGAAAGTATTCAAGCGCATTTTGGCATACCTGAATCTATACCGCCTGACGGCGGCAAGACTTTCATAGTAAACCTTCATGCGCCCACGAGTGATCGCACCACCATGAAGGAAAGTAGTCAGGCGCATTTGGCATACCTGAATCTATGCCGCCTGACGGCGGCGAGACTTTCATAGTAATCAAAAAAAGCTCTGGAATTTCTTCCAAAGCTCTCATTAACAAACATAACTTTTTTATCAATCTATCGTGCGGGTAGCCGGACTTGAACCGGCACGGGATTGCTCCCGAGAGATTTTAAGTCTCTTGTGTCTGCCTATTCCACCATACCCGCAGACTCTCCTATTCAGCGGTCTGACCGCAGGATACAAAACAACGACCCGGATGGGATTCGAACCCACGACCTCCGCCGTGACAGGGCGGCGCTCTAACCAGCTGAGCCACCGGGCCATATTCATTTGTATATACAAAAAATCTGCCATCGGCAGCTTTTCTGCATGCTCAGATATAAAAACCTTTTCTGCAAGCAATGGACCTTCAGGGACTCGAACCCGGGACCGACCGGTTATGAGCCGGTTGCTCTAACCAACTGAGCTAAAGGTCCAAAAATATTACGAGCCGATGATCGGACTCGAACCGATAACCTGCTGATTACAAATCAGCTGCTCTGCCAATTGAGCCACATCGGCTGAATTCAATGACCCCAAGGGGATTCGGACCCCTGTTACCGCCGTGAAAGGGCGATGTCTTAACCGCTTGACCATGGGGCCGCGTAAAGTATTCTATATATGCAAAAAACTCCCCGAGTAGGACTTGAACCTACGACAGCGCGGTTAACAGCCGCGTGCTCTACCGACTGAGCTATCGAGGATTATCTAAGGTATTATGAAGTATCCAAAGGAGTTCTCTCACTCCTCTTCCCTCCATACCTTCAAAACCACATATTGAAACAACATCCATCCACTCTCGGTTAAGTCCTCGACCGATTAGTAACAGTCAGCTCCATACATTACTGTACTTCCACCTCTGCC
>QZDW01000001.1 GCA_009917545.1 bacterium 1XD42-76
AGCCCGACCCGTCCGGCAGTCAGCCGGACAGGGAACGGCAAAATTTTTTACACTTCTTTTACTTCTTTATCTTACATGAGCAAATGCGCCGGGATTACTTCATTCATGGCAGTGTGCTTACCTGTGGGCGCATGAAGGTTCCTTTGAAAAAACGTCTGTCCGCGTTACTGCAGATATAGAAAGATGCAATAATAAAGGCCTGGCAGACAGGATTCCGGCTTGACAGGAACAGAATGTTTATACTAGAATAAAATGGAAACAAAGAAAGCCGGAGAAAACATAGCCGGACGGTCAAAAAGAAAAGGAGCGTGGTTAGAATCAATAACAAAGCAATGTACCAGCTGACGTACGGACTATTTGTGCTGACTTCCCGTCTGGGAACAAAAGACAGCGGCTGTATCATCAATACAGCGGGACAGGTGACATCCTCCCCCAACCGTATCAGTATCACGGTAAACAAAGATAACTATACACATGATCTTGTGAAGGAGAGCGGAAAATTTAACATCTCTGTTCTGAGCGAACGGGCGGATTTTGAAATTTTTAAACATTTCGGGTTCCAGTCGGGAAGAACAGCAGATAAATTCAGCGGATATGAGGCCTGCAGCCGCAGTGAAAATGGTATTTACTATATTACGAAAGGGACGAATGCTTATATCAGTGCATCAGTCTGGCAGACTCTTGATTTGGGGAGTCATACGATGTTTATCGCTGATGTCGGGGACATGGAACTTCTGGCTCCGGATGCGTCCGCTACCTATGGATATTATCAGTCCTCTATCAAACCTAGGCCGGAAAAGAAAGCTTCCACGGGAAAAACAGCATGGCGCTGTACCGTATGCGGGTATGTATACGAAGGGGAAGAGCTCCCTGCAGACTTTATCTGTCCGATCTGCAAGCACCCGGCCTCTGATTTTGAGAAGATTGTGTAACGATATGGAGAAAAGACGGTTGTTTTCAGCCGTCTTTTTTCTATTATGGACAGAATCAGTTGTGTTCCCTTGAATAATTAGGTATAATATTGGTAAATCGTGGAAGAATCAGTATGATTAAATGGAGAAAAACATGGCAGATACAGACTACAGGGCAGATTTTTCCCCTGTTACAGAGACTTCATACCTGACAGCGCAGAATGTACGTCAGTACCGCGCGATTATGCGCCTGTTCTACCGGGAATACGAAAAGATGCATTTCCAGCTGTATAAAGAAGATATTTTGGAACTGATGCAAAGACAGGAGGAATTTTCGGACTATACCATGCCGCAGCTGTTACAGGATCTGGAAGCTCTCACAGGCTGGAAGAACCTGACGACACTGCAGGATCCGCGCCGGGTTTACACGATTGCTGATTATAAGAACAAGCAGTATCGTTATACCATGTCAGAATACGCAGTGGAGATTGAGCGCTTGACGATTCGTCTGGAAAACCTGTTTTTGGAGTCAGGAAACCTGTCAACCAATCTGTTTGTGCGCCTGGCAGAAAATCTTGACGCAGCAGAGCGGATGGCCGGGCAGAGCGGAAAGGAGATCAATGAGTGGTGGGGGAATTTACAGGAGGATTTCAAACGTCTGAATCAAAACTATCAGGATTACTTGCGTGAATTTTATTCCGGAAAGGCGGAGAAGTTATTAAAATCGGTGGAGTTTATCGTACATAAGGACCGGTTTATCGCTTATTTAAAGGATTTCGTGCAGGAGATGCAGACACATTCCTACCGGATTGCTGGGATTATCCGCAGACGAGGCAGTCTGATTGAGACATCGCTTCTTGAGAAGGTGGTACAGAGCGAGCTTGAGATTCCCCACGCATTGTCTGAACGGGAAGATACCCGCGAGGACAGTATTCGTGAGAAGGTGTATGGGAAATGGAAGTCCTTAAAGGGCTGGTTCCTTTCCGACGAGGGACAGGAATGTGAGAGCAGCAAGGTATTGGCGATCACGAATGACATTATACGCAGCATTATTCAGAACGCGTCCCTGATCGTACAGCTTCAGAGCTGGGGAGTCAGCCGTAAGGAGGACTACCGGAATATGGTAAAGCTGTTTTTGGACTGTGCCGACATGGAGGATGCACACAGGCTGTCGGCCCATCTGTTCGGAATCCAGCAGATTGAGCATTTTCAGATTCGCGGGGAACGTGAGACCGACAGCGTGAATCAGAGCGCCTATGAGGAACCGGCCTCTGCCGTTCTTCTAAAGCCGCATACACGTTCCTATAAGGAACGCAAAGACAGGACAGGCTTTTCCGATAAATCACTGGAAAAGCTGTCCCAGAGGATGCAGTATCTGAGACGGGTCGAAAAGGAGCGCACACAGATGCTGCGCTATATTAAGGACGGGAAACTGGAAATCGCCGACATTGAAGAAACCGTGCCGGAGTCTGTCCGTATTACTCTGCTTCAGTGGATTTCCCAGGCGAATATGAGTGCCTCAAAGAAAGGGCGTACAGAGTATGGACAGGTATTTACCTTGAAAAAGAAAACCGGGAGCTGTGTCTTAAAATGTGAGGACGGGGCCCTCAGACTTCCCAACTATGTATTGGAGTTTACAGATGAATGAAATCGTGACACTGCTTGAACATTACTGGATCAGCCGGGATAAGGACAGGGAGCTGTACAATAAAGTGAAGAGGGAGATTCCGAAGTTCCAGAAGTTTGCCAGGGAACAGCTGGGATGGAAGCTCCTGAATCATGAGCGTTTTTTGAAGCTTGAGAAGATACCGGCTCATGCGCAGAGCTTCATGGGCATTCAGGAATTTCAGGAGGTTCGGGATTATGTAATCCTGTGTGTGATTCTTATGTATTTGGAGGATAAGGAGGAACAGGAACAGTTTTTGCTCTCCGAACTGATTGATTATGCAGGCGTACAGCTTGGGAAATGGATGGAGGTAGACTGGAACTCCTTTTCCCAGAGAAAGTCGATGGTGCGCGTGTTACAGTATGTGGAACGTATGGGAATGCTCCGGGTCTACGACGGCAGCAGCCAGCTTTTAAGCCAGGAGATCGGGCAGGAAGTTTTATATGAAAACACCGGCCTGTCCCGGTATTTTGCCACCAGCTTTCCCTTTGACATCAGGGAATGTACCTGCTGGCAGGATTTTGAAAAGGAACGCCTGGAGGAGTTTGAGACAGACAGGGGACATTTCCGGATCCATCGTGTCTATCGTTCCCTGGCCGCCTGTCCGGCGATGTACTGGGATACCAGTGAGGATGCAGATTCCCTGTATCTTAAGAATCAAAGGCAGTCGATATCAAAATATATGCAGGAAGCGTTCGGAGGACGTCTGGATATCCATAAAAATGCCGCCTTCTGGGTGTTGGAAGAAGGAGATTTCTACGGGAAAATCCATCCCAGGGAGGCGCAGATTTCAGAAACCGTTCTGCTTCTTAGCGGGATGATACGACAGCAGGTGGAGGATAAAGTCTGGGCTTTACAGACCGATGATACGATACGCGTATCACAGGAGGAATTTGCCGCACTTGTGAGAAAATGTCAGAAGGAATGGCGGGAAGCGTGGAGTAAGGAGTACCGCGAGATGGAGGAAGGCCGGCTTTTGGCAGCGGTAAGGAGATATATGTATGACTGGATGATGCTTTCGGAGGAGGACGGGCAGGTGATTCTGTACCCGGCCGTGGCAAGGCTTAGCGGCTTCTATCCAACCGACTATCAGAATACAGGAGAGAAGAACATATGAGCAGCCGATGGAAAATGAATCGGATCGGGTTTGTCAATTTCTGGCTATATGATGAGGAGATTTTTACATTCGAGGACGGAAAGCTTTTGCTCCGTGGACAAAACGGCTCCGGAAAATCAATTACAACCCAGAGCTTTATCCCGTTTATTCTGGACGGCGACCGTACGCCGAGCCGTCTGGATCCCTTTGGCTCCAGCGACCGCAGGATGGAATATTATTTCCTGGGGGATTCGGAGCGTGAGGAAGCCACAGGGTATCTGTTTCTGGAATTCAAAAAGGAAGAAAGCGGGCAGTACCGGACGATCGGCATCGGACAGAGGGCTAAGCAGGGAGCCCCTATGACGTTCTGGGGGTTCGTCCTGACGGACGGGAGACGGATTGGCTATGATGTCAATCTCTATAAAGAGGTGGGGAGCTCCAAATTTCCTTATTCCAAGCAGGATTTGAAGAAGATTCTTGGACCGGAAGTGCCTTTTACAGATGCCCCCGGAGAGTATAAGGCGATGGTAAACAGGTATATCTTCGGCTTCCGCAGGATGGAGCAGTATGAGCAGTTTATCCGCCTTTTGATTCAGGTACGTGCACCGAAGCTCTCCAAGGAGTTTAAACCGCTAAAAGTGTACGGAATTTTAAATGAATCCCTGCAGACGCTGACAGACGAGGAGCTCCGGGCGATGGTGGATGCGATGGAACAGATGGATGCGATCCAGAACAGCCTCGAACATCAGAAAGCAGCCTATAAGGATGCACAGGTAATTCAGAAGGAATACATACGTTACAACCAGTTCATGCTGGGGCGGAAGGCCAGAGCCTATCTGGATTCGAATGAGCGGGCGGAAAACTTAAAGGGGGAACTGGATGCCCTTGAGAAAGACGCTCTCAGCTTTGAGAACGAGGAGAAGGAGAAACGGGAGGTGTTTGAGCAGGCATCCCAGAGGAAACTTATGGTGGACGCCGAACTTGACAGCTTAGAAGAAACCGATCTGACCACCGCGACAAGGCGGCTTCAGGAAAAGAAGGACGAGGAAAAAAAGCTTCAGAAAGAAAAAACGTACTGGGAGAGGAAAGCAGAGGAAAGCAGGGAGCATTTGGCAGAAACGGACCGCAGGAGAAGGGAGCATGAGAGCGCGGCGGAGTACTGCCGCAGCGAGGCCGCAGGATACAGAGAAGCGCTTTGTGAGCAGCAGGAGATCTTACAGTTTACCCTGCATGGACGTGTGGAACAGAAGATAAAACAGGAAGAGGCTACAGGGTTTGATGAAATTTCCAGAGAAATCAGGGAATGGAAGCAGAAGCTGACACAGGGAGTCAGTGTCTTAAAGGAACAGCAGGAGCTGGAACGCCAGTATGATATGGCGGCAGCGGAGAGCGCCTGCTGTCTGGCGCAGACGGTAAGACGTGAGGCGGAGCTGGAAACACTTTCCGAGTGCGAGGAGCAGGCCAGGGACGCCTGGATTGAGGCATGCTATGCGCTGCCTTCAAGGAATCAGGAGCTTCTTCCGGAACGGACGCTTTTAGAGGAAATCGAGACAGCAGTTCTGGCTTATCAGAGTATCGGAGATGAGTCGGCCATCCGCAGGAAATGGGATCAGTGCGCCTCAGACAGACGAAAGGAACTTCAAAGATTACAGAATGAGAAACAACAGGAGCAGAAACAGCTTTTTACCGGAAAACGGGAGAAACAGGAGGAATTAAAGGCCCTGAGAATGCAAAAGGACTGGGAGCCAAAGCGTTCAGAGGAGCGGATCCGATCCCGAGAACAGCTCACCAAAGCCGGGATTTCCTGGACGCCTTTTTATCAGGCAGTGGAATTCGCCCCTGATCTTTCTGAGAATGGGAGAAACCTTCTGGAAGGACAGCTTAAGGAGGCGGGAGTGCTCGATGCGCTAATCGTGGCGCACCGCGACTGGAAGCGGGTGCAGACCGAATTTCCGGAGTATGCAGATCTCATGCTTTGTACGACAGAAGCAGAGAATGGCAGACCGTTTGAAAAGCTGCTTCCCAGCGCCGACCTTTCACCTGAACTCAAAGAGGAGACCGGGGCTGTTTTGAGGGCAATCTCCAGCGACGGGACCGGGCTGGTTCTGTATGAGAACGGATTCTTTAAAAATGGCATCTTAGAGGGGCGCAGCCTCGGGAAAGAGGACGCGTCTCTCATAGGATTCATGACGAGAAAACGAAGGCTGGAGAGCCAGATTACTGTGCTATTGAGAGAGATTGAGCTCCTGGGGGAACAGGAAGGGAAGGTGCAGGAAGAGATTTCCATCCTTTCAGGCCGTATGGAAACGCTGGAGCGGGAGCTGGCATGTATTCCTGACGGAGAAGAATTAAACGGCGTTCTGGACAGGAAACGGAATTGTCAGTGGCATCTGGAAAGGGAAAACGAAGCTCTGGAAAAGGCCAGACAGATAGAGGACTCCCTGAGAGGTAAGAAGGAACAATGTCTCCAAAAGGTGATTCGCATGGGAAAAGAGCTTCCTTATGCCAGAACGCTCGAGGCGTATCAGGAGGCAGAGGAGGCGGCCGGGGAATATCTGGATCTCTGGACGGATGTGTGCTCCAGACTACACAGCTTAAACCATGAAAAGGAGCTCATAGAGAGTGAGCGGGAGAAGTGCGAACAGTATGAGGAGAACCAGGATACAGCAATCGGAGAGGTCCAAAAGAACAAAAAGGCTCTGGAGATTTGTATCGCTACGATCTGTCGGACGGAGGAATTCCTGAACCGTCCGGAAAACAGGGAGCTTGCGAAGCGGCTTACTGACCTGCGGACGGAAAAAGCCGGACTGGAGGAGAGGCTCCAAGAGGTTCGGGAACGCCTGGCCGTGATTGGAACCCGGAAGGAACAGACAGCAGAGAAGATAGAAAAGAAAAAAGCGGATCTGGCCCTGGAAATCATCCAGGAGACGAACCTGCGCGGTTATTTTGAGGAAGAGCTGGGACTGGGGCTCGTCGTTGAGCGGGGGACAAAGACTCTGAAGGAATGTGCCGGGGAGGCGTGGGGGTGTCTGAGAGAAGGCGACAGGAACCGGGAGGCAGGCGCTCTGGTGGATTCGCTCTATCAGGTCTATCACAAATACAGCGGCAATCTTCTGGGCTACGGTACTTCGATGGAGGACTGCTTTGCAGACGGGGCTTCGGACGGACTGGCATTGCGCAAAAGGCAGCAGCTTTTTTCAATCTGGAATGGGCAGAAGGTGTATTTTCCCCAGTTCTGCCAGCTTCTTAAAAATTCCATCGAGGTAACAGAGCTTTTGATTCTGGAAAAAGACAGAGAGATCTTTGTGGATATCTTATCACGTACTCTGAGCCAGCAGCTGACGGAGAGGATTGAGGAAAGCCGGCAATGGATCCATACGATGTCAGTGTTGATGAAGCAGATGGATACCTCGATGGGCCTGAGCTTTTCCCTGGAATGGAAGGCAAGAACGGCGCAGAATGAGCAGGAAATTGATACGCTGGAGCTGGAAAAGCTTTTGCGCAGAGATCAGAGCCTTCTGACCTCCGAGGACATAGAGCGGGTAGCCAGGCATTTTCGGAGTAAGATTCAGAAGGAGAAACAGCGGTTAGCGGAGGAAGGAGGCTCGGTCAATTACATTGACATGGTGCGTGACGCCCTTGACTACCGCAAGTGGTTCGAGTTCCAGATGTTTTATTACCGCAATCAGGAAGGACGGAAGCCTTTGACAAATGCTGCTTTCAACAAATTCAGCGGCGGCGAAAAGGCGATGGCGATCTATGTGCCATTATTTGCCGCGGTGAATGCACAGTATCAGAAATCGTCAAAAACAGATTTTCCGAGAATGATGGCGCTTGACGAGGCGTTTGCCGGAGTGGATGATAAAAATATCAGCAGTATGTTCCAGCTTGTGGAAACGCTGGATTTTGATTACATTATGAATTCTCAGGCGATCTGGGGCTGTTATGAGACAGTTCCTGCACTCAGGATATCGGAGCTGTACCGCCCGGCTGATGCAAAGACTGTAACGGTAATTCACTATACATGGAACGGACATGAGAGAGTGCTGGATGAACAATAAAGAAGAATGTGCGGCGTATTTTAAGAGCCGGCCGGAGTATGAACGTATTTTTACCGCGATGCGGAAAAAATGGGAAAGCCTGGGCCGGACAGCGGGAAAGGTGGTTCTGGATTCCGCTTCGCTAAAGGAGAAGAAAGCCCTGGAACGATTTCTGGGGATTTCCCCGCCGGAGGGCCAAATCGTCTTTTCCCTGCCGGAATTTGAACAGGCGGTCAGTGAGACCCGCTATGGTGCAATTCCTTTAAAGGAGCTTTTGGAGGCATATTTCGGGGAACCGCTTACTGGCAGTCAGGAAAAAAGGCAGGCTGCAAAAAGCAGGGAACAGGCATTCTGGGATACCCTGTCAGAAGAGGCAAAAAAGTCCGGGACAGGGAAAGGAGGAGCGGCAGAGACTGAATCAGAGGGAACAGAAGCGTCCGCCTGGATACAGGAAATGCGGGATACAAAACGCTGCGGCTATGCTGCAGTGATGAAGGAATACCGCAAATCCGAGGAATCAGCGTGCAGGATGGTGCTTTCAGCATGCCGCTGTCTTGCACTGTGCAGACAGGAGTCGGGAAGGGGATACGGGCTATATCCACCCGGAATCCGTCTGGCTGTTCTGGCGGCAAAGGTGACAGGAAACCCGCATGCGCTGGACCGCCAAAATACAGCTGGCACTCTTTTATCCTATGCCTTATGCCGCCGCGATAACAGTGATTTTCCACTGAATGCCAGAGCGTGGAAAGAATTGTACGAGAAAAACGGCATTGTGATCGACGAACTTTCAAGTACCGTGGCTGCCTACGGGATCCATCTGCTGACCGATACGGGGCTGCACCCGGCTTATGAGGGATACTGGCAGAGGAGGGAACCCTGCGTGATTTCCCTGGCCAACCTGAATCAAGTCCGTGCTGCCAGCGGGGGGACGAAAGAGATCTATATCGTGGAAAATGAGATGGTATTCAGTGAGCTTTGCGGGCAGCTCTTCGAGTATCCGGCAGCGCTTTTATGTACTTCCGGACAGCCAAGGACTGCTGCCTACAAACTCCTTAAGCTCCTTTCCGAGTCAGGCCATTCCTTTTATTATTCCGGAGATCTGGATCCGGAGGGACTTGATATCGCAGAACGCATCTGGCGCTGCTTTCCCGAGCGCGTCTGTATTTGGCGGATGAGTGAAACCGATTATGGGAAGGCTATGTCAGAAGAAACGATATCCGAACGGCGTCTTGGAATCCTTCACAATATCACCCATCCGGAACTTAAGAAAACAGCCGGACAGATTGTCCGGTATAAGAAAGCAGGGTATCAGGAGCTTTTGCTGGAAGAGATGGCAGAAGACATGAAAAAGGGGGCAGTGATTTATGAAAAAGGCAATGATACTGGTGATTGACGGCTGTAAGCCGGATTATTTAACAGAAGAGACTGCGCCAAACATATTCCGGATCGCGAAAGAGAGAGGATTTGCCAAAACAGTGCAGTGTGCAATGCCTTCCGTAACGAATGTGAACCACGCCTGTATTCTGTCTGGAAAATGGCCGCAGGATACGAGAATCACCGGCAATTATTTCTACGACCCTGTCACAAAGAATGAGGGCTTTATCGAGGAACGCGGATATATGAAGGCCAAAACGATTTTGTAGCAGTATCAGGAACGAGGCGGAACTACGGCTCTTTTCACCGTAAAAGGCAAGGTACTGGGCGTATATGGAGACGGTGTTACAATCGGAATCAGCGCACAGTCTCCGGACGAAGTGCTGCTGAGACAGTATGGTCTGGAACCGCCGCCTGCCATTGACAGCATAGAAGCCAGTGAATGGATTATCCGGGCCGCTTACTGCTGTATCAAAAAGGACAGCCCGGATCTGTTATATTGTACAACCAATGACTATATTTTCCACCATTTTGCGCCGGGAACAAAGGAAGCAGCCGCACAAATCAGAGCTCTCGATTCTTACATTGAAAAGATAGCAGCACTGGAACCGCAGAGGCAGATTTACATTACGGCAGATCATGGCATGAACCAGAAAACAAGAATTGTTAATTTTCAGATAGTTGCGGACCATGCGGGATTCTGCCGCCTTTAAAGGACAGGTATATTGAAAATCACATTTACCAGGAAGGCGGTATGCTTTATGTATTCCTGAACGAAAAAGCTCAGGCGGATGACTTCTCGCAGCCTGGGGGACAGGGATACGGAGAATTATGGAATCAGCAGATAAGCACAGACTTCCGGTTCCTCAATTTCAGGTTTTTGATAATATGTTCAGGGTAAATTTATATCGAAACCAGCTGTTGGATATTGCTAAAAATTACGTCAGCAAATCAGAAGAGGACTGGAAATATATCAGAGGGGCGCCAGAGATATATTGTAGAAATACCAGAGAGATACCGGAAAAACATCGGAGGAATATCAAAGATATCTCTGAAGAGATCTGAATCATATGCAAGAAAAGATTTTAGAGCTGCTGTCACTGGACGCCCGTCTTTCTGCTAAAAAGTTAGGGAAGGAGCTGGGAATTTCCAGCCGGAATATTGAAGCCAATATGAAAAAGCTAAAGGAACAGGGCATGCTGGTTCGTCACGGCTCTCCCCAAAGCGGGTATTGGGAAATTATAAAATAGAGGTTTATACCTGGCAGGATAGGATCATGATTAAAATGATCGACCATATCCTGCCAGGCCCCTGTATGTTACCAATACGTTTCCTTAACATCTTCCTTCTGAATCATTCAGCCATCACTACAGGCAAGCATGTATTCGCCGAGTTCCGTGATCTCACAGCCTTGTTTGGTTTTTAAAATTCGGATATACGCATTCTCTGATAAATCAGCAAGGAGATTCCGTATCTGGTGCGGTGTAAGCTCTGTTCCCCCGGCTGAGAGCAGAACATGAATTTTATTTCTGCCGCAGTGAGGATTCAGACGGATGGTTTCCAGGACTTCCCGTTCAATGGAGGAGAGCGCCGGTTTCTGGCCCGGTATGCAGGAAATATAGGAGGGAAGCTGAGCCAGAGTCAACTTTTTTCCATGAAACATATAGTAGAAATATCGACACAAATTCTCTAATTCTTTTAAATTCCCAGGATAATCATAATTCAAAAGAAAGTCCATTAGCTGCCCGGTAAACATCGTTTCCGGGTTTTGTGAGCTGCAAAGAAACAGTTCGCTGAACATATAACGATAGAGTGCCGGAAGGTATTCCTTCATTTCGCGGATTGAGGGGAGCCTGACGGTCAGTGTGCCAAGCTGAAAAAAGAGCTCAGAGAGAAATGTTTCTGCTATAGCGGGGCTCTGGATATCACCATGAAACGAGCATACAAATCTGACGCCCTGGTTTTCATCGGCGGCAAAAAAGCTTCTGCTGTTTTTTCTCTCCAGGACGGCGGAGAGAAACTTCTGGAATCCGGCAGACGCGCGTTCCAGATGGTTTAAGAACAAAGTACACGATTCTCCTTCAAGGATGAGAGCCTCAAGTTCTTCATAAGATGAGATGGTCGAAACATGGTTTCCTGCACTCTGAGAGGAGAACGGATGACCTGCATCAATATAATAAAAAGGCCGCTCAGCATTAGGCGAATTCAGATGAATGAAGCGGGCCAGCTGAGGCTGGGCAAGGCCGGATTCTCCGATGAGCATAACGGGAAAGCCGGATTTTGCATAAGCTTTTGCAGTCTGGAATACATAGTTGATTCTCTTACATTGGGAAACCAGATGAGCAAGGTTACTGTCTCTGGAATACGGAACCCGGCTCCCTTTTATCATTTCATCCAGTTCCCAGACTGCGGAAGCGGTTAATGCCCGGGAAGAGATGCCGTCCAGCAAAAATAAAAATAATGTGCTTCGTCTGGCAGATTCAAAGGAACCAGCATAGAAGAAACAAAGCGACTCCCCCTTTGGCCCCTTCAGGTCAATCGTCCCACTCTCAAGGAGCTGTCTGAACGAAAGATCAGGGGTAAGGGACTCTAAAATACCAGTGAGAGGCTGATTCTTTACCAGACTACGCGAAATACATAAAAATCTGCAGAAAGCCTGATTGACCATCTGAATCCTGCCCTCGCTGTCTGTCACACACATTCCCAGCTTCATCGTATCGAGCAGTTTATCCCGGATAATAAAAAAACGCTGGACATCCTCTGACTGAAAATTGATATGGCGGATAAAGTTTCCGAGATAAGTCGCGTAGTTCTCTGATACCAGATTCAGGATCGTTTCCGGCAGTTCAAAAAATTTAATCAGGTAACACAGGGTCGCCATGTCAACATTGCGGTTGCCGATATCGACCACATTGCGGATCGTGGAGGGGACATATCTTGCCTCCCCGGGAGTGACTGCATGCAGGAATGAGGCATCCGGAGGCTGACAGCCCGGGTAATAGATGGTGTAGGTGTACTGAGTAAAACCGAGTTTCATCAGGGAAGTGAGGACCGCTTCACAATTCCTTTTCTGATCGCTGACGATGCACACTTTGGACAGGGCGGGAATTTCCAGCATCTTATGGAGATAGGTAAAATTGAGCTCCCGCCTGCACGAATACATAGGGATTCCATAGGGCTCTATGGTGTCTGAGATACGCGATTGACAGAACGCGGAGGAAGAAAGAATCAGCTGATATTGGCAGACAGAAGAAAGGTCGATCTGATCGACAAAAACACTGTCGAATTCCAGACAGGAGGAAAAAACAGAAGATAAATAGGGAAGAATCCCTAATTTTGCTGAAATATCCATATAAACAAAAAGAATCTTTGGCTTCATTGTAGTACGTCCTTCTTTTATTTGGGTGAATTTTAAATATAATAAAACATTTTTGGGCGTTTTTCAACCCAAAATGCATAAACTGCAAAATATTAGAAAATATCGAGAGAAAATAACGCAAATTTTCTTGTATATACAAAAAGAATATGCTATTTTGAGATTGCATACAGAAATTTCAGTCAATAATATCATGAAAAGTCGGAAAAAGTCGTTTATAAGGAGGAGTTCCCATGAGGGCAATCATTAATGGAACAATCATGACGATTACACATGGCGTGATACAGGACGGTATGGTACTCATTGAGGACGGGAAGGTGAAGGAAGCCGGGAAAAGGCATTCCCTCCCGGAATACTGTGAAATCATCGACGCGCACGGCGGTGTCGTTACACCGGGACTGATCGACTGCCATACCCATATTTCTACCTTTGGGGAGCCAAGGACCATGCCGGGGCTGCAGGTAGATGGAAACGAAGGCTCCGACCCAGTCACTCCATATGTGAGAGCGCTTGATGCCATTTACCCGCAGGACCCGGCAATCGAAATGACCAGGGCTGCTGGATTCACGACCATATATACAGGCCCGGGTTCTGCCAACGTGATTGGCGGAACGGGAATCGCCATGAAGTTACGAGGGCACACAGCGGAGGAGATGGTGATTCCGGGGACAGAAGCAATGAAATTTGCTCTGGGGGAGAATCCCAAGCGTTTTTACGGACTGGAGAGCAAGAAGGCCCCGTGGACACGAATGGGAACAGCCGCCATTTTAAGGGAGGCGCTCTATCAGGCGAAACATTATTCAGAGCAGCTTGAAAGAGCAAAAGAGGATCCGGAATCTGAGCCCAAACCAGATTTTAAGCTTGATGCGTTGGTGCCTGTAGTGCGTGGAGAGCAGAGAGTCCGTATTCACTGCCACCGTGCGGATGATATCATGACAGCAATTCGAATCGGGAACGAATATCATCTGGATTTTACTCTGGAGCATGCGACAGAGGGGTATCTGGTAAAAGACCGGATTGCAGAAAATGACCTCTACTGCGTCGTCGGTCCGCTGTTGTTAGACCCGGTAAAGCAAGAGGTGTGGGGACTTAAGTTAGAGACGCCGGGAATTCTTACAGAAGCAGGGATTAAGGTCTGCCTTACGGCCGATACTTCAGGAGGGACCGCATGGCTTCCAATTGAAGCAGGACTTCTGACAAGAAGAGGCCTTTCCGAAGAGAACGTGATGAAGGGACTGACAATTTATCCGGCAGAAGTGCTGAAATTAAGCCACCGGATCGGTTCTGTTGAGGCGGGAAAGGACGCCGACCTCGCCATCTTTGACGGGAATCCGCTCAGCAGTCTTACCCTGTGCCAGATGACAATCATAGACGGGGAAATCGTATATCAAAGGAATGGAGGAATCTTATGATAGCAGTGAAAGCCAAAACTATCCATACCATTGCCAAAGGAATCCTTAAAAACGGCATGATTCTTATTGATGAGGGGAAAATCGTCAATGTAGGAAACGATTTATCTGTTCCGCCGGAGGCAAATGTCCTGGATCTGGGGGATTCCTATGTAATGCCGGGACTGATTGACTGTCACACGCATTTATCTGTTCATCAGGATATCACGACGAATCCCGGTACGCTTTTGGATGTGAATGAGGGCTCGGATCCGATTACTCCTCAGATTCATGCTCTGGACGCATTCAATCCCCAGGATCCGGCGATTCCCAGAGTGCGGCGCGCAGGGTTTACGACAGTCTATACTGGTCCGGGCTCCGCCAATTGTATTGGCGGTCAGGGGTTCGCATTGAAGCTTCGTGGATCTACGGTGGAGGAAATGTACATTCCAGGAACGGAAATGATGAAATTTGCTCTGGGAGAAAATCCGAAACGGTTTTATGGCGGGAGAAAGCTGGCGCCCTGGACGAGAATGGGGACGGCAGCGCTGATTCGAAAGGCGCTGTATGAGGCAAAGTGTTATTCCGATCAGTTAAGGGAGGCAGAAAAGGATCCAAAGAAAAGGCCCGGGCCTGACTTTAAGCTTGACGCGCTGGTGCCTGCAGTGCGGGGAGAACAGAGGGTCCGTATTCATTGTCACCGTGCGGATGATATCATGACAGCGATCCGCATTTCAGAGGAATTCGGTCTGGACTATGTCTTGGAGCACTGTACGGAAGGTTACAAGATAAAAGATGTGCTGGCAGAAAAGAAATGCCGCTGTGTCATCGGGCCACTTCGCCTGGGGCCGTTAAAGCAGGAAGTGTGGGATATCCGCATGGAGACCCCGGGGATTCTTTCAGAGGCAGGGATTCCGGTATGCCTGACAGCGGATACGGCCGGGAATACAGCATGGCTTCCGATGGAAGCAGGGCTCTGTGTCAGAAGGGGCCTTTCCGAAGAGGAGGCATTAAAGGGGCTGACGATTTATCCGGCCAGAGTCCTGGGGCTGGAAAAGAGAATCGGAACCATCGAGCCGGGAAAGGACGCAGATCTGGCAGTATTTGACGGAAATCCACTTGATAATCTTACACTCTGTCAGGGGACTATGATAGAGGGGATTTATATAAAAAGTGATGTACATGAAAAATACGAGGAGGTATATGTATGAAAAAACGATTATTTGCAGTGATTCTGGCCATGTCATGCCTCATGACCGCATGTGCGCCTAAAGAAGAAGCGCCCAAAGCCACACAGCCGCAGACGACAGCCGCAGAAATTTCACAGAAGGAAACAACAGCGGAAGGCAGTGCTGCACAGCCCGCACAGACAGCAGGAGAAAAGGTTCTTACCATAGGGACTCCCTACACGCTTGATACTTTTCTGCCCTGGCAGTTCACCTCTGACGGAGACCGCTATGTCATCAGCAATATTTATGAGTGCCTCTTTGAATACGATGCCAACACCTGTATTCCGGGGCTTGCGGAGAGCTATACAAATCCGGACGACTGCACTTGGGATGTTAAAATCAGAGACAATGCATACTGGCAGACGGGAAATGATCTGTTTGGTGATGAGAAGGTGCCGGTAACAGCAGCGGATGTAAAGTTTGTCATGGACTGGACGATGGATCCTGCGAATGGTTCCAAACAGCAGACCAATCTGAGCAGCCTTATTACCTCCGTGGAGGTACTGGATGAACACACGCTGCGCTTTCATACTGAAGAGCCAAAGGCCCTGTTCCTGTTTACTCTTTCCCGTGTGATGATTTTCCCCAAAAAGGCGATTGATGAAGGATTTGATCTGAATGCACAGCCGGTAGGTTCTGGTGCGTTCAAGTTTGTATCCTACCAGACAGACGATCAGGTTGTGCTTGAAAAAAATGGAGATTACTATGTTACGCCGGAGCTTGATCAGGTAATCTTTAAGATCATCCCGGATAAATCGGTAGCGGCGATTGCCCTCCAAAACGGGGAGATTGACATTACCCCGCAGGTCTTATCGACAGATATTGATGCAATAGCGTCCAACGATCAGCTTGAATTGGTTCCCAATACACTTGGCTGGTATCGGTACGCAGGCTTTAACTGCAAGGACGAACTTTTTACTGATCCGGAAATCCGCCGGGCCCTGGCAATGGCTGTTGATATGGATGCCGCGGTTGCCGCGACTTTCCGGAATAATTCCGGGACCAAATTGGCAATCCGTGCATATGGCCCGATTCCGCTTGAACTCCCTGGTGCAGATGAGGCTGCCTGGAAGGCAGAATCCCCTTCCTATGACCCGGACGGCGCGAAAGCGATTCTGGAGAGTAAAGGATGGAAGCCCGGAAGTGATGGCATCTATGAAAAGGACGGTAAAAAATTTCAGTTCATTCTGAAAACGCCGAATAACGATAATAACCGGGTCAAGTTGGGAACGATTATCTCCACACAGTTAAAGCAGATCGGTATCGACTGTGTGGCGCAGCCGACGGAATGGGCGACGCTTCTCACTGATATCAAGGCCGGAGACACACAGATGTTCGTCATGGGCGGCGGAAGCTCGTTAAATGGTATGGAAATGCTGTTCCACACTACGCTGAGTCAGAGTAATTCTCATCGTGTCTTTTACGATAACGAGGAATGCGACGCCCTGATTGAGAAGGCAGCTGTCACCATAGACCAGGAGGAACGTGGAAAACTCCTTTTGGAAGCTTCCAATATGACAATTAAAGACAGCGTGCATATGTTTGGATATTTTGAATATGTACAGATCGGCATGAACAAAAAGGTAACAGATTTTGCTAAAGCGCCTACACTGTGGTATTCATTATGTAATGGCTACCGAAATGTGGGAATTTCTGAGTAACCTTCATGCGCCCATAAGTGAAGTGCTACCATGAATGAGAGGAATTCGGGCGCATTTGGCATACCTGAATTTATGCCGCCTGTCGGCGGCAGGCTTTCATAGTAAACCTTCATGCGCCTACAAGAGCGCGCCACTATATACGAGCTGCAGGGGCCGGCTTCCTACGGTCCCTGCTCTTTTTCCAGGGAGGGATGCATATGTGGAATTATATCTTAAAACGGATTCTGATGGCAATTCCGACTCTTCTGATTATTTCCTTCATGATATTCAGCCTTTTGTACCTGACTCCGGGCGATCCTGTTCTCCTCATGCTGGGCTCCGGAGACACTCAGAGCGTATCGCAGGAACAGTATGAGGCAGTACAGAAGGAACTTGGGTTGGACAAGCCGTTTCTGGAGCGATATGTCGACTTTCTTCTCGGCGCATGCAGAGGAGATTTGGGAACTTCCTATATTACAGGGGAAAATGTATTTCAGACTGTTATGATGCGGATGCCGGCAACCTTGATTCTGACCGTCTCGGCAGTACTCGTGGGAATCCTGATTGCCGTACCGCTGGGGATCCTGGCGGCAGTAAAGCACAACAGCATATGGGATTCGCTTGCTACTTTTTTAGCGACCATTGGAGTCTCTCTCCCCAAGTTCTGGTTTGGACTAGTGTTGATTATTTACTTTTCCCTGCGATTAAAGCTGTTTCCAAGTCAGGGGATCGCCTATATTGACCGGGATGGAATCGGAGCGTTTTTTTCTCACCTCTGCCTTCCTGCCGTTTCCCTTGGCCTTGGCCTTGCAGCGACTCAGACAAGAATGATACGCTCGAGTATGCTGGAGGTGCTGAACCAGGACTACATCCGCTTTGCACAAAGTAAGGGATTTAAAGACAAAGCAGTTATTGCCCGCCACGCCTTTAAAAATGCCATGATTCCGGTCGTAACGGTTCTGGGAAGTGAGATCGGGGCGCTTCTTGGCGGAGCGGTTGTGACAGAGACGATCTTTTCCTGGCCGGGAGTCGGCCGTTTGGCTATGAATTCGATTTCCCGGAGAGACTATCCCATGATCCAGGGGAATACACTGATTTTGTGTGCGATTTTCCTGCTGATTAATCTCATCGTGGATATTATCTATGCGTGGCTGAATCCGAAGATTCGCTTAAACTAAAGGGGGTGCCTGAATTGAAAAAGGAAAACGGAATGCAGACGGATGATTTTTCAATGGTTCCGGCAAAATCCTACTGGTCTGATGTAGGAAGACGGTTCATGAAAAACAAGATTGCCCTTTTAGGGGCCATGATTCTGGGTATTATCATGTTTCTTTGCGCCGCAGCGCCCCTGTTTACCCAATATGACCCGGTAAAGGATATGGTTCTTATGGATATGCTGCTTCCTCCGGGTTCTCCCGGACATATTCTGGGGACGGATGATTACGGAAGGGATATCTTTTCCAGGCTCCTTTACGGTGGAAGGACCTCTGTCCTGACGGGTGTGTCGGTAGCTGTTGTGTCCGCGGTCATCGGTGTGACACTGGGGTGTGTCAGCGGATACTTCGGCGGATGGATTGACAATCTCATTATGCGGTTTACGGATATTATGATGTCCTTCCCGTTTCTGATTATCGCGATTGCGATCATGGCCGCACTCGGTTCCAGTCAGAAAAATATTGTAATCGCCCTGGCGATCGTGAGCTGGCCGCGGTTTGCCCGGCTGACGAGAGGGCAGGTCTTAAGCATCAGGACGCAGGAATATGTGGAGGCCGCTAATACAGCAGGCTTTGGAGATGCCAGAATTATGTTTAACCACATTCTACCCAACTGCATGGGGCCGATCATTGTACAGCTTACGCTGGCAGTGGGAAGTGCGATTCTCTCGGCAGCCAGCTTAAACTTTCTCGGACTTGGTGTGGACGCTTCGCTTCCTGACTGGGGGGTTATGCTGAATCAGGGACGGAATTATCTTCAGACGGCGTCCTGGCTGACGACTATCCCCGGAATTGCGATTTCTCTCACGGTACTTGCGGTGAACTGGATTGGCGACGGGCTGCGGGACGCCTTCGACCCACGTCTTCGGGTGTAAAGGAGAGAGCTTATGGGAAATGATTTTATTATTGATGTAGAAAACCTCAGGACGCATTTTCACACGCCGGAGGGAATCGTGAAATCGGTAGACGGCGTATCGTTCGCCATCGAACGCGGAAAAACGATGGCCCTGGTGGGTGAATCGGGCTGTGGAAAGACACAGACCTCGTTGTCCTTAATCCGGCTTCTGGCACCCACAGCAAAAGTGTCTGCAGACAAAATCATCATTGACGGGAAGGAAACAAAAGATTATACGAAAGAGCAGGCAAGAGGAATCCGGGGGAAGGATATTTCCGTTATCTTTCAGGAGCCAATGACGTCCCTGAATCCGGTTTACCGGATCAAAAGACAGATTGAGGAGATGATTAAGCTCCATGAGCCGGGGCTTTCCGGTGCAGAGATCCATGAAAGAGCAGTTGATATATTGACGCGGGTCGGGATTCCGGAACCGGAGGAGAGGCTCAGAGTGTTTCCCCATCAGCTTTCCGGAGGCCTCAGACAGAGGGTGATGATTGCCATTGCACTGGCCAGCAATCCGAAGCTTTTGATTGCAGACGAGCCCACGACAGCTCTGGATGTCACGATACAAGCGCAGATCATTGAGCTGTTAAAACGCATTCAGAAGGAGATGCAGATGTCAATTCTCCTGATTACACATGATTTTGGCGTTGTCTCCCAGCTGGCCGATGAAGTGTCTGTCATGTATGCAGGAAAGATCGTGGAGCAGGGCAGCATAAAAGATGTGTTTGAAGATCCCTGGCATCCTTACACGAAAATGTTAATCATGTCCATTCCAGGGATTAAGGTAAAACGGGGCGGGCGTCTGGAAACGATTGAGGGAGCGGTTCCCAATCCGCTTAATTTCCCCCCGGGCTGCCGGTTCTACCCGAGATGCCCGTATGCCGACGAACGATGTAAAAGAGAAGAGCCGAAGCAGATAAAGACCGGAGGCAGGATGGTAAGCTGCTTTAAAAAGGAGGTGGCAGGAGCATGACGCAGGAAAATTTGCTGGAGATTCAAGATCTGGAAGTTCGTTTTCCCATCAAAAAAGGGATTCTGCAGAGGACGACCGGATATGTACGTGCTGTGGATCACATCTCCTTTTCCATTAAAAAATGCGAGACTCTGGGGCTGGTCGGCGAATCGGGATGCGGAAAGACGACCACAGGCCGGGCCATACTGCGTTTAAATACCCCCACAGGCGGAGAGATCCTCTATCAGGGGCAAAATCTTCTGGACAAGAGTACATCAGACTTTCGCACGATGAGAAAAGACTTGCAGATTATTTTCCAGGATCCCTATTCCTCGCTAAATCCACGACAGACCGTCAAAAGTCTCCTCAGCGAAGTGTTGACGATAAAGTGCGGCCATTCCAAAAGTGAGGCGGCTGAAAAGACAGGAGAGCTTTTGCAGCAGGTTGGATTAAGCCCTATGTATGCCTCCCGATACCCACACGAGTTCTCCGGAGGACAGAGGCAGAGAATTGCCATCGCGAGGGCCCTTGCCCTGACGCCGGAATTCATCGTCTGCGATGAAGCCGTATCAGCTCTGGATGTTTCCATCCAGTCCCAGATTATTAATCTTTTGATGGATTTAAAAAGTACCTACCAGATGACCTACCTGTTTATTTCCCATGCCCTTAATGTCGTTCAGCATATCAGCGACCGGGTGGCAGTAATGTATCTGGGGAAGATTGTCGAGATGGCAGAGACAGATGAATTGTTCTCTCATCCGGCTCATCCGTATACGCAGGCACTGTTATCTGCTGTGCCGATTCTGTCCGGACGGGAAACGGGACAACGGATCCTTTTAAAGGGAGAGGTGCCGGGAGCTGCACATATTCCTCTAGGCTGCCGCTTCCACACCAGGTGCCCCTATGCAGAGGACAGATGTAAGAAAGAAGAGCCTGCGTTCAGGGAAATCGGTCCCGGACATATGGCAGCCTGTCACAAGATATAGTTTAGGTAAAAACAGAATCCGTTTTATACGAAACAAAATCCGGGGCGCCGCAAGCCAGACCATTGCGGCACCCCGGATCGTCCTTCACAGGTCAAAAGGGCCTAATAGATGAGATCACTTTCTAACGGCAGAAGCTGTAAGGACGGGAACTGATAGGCAAGGCCGATGACATACAGTGTATATGTCACACCATTCATCACATTGAGCGTTTTGGAATCCATGATAACGATACGCGTATTATTGCATTCCACGTAGGAGCTGCCTATGATAATGGAACTTCCGTTTGAGCAGGGTAGTGCCTCAGATACGGAAAACTGGTAGGTTCCCTGACGGACAGAGCTGTAGCCTGTGACGTCGAGACGGCCGACATTCTGGAAGAGACGCCCGTATCCGGAGAGGAAAATATCCACAGCCCCACTGTTAGGTGACAGATTGACGGCACGCAGGCAGGCAGAATTCCGATAGTTGCAGGGACTGTCCGTAAGGGTAAACAGGGTAATACCGGAACCGTCATTGATGATGGATACCGTGTAAGTGTTCTGTCCGGAGAAATTGATATATCTCTGGAACAGGGTACGCCCGGTCTGAGAATTCGTAACCGTCACCAATGTGCTCTGGCTGCTGTTTTCCAGATAATAGGGGGTATAGTTGCCAAACTGCATATTGTTGATCACCGTACGGTTTCCCAGCCTCACAGTGAGCGCTGGCTGATTGACGGCTGCATGGAGGAACCGTACGCTGGCATTCTGATTGGAGGAACCGGAGCCACAGTTAATACATCCGCCCTGTCCTGGAATGATAATCACCGAATTGTTGTTTCCGCCAGAACCGGACGGCGGTCCCCAGGAGGGCGTATCCGGGGAGATGGGGAAATATCCGGGAGAGTTATTACCACCAGAACCGGACGGCGGTCCCCAGGAAGGCGTATCCGGGGAAATGGGGAAATATCCGGGAGAGTCGTTTCCACCAGAGCCGGACGGCGGTCCCCAGGAGGGCGTATCCGGAGAAATGGGGGCAAAGCCGGGGGAGCCGGCTTCCGTTATATGCGCTATATCCGTATTCTCTGAAACAGAGGAAGAAACATTCAGTCCGTTTTTGTCAATATACATAGACATTCCTTTCAGTTTGATTGCTGATGCAAACGGTATGATGTATCTTATGCGGAACATGCGCTACAGGTTCTGATTCTTTGAGGAATATGCCAGATCTCATCACAAAAAAGGAAAAAATTTGAAAGCTTCATGTTATAAGTGTATATCGGGAAAAGCTGTTTATTTTTCAGAAATCGGCTTATACTAAGGACAGATCGTTGAAACGATATTCGCAGATTTTTGAGGAGGTAACAGGCATATGAACGGTGAAAACAGTTCTGCGGACGGCTTAAAAAAGCTTCGCGGTAAAGCGAGCCTCTGCTTTGGTGAGCCGCCCTTTATCCTGGCGGCTGCCTCTGTTGTAGGAAAAAAGGAAGGTGAAGGGCCGCTCGGCGAATGCTTCGACCGGATTGAGATGGACTCTATGTTGGGCCAGAAAACATGGGAACAGGCGGAGAGCGAGCTTCAGACGAGAACATCGAAGCTGGCAATCGAAAAAAGCGGCTTAAAAAAAGAAGATATCCGCTATTATTTCGGCGGCGACCTGCTGGCACAGCTGATTGCAACCTCATTTGGCAGTATGGACCTTGAATTTCCTATGTTTGGTATTTACGGGGCCTGCTCCACAATGGGGGAAGCGATGGGGCTTGGCGCCATGACGGTGGATGGAGGTTTTGCTGAGCACGTGATTGTGACAGCTTCCAGCCATTTCGCCTCAGCAGAAAAGCAGTTCCGTTTCCCTCTGGAATACGGAAACCAGAGGCCCTATTCGGCGACCTGGACTGTGACAGGCTGCGGTTCTGTGATTCTGTCAAAAAGAAACAGCGGCGGAAAGCCGCTCGCCAGGATAACCGGTATGACAACCGGAAAAATCATAGACATGCAGTTCAAGGATTCCATGAATATGGGAGCTGCGATGGCAATGGCTGCGCTTGATACAATGGTGCAGAATTTCCGGGATTTTGGGGTAAATGAAACGCATTATGACAAGATCATTACCGGTGATCTCGGACAGGTGGGAAAACGGCTGTTGCTCGATTACCTGTTCAAAGCCGGATATGATATTGAAAGCCGCTATATGGACTGTGGGATTGAGATTTTCGACGAGCAGACACAGGATACCCACGCCGGAGGAAGCGGATGCGGCTGTTCGGCATCCGTGCTCTGTGGCTATATCCTGCCAAAGATCCGGGACGGTGTGTGGAAACGTGTTCTGTTTCTGCCGACAGGAGCACTGCTTTCCACGGTCAGCTTTAATGAAGGGCAGAGCGTCCCCGGTATTGCCCATGCAGTCGTCCTGGAGCATATGGAAGGCTGACAGAAGAAAAGGAAGGGCAGTCTGATCTGAAAAGTGCAGTCTGATAGCGGGCAGTGTACATGGCGGGCACTGTGCAGGTAACATGACAGAAAGAGGTGAATTTACAGAATGGATTATATAAGAGCATTTCTCGTCGGAGGTATCATCTGTATGCTGGTACAGATTCTGATGGACAAAACAAAGCTCATGCCGGGACGGATTATGGTGCTTCTGGTGGTAAGCGGTACCGTACTGGGCTTTCTCGGCCTCTATGAGCCGTTTGCCGAGTGGGCGGGAGCCGGAGCTACGGTGCCGCTTCTGGGCTTTGGCAATACACTGTGGAAAGGGATTTCGAGGGCAATGTCGGAAGATGGTGCATTGGGAGTCTTTAAGGGAGGCTTTACGGCCAGTGCCGTGGGAATCTCGGGAGCGCTCATTTTTGGCTATCTGGGATCCGTGATTTTCAAACCGAAAATGAAGAGTTAAAAATGTTAAATCCGTCCGCTTTGAAGTCATGGTACACGTCGTCGGGCACGCTTTATACTCAGCGTGTATTATGGCTCCAAAGCCGTGGACTGACTGAGGCGGGAAGAGAGAAATTACCTGCTCATAAAGTTTTCACTTCAGCGCCATAAAGTTTTTGAAAAAAATCCTGGAATATACTTGCATTTTCTTCCGATTATGTATATAATTATTGGTTGAAACATTATGTCTTCCAAGTGTAATAGTCGGATTTGTGAGACAGGAGGAAGTCTTTCGTGGTACAGGTCAGGGATTTGATGAAGCTGCCGGCGCTAAAGGGAGTTGAACTCGTGGCAGGAGCAGGTGGAGATAGCAGAAAAGTTGAGCATGTGACGGTCATGGAAGTACCGGATATCAAGCAATGGCTCAAGGGAAACGATTTGCTTATCACCAGTTTTTATTCCGTCAGAAAGAGTGAGGAAGCCCAATGCCGGTTGATTCGTGAATTATCGGATACCTGTTGCTGTGTGGCGGTGAAAACAGGAAAATACGTGGACTGTATTTCAGAGCGCGTAAAGAGGACGGCCGACGAGTGCGGGCTGCCTGTTTTTGAGATTCCCTTTCATATCGCATATATCGACATCATCGTCAGTGTGATGAATCTGATTTTTGAAGATCGCGGCAATTCTGAGATTCTCGCCAAGTATGTCAAGGATATCATCTATGAGAACTACAGTGATGAGATCATGATGACGGAACGCGGGCAGCTTCTTGGCCTCGATGTCAGAAAGGATTTTTTCGTGGCGGTGACGGTATTTTTTCGCAGAGATTATTCCGCCCCAGAGCAGGAGAAACAATCCCTGCGTTTTTTATGCCAGAGACTTTCCAAATATCTGAGCGGCAGCGTTTCTGTAAAGCAGTGCTGTAAGATCCCGTTTTCGGAAGGGCATCTGCTGCTTCTGGTGGGGGAAACCCAGGAAATGCTCAGCCATCATGTGAGAAATGGTATCACAGAAAGCCGGATTATGGAGCGCTGGGAAGCAGGTGCAGACAAGCTTTGCTGCGCTGTGGGCCCGGTGCGAAAGGGAATCGGAGGAATCCGTGACAGTTACAGGGCCTGCTTTCAGGCAATGAATGTGGGAAAAATCCTGTATCCGGATCAATTCCTCTTTTTTTATGAGCGGATCCGTAATTTCTGTGCGCTCGAGGACCTTCTGGCAGAGGACCGCGGACAGGTCTTTACAGGAATCCTGAAAGCGGTGCAGGGCTATGAGCTGGTGAACACGCTGGCTGTGTATTATGAATGCGGGGCCAGCCTGGACAAGACAGCGGAACGGATGTTTACACATAAGAATACAGTGAAGTACCGGCTGAACCGGCTTCAGGAGCAGACGGGCCTGGATCTTAAAAATCCGGGGGACAACTTCCAGCTCTATCTGGCAGTCCTGGCAATGAAGATGGGGAAACAGTAAGCAGGCCAGTATATCGGCGTGCCAACTTACGGTAGTTTCTCCAAAAAATTGCAGGAAATCTGTTTTTTGTCAAATGAAACAAAAGTTGACGGAAATATCTTGTTTTTTTGGATATAGCGTCCCTCTTTGCAATCGTTTATAATGAATATAACAAAGCAGAGGGGGTATTTTTATGGAACATCGGATTTCTGATATCCAGTATTGTGAAAACCTGTTTAATCGTTTTTATGATATTGGAAGTACAGAATCAGGAGGCGTTACCAGACTTGGATATACGGAGGTAGAAGACTCCATGCACCAGGAGTTTATAAGCCTTGGACACGAGCTGGGATGTACGAACTATGAGGATGAGGTCGGAAACACCTACGTAGCAAATTCTCCGGAGGATGGATATTTTCTCATTGGTTCCCATCTTGATTCCGTTATCAACGGCGGCCGCTATGACGGCGTAGCCGGAATCATTGCCGGGCTTATGGTTCTCAGGTGGGCGAAGGAGGACAATCTGAAGCTGCCCATCCGCGTCGGGGCCTTCCGCTGTGAAGAATCCAGTAATTTTGGCTGTTGCACGATTGGAAGTGGTCTGATTACAAAGGAGGTGTATAAGCAGGACATCGGCGGACTTTGTGCAAAGGACGGGGAAACGCTGGAGTCTGTATTTAAAAGAAAAGGTTACAGCCTGCATCCATCAAGGATTTCCGGTGTACGCAGGTATCTGGAGTTACATATCGAACAGGGAAAAGTATTAGAGGAATGTCAGACTCCCATCGGCATTGTGGGCACGATTGCCGGGCCCAGAAGGTTCAGGATGTATTTAAGAGGCATGGCGGAGCATTCCGGAGCGACGCCTATGTTAATGCGCGCAGATGCCCTCTGCGCGGCTGCGGAAATCATTCTGGAGGCCGAGAGAGTCGGTAAAAAGGAAGCCGTTTACCAGTCTGTGGCAACCGTCGGAGTCGTGGAAAACCATCCGAATGTATTGAACGTGATCCCGGGTGAGGTTGAGCTCGGCGTTGACATCAGAGGAATTGAGGTAAGCAGCTTAAACAGGATGGAAAAGGATATACGGGAATCAGCAGAGCAGATTTGCAGAAGACGCGGCGTGGAATATCTTGACGAAAAGATCAGTGAGATTCCGCCGATTGATATGAGCGATACGGTTCAGTTAGGTCTTGAGCAGGCCGCGAAACGGCTCGGCATCATGAGCCGCAGGATGCTCAGCGGAGCTGGACATGATGCCATGTCATTTGCCGGTATCTGTGAGAGCGGAATGGTTTTCATTCCGTGTCTTAAGGGCATTTCCCACAACCGTACAGAGTTCGCGGCCATCGTGAACATCTGCGACGGCGCCAGGGTGATCTATGAATATCTGAAAGGAGAGACAGCATGATTTTAATTAAGGATGGCCGTTTGATCGACCCGGGATCGGATACGGATGAGTCTCTGGATATCGTGATCGACGGCGACAAAATCGTGGGAATGGGAAAATTCCAGAAAACGGAGGAGTATGAACGGATTATTGATGCGAAGGGCAAGATTGTTGCACCGGGACTCGTCGATGTCCATGTGCATTTCCGTGATCCGGGACTGACCTATAAAGAGGATCTGATATCAGGAGCAGCCGCAGCAGCGGCCGGAGGTTATACAACGGTTGTCTGTATGGCAAACACCAAACCGGTTGTGGACTGTGTGGAGGTGCTTTCCGATATCCTAAAGAGGGCGGAATCACTGCCAATCCATGTATTACAGGCAGCAGCAGTCACAAAGGGGCTTAAGGGCGAGGAACTCGTGGATATGGAGGGGCTCTTAAAAGCAGGAGCTGTCGGATTTACGGATGACGGCATCCCGATTCAGGACGCAGGGCTTTTATTAAAAGCGATGGAGACAGCCAGACGGCTGAATGCACCGATCAGCCTCCATGAGGAGGACCCAGCGCTCATGGGAAGCGCCGGCGTCAATCAGGGAGAGGTTTCCAGGCAGATCGGCGTGGCAGGTGCTCCGGCGATTGCAGAAGAGGTTCTCGTAGCAAGAGACTGTCTTTTGGCACTTCACACAGGAGCCAGAGTCAATATGCAGCATTTAAGCAGCCGGGTGTCCGTTGACATCGTGCGCATGATGAAAAACCTGGGCGCAAATGTATATGCAGAGGTGACACCGTCCCATATCTCCCTGACAGAGCAGGCTGTTCTCGAAAGGGGAGCGCTTGCCAGGGTCAATCCGCCCTTACGTACGGAGGAGGACCGCTACGGGCTGATTGCAGGTCTGAAAGAAGATGTGATCGACATGATCGCGACTGATCACGCGCCTCACAGCAGGGAAGAAAAAGCAAAGGAACTGAAGGACGCTCCAAGCGGCATGATCGGCCTTGAGACGGCACTGGCGCTTGGAATCACAAATCTTGTGCGGAAGGGTCATATGACTATGCCGCAGCTCTTAAAAAAGATGACGGTAAATCCTGCTGCCCTTTACAATCTGGACTGCGGATATATAAAGGAGGGCGGAGCGGCAGATCTCGTAATCTTTGATGAGAGAGAACGATGGACAGTGGATGGAGAGAAGTTCCATTCCAGAGCTTCCAACTCCCCGTTCATTGGAACTGAGGTTTATGGAAAAGTGAAATATACGCTCTGTAAAGGCAGGGTAGTATACGAAGATTAGGAGAAAAAATATGGAAAATAAAAAGGCAGGCACGACTTCACTGGCAAAGAAAATGGGAATTTCCCTGATATGCGGACTTGCAGCAGGTATTGCACTTATGTTTGTCAGGGAGTCCATGAACAGCTCCGGCAATCAGGCCACCTGGGCAATGATTAACAGTATCCTGTTCCAGGATATCACGGCACAGGGTGCTGAGAGTGCGCTTGGTATCTTTTACATTATCGGGCAGCTCTTCATCCGTTCCTTACAGCTCGTCATTGTTCCGATGGTGTTTACTTCAATTGCCCTTGCAGTCGGCCAGATTTCCGATACCAGGACACTTGGAAGAATTTCCTTCAAAACGATCGGATGGTTTTTGCTCTGTTCTTTTTTTGCATTGTTAATGGCGTGTGTAGTCGGGATCCTTGTATATAATGCGGGCTTTTTTACAGCACAGGTTGAGGGACTTTCCGGAGCCGCCGGTTCTACTGGCTCCAACCCGTTAAATGTGGTATTAAATGTGGTTCCCTCCAATATTGCATCGGCATTCAGCAGCAATACAGCTGTATTGTCGATCGTATTTGTAGCCGTAGCTGTGGGACTGTGCATGAATGCACTGGGTGAGGAAAAAACAAGCACACTTAAAAAGCTCATCACAGAGGTTAATGATATTGTTGTTGTATTCTTAAATTATGTTGTAACCAAGTTTGGTCCGTTTGCTATTTTCGTACTTCTTACAAGAACCTTTGCTACATATGGAATTAACTACTTAAAACCGGCTTTTGCCTATGTGATCGTGACGACAATCCTGCTGTTTTTGTTCCTCTTGGTGGTATATCCGCTCGTGGTGGCGTTCGGCGCAAAGATGAATCCCATGATTTTTGTAAAAAAGATCATGAATGTAGCTGTATTCGGTTTTTCCACCTCTTCCAGTGCAGCGACACTTCCGTTAAACCAGAAGACGTGTACAGAAGGCTTTGGTGTGGATTCTAAGATTGCATCCTTCGTGCTTCCGCTTGGAATGACGATTAATATGAACGGTACGGCCATCATGCAGGTCATCGCAACCGTATTTATCGCAGGCTGTGCGGGATATGAGGTAACATTTCCGCAGCTTATCGTCATCGCGCTTCTGGCGCTGATTGCTTCTGCCGGAACTCCGGCAGCACCGGGTGCAGGCGCCGTGATCCTCTTTACGATTCTGTCCGGCGTGGGCTTTGTAAATGACAGTGCTCTGTTGGCGTATTCTCTGATTCTGGCAATTAACCGCCCGATCGAGATGCTTGTTACTTCTTTAAACGTAGTAGGCGATGCTGTCACCAGTATCTGTGTTGCAAAGAGCGAGGGGCTTTTGGACGAAGATAAGTATAATGCAGTATAAGATAGTCTGATATGAGATCCTGTACATCTGGATTCCCCTGTATCCTGCAAAAGGCCGGATGCAGACGGATCCGAACCGGATGATATATTAATGAAACCAGAATCGATATGTAACTTCAGATGGCTGTGTACCTGCCATGCAGACAGTACAGACTTTAAGTCAGCATGTGTATGGAATTTGGAAGGGAGACAGTATGGCAAAAATATTGGAAAACAGGGAAGTCGGAGAGGACTTCTTCCTGATGAAAGTGGAGTCAGAAAATGAGGCTCAGATGGGGCAGTTCTATATGCTCCGCGCCTGGGATCAGTATCCGGTACTTTCCAGGCCGATCAGTGTATTTGATGCAGATGGAAAGACGGTCAGTTTCCTTTATAAGGTTGTGGGACAGGGAACGGAACGTTTCAGGGAACTGAAGGCAGGAGACGAGATCCACGTGGACGGACCTCATGGAAACGGGTTTCCGGACGGATCCGGCAGGATTGCACTGGTCGGCGGAGGTGTGGGGATTGCGCCCCTGTATCTGACTGCCAAAAAGCTTAAGGAAGCAAATCCGGATGCTGTCGTTGACATGTATCTTGGATTTTCAGGAAAGCCGATGCTCATCGACCGCTATGAGGCGGTTGCGGATCAGGTCACGGTCAATGTGGGCGGATTTGTTACAGACGACATTGACCCGACTCAGTATGACATTATTATGACATGCGGACCGGAGATCATGATGAAGGTTCTGTACAAAAAATGTGTGTACATGAATGCCAGGGCGCCGCTCTATGTGTCGATGGAGAACCGTATGGCGTGCGGAATCGGCGCATGTCTGGTATGTACATGTAAGACAGCAAATGGTAACAAGAGGGCATGTAAGGACGGCCCGGTCATGCTGGGAAGCGAGGTGTTTGGCAATGAGTAAGCGGTTAGAGACAGTATTTGCAGGTGTTACCTTCAAAAATCCGGTTGCCCTTGCATCCGGGACCTGTGGATTTGGTAAAGAAATGAACGAATATTTTGATATCCAGAAGCTGGGCGGGCTCTGTTCCAAAGGACTGACACTGCATCCAAGAGGAGGTAACGACGGTATCCGTGTTTGGGAGACGCCGAGCGGAGTCATGAACAGCGTAGGCCTTGAAAATCCTGGTGTCGATCATTTTATCGAGTGCGATCTCGAGCGGATGAATGCTCTTGATCTGGTAAATATCGTAAATCTTGGCGGCCATTCAATGGACGATTATATTCAGGGCGTGGAGAAGCTCAACGCACATAAGATTGATCTGCTGGAACTAAATATTTCCTGTCCGAATGTAAAGCAGGGAGGTATGAACTTTGGCGTCAAGACAGAGCTGGCCCGTGAGGTAGTACGCGAGATCCGAAAAGTCTGTAAGCATAAGCTGGTCGTTAAGCTGTCCCCGAATGCTGAGGATATCGTCTCGCTGGCAAAGGCCTGTGAGGAAGAGGGAGCGGACGGTATATCCCTTACCAATACATTCCAGGCTATGGCGATTGACATTAATAAGAGAAAGCCTGTATTCAACAATGTCTATGCAGGACTCTCCGGTCCGGCGATTAAGCCGATTTCTCTGCGGATGGTTCATCAGGTGGCGCACGCTGTTTCTATCCCGGTGATGGGACTTGGAGGAATTACCACCTGGCAGGACGCGATTGAATTTATTATGGCCGGAGCTACCTGTATCCAGGTTGGAACAGCATCTTTTATGAATCCGGCGATTGCAGTGGATATCATCGACGGTATGGAAGCATATCTGGAAAAGAACAACATTGAAACCATTTCAGAGATCCGCGGAATCCTCTAAATGGAGAGAAGAATCAGGGATAAGAAACCGGCCGGACGCAGGAAGCATGCGTCCGGCCGGTTTCTTTTGTATAAGAACCATCTTGTGAAAATATAACAGCCTGGAACAGTTGCGTTTTATTCGTATCCGGGCCCGCGGGGGATGATGATATCTGTCAGCGGGGAATCCGGTACAAAGGGAGTCGTGGGTACTTCTGTGACTGCTTCGGTAGAAGCAGGCTCTGTTTCCTCCGGAATCACGATCGCGGCTGCCGTATGAACCGGACAATATCCCGGGGAACGGTAATGGGAATCATCCGTTGCTCCGCTTTCTCCTTCCGGAACCACGAGAAATGCCCTGGAAACACGCGCTTCCGGTGGACAGAATTCAGTGGGAAGACCGCCTGACACGGCACAGACCGTCATCAGGGAGTGTTGTCGGCATACCTCAGTGGGGACCGTTCCTTTGGCAAAATATTCGGTGTAAACAGCGCTTCCACGCGGATCATGCTCACACACACCAGGGCTTGGCAGCATACCGGATTTGCGGCATACCGCCGCCTGTGTGACAGAGGAAGGAACCGGGAAACCGGTATCCGCCATGCCTTCATGGACACGCTCCATGATTTTGCGCCAGATGATCTTATGGTAGGAGGTCGTGCTGCCGATCGCTGTAATCTTCTGATTATCGTCACAGCCAGACCAGATTCCGGCTGTGTAATAAGGCGTAAAGCCTACGAACCAGATATCGTTGTTACTTGTCGTGGTGCCGGATTTTCCGGCATTTGACATTCCGGGAATATTGGCCGATGGGCTTGTTGAGTTTAAATTTATCCCAGGGGAGGCGTACATGCGGCTGCCCGTCATGGACTGAGCCAGGGCATCTGTGAGTAAAAATGCTGTGGAATCCTTAAGTACGCGCTTTGTCTCCGGCTCGTTCTCCAGGATAACTTTGCCGTTGTGATCCAGAATCTTTGTGAAGAAAACAGGTTTGGTGTAGATTCCTCCATTGGCAATCGTACCGTAGGCAGCAGTCAGCTCCAGGTTGGAAACTCCGAGTGTCAGGCCTCCAAGAGCCGTGGCAGCATTATAATCCGTCTCAGTGAGGGATGTGATGCCAAACTTTCTGGCATACTCGATGCCAAGCTCCGGGGAGCCTGTCTCCATCATACAACGGACGGCAACGATATTCATCGAGTAAACGATACCGTCCCGGATGGTGCTGTAGCCCATGTATCCCTTGCTGCTGTACCAGTTGCGGAATGTCTTGGCCCCGACGGTAAACGGAGCATCATAGTATACCGTACTCAGGGTAGCTCCACGGGTATCAAGGGCTGGTGCAAATGCTGTGAGGACCTTGAAGGTGGAGCCGGGCTGCCTTAAAACATCCGTTGCCCGGTTTAAAGAAAGGCTTAACTCCTTTTGTCCGCGTCCGCCGCTGATGGCCCTGACATAGCCGGTTGTGTGATCCATAAGGACGAAAGACACCTGAGGCTGTAAAATATAATAGATGGATTCTCCCAGTACGGTATCGCCCTCTCCGGTCATGGCGGCCCGGTATTCGTCAATCGCTGCGGCCGCCTCCTCTTTGGAATTGAACAGCCCATTATAAGAGGAGCGTCCGAGATCGTTTCGGTAATAGGATTTCATGCTTTCATCTGAGTAGTTCGTTACCGTTTCATCGGCATGTTTGATGGAAAGGCGGTAATCTACAGAGTAATAGGCCACAACATAGTTCTCAGGATTGTTGACTTCCTCGTCAACGATCGCCTGGAGGGCAGGATCCTGAGTCGTATGAATCTCCAGGCCCCCGGAGTAGAGAAGGTTATAGGCCTGATTCTCTGTATATCCTTTTTTCTCCTGCAGGGCAGTCATGACTTGGGAAACCAGCTCGTCCGTAAAATAGGAGAAAGGATTCTGGCTTTCCTTTGTCACAAGATCCACATTCTGAATACGGGAATACACGTCGTCGGCCAGAGCCTCTTCCTGCTGCTCCTTGGTGATCTTTTCCTGCTCGTACATATATTGCAGAATGACCCGCCGCTTTTCCTCATTCCTCTGGCGACCCTTTTCCGAAAGCGGATTAAAACGGGACGGGTTCTGGGTAATGCCGGCGATGACGGTCGCTTCCGAGAGCGTCAGCTCCGAGACGTCCTTGTCAAAATAGCGTTTGGCTGCGGCCTTGACGCCAAGCGTATTATTTCCCAGATTGATCGTATTCAGGTAATTTTTAAGGATGATTTTTTTATCCATCGTTTTTTCAAGCTGGATCGCCAGGTACTGTTCCTGGATTTTTCGTTCCAGGCTTTCTCCCAAGGTCGGTTCATTTCCCCCGGAAAAGACATTATTTTTGATTAGCTGCTGGGTAATCGTACTGCCGCCGCCTGCACTCGAATCGCCTGTCACAAGGCCGACCGCCGCCCTCATGATGGAGCGGATGTCAACGCCTTTATGGCTCCAGAAACGCGCATCCTCGATAGCGATAAATGCGTCAATCAGACATTGTGGCAGCTCCTCATATGTGGCTTCGAGCCGGTTGGCGCCGGATTTGACTAACATTTCTGTCAGATTCCCCTGGCTGTCGTATACCATTGTGGCATAGCCGCTTGGCTCGATGCTCGCCATATCAATCTTCGGGGCCGCATCGATTACTCCTTTGAATATTCCGTAGCCCAGTCCCACCACTAAGGCAGTGCAGAAGACCAGAGCAAGAAGAACGCCCTTCACTGATAGAAGCAGCATTTTCGAGCCGATCTTTTCTGCCTTAGAATTTGTCCGGCGGAGCTTCCGGGTCACTTCATTTTTTCCGTAATTCATTCAGGAAGCCTCCTTTATCATTCCTCATTATAGCAAAGTTTTGAATAATAATAAATAGTTATTGTGGAAAAGTTTGGTTTGTATTATGATATTTTTGACTGCAAAGTGGGAGGAATATGAAGAAAACATTAAGAAATAAAAAATTTTGATATATTTTGTGAAATTTTTTACTTGAAGGGAGCAAGGAACATGACGGAGGACAGCTATAAGATTCTTTATGCAGGCGGGGAACACGAGATCGTGGTGAAGAAATCCCGGTTTATTGCGACGACAAAGCCGGTTGCGTCGGAAGAGGAGGCCGCCGCCTTTATCGCGCAGGTTAAAAAGAAATACTGGGATGCGGGCCATCACTGCCAGGCATTTACAATAGGAAGAAAGCATGAACTGACGCGGTGCAGTGATGACGGGGAACCGGCTCAGACGGCCGGCCGGCCGATGCTGGACGTGCTGTTGGGCGAAGACATACACAATGCCTGCGTGGTTGTAACACGCTATTTTGGCGGAACACTTTTAGGAACGGGCGGACTCGTGCGCGCATATTCACAGGCGGCAAAGGAAGGACTTGTGGCAAGCAGGGTGGCCCAAAAATGCCGGGGGTTCCTGACAGAAGTTCAGACAGGTTATACCAATGTCGGTAAGATCCAGTACATTCTCGGTCAGGAAGGAGTGACAGTCCTGGAAACACTCTATACAGATACAGTCAAATTCCGGCTTCTTGTGCCGGCTGGGGATTATGCGGGGTTGGAAAAGAAACTGATCGAGGGAACCGGGGCGACCGCAGCCATTGAAAAAGGCGGCGAGAGCTGGTATGGGCTCATAAAGGACAGGGATACAGGGGAGACAGAGGTGGTCCTTTTTTGACGCCGGATGAGGAAATCGCTTGACAAAAAATGTAAGATTCTGTATGATGATGTCAGAAAGGGGTGTTATAAATGAACAATAGCGACATTATGGTAACGATCCTGGACCGGATCGACACCCTTACAAAAGATGTAAAAGAAATCAAAGGCAACATGGGAACCGTTACAGAAGATGTGGGAGATCTAAAGGGAGCGTTTAAAGCGCTTACTGGAGAGGTAGGAACTCTTAAAGGAGACGTCAGGGTTCTCGTAGAGGATACGGGAGAGCTCAAAGGAGAGTTTAAAACGCTTACCGGAGAAGTAGGAACTCTTAAAGGAGATATTAAGGTTCTCGCGGATGATACGGGAGAGCTCAAAGGAGAGTTTAAAACGCTTACTGGAGAGGCAAGAACTCTTAAGGGAGATGTTAAGGTTCTCGCGGATGATATGAGAGGCCTCAAGACAGAGGTTGTAAGCCTTAAAGACGACGTGGGAGTCCTTAAGGAAGATGTTAAAGTTCTCAAGGAGGATGTCTCCGTTCTCAGAAATGATGTCGGACTTCTGAAAATGAAAATGGATCTTGCAGAGATGAAACAGGCAGAACTGAATATCAATCTTGCAAGAACGAACCAGCGGTTGAGTGATATGGTTCTCAATGTAGCAGAATTCGAAAATAATGTCCGTACAGATGTCCGCCGTCTCCAGGATTCGCAGGAAACGATAATCGAAATTTTAGAGTACAGAAGGATGATTCCGCTTGCCAACTGATTTCACTGAACACATAAGATAAAAGCCCGGGAAACAGCTGTTTTTCGGGCTGTTTTATTGTTATTACGACGGTTTTCCAGCCCTTATCCTCATTTATCCTTGCAATTTGCCAGCCATGATGCTATAATCGTTTTTCGGTAAAAACAGGAGAAATCCCTGACATAAACACAGGAATCAATGCAGACGGAAGGCGGAAAGAGAGCTTTAATGAAAATCAAACGGGAAGATATCAGAAATGTTGCAATTATTGCCCACGTAGATCATGGCAAAACGACGTTAGTTGACCAGCTTTTAAGACAGAGCGGGGTATTCCGTGAAAACCAGGAGGTTGTGGAGCGCGTAATGGACTCCAACGATATTGAAAGGGAGCGTGGAATCACGATTCTTTCCAAAAACACGGCAGTTTTCTATAAGGGAATCAAGATTAATATTATTGATACCCCGGGCCACGCGGATTTTGGAGGAGAGGTGGAACGCGTCCTCAAGATGGTAAATGGAGTGATTCTGGTCGTGGACGCCTTTGAGGGACCGATGCCGCAGACGAAATTTGTGCTCCAGAAGGCACTCGAATTGGATCTGCGCGTTATCGTATGTATCAATAAGATCGACCGGCCGGAGGCGCGTCCCGCGGAAGTTATCGACGAGACGCTGGAGCTTTTTATGGATCTGGACGCATCCGATGAGCAGCTCGACTGCCCGTTCGTTTATGCGTCGGCACGGGCAGGTTTTGCCAAAAAGGAGCTTGACGATCCTGAGACGGATATGAGTCCTCTGTTTGAGACGATCATAAATTATATTCCGGAGCCAGAGGGGGAGCCGGAAGCGGATACGCAGGTTCTGATCAGCACCATTGACTATAATGAATACGTAGGCCGGATTGGAATCGGTAAGATTGATAATGGTTCCTTAAAGGTAAATCAGGAATGCGTAATTGTGAACCACCACGACCCGGATAAAAAAAGACGGGTCAAGATCGGCAAGCTGTATGAATTTGACGGGCTGAACCGCGTGGAGGTGCAGGATGCTTCAATCGGTGCGATTGTCGCCATCACCGGAATTCCGGACATCCATATCGGCGATACGCTCTGTTCGCCGGAACATCCGGAGGCAATTCCCTTCCAGAAGATTTCCGAGCCCACGATTTCCATGAATTTCATGGTAAACGACAGCCCTCTCGCAGGTCAGGAGGGGAAATATATTACCTCAAGGCATATCAGAGAACGTTTGTTCCGTGAGCTGAATACAGATGTCAGCCTGCGGGTGGAAGAGACAGATTCCGCGGACTGCTTTAAAGTCTCGGGCCGCGGCGAGCTGCACCTGTCTGTTCTGATTGAAAATATGCGCCGCGAGGGCTTTGAGTTTGCTGTCAGTAAGGCAGAAGTCATTTACAAATATGATGAAAGAAATCGAAAACTTGAGCCGATGGAGCTGGCTTATGTGGATGTTCCGGAGGAATTTTCCGGTTCGGTTATCCAGAAGCTTACCAGCAGAAAGGGAGAGCTACAGGGAATGAGTCCTGCGAACGGCGGCTATACGCGGCTTGAATTTGAGATTCCGTCCAGAGGACTGATCGGCTACCGCGGGGAATTTTTAACGGATACCAAGGGGAATGGTATTTTAAATACGATTTTTGATGGCTATGCCCCGTTTAAGGGAGAGCTGAGCTACCGAAAGAACGGTTCCCTGATTGCATTTGAGGCAGGAGAGTCGATTACTTATGGTCTGTTCAACGCACAGGAGCGCGGAGCGCTGTTTATCGGACCAGGCGTGAAAGTGTATTCCGGCATGGTAGTCGGAGAATGTCCGCGTTCGGAGGATATTGAATTAAATGTCTGTAAGACAAAAAAGCTTACCAATACGCGTTCCTCAAGTTCGGACGAGGCCTTAAAGCTTACTCCGCCCAAGGATATGAGCTTGGAGCAGTGCCTTGATTTCATTGATACGGACGAGCTTTTGGAGGTAACACCAAAGAGCCTGCGGATACGAAAGAAAATTCTGGATCCGACATTGCGCAAGCGGGCAATGATCAGCAAAAAAAGCCAGTGAAAGAGCGATACAATATGATTCATATTCTTGTGAGTGCATGCCTTCTTGGTGATAACTGCACCTGGAACGGCGGAAATAACAGAAATGAGGCAGTGCTGGAGCTGATGCACCGTCTGGAAGGAAAAGCCGAATTCCATGCCGTCTGCCCGGAACAGATGGGCGGGCTTTCGACTCCGCGCCCGGCGTCAGAGATCCGGCAATCCGACGGTATTGTGGAAAATACAGAGGGACAAAATGTAACAGCCGAATTCCTCCTGGGGGCTGATCTTGCGCTCCGGGAGGCTAAAAAGTACGGCTGTATGCTGGCTCTCTTAAAGGACAGGAGCCCTTCCTGCGGGAGCCGGGGTGTCTATGACGGAACGTTTTCCCACCATCTGGTGGAGGGACAAGGGAAAACGGCAGCCCTGCTTGCTGATTACGGGATTCGCGTACTGGGGGAGTCAGAGCTTGAGCTTCTGGCCCAAGAGCTTATTTCCGATCGGCCTGCAGACGCAGGGTGAGGGCAGGGATTTATGTGGAAAAATTTCTATTGACTTTCCCTTCATTTTCAACTAGAATCGTATCATAACGTTATATAATCTTTAGTAATGATTCGGGAGGTACATATAGTGAAAGTCATAGGAATCGGGGACAATGTCTGTGACCAATACGTTCATCTGCAAACCATGTTTCCGGGCGGACAGGCACTGAATTTTGCGGTTTACGCGAAAATGCTCGGGATTTCTTCCGCTTTTATGGGAGTGTTCGGGCGCGATGAGGTAGCGGAGCATGTGGTCGCGACCCTTGATACGCTGGGGGTGGAGCGCAGCCGCTGCAGACAGTACGACGGCGAGAACGGCTGTGCGCGGGTTAATCTGGTAGACGGCGATCGTGTTTTTCTGGGGAGCAACCGGGGCGGCATCATGAAGGAAAAGCCGATTGTATTAACAGACGAAGATCTGGAATACATAAAAGGCTTTTCCCATATCCATACGAGCAACAACAGCTATTTTGACAGCCAGCTTGAGAAAGCGGCCTCCACAGGCGTACCGATTTCCTATGATTTTTCCGGTCAGTGGACTGACAGCGGAAAGGTGGCGGCTGTCGCGCCGTATGTCGAGTATGTATTCCTTTCCTGTGGCTCTGTGAGCGGAGAGGAGGCAGAAGATATCTGCAAAAATATGTACGCGGCCGGCTGTAAAAACATTATCGCCACGAGAGGGAGTCATGGCGCCGTCTTTTATAACGGTGTGGATTTCTATACGCAGCCGCCCAGGCTGGTTGAGGCCGTCGATACTCTGGGAGCCGGGGATTCTTTTGCAACAGCTTTTCTGATTTCCATGACAAAGAGCAAAGAAAAGGATCCGCTTCGCATGAAAAAGGATAAAGAATTTTATCAGGCAGAGCTTAAGAAAGCCCTGCTTAATGGCGCAGAGTTTGCCGCCAAAACCTGTATGGTTTATGGCGCCTTCGGGCACGGAAAGACATTTACAGTCGGGGAAGCCACCAAAACCTGGCCGGTTTTTGGCGAGCCTTCCAGACATGCATAGACTGTGTCATTTTCCGATTGCCTCCCTGTTGCAATTATGGTACAATGTCAGCAGACATGATACCATGTCCGTGAAAGCAACTAGCAGTGTAAAAAGCGCAGCAACTGATCTGTCTGCGCTTTGGCAGTACGCACGGCGGGGGGATATTATGCTTAAGATTCTTGTGGCGGACGATGAGGAAAAGGTCTGTCAGTTGATTATCCGGCTGGTAGACTGGGAAGCGCTCGAAATGGAGGTTGTGGGCACAGCCTCGAATGGTTTCGAGGCGCTGGAGAAGATTCGGGATGTTTCCCCGGATGTAGTGATTACGGATATCCGCATGCCTGGCCTTGACGGGATGGAGCTGATCCGTCAGGCAAGGCTGCTCAATGGGGAGCTGGCGTTCGTGATTATCAGCGGATACCGGCATTTTGAATATGCCAGGACGGCCATCAAATATGGTGTCAGCGATTACCTGCTAAAACCGATCAAGAAGGAAGAGCTGACAGCGACGCTCTCCAGGATAAAGGAACTCTATCTGGAGCGGACAGAGCAGCTCACCTTTGAGGAGCGGGTGCGTCTGGTCTTAAAAAATGATGCCGGACGTCTGCGGACCAATTATTTTTCCAATATTCTTTATCCGAAAAGGGGTGGGACAGAACCTCTTTCCTTAGAGGAGATCAACCGTGAATACCATTATTCCTTTTGTAGCGGTGTGTTTCAGATTTTCTGTATTAAGTTTGACCGGCTTCCATCCAGGGACAGGAAGAGTCTCGAGTTTTTGGTGGATAAGGCAAACGGCATCGCCCAGAAGCGTCTGGAAGGAGTCTGCTGTGATTTTGAACTCTATGCAGAGAGCAGCTATGTATTCCTGCTCTTAAACTATCTGCCCGGGAATCAGAAAACAGTCCGTCATGAGATCAAGGCACTGCTGGATGAGCTCTCTGTGTTCGAATCCATCATGGCGGGAATGCGTGTAACGATCGGGGTGGGAGAACCGGCTGAGTCTGTTTCTGACCTTCGTTGTTCCCTGCGCACGGCACGATGGCGTGTAGAACAGCGGCTGATCTGCGGAAATGGCCTTGTGATCGACAGTGAGCTGAAAGCGCCGTCCGGCTTTACCGACAGTGAGCAGTTCGAAGGCTTTAACCGTGATATGGAAAAGGCAGTGGAAAGCCTTGATTCGGATGAAGTGGGCAGACATTTACAGAAGCTTGAGAAAGAGCTTCTGGGATGGCCGGGAATCACAGGCCATGAGCTGTTACAGATGTGTAAGGAGGTCTGCAACGTTTATCTGCTGTCCATGAAACGTCTGAAGATCGCTGTGGAAAATGAAGATTCCTTTGTGGAGCAGTTTGCTGCCGGTGCGGACGAATGCGAAAGCGCTGAAGTTCTGTTCCGTTTCCTGAACAGGGAGATTGGAGGTTCCTTCACAAAAGCGGCTGGGAGAAAGAAGCAGGAGGACAACCGTCCGATCCGTACAGCCAAAAAATATATTAACGAGCATTATATGAATCCGATTACCCTGGAAGATGTGAGCGCAATGGCGGGCTTCAATCCGACCTATTTCAGTTCTCTGTTTAAAAAAGAGACGGGGACGCCCTTCCTGGAATATCTGTCAGGCGTACGTATGGACATGGCAAAGCGGCTTCTCAAAGAGACCGGACAGCCGGTCGCTGCGATTTGTGAGGCGGTAGGCTACAGCGACGTGAAATATTTTGTAAAGGCATTTGTGAAATATACGGGCCTTAAGCCAAATGAATACAGGAAACTGTATTCATAAGAGGCGTAAGGGGGATGCGGCTGTGAAGCAGAAGTGGAACTATCTTTCGGTGCGTCTGGGGATCTTTATTGTGACTGGGGCAGTGCTTACTATGCTCCTTTTTATAGCAGGCTGGCTCTCGGCAGAGGGAAGGCCTGTTTTTCGCGCGCTGCTTGGTGCGATTTTTCTTCTTATGCTTTCTGTTTTCTGTTTATTCTGGCGTTTCCTGTACAGCCCCTGGCGCGAGACGGAGCGCGTAAAGGAGCTTTTTTCCCGGGGATATGTGTTTCAGGACGTTTTTGAGATTGAGCATCCGGTGAGTGCGGCTGATCAGGCTGCCTGTCTTAAGTTCCTTGATCTCTTTAACGCCAGGGAACTCATCAATGTATCCAAAAAACAGGCTGAATATCTTGCGCTGCAAAACCAGATCAACCCTCACTTCCTTTACAACACACTGGAGGGAATCCGCAGCGAGGCCCTGGTTGCCGGGATGGACAGCATTGCCGGGATGACGGAGGCCCTGGCAACTTTTTTCCGCTATACGATCTCTAATCTGGATTCCCTGGTAACACTGGAGGACGAGCTGGCAAATCTGGAAAACTATTATTATATCCAGCAGTTCCGCTTTGGTGACAAGCTGGAGCTGTCGATTGAATATAAACATGATGAGGACACAGATGAGGCGGAAATCTTACAATACCGGCTGCCAAAGCTTACACTGCAGCCGATTGTGGAGAATTCTATTTATCACGGCATCGAGAGAAAGATCGGCAAAGGCCATCTGAAAATCCGTATATATGTCAACAAAGAGCGCCTGAACATACGAATCTCCGATGATGGTCTGGGAATCGGAGAGGAAAAGCTAAATGAGCTGAACAGCAAGCTCAAATCCCTGTCATTAGACGATGTGAATCCCCGTCAGGAGAAAAAAGGCGGCATCGCAATTTTGAATGTTAACAACCGCATCAAGCTTTTATTCGGGGAGGAATATGGGATCTACGTATACAGCCAGATCAATTCCGGAACCGATGTGGAGATTACGCTGCCGGCTTTTTCCCAAAAACAGGAGGTGGTAGTTTGAGAGAGGAACTTCTGCGGATGGAATATGTCACCTGTGGGGATGATAACGGGGAACAGGTAGAAAACCTGCATTTTTATATCCTGAAGGGGGAAGTCATGGGGCTGATTTCCGCTACCTCCAAGGGGCTCGGGACGTTGATCGGACTGGTCTATCAGAATACTCCGATCGAGTTCGGACGCGTATGGTTTGAGGGACAGATGGTAAACCACTATGCGTATGGGGACGGCTCGGTCAATAAGGTTTATATTATAGAAGAAAGAAGCAAGCTGATCCCAAATCTGAGTGTCGAGGACAATATTTTTGTTCTGCGCAAGGGATTTAAAAAGTATGTCATCAACCGCAGGATATTGAGGGAGCAGGTAAAGCGGCTGGCAGAAAGCATGCAGGTGGAGCTGGACACAAATAAGCGCGTAGATGAGCTGACACCGTTTGAGCGATGCGTTGTAGAGCTTTTAAAAGCAAGGCTGATGGGAGCCAAGCTTGTCATTTTACTGTATCTGACAAACTTTATCGGGCGTCAGGATCTTGCACGGTTTCATGTCCTTATGAAACACTGCTGCCAGGCGGAGATGACCTTTTTATACGTGGAAAACCACCATCAGGAGGTGTTCCGTGTGGCGGACAGGGCGGCTCTGTACAGCGGACACCGCATCGTGAAGGTGTTTGAAAAGGACGAGATGAGCGATGATACCATGCGCCCGTATACAATCTCTTTCGATCTTCCGGAGTCTCCCAGGCGCCTTCTTACCGATCAGGTGTGTTTACGGTTCGATCAGGTATACGGTAAAACGATTAAGGGGCTTAGTTTTTCTGTGCGTCAGGGGGAATGCCTGACGCTTTTTGACATGGATAATGTATTGATTGATGAAGTGGCGGAGCTCATAAAGGGCGGATGCAGGGCAGAAAAAGGCAAAATATTCTATGAGGGACGGCTTCTTGACGATCATTTGGGCGATTTTCTGGATTCCGGGATTGCTGTCATTCCGGAGGATCCGACAAAAAAAGCTGTTTTTAAAGAACTCACCTATATGGAAAATCTGACGTTCCTGTTAGACAAAAAACTAAAGGGGCAGCATGTAAAACGCGCGTACCTGCGCAGCATCCGTGAGGAATACCGCGGGCTTTCCGGAGACCGGATTGACGAGTCTGACATGAAGGCTCTGGAGGCAAGAGAGCTCTATAATCTCGTGTACTTGAGGATTCATTTATTCCGGCCCAGACTTGCCGTATGTGTCCGGCCTTTAGCTAAAGGGGATATGTTCTGCCGCAGGCAGGTCATCCAGTGTATCCAGGAACTTAAGAATCTGGGAATCTCGGTCCTTCTTCTGACTGCCAGCATTTCTGACTGTCTGGACGTGTCCGAGAGGCTCTTAATCGTCCGTGGCGGCCGGGCAGAGGCGGAATACGATGAATCAGCATTTCTGAAGCTGAGCCACAGCGTCCGGGGCTTCAAAGAATCTATATAGGCCCCGGCCCGGATATTTTCTGATGAAAGTCCCTCCATTTTCTAGTTCTAATCTCATTTCTATCATAACTTCCAAAGATTAACCCCCTGTTTCCAAAGATTAACCCCTGTTTGGGAAAGATCCTCCATGCTATACTTTTATTAAATGATAAGTGCCGTTTCACACAGAGAAACGATTGGGGGAGGGACTATGCAGGACGAATATATTGTTGAATTGAGTCACATTATGAAAAGCTTTCCCGGCGTAAAGGCATTAGACGACGTTTCATTCCATCTAAAGAGCGGCGAAGTGATGGCTCTTCTGGGAGAAAACGGTGCGGGCAAATCTACATTAATGAAGATTCTGAGCGGTGTCTATACAAGGGATGAGGGGACAATACGCATCTTCGGGGAGGAGATTCATGAGATGAATCCTCAGAAGGCGCAGGAGCTTGGCGTGGCTATCATTCACCAGGAATTAAACATGTGCCAGCATCTGACAGTGGCTGAGAATATGTTCTTAGGGAGGGAGAAAGTAAAAGGGATGGTTCTCTCCCAGCGGGAAATGAACGAGGAAGCCCGGGCCATGCTCGGGCGTCTTAACATTAACATGGATCCCACTACAATCGTCGGGGATATGTCTGTCTCAAAGCAGCAGATGGTGGAGATTGCCAAGGCCTTATCCACCAATGCCAGAGTGCTCATCATGGATGAGCCGACATCTGCGCTGACATCAAAGGAGATCGACGATCTGTTCGTCATTATCCGCAAGCTAAAGAGCGAGGGATGCGGTATCGTCTATATTTCGCATCGCCTGGAGGAGCTTAAGCATATTGTGGACCGTGTGACGATTATGCGGGACGGCCATTACATAACAGAGATGGAATTTGATGAAAACCGTATGGATACAATCATTGCCCACATGGTAGGCCGTGAAATCAAGGAAAAATTCCCGCGTATCTCATGTCCGAAAGGGAAAAAGATTTTTGAGGTGCGCAACCTGAATGCCGGCCGTATGGTGCGCGATGTGAGCCTTGAGCTCTATGAGGGTGAGATTGTGGGGATTGCCGGCCTCATGGGAGCCGGAAGAACAGAGACCACCCGCGCTATTTTCGGTGTGGATCCAAAGGAATCCGGCCAGATCCTTTTGGACGGGCAGGAGGTTACGATCCGCTGTGCGGCGGATGCCATAAAAGCCGGAATTGTGCTTGCGCCCGAGGACAGGAAAAAGGACGGACTCTGCACCAAACTAAGTATCCGGGATAATATTGCGCTTCCCAATCTCGATATCCTCTGCAATGCGCTTGGTGTCGTCAACCGGAAAAAGGAAGCAATTATGACGAATCAGGCAGTGGAATCCTTAAAGATCAAGCTGCCGAACGCAGAGGTCGATGCCGGAAGCCTGTCAGGAGGCAACCAGCAGAAGGTGGTGGTCGGCAAATGGCTGGCACGCAATTCGCGTGTGGTGATTTTTGACGAACCGACCAGAGGCATTGACGTGGCTGCCAAGGTCGAGATCTACAATCTGATGAATCAGCTGAAAAAGGAAGGGATCGGTGTGCTGTTCGTATCTTCGGAAATGCCGGAGGTCATGGGAATCAGCGACCGGATCATTGTTATGTGTGACGGCAGAGTGACAGGTGAGATAATGGCAGAGGACGCGACACAGGATCAGATCCTCAAGTTCGCGACACAGTTTGAAAGTAAAATCGGCGCGGCAGACTGACGCATGCAGTAGGTTAAGGAGAGTAAACAGAATGGATAAAAAGCAGAGTGGTTTAAAAAAGCTTCTGGCTGTCCGCGGAATGGGCCAGGTCATTACAGTCGGTATTGGATTTGTGATCCTTTATATCGCATTTGGTATTATGAATCCCGTATTCTTTTCCGGCAAAAATGTAGCTAACCTTTTACGCCAGATTGCACCGATCGTGCTGATCGGCGTGGGGCAGTCCTATGTATTGATTACAGGTAACATTGACCTGTCGATCGGTTCTGTCGTCGGTATGAGCTGTATGATTTCCGCGACTTTGATGACAAAGGGGATGAATCCTTGGGCCGCCGTATGCGTGACAATCATCTGCTGCCTTGTGGTGGGAATAATCAACGGACTTCTGGTGGCGGAATGTAAGCTGCCTCCTTTCATCGCCACTCTGGGTACGATGACGATTGCCAGAGGTATCGCGCAGATTGTAAATAACAATTACAATACGGATTCCATCGGCGACGGTGCAAAGGCATTCCGTGATTTCTTTTATTATGGCAAGATGGGACCTTTATACAATACGGTCATTATTGCCTTGATTTTGTGGCTGGTGTTTAATTTTGTTTTGAGTAAAACGCGGACAGGGCGTCATATTTATGCCATCGGCTCAAATATTGAGGCAGCCAAGCTTTCAGGCGTGAACGTGGTATCAACGACAGTGAAGGTTTATCTCGTTTCTGCATTCTGCGCCTGTGTGGTAGGTCTTATTACATGTGCCACGAGCGGCATGGGAACAATGGACGCCGGAAATTCCTATGAGATGTATGCAGTCGCAGCTTCCGTCATCGGTGGCGTTTCCACACTCGGCGGACAGGGAATCCTGCTGGGAACGGTAATCGGTGCGGCAATCTGGGGGGTTCTGCAGAACGGACTGCAGTTTGCAGGGGCGCCGGTTGCGATCCGTAATATTGTGATTGGTGTGATTGTGGTGGTATCCGTACTTCTGGATGTGATTGTCAGGAGCGGGAAATTTAGTAAGAAGAAGGGATAAAGGCAAGCAGAAAAGGAGCTTTGGGGATGATATTGAGGCTTTGGCCTTGATATAAATATGATAAGGAAAGAGGAGGTTTCGTATTATGAAACGCAGAATCGTTGCAATGGCAATGACGGTTTCCATGCTGGCTGCTTCTCTTGCAGGCTGTTCGGGAGGACAGGAGGCAGCGGCTACTACGGCTGCAGTCGAGACGACTACAGCTGCAACCGTTGAGACAACAGCAGCTACGGAGGCCCAGAAGGAGAGTTCTGGTGGAAAGCACAAGATCTATCTGATTACGATGGACCAGATGGATCAGCACTGGGTCAATGTTGACGCTGGCGCTAAAAAGGCAGTCGAGGAGCTTGGCAATGTTGATTATACATGGCTGGCTCCGGATGTGAAGGACGATGCAAAACAGATCGAGTGTGTGAATAACGCAGTATCCGGCGGAGCAAAGGCAATTTTAGTCGCTGCCAATGGTCCGGACGCGATCACAGCATCCCTGGAAGCAGCGGCAAACGAGGGCGTTAAGATCGTATACGTTGACTCAGCAGCTAATTTCCCGGGGATCCAGACGCTTGCCACAGACAACAAGGCGGCAGGAAAGACAGCCGGAGAAGAGATGATTAAGGCTCTCGAAGCCAAAGGAGTTACAGAAGGTAAGATCGGTATCATCAACGTAAATGCGGCTACAGCATCAACGGTAGCCCGTGAAGAGGGATTCCGTTCTGCATTCGAAGGAACCAAGTTTGAGATTCTTGAGACCCAGTACGGCGAGGGAGATGCTGTAAAGTCCAAGGATATCGGGACAAATTATATTGCTCAGGGTGTGGTAGGAATCTTTGGAGCCAACGAAGGATCCACAGTTGGAGCCGGAAATGCCATCCAGGAGGACGGCGGAGACGTGATCGGAGTCGGGTTTGACAAGTCAGATATGATTATGTCCCTGATTAACAATGGATATCTGCTGGCTACAATGGCTCAGAATCCGGATGTCATGGGTTATGAAGGCATCAAGACAGCCGTCAAGGCATTGGAAGGACAGGATACAGGAGCTGAGAACGTAGACACAGGTGTTTCTGTTCTTACAAAATAAGATTGATGAAAAAGGCAGCTGCCCGGCAGAAATGTACCGGGACGGCTGCCTTTTTAAGTTTTTTATTCTTCCGTGGTTCTGTTTCATCCGGCTCATTTATAACGTTTTCCGTCCTTACATTTTAGAAAAAAATGCCGATAAATTTATTACATTTTATTATATTTTCGATTTTCAGGCGTATTTGGTATCCCTGAATTCAGGTTGCCTGACGGCGGTGAACTCATTGTAATTAACGGAGAAGAGCTATGATGACACATAATGGTGATTTTATGAGAACATGTATTATGGAGACGGAAAGACTTCTGTTTTCCGTCTGGGAAAAAGACGATTTGGAGCTTGCACAGTCACTCTGGGGGGATCCAGAAGTTTCCCGCTTTATCTGCGCGGCCGGAAGCTTTACAGAGCAGGAGGTAGAGGAACGTCTGGCTCTGGAAATACATAATTATGAACAGAGTGGAATTCAGTATTTTCCCATTTTCAGACGGGATACCCATACGCTTGCCGGCTGCTGCGGCCTTCGTCCCTGCGGGGATGAGGAAGGGATTCTGGAACTGGGAGTTCATCTGAAAAGGGAATACCACGGACAAGGGCTGGCAAAAGAGGCCGCCGAAAAAATCATAACATACGCCTTTGATACACGTTCTGTCAAAGAGCTGCGTTCCGGGCATCACCCGCAAAACAGCGCTTCCCAGAGGCTTTTGTACCGGCTTGGCTTCTCCTATACAGGAGACTGTTACTATGCGCCGACCGGTCTGTATCATCCGACCTATCACCTGCGGCCGGAGACATTTGTACTTGGCTTTGATATCGGCGGTACAAAATGTGCTGTCCTTTTGGGACAGGTAACAGAGGAAACAGTGGATTTTCTGGGGAGGGAACAGATCAAAACAGGCACAGACTGGAAAGCTGTCCTCGACCTCCTTATCAGGAAGGGCAGAGTACTTCTCGAAAAAAATGAGCTTAAAAACAGCAGGTGGCTTAAAATAGGGATTTCCTGCGGGGGCCCTTTAAGCCCTGACCGGAAGCGCATCCTTTCGCCGCCCAATCTTCTTGGCTGGGATGATGTACCGGTTGTAGAATATCTCTCAAGTGCCTTTTCCTGCCCCGCCAAAATGGAAAATGATGCCGATGCCTGTGCCTTGGCGGAATGGAAATACGGGGCAGGGAGAGGAAGCCGGAATATGATCTTCCTGACCTTCGGCACAGGTCTTGGAGCCGGATTTATCTTGGACGGAAAACTTTATAAAGGAAGCACAGGCATGGCCGGTGAGGCGGGCCATATCCGCCTGGCAGAGAACGGACCGGAAGGCTATGGCAAGGAAGGAAGCTTTGAAGGCTTTTGCAGCGGGAGCGGCATTCGTAATCTGGCAGAAATCTATGCCAAGAAACGCCTGGCACAAGGCGTTAAAGTCAGCTATGTCGACTGGCCCGCAGAAGAAACATCCTTAGAAGAAAATGGCCCGCAGACAGAGCAGGCTCTAAAAGCTCTGACCGCCCAATCTGTAGCCGAAGCCGCTGTGGGAGGAGACGAGGACGCCCTGGAAATTTTTCGCATTTCCGGCCGCTATTTTGGCCGCGGCCTTTCTGTGCTGATCGACCTTCTCAATCCAGAGATCATTGTGGCCGGAAGTGTTTTTACAAGAAGCGGGAAGCTTCTGGAAGAGACCATGTACCAGGAAATAAAAAAAGAGGCGCTTCCTGCGTCTGCGTCCGCCTGCACCATCTGCCCTGCCTGTCTTGGCGAGAAGATCGGGGATTATGGAAGTATTATGGCTGCACTGAATTAAGGCAAACGGCATGTGGGGTTACGTTCCTGTCCCATATACCGTTATGCTATTATTTTGAATGGATTATCGCCCTGTTTATCGGTCTTGCAATGAACTCATCAAAAGCAGCAGTTCCTGTTTTGGATGCATAAATATTCATAAAATATTTCTGCTTGCGCATATGACAAATATATGCTAGAATGGAAAACGTTAAGGAACTTAAGAAAAATATCAGAAAAGCATAAAGAATGGGGTTGACAAAGGATATGAGATATACTATACTCAAGCAAGCAACGCATAAATAGGGCCTTTTTTGGCGCTGTTCTTTTTGTTGTATCATCATTTTTTGATTCTCATAATATAGCATTACCAATAACTATATATGGCGCTTTTTATGTACCGGCTGTTGCCAGTACGTAAAGAGCGCCTTTTTGTCGTCTTTTTATTCCGGAAATGATGGATGGATCCTCTGCATTTTTATGGAGGACCGACCACATTTTATACAAAATTTCAAGGAGGTAGTAAAGTGAAAAAGCAACATGTAGTATCCCTTTTTCTGGCCGGGGCAATGGTAATTTCTTCGCTGACCGGCTGTGGCGGCGGTGGAACGAGTTCATCACAGCCGGCAGGCACCTCTGCTGCTGCGACCCAGGCGGCCGGACAGGAGAGTAAGGCAGAGGAGACAAAGACAGCCGAATCGCAGGCGGCAACTCCAGCAGGTATCAAGGACACTCTGACCCTGGCAGCACAGTCTGAGCCGGACACGATGGATCCCTGCCGCGGCAATGGTGTTTCCAACAATATCATCATGAACCAGGTCTATGACAGCCTGGTACAGCGCAATGAGGACGGTTCCATAACGCCGCGCCTGGCGACAGAATGGGAGCAGATCGACGATACCCATATCCGCTTCAAGCTGCGGGAAGATGTCGTGTTCAGTAATGGTAATCCCTTTACCGCAGACGACGTACTTTATTCTCTGGCCCGTACCAAGAACGACTCGACGGCTCTGTCCACTATGAGCTGGTATGACCCCGAGACATCCTACGCAGAGGATGATTATACGGTAGTCGTTTCCATGTATACCCCGTATGCTCCGGCTCTGTATGTACTCGCCGGAGGCCGTACCTGGATCGGAGACAAGGAAACAATGGAGGAGATGGGAGAGGAGAACCATGCCAGAAATCCGGTCGGTACCGGCGCGTATGTGTTAAGCGAGTGGGTTTCCGGTTCCAGCATGCTCTTAGCCCGCAACGACAACTACTGGGGCGAGCCTGCAAAGACTCCGAACATCCGCATCAACTTTATCGCCGAGGAAGCGAACCGTATCATCGCACTGGAGACAGGAGAGGCTGATCTTGCCTATTACATTGACGGTGCGGACGCGAGCCGTATCGAGGCGATCGACGGCTACCATGTAGAGCGTGGTCCTTCTTACTCCTATTACCTGATCTGTCTGGCAATGGATAACGAAAAGTTCGCTGACAAGCGTGTACGTCATGCGCTGGCTCACGCCATTGATTTCGAGAGCCTGACAAGCGCTGCTTTTGACGGCGAGGCTACGACTCTGACCGGCGTATATCCGTACATAGCAGAGGGGTTCAAGGAAGAGGGCGTCTGGGAGTACAATCCGGATAAGGCCAAAGCGCTTCTTGAGGAAGCTGGAGCCACCGGCCTGTCCTTTGAGCTTCATATCCTGCCGGGTACGGCTTACCAGAGAATGGCTGAGATCATTCAGGGCTACTGGGCAGCCGTCGGTGTGACTGTCAATATCGAGCAGAGTGCTCTTGCCACGCGTGAGGCACAGGGTCCGTGGGATGCATCCATCCGCGTTGCCACTGCTGATGAGATTTCCAACATTCTTATCATCTACGAAAAGACTTTCGGCTCCCGCCTGGCCCCCAACGATGACTGGCTGGACGGCAAGCTCCAGGAACTGAAGCAGCTTTATGATACAGACGAGCGTGCGGCTATGCTGGAAGAGATCCAGGATTATCTCTATGATCTCAAGTATTCCATGCCGTTTGCAGAGACAGATTCTGTCTATGGAGTATCCGATGCATTAAAGGGCTTCACCTTCCAGGCACAGTACAACCGGGCAAACATTGCCGAGTGGTACATCGAGCAGTAAATAAGCCCTGTGCGGCCGGAACATGATAAGAGCTGTGGACAGCGTTTCCGAAAACGGGTCGCTGCCCGCAGCAAGCCGCTGCTGCGGCATCCTTTTTTGACCGCACAAAGTCTATGCGGCTGATCCTGATTCTTTTACAGCAGCCGCACAGCCACACAAACGGAGGAGTATTTGCATGATTAAATACATCGGAAAGCGAATTCTGATGCTGATTCCCGTTTTGCTTGGAGTTGTCCTTCTGGTTTTCAGTATGATGTATTTTTCTCCCGGCAGTGCCGAAGATTATATATTAGGCGATATGGCGACTGAGGAGGACAAAGAGGCATTTCGCGAAGAAAACGGGTTAAATGCCCCGTTTATCGTACAGTATTTTAACTACGTAAAGGATGCAGTCCGGGGCGATCTCGGTATTTCCTATACGACAAAACAGCCTGTTGCGGATGAGATTTTCGAGCGTTTCCCCACAACCTTTAAGCTGGCATTATTAAGCACGTTATGGTCCATTGTGATCGGTATCACGATCGGCATTATCTCTGCCGTCCGCCAGTATTCCATCCTGGACCATGTCACGAGACTGGTTGCCATGTTAGGGGTATCCGTGCCGACCTTCTGGGAAGGCCTGATGTTAATCATCTTGTTTTCCGTGCAGTTTGCCCTGCTTCCGTCTTCCGGCTTTACGACATGGAAGCACTGGATCCTGCCATCCTTTACGATCGGCACCCATTCGGCGGCAACGGTCATGCGTATGATGCGTTCGAGCATGCTGGAAGCCATCCGCCAGGACTATATCACCACGGCCAAGGCCAAAGGACAGACAAATTTCATCGTGGTGACAAAACATGCCTTAAGAAATGCCATCATCCCGGTTATGACATTGGTCGGTGTGAATTTCGGACGTCTTTTGGGCGGTTCTGCCATTACAGAGATCGTATTCTCGATTCCGGGCCTGGGCAATCTGATTATAGCTGGTATCAAGGTGAAAAATGCGCCGCTCGTGCAGGGCGGAATCCTGGTGATCGCGCTGGCAATGGCTCTCTGTAATCTCATCGTCGATGTGCTGTACGCTTACGTTGACCCGAGAATCCGTTCCCAGTATGTAAAGCCAAGGGTAAAGCTGGCCGCGGCCAAATCTGCTACGACGGAGGAGAAATAGTATGGAAAAAGAAAAACAAAGCACTCCGGTTATCCATAAAAAGAAAAACAGTCAGTTCCGCAATATTCTCCGGCGCTTTATGAAAAACCAGACGGCTGTTTTTGGCCTGGTCATTATCTTTCTTCTGGTGATCTTTGCCCTGTTTCCTTCCCAGCTTTCCCATGCGGATTATACGGTTCAGGATCTGGCCAACCGCTATTCCGGCCCTTCAGCAGAGCACTGGCTGGGAACGGATGAGCTTGGCCGCGACATGTATACACGTATCGTCTGGGGCTGCCGTACATCCCTTACCATCGGTCTGGCCTCAGTGGCAATCGCCTGTGCGATCGGTGTCACGCTCGGTACGCTGGCAGGATATTTCGGCGGGGTACTGGATAATGTTCTGATGCGCATCGTTGATATCCTGATGGCGGTTCCCAATCTGTTACTCGGTATCTCCATCGTGGCCGCGCTCGGCAACAGCATTACGGTTCTCGTCTTTGCCATCGCGCTTGGTAACATTGCTGCCTTTTCGCGTGTGACGCGTTCCTCGGTCATCACAGTGCGTGATACAGAATATGTGGAGGCCGCACGTGCCACCGGCGCTTCGGACGGGCGTATCATGTGGAAATATGTGCTGCCAAACGCTCTGGCTCCGATCATCGTACAGGTGACAACGAGCCTGGCCGGCTCCATTTTAAATATTTCCGGCTTAAGCTTTGTCGGCCTCGGTGTTCCTGCTCCCACGCCGGAATGGGGTTCCATGCTGTCAAATGCACGTACGATCATGCGTGATTATCCACTGCAGATTATGTTCCCGGGCATCGCCATTATGCTTACGGTATTTGCATTTAACCTGTTCGGAGACGGTCTGCGAGACGCACTGGATCCGAGACTGAAGAATTAAGGGAGGCACCGGATGAGTAAGATTCTTGAAATAAAGGACCTGACAATTCATTATGTCACGGACAGCGAGGTTGTCAGGGCAGTCAATGATATTTCCATTGAACTGGAAGAGGGCGAATCTTTGGGCCTGGTGGGAGAGACGGGAGCCGGAAAGACGACGACCGCCCTGGGCGTACTGGGCCTGGTGCCCAATCCGCCGGGAAAGGTGATAAGCGGTGAGGTTATCTACAAAGGTCAGGATTTACTGAAGCTGTCGGATGCCGAGATGCGCAAGATCCGCGGCCGTGAAATCTCCATGATTTTCCAGGATCCGATGACCGCTTTAAATCCGGTTCTTACGGTAGGCGACCAGATTATGGAGGTGGTGCGCCTGCACCAGAAGGTGTCGAAGGCAGAGGCCATGAAGCGGGCAATGGAAATGATGGAGATGGTTGGGATCGAGGGCGCGCGCTGTGGAGAATACCCACACCAGTTTTCCGGCGGCATGAAACAGCGTATCGTTATCGCGATTGCCCTGGCCTGCAACCCGAACCTTCTGATTGCCGACGAGCCGACGACCGCCCTGGATGTGACGATTCAGGCGCAGGTTCTGGATCTGATCGACAACCTGAAAAAGAAATTCAATACCTCCATGCTGCTAATTACCCACGATCTGGGCGTTGTGGCAGAGGTATGCGACAAGGTGGCAATTGTATACGCGGGACGTATCGTCGAGTATGGTACGCTGAATCATATCTACAACAATCCCCACCATCCCTACACGAACGGTCTGTTTGGTTCCATCCCTGATTTCAGCCACAAGGCGCACCGGTTAAATCCCATCAAAGGCCTGATGCCGGATCCGAGCAACCTTCCGGAAGGCTGTGCCTTTGCGGAGCGCTGCCCTCATGTTACAGACGCCTGCCGTAAAAAGCAGCCAATTGCTGTGGAGGTGGAGCCGGGCCATTTTGTCCGCTGTCTTTTGCATGAAAAGGAGGTGCGGTAGCCAATATGTCAAATTTACTTGAAGTAAAGAATCTAAAAAAATATTTTAAGACAAACCGCGGGCTTCTTCATGCTGTTGATGACGTCAGTTTTACGATTCCCAGGGGAAAGACATTAGGAATCGTGGGAGAGTCCGGTTGTGGGAAATCCACACTTGGGCGGACGGTGATCCACCTGCATGAAAAGACCTCCGGCCAGATTCTGTTTGACGGAAAGGATATCAGTGATGTGGATAAACATCAGCTGAAAGCGCTGCGTGAGGATATGCAGATGATCTTCCAGGATCCGTTTTCGTCCTTAAATCCCAGAATGTCCGTCAGCCAGTTGATTGCCGAGCCGCTCCTGATCTATAAAAAATGTTCCGGAAAAGAGCTTGAGCAGACCGTCATGCAGCTCATGGACACCGTAGGGCTTGCTCAGCGTCTTTACAATTCCTACCCGCACGAACTGGACGGCGGACGCAGGCAAAGAATCGGCATTGCCCGTGCGCTTGCTTTGAGTCCCAAATTTATTGTCTGTGACGAACCGGTTTCCGCCCTGGACGTTTCCATTCAGGCACAGATCATCAATCTGATGCAGGACTTACAGGAGGAGCACCAGCTTACCTATATGTTCATCACCCATGATATGTCTGTCGTACGCCATATTTCCGATGACATTATGGTAATGTATCTGGGAATGATGGTGGAATGCTGCGACTCGGAGGAGATCTTCCACAATCGTTTCCATCCTTACACCAAGGCACTTTTGGATGCGGTTCCCATTCCTCAGGTCAGGGAGAAAAAAGAACGCAGATTAATTAAGGGTGAGATTACATCACCGATTCATCCGGGGGATGAGTGCCGTTTTGCCAAACGGTGTCCTTATGCAGACCAGATATGCTTTGAAAAGACTCCTGTGTCGGAAGAGATTTGTCCGGGACATTTCGTGTCCTGCCATCATGTGAGGGAGATCAACCATTTGCAGGAAAATAAATAAGGTAACATTGTCTGATATCAGGGCCGGGGAACCGATCCCCAAAGCACTGGTATTGGCTTCAAAAAGGAGGTAAGATTGTATGCCGAACAAAAAATACTGGATCCGCGAGATGAGCTGGGTCGAATTCGACAAGCGCAGGAAGGAGACAAAGACTGTCATCATTCCCAGCGGCGCCTGTGAAATCTATGGCCCGCACCTGCCGATGGGAAGCGACAGCTTTGCCGCTGAAGCAGTCGCTGAGGAGGTCGCAAAGCGCACGAATGCTGTGATCGCACCAATGACACAGGTCTCGGATTCCTCCGGCTTAAAGGACTTTGTGGGTACCCTTTCCATGAGTAAGGGGCTGTTTGAGGCCTGGATGGACGAGCTGGTATCACAGCTTATTGATTACGGATTCGAGAATTTTATGTTTATCTCCGGTCATGCAGGCAGTGTGGCTCCCATTCAGTCTGTAGGGACGAAATACCTGCAAAAGAACGGGATCCGTTTCGCACAGATCGACTGGTGGCGTTTCACTCAGCAGCATGATGCCGGTATTTTCACCCATCAGGGAAGAATGTGCCACGCACATGCCAGCGAGTGCGGAACATCCGTGATGCTTCATCTGCGTCCTGATCTTGTGGACATGGATCAGGCAGTCTGTGTCCCGCCCGCTGAAAATGAATTCCCGGATATTCTGACGTTTGCGCCCATGCACACCAAGACCCCCAACGCCACGGTTGGAGATGCTACAGCAGGCACGGCCAAAAAGGGTGAAAAAATTTTTCAACTTTGTGTGGACCGCATTGTAACGTATATGGAGAAAATGTGGGGCTAGGAAACTACGGATTTATGATCGAAAAGGAGAATATTTTTTATGCTGAGAAACTATTTGGTCGGCGTGATTCAGATGGATACACGCGACAATTATGAGGAAAATATGGAGGCAGCCTGCCGTTTCATCGACGAGGCAGCGGCAAAAGGTGCAAAGCTGGTGGCATTTCCGGAGGTATTCAACTATATTGGCAATGAACCTCGCGAGGCAGAAAACATTCCGGACGGCCCGACCATCCGTCTGATGGCAGAGAAAGCCAGAGAACACGGAATCTGGGTGCACTGCGGTTCCATCGGGGAAGCGAATCCCCAAGGAGAAAAGAAATACAATACAACAGTTCTTCTCGACCCGGACGGGAAGGAAGTCGCCAGATACCGCAAAATGCACGCTTTTGATATCACACTCTTAGACGGTACAGAGACACGCGAGTCCGACCGTATGCAGGTGGGAAAAGATATCGTGATGGTGGATACGGAGCTTGGCAGGCTCGGTTTTTCGATCTGCTATGACATCCGTTTCCCGGAAATGTACCGCTACATGGCCTTAAACGGCGGTCAGGTGATCTTTACTCCGGCCAACTTCCAGATGCAGACCGGTAAGGACCACTGGGAGATCATCCTGCGCACGCGTGCTGTGGAAAACACCTGCTATATCGTAGCTCCCGGCCAGATTGGCAAGAAGCGCGGGACGTCCCTGTCCTATGGTTCCAGTATGGTTGTCAATCCCTGGGGTACGGTGATCTCAAGAGCTCAGGAGACCGCTGGTGTTGTCATGGCGGAGATTGATCTGGATTATCTTGATAAGGTACGGCGCGATCTGCCATGCCTCAAAAACCGCAGAAGCGATGTGTATGATGTGATAAAAAAATAAATTGTACCTGTCTGAACAGTTATAACAAATCAGAACCAAACAAAGGGGGAACTATAAGATGGAATGGACAAAAGAACTGATTGACCGGTTTCTGAAAACAGATCCGGCGACGTACGGACATTTTCTGGGCGTAAGATTCATGAGGCCGCAGATCAAGCCGATCAACAAACACAGCAAAATGATCGGGCCGGCCTACACAGCACGCATTCTGGGAAAGGATTCCTGCGCTATGTATCGGGCGATCGAGGAAGCGCCTGCAGGCTCTGTACTGGTCGTGGACCGCTGCGGGGATGACGTATACGCGGCAGTGGGCGAGATGGTAGCCCGCTATGCAAAGGGCGCCGGCCTTGCGGGTATCGTCCTCGACGGCCCGGGAACAGACTCCCTGTGGATTGAAGAGATGGGCTTTCCGGTATTCTGTGCCGGGATTTCCGTAGCTACCACAAATGTATGGGGGATCTCCGGAGAGTACAACATAGATGTGAACTGCGGCGGGGCTGTCGTGCATCCCGGAGATATCGTATTCGGTGACGCAGACGGCGTTGTCGTCATGGATCCGGCCAATTATGAGGAAAATCTCAAGAAGGCAGAGGAAGCAGCGCAGCGTGAAATCGCCATGCGTGCTAAATTCGATACTGCCGAACCGCCGAAGGCCAAACCGGTAGGCGCACTCATGGAGCATGATCTGGCAGCTCTTCTTATGGCGATCCGAAACGGGGAACTGGATTTCCCGGAATTCTATAAAAAGTAAATAGCGGACGTTCTTGCTCTGATTTTTTCGGATTGAGAATCGTATGTTCCGTAAAGGCTGGAAGTCATAAAGACAATAGATGGCTTCCGGCCTTTTTCTTTTCCCCTTCCTTTTCATATCCGCTTTCCAGTTCCCGCCGCAGGCTCCGTGTCTGGGCTGGTCTGGCGCCTTTCCATCAAACGTATCCTGCAAATCGGCAGAGGATTTTCAGAAGATTCGGTGATGTTACGTTGAAATCCTTTCGCAATCTGGTATAATGAGGCAGTGGATATTTAAAAATCGCGTGTTTGGAAGAAATAGCGTGAGCGGTTTGCTTACTGATGCCAGCAAAACGGTAAAGGATACAGGAGTCAATCGTTCGGTCTGAAAGGGCTTACAAGGCTGACCAGATGAGCAGACCAGGGAAGGAGAACAATAAATTGGAACGTAGGATACGATTGCTCGGGGATCCCGGATTATATGAGATTTCCGAAGAGGTAAAGAAAGAAGAGTTAGAAGAGCTTAAGCCGGTATTTATGGATATGTTTGACTGTATCAGGGGGATCCGGCGGGATTATGGGTTTGGCCGTGCCATTGCGGCGCCACAGATCGGTGTGAAAAAACGGCTGATCTGCATTCTGACAGACAAGCCGTATGTAATTATCAATCCGTCTCTGGAGATGATCGGGGATGAGATGATGGAGCTTTTGGATGACTGCATGTCCTTTCCCGGACTTTTGGTACGGGTACGGCGCTGGCGTCATTGCATTCTGCGTTATCGCGATGAGTACTGGCAGGAACAGACAATGCATATGGATGACGATATGTCTGAACTGATTCAGCATGAGTACGATCATCTGGACGGCATTTTAGCTACCATGAGGGCAGTCGATCATAAATCCTTTGTGATGAAACAATAGGAAGATAGCAGGGGCAAAAGGTCAAAAAATCCGATACAAGCTCGCTTGCAGGAGGATTTTTTACTTGGAACCTGTAAAGCATCGAAAGGAGAGACAGAATGGAAGTGAAACTTGTACTGCTCGGTACGGGTACTCCGAATGCCTGCACCAATGCCAGCGGCCCTTCTTCAGCTGTCATCGTCGGAGACCGGGCATATCTTGTTGATTTTGGACCGGGAGTGGTACGGCAGGCGGCAAAAGCATACAGAAACGGGGTTGATGCCCTCCGGCCGGACCGGCTGACAATAGCATTCTGCACCCATTTGCACTCCGATCATACGGCCGGATATGCAGATCTGATTTTTACCCCGTGGGTGTTGGAACGTCCGGAGCCTTTGGCTGTCTTTGGGCCAAAGGGGATCCGTCATATGACGGATCATATTCTTCAGGCCTATGAGGCAGATATCGACTTCCGCCTGTACGGCTTTGAACGGGCGAATGAACAGGGATACCGTGTGAATGCCGCAGAGATGGAACCAGGTGTCGTTTACCAGGACGACCGTGTGACCGTGGAGGCATTTCCTGTCAGTCACGGCACGCTGGAAAGCTATGGATACCGGTTCACTGCCGGCGGTAAGGTCATTGTCATCAGCGGAGATACGGCTCCGCTTGCCATTGTATCGGAGAAAGCCAGGGATTGTGACATATTGCTCCATGAGGTGGAATATACGGCCGGGATTGCTTTGAGAGAGCCCAAATGGCAGAAGTATCACCGGGAAGTCCATACCCTGAGTGTGGATTTGGCAGAGATCGCCAAAAAGGCCCGGCCGAAGCTTCTGGTTACGTATCACCGGATCTATCATATGAATATTCAGGACAATACGATTGACGTGGAACAGGAGACGGAACGCCGCAGCCAAAAAATACTGCAGGAAATCAAAGATGCAGGATATGATGGCAATGTCGTAAACGGGTATGATCTGGATGTATATGATGCATAACCATTTCTGCTGGCGATACGCGGATAAAAGCAGATGAAACTTCCCTGCCATGTAAGTAGTGGTTGCTGTTTTACAGGAAACTGTGGTAGAATAGCTTCATAAATATATCTGATTCACTGACTTGGCCGGGACCTTATTTGCAGCAGAATCTTCAAAATCAATTTATTTTTCGTGTACAAACAAAAAATATATGCAGTACAAACAAAGATATAAGGAAAAATCATGAGAAAATTAGCCTTACCTGATGAAATTTTACTAAGCATTCAGCAGCCTGCCCGCTACATCGGCGGTGAGGTGAATATGTGCGTCAAGGATCCGGAATCCGTGGACATACGTTTCTGTATGTGTTTCCCGGACGTCTACGAGATTGGCATGTCACATCTGGGCCTGCAGATCCTTTATGATATGTTCAATAAGATGGACGGTGTCTACTGCGAACGTGTCTTTTCCCCCTGGACGGATCTCGACCAGAGGATGCGGAAGGAGCAGATTCCGCTTTTTGCCCTTGAATCCCAGGATCCGGTAAGAAATTTTGATTTCCTGGGGATTACGCTCCAGTATGAAATGTGTTATACAAATATCTTACAGATTCTCGAGCTGTCCCGGATCCCGCTTCACAGTGTGGACCGGACATGGGATGACCCGATTGTGATCGGCGGCGGCCCATGCGCCTACAATCCGGAACCGCTGGCGGACTTTTTTGATCTGTTTTATATCGGAGAGGGGGAGACCGTTTATGCTGATCTTCTCAATACCTATAAGGTTTCGAGAGCAGGGAATGACAGCCGGGATGCGTTCCTTAAAAAAGCAGCACAGATTCCCGGAATCTACGTACCTTCCCTGTATGAAGTACAGTATAATGGGGATGGAACCATCCGTTCTTTTCTTCCGTCATGTCCGGAAGCGCCAAAGACCGTTATACGGCAGGTTGTGACGGAAATGACGGATTCCGTTTATCCGGAAAAACCACTGGTTCCATTTATCAAGGTCACGCAGGACCGCGTTGTCCTCGAAATTATGCGTGGCTGCATCCGCGGCTGCCGTTTCTGTCAGGCCGGGATGATCTACCGCCCTGTGCGTGAGAAGAATGTGGAGCGGTTAAAGGAGCTTGCCTGGCAGATGTTGAAGAATACGGGGCATGAGGAGATTTCCTTGAGTTCCCTAAGTTCCAGCGATTACAGGAGCCTGGAGGAGATTGTAAACTTTCTGATTGAACAGTTCCAGGGAAAAGGCGTCAATATCTCCCTGCCCTCCCTGCGCATCGACGCATTTTCGCTCGATGTGATGAGTAAAGTGCAGGATGTAAAAAAGAGCAGTCTGACCTTTGCGCCGGAGGCAGGGACCCAGAGACTCCGTGATGTGATTAATAAGGGACTTTCCGAGGAGGAGATCTTAAACGGGGCGTTTGAGGCCTTTCAGGGCGGCTGGAACCGGGTCAAGCTGTATTTTATGCTCGGACTGCCGACGGAGACTACAGAAGATATCGAAGGGATCGCTCTTCTTTCTGAGAAGATTGCAGAGCGGTATTATGAGATCCCCAAAGACCAGCGGACCGGCAAGGTTCAGGTCGTTGCCAGTACCTCCTTTTTTGTCCCCAAGCCTTTTACACCGTTTCAGTGGGCTCCTATGAGTACCAAGGAAGAATTCCTCGGTAAGGCCCGCATCGTAAACCATAAAATGAAAGAGATGCTGAACCACAAGAGCCTTAAGTATAACTGGCATGAGGCGGATGTCACGGTTCTGGAAGGTGTTTTGGCTCGTGGGGACAGGAGAGTATCGAAGGTCATTGAGGAAGCGTATCGTAACGGGGCGCTTTATGATGCATGGTCTGAAGCGTTCCGGAATGAGATCTGGATGAACGCGTTTGAAACCTGCGGGGTGGATATCGGCTTCTACACATCCAGAGAGCGGAATCTGGATGAGATTTTCCCGTGGGATTTTATAGATACCGGAATTTCCAGGGATTTTCTAAAACGGGAATGGGAGCGTGCCAGAGACGGTGTCGTAACGCCGAACTGCCGTGAACATTGTTCGGGTTGCGGTGTAAGACAATTCGGGGGAGGCGTCTGTTATGAAGATACGAATTAAATTTTCCAAGCAGGGGACTATGAAATTTATCGGCCATCTGGACAGCATGCGTTACTTTCAGAAGGCTATGCGGCGCGCTGATGTGGACATCCGCTATTCAGAAGGATTTTCCCCGCATCAGATCATGTCCTTTGCGGCGCCTCTCGGCGTAGGGCTTACAGGAAGCGGGGAATATCTGGATATTGAAGTACATTCCTCAGATTCGTCACGCGTTATGGTAAAGCGCTTAAATGAGGTTATGGCCGAGGGAGTCGAGATCTTAAGCTTCAGACGGCTTCCGGACGGCGCCGCCAATGCCATGTCCCTGGTTGCGGCCTGCGATTATACGGTCAGGCTCCGTGAGGGGTATGACAACTGCGGCTTCTGGCGTGATTTTTTCCCCGGACTGAACGATTTTATCCAAAACGGGAATCTTGAGATTGTGAAAAAGACAAAAAAAGGGGAGAAGCAGATGGATCTGCGTCCCTTTGTCTATGAATACAGGCTTTTAGAGGACAGAGGCATGTTCCTTAAGCTGTCGGCTGGGAGTTCGGTGAATATAAAGCCGGAACTCCTTTTAGAAGCATACTGCCTTGCAAAAGGACAGGAATACCAGCCGTTCGCGTTTCTGATTAACCGCGAGGAGGTCTACGCCGATACGGGCAGCGAGGGCTCGCATCAGTTCACGAAACTGGAAGCATTTGGTGAAGAGATTGAATAGATTATTGTTTACAAAACTGCATGAAAGAACCGCCGCTGTACTCGTCTCAGAAAACCGGACGATTCAGATAGATTGTTTCCCTGACAGCATTTCCGGCCAGGTCGGAACCATCTATGTGGCAAAGGTGAAAAAGATTGTCCACAACTTAAATGCCGCCTTTGTAGAGTACGAGCCGGGAATGAACGGGTATTACAGTCTGACAGAAAACCGCTCCCATTTTTTCGCAGATGGAAAAGAACACTCCGCCTTAAAAAGCGGCGACGAGATCGTCATTCAGATTGCACGGGCGGCAATGAAGGGAAAGGACGCTGTCCTGACGTCCAATCTAAGCCTGACCGGCCGCTATGCCGTCCTGACGGCTGGTACAAAGGGCCTGGGGATCTCTTCCCGGATAACGGATACCGTCTGGAAGCAGCACATCAGGGAGCAGTGGGAGAGCGGAGAATCCTGTCCATATGGGGTCATCGTGCGCACGAATGCCTACCAGGCCCCGCCGGAAGCGATTGCAGGCGAGATCAGGGTTCTCACAGAGCAGATGCAGGCCCTGATTGAGGTGTCGTCCTGCCGTACCTGCTACAGCGTCCTGGCCAGCCCGGACAGCTTTGCCATACTGACGGCAAGGAGTGCTTCCGATACGGAGACCCTGGAGGTTGTCACGGATATCCGGGAGATTTATGATGAGCTGATAACGGTTCCTGACCTGGGAAAGCCGGTTCGTTTTTATGATGATTCATTCCCTCTCTCTGCCCTCTATCATCTGGAATCGTCGTTAGAGCAGGCGCTTTCCAAAAAGGTCTGGCTTAAATCAGGCGGTTATCTCGTGATCGAGCCGACAGAGGCTATGACTGTGGTCGACGTCAATACTGGAAAGAACACAGAGAAAAAGTCACGGGAAGAGACGCATTTTAAGACAAACCTGGAGGCTGCCGACGAGATTGCCCTTCAGTTGAGACTCAGAAATTTGTCTGGTATCATCATTGTGGACTTTATTGATATGAAACAGGAAGCATACCAGAAAACGCTTTTAAAGCATCTTGGCGATGCTCTGGCAAAAGACCCGGTAAAGGCGGTCCTCGTAGATATGACTGCCCTGGGCCTGGTGGAGATCACTAGAAAAAAAATCAGAAAGCCGCTGTATGAGCAGATCCATTCTTTGATATGATGCCTCACTTACAGGCAGACAGGTATTTTCGATGATGCACCGCTCCCTGGTGCAGTCAATCGAGATACCTGTTTGGTACATCCTCTTCCAGGACTCACTGGAGAGTCTTGATTTCATTTTCTGAAATTACTATATTCATATATTCTTTTTATATCCTTTTGTAAAATTGTTGGCAGAAAGAAACCGAAACCGTTTGCGCCCACCGGTATTTTATGATAAGATACAGGGAGTCAAATATGTTTAAGAGGTGAAAATTTATGCTGTGCATTGCAACAGCTCCATGCAGAGTCTTTTAGGGCAATTTTGCATGGAGCAGACCATTGCTCTGAGGCTTTGCGAATTGAAATCAAATATAACGGATTTATTGAGGAGCAAAGTCTATGAATAGAGAAACAATGCAGGAGATGAGACCATTCCTGCTTCTTTGGGTGACTCAGTCGTTTTCTGCCCTTGGCAGTGCCATGACAAGCTATGCGCTTGTAATCTGGTCTTATTCCCGGACGGGATCGGCACTGATGACAGCGCTTTTGATGGTGAGTTCGTACGCGCCTTATGTTGTGTTCAGCATTTTTGCCGGAGCGCTTAGCGACCGTTGGGATAAGAAGCTCACGATGCTGGTGTGCGATACCATAGCGGCGTTTACTACAGTGCTTCTTCTTGTCCTTCTTGAGCAGGATATGCTGCAGCTATGGCATCTTTATCTCATCAATATTACGAATGGACTGATGAATACAGTGCAGCAGCCGGCGTCAGAGGTGGCGACGACAAGAGTACTGCCCAGAAAATATTATCAGCGGGTCGGGGGATTGCGGTACTTCGCCAGCTCCCTGAATTCGATCATGACGCCGATTATCGCCACGGCTATGCTGGGGATGGCGGGGATGAGGGCCGTTGCAGTTTTTGACTTGGTTAGTTTTTGTATCGCTTTTATTGTGCTGGCATTTTGTATCCGCATCCCTAAAGACAGGGACAAAGAGTGTGTACAGGAGAGTGTGCTGAAATCTGCCCGGGAGGGAATTGCCTATCTGAAAGGGGAGCGGGGGATCTTCGGACTAATCCTGTTTCTGGCTGCGATCAATCTGGTGGCATCAATCTATGACGCAGCATTTCCGGCCATGATGCTTTCTAGAAACGGCGGAAGCGAGCGGACTCTCGGCTTGGTGAATACTGTAATCGGGATTTCCACGTTTGCAGGCAGTATCCTGGCATCCTTCCTGAAAGAGCCCAAAAGCCGGGTGAGGGTCATCTACAATTCCCTGTTGTTTTCCATGAGTACAGAGAATTTTCTGCTGGCTCTCGGAAGAACGCCGTTGATCTGGTGTATCGGCGGATGTCTTGGTTGGATCGCTATCCCGCTTATGAGCACGAACCTCGACGCGGTTTTGCGTCTGCATGTGCCGGAGCATATTCAGGGGCGAGTGTATTCTGTACGGAATTCCCTGCAATTTTTTACAATTCCAATTGGATATTTTCTGGGGGGATTTCTCGTCGATTGGGTATTTGAGCCCATTATGGAAGTGCAGAGTGCTGACAGTATACTGACCAGGCTGTTTGGGAGCGGAAAAGGCTCCGGCGCGGCATTTTTGTTCTTTATCATCGCATTTGCCGGAATCGGGGTATGTCTGTATTTCAGGAAAAACCGGGATATCTGGAAACTGGAACACATATAATCCCAAGATCAAAGCTGCAAAAAATCCGGAAGCCATGACCGTTCGATATGGCTTCCGGCAACAAAAGAAGGTTCGTATTACAGATTGAAGAAATCAGTTAAAATAACCGGAAGAAAATGGAAGCAAGACGAGGAGTGCAGACATGGAAAAAATTTTGATTGTCGATGACAGTCCTTTGCAGGCTGCTCAGTTAAAATCTATTTTGGATGCTGATTACGACGTTACAGTTGCTGTAACAGCAGAGGAAGGTCTTTCTCATGCAAGCTCCGGAGACTACTCCCTGATTTTACTGGATGTAGTTATGCCTGGTATGGACGGCTTTACCTTGTTAAAAAAGCTGCAGGAGGAGATTATCACTCAAAGTGTCCCTGTGATTTTGATTACGAGCCTTTCCGATATCGAACATGAGCAGCACGGCCTTACGCTGGGGGCGGTTGACTACATATCGAAACCCTTTCATCCGCTGATTGTAAAAGCAAGAGTCAATACACATATTAAGTTGTACCGGTACCGCAGGCAGGCAGAGCGCCAGTCCATGACGGATCAGCTGACCGGGATTGCAAACCGGCGTCAGCATGATCTCTACAGTCTGATTAAATGGAATGAGGCCACGCGCCTGCAGATTCCTTTTTCGATCTGCATGTTTGATATTGACCATTTTAAGGCATACAATGATACCTTTGGCCATCCTGCCGGGGATAAAGTCATTATCAGTGTCGCAAAGACAGTCTCTTCCTATCTGCAGCGTAGTACGGATTTCCTTGCCCGGTACGGTGGTGAAGAGTTCGTTGCCTTCTTTTTAGGCGACAGTGCGCCTAAGGCATTTGAATATTTGAAAAAAATCCGCCATGCAATCGAACAGCTCCATATCCCGCATGCGCCGTCGACTGCAGAATGGGTAACAATCAGTATCGGAGGAATCACCGTGGTCCCTCAGAGAGAAAATTCTTATGAGGTATATTTGAAAATTGCAGATACCATGCTGTATGATGCCAAACGGTTCGGCCGTAACCGGGTAATCTGGGCAAATGAAAAGATGGAACAGTGGTATGAAAACGATTGATATCCAGATATTTTCAAAAAAGTGTTGACACAGGAAAATTAGAATGCTAGAATAGATGAGTGTGCCGCACAGTGAGGTTGACAAGTTCCTTTTGAGGACACCGCAGCTGGCGAGTAATGATAATAGGAGGTGCAATATGTACGCGATTATTGCAACAGGTGGTAAGCAGTACAAGGTAGCCGAAGGCGACAGCATTAAGATCGAGAAGATCAATGCAGAAGTTGGTTCTGAGGTAGTATTTGACCAGGTTCTTGCAGTCAGCGGCGATGAGCTTACGATCGGATGCCCGACAGTAGACGGTGCGACTGTTTCTGCAACAGTGGAAAAGGTTGGCAAGGGCAAGAAAGTTATCGTTTATAAGTATAAGCGCAAGACCGGCTATCATAAAAAGAATGGCCACAGACAGCTTTATACACAGGTCAAGATTGAAAAGATCAACGCCTAATCCGGTGTCAGGTAATATAGTTTTATGATTCAGGTGACAATCCTGCGTGACAGGGATAAATGGACAAAGGGAATTAGGATTTGCGGCCATGCCGGCTACGCAGAATACGGACAGGATGTTATTTGTGCTGCTGTTTCTGCTTTGGCTCTTAACATGGCAAATTCGGTCGATTCGTTTACAGAAGATACCTTTTATGCAAATGTTGAGGAAAACGGTGTTTTTGAGTTTTCCTTTCCCGAAACGATTAGTTCCGAGTCACAGCTCCTTATGAAATCTCTGATTCTCGGCTTGGAGAATATTCGGGATACCTATGGGGCAGAATATATCAATTTTCGATTCAGGGAGGTGTAATGTCATGTTTAAGATGAACCTTCAGTTGTTTGCCCATAAAAAGGGTGTCGGCTCTACAAAGAACGGAAGAGATTCCGAGTCAAAGCGCCTTGGAGCAAAGAGAGCAGACGGACAGTTCGTGTTAGCCGGAAATATTCTTTACAGACAGCGCGGAACGAAGATCCATCCGGGTCTTAATGTTGGACGCGGCGGCGATGATACCTTGTTTGCCAAGGTTGACGGCGTTGTCAGATTTGAAAGAAAAGGCAGAGACAAAAAGCAGGTTTCTGTATATCCGAGAGCAATCAACGAATAATTATAATCAGCTCCATACTTAAGGTATGGAGCTTTTTTCAAATTAATGGCTTGTAAATGGATGGCTTGTTTATGATGTATCGTCAGTGGTACACAGAGGTTTTGGAAAGGATTGATTTCCCATGTTTACGGATATCGCAAAAGTCTTTATAAAATCAGGTAATGGCGGAAATGGGCACGTAAGCTTCCGCAGGGAGCTCTATGTCCCGAACGGCGGCCCTGACGGCGGAGACGGCGGAAAGGGCGGCGATATTATATTTGAGGTTGACGATGGCCTGAATACTCTGGTGGATTTCAGGCATGTCAGAAAATATGTCGCAAAGAGCGGAGAGGAAGGCGGTAAGCGCCGCTGTCATGGTGCCAATGGCGCTGATCTCGTCGTCAAGGTTCCCGAAGGTACGATAGTAAAGGATTTCGAGTCCGGAAAAATTATTACTGATATGTCAGGCGAAAACCGCAGGGAAATCATTTTAAAGGGCGGAAAAGGCGGCCTGGGCAATATGCATTTTGCCACGTCTACCATGCAGGTTCCCAAGTACGCGCAGCCGGGACAGTCAGGAGCTGAGCTCTGGGTACAGCTTGAACTTAAAGTGATCGCAGATGTCGGCCTGGTTGGATTTCCAAATGTGGGGAAATCCACCCTCCTGTCGCGCGTTTCCAATGCCCGTCCCAAGATCGCCAATTATCATTTTACCACCTTAAACCCTCATCTGGGCGTGGTAAACCTCGGAGACGGTAACAGTTTCGTGATGGCAGATATCCCCGGACTGATTGAGGGGGCATCCGACGGGGCCGGGCTTGGACATGAATTTCTAAGACATATTGAGCGGACAAAAATCCTGCTTCACGTGGTGGATGCCGCTTCTGTCGAAGGACGTGACCCGTCCGAAGACATCCATGCGATCATGTCAGAGCTGAGGGCATATAATCCCGAACTGTTAAAGCTTCCGCAGGTCATTGCTGCGAATAAGCTGGATGCATTGTATATAGAAGGAGATTCTCCGCTTGACCGATTGAAAAAAGAGTTTGAGCCCAATGGTATCCCTGTATTTGGTATCTCAGCCGTAAGCGGTGAAGGGGTCGATGATCTTTTGGGGTATTTATTTGGCGTACTGCAAACGATTGACCGGAATCCAAAACGGTTTGAAAAGGAATTTGAAGTAGAGTACCTGGCAGACAAAGAGCTTCCCTATTCCGTTGAAAAAGATGAAAAAGGGATCTATATCGTTGAGGGGCCCAAGATCGAAAAAATGCTCGGATATACGAATCTGGATTCGGAAAAGGGCTTTGAGTTTTTCCAGAAATTTCTCAAACAGAGCGGAATTCTGGACGATCTGGAAAAAGCAGGCATAGAAGAGGGCGATACGGTGCGCATGTATGGATTGGAATTCGATTATTATAAATAGGTGTAGCGGCATCGGCAATTTGTAAAGGGGCTGTTTTAACACTGCCGCATCATGAGAGGGAGAAAAAATGACAAGTAAGCAAAGAGCCTATTTAAAAGGGCTTGCTATGAATATCACCCCTGTCCTTCAGATAGGGAAATCCGGCCTGACTCCGGAATTCACGCAATCCGTGTCAGAAGCATTAGAGGCCAGGGAACTGATTAAGATTCATGTACTGAAAAATTGCGCGGATGACGGGAGAGAAATCGCAGCCATGCTGTCGGAGCGTACGCGATCACAGGTGGTACAGGTGATTGGCAGGATGATCGTTTTATATAAACCGGCTAAAGAGGAGAAAAACAGGAAGATCATTCTTTCATAATGCCGAACTATTATTTGACCTGATATTGACCGGTGCAATATTGAAAGGCACGGTAAAAATCTGGAAAGGAGCTGGGTACATGAAATGTATCGGTATCATCGGCGGCACCTTTGATCCTGTCCACAATGGACATTTAATGCTTGGAAAACAGGCTTATATGGAATATGGTCTGGATGAGATCTGGTTCATGCCTTCCCATATTCCGCCGCATAAAAAGGATCATGTCGTTACGGACGGAAAACAGCGTCTGGATATGCTGTATCTGGCTCTGGAGAATTTTCCTTATTGCCGTGTGTCAGAATTTGAGATGGAGCGGGACGGCAATACGTATACGGCACAGACATTTGAACTATTGAAAAAGCAGTATACGGATATCCGGTTTTCTTTTATCATCGGAGCTGACTCCCTGTTTCAGATCGAATCCTGGTATCATCCGGAAAAGGTTATGGCTATGACAACCCTGTTGGTATCCGGAAGGGAGTATGAATCCGGAAATATTACTCTGGAAATGCAGGCAGACTATCTGCACAAAAAATATCAGGCAGATATCCGGTTTTTGCATAATGAGGAAATGGATATTTCTTCGGCCGGTATCAGAAAAAAAGTTTTGGAAGGAAAGGATATTGCCGGAGATGTTCCTGACAAAGTAAAGGAGTATATCGTATTTCACAATCTCTATAAAACTATGTCTGTACACTGATGTTGGAAAGGTCGTGATGGGACGATGGATACAAGCGTAATCGAACTGAGAAAACATTTGAAAAAGAAACTGGACGTATCGCGTTATGAACATACGATTGGTGTTTCATATATGTGCCAGGCATTGGCAATGCGGTACGGATACGACCTGCATAAAGCTGAGATGGCTGGACTTTTCCATGACTGTGCCAAAAAGTATGATGATACGACAATGCTCAATAAATGTCTGGAACATGGACTCCCAATTACAGAAGATGAGAGAGAGGAACCATCGCTTCTCCATGCAAAGCTTGGCGCCTGGATGGCAGAAAATAAATATGGGATAAAAGATAAAGATATCTTAAATGCGATTGAATGCCATACGACGGGAAAGACGGGGATGTCACTGTTAGATAAGATCCTTTACGTGGCAGACTATATTGAACCAGGACGATACAAAGCAGGGAATCTGACAGAAATGCGCAGACTCGCTTTCCTTGATCTCGACAGGGCATGTCTTAGTATCATGGAGAGTATATTGGATTATTTGCACTCTGCGAAGTGCCAGATTGATCAAAAAACGATACAGGCATGTGAAGATATGAAACGAGTGGTAAACAGTCGCAGCGAATCCGAATAATATGGAATATCAAATTGAAAAAGGAGGACTGTACATTTGAAGCAATCAAAAGAACTGGTAAAAATCGCAGTAAAGGCTCTCGATGATAAAAAAGGGGAAGATATCAAAATCATTGATATTGAAAACGTCAGTGTCATTGCTGATTATTTTATATTGGCAAGTGCCTCGAATACAAACCAGCTGCAGGCGCTGGTTGACAGTGTGGAAGAGCAGCTTTCCAAATCTGGTTATGAATGCCGGCAAAAAGAGGGCAATATGAACTCGACGTGGGTTCTTATGGATTATGGCGATGTCATTGTTCACGTCTTTTCCAAAGAAGATCGGCTGTTCTATGATCTGGAAAGAATCTGGAAGGACGGTAAGATCGTAGAGTCTTTGGAGGAATTGTAGAATAAAAGAGCTTGAAAATCCCTGAAATGTTGAGTGAGCGCACTACGATGAAGGGAAGTATAATATAAAATCAATCTACTGTAAAATATTAAATTTTCAAAGTCCATGCAAAAGGGAGTGGTATCTATGTTTTCCCCAGCATCTTGACATGCATTTTCCAACTGCCACTTATTGCTTTTTATTTGTCATTTCACATTCTATTTAAAAACGCAGCGGCCGGCAGAGTCAGACGCTGTAGGGCCATCCTGTGCTGCTCTGTAGTGCCGTAATTGTCAGACGATTGTCAGGATAACATTCTGTCAGAAGATATTTTATTTCTTCTGCCCAATCAAGTGCTGTCCGCGTTTTCCGGGCATGGCCGCAGCTCCAGCCGCGTAATGGTTCTGTAAAGATAAATATGCTGCAGGTCCCTTTACGGATGTATTCCGAATCCATCTTCTGAGTATCTCCGGGGCGCATAGGGAGTGGTTCACGGGCTTCACCCAGGCACTGATAAGGCTTTTCGTCCATACAGACTACCGGGAGAGAAAATTGTACGGTTTCTCATAAACGTCGAGAATGTTTTCCATGGCTGCAACAAATTCAGCGTTCTCTCTGGGAGGGATGCACCAGTAACTATTCATATACAAGCTTTGAGGAGCGATAAGAGGAACAGAAAAAAGCGTTTATACTTACACATCGTTATCTCATTCCTTTATAAAAAATCAAACTATTCGTTAAAGCTTTCTTTAACGAATAGTTTGATTCTACTCCCCTATTATTCAAATTCGAATAGAAAGTAGCTTTTTAGAAATTGGAAACATAACGATGGATATATTTTATAGCCTTGCATATTATGAATGCCCAGATTCGAATTCATAAAACCCGGACAAAACTCATTCTGAAACTGTTGACGGACTATCTGAAAAGTATACAATAATTAATGAATTCCCCGATTTAATGTCATTGGATCTCATTCCGTTTATTTTTTTAATTTCATGAATATATTCCCGAATATCCATGTCTGAGTTATTATACATCTCCGCAATTTTCCACAAAGAATCTCCAGACTGAATTTCGATATTCTTATAATAACGATATAATGTTTTTTCGTTTTCCTCTCCGCTTGCCATGATTAGTGTATTTCCCAGAATAAAGGATATAATGGCAAAAATAGTTGTTACAATTATTAAATACTTTTTCATATGGCTCCCCCTTCTATCTTTTCAAACCATCCTCTGCTATTGCTCTATTCATTGGAATATTTCAATTATGAAATGATACTTAAGGTCAAATCATAACATCCAAAATAGATGCATGCGTTTCAAATATATGTTCAAGAACATTTGTTCTGAATATATTATAAAATCAGAACAAATGTTTGTCAATGCTTTTTTGAAATTTACCGAACAAAAGTTTGCTTTTTTGCAGAAGTTGTGTTAAAATAGGTTTATAAAGAAATAAGAGGGAGGAATTCCATGAGTCAGGGAAAGATCACTGAAAAGCAGACAGAGATATTAGAATATATAAAGCAGTCCATTTTAACGAGAGGATATCCCCCGGCAGTCAGAGAGATCTGTGAAGCGGTTCATTTGAAATCGACCTCATCGGTTCATTCTCATTTAGAGACTCTGGAAAAAAATGGTTATATTCGCAGAGATCCTACTAAGCCGCGAACGATCGAAATTCTGGATGACGATTTTGCCCTGACACGCCGGGAGGTAATTAATGTACCTGTTATTGGTACGGTTGCTGCCGGAGTACCAATTTTAGCGCAGGAAAATATAGAGGATTATCTCCCGATTCCGACGGAAATGCTCCCTAATAAAGAAGTATTTATGCTAAAGGTCAAAGGCAATAGTATGATAGAAGCCGGTATCTATAATAATGATAAAGTAATCGTCTCCCGGCAGTCCACAGCAGATAATGGCGATAAAGTTGTAGCGCTTATTGATGATTCTGCTACAGTAAAGACTTTTTATAAGGAAAACGGGCACTATCGTCTCCAGCCTGAGAATTCCGCAATGGATCCTATTATTGTTGATGAAGTTCAGATTTTGGGGAAGGTAATCGGACTGTTTCGCCTGATGAGTTGATGTATTGATATAATGTAGACACATTCAGTGTCAAATAGCGATAAAAATGCCTTGACAATATGTTGTTTGATTTTAATTATTAAAGTACTATATACAGGATTACATTGCAACCTGATTTTTTAAAGAGAAGGGGTTAATCGTTCAAGTTTTGTCTCAAAGGTTTTTGACCTAAATATTTTAAACTCTGCACTGCACCTTAAAATTCGCAATATCGTTGAATTTCACAAATAATAAGTAAACGAGGCGCAGCCATGCTCCGAAATTATTTCTAAGCCGGGAACTGCGAAATGCTTGTTGGGGGATCTCCCCAGCCCCGGCTTTTGGGGGCAAAATATCCCAAAGCCGGCACTTACCATAAAAAATACAGCATGGTGTATTATAGTTCAATGTCAACTTGATATTCATCATCAATGAGAAGATAATTGACATTATAATTCTGGCAACGTTCCAGTAGTTCCGTGTTATCTCTGAGTACAGTTTCTATCGTACAGTCCTCATCATTTATTCTGTTTTCCACAACATTTGCATACTTTTTTATATCACTAAAATGATTTGTAATATATTTTTTACTCATAACTAAACAATAATACTTCATATTTTTCAAATACTCCGATTCAAAATCTTTCGTCCAATCAAAAGGAATGTAACATCCCTCAACAATAAGATGTTGCTCATTCTCAATCGCTGTTTTTATCATTTCACGTACAATTGGCCATAAATAATCCGTTAGTGCGTTCTCATCACTCACAGGGGTCAGTGTAGTGTTTCCGCTACGAATAAGCCCCATCTTTAGATGGTCTATAGATAGATAAGGGTATTTATATTTTTCAAGTAATTTTTGAGCAAGTGCTGTCTTGCCTGTGTGAGATGCTCCCGTTACCAGAATGATCATTCGATTCGTCTCCTCCAATATAATTTATATAGTCGGGTAGACAGGCACCTCACGATACCGGCCTCTCGCAGAGCCGTATACGTGATTTTCCCACATACGGCCACTCATAATAACATTTATAGTTTCAGAAAAGGATGACATATGTCGCGCCACCATCAGATGATATTTTTGCATTTCTATGATCCCTTCCTATATACAACTCTTTCTGCCACTCCTGTGATTTAGAGCCTTTAGCAGTATTTCTTCGAGTATAGCACAAAGAAAATCGGCATTCAACATTATCACAGAGCTTTTCATCCCTGCGTTCTGCTCGTTCTGCAGATACTAACCGGGAATGTCCTATAATATGATGGATGCATCTTAGGGCATTGGTGAAATATCAGACTTGAAGTCTTTACAGCATGTAACAATAAATGAAAGGAAAAATCAGCAATGATCGTCAAAGAAATAATGCCCTATGGGAAATACAATGACAGAACGCTTAACTGTAACCGAATTTATCTTGCGACAGGCTTCCATAGTAGATTTTTTAATGAATCTTTCTATTCAAGAACCAGAAAAATGTCTGTCAACCTTCCATTTCTGCCATAAATATGATAGAATATCTAAATAGTATTCCTATTGTGTTAAGGTCATTTCCCAGAGGTGCTTTTACCTCTGTTCTGCGAGGAACCTGATGAAATTACAGAGACTTTTGAGCCTGGTGCGAAAAGCACTTGACGATTATCAGATGATTGAAGAAAATGATAAGATTGCTGTGGGCGTTTCCGGAGGAAAAGACAGCCTGGCCATGCTTTATGCTCTGCATGAACTTCAGCGTTTTTATCCAAGACCCTTTACACTTCATGCATTTACCGTCGATCTTGGATTTGGTATCCAGGATTTTGAGGCAATTCGGAATTTTTGCAATGGATTTTCTGTGCCATATACAATCATCTCCACAGAAATTGCGCAAATCGTATTTGAGACACGGAGGGAAACGAATCCCTGTTCTTTATGTGCCAAAATGCGAAAAGGTGCTTTGAATCAGGCGGCGAAGGAATCTGGATGCAATCTCATTGCCTACGCACATCACAGAGACGATATCGTTGAAACGATGTTGCTCTCTCTCATTTATGAGGGGCGTTTTCATACATTTTCTCCCAAAACCTATCTTGACCGCACACAGCTTATGGTGATTCGGCCATTCATGTATGTAAGCGAAGCAGAGGTAATCGGTTTTCAGAATAAATACCATCTCCCGGTATGTAAAAATCCCTGCCCGGCAGATGGAAAAACAAAACGGGAATATGTGAAACAGTTAATCCGACAGTTAAATCAGGAAAATCCTGGCGTGAAGGATCAATTTTTCCATGCAGTTTTGACAGGAAATATCGACGGCTGGACGATTTGATTCGCGATTTGTGTTCATCTGAAGTTCAGGAAAGGAGACCTTATGGCATCGCTTACTTATCATGAACAACAGGATATCGAAAATATTAAACGGCTGCGTGAGCTGATAAAAGAGCTGCCTTCTTTTTGCACTGATTTTTTTCGGGGCATTGAGCCGCGCACCTCTACAAAGACAAGAATGGCTTATGCCTATGACTTAAGGATTTTCTTTGATTTTCTAAGGCAGAGTAATCCGGAGATCCGACGGATCGGCCGCTCTCTTCCACTTTCTGTACTCGAACAGCTGACGGTTACGGACATGGAGGAATATTTGGAGTATCTGAAATGTCACTCGACAGAGAATCAGGAGGACATTACCAATACGGAAAACGGCTTGATGCGTAAGGTCTCTTCCTTGCGGAGCTTTTACAATTATTTCTACCAGAATCAGCGGATTGAGCAGAATCCTGCATCTCTTTTACGCATGCCGAAGCTCCATGACAAGGAAATTGTGCGTTTGGAAATTGATGAAGTTGCCAGACTGTTAGACGAGGTGGAAGCGGGAGAAAATTTAACACAAAAGCAAAAATTATATCATGAGCGGACCAAAGTCCGGGATCTTGCCCTGCTCTCTCTTTTTCTAGGCACAGGAATCCGGGTCTCTGAATGCGTTGGATTAAATCTTACGGATGTAGATTTGGATTCCTGCGGAATCAGAATATTCCGTAAGGGAGGAAAAGAAGCCATTGTCTATTTCAGTGATGAGGTCTGTGCGCTTCTTGAAACATACATAGAAAAGCGGAAACAAATGGATGCTCTGCCAGGACACGAGGATGCACTGTTCCTGTCGCTCCAGAATAAACGGATGTCAGTCCGGAGTGTGGAAAATCTTGTTAAAAAATACGCCAGGATTGTTACTCCTCTGAAAAAAATCACACCGCATAAACTAAGAAGTACATATGGCACTAATCTTTATCGGGAATCAGGTGATATCTATCTTGTGGCTTCTGTCCTCGGTCACAACGACGTAAATACAACTCGAAAGCACTATGCTGCGATTGAAGATGACCGCCGCCGGAGCGCAAGAAATATCGTAAAATTACGGGAAGAATAATTACAAATTATGAACCGTACGCGGTTGAATGTTCTTTAGTAAAATGCACTTATTATCGTATATATCAGAACTTATAGTTTGTAACTACAATAGCCGATCACCCACGATGTTTCATTCATGGTGGTGCCAAGCATCGCGGGCATGAGAGTTTAACATGAAGGTTACTTTGCACATACGCAGATGAGTATTATATATGGCCGCATTACAACGATTCATTTTTGTAATGCGGCCATATCGTGAAACATAAAGATCATAAGAATTACAAGTTAAGAATTACAAGTAAACATGAGAAACAACCAGACATCATCTGCCATATACGAGTTTGCATATGATATCTGTCAGGCGGCTTACTGCCCTTTCTTCACATCTTTGAACTTTTGCGCGATCTTTAAGAGCAGGTCAACACATTTTTCCATTGACTGGATACAGATAAATTCATATTTTCCGTGGTAGTTATGTCCGCCGGTGCAAAGATTGGGACACGGAAGTCCCATGTAGGAAAGTCTGGCCCCATCCGTACCGCCTCTGACAGGCTTTACCACAGGATGATCTACGCCAAGTTCTTTAAATGCCTCAGCAGCAATATCCATCAGGTACATATTAGGACGAATCTTTTCCGCCATGTTATAATAAGTATCCTCGGTCTCCACCGTTACAGTACCCTCACCGTACTTTTCATTCAAAAATGCGGCAACCTTTTGTGCCAGGGCCTTTCTGTTCTCAAAAATATCTCTGTCATGGTCGCGGATAATATAGCTCAGAACCGTCTTTTCCACATTTCCGCTGATCCGGTTCAGGTGATAGAAGCCCTCATACATTTCTGTATACTGCGGTTTCTCCGCTTCTGGAAGCATTGACTGGAACTCCATTCCGATTAACACAGCGTTTTTCATCTTGTTTTTCGCGCTGCCCGGATGGATATTCTGGCCCTGAATCGTGACATGCATACCTGCCGCGTTAAAGGTCTCATATTCCATCTCTCCCCACGCACCGCCGTCCATCGTATAGGCGACATCAGCGCCCCAGCCTTCTACGTCAAAGAAGCTGACGCCGTGTCCCACCTCCTCATCCGGGGTGAATGCGATCTTGATGGTTCCGTGTGGAATATCCGGATTAGAGATCAGGATTTCTGCCATTGTCATGATTTCTGCGATACCTGCCTTGTCATCAGCGCCAAGAAGCGAGGTTCCATCAGCCGTAATCAGATCCTGACCTACATAATTCTTAAGGTAAGGGAACATCTCCGGACTCATATGGATGTCCAGCGCTTTATTGAGAACAATATCCTTGCCATCATAGTTCTTAATCAGCTGCGGATGTGTATTCTCGTCGGAAAAATCAGGCGAGGTGTCCATGTGTGCCAGGAAACCAACCGTAGGGCAGTCGGCATCTGTTGTAGCCGGAATCGTACCGTAAACGTAGCAGTGGTCGCTTACAGAGACCCCCTCAACCCCAATGCTTTTAAGCTGTTCGGCAAGAAGCTTAGCCAGCGCAAACTGCTTTTCCGTGCTGGGAACCGTCATCGTCCCCTCTGCGGACTGCGTATCAAACGCCACGTACTTTAAAAAATTATCAACAACCTTAGACATACCTATCTTCTCCTTTCCTCCACCTTCTGTCCGTCAGTATAACAGATTTTTCCTGTTTTGTCCATGTCCCACAGATGACTTTTAGAAACCTTTTACAAACTGCCCAAAATCAATAGCTCCCCTGCAAAATTCTTGCAAGCTCCGAGTCTCCATTGAGAATGATTGTTTTATTGTCTCCCTTTAGGCTTGCCTTCAGGGCGTCAAGACTGCGGAGGTAATTATAATAATCCGCCTTCCCCGCATCATTATAGGCGCCAGACAGGATCCGCATGTATTCAGCCTCTCCCTCTGCCCGGATTTTCTCTGCCTGAGCTTTGGCCTCGGAGATGATGACCGACACCTCCCGGTCTGTCAGGTTCTTGATTACGTTTGATTCATATTGTCCGTCTGCAATATATCCGGCAGCAATATTCTGGCGTTCTGAGATCATTCGCTGATATACGGATTCTTTATTGGAGTCCGGCAGATCGAGCATTTTGGTCTCTACCTTTTTGACCTGAATCCCATAGCTGTCAAGGGAGGTGCCGATCTTTTCTGTAATCATTTCTGCCAGCTTCCCATCACGTCCGGAGATGACATCCGCCTGATCTGTGGACGAAATCACATTTTTCACTGCATTATATACAACAACAGAGATACGGCTTTCTGCATTTGCTTTACTGGCGCCAAGCCTTGACAGGTATTTGAGCGGATCCGTCACGTGCCAGAGTGCGAAGGAATCCGTCACCATAACTTTTTTATCCTTGGTATTGACCTCACTGGGTACTAGGTCGTAGATCATCTCATAGTTTGGAATAGACTGAGTCGTCTGCAAAAACGGAATCTTGAAGCTCAGCCCTGGAGTATCAATCACGCGCACCACCCGCCCAAACTGTAAGACAAGCTTGTATTCATCATTATATGTGCTGACCATGCTGGAGCTCAGCACAATAAGCGCAAGGATGAAAGCGGTAAAAAACAGGATTTTACGATTTGCCTTTTTCATTGATTGGTTTCCTCCTCACGATTTATTGTGGTGTCTGGGATAGTTCCTCCGCGACAGCCGGCGGGATCTGCATCAAGGGTTCCAACGGAAGGAGCTTTTCTGTTCCACTTCCGTTGTCGATGATGACCTTTAAATCCGGCAAAAGCTCTTCCATTGTCTCATAAAACATCCTCTTTTTGGTAATCAGAGGATATTTGACGTATTCGGCATACGTATCCTCAAACCTTGCCACCTGTCCATTCGCCTCATTGATTCGCTGTTGTTTGTAGGCTTCCGCTTCTTGAAGGAGCTTATCCGCCTCCGCCTTGGCTTTGGGGATATTTTCCGACTGATATTTTTTGGCGGCATTGATCGCTGTCTCCATCCCCTGTTTGGCATCTTCGACTGACTTGAAGGCATTGGCAACATCTTCCCTTGGCATTTCTGTATCCTGGATGGAGACATTGTAAATGCCATAACCGATATTTTCCTCCACCAGCCGGTTTGTGAGCTGTTCTTTAATCCGCTCCTGGATCTGTGTCTTTCCTGTCGTGATTACATCATCTACATTGTACATGCCGACAGTGTCTCGGATATAACTCTGCGCCAGATTTTTGATGATATTTTCATATACATTCCTGTGACGCACAGCCTGTATCGGATCTGTCACCATGTATTCAATGTAGAAATCCACATTAGTAAGATTGAAATCATTTGTAATCATAAGGCTCTCGTTTTCCAGAGAAACCGGATTGTCTGCAGAGGCCCCGGCCGCCCGTTCGGGATCTGTCGTATAACCGATCTGCATTCCCGTAATCGCCTTGGACACTCTTGTGATCCGCTGAATTATGGGGAGCTTGAAGTGAAGGCCTGATCCCTCTTCAACAGACGGCCGCCCAAAAGTGGTGATCACTGCCATTTCCTGCTCGGAGATCGTATAGAAGCTGTCCATTCCCAGCAAAAGGGCGATCAGAACCACAATAATCAGGGAAGCGGCTTTCCCTGCATGACGGAAGGCGGAAGGCACAGGGTTTTGCGGCTTCTGCGGACGTTCGGAATCATTCTGTTCATATACAACATTTTCTTCCCGGTTACTTTTTCTTTTTTCTGCCATATTTCTCCATTCGTCAAGTTTCCCGCTCCTTTGCAGGGAGCTGAATACCATACTGATAACAACAAACAGCCAGATTAAGAGCTCTAACATATATGCTGAGGTTCCTCCTTTTCTTTGCGGTCCAAATCCATCTGGAGTTGTTCCAGATAATGGACCAGTATCTCACGGTGTCTGCGTATCTCCCATGATACAGGCACGACCTCCTCGTAGGTAAAGCTTTTACGCCCGCCCTTTTCCATCCGCCGCCAGAAGCCATAGACCGCATCAAACGGGACATAATAGATCTTATTCACAGATGTGAAGGAAAGAATGATAAATGCCACGCCTCCCTGACGCTCAAACTCCTGCATAAAGGCAATCTGATGCGGATGGATATTCTGAAGGGGAAAGGTTTTGACTGCACATTCCTTGGCATCGAAGCAGACCGGAATTCCCTGTACAGCGCCGATGTAGTCCACAGTGCTTTTCATGCCAAAATAGGCCAGCGTAATGTGTCGGCTGTCTTTATCAATCTCTATCGGTGTAATCGGCGTGGGAATTTTCTGAATTAAAGCCAGTTTTTTTTCCCGGTAACTGTCGTTTGTACGGTTGATTTGTTCCTCCAGGGTAGAACCGCGGAGTCCTCTTGTTTTCCAGGTTCCCATAATTCCTCTTCCTTTATTGGTGTTCCATCGGTCAGGATACCAGTCCCTCTCCTTCTGCCATGCGCAGAAAATCTTCTGGAAGCGGAGCCTCAAATGCCCTCCGGGAAAGAGATGCAAACGTTCCGGAAAGCTCCGGAAATTCCAGGCGGAATGAATGCAAAAGCTGAGAATGAAGTCCATACTGTCTGGCCGCTGCCCGAAGCAGGCCGGCGGCATGTTCCCCGCACAGCTCTTTACTGCCATACTTGGCATCCCCCACAATCGGATGGCCGATGGATGCCAGGTGTGCACGGATCTGATGGGAGCGCCCGGTAAATAATGTGACCTGTAACCGTGTATAGGAGCCATTGGAGACAAGCGGCTGATAGCGCGTTCTGATGGGAAGCGGCACTTCCTTCCCTGCAGCCGCTTCCTGTTCCGTAAGGATTTTCACCTGATTGGTCCTGGGATCCTTGATGAGCCATCCAGTCAGATCAGAAGCTGCTTTCACTTCTCCGGCCACGATACACTGGTAATCCTTGTGTATGCTCCGGCTGCGAAAAATTTCCGACAGCATCTGCAGCCCGGCAAGGGATTTCCCAGCTGCCACGATGCCGCTCGTATTCCGGTCAAGGCGGTTGCAGACTGACGGGCGGAAGCGCCTCAGCTCTTCTTCCGTAACTGCTCCGGATTCCAGCAGGTAGGCAATCAGATATTCGACCAGAGATACATCCTCTGGTTTCGCCTTCTGGGAAAGCATGCCGGCCGGTTTATTTATTAAGATCAGTTCCGCATCCTCATATAGGATATCCAGCTTTCTCGTTTTTATCTTCTGGATCCCGGCGCCCGAAAATTTTTCCATTGTATCGTCGGAAAGAAAAAATTTAACGATATCACCCTCGGTGAGAAACTCTGTCCCCTCACATTTTCTGCCGTTTAAGGTAATATTTTTCTTGCGCATCATGCGGTAGAAAAAGCTTTTGGGGGCCGACCGCATATATTTTCCCAGAAACTTGTCAAGACGCTGTCCCGCCTCATTTCTGCCAATGACGATTTCTTGCATCGTGTCTCCTCCCATTCCTCTGAAAGTAGCCGCCGACAGGAGGCATACGTTCAGATATGCCAAATATGCCCGAAAAGCGTTCCGATGTGTTTGTGGGCATATAAACATAATATTGTCACATGGACAGGCTTTTTAAAAGCTTTTCCACATAGGGTGCACTTCCGTCGTCATCCTCCGGCTTTATTTCCTTAAGGCTTGCCAAGCGTTTTTCAAAACTTTTTTCCTCTATAATGAGCCTGGCATTGCCGTCCAGCTTCCAGGCCGTCAGCATTTCGTTCATGAATTTTTCTGCCTTTCTGATGTCTGCATGACAAGACGGGCAGTACAGATAGACTCCGGATGGGTGTATCACAGCCGCATCAACGGCGAGTATCATGTCCGGCGAGGTGATAATCAGTTCATAGAGGATGGGAAATTTTTCCTCATAGGGACGACAGAGGCGGTAAAGCGCTTCTGTGGCAGGGGAAACGCGCCAGGCAGCGACCAGCGGCGATGCGAGGTTTGCCATCGGCAGCACGATGAGGATTGCGCTGACTGTCACCAGATTTCTGAGGCCGTTCCAGGTGATAAAACGTCTGGAAACTAACAGGGCAATGATAACAGCCAGAAATGCACACACAATGAAAAGCTGCCTCGTCCGGTGTGCCCTGCGGTAGCCAAATTCCCCTTTTTTCGCTTTGATATTCAATCTTATCTCCTTTTCTACCAGGTAATCCATTTCATAATCAGACTGTGAGGCAGACATTTGCACAGAAGGAAAAACAGTTTCATCCAAGGTCCCGCGACGGAGATTTCCTTTCCCTTCATGCTGTCTCTGATCGCCAGGCTGACGACTGTTTCCGGCTTTTCCAGCACCCATTTTTTGTATGAGGTCAGGGTTCCCCCATCTAAGGCGATATCAAAAAACTCGGTTTCCACGGGGCCGGGACATACGGCTGTGACAAAAATTTTCTTTTTTCTGAGCTCTGCAGCCAGCGCACGGCTGTAGCTTAAGACAAAGGCCTTGCTGGCAGCATAGACAGCAAAGCCAGGCTGCGGAATAAAAGCGGCAGCCGATGCAAACTGGATGATACGGCTGTTTTCCGGCATATAAGGAAGTACAGCCCCGGTAACGGCAACCAGCGCTTCATCATTTAAACGCACCATTCCTTTCGACTGCTCCTCCGAAATCGTTCCTGCCGCGCCCGTTTTCCCAAATCCGGCGGCATTGACCAGGATTTTCACTTCCGGATGAACAACAGAAAGTTCCTTTTTAAGGACTGCGACTGCCTCTGATGTGAGAAGATCAAGCCCCAGACACTTAAGCCTTACCGGAATCCGGCCCTTCAGGTCATCAAGCCGTTCTGTGCGCCTCGCAATGACCCAGATCTCCCGCAGGCCGCCGAAACGCTCTGCAAGCTGGCATACCATCTCCCGTCCCATTCCCGAGGAAGCGCCGGTTACAATTGCAATTTTCATGTTTCGTTTCCTTTCTCTCTGTGGCTTCTGCCCTTTGTTCCTGGTATCAGAAAGGCTATGGTTTGTGGATATTCCGTATCGTCTTTTTCTTTGGACGGCGTTTCCCCTTCCCGCCCGGGAGAGTCTTACGCCGGGAATCTGAATGTCGGGAATCCTGTCCCAGAGTCTTATCTGGGGGCTTAATCAGACAGTGTCTGCCAAAGCCGATCAGATCCTCTCTTTTGGCGGCAGTGAGCGCTTCGTGAACAAGACTGTATAGCTTCGGGTTCCGATATTGGATCAGGGCCCGCTGCATGGCTTTTTCATGGGGGCTGTCCGGCACGTAGACTGGCTCCATTGTCCGCGGATCCAGTCCTGTATAATACATGCAGGTGGAAATCGTGGAAGGCGTTGGATAGAAATCCTGTACCTGCTCCGGCATATAGCCGAGATCCCGCAGGTATTCTGCCAGCGTCACCGCATCCTTTAATGTGGAACCGGGATGGGATGACATCAGGTAAGGAACCAGATACTGCCTGAGCCCAAGCCGCTCGTTCATCTTTCGGTATTCTTCTGAAAAACGCAGATAGACGGAGTGGTCCGGCTTTCCCATCCGCGAAAGCACCCGGTCCGACACATGCTCAGGCGCCACCTTAAGCTGGCCGCTCACATGATGGCGGCAGAGTTCTTCCAGAAATCTGCTCTTTCGGTCAGCCAGCACATAGTCAAAGCGGATCCCGGAACGTATGAATACTTTTTTTACCTCCGGAAGCACTCTCAACCGCCGTAACAGGCGGATATAATCGTCATGGTCAGCTTTCAGATTCTTACAGGGGGAGGGAAACAGGCATTGTCTGTCAGGACAGGCTCCTTTTGTCTGCTGCTTTTCGCAGGCCGGATGCCGGAAATCCGCCGTCGGTCCGCCCACATCATGGATATAGCCCTTAAAATCAGGAAAGCTTGTCAAAAGCTCTGCTTCCTTTACAATAGATTCGTGGCTTCTTGCCTGAACGATTCTCCCCTGGTGGAACGTCAGCGCGCAGAAATTACAACCGCCAAAACAGCCGCGGCAGCTTGTGAGGCTGAATTTTACCTCATCAAAAGCCGGGATTCCTCCCGCCGCATCATAGGACGGATGCCAGGCACGCATATAGAAGAGGTCGTATACATCATCCATCTCCTGCGTGCTTAAGGGAGCGGACGGCGGGTTCTGCACAACATAGAGGCGGCTGCCGTATGGCTCCAGAAGCCGCTTCCCGGCATAAGCGCCTGCATTTTGGTACTGGGTAAAAAAGCTCTTCGCATATATTTTTTTATTCTGTCGGATCTCCTCAAAGGAGGGAAGCCGCACCGCATCATACACAGATTCATCAGACGTTACCTTATAGACGGTCCCATCAATAAATGTGATATCATGAATCGCAAGTCCGGAATCCAGTGCATCTGCAATCTCCACGATTGAGCGCTCCCCCATGCCGTAGGAAATCAAATCTGCCTGGGAATCAAGGAGCACAGAACGTTTTACGCGGCCTGACCAGTAATCATAGTGGGCCAGACGCCGCAGGCTGGCCTCGATACCGCCTAGGATGATGGGGACGCAGCCATAGACGGAACGGATCAGGTTACAGTAGACCACGGCTGCATAATCGGGGCGTTTCCCCATCACGCCGCCCGGGGAATAAGAGTCGCGCTGCCGCCGTTTTTTCGAGACGGAATAATGGTTTACCATCGAATCCATGTTGCCGGCGCTCACCAAAAAGGCAAGTCGGGGCTTTCCGAGAACGGTAATGCTCTCCCGATTCCGCCAGTCTGGCTGGGAAAGGATGCCTACCCGGTATCCATGTGATTCCAGAACACGGCTGATGATTGCATGCCCAAAAGAGGGATGATCGACATAGGCATCCCCGCAGACATAGACAAAATCACACTCCTCCCAGCCGCGCCGTTCCATATCTTCCCGGCAGACCGGAAGAAAATCATGTATCATAAATGCTCCCCACCGCTCTGCAGCAGTTCAAAATAATCACGGATGAATGCATCTGCAAGCTCCCGTTTTTCCTGTTCCAGATTTTTTGAAAATGCGTCATCTATTGCAATCACCGTCATCCCGGCCCGCTTCCCGGCCAGAATTCCCGCCGGGATATCCTCAAATACCAGACAGCGGGAAGGCTCTGCGTGAAGCCGTCTGGCCGCCTCCAGATAGATGTCCGGCTCCGGCTTGCCGGCTGCCACTTCGCAGCCTGTTGTTATGGCCTGCAGATATCCTCCAATCCCCAGGGATCCCAGTACCGCGTCCACCATGTCACGGCTGTTACTCGTGGCGATTCCTGTGGGGATCCCGGCCTGCCTGCAGTATTTTAAGAACTCGAGCGCACCTGTTTTCAGGGGAACCTCATGACGATATTTGTCGATCGACATCCGGATCCAGCAGTCCTTGATCTCATTAAGGCTTAGAGGAAGCTGAAAACGCTCCTTAAAATAGACCGCGGTTTCCGAAAAGCTCATGCCCTCAATCGTGCGCTGCAAGTCCCCGGGACAGTCGTACCCGAAACGCCCCAAAAATTCGATGTCGATATCTCTCCACATCCACATAGAATCCACTAACGTGCCGTCCAGATCAAACAGGACAGCCTGTGTTTCCTTTAAGATTTCATGTATCATAATTGTTTTAATTGTTCTGTCTCCTCTTCGGTGAGCGGGCGGTACTGGCCTGGCAAAAGACTCTCATCCAGGGATAGCGGCCCCATTGTAATACGCTTTAGATATGTGACCGGGCAGCCTGCTGCTTCCATCATCCGCTTTACCTGGTGGAATTTTCCCTCGCGCAGAGTGAGGAGAACCTTTGACACAGCCGCTGCTTCTGTCCCGGTAACAGAAAGGATCTCAAGCTTTGCCGGAAGGCAGGATAAACCGTCGGGAAGCCGGATTCCTCTGGCAAAATCATCCACAGCCGCCTTTGGCACACGCCCCTGGCATTCGGCATAATAGACCTTATCCACGTGTTTTCCCGGAGCCAGAAGTCGGTGTGCAAGCCCGCCGTCGTTGGTGATGAGTAAGAGGCCTTCCGTGTCAAGGTCCAGCCTTCCGACCGGGAAGAGATCCTTACGCTTTCTGCCTGTGATGAGATCAACCACAGTGCGGTATCTGGCATCCTCTGTGGCTGAGACAACGCCCTGTGGTTTATTTAACATATAGTATTCCGTCAGTGCGTAAGTAATATCCTCTCCGTCCATCTTCACATGGTCTGCAGAGGCAGTAACCCGCATACCTGGGTCCTTTGCTGTCATGCCATTGACCATGATACGCCCTTTGCGCACGGCCTCCTTTATCTGCGCTCTGCTTCCCTTTCCCATATCGGCAAGGTATTTATCGAGCCGGATCGTCTGCTCCAATTCTCTCTCTCCTTAAAAAACGTCTGTGACGGTTTGGCCTGCGCGTCTGTTTTTACTCATACCAGTAGCTCAGCCGGGACTTTTCTAAGTAACGCAGGAGCCAGTAGGGATTGACAGACAGTTCTTCATAGTGGTCTGTTTTCAGATAGATGCCTACATGAAGATGAACCTCAAAATTTCCTGTCGTCCCCTCCAGCTTCCCGTAGCCGGAGTCCCCCATATATCCGAGCAATTCCCCTGCCCTCACCGGATCGCCCTCCTGCCATTCCCTGTCGTAGCCGGAAAGATGGGCATAATAAAAATAAACGCCGGACGGTGAGCGGATCCCGATTCTCCAGCCGCCCTGTTCCAGCCATCCCACCCGTTCCACCACGCCATCTGTCATGGAAACGACAGGATACGTACCGCGCGGCCGTTTATTTCCCATGAGATCACAGCCCTCATGGCCCCGTTCCCCGCCGTAGGTACGTTTCTGAAGCCAAGTATCCTCATAAGTGACATCCGGTACATCCAGGCTGCGGCTTAACGGAACCGGAAAATAGCGAAGATCCTCGAAAAGCATTCGGTATGCGGCTGCCAGCTTCCGAAACTGAGCCGGATGCTCAGATGAGAGCTTCAGGCTAAACCGGCTCCCGCGCCAGTCCGTCAGATCAAAATCAGACTCCGTCATCCATGATGCCAGCTCTTCGCAGTCAACCGTATCCTGAGAGGCAAGCCATTTCCCGAGCTTTAAACTGCGGAACGCATCAGACTCCCAGGTATAAGGCGTAAGCCGGTCAACAGCCAAAGCTGAGTCCAGCAGGCGGATGAGGGCGTTGTTATAAAGCACCAGAAGTACAAGCAAGAGAAATTTCATAAGAGCAAAGCCCCGCACATAAACTATATCAATCAAAGCTTATTCAGGTGCCCATGAAAAAATCCATCTGCCTGTGCGCGCTTCTTGCCCTGATGCTCTTTCATGCAGATTATGTGACAGAAGGCGCAAGAAACGGCCTGCTTTTATGGTATTCCTCTGTCGTTCCGGCTCTCTTTCCTTTTATGGTATTGTCCGGGCTCATCGTGGCAGGCGGGGGAATCTCCGTGCTTATGAGTCCGTTTTACCTCTTCCTGCACCCGCTTTTGGGGCTTTCGAAAGCCGGTTGTTATGTGCTTGTCTCCGGACTGCTGTGCGGCTATCCGATGGGGGCCAAGACGTGCGCCGACTTTGTACGCGAGGGCAGGCTCTCTCCCCTGGAGGGAAACTTCCTGATGGCATTCTGTAACCATCCAAGCCCCATGTTTCTTTTGGGCTATGTGTACCCGTTTTTTGCCAAACAGCTGCCGCTTGGCATCTTGCTTCTTTCTGTCTACGGGCCTGTGCTGATTCTTGCTTTTGCTGCCCGCCTGGTCTGCCGGAATGGCGGTCAGAACATGCCCAGGCAAAATGACCTGGAAATGAGACATGTTTCCCGCCAAAGCCCCTCCTCTGACGAGACCATCCTGTCCGCAGTGGAAATCCTCTGTAAGATCGGCGGCTATCTCATTTTATTTTCCATCGTCATCGTATTCCTGAAGCGCTCCGAACGGATCCCCTTTCTTATAAAACTGCTTCTTTCTGCCTCGATGGAAATGACGACCGGCATCCGTGAGGCCGCTTCCATGCTTCCGTTTCCCGTATCCGGCGCTGTGGCCTGTGCGGCTCTGACTTTTGGCGGATTTTCAGGACTCTTTCAGACCAAAGCCGTGCTTGGGGATGTCAGAGATCTTTCCATCCACACCTATTTTCTATGGAAACTTCTGCATGCAGGACTCTCCTTCGCTGTGTTTTTTCTGCTTACTCGTCCTCTTTTTCCGTGATGACCCCGGCAGAAAGTTCATTGCGGTTCGAGGTGACGATATCATAGCTCGATTTCATAGAGCTCAGATATGCGTCAAACCGGCCCTGCGCTCCCTCCATCGAATGAGTAATGATGGTCTGAAGACTTTTTAACATGTCGTCCGTATACTGGATCGAACTCTGTCTGACACTGTTGGCATCATTTACGGCGTTGTCCAGAATCGCCTGTGCCTGTACCTGTGCCTGTTCGATGATCTCATTGGCGTGGGCATAGGCTTTCTGCATGATCTCGTGCTCATTGACGAGCTCATTCGTCTGCGCGGTTGCCTCGGCCAGCATGGCGTCTGCCTTGGAATGGGCATCAGACAGAATCGCGTCCTGGTTGCTGATGATCTTTTGATACTGCTTGATCTCGTCCGGGATCCTCAGCCTGAGCTCCACTAAAAGCTCGTCCAGCTCTTCTTTATTGACAATGATCTTGGATGTGGAAAACGACTGAAACTTGCAACTGTCTATATATTCCTCAATTTCGGCAATCAACTGCTCAATTCTGCTCATTCTCTTCCGCTTCCTTTCTATATCCTCCTGGATCGAATCTCCTCAAATTTCTTATGTACCTTCTTCTCCACAGCCGGGGTGACGAAATGGGAAATATCCCCGCCGTAGGCTGCCACTTCTTTTACAGAACTGGAGCTTAAATATGCGTATTTTAAATTGGTAGTCAAAAAAACTGTATCAATTTCGGGTGCAATGACCCGGTTTAACTGGGCAATCTGCAGCTCATAATCGAAATCTGTGATTGCCCGCAGGCCACGGACCAGGGCATTGGCTTCACATTCCCTGGCAAATTCCACGGTAAGGCCGTGAAAGCTTCTGACCTCCACATTTGTAAGATCTGCTGTGGCCTCCTTTAACATATTAACACGTTCCTCCACGGAAAACAATGGGGTTTTGGCACTGTTCCCCAAAATCCCGATAATCAGAAAATCAAACAGCTTGGATGCACGTCTGATCACATCAATATGTCCCAGTGTGACCGGGTCAAAGCTCCCTGGGTAAATGGCTCGTTTCATAATCTCCTCCGTCGTGCAGCTTCAAAAAAACATGCTGATTCGTTTTATATTCTTTCCTTCTGACAATCCGATATCCAAAAGACTCTGCCCAGGAGAAGTCTGTGATAAGCGCCGCCTCCACAATTATTAATGTATCGCGTCCGGCAGTCCCGGACTCCCTGACTGCATTCAGAACCGTTTGCTCGATTCCCTTAAGGTAGGGCGGATCCAGAAAGATGAAGTCGAACTTCTTCTGTGTGCTCAGTCTCGAAATCCCTATTAGGACATCACATTCCATCACGACTGCTTTTTCCATGAGCCGCGTGGTTCTGAGGTTATCACGGATACATGCCGCCTGACGGCTGCCATTTTCAATGAATACTGCTTCCCTGGCTCCGCGGCTTAAAGCCTCAATCCCGATCGCTCCACTCCCTGCAAACAAATCGAGAACCGTACTGCCGCTGATCTCATTTTGCAGTATGTTAAACAGGGTTTCTTTTATCCTGTCAGTCGTCGGCCTGGTATCCAGGCCTTCGACTGTCTTTAACAGCAGGCGTCTCGCACTGCCGGCAATTACTCTCATATGTCACCTCGAAAATTGGTATTCTTTCATATGCAGAAAAAGGTTCTTTATGCTTTTTTGCATTCCTTAACATTATAATATTAATACCTGCTTTCTACAAGCAGTTTTTCTGCGGTTTTTTCTTACAAAACCTTTAGGTTCTCCATAAGAAAAAGAATCCCCTTCGCCAGTCAGTTCTGACGAAGAGGACTCTCTCATGTTTTATCAGGCTTTATTTGCCTGCCATCTGCTTTTCCTGCTGTTCAATCATCTTCTTTACCATATGGCCGCCGACGCTGCCGTTCTGGTAGGATGTGAGGTTTCCGTTATAACCGTTTGTCAGCGGTACGCCAAGCTCGGTAGCGACCTCCATCTTGAACTTATCCATAGCCTCCTTGGCTTCCGGTACTACAACATGATTTGAAGAATTACTTGTATTAGACATAAATATGCCTCCTTTTTGTGTTTTACCGGAGATGACTTTATAAGCATTTCCCCGGCGCTTTCTTGCTACACTCCTATTATGAGCTCAGGCAAAAATAATACACTAGAAGGTTTTTCGTAAAATGTCATATATTTCCGCGGGGGTCAATCAGGCTTAAAAACGCGCACAGATTGCCGCGGCGGTCCGCAGAAACTCTGTGGGAAAACAAAAGCTCCGGATTGCAGTGCGTACAGATATCCGTTACGGAAATGTTCTCTTTGGGGATACCTGCTTCTGAGAGCACGATACGGTTCGCTTCCCAGAGATCAAGCTGATACTTTCCATTTTCTTTTTTATAGAAAAGTCGGTCATGGAAGCGTTTATCAAATTCACCGGCAAACTCGCTTATGACTTCTTCCCCCACTTCATAACAGTCCTGGCAGATGCTGGGGCCAATGCAGGCAATGACATCAGACGGCACTGTGCCAAAAGCACAGCCCATTTGCTCGATCGTTACCTTTCCCATCCGGCAGACGGTCCCCCGCCATCCGGAATGTGACAGGGCAATCACTCTGTTTTTGCGGTCAAGGAAATAAAGCGGGACACAATCGGCAAAAAAAGTTACCAGGGTCACGCCGGGAATATTGGTAATCAGGCCGTCCACATCCCGGTAATCCCTGTCCTTTACAATGCCCTTTCCCAGATCTTCTTCCTGAACCACGCGCACGTTCGTTGTATGTGTCTGCCATGTGAGAACCATGCGCTCCAGATCCACGCCCAGCGCCTTTGCCATCCTGCGGTAATTCTCACGTACAGCCTCAGGCGAATCGCCGCGTGTAAAGGAGAAGTTCATTGTGGCAAACGGCCCCTCGCTGACTCCTCCCATTCTCGTGGAAAATGCATGCTTTACCATGCCGGAATCCTGCAAAGCCGGGAAGGACAGCCAGGTGACTCCCTCCTGTGTGACCTCATCCATGTGAGATGCATTTTCTTTTCGTTTCCATTGATACATAGTTTCTCCTCATGAAAAAGCATTCTTAATATATGTAATCTGCCCTCCGTCGATTCCGGCGGCATCGAAACGGCAGGGCGTTTCTTCCGGATATCGTTTGCAGTACAGATAAAATCTGGCAGTGCGGCGGATTCTGGCAGCTTTTCTGGCATCAATCGCTTCCAGTGCGCTCCCGGCAGCCTTTGTGCGCCTGTATTTGACCTCGATAAATACGAGATATGCGCCGTCCCTGGCAATGATGTCAATCTCTCCCTCCCGGCAGCGGAAATTCCGTTCCAGAATGCGAAATCTCTGCTTTTTTAAAAAATCCGCCACCTGTTCCTCAAAACGGCTGCCGGTCTCTCTGTTATTCTGTGCCATTGCTCTGCCTTTATCATCGTTCTTTTTATTCCCTTTCAAAGGTTACTCCGCCGTGCCGGTCTGCTGCCCGCTGTCCGCAAGGATTTTGCCGATAAATGTTTTTCGGTGGATGGGGGTGGCGCCGAACTTTTTTAACGCCTCGATATGTGCGGCAGTTCCATATCCTTTATGCCTGGCAAAACCATATTCCGGGTAGAGCTTATCATACTCCTCCATCACCGCGTCACGCGTGACTTTGGCCAGAATGCTGGCGGCAGCGATGGAAATGCTCTTCGCATCACCCTTGACGATGGGAATCTGCCGTATGGCAAGCTCCGGAATCGTCACAGCGTCGTTTAACAAAAGATCCGGTACGATGGAAAGCCCTCTCACTGCCTCACGCATGGCCTCATACGTCGCCTGTAAAATGTTGATCTCGTCGATTCGTCCCGGGCTTGCAAAAGCCACATGGTAAGCGGCCGCCTTTTCTTTGATTTCAGAAAATAATTCCTGTCTGCGCCCCGGGGAGAGCTTCTTGGAGTCATTCAGATAAAGGATTGTGCAGTCCTTCGGTAAAATGACAGCCCCGGCTGTCACCGGTCCGGCAAGAGGCCCTCTGCCTGCCTCATCAATGCCGCAGAGGAACGCATAATCCTGATAGCGGCGCTCAAATTCTTTCATGGCATCAAGGCGGAGAAGCTCTTTTTCCAGCCGTTCCCCGCTAAGTGTTTTTTTCATCCGTTATCCTTCCTCATCTGTGACAGCTGATGGTACATCTTCCGGAAGCTCCAGCGTAATCCGTCCCAGCCGTCCGCCCCTGAAATCGTCGAGAAGCAGTCTGGAAGCCCTCAGCGTATCGAGCCTGCCGCCCTGTAACAGGCAGGCCCGTGCCTTAGCCAGGGATTCCAACAGCTCAAACGGCGTTTTTCCTTCCTCGTCGATGGCATAATGTTTCCCGAGAAGTCCTGGTTGTGTCCCTGTAAGCCAGGTGATGAGCTCTGTTGCCATCTCTTCTTTATTGAGGATCTCATCATTTACAGAGCCCAGAAACGCCAGGCGCGTTCCGGCCTCTTCATCGTCAAAACGCGGCCATAAAATCCCCGGGGTATCGAGAAGCTCCACCTGCTTATTCAGGCGGATCCACTGGTTCCCCTTTGTGACGCCCGGCTTATTGCCTGTCTTGGCTGCTGCTTTGCCGGCCAGACTGTTGATAAATGTTGATTTGCCGACATTGGGGATCCCGGCAACCATTGCACGAATCGGACGGTTCTGGATCCCGCGCCGCTGATCGCGCTCAAGCTTTTCATGGCAGGCCTCCATGATATACGGGATAATAGCCTTCATACTCCCGCGGTTCCTCGCGTCCAGCTTCATGACAAAAAGGCCTTTGCTTTTAAAATAACGGCTCCAGGCCTCGTTGGCAGCCTCAAAAGCAAGATCTGCTTTGTTGAGCAGAATAAGCCGCGCTTTTCCGTTCCCGAGCTCGTCGATATCAGGATTGCGGCTGGAAAGAGGCGCTCTGGCATCGACAAGCTCGATGATTAAATCAACAAGCCGGATATCCTCCTGCATGGCACGCTTTGCCTTTGTCATATGTCCGGGATACCATTGTACTTTCATGAAGTCCCTCCTGTCATGGAAAGCCTGCCAAAGGAAGAAAAGGGCTTGAATAAAAGCCATGCTTTTCCCACGAGCTGGCTTCGTTTGATATTACCAATACTCGCAAAACGGCTGTCCTCACTGGAATCACGATTATCTCCCAGGAGGAAATACTCGTCCTCTCCCAGTTCAATCGGATATTCAGCAAGTCCCGCAATCGTCACGGTCGTTATGGCCTCGTCTGCCTCCAGCAGTTCGCCGTTAATATAGATTTGGCTGCCAATGATCTGGACCGTCTCCCCCGGCAGGCCGATGATACGCTTTAGATTAAGGCCGGAGGATTCTCTCTCAAAGACTGCGATATCAAAGCGCTCCGGACTGCCCAACGTATAGGCCAGACGGTTCATGAGCACTACATCCCCGGAATTTAAGACCGGTTTCATAGACCCCCCGACTACCTCCACGCGGCTGCCGAACAGATATACCACATAGACGGCCAGTGCGATCATTACTACAAGATCCACAATCCAGCTGACCGTAAGGCTCAGCCGGCTCTGATCTGATACCTGATAAAATTCCACAAAATACCTCCGTGAAAAAAGGGGGATAAACAAAGGGACAATTTTCATTGTCCCTTTCAATGCTTCATTATACAGAAAATCCGCAATTATTTTACTAATTCCTTTACCTTGGCTGCCTTACCAACTCTGTCACGCAGGTAATTCAGTTTCGCACGGCGGACCTTACCTCTTCTTACAACGACAACATTCTCTACGGACGGGGAATGAAGCGGCCATGTCTTTTCCACGCCGATTCCGTTGGAATTCTTTCTCACTGTGAAGGTCTCTCTGGCGCCGCCATTCTGTCTCTTGATTACAGTGCCTTCAAAAACCTGGATTCTTTCACGGTTTCCCTCTTTGATCTTCGCAGATACCCTTACAGTATCTCCTACATGAAAAACCGGAACATTCTCCTTTAACTGAGCCGTTTCAATATTTTTAATGATCTCGTTCATGAAAATGAACCTCCTTAAAGTATTCGATGTTCTTGTCCCCGGAATCCTGCCAGGACAGCGGACCATCTCTTAATTTACAGAATAAAATTATAGCATACCATGTCGTAAAAAGCAAGCAAAAAATACCATCTTTACAAAGCCGTTTCACTGCTTTACGGCACAGAATTTTGACTTGTTTCAGCCGTTTCACGGAGTTTGTCGAGAAATTCCTGTTCTTTTTGGGAGAGCTTTGCGTCAGCAAGCATGTCCGGCCGTCTTTCAAAGGTCCGCCGGACGGACTGCTCCCTCCGCCATTTTTCGATGTTGGCGTGATGCCCGGACAGCAGAATCTCCGGAACCTGCATCCCCATAAAAATCTCCGGCCGCGTATACTGGGGATATTCTAACAGATTATCGTGAAACGATTCAAACTCCGCCGAAGCGTCATTATTCAGTACCCCTGGTATCAGCCGCGAAATGCAGTCAATCATCATCATCGCCGGAAGCTCTCCCCCAGTGAGGACATAATCCCCTGCTGATAAGTATTCCGCCCCGATGATCTCCAGCGCGCGTTCGTCCACTCCCTCATAATGGCCGCACAAAAATACAAGTTCTTCTTCCCGGGCCAGTTCTTCGGCAATCGCCTGATTGAATACCCGGCCCTGCGGCGTCATATAGATGACTCTCGGACGTCTGCCGATTGTCTCTGCCAGAGCTTCGTAGGCACGGCAGACCGGTTCCGCCTGCATTACCATACCCGCGCCGCCGCCGTATGGATAATCATCAACCTGCCCGTGACGCTCTAAGGTATAGTCACGGATATTGACTGCCTCAAAGGAGATCAGGCCTCTGGCTTTCGCCCTGCCAAGAATACTTGTATTGAGGCCGCTTTCGACCATTTCGGGAAATAAGGTCAGTACGTGGAAATTCATGTCACCATTCTCCTGTCTGTAGGTTTCACTTATACAGAGCCTGTGCCGGTTTTTGCTGCGTTTAAACGCAGAATCTTCCTTAAAAAATCATATGCATCTTCCGGGAGGCTGTCACATGGGCGGCTGCACCAGCCTCTCTTTACAGGTCCAGCAGGCCATCAAGTACATGCACCTTCATTGTCTGCGTTTCCAGATTCACATCAAGAATACATTCCTTTGTCGCCGGAAGTAAAATCTCCTTGCCCTCATCTGTCCTTACACAGTATACGTCATTGGCGCCCGTACGAAGGACATCCGCCATGCTTCCCAGATGCTCTCCCGTATCTGTCACTACAGACAGGCCGATCAGATCCACGATAAAATTCTCGTCATCCTCAAGCGTCACCGCCTGTTCCCTGGTAATCAGCAGATCCTTATTACGCCAAGGTTCTACGAGATTGATATTGTCGATACCACGAAATTTTAACAGTACCAGATTTTTAAAAAATGTTATATGCTCGATCTCAAGCTCTTTCGTCTCTCTTCCCAGATCGAGGATAACGGTCTCCAGATCCAGAAAACGCTCTTTGTCATCCGTGGTCGGATAGACCTTAACCTCTCCCTTCAGTCCATGCGGGGAGGTAATGACGCCGACACGCAGCAGCTGTTCCATAACTTGTCCCTCCGTAACTGATGCATCATGGCAGTTAAAAAGAAACTGCAATCGGATTCCTCTGACTGCAGTTCTAGTCGCTATAGAATTACATTTTCCAGCCTCAAATGACCGGTAAAAAACTCCGTAGTGCGGACATCCGTCCACATGATGCGCGCTACTGAATCTCGACGATGACTTTCTTTTCCATCTTGGAGGAAGCAGCCTTGACAACGGAACGAATCGCCTTGGCGATTCTTCCCTGCTTTCCAATCACCTTTCCCATATCTTCGGGAGCGACCTTAAGCTCAATGACGATCTCATCCTCTTTTTCTGACTCCGTAACCACAACCTCATCTGGATTGTCAACCAGTGCCTTGGCAATAACTGCTACCAATTCCTTCATACAAATACCTCGCATTACTGGATGATACCGGCTACCTTTAAGAGCTTACCGACGGTTTCTGTCGGCTGCGCACCTGTTGCTAACCACTTCTTAGCGGCTTCCTCGTTGAATTTCACTACACTCGGATCGGTATTCGGGTTGTAGTATCCAATCTCTTCGATGAATCTTCCGTCTCTCGGGGAGCGGGAATCAGCAACAACAATTCTATAGAAAGGAGACTTTTTCTGTCCCATTCTTCTGAGCCTCATCTTGACTGCCATTTTCTTTCACCTCCTTGGAATCTGCTTTTATCAGCTATGCGTAAACGCATTTGCTTTCGTTAAAAGGGCATTTTAAATTTGCCCATCATATTGGCAAGTCCACCGCCTCTGCGCTTGCCGCCTCCCATCATGCCGGGAAGCTGCTTCATAAGCTTCTTGGACTGCTCAAACTGCTTCACAATGCGGTTGACCTCGGCGATATCAACGCCGGCGCCTTTTGCAATCCGCTGTTTTCTTGAAGGATTGAGAAGTGAGGGATTAGCCCGCTCTTCCTTCGTCATGGAAAGGATCATCGCTTCCACGCGGTCCATTGATTTCTCGTCTATATCAAGATTTCCCTTCATCTGCGACATCCCGGGCATCATCGAGAGGATCCCGGCCATACCGCCCATCTTTTTAATCTGATTCATCTGTTCCAGGAAATCGTTAAAATCAAATTCGGCCTTTCTGAGCTTTTGGCTCATCTCTCTGGCCTTTTCTTCGCTGACTTCAAACTCGGCTTTCTCAATCAGGGAAAGGATATCTCCCATTCCCAGAATCCGCGATGCCATACGGTCAGGATAAAACTGCTCCAAATCCGAGAGCTTTTCCCCCATACCGACATAAAAAATCGGCCGTCCGGTAACGGAACGGATGGAAAGCGCTGCGCCGCCTCTCGTATCGCCGTCGAGCTTTGTGAGAATCACACCGTCAATCCCGATGCGTTCATGGAAACTCCCGGCCACATTCACAGCATCCTGTCCTGTCATGGCGTCAGCCACCAGGATTGTCTGACTGACATCAACAGCTGCCTTGATCTCGACTAATTCCTCCATCATGGCCTCGTCGATCTGAAGGCGTCCGGCCGTATCCAGGAAAACAAGATTAAGGCCTTCCTTTCTGGCGTGTTCCACAGCCGCTTTGGCAATATTGACTGGTTTCTGGTGTTCCCCCATCGAAAAAACAGGGACCCCGACCTTCTCGCCATTGACTTGAAGCTGCTTAATCGCGGCCGGACGATAGACATCGCAGGCCGCTAAAAGCGGTTTTCTGCCCTTTGCTTTATATTTTCCGGCTAACTTTGCCGTTGTGGTCGTCTTGCCTGCACCCTGGAGACCGATCATCATGATAACCGTAATCTCGCTCTGAGGCTTCAAGGCGGGCTCCGCCATCTCGGAGCCCATCAGACTCACAAGTTCCTCATTGACGATCTTAATCACCATCTGTCCTGGTGTCAGGCTGGTAAGCACATCCTGTCCTACAGCCCGCTCCTGGACAGAGCTTATAAACTGCTTAACGACTTTGAAGCTTACATCCGCTTCCAGAAGCGCCATTTTTACTTCTTTTAACGCCGCTTTTACATCAGCCTCCGTCAGGCGCCCCTTGCCTCTTAAATTTTTGAAAACGTTTTGCAGCTTGTCGGCTAAACTTTCAAAAGCCATTGAACCTCTCCCTTATCGTCAAAGCTGTCCGATTTCTTCTGAGATCATTTCGATTCTCGTAATCAGGGCCATATCACCGTTCTCCCGGAAGGTTCCGGCTAATTCCCTAATCTCTCCTACCATTTTCTTTGTCTGATTAAATTTCTGAACCAGTCCGAGCTTTTGCTCATATCCGGAAAGAAGCTTATCACAGCGTTTAATCAGATCATGGACGCCCTGACGGCTGATGCCCTGCTCTTCAGCAATCTCACTTAAGGACATATCATGAAAAACGACGTCTTCATAAATATGCCTCTGGTGTTCCGTCAAAAGCTCCCCATAAAAATCGTACAGGAGACCCTGCTCCACAATCTTTTCCATACTTTGTTCACCTGCGTTATCATACTATAGATTGCGCAGTGTGTCAAGTGTTTTTTCTTTACAAACTTTTGTTCATGCTTCTCCGTCTTATGTTATCACTGTTTATTTCAATACTGCTGCCTGTTAGGGCACTTTTATCATAGTCTATCGTTTCCGTCTTTCTCTTTTCCTGTCCGATCATAGTGTGGAACTGAAAAAGCTTCTTTCGAACACGACAATCATATATTTCCATAAGAGCAAAAATGCTGTAAGACAGCCTGTTTTCTGCTGTCCTACAGCGTTAATATGATATCATTCGACCGGCCAGTTCTATTCCGCAAACATGTGGAGTCCCATTGTTTCGGACAAATATTCAAGCATTCTCTGACCGCCGATACTGTTGCCTTTTTCATCGAGAGACGGCCCGTAAATGCCGATTCCCATACTTTTTTCGACAACCGCCAGGATTCCGCCGCCTACGCCGCTCTTGGAAGGAATCCCCACACGCACGGCAAATTCGCCGGATCCATCATACATCCCGCATGTCATCATGATCGTTTTCACAACACGAACCGCATGAGCGTCCATCAGACGACTCCCGGACTCCGGATGCCTGCCGCCATTTGCCAGCACGAGTCCCAGTCCGGCCAGGCTTTCCGCATTGACGCTCAGGGAGCACATACGGATATACATATCCAGACTTTCCTCTACGTTGCTTTCCAGAATCCCCTTACTCTGTAAAAGGTAAGCGATGGCACGGTTCCGGGAACAGTTGTTTTTTTCTGACTCATAGACCTTTTCATCCATGACAATCCCGTCGTCCAGGCAGAGCTTTCTTGCATAGGCGACCATATCGTCGAAGCTGACCTCCTGTACCAGATATCCGGCAGTGGTGATGGCTCCCGCGTTAATCATGGGATTGAATGGTTTATCACTTGTTAAATCCAGCTTGACGAGAGAATTAAACGCATCCCCGGACGGTTCCATATTCATCTTACTGAACACCTTGTCAAATCCACAGTGCTGTAAAGCAACCGCCAGAGAAATTACTTTGGAAATACTCTGGATAGTAAAACGTTCCCTTGTATGTCCCATCGTATATTTATCGAGCCCTGTCGTCAGAATACAGACTCCCAGATTATGCTTGTCTGCTTTTGAAAGCTCCGGAATATAGGATGCACAATTTCCCTGTTCCACATGTTCACTGCCAATCGAAACGGCCTTTTCCAGTATTTTTTTGATATCCTGATCTCCCATCGTACGCCTCCTTTAGATGATACCTTTTTTATGAAGCGTATAGGAATAGAATACGGAAAGCAGAATCACTGCCACCATGATATAACTCTGGTTCGACGAGAAGAAGGCGCGTCCCACAATGAAAATCACAACTAATGGTACAAGAATCGGAACAACTGCCTGCTTCGGCGCTCTGGCTATGTAAGGGAATAACAACGCACCGAACAAAGCCGGGACCATGTTCTGGAATGCAGGCTGCAAAAATGCATTATTATAAATCGGCGCAAACAACGGTGCCAGAAACAGCATGCCCAGAAAAACGATTGCAGTCGTCACAAATGTAGAAGCAGCAACCGCAATCATGGAAATAACATCACCACGCTCAGTACCGGCGTCATATCCGGCGATTCCCATCGCATTCACGGCAGCCGGAACCTTCATATTGCTGACGTTGCCAGTTACACATGCCATATAGAGAGCTCCACTTCCGATGATTGGCATAAAGGAAAGATTCTCACAGATTCCGCTGATCGTAAAGGTAAGAAGAATCGGTACTGCATTCTGCAGAACCTCACCGATATTCATGGAGACACCGTTGAAAACAGCAATACCAAATGGTACTCCCATAAAGCTTGTCAGGGCCAGTACAACGGTAATCCGTCCTAATGCATGTATTTTATTATAAAAGCTTTTTTCCTTCATTTCCATCCCTCCCCCTTAAAGAATCACGCTCACAACGCTGGCAGACAGCATTCCCACAATCATACTGAGCGGGAATGTGAATTCCTTGAGTTTCTTGCTCTTTGCGGCAAACTTACCCATCAAAAGGGCTGTAATGCCAGCAACAAGGATTGCCGCCACGCCAGGAATATTGACAAAGTTTGTCAGATACGGTGACGCCATCGTACCATACATGCCCAGAAACATGGCAGTCGTAATCATGGGAACCAGATTGGCGTTTCCCTGTTTTAATGATTCGACTTTCTTGTCATAGGCCTTAAGGAAGAATACGTTAAAAATATTTCCGCCGAGAATACCAATGGTCACGACAAACAGGATGCAGACAAACACCTCGACCGGAATATCGGCAACGCTGATAGACTCCAGGCCGAAGGCATTGGCAGCCATGTTGGCGACCATCGTCTCATACGTTGCCGAGCCGACGACACTGAGCCTGAGCCACGGGAAATAACGCCCGAGCGACGGGACAAGCAGCAGATAGCTGACGATAATCGGCAGAGACGGGATAATGGAAAAAATTGCGCTGCTGCGTGCTGATTCCTTCATCTCAGTATCCGTCATTCCCAGCTCTTTTCCACGTTTGAAAGCTACTGTGATAAAAAGAATTGGCTGCAGCAGTACGATCAGTATGGTAATGCCACAAAGGATTGCCATCGTGGCACTGTTCGCTATTTGTAAATGCATACGATACCCCCAGATTTTTATGAAAAATTAAAGGTTGGGGGCAGAAGTCATCTGCCCCCTGATATGAGAGATTAATCCTCAAGACGCGGACCGACTTCTTTTGGAATCGGGCACTGATAGGAATCCACTTCTTCCTTCCATTCAGCTCTGGCCTTATCGACGAGCTCCGGCTCCTCAAACATGCGGATCCCGGCAATCGCCATTGCGGCAGCAGCATTTAACATCGCTTTGTGCGCGATCTCTGTGTTGCCGTGGGCCGTCATCTGCCAGGTATGCCCGGCTGTGCCGACGGTAGCCGTGGCTGTGGAAAGCTGTGCTGTAGGTACGACATAACTGGCATCTCCCACATCGGTCGAGCCCGGAAGTACCTCTCCCTTCCACACAAGCGGTGCGATCCACTGGTCGAGCGGCTTGTCAAGGAGAAGCTCTGCCTTCTCAGCGCCGTATTGTTTCTTTACTGCCGCTTTCTTGGCTTCCAGTTCAGCCTCGCTGGCAGAATCATAGAAGAAATGTCTGGCCAGCTCGAAATCATTCTCATCAAATGCCGGTGCACCTACCTCTTCCATTGCCTCATGAAGCACTTCCGAGAGAACGTGGTTCGGTACATAATCTGAGAGTCCGGCATAGAGTTCATATGTCATCTCCGTTCCTGTCATCTTGGCTGCACCCTCAGCAACGTCTACGACTCTCTTGTAGATTTCCTGCACCTGCCATGCCTTGGGGGCACGGATAAAGTAATGGACACAGCTGTGTCCCTGCACGACGTTGGGGGCGATTCCTCCCACATCACGGTACGCATAGTGGACTCTGGCGTCGGAGATAATGTGCTCTCTCAGGTAGTTGACGCCGACGCTCATAAGTTCGGCTGCATCGAGGGCTGAACGTCCGACCTCCGGAGCTGCAGCAGCATGAGCTGTAACGCCCTTAAAGCGGAAAAATACACTTACATTGGCAAGGCTGCTGTAAGCTGCCACTGCGTTTTGTGCTCCGGGATGCCAGGTATAAGCCACATCCAGGCAGTCAAACACGCCGTCGCGCGCCATAAAGGTCTTACTGTTTCCTTTTTCTTCGCTGGGACATCCAAATAAAACAACGGTTCCCTTTCCCGGATGCTCTTCCAGATATGCCTTCACTGCCAGAGCCGCCGCAAACGTTCCTGCGCCTAACAGGTTATGGCCGCAGCCATGCCCGTCCGGATTCGGATCTTCTGTGGGAACCCGATTTGCACAGCCGCCTTTCTGGGAAAGTTCAGGAAGCGCGTCATACTCGGCCAAAAAGCCGACGACCGGCTTTCCGCTGCCATAGGAAGCCTTAAATGCTGTCGGCATACCGTCGATGCCCATCTCCACTTCAAAGCCCTCTTCCTTCAGAACCTTTTCATAGAGCGTAGCTGTCTTGAATTCGTGGAAGCCGATTTCCGCAAAGTCAAAAATCTGGTCACTCACCGATACCACGAGAGATTTTTTCCCATCCAGTACGTTGTTTACAAATTGTTTTTTGTCCATACGTTCCTCCTTTTTCTGAGCCTGTTCGTAACCTTGGAAGCCCTTTCGGCAGGAAACCTGCTGTCTGAGCCATTACCCGGAAGCGACCGGTTTTGCAGGTATTTGACATAGCCCTGTGATTCTTGTATACTAAGGTAAACGACTAAATAATCTGCCGTTTACGATAAGTCCCCGGGAACTTACATAATCATTATATCATGCCTCCGGCAGATTTTAGCGCCTGGATTTTTTGCGGCATGCGCAGAAACCAGATGCGCTATATAATGTCTGACGACATTATATCATGTTCTTCAAATAATTGCGAATTCCCTGTTTTTATTATATCATAACCAATTAGTTATATGGAGGATCGGAATGAATTTGCAGCATCTGAGCTATATGATTGAAATTGAAAATTGCAACTCCATTTCCAGGGCGGCACAGAAGCTTTTTGTAACTCAGCCATATCTCAGCAAGATTTTGAGAGAGCTGGAAAATCAATATGGAATCGCCATTTTCACACGCAGCCGGAATGGAATCATTCCTACAGAAAGCGGCCGCCTTTTTTTGGATATGGCCAGGGATCTTCTGGAAAATGCAGAGAATTTCAGCCGGGTATTCCAGGAGTACCGTGAAGGCTACCGGCTGCGGGTATCCTCCTGCACCTGCTCCCATGCAAGCGATGCGTTTATCCGGATGGTTCAGGCGCTCCCTGACGAGACGCTCCGGTTTCATTTCCGCGAGACTTTGAATATGGAAGTAATCGACGATGTATATACGAATGTGGCGGATGTCGGTGTTCTTTTGTTTCCCTGTGATAAATCAGAAGAGATTAAAGCAATGCTGCACGCCAAACATCTGGAATGCCACCGGCTGCTCGACTCCCCGAGCTACCTCTTCTGCCGCGTAGGACATCCTCTTCTCTCTCTTGGACGGCCAATGACCGATGATGATATTTACCAGTATAATTTTGTTCTCTATCCGGAGCAGACAGATCAAAGGGCCAGGACCATCGAGAGCGTCTACGGCAATACTGCACTGCGTGCCTTAAACTGGAACCGTATCCGTCAGGTGGTCTATGTTCACAGTCGTTCCGCGCTCCACAATATGATACAGCGTACAGACTATCTTGGTCTCGGTATGTCACCCATTCTCGAACAGGAAAAAAACTACCATATCGTCTCCTTCCCATATCCGGAAACCATGCTGTCTCATTCTGAATACCGGCTGAGTACGCTGTCCTATATTCATCAGAAGGATCGGGAGCTCTCCAAAGCAGCGCGGGTATATATCACGTTTCTTGAACAGTGTTACGGCGAGCACTCCGGTTATGAAACAAAGGCGCCTGCCACAACAGCAGACGCCTGAGAAAAAACGATTTCTTTTATAAAATACCGGTCAAAATCAGTCGATCTTTTTTCCGTCGATGAATACCATTTCCGGAACAGACAGACCATTCAGCGGATCGCCTGCAAAGATCAGGATATCAGCGTCTTTGCCCGCCTCAAGAGATCCGATCCGATCTGCTACGCCCAGATGCTTTGCCGGATTGATCGTGATTGCCTTTAAGGCCTCATATGAATCCATTCCGGCGCGGACTGCCATCGCGGCACATAATGGCAGATACTGCTGCGGGATTACCGGAGCATCCGTAATAATGGAAACCTGGCATCCGGCCTTGGCCAGTACGCCCGGCGTCGTCCAGGACTTATTCTGAAGTTCGAATTTCGTTGCATGTCCAAGGCTTGGGCCGACAGCACATGGGAAATTCGTCTTTGCCACTTCTTCTGCGATCAGGTGGCCCTCCGTGCAGTGCTCAAGTGTCATTTTTACGCCAAACTCCTTCGCGATACGGACAGCTGTCAGGATATCGTTGGCCTGATGGGCATGAGCCTTCAACGGGATCTCACCGTTCAGAACCGGAATCATAGCCTCTAATTTCATATCAAGCGCAGGACGCTTGGAGACATCTTCGCCTGCTGCCTCTTTTCTGGCCTTGTAATCCTGTGCCTTCATCAGCATCTCGCGCAGCTTGGAAGCCGTGGACATTCTGGCATAGTTGTTCTTGTCCTTATAACAGCGTTTCGGATTCTCACCAAATGCGCACTTCATGGCGATCGGATCCTTAACGATCATATCATCCACACATTTTCCTGTTGTCTTTACGGCGATAAACGTGCCGCCCAATACATTAGCACTGCCTGGGCCGGTTCCAACGCATGTTACGCCGCCCATTGCAGCCATATGTACCGTGGGATCCATAGGATTAAAGCTGTCAATGCCACGAAGCTGCGGACAGCAGATATCGTTCATCTCATTATAATCCTGGCCCTCAAAGCCGATACCATATCCGTCGAGTCCAAGATGGCTGTGAGCGTCTACAAAGCCCGGATATACATCCTTTCCGGAAGCGTCTATGATCTCGGCACCGTCTGCCGCCAGACCCTTTCCAATCTTGACAATCTTTCCTCCGTCCACAAGGATGTCTGCCTCGTAGGCTTCGCGGTTCACCATATCGTGAATCCGCCCGTTTTTAATACACAGCATGTTTCTTTCCTCCTTAAAATATTTCTTCTGACCAGAAGAATACAAAATCCTGCCGGTCAGTAGTTTTTACCAATGCACAGATATCCATCCGACATTGCAGACGAGCCTGACACGAAACATTCGTGCCGGGCTCCCCGCCATCTGAACGGTTACGATAAGTATTTATCAAACCAGCCCATGAGTTCTTTTAATCTTGACAAGCGGTTTTCCGGTTTGCCGCCGCGGGACAGCTCATGGTTCTCGCCGTGGAACAGTACCATTCTGGTATCAACTCCCTGGCGCTTGACTGCTGAAAACATCTGTACTGCCTCATCCATCCAGCAGCGGTAGTCCTCATCGGACTGGATTAAGAGTAACGGCGTTCTCCCGTTTACCGCCTCCTTAAGCGGAGACATAGACCAGATTTTATCGAAATCCTCCCACGGATATGCGCCCATCTGCAGCCAGTTGGCGTAATAACCGATATCCGTATACAGGCATTTTGTCAGATAGTTGGAGATGGAGCGCTGGGATACGATCGCCGCAAAACGATCTGTATGGCCCTCCATCCAGTTACACATAAAACCACCGTAGGAGCCGCCGCAGGCGCCTACACGTGTTTCGTCAATATCCGGGGCATGACGGAGTACCTCGTCAAAAAGCTCCATCAAGTCATTAAAGTCATCCGTTCCAAAGACCTCCGTGATGTCCGCATAGGCCTCTCCGCGCCCGTCGGATCCTCTGGGGTTGCCGTAGAATACGAAATACCCGGCAGAAGCCAGACACTGGAATTCGTGGAAAAACACGCTGCCGGATACGCCTTTTGGCCCGCCGTGAATTTGGAAAACAGCCGGATATTGTTTCCCCGGCGTATAATCCGCAGGACGAATCACATAAGCTTCCATCTCATAGCCGCTCTTTCCCATATAACGAAACGATTCCGGTGCAGATATTGTATGGGTATCCAGATAATTATCGTTAAAACTGGTAAGCTTTTTCTCACTGCCGTCATCCGGATTCAGAAGATAGAGCTCCACCAGATGCTGTCCGCGCATGGCGGACAAAACGATTCGGCAGGTACCGTCTGCCAAGGTACACACATCAAACCCTGTGACGGCTCCGGCCTCCCGGCTCACCTGCGTCAGATTTCCATCTGTATCCATACTCATGAGACTGCTGTCGCCCCAGGAAGTCCTTGTCAGGTACAGATGGCCTGTTTCCTGACTGTAGCGCAGACTCCGACCACCGCCGTATCTGGCGTCACTTCCCACGGAGCTTCCGATTTCCATATCATGGAACGGAAGAGAGGTTACGCAGTCTGTATCCAGATCGTACGTATAGAAACGGGGATTTTTGCCCATCCGCTCTCTCGTTGAACCTGTATAAAAAATCCGACGGTTTCCCATAAAGCAGACATGGCCTGTATTGTGCCGGTCTGCAGGAACCAGCTCCCGTGTGGTCCCGGCTTCCACATCGTAGAGATAAAGCGCGGATTCCGGCCGCCGGATACTGTCAAATACCGGCCCGCAGAACGCCACATACTTGTGATCCGGGGATACATCATAGGAAACCGTCTCCAAAAATTTCGGTGTAATCCGCTTCAGAGAAGAATCTGCCTCCGAAAACAGATACAGTACCGGACGTTTTCTGTTAATGACTCCTTTCCCGTTAAACCGGAACGGAAGCTCTTCGTAGATATCATAATCCTTTCCACGCACAGCCACCTCGTCCCAAGTTCTGGCATGTTGATTTATCTCTCTTGTCTTTGACTCGTTCTCGTCAGCCACAGCCGACAAAAGCCAGAGTTTATCCCCTATCGGACGGATTTTATCCGCCTTGACAGGCACGGTCAGATAGAGGCTGGCTTCGCCGCCATTTACGGAAATCTCATAATATCTGGTACACGGTTTGTCCTCGTGCTCCATTTTATCCCTGCCAGACACGAACAGAATCCGTCCGGAGTCAAGCCAGACCGGGCTTTTTGCCCCGCCGCGCTCTGCCAGCTTCCTGTTCCTCCCTGTGGACAGATCCACGACCCAAAGGCTGCTTTTGTAACCGTTTTCTTCTTTGTCTGCCTGTGTCACTACATAGGCGGCCAGCCCCCCGTCCGGGGACAAGGACACGTCCGAGACGAAATGAAACTGATATAAGTCTTCACGGATTACCGGTAATTTCTTAACCTCTCCCATGCTACCTTGCCTCCTTTTCCTGCTCTGGTTTTAAATGGCTGTCCATCCAATCCAGGATTTCACGTATCCGAACCACACGGTTGCCGGGCTTCCCGGAACGTGAAAGCTCATGATTTTCTCCGCGGAACATGCACATCCTTGTCTCCACGCCGAGAACCTTCAAAGCGGCAAACATCTCGATTCCTTCCGAGACATTGCAGCGGTAATCGGAATCTGAGTGGATAAATAAGGTCGGAGTCTTGCAGTTTCCGACAAACTGAATCGGAGACTGATCCCAGAGCTTTTTGACATCCTCGATGGCAAATGCACCCAGGTCGTACTTTGTAAAGGTATGGCCGATATCGGAGGAATACTCATAGGAAATCCAGTTGGCGATAGAACGCTGGGAGGCTGCTGCCGCAAACCGGTCTGTATGGCCAATGATCCAGTTGGTCATAAATCCGCCGTAGGAGCCGCCTGTCACTCCGAGCCTTGACTCGTCAATGTCCGGCTCACAGGACAGGACATGGTCTGTAAATTCCATCAGATTATCATAGTCGATCGTCCCGTATCTGCCGCTTACATCCCCGAAATCTGTCCCAAATCCATCCGATCCTCTGGGGTTCGTAAAGAATACGAAATAACCGGCTCCTGCCCATACCTGCATTTCATGGTACAGAATGGAACCGAACGCCGAACGCGGCCCACCGTGGATATTTAAGATCGCAGGATACTTTTTACCTGGTATGTAGCCGACTGGTTTCATAATCCAGCCTGTCAGTGTATATCCGTCACTGGCAGTAAAAGTAACCTCCTCCGGAATGGAAAGCTGCCATTGTTCCATATTGTTCTGACTGGTGATCTGTACTCCGTCCAGATAAAGCTCTGCGAGCTTATTGTCATAGAAGCCGCATACCACAATATGTCCGTCATATATATCAAAGCTGTCGCAGGAACCTTTTTCTGCGACAAGATCCCTGATCACCCCGCTCTGGTCAATCGAACAGAGGAATGCACTCTCACCTCTCGTTGTGATAAAGTAGCAGACACCGTCTCCGGCTTTTATCGAGCGTCCGCCGCCCATACGGGCATCGCTGCCTACATTGGTCCCGCCGCTTCCAAAGTCATACGGTGTAAGAAGCTTCATCTCCCCGTCCGAAAGCTTCATGGTATAGAAATCCATATATTTCCTGTCGCCGTGGGGATTATCCTCGCAGGAGGTGATAAGAGCCTCATCATCTGCCCACAGGCAGATCATACCCGTTCGCCGGACATCCTTTTCGAGGAGACATCTGTTTTCTCCTGTCTCCATATTGTAAAGGTAAACCCCTTCATATGAGCCGCGGACATCCGTCCAGGGGTATGCCTTATAGAGAACCAGATTCCCGCGCACGGAAAATTCGGATACCTCTGCCGTATCCTCAGAAATGCGCAGCAGATCTCCGGTATCCTCCTGATAGAGATACAAGTTCTGCCGCTTCTTGTTTGTAAAGCCCTTGCCGTTGAACCAGAAAGGAACCTCGTCGATAACCTGATAGGCTGGATTCTCCTTCTCTGCATCTGTTACCGGAATCGCCGCCAGGAGCAGATAGCGCCCGTTACCGGCATGGAAGATCCGGGTTGCCTTAAACGGAACCTCGAATTTCTTATAAGCCTCCCCTCCATGCACTGGGATCTCATAGTAGGAGGTTGTATCGCGCTTCTCATCCTTCTCTCTTCCAGCCGCAAACAAAAGGGAGCCCCTGTCTGTAAAGACATAGCTTTTCGCATCTCCTGCCGTCGTGAGCCGCCGCACCGTCTTAGTCTGTCGTTCATACAGATACAGATCTCCCTGATAGCCATTCTCTTCCATATCCGCCTGCTGTACCACAAAGGCAATCCGGCTTCCATCCGGAGAGAATCCAGGGTTGCTAACGAACCGGAATTCGCAAAAGCTGTCAACCTTCATCGCTTCCACTGCAAAAACCTCCTCCTTATTTATCATGACCTTCCAGATTTTCATGTCTAAATCTATTATACATGCAGCATCTGTTTTTCGCAAGGAAAACAGGCCGAAACGCGAAAAATGCGCTTCGGCCTTATAAATGCCACGGCTCCAAAAAGCAACCGACGGCTGATTTTCCATAAATTTAATCCGTAAGGAAACAGGAGACAAAATGTCCTGGGCTGATTTCCTTAAGCTGCGGCTCCGCAGAACGGCAGCGATCGGTCGCGTGCGGACAGCGGTTTGCAAAACGGCAGGCCGCCGGCGGCTCAATCGGGGAGGTAATCTCACCCTTCAAAAGGATACGTTCCTTGCGGTTATCCAGGGACGGAATCGGGATTGCCGACAGTAACGCCTGGGTATAAGGATGCGTCGGATGTGCAAACAGCTCCTCTGACGGCGCTTTCTCAATCAGCTTTCCAAGATACATAACAGCAATATCATCTGAGAAATGATTGACGACCGACAAATCATGAGTAATAAACATGTAGGTCAGCCCCATCTTTCTCTGAAGCTGTTTCATCAGATTGAGAATCTGTGCCTGGATGGAAACGTCCAGAGCCGATACCGGCTCGTCGCAGACAATAAATTTCGGGTTCAGAGCCAGCGCTCTGGCGATACCGATTCTCTGACGCCGTCCGCCGTCCAGCTCATGAGGATACGTGTTAATCAAACGATCAGCGAGGCCAACTGTCTCCATCAGCTCGCGTACACGCTCAAGCTGTTGATTCTTATCCGTGATAATATTATTGATCTTTAACGGGTCAGCGATAATCTGGCTGATCGTCTTACGCGGATTTAAGCTGGAGAAAGGATCCTGGAAGATGATCTGCATATCGGTACGTTTCTTACGCATCTCATCCTTGCTGAGCTTTACCACATCCTCTCCCTCAAAGAGAACTTCTCCGGCTGTCGGCTCTAAAAGACGCAGGATGGCACGGCCTGTTGTGGATTTTCCACATCCGGACTCACCTACAACGCCCAGAGTCTTTCCCTTTTCGATCGTAAAGGTGACATCATCGACAGCGTGCAGCATTCCCTTGGGAGTTTTAAAATACTTTTTTAAGCCTTTCACGTCAAGTAACGGCTGTGTACTCATCGTATGCTCACCTTCCCTTCCTGGATATTGTCCTCATTGTACAGGTGACACTCAACATAATGAGTATCGTTGCGGTAAACACGTTTCGGCTTCTCCGTCTTACAGATCTCCATTGCATAATCGCAACGCGGACAGAATGCACAACCCTTCGGCAGATTGCTCGGGTCAGGCATCAGGCCCTTGATGGGCTTTAATTCTGCAGTACGATTCTCCAGATTCGGAAGAGAGTTGAACAGACCTTCCGTATAAGGATGACGCGTATTCTTGAAGATATCTACCAGCGTACCATGCTCAATAACATGGCCGGCATAGATAACAGAAACCTTGTCACAGATCTCAGCAACAATACCGAGGTCATGTGTAATCATTAACATGGAGGTGTTGTATTTCTCACGAAGCCCTTTCATCATCTCCAGAACCTGTGCCTGGATAGTAACATCCAGAGCTGTCGTCGGCTCGTCGGCAATCAAAAGCTCCGGGTTGCAGGCAAGTGCCATAGCAATAACAACACGCTGCTTCATACCACCGGAAAACTGGTGCGGATACTCGCTTCCACGGCTTCCCGGGATACCTACGAGCTCCAGCATCTCACGGGCGCGCGTCAGCGCATGTTCCATGCCGCCTTCCTCGTGAAGCTTGATTACTTCAGCGATCTGGTTCTCTACTGTCATAACCGGGTCAAGGGAAGTCATTGGATCCTGGAAGATCATGGCAACCGCTTTCCCGCGGATATCCTGCATTTCCTTGTCGCTCATCGAAAGGATATCCTTGCCGTCAAGCTTGATAGAACCTTTGACGATTACTCCCGGCGGATCCGGAATCAGACGCAGAAGGGAAAGGCCTGTTGTCGTCTTGCCGGCACCGGTCTCTCCAACCAGTCCCAGCGTCTTTCCACGCTCAATCTCCAGCTCCATGCTGTTTAACGCCTGTACAACACCATAGTCTGTGCGGAATTCTACTACAAGATCTTTAATCTCTGCTGTCAGGTCTTTGGCGTTCGTATTCTCTTTTTTTACTTCTTCACTCATCGTGGCACCCCCTTAACGCAGTCTGGGATCAAGCGCATCTCTCAGTCCATCGCCCAGCAGGTTCAGGGAGAGGATGGTGATCATAATGGCAGCTCCCGGGAACAGACACATGTAGCTGTAATCACGGATATATGCACGGGAAGCAGACAACATTGCGCCCCACTCCGGTCTCGGAGCCGGAATACCAAGTCCGATGAAGGAAAGTCCGGCAATCGACAGGATAACACTGGCTACCTGAAGCGTCGTCTGTACAATAATCGGAGCTAAGCTGTTCGGCAGGACGTCATGGAAAATAATCGTACTGTCTTTGGCGCCGATCGCACGGGCCGCCTCTACATACTCAGCGTCGCGGACTGTCATAACAGCACCACGAACAACACGTGCAAAGGTAGGTACTGCGGATACTGCCTGTGCGATAACCAGATTGATAATCGAGTTGCCAAGAGATGCCACGATACAGATGGCAAGCAGGATACCCGGAATAGCAAGGAAAATATCCATAATACGCATGATAATCATATCGACTTTACCGCCGAAATATCCGGCTGCGGAACCCAGAATCAGCCCTACAGTCAGGGATACGATAACGGTAACAACACCGATTGACAGGGAGGTCGAGGTTGCGTAAAGGACACGCACCAGAATGTCACGGCCCATCTCATCGGTTCCAAACGGATGCGCTGCACACGGAGCTTTCAGAGCATTGCCGTAATCTGTCTTGATAACCTGGTTTTCATAGTCCAGAACAATCGGGGCAAAAATCGCGATCAAAACAAGGATAGCAACGATTATAAGACCCAAAACAGCCGTTTTGTTGCGGCAGAGACGTTTCCACACATCAACAATCTGACTCTTTTTCTTTATGGAAATCTGTTCGTTTTCATGTACTGCTGCAGTATTGCTCATCGTTCATCCCCCTTCCTATTTGTACTGTGCTTTGATACGCGGATCAATGAATCCGTATATCAGGTCAACAAGCAGGTTGATGAGTGCAAAGCTTAAGGCAAAGATAATAATGCAGCCCATAACCGACGGAATATCACGGCCCTGAATAGACTGAACCATGTAACGTCCGATGCCTGGCCATGCAAATACGCTCTCTGTAAGAACGGAACCGCCGAGCATGCTTCCGATCTGCAGTCCGATAACCGTTGTCGTCGGAATCAGAGCATTACGCAGCGCGTGATCCGTGATAACCTCACGCTCCGGAAGACCCTTGGCGCGGACCGTACGGATATAATCCTGACGGATCGTCTCCAGCATGGAGCTTCGTGTCGTACGTGCGATAGACGCCATATGCATGAATCCAAGCGCGATGGACGGAAGCACCAGGCTCTTGATGCCCTGGTCAGCTCCGGCCACAGGAAACCATCCCATCTTAACGGAGAAGAACATGATGAGCAAAAGGCCCATCCAGAATACCGGCATCGAGATACCAAGAAGCGATATAAACATACTGATGCCGTCAAACAATGTGTTTTGTTTGATAGCAGCAATGACACCCAGCGGCAGTGCAAGTAAAATTGCAACAACCGTAGAAGTTAATGCCAGCTTAAATGTGTTTGGAAGACGTGCCCAGACCTCTTCGCCAACCGGATCCTTGGTCTTATAAGACGTTCCGAGATCACCCTGAACAAGATCAAACATATATCTTCCATAACGTACGAGGAACGGGTCATCCAGTCCCATCTCTTCGCGCAGTGCAGCGATATCTTCAGGACGTGCCTGCTCGCCGAGGATCGTTTTTGCGGGATCACCAGGGGCCAGGTCGAGGATAAAAAATACCAGCAGGGAGACACCTATTAAAACAGGAATCAGTGCCAGGAGACGTTTTACTATAAACTTGATCATGCTATATGATCCTCTCCTCTCTTCGTTTTAAAAAAGCAGGGAGCCACCCTTCAGGGCAATTCCCTGCTCCTATGTTTTCAGTTAAAGCAGTCCGGATTCATAAGAATCTGTTTTATCAAGCTGTGCCCGGACAAGAAGTCCGTGAGTGTTTACTCTGCCCAGCTGAACTGCTCGTAGTAGGATGTTCCGCCGGCATTCAGGTTAAAGCCTGTGATCTTGGAGTTGTATGCACGAACGTTGTTTCTCATGTACAACGGAACCTGCGGGCACTCTTCGTTGATTGCCTTACAGAACTCTGTGATAACCTTTACGTTCTCATCCGGATCAACCGTTGCCTGAATCTTTTCAATCAGAGCGTCGATCTCCGGCTCGTTGGTACGTGTCTTGTTGGAAGCGTTGATGGAGCTGGAGTGATATACGCCAAGAGCATATGCCAGGAGGTTACTGGAGGTATATCCGCCGATTGCTGCCTGGTAATCGCCGGTTGCTGTTACATCAAGATATGTAGCAAGGTCCATAGACTCAAGTGTGATATCAATACCAAGGTTCTCCTTTAAGCAGCTCTGGATAACCTGGCCGACACGAAGCTTCGTATCGTCGGAGCAGATCAGGGCAAAACCACAGTCAGCCGGATTGAGGCCGGACTCTGCAAGGTAAGCCTTTGCCTTCTCAACGTCAAAGCTCGGTGCATTCTCAGCTGTTGTTCCCGGGAAGCAGTCCGGAACCATCGCGTCAACAACGCTACCGCCGCCGTTTAATGCAACCTGGATGATCGCGTTCTTATCAATCGCTGCAGCCAGAGCACGACGGAATGCAATGTTATCGAACGGAGCCACTTCATTGTTAATCATCATAAAGTTATGGGAAGTACCGCCTTCATCAAATACAGTAACGTTGGGGTTATCTTTCAGACGGGAAACGTCAGTACTTTCAACCTCAACGATAAGGTCAGCCTCGCCGGCCTCAAGAGCCATTGTACGGGAAGAACCCTCCGGAATTACCTTCCAGATAACGGTCTTGATCGGGGCTACGCCGTCAAAATAATCCTCAAAAGCTTCCAGCTCAAGGCTCTCGCCCTTGTTCCACTTTACCAGCTTATATGGGCCGGTTCCGATCGGCTCCTTATTGAAGTCATGTCCGCTCTCAATCAGGTCAGCCGGAAGAATTGCATTACCGTGATGGCACAGGTCAGAAAGAAGTCCGGCCTGCGGGCCGTCGGTTGTAATCTTAACGGTATAATCGTCAACTACTTCGATGGTGCCTGTGGATTTACCATACTGGGAAACCTCAGGGGATTCCTTACAAAGATCCAAGGAAGCCTTGACATCCTTCGCTGTCATTTCTGCGCCGTTGTGGAACTTCACGCCTTTTTTCAGATGGAAAATCCACTCGGTATCGCTGTTCAGCTCGTAGCTTTCAACCAGATCCGGAACTGCATTCAGATCTGCGTCTGTCTTAAACAGGCAGTTATGTGTCATTCTGTTCAGATAGTCGCCTGCTACTGCATTATGAAGGTTTGTGGTAACACTGGGAGTCTCATTCGCTGTTGCGAGAATCAGAGTATCCCTTGCAGATGCCGCGCCGGTATTCGCAGGAGCTGCGGTAGTGGACTCAGCTGCTGATGCCCCCCCCGCTGCAGTTGTTGCTTCTGATGCTGCAGCCTGTGTGGTGGCCGGAGCCTCCTCTTTGCTGCCGCCGCCGCAACCTGCCAGCAGACCTGCCGCCAGAGACAATGCCATCACAGGCACTAAGGCGCGCGAAAGTTTTTTGTTCATAATCTCTCACCTCTTCTTTTTATTTGCACGGTAAAAAACCGAGTGCATCATGGTTATGCAGTCCATCCATTCTCAGCAGCTATTGACTTTTTCAATATCGCAGAAAGCAGTTTATCTGTAGTTGTGTTATTTATTTAGCAATAATATCATAAATCGCTCATGAGCGCAACATGTTTTTATTCAAAATGCTACAATTTCCATTTTTTCCAGCAAGATTCTATTGAAAAATCTTATTTTCAGGCAGATTATGAGCTCTTATCACTCCATGCCGCCGCCATGAGATACCCATAACTCAACAAATTTTTAGTTTACATAATTAAATTACGTAAACTAAAAATGCAGATTTCCGGTATCCTGTTTCTGTTCTGCTGAAGAAATCTTTTTGTAACAAAACAGGCCGGAACTCAGGGGTCTCCCCCGGTCCGGCCTGAATTTTTTATGAAATGTAATTCTCTGACAGAAAATCAGCCTTCCAGAAGGCTGGCATCAACCTCCGTAAATCCATCAGTAGAAGGAAGAGTAACCTCAACCGGCTGTCCCGGATTATTGACAGTGGAATCCATATTAATCACCATGCTGGCCTTCTGGCCCTGTGCTTCCATATCAATATCCATGACAAGCTTCATGCTGGTATAATAACCATCCTTATTCACAACATATTCGCTGGAAATATCATTGATGGTAACATCCATGCCCTCAAGGCTGGAGGCGGAACCAGAGTTCGCAAGAATTCCCTCGACATACGGCATCATATTTTCAGCATCTCCTGTGATCTTGATGACCTTATTGTCGCCCTGCTCTTCAACCGAGATCTCCTTTATGTACTCCGGAGTCAAATCCGTGCTCGTAATATCCATTCCCTGCTCTGTCATGGCGGAAGCATCCATCACGCACTTTACTTTCTGGCCCATTGTGTCCATGTAATAGTAGCCGTCCGTATAGAACATCACCATATCGACAGACTGTCCGTCAGTCTCAGTTGACATGTTAGCATAATACTTCATATCATCTTCGTTAAGGCCGTCAGCCTGAACATCCATCTTCATGTTCATTGTCATTTTTTCTGTCCCGGCATCCATATTCATATCCATATTGAGAGACATATCTATAGAGGTCAGTTCTTCATTCTTCTTTAAGACCTCCTGATAGAACTCCTTTGCCGACTCAGAATCGTCCTTTGCCTCAGTCGCAGCCTCTGCCTGCGCAGTTGTCCCTGCCGCAGCAGTTGTCCCTGCCGCAGCGGCTGTCGTTGCCGTACCGCCATCCCCGCTCTTTGCTCCACACGCAGTTACGGATGCTACCATTGCTGTGCATAACACAGCTGCCAATAATTTTTTCATAACTACCTCCTAGTGTTAATTTTACATCGCACAGTATACAAAATATTTTTTAAGATACCATATCAATTTCTTTAATATTTCTTAAACATTATATTCTGAACGAAACCTGAACACAGGGCAGAACATTCTCAGCCCTTTGCCAGTTCACAGAGTGCACGCACAGCTGTCTCTACTTCCTTTTCTGTATTGAACCAGGAGAAGGAAAAGCGTACCATTCCCTGCTCCACTGTATTCATCGACTGATGCATGAGCGGAGCGCAGTGGGCGCCGGGGCGTGTGTAGATCTCATAGGTAACTGCCAGCTCGTCACTGACCTCCGAGGAATCGTAGCCGCCGATATTTAAAGCCACGACTGCTGCGCGTTCGTCCGTGTCGTAATCCCCGTACAGGCGGATATCAGGGATCTCCTTTATACCTTCCAGGAACTGCCGCATAAGCGCGATTTCCTTTTTGTGAATTGTCTCAGGGCCTGTCTCCCGGATAAACCCAAGCGCAGCATGAAGTCCGGCAATTCCATGTCCGTTTAGTGTCCCGGCCTCAAGAGCCGTCGGCATCTGAGCCGGGTGCTCCTTCAGATATGTGTGAACCCCGCTTCCGCCGGATTTCAGCGGACGTATGAACAGTCCCTCGCGGACACAGATTCCACCGGTTCCCTGCGGGCCATAGAGGCCTTTATGCCCTGTAAAGCAGAGTACGTCGATATGCTGCTTTTTCATATCGACCGGCAGTACGCCTGCTGTCTGAGAGGCGTCCACGACAAACAAAAGCGAATGTTTCCTGCAAAATTCTCCCAGAAACGTCAGGTCGTTGGCGTTTCCTGTCAGGTTGGAAGCATGCGTACAGATAAGCGCTTTGGTATCCGGCCCGAGAAAGGTCTCTAACAGATCTGTCCTAAGTCTCCCCTTATCATCACAGGGAACAAAAGAAATCCTTGCACCCTGTGCCTGTAGACGGTACAGGGGTCTGAGGACGGAGTTATGCTCCATAACAGTGGTAATGATGTGGTCACTGGGACTGAAAAGTCCCAGAATTGCTGTATTGAGCGCCTCTGTTGAATTTGATGTAAATGCCACCTGCGCCGGATTTCCCAGGCCAAACAGCCCGGAAAGCCGTTCCCTTGCCTCGAAAATGACCCTTGAGGCGTCCAGGGAGGCCTCATGCGCCCCGCGGCCCGAATTTCCCATGTGCCGCATGGCTGAGATCACTGCCTCAATGACGCAATCCGGTTTCTGCATGGTAGTGGCTGCATTGTCCAGATAAATTCCCATTCTGATCCCCTTCAAATTTTCCTGTCACATGGGGCTGCCGAAAACAGCTGTTGTATGCAAAACTACAGCGTTTGAATTTCATAAACATCAGCCATATAGGATACATTAGCTTCATGTTGCGACAGCCCCACAGGTATTCGGTTGATTTTCCTAAAATAAGAGTTCGGTAATTGCCTCAAATGCCGTGCTCTGGCTCTGGAGGAATTCCTCCATACGGACACGTTCCTCAAGAGGAGCGCTCCAGGCCAGGCCGCAACCTGCCGAAATTTCCCGGGGAACCGGAATCATGCGCCCCGGAATCGTGTGTTCTTTACATTTTTTCTCAAAGGCCATTGCATCCGAAGTTGTACGAAAGGTAATTATGGCCTTCCATTCCTTTTTTCTCATAGCTTCCTGCCCTATTCCCCTTTATTCCTCTGCCTGTATGGCCGTCTCCTGTCTGCTGTGTATGAAATTCAAAAACGCCTCCGCTTCCGGAGAAAGACAGACATTTTTATTATACACCAGATAAAAGGTACGCTTCTGCATCAATCCTCTGATGCGGAAATAGCGGATCCCCTCCTGCCTTGCCGTCTGCCTGACGATCTGCTCGGATACGATAGAGATGCCAAGGCCGCGGCTTACCACACGTTTCACAGCCGTCATGCTGCTCATTCGGGCAATGACCTCGATGTCCTTAAAAATGGCTCTGCCGTCCACAACTGCTTTTTCCATCTCCTGCTTGGTTCCGGAGCCGTCCTCCCGCAGCACAAAGGATTCTCCTTCAAATACTTCTGCCGGGATCTCTTCTCCGTCTGCATATGGACGGTAACGCTCATTATCCGGTGTTATCAGTACCATCTCATCATGGAAAAGAGGTTCGTAACAGAGGCCTGGATTCCCTTTGTAGCCCGTAAAACCGATATTCCCGCGCTGGTTCATCAGGTTATCGTTTACAATGCGGCTGTCCGACTGCTCTACGAAGAAGCGGACATGCGGATACTCTCTGTGGAAATCCTCCATCAGCTTTGGAAGATACGCCTGCCCGGGAATCGACGAGGTCTGGATCTCCAGAACGCCGTCCGGCTCTGTTCTCGCCGCCTGCACGGAAAGAAGCGCCTTCTCTCTGGTATTCAGAAGGTCCACGGCATAAGAATAAAATTCCTGCCCCTGAGGCGTGAGAAGAATCTCCCGCCCTGTCCGGTTTAGAAGCTTTACGCCCAGTTCGATTTCCAGATTGCTGACATGGGTGCTGATCGTCGGCTGAGTCAAAAAGGCGGCATCGGCTGCCTTGGAAAAACTTTTGTATTTTACAGCATTCACAAATGCCTCGAGCTGTCTGAATTCCATAGTTTCCTCCTCATAACGCATATATGCGTCATCCTGTTTCCTTCATGATTTGCCCGTGTGGTTTTATTTTGCCGTCCCTGCGCCGTCCGGCTTCTTGATCAGGGTGCGTGCATCGCCGGCAAGCTTCGTGATCTTTTGCTGATCCAGATACTCCAAAATATAAAGTACATATTTTCTGGAGGTGTTAAGAAGATCCCTGTATTCAGCCAGCGATATGGTGGGATGTGTCTCAAAATGAGAATACAGCAGAGCCTCTGCCCTTGCAAAATGTTCCTGATGCAGATAAGCGCCAGGATTCAGCTTTATGAGCGTACCATCCCGAAACAGGTCGGAAAGTACCTGTTTAGCCTGCTTCTGATCCTTAAACTGGCTCATCACTGCCTCTGTCGCCGGGGCTTCGATACCGGCCTCATAATAGAGATTCAGCATGCGCTCACGCATTCCGGAATGAGCCTCAGAGTACTCGACAAAAAATCCGGCTTTGGCAACCGTGCTACCGGACTGAGAGATCGCACCGCGTTTTTGAAGCTCTGCCAGGAGTACATCCCCCTTTTTGGCATCCTTCAAATAAAAATGTTCACAGATGCGGCTTTTAAACTCTTCCTTCTCCATCCCCTGTGCAATGGGATTTTCTTTATGGAAGGCAGAAAGAATCTTCTCCGCAGCTGCCGTTACCTGCTCCCAGAAATCCTTGTGGAAGAAATTACCGTCATTTAAAGAGAGCGCTTTCTTCTGCTTCTTCAAAGTCTCCAAAAATGCCGATATTTCCTTCTCTGTCCCATTCATCCTCTGCGCGAGGAAACGGACAGACGGGAAGCGGATGCTCTCTTCCTTCAAAATCAGCTCCAGAACCTCGATGTCCGTTCCTGTCTCCCGTATGGACAGCGCCGAAATCGTCTCCTCCTGAAGGCGCTTATGGCGCTCTGGAGCCGCATCAAGAATGATTCCCCCTCCAAAGGTCTCCACCGGCGAATAAAAGCGGATAATGAAACGATCCGTCCTCTTGACAGCTAACGGTTCGTCAAAACGAAACTGTACAAAGGCGCTCTCTCCTGCGCCTATCACATCTTTATCGAGCAGAACAGCCTTAGCCAGTGTCTGTGCGGATCCATAGTTAAAATGAACCCGGTCCCCATTTTTGAGCTGACGCTCTGCAGTCTGAAACAGGGAAACCTTGGCGTCCAGAAAAATACTGTTCGTCAATGTCCCCGAAGCCGCGAGCACTTCGCCTCTCTCCAGCTCCTCTTTTTTTACTCCGGCAATGTTGATCGCAGTCCGCTGGCCTGCGAGCGCAGATTCCTCCTTCTGGCTGTGGCTCTGGATACCGCGGATCTTAATCAGGCGTTCCTGCGGATAAATCATGACCTCCTCGCCCACATGGCAGCTTCCTTCCAGCAAGGTTCCCGTAATAACGGTTCCAAAGCCCTCCATTGTAAACACGCGGTCGATCGGAAGCCGGAAAAGCTCAGGATCACTGCGGCGTACTCCTACAGCCCTCACCTTATCGAGAATCATCGCCTTTAACTGGTCTATGTTCTGGCCCGTAAAGGCAGATACGCGGATACGGTCCGCATTTTCCAGAAAACTTCCTTCGACCAGAGAGGAAACATCTTCTTCCACCAGCTCCGCCCAGTCCTCATCCACGAGTTCCGCTTTTGTAAAAACGATAATGCCCTGACGGATATGGAGCATTTTGAGAATCTCGAAATGCTCTACGGTCTGCGGCATGACGCCCTCATCAAGTGCGATTACGAGCAGCACCAAGTCAATGCCTCCGATACCGGCCAGCATATTTTTTACAAACTTTTCGTGGCCGGGAACATCAATGATCCCGATATGAAGTCCCTCATCATTGGGAAGATTGGCAAAGCCCAGTTCGATCGTGATTCCCCGCTTCTGCTCTTCCTTTAACCGGTCAGTATCAATGCCGGTCAAAGCTTTTATGAGGCAGGTCTTGCCATGATCAACATGACCGGAGGTTCCTACAATTACATTCTGCATTCCGTTTGCCATGATTCCTATCCTTTCGCTGTTTCTGCCTGGGAAGCTGCACAGGCGAAGGCCCTTGCCACAAGGTCAAGCTCATGCTCCCGGATCGTGCGGACGGACAACAGTACCTTATCGTGAGCCACTCGTGCAATGACCGGAATTTCGGCTTTCCTTAAAAGACGTTCCAGACGTTCTGCGGAAAACCCGCCTCCTGATACGAGTACCGCCTGCCCGGACAGACGCGTCGTCGGTGCCGAACCGCCTCCGATCTGATCGGTGCATTCCGATGTTTCTACCGTAAAGGCAGGGGCTTTTTCAAGAATCTTCTCCTTCAGCCGGCCAGCCCGGGCCTTAAGCTCTGCTTCCGGAACCGTAATCATAGAAAGCACAGGGATATTCTTCTTTGCGCCCTCTGTATCCAGATATTCGAAGAAAGTGGCTTCCAGAGCAGCGAGCGTCATCTTGTCCACACGGAAAGCACGGGCTAATGGATGGCGCTTCATGCGGTCAATATACTCCTTTTTGCCGATCAGAATTCCGGCCTGAGGGCCGCCTAAGAGCTTGTCTCCACTGAACAGCACCACGTCTGCGCCATCTCTTAAGGCCGCGCCGACCGACGGCTCATCTACTCCATAACGCGACAGATCCACCATCAGCCCACTTCCCATATCGTAGATCAGTGGAAGCGAAAGCTGGGCGGCGAGCCCTGCAAGCTCTGTGAGAGACGCCTCCTGTGTAAAGCCGACAATACGATAATTGCTCGTATGCACCTTCATGAGCGCACCCGTGAGCTCCAGGGCAAACGCATTCCGGTAATCGGAAAGCTTTGTCTTATTTGTGGTGCCGACCTCTTTTAAATGTGCGCCACTCTGCTCCATGATGTCAGGAATTCGAAAGGAACCGCCGATTTCCACGAGCTCCCCCCTCGATACAATGACCTCTTTTCCACAGGCCATTGCTGACAGACATAGCATGGTGGCCGCTGCATTGTTATTTACCACCATTGCTGCCTCGGCTCCCGTGATGCGGGATATAATCTCTCCCACATGGTCGTGACGCGAGCCGCGTGCGCCTTTCGCGATGTCATATTCCAGATTAGAATACGAATCAGCCACTTCAAGGACGCCTTTGACCGCCTCCTGGCACAGGTTGGCACGTCCGAGATTCGTATGGAGAATCACACCGGACGCGTTTACCAGATGCCTTAAGCTGTGCTTTTTTTTGCCTTCGACAAGCGCGCGGATATCGCTTACCATCTCCTGTCTGTCCGGAGCTTCCTTCCTGTTTCCAACAAGGATTTCTGTCCGGACGCGTTCTGTGATTTCTCTGGCCGCATTGACTATCACGGCCCTTGGCGTTGATTCCATAAAAAAAATGAGTTGCTCATCCAGTAGCAACTCATCTATTTTAGGAATCTCACGCAGAATACTCTGCCTGTTTTCCATATTATCGCTTTCCTCCTACTTCGATGAAATAAAAAACGGAGGAGGTGGGAATCGAACCCACCCGGGAGGCTCTTAACCTCCCACAACGGTTTTGAAGACCGCGAGGCACACCAGCAACCTATCTACCCCCAGATCGAAATTTATGACATGGTTATTCTACCATGTATTTTTCATTGTGTCAATGCTTGTTGATTATTGAATTTTTTTATACATTTTTGAAAATTTGCGGCGGGATGTTTGCAGTTTGGGTAATGCCAGATTCATTACGGTATGGTGAACCCAACATTTGATATATGTGGGTTCACCATATCTTTCACAACCGTATTTATCCGACGTATCCAGCCGCTTTCAGAATCGCATATGCTTTTTCTTTCTTATCAGCTGCCATCAGTACGATCGGTCCGGTACAGCCCATGCCGCTTTCCGCATAGATGCCTTCCTTCCAGAGTGCCTGTACAGCATCCTCAAGATCCATGACCTCGATTCCCGGGATCTGATCAGTACAGATTTCCTTGGGCGGTGCAGTTACAGTCTCAGAAGCGGTGGTATCTTTCTTGCCTGCATTCTTGATCTCGTCAAGAATCGCAACGAGTCCGGCCTTCTTGGCAGCCTCAAATTCAGCTTTTGCCACTTTTTTCCAATCATTTTTGACAAGATTCTGAGCAAATTCCATTGCGCCTGCGATGACGGGCGCACCGGAAGCTCTGGATACGATCATGATTAATCTGTCATAATTTTCTCCGATTCCGGGACCGTAGCCGAATCCCAGGGATTCATAGCTTCCGCCTGTGGTGTATGCAGAGAAAATCTTCATCATCAGATTGCCTGTCAAAGAGTCCATAACCATAATATCCGGTGTACCGGCCAGGAGGTCGTTTCCTCTCATGACGATTCCGCCTTCTGCACGTGCAGAATCGGCGAAGGTGATATCATAGCCCTGCTCTTTTAAGCGCAGAAGAGCTTTTTCTGTCTGTCTTGCACCGTCGATATTGGCAATACCTACTGTTGGGTGCTCGATCCCGTCCGCCTTGGCAGCGATGATTCCGTAAATGGCATTCTTCACCATGCCGCACACACGGTCTGTATCCGATGTACCTGTCGTTGTCGCCAGATACATGGGCTTTCCAATACCGGGAGTGATGACCTTTCCCACCGTGGAAACGCCAATCGGGAATGGATAGTGCATGGTAACGGCTGCGTCAATCGTACCGTTGTCCAAAAGCTCATCCATCTGTTTGTGGGTATCCCCGCCCTCAATCCTCAGCGTCTTGATTCCACGGGCCTTCGCAAGCTCAAAGGCCCTTTCTATATTGTCCTCTCCATGCTCGCTGCCCTCCGCAGCAAAGCCGATGACCGGCTTTTTTCCGTACTGCCCTGTCTCCAGAGCATCTGCCACTTCCAGGAAGGTTTCAGCAACAAGAGTCTTGATTCTGTTATCCGACATAAAACTCAATCCTTTCTGCAGCGGCTTATTCTTCTCCGAGAAGTCCCTTTGCAAAGTCTCTCATGGCCTGCCCAATCATGGTCTTAACTGCTGCCTCGTCAAAGCCTGCTCCCTGTCCGCCCTGGGCAGAGCCGTCATTGGCCTGAACCACAAAGGAAACACCGTCAAACAGGTTGGTCATTCTTCCAAGGAACAGACTTCCTTTTCCGATAATCATGGCCTTCTTTGTCTCACCAGCCAGCACTTCATCACGAAGCGGCCCGAGATACGGAACACCAGACGGAATATGCCCCTGTGTCGGCGCCCAGCCTGTCATACCGTGATCTTTTACAAAGGAAGCGATATCGCCTCTGGCCAGTTCGCCTTTCTTTACGCCAAGAGCAGCGATCATCTTATAGTTTGCCTCCGGAACATCACCTGCTCCCGCCGGTTTTGTAATATCCGGATTCTGCATCTCCGGAGAATATTTATCAATATCAAGAATCTTAAGGCCGGCAGCCTCCAGAGGATTCGTTACCAGAGCTCCGATTACGTTCTGTGGAGCCGATCCGGTTCCGATCGTATGACGTCCGATGATATCAGTACGAATCTGCGGGCTTACACCGTCATCCTCGCTTATCATGACAGAGAAACCTGCAATGGCATCCTCCAGGATCGGAAGGCCTTTCTTTACATGGTCTTTACCATTCATGCCGAGTTTTGCTGTACATCCGCCTGCTGTAACGACAACATGCTTGAAAGTTCCTGCTTTTACAAGAGCTGCTGCATGCAGAACCGCATGAGCCGGACCTGCACAGAAGCCTCTGACATCAGAGCCTGTCGCATTCGTAAATCCTGCGATTTCTGCCGCTGCCTTGGCAAAGTTTCCGCCGCCTCTCTGGTTCATATCACCGCATGCTTCCTCGCAGCAGTCAATCACGTAATCAACTTCTTCCGGAGCCACGCCAGCCTTCTTCACCAATTCGATCAGAGAGATCACGTTGGAAGCCTTTGTCACCAGGTTCTCAAGCATTACATGAGCAGAAAGGTTCACATCTACATCATGTGCACGCTTAATTGCACCTACCAGCTTATTGTTCATGTACAGGCCTTCCGCGTGCTCGTCATTTACGAGAGCGGTAATCGCCTCCGGCGTGCTCTCGTTCTTATCAAGAACAGCAAGCTGTGCCTCTGTGAAAAGATTCTGAGCCGCAAGTTTTCCCTTTACTTCCGCGGCAAAGCTTTTTTCCAGATTTACGAGGTCAAATACATCGCAAATCTGGATGACACCATAGAATTCATCCTGCGGCATAATCTGGCCATACTTTCCATCACGGGAAGCATTCGGCCATTTTTTATCATAAAACGGAAACTCTGTGGAAGCCAGATCAGCCGGCTTCGCATTTCCGATATATACCTGATTCGGAATGTATGCTACTGCATCCTCAAAAGATCTTAAATGTCCCGGAAGCTCCTTCAAATATTCGGAATCCGGATTCACAATCTGTTCTGTCGTCTGTGTCGTACCGTTATGGATTACCATATCCGGTGTAACCGCCAGCGTATAACTGGCGCCCTTCAATACTGGATACCCGTTCATAATCACACACCTCTTATCTTTGCGCGGCGGATTCTGCCCTTAAAGCCTCTGCCGCATCCTGATGAATCCGGAATAAAACGTAAACGACACGCTTTCCCGGAAAATCTGCACTTCGGCAAAATACGCATTGACGTATTTTACTGGATCCTTTATAACAAAACAGGGAGCGCCGAAGATGGCGCTCCCCTCCGGCAGTTACAGGTATTTACAATAATCATTTCTGATGGAAGACATTTCGTTAGCGATGTCATCAACATCCATAACCATCTCCATCATACTGATCTGTTCATCGTAAACACCGGCATCAACCTCAGCTTTCATTTCGTCCTCACAAATGTGATATACAGTTAGTCCCAACTGGACTCCTGCTAATGGGCCTGCGAAAGTCGGATCACCTGCAGTTACGGTCTCAGCAGCAAGACCTGCTGCCTCCCCCTCAGCCGCACCGAGAATAACCACAAGGTTTTCCGGTCCGTACTTCTCTGCGAAATCCTTAACACGCTTCTGGTTTTCCAGGTCCATAGCACCTGCGGACGTTCAGACGAAGCACTCTGTAGATGAGAACACTACTTCAGCCCCGGCAGTCTTTACGCATGCCTCAATGGATGGCCCCGGAATTCCGTCACGGTCGCCGATAATTACTGCTTTTTTGCCGTTCAGAATAGCCATAGCATCGTTTCCTCCTTAATTTATTTGTAAAGCCTGTTTATGGCAGCGGAAAAGCACACAGAACGCAGCCTCCGCTGTCAGGATACAGAAAATCTGCTATACGCAGCTTTCCTGCATACTTTTATAGAACAAAGCGGGGTGAGCCCGCTCTGACTCTCCGGTTGAATCTGTATCTTACAGATGAGATTTGATCATGGCCTCGATATTCTCTACCGTTGCATCGTCCTTTACACACTCAGCGATCTTCTCGCCGCCCTTATAAAGAGCGATAACCGGAAGGCCCAATACCTTCTGGGCGATTGCCAGACGGCGTGCCTTGGTGGTATTTAAGGCCGTGAACTTGATGTCCTTGCCGTAGGTATCTTCCATTGCATGAACGTGAGGCATCAGAGCCTGGCACGGAACGCAGCCGTCGCCGTAGAAATCCACAAGAACGGTTCCCTCTGCTTTCAGAACCTCAGCCTCAAACGTTTCTTTTGTTAATTCTACCATAGCTGAATCATCCTTTCTTCGCAGTATTCCTCGAATTAAATCTCAGAATTGGAAATATATTTCTCCGCCTGCATAGCCGCGATGGCACCGTCTGCAGCGGCAGTTACCACCTGACGCAGACTCTTTACACGCACGTCACCTGCCGCAAATACGCCGGGAATATTCGTGTGCATATTGTCGTCCGTCTTAATGTACCCATTTTCCATATCAATCATGTCAGTAAACAGTTCGCTTCTCGGATTGTATCCGATGAAACCGAACAGACCAAACATGCCGTCATCCGGATCAGCATCCACTCTCGTCAGTTCGCCCGTCTTTGTGTTACGGACAGTCATACCATCGAGAATCCCGTCTCCGTGGAGCTCGTCCACAACGGTATCCCACATGAATGCCATCTTCGGATTCTTGAATGCCTTCTCCTGAATCGACTTGGCTGCACGCAGCTCATCTCTTCTGTGGATAATCGTTACCTTGCGGGCAAACTTTGTCAGGTACATGGCCTCTTCCACAGCGGAATCGCCGCCGCCTACCACATAGACCTCCATATCTTCGAAGAAGTTGGCGTCACAGGTAGCGCAGAAAGAAACGCCCTTACCCATAAATTCACCCTCGCGTTTGCAACCGATCGGCCGCGGGAACGCACCGGTAGCGATGATAAGTACCTTACAACGATAAGTATCCTTGGAGCCGTAAAGAACTTTTACCTCTCCTTCCAGCTCAACCTTGTTGATGGTATCGCTTGCGCGCTCAGCACCGAATTTCTCCGCCTGCTGCGTCATCCTCGCAATGAGGGACGGGCCGCTCTCACCCTCTACCATCTGGCCGGGATAGTTCTCTATCTCGTCCGTAATTGCAATCTGGCCGCCGTCCTTTGCCTTTTCAATAATCAGCGTGGACAAACGGTATCTCCCGGAGTAGAGTCCGGCAGCAAGACCTGCCGGACCGGCTCCCAGGATAATCACATCATAGAGCTTATCCATAGGATGTTCTCCTTTAATTTACTTCCATTCAAAAACAGTCTGATCCTCTACTGGAGTCTGTAATGCCTCCAGGGCTTTGGAAACAATCTTTGTTCTGATTTCCCGTTCTTCCTCAAGCGTCAGGGCGGGGTTTCCTAACGGGTGCGGAATTGCTACAGCCGGGACGATACGGTTTGCGCCCACAGTCTGGGAAATCGGAACTACGGTTGCAATATGAACAACCGGAATACCATAGCTTTCAATCGCCTTCACCATCGTTGCACCGCAACGAGTACAGGTTCCTCAGGTGGAGGTCAGGATCACGGCATCTACATGATCATCATATAGCTTCTTGCCGATCTCCGTCGCATAGCGCTTCGCATTTGCTACAGCAGTACCGTTACCAACGGTTGTGTAGAAATATTTGTGAAGGCTGCCGATCTTCCCTTCCTTTATGAATTTTGTGATGACATCGACCGGAAGTACACGGTCAGCGTCAGCATTTGCGTAAACCGGATCGTATCCGCCGTGAGCCGTCTCATACGTAGCCTCCGTCAAATCGGTTACACCTTCAATGTCGTACTGTCCGTACTTGGAGGCGCTGGAGGATTCGATATGGTCCGGATTTCCCTTCGGAACGATACCGCCTGAAGTTACCAGAGCAATCTTTGCGTGGCTCATGTCCGTGATGGCCTTACCGGGCTCAACGCGATCAAAGCTCGGCATCTCATACTCTGTCTCAAACTCTTTTCCGCTTAATTTCTTAACGAGCATCTCAACAGCTCTTTCGGAGCCGCGCTTCTTCTCAAAGAAGTTCTTACGGATACCGTTGGGCATATAGCCTTCCTCAGCAGAAGAGCCAATCTCTTCGCCGCGGGCCAGCTTAAGGGCCAAGGGAGCCATCTTCTTAACAGCATCACGCATACCTGCTGCGGAGTTCTTGGTGGAAACAACATAAACTTCCTTCTTGAACATATCCGCACCCGGATTCTCCTTGTACATACCTGTGAGTACCGGGAGATTTAACTCCTTCTTTACAGCAGCAGCCACGGTTCCGCAGGCCACGCCGTAACGTCCGGCATTGAAAGCCGGACCGCAGATCACCAGATCCGGATTCTGGCTCTTAATCATATCCAGAACCGTCTTCTTGGCAGATTCTACGTTCTCGTTAAAGTAGGAATCACCGCAGACTACAGTCGCAACAATCTCTGCGTCGTCTCCAAAGCTCTGTGTGAAGGCCTGTCCAGGTCCGACATAACCCTCGCGAAGCTCTGGCTGGTAGTCCGCTTTTTCTTCGCCTCCCACATTGGCGAAGAACTGATTGATATAATGAACCACTCTTATCTTCGACATTGTTTTCTCCATTCTGTTCATAGTTTAAGGCACTTGCGGCTTCTTACCTTGCGCTCAGCTTGTTAAAGCCCATCTCGTTCGTTGCTCCGGTAATAACCTGAAGCTCAGCGATAATGGAGCCGTCCTTCTGTAAGCTGCCGTCAAAACCACCGGCGATGATATCAGCAACCTCCGGATAGCCGATAACCTTGTCCATCGGTCCCAGGTGAACCACCTCATTGGCGTTTCCTCCGGTAACAACCGCATTTGCAGCAGCATCCGCGTCAGCCAGAGACTGGGAAGCTCCGTCACGGCCGGCATATTCGTCCGTGATAATAACGGTCTTAACACCCTTGCCCTCGATCTTCTTACAGTTCATAATCAGATCGGTGTCCGGGTTTCCGAAGCCCTCCTGAGATACGATCGCTCCGTCAAGGCCAAGCCACTCGCAGAGCTTGCTTGTCCAGTCTGAGGAACGCATCTTATCAGCCAGGTATACGTTCTCGTTCGTTATGATGACACCTACGAAATTGATCGTCTTACCATGCTGTGCGAACATATCCTTGATGACTGGGTTGTTCAGATGATGGTAGGTTGTGTTCTTGTCACATGCCGATACACAGTTACCGCTTAAGATAGCGCCATCCATGATCTCTGTCGGATTGAGGATTGTGGGCAGAGACTGCTTCATATCCACGCCATATACATAGGTATCATGCATCAGTCCCTGGCTCTGAAGCATCAGAACATACGCAACTCTCGGAAGTTCCGGCCATCTTGCAAGGCCTTCCTTGACGGAAACCGTCTCGTACTCTTCCACTTCCTCAGCTGTAATGTCTTTTGCAAGCTTTCCAACATAATCAGCTGCCTTTAAACCAGCCATACGAACGGCTTTCTCATGTGCGTGCTTTGCAAGTCCGTCAACCGGCTCGCAGATAACCACCAGGTTATTGAGCTGTGAGAACGGCGTATACTTTGCGCCCTCTCCACACATGTCAATAATGCCTTCCTGGAATCCAACGATCTTACCAGTGGTAACAACAGCGCTTCCGCGAAGAACGTTTGTCCGTCCGCTTCCTACTGTGGCAACCTTGGAGATCATACCAGGGAACATGGCTCCCTCTCCGCTGACCTTTACACGCGGCTCAATTACATCCTTGACCGGCATAATGCGAACGCTCTCACCAGGCTTCGCAATCTGGAAGTCTACAGACTTAAGAGTCTCGTCCTCCAGCAGCAGAGACTTTAACTCGTCGACATTCACGTAGATGGTACCGTTTTCCACCTTGGATTCTGCTCCGAACTGAATGTCCTTAATCGGAATGATTCCTAATTCGAGTTTCATCGTTTACGTTTCCCCCGCTTTCTAAAACTACAAGATTTTTTGAATCGCCCCTTCAATCAGCGATAAATCCACCTCCATGAAATCTTCACGGAGAGCGGCATTCCAATCCGGCGTACTCCGGATCTCCTGAAATTTGCGACAGGCCAGAATGCTGTTCTCGATCGTTGTCTCCTGGTTGTAGAATTCCTCCCGGTCCGTACTCCGGTCGGAAACGATCACTGATTTGTAAGGAGTCTGGTTGGGCTTTAAGCTGCCTGTCATCGGATGTGTCTCCAAACGCCAGCCGCTCTGAATGTAATCCCTGACCTTTGTCAGCACATCCAGATAGCTTCCGTTATCCAGATATTCTACAGACATACTGTCCGTATACTTATCCCGGCAGAGCCGGTTATTTGTCACGATCCGATACATTCTGCTCTCACCCTCTATTGATACAGAACAAGTCTGTTTCAATCTTATTCGCTTTTTCGATTTCGGGAATCGAAGTCATTGGTTTTTTCTATAGGAATAGAATACCACATTTTTCTTACAAAAAAAAGAGAGAACTGGCATTTTTCACAAATTTTCTTCGATGATTATGAAATTTATTTCTTGATTTTGAAATTTATTTCATATATAATAAAGAAAAAGCAGAAACACCGTGAAATCTATCACCCGGTTACAGATTCCCTGCCCGTATATATAGTAGAAATGGGGTAACGTTTTATGGATATCCAGACCTTTGAAAAACATTATTTTATGACCACAAAATCCGGCGCCTATGCGAGAACACTTGCCGACTGCAAGCGGGTGGCCGTCTCGAACGCCAATGTTCTTTTAATCGGCGAATCGGGTACAGGCAAGGATGTGGCCGCACAATATATCCATGCACTGAGCCGCAGATCTGAAAAGGCGTTTGTGACATTTAATTGCAGTGCTTATACAGAGTCCATGCTGGAATCCGAGCTGTTCGGCGTTGAACCCGGCATCTTTTCCGATACCATAAGGCGGCGTATCGGCAAATTTGAGCTGGCCGACCACGGGACGCTGTTTCTCGATGCCATTGGCGATGTCAGCCGCACGACACAGGTTAAACTTCTGCGCGCGATCGAAACAAAGGAGATTGAACGTCTGGGCGGAAATAACAGAAAGCTTCTCAACTTCCGCCTTATTACCGCCACCAGCCGCGATCTGCCCACGGATATCGTAAATGGCAGTTTCCGAGAAGATTTTTTTTACCGTATCAGCACGATTGTCATCCGCATTCCGCCACTCAGGGAGCGCAAGGAAGACCTGGGGGATATGATCGACTTTTTCCTCAGGAAAGCACAGGACGAAAATGACATCCGCATCGACCGTATCGAGGACAAGGTGCTGGAATTCCTTACCAATTATGATTATCCGGGGAATATCCGGGAGCTTAAAAATACTATTGACCGCATGGTGGTACTCTCCCGCGACCATGTAATCACCACAGAGGGGATCCCGATTCTCTATAACCTGAAGCGTTCCAAGCGCGTCTCCTCCTACTCCACTCATGAGATGATTACCTGGAAGGAGTTTAAACGGCGCAGCGAACGTGAATATCTGGAATGGGCGCTCCGCCAGACCGACTGGAATATCAGCGCTGCCTCCAAGCAGCTTGCACTGAGCACAAGACAGATCTTCAATAAGATTAATGAATACAATATTGAGAAGCCGTTTTAGCTTCCGGGATTTCTTCTGCGGATCATTTCTTCCCGCCGAAAAGGAACCCCATGAAGCGGATATAGATATATGTAACCATCGCCACGGCAATCACCGTCTCGACCAGTACAACATACTGTAAAAACGGCAGCGGATGCCCCAGATTCGCCGCACAGGCCATTGTCTGTTTGGCAGCAATGGCACTGATGACGAACGGGAAGGTAAATGCCGCATAACTCGGGAAAAACGGGAGCTTTAAGTACCCGGCTGCCCTAAAAAGCGCAAACACATAAAGCACCGAAGCTACAGCAAACATTCCTGCCAGCATACCAAAGGACTTTGGTGTCACAGACTGAACATATCCAGCAGTACAAAGACTGATTGACGCCGGATAGATGCAGATCAGAGGCTTCGCCGGATCAGGGATGTCCGGAAATTTAAGATACCGGTATGTCACCAGCACCAGGAGCAGGGGAAATGTCACAAATCCGAACCAGAAAGCAACGCTGCCGATTCCCTGCTGTCCGTAAACAGGAGCTGTGATTGAGGCTGCTGCAATCCCTGCATAGACGATAAAGTAGCTCGCAAATACCTTGGGCATCTGGACGTTTAAAAGAAACTTTACCGTGAAATAAGCAATCAGCATCACATGGAGCGCAATGCCAGCGATCCAGACCACGAAAGCGCCGTTCCCAATCAATGGCTTCATATAGGTACTTAAAATCATCAGGGACATGGAAAAGGTGGCCGCTACACTCGCCATGATCGGATTCCCCATGTCCTCTTTTACCATCCCCGGGAACATAACAATCTTTAAGAGTACTAATATAAGAAGAAATGCTGCCAATATACCGCACACAGAACGGATCCATTCACCGTAACTCTGGAGCAGGTTCCCCAGCGCCGCTGTTCCCAGCATTACTCCACAGAGCGGGACGGGAACTTTTTTAATGATATCTTTCATACTCTGCTGTCTCGCCCTTTCTAAATTTCTTCGAGCTTACGGCGCGGTGCAGGCTCATCGGCCTCGTCAAGATTTTTGATATTACACTCACGGCAGATGATCTGCGCGACCTTCCATGCGCAAAGGCCGGTAAAGAAAATACACTGCTCTTTGTGCTCGCCCTTTCCCTTGTCGAATTCCTTTGTCAGGACACGGCAGCAGATCGCGTTTTTCCCATTGTGCGCCTTGAACCAGTCATGCAGCTCACTGGTGAGTTCCATACATTTCACGCTCTTTGGATTGGCAGGTCCGTCCTGTTCGGTACGGCCAAACATCATTCCCAGCGCCAAAACACCTCCGTTTAATGCGCCACAGCAGCAACCGGATTTTCCGATACCGACGGACATACCGGACGCCATCGCGATCACCTGCTCAGGGACATCCAGCTTAAATTCCTTGCGTACAGCGTCCATCAATGCCTCACAGCAGTAATATCCTGTCTTAAAGCTCTTCTCTGCTGCCTGCTGCACGTGTCTCGGACTGATCTCTGTGACTCCGATTGGCATGTTTGTCATATTGTAACCCCTCCTCATATGTAGATAATGTTTCAGGGCGGCATTCCTGCAGCCGGTCATCGCACGCAGAAAATGCTGCACCGATTTCTGAAACACTTCCAGTATACGTATTATTTTTTCAGAAATCAAGCGATTACGTTCCCTTAATCTATAGGATTTTTCAATAGATGTCAGAGAGGAAAAGAACGACCGGGCAGAATCTGCCCGGTCAAAAAAACACAAAATCATATGCATACGTATACCTGCCTGGTTTCCACAGCTTGCTATGCGCCTTTAATCCTCTTTCTTCACTTCCACCGGCCGGTTTTCCCGGGCTGCAATCTCCTTTTTCACATTCTCAATAAAGTCTGCCAGCAAAGCAGCCCCTTCATCGCCCTTGAAGCGGCTTCTGACGGAAACCGTATGGTCTGCCTCCTCCTTCTGGCCTACAACAAGCATATAGGGGATCTTCTTTGTCTGAGCCTCGCGGATCTTATAGCCGATCTTCTCGGAACGCAGGTCAATCTCAGCACGGATGCCTGCCTTATCGAGCGCTTCTTTGACCTTGCCTGCATATGCCTCATACTTTTCGGAAATCGGCAACACCTTTGCCTGTACCGGCGCCAGCCAGGTCGGGAATGCACCTGCGAAATGCTCAATCAGGATGCCGATAAAGCGTTCAATGGAGCCAAATGCCACACGGTGGATCATGATCGGTCTGTGTTTTTCCCCGTCTTTTCCAATATATTCCAGTTCAAACCGCTGCGGAAGCTGGAAATCGAGCTGAATGGTGCCGCACTGCCATGTCCTGCCAATGGAGTCCTCCAGATGGAAGTCGATCTTCGGGCCGTAGAATGCGCCGTCCCCTTCATTGATGACATACTCGAGTCCCAGATCATCCAGCGCACCCTGGAGGGCGTTTGTCGCCATCTCCCAGTCCTCTGCACTTCCCATGCTGTCCTCCGGCCTCGTGGAGAGTTCTACATGGTACCTTAACCCCAGAAGGGAATATACCTCATCAAACAGCGCCGCCACGCCTTTAATCTCATCACGGATCTGCTCCGGCATCATAAAGATATGGGCATCATCCTGCGTAAAGCAACGCACACGCATCAGTCCGTGGAGCTGCCCGGATTTCTCATGACGGTGCACAATGCCAAGCTCGCCGACACGCATCGGCAGGTCACGGTAGGAACGCGGCTCCGAAGTATACACGAGGATCCCGCCCGGACAGTTCATCGGTTTGATCGCATAATCTTCTTCATCAATTACTGTCGTATACATATTGTTCTTGTAATGATCCCAGTGGCCGGATGTCTCCCAGAGACTGCGGTTTAAGATAATGGGACTAGAAATCTCCACATAGCCGGCTCTCTTATGAATCTCATGCCAGTAGTCTAACAGTGTATTCTTCAGTACCATACCGTTCGGCAGGAAGAACGGGAATCCCGGGCCGGCATCATGCATCATGAACAGGCCAAGCTCTCTGCCGAGCTTCCTGTGGTCACGCTTTCTGGCCTCTTCCATCATCGTGATATATGCCTCGAGCTCCTCCTTTTTCTGGTAGGCCGTAGCGTATACTCTTGTGAGCATCTTATTCTTCTCACTTCCGCGCCAGTAGGCTCCGGCAAGATTCATGAGCTTAAAGGCCTTACCGACATCCTTTGTTGTCATCAGATGCGGGCCTGCACACAAATCTGTGAACTCACCCTGCTTATAGAAACTGATTCTTGCGTCCTCCGGAAGATCCTCGATTAACTCCACCTTATAGGGCTCTGCCTTTTCCTTCATGAAAGCAATTGCTTCCTCTCTCGGAAGCTCAAAACGCTCGAGCGGCAGCGCCTCTTTGATGATATTCTTCATCTCCGCTTCGATCTTTTCCAGATCCTCAGCTGTCATAGGCTCTGCACAGTCTACGTCGTAGTAGAATCCATCCGCAATCGAGGGACCGATTGCAAGCTTTGTCTCCGGCCACAGCCGTTTAATCGCCTGCGCCATAACGTGGCTTGCCGTGTGTCTCAGAGCGGCGAGGCCTTCTGCATCCTTTGCTGTATAGATACTTAACTGGCAGTCCTGACTGATAATTGTTCTCAGATCAACCGTCTCCCCGTCAATTCCGGCCGCACAGGCCATTCTTGCCAGTCCTTCACTGATATCCTTTGCAATATCAATCACAGCCATTGGCTGAGCATACTCCTTGACGGAGCCGTCCTTTAATGTGATCTTCATAATGTCTCTCCTTCTCTTTTACACAATGTGAGGAAGTATCGTATGTTTTCGGGTGAATGAATATAGAGGCAATTTTCTGCAAAAAAAAAATCCCTTGACATACGAAATTCGCATATCAAGGGACGATAAAAACCGCGGTTCCACCCTGCTTGCATGAAAGTACTGCACTTCCATACCTCTTTTTGATGATAACGGAATCACCGTTCCCGATTAAGGGACACTCAAGGGTGGTCTTCAGCTCTGTTTCTGTAAGGCGCTCGCACCACATCGCACCTCTCTCTGAACCTTCCCAAAGCTTACTCTTCCTCTCAACGTGTTGTCTTTAAATTTAAAAACAGTATACCACCAGATTCCAGTTTGTCAAGCCCTGATGGAAAAAATCACTTTAGTTCCATATTTCTTGACTTAATCAGGACAGGGTATATAATGATAAAGACAGGGATTTTGTTTGGGAAGGGGAACAATATACAAATGACAGAGAAAAAAAAGAAACGGCTGAATCTGGAGATGGTTTCCGTCATCATGACTCTGGCCTGGCCCACGATGTTAGAGCAGCTCATGCAGACAGCCGTACAGTATATTGATACTGCAATGGTCGGCTCCCTGGGAACCCAGGCCACAGCGGCAGTGGGGGCAACCAGTACGGTAAACTGGCTGATCGGCAGCAGTATTTCTGCCTTGAGCATAGGATTTCTTTCATTCATTGCAAGAGCCTGCGGTGCAAATGATGTGGCAGCGGCAAAGCGCTCCGTCTCCCAGGCGGCTTTAGCAGTCCTGGTGACTGGTGTTATTTTTACCATTCTTACTTTGTCCTTAAGCAGATATGTTCCGGTCTGGATGCAGGTTGAACCGGGGATTCAGGCTCTGGCTGCACAGTATTTCTTTATTTTGTATATTCCCATGCTGCCCAGAACGGCCAGCATTATCTTTGGCACCGTACTAAGAGCCGCCGGCGATACCAGGACTCCCATGAAAATCGGCGTTGTTGTCAACCTTATCAATGTGGTGCTGAATTTTCTGCTGATCTATCCTGCGCGAACCATAAATCTGTTCTCTTTTTCTTTCATGATACCGGGAGCAGGAATGGGAGTCATCGGTGCGGCAGCCGCCAGCGCGGCAGCCTTTACTTTCGGCGGTATCTGTATCACTGTGATTCTCTGGAGGCATCCGCGGATCTCTCCCAGAGGCCAGTCATTTCGTCCGGATCCTGCCATCCTGCGTCCCTGCCTGCGGGTCGCATTTCCCAATATGCTACAGCGGTTTGGCACTTCTCTGGGATACGTAGCCTTTGCATCCATGATTAATTCGCTGGGCGAGGTCGCTACTGCGGCCCATACCATTGCCAATACAGTGGAGTCTGCCTTTTACATCCCAGGGTACGGCATGCAGACAGCAGCGGCTACTCTGGCCGGAAATGCTTACGGCGCTGAGGATGAAACGCGGATGAATGAGCTGGCCGCCATGTTTATCCCGATTGAAATCGGACTAATGATCCTGTCAGGAGGACTCCTGTTTCTACTCGCACCTCTGCTCACAGGTATTTTCTCAGGCAGTCAGGAGGTCGTCCTTCTGGGAAGCACAGTGCTCCGCATGGTAGCGGTTTCGGAGCCATTTTATGGTTTTTCCATTATTATTGAAGGTATGATGCAGGGTGTGGGAAAGACGAAGGAGCCCTTTGTATTCAATATCATCGGCATGTGGGGGATCCGAATTATGGGAACATTCTTCTGTACCCAGTTATTGGGACTCGGCCTTGTGTCGGCTTGGGCATGTATGATTGCGCATAATTTGTTTCTGTTTGCTATTTTCCTCTTCTGTTACCTGAAAGGGATCTGGAACCCCTTACACAAAGCACAGAAAGCATAAAAAAGAGCTGTTGCAAAATACAGCTAATATACAAGATATGGCTGATGCCCATGAGCTTTAAAACCATATTTTGTATATCGCAGTTATTTTACAACAGCCCCTTTTTCTATATTGTCTATGTCTGTATGATGCAGATTGGCTTTCTGTACCTTTTATCGCCAGCTCATAGAAAACGCTTCTTTATGGCAGTGCGATCGCCTGCGGGCGCATGAAGATTAGAAATCAACTTCTGTATCATAATAGCAGCACTTTAACAGTTTTTCCATCTCTTCCACAGAAGGCTGACGGGGATTGGAGCCTGTGCAGGCATCTCCAAGGGCATTTACTGCAATATCATGGAGTCTCTCAAGGAATACGTTCTCCGGGACAAAGCCCTGCTCGCATGGATAGCTGTCAGCACCATAGTTCTTAATGCAGTGCGGAATGTTCAGATCTTCATTCATCTTGCGCAGATAAGCGATCAGGAGCTTGATCTTCTCCTCTAATGTCTCACCGCCAAGCTGCATGAAATCAGCGATCTCGCCGTAGCGCTTTGCCGCCTCCTCATTTTTAGCGTTAAAGGCAATGACTTTCGGCAGATACATGGCATTGGCTGCGCCGTGAATAATATGTGCGCCGTGATCGGCAAAGACAGCGCCTGTCTTATGAGCCATAGAATGTACGATTCCCAGCAGTGCGTTGGAGAACGCCATACCCGCCAGACACTGTGCATTGTGCATGGAATCGCGTTTTTCCATATCTCCGTTATAGGAGCCCACGAGATCGTTCTCAATCATCTTGATCGCATGGAGGGCAAGCGGATCTGTGTAATCACAATGAGCCGTTGATACGTATGCCTCGACCGCATGGGTGATGGCATCCATACCGGTATGGGCAACCAGCTTCTTGGGCATAGTCTCAGCCAGCTCCGGATCTACAATCGCGACATCCGGAGTAATCTCGAAGTCAGCGATCGGGTACTTGATCCCCTTTTCATAATCAGTGATAATGGAAAAGGCAGTCACCTCTGTCGCGGTTCCGGACGTGGAGGAAATCGCACAGAAACGGGCTTTACGACGCAGCGGCGGAATCCCAAACACCTTGCACATCTCCTCAAAGGTGATATCAGGATACTCATATTTAATCCAAATGGCCTTAGCAGCGTCGATCGGAGAACCACCGCCGACGGCAATGATCCAGTCCGGCTGGAATTTGTCCATCGCAGCAGCGCCCTTCATTACTGTCTCCACGGACGGATCCGGCTCAATGCCCTCAAAGAGTTCCACCTGCATGCCGGCTTCCTTAAGATATCCTACGATGCGGTCCAGAAAACCGAACTTTTTCATGGAACCGCCGCCGACGCAGACCATTGCTTTCTCGCCCTTAAAGGACTTTAATGCCTCGAGAGCTCCCTTGCCGTGGTATAAGTCACGGGGAAGTGTAAAACGTGCCATAATCAGGTAACCTCCATTTTTCTTTATTTATATCCGCAGAGAGCGGCCAGAACGGCATTTGGCCTTTCTGGCCGCTCTCTGCGGAGCCGTTCACAATATGTATGTCAAATTTTTGACATAGTGTTATTATAATATAAAGTCCAACGTTTGTCCATACAAAAATAGTTTCCTCCCCCTATTTCTCAAAGGCTTTCTCAAACGCTTCCTCCTGATACTGTTTCGTATACAGGTGGTAGTACTCGCCCCTTTTGGCGATCAGCTCCTTATGCGTACCGCTCTCAACGATCTTTCCGTCCTGGATTACCAGAATCAGATCCGCCTGCCGTATGGTGGAAAGCCGGTGGGCGATGACAAAGGAAGTCCGTCCTTTCATCAGATGTTCGATCGCATCCTGAATCTTTTTCTCTGTCACTGTATCAATGGAGGAAGTCGCCTCGTCGAGTACAAAGATTCTGGGGTCTGCAAGGATAGCCCTCGCAAACGATAACAGCTGCTTCTCGCCGGTGGAAAGAAGATCTCCGCCCTCTCCCACATCGCTCTCATACCCTTTATCCATACGGGCAATCACTTCATCTGCCGACACACTTTTCACCGCCGCTTTAATCTGATCCATCGTGGCCTCCGGATTACCATAGCGCAGATTATCCAGGACACTTCCGGAAAACAGATGCGGTGTCTGCAGCACATAACCGATATTACTGTGCAGCCACAGCTGAGAACGTTTCCTTGCATCCACGCCGTCAATCAGGATCCGCCCGGAGGTGGGTTCAAAAAAACGGCACACAAGATTCACCAGCGTTGATTTCCCGGCCCCTGTCTCCCCGACAATGGCAATATTCGTGCCCTGCGGTACATGGAGGTTAAAATGCTCCAGTACATACTCCTCCCCATCCGGGTATCGAAATGATACATCCTCAAAAGTGATGTCCCCGTAAAGCGGTTCCCAGTTTTCTTTTTTTGGCGTAAAAGAATCGCCATAGCGCTCCACGACTTCTTCTGTATCCCTCACATCTGATTCCGTCTCCACCAGATTGGAAAAGCGTTCTACATTGACCTGAACGGTAATCAGGTCAGAGATGGAGCGGACAATCCACTGAACCGGCTCCATCATTCCCAAAGCATACGTCATAAAAACAGACAGCGTACCAATCTCCAGCGCGCCTTTCATAGTCAGCATCCCGCCCTGCCATAAAACAAGAGCCAGTGCTGTTGAGGAGGCGAAAGAAATCATGGAGGCAAATAGCGCCCGGTAATGTGTCCCCCGCACAGCGGCTGTCTCCATCTCCCTGGCGGTATGGTTAAAATGCGTTTCCATCCGTTCTTCGATTACGAGTGTCTTTGTCGTCTTGGCTCCAGTAATCCCCTCATTAAAATTTGAGGTAATCTGAGAATTAATCTCCCGGATCTTCCGGTTAATCCTTACCAGCCGCTTTTGAAAAAAAGCCGCCGCCACGGTGAGTAGCGGCACGAGCATCAGTACCCAGAAAGCCAGCTCTGCATTGACGGAAAGCATTACAAAGACAGCACCAATGATATAAGAAATATACCAGATCCCATTCATCAGACTCCATGATACAAGAGCGGCGATCCGGTTGGTATCGCTCATAACCCTTGCATGGATATATCCCACACTGTTGCGGTTGAAATAGGAAAATGCCAGCGTCTGCAAATGATTGAAGCTGATGCGCTTCATATCCCGTCCCACATACATTTCAATCTCGCATGCCTGATAGGCTGAAATTCCATTGGCAGCTACCTGAAACATCAGAACTGCCGCATAGGCTGCGATAAAGGCGCCCATTGAGTCCAGATCCTGTTGTACGATAAAGTGGTCGATCGCATACTCCTGAAACAGTGGAAGAACAATATCCACAAATCCACCCAGAAGTCCCAGAATAATCATGGCAGTCATGGTGAAACGGTATGGCCTGAGATATGGCGCCAGCTTATGGATTCCAAAATACGGCAGGGAAGCCGCTTCCTGCTCTCTTTTATGCTCCATCCCCCTCCACCTCCTCTGCAAGTGTCATCTGGATATCATAGATCTTCCTGTAAATCCCGTTTTTTTCCATCAACTCCTGATGGGAGCCCATCTCCGCTACTTTCCCCTGGTCCAGCACCATGATACAGTCCGCCTGCATTAACGTGGTAACACGGTGGGCAATCAGGATTACTGTTGTCCCGGCCAGTTCATTTTTCAGGGCTTCCCGGATCCGGGCGTCCGTTTTGGCGTCTACCGCAGACAATGAGTCGTCAAAGACCATAACCGGCGTTTTCTGCATCAGCATACGTGCGATCGCCGTCCGCTGTTTCTGACCGCCGGACAGGGTAACGCCGCGCTCTCCGACCAGGGTATCATACCCCCTGGCAAAGTCTGTAATCGTCTCATCCATACAGGCAACAGCCGCCGCCTGACGGATCTCTGTCAGCGTAACCGGTTCTTTCGTAATGCCAATATTTTCCGAAATGGTTCTGGAAAACAGGAACGGTTCCTGGAGCACCATCCCGATATGCTGCCTCACCCATTCCCCTTTCATATCCGCGAGATCCACGCCGCCAATGGTGATGCTTCCATTCTCCTTCGGCAGATCATAAAGCCTGTTTAACAGATGCATCAGGGTCGATTTCCCGGAACCGGTGCTTCCCAGAATCCCGAATGTGGTTCCCTTCGGGATCCGGAAGCTGACATCAGAAAGCACAGACTCCCTGCCATACGCGAAAGATACATGATTAAATTCAATATCCCCGGCCATATCCGGAGTGACGGCATCCGGTTTATCCTGTTCTGTTTCGGAGTTCATGATATAACGGATTCGTTCCACAGAAACCCCGGCTTTGCTCATCTCGGAAATCGTCCGGCCAAGAGAACGGACCGGCCATACCAGCATTGTGTTATATGAGACAAACGCGATGAATTCGCCAGCTGTCATCTGCCCTTTCACACACAGATAAGACCCTAAGACTACGACCAGCATGATCTGCAGACCGGAAACGAGGTCTCCGGTCCCCCAGAATAAGGACAGAACCAGACACAGCCGCATCCACTCATTCGTGTAGATATTATTTTGTTTTTCAAAACGTTCCTTCTCGAAATTTTCGCGCCCAAACGCCCGTACCACACGGATACCCGTCAGATTTTCCTGGGCGATTGCAGAAAGGATGCCCTCGTTTTCATCGCATTTCGTAAAACGCTCCTGAATCCTGGAATGAAAGGCCCAAGAGTACCCGAGAATCACAGGAATAAATACCAGTGCCACCAGCGTCAATGTCCGGTTCATGGAAAACATGAAAAACAGGGACAGCCCGATCATAATGAAAATCCGAAATACTGCTGTCAACTGCTCTGAAATAAAATTTTTAATCGTATCCACATCAGATGTACACCGCTGTATGATATCTCCTGTTTGGTTTTTCATATGCCAGGAAAACGGCAGTCTCTGAATATGGGAAAACAGGCGGCTGCGCATTGTTTTTGCAAAGCGCTCTGCGCCTTTGCTGTTAAAATACTGATTGATATAGCGGAACACAGCGCTTCCCGCGGCTAAAAACACAATCGCAGCCCCGGCGAGCCATAAATGGCTCTTTAGATAAGAAAGCCCGACACCGTGCTCGACTGCCTCCACGACAACTGCCGGCAGCTTAAGCTCCTGGTCTCCGATCACACTGTCGATCGTCACCCGTATGATCTGCGGGGACAGCATATCAAATAAATTTACTGACAATGCAGCCAAAATACTGACGAAAAAAAAGCTCCGGCTCCCTGAAAGGAAATCCCAGACAAGGGACAGCGTTGTGTATCGGGACTGATTTTGTAAGTTCTGCATACTCAAATTCTCCTCCAAAAAAATTATAACGCATCCTTTGTGGTGCTGCAAGGAAAATATAGGAAGAACCGGAAAAGTTTCCCTATCTGGCCGGATTGTGAATCATTATGGAAAACCTGCCAACAACCGGTTTTCCATATAGACATATTGCCATATATTGTGATAGAATATTAATAAGGTATTACAATTTGAGGAGGAAAGCAATGAAAAGTATCCGTAAAAAAATCACAATATGCCTGATGGCAACGGTTCTGGCTGCCCTGCTCGCAGTTGGAGCATCCAGCATCGTCTTAAGCTACCGCAGCACTGTCGCTACAGTCAGCCAAATGATGAGCGAAACCGCAGTTCTGGCAGCAGAGCGCATCGAACAGGAATTGATTGCCTACCGAAATGTGGCAATGGACACCGGGTGTATCCCTCAGTTATCGGATGCGTCTGTGTCTGTTGATGACAAACGTGCCATTATTGATGAACGTGTTAAAATGCACGGATTCCAGCGTGGTAACATCATCGGCGCAGACGGAATCAGTATCTTTGACGGTAACGACTATTCTGACCGTGAATACGTAAAACAGGCCATGCAGGGAACCGTCTATGTATCGGAACCGCTTATCAGCAAGATTACAGGAGAGCTGTCAATTATGGTAGCGGCACCGCTCTATTCTGATGGCAGCCGCAATGCAAAGATCGTAGGTGTCGTCTATTTCGTGCCGCCGGAGACCTTTTTAAATAACATCGTCTCTTCCATCAAGGTCGGAGAGAGCGGCCGCGCCTACATGATTAACCGTTCCGGTGATACGATCGCCGACATTACCCTTGATACGGTTACCACTCAGAACATTGAGCGGGAAGCTCAGAGCGACTCCTCGTTAAAGGAGCTGGCTGCTCTGCACAAAGATATGCGCCAGGGCCAGAACGGCTTTGGAAGCTTTCACAGCCAGGACGGTATCCGCTATGCTGCTTACGCCCCTGTAAATGGTACGGATGGCTGGAGCGTTGCTGTTACCGCATTAAAATTAGAATACCTGTCTGATACTTATTTTGGCATCCTTATCAATGTCATTGCAATCATCGCCTCGATTCTGGTTTCTATCGTTGTTGCATTGAAGCTGTCCAGCAATATCAGTGTGCCGATGCGCGCTTGCGCTGAGCGTATGAAGCTTCTGGTAGCAGGCGACCTGGAATCCCCTGTTCCCCAGGTCAGGGGCCAGGATGAAACGGCAGAGCTGACCCGCTCTACCGCAGAAATGGTGACAGGGTTAAATACCATCATCAACGACATCGGCTATCTGCTGACGGAAATGGCCAACCAGAATTTTGACGTCAACTCTTCCCACCATGACGCCTATGTCGGCAAGTTCCAGAGTATCCTGATGTCCATGCGTCATCTGAAGATTGAGCTGAGTAATACAATCCGTCAGATTGATATTTCAGCAGGCCAGGTATCTTCTGCCAGCGGTCAGGTATCCACAGGAGCGCAGAATTTGAGCCAGGGCTCCATCGAGCAGGCCAGTGCTGTTGAGGAACTGGCAGCCACGATTAATGATATTTCGCAGAGTGCCCAAAAGACCTCTGTTGCTGCCGAGCAGGCAGGCCAGTACGTAGGTCAGGCCGGAGCACAGCTTGGGATCAGTGTACAGCATGTCGGAGAACTGAATACAGCGATGGAAAAAATTTCCCGCTCTTCTGAGGAAATCTCCAAGATCATCGCTACCATTGAAAGCATTGCTTTCCAAACTAACATTCTGGCACTCAATGCCGCCGTTGAGGCTGCACGTGCAGGCTCTTCCGGCAAAGGCTTTGCCGTCGTTGCTGACGAGGTACGTAACCTTGCCTCCAAGTCCGACCAGGCAGCCAAAGCCACAAAGGAGCTGATCGAAAGCTCGATTCATGCAGTCAACGAAGGAAGTGATTCGGTACGTAAGGTTACAGAGTCCCTGGAGCAGACCAGCGTCTACGCCGGCCATGTTACCGCTCAGATGAATATCGTGGTAGAGGCTGTGGAAAACCAAACGACCGCGATCAGTCAGATTACAGAAGGCGTTGACCAGATATCCTCTGTGGTACAGACAAACAGCGCCACCTCTCAGGAGAGTGCGGCGGCCAGCGAGGAGCTCTCTGCCGAGGCAACCAGCTTAAAGAATCTGGTGAACCGCTTTACACTTGCCAGAGATTGATTCTAAAATACCCGGAATATCCGGCAAAAGTCCATGTTTTGTCCTGGATATCCCGGGCGCTCTTTCATATCAAATGGTCTCATGTTAGCCTGTGGAATTACAGGAGCTGATGACATTTGCACTATCTTTTGTGCCAAATCATTTCTCTATAATCTCAGGATTCCCGTAAAAACTCTGATACCAGATCCATGCAGACAGTTCAGAAACTTCTCCACTTCTTCCAGAGCATCAATATACTCTTTCATAATATCCGTCAACTCTCTGTCCAACACACTTTTATTATAAACCAGACAACCTCCTATTCCCATTCCCCGTTTCTCTTTTATACTCCTGTGCCTGACAGGCTTATTTTTCATATATGCTTCTATTTTATCCCGCAGAGGGAGCATTTCCACCCGAATCATCAATTCAGTTGTTTGCTTTCCTAAAATATTGAATGAAATCAATTCTAAAATATCCCTGTGGATTTTCCATTCGTTTTCCCACAGCGCATCCACAAGTACCATCTCTTCATCCATTTCTTCGTCAATGGCGCGATACTTTCCAGAACCATCCAAAAAGATGTCTCTCTGTTGAATCTGATGTTCGATTCCTCTTCTGAGTTCGTCCAGATCATCAAACTCTTTTCCCAGAAGTATTCTGATTGTCGGAACCCCACCTGTAGCATTTCAATCCACAAGGCCCTCACAGGCCTCGACAGCAGATGCGGACAGATGAAGGAATCCGCTGACATTTCAATCCACAAGGCCCTCACGGGCCTCGACATATCACAACCGCATGCTCTACTTTGGGAAGCTCTATTTCAATCCACAAGGCCCTCACGGGCCTCGACCAGATGACGCCACAGGGGCTTTTGGAGCAAATATTTCAATCCACAAGGCCCTCACGGGCCTCGACGGTTCGTAGATAATAACTATATTGATAAAGTGGTATTTCAATCCACAAGGCCCTCACGGGCCTCGACTGGAATCCAAACTAAGATTTTTTGAATTAACAGTATTTCAATCCACAAGGCCCTCACGGGCCTCGACCCAGATCGCTCTTTTTGACTTCCTTCCCGTTAATATTTCAATCCACAAGGCCCTCACGGGCCTCGACTAAGATATCTTAATAGTTTTTTTGGATTTTTGACATTTCAATCCACAAGGCCCTCACGGGCCTCGACTCTCTATCGTCGCATCATAGAGCTTCTTCCCAATATTTCAATCCACAAGGCCCTCACGGGCCTCGACGATTACATTCCAGGTTGCCGAACAAGATATTGTCATTTCAATCCACAAGGCCCTCACGGGCCTCGACGGGACATTGGAAACTTAAAAGACGGCCTCGTGATATTTCAATCCACAAGGCCCTCACGGGCCTCGACCGTAAGAGAGAGAGAGAGCATGCGTAAGTCATTTCAATCCACAAGGCCCTCACGGGCCTCGACAAAATCGACATTTTTAAATCTGGGAAATTATGGCATTTCAATCCACAAGGCCCTCACGGGCCTCGACCTGGGCGCATGATTATTATGTATTAAGTCGGTATATTTCAATCCACAAGGCCCTCACGGGCCTCGACTTACGTTATCGCGGCTGATTCCAGTAAATCCAAAATTTCAATCCACAAGGCCCTCACGGGCCTCGACTTACATCGGATGGGTAAGCTTCGACGTTGTGTTATTTCAATCCACAAGGCCCTCACGGGCCTCGACCCTCGTAGTTTTCTGTGCGTAAGTATTCCGTATTATTTCAATCCACAAGGCCCTCACGGGCCTCGACGGTATCGGAGCTCCGGAGATTATGCGTTTGTTGTATTTCAATCCACAAGGCCCTCACGGGCCTCGACGAGCACCATATATATCCCATTTGTTCTGTTTTTCTATTTCAATCCACAAGGCCCTCACGGGCCTCGACCTTCGCAACTACCGCTGTTCCATTGCTCCCAGTATTTCAATCCACAAGGCCCTCACGGGCCTCGACGGCAATTTCTACCAATTTTTCCCAACTTTTTTCAGTTTTCTAAGCATAATGCTTCATTTTTCTCATTCAACTCCCCTCCCTATCCCAAAATCCCTATTTTCTATGCCCTCATTCCCGCTTTTTCAAGTGCGAATATTCCAACTTTTCCATGTCCACTTCACATCCGCACTAAAAAATCAACGGTTCTGTCACATCAAATCCAGGCTTTGCCCCTATATGCTCCACCTTATTTTTATATTGGTTTCCCAGATTATAAAATCTCAGGCTGTCTTTATCTTTATCAATAAGCCCTTCTAAAATTGCTTTTACCTGTCTGTATTTTGCTGCGTCCAGATTGCATTCAAATACAGAATTTTGCACACGCTGTCCATAATTTACACATTGCTTTGCCACCTTTCGCAAACGTGCTTTACCTGCCGCCGTCTCTGTATTCACATCATAGGTAATCAAAACCAGCATTCTCACCACCTACTTCCATAAAAACGAAGGATATTCATCCAGATCTCCGCGTAAAAACCTGGACAGCAAAAGCGCCTGGACATAGGGAACCATTCCCCATTCGATCTTTTCATCTAAGAACGGATGTTTTATGGTTTCTGCCTTTTTTCCTGCCAGAAAGCCAGAAATTGTTTTCTGGTATCATCCTTCATAAGCACAGCGCCGTCTTCTTTTTTTAAAAAGCCTTCTGCTCCGATCATTCGCTTATTGATCAATGTCAATGCAAAGCGGTCTGCCATGACGGCACGGAGCTCCTCCATCAAATCCAATGCCAATGACATTCTCCCCGGCCGATCGGTATGAAAGAATCCCACATATGGGTCGATTCCGACTGCCTCTAAAGCGCCGCCGCACATTCCCGCCAGCAATGTATATGCAAAAGAAAGCATCGCGTTTGTCAAATCCATGGGCGGCCGTTTACTTCTTCCATGAAAATAAAAATCCTGCTTCTGCTGAAGGATCAAATCATCAAATACGGAAAAATAGACAGAGGCGGCCTCCCCTTCCAGTCCTAACAGCTCTTCTGCCGAATGACTCCCGCGAATTTTGGGTATACTGGCCGCCAGAAAAGAAGACTTCTTTTTTAATTTTTCTGAATCCAGTCTCAAAGGATAATCTCTGGCCGCCCGCTCCAGCACCCAACGGGAATTGTATACTTTCGCCGCAATAAAATTCCTCGCGATCCCCAGGGACTGCTCTTGATTATCACTGACCCGATACTGCTCTTTTCTCAGCGTGACGTTTCCTCTGACTTCCCCGGAAACTCTGGCCAGAAAGCGGCCGCCGGGTGAAAGGAAGGATAAGTCAATGCCTCTTTTGGCACAGGCGCCCATCAATGCAGGGCTGGCTCCCGGATATCCAAAACTCACAATCGCTTCCAGATTATGCAGAGGAACCCGGCCGATTTCTTCGTCCTGATTCTTAACCACAACATTTTCGCCATCCAACGACAAATATCGGTCCTGTGCCGTCACATAAAGTGTGTTGAGCAGCCTTTTCATGACTCTCCCTCCTCCTTTGCCGCCAGCGTCCGTTCCATATAGGCTTTGGCCGATTTTTTCTTTCCCAGTACAGGAAGGCAGACATCCCGCAGAGAACACGCATTGCAGCTTTTGGTCCATTTCACACGGGGTGTATGGCGGCGGCTGTAATACTCATGCATTTCCAAAAACATTGCCTTTACTTTATCACGCAATTCTTTGCTGATCTCCACCTTTGTTCTGCGTCTTGTCTCACCATAGTAAAGATATCCCCAGGGAATCTGACAGCAAAGCATTTCTTCCAGGCACAAAACCTGTGCTGTCAACTGCAGCGTATCCACATCTGTAACCTTGGGCCTCCCTCTCTTATATTCAACCGGCACCACCTGATACAAACCGCTCCTTCCTGTCAGGGAAATTCCCTCATCGCTGCGGTGAAATTCTACAATATCACACTCTCCGCTGATTCCCAATTCTCTGGATTGTATGGGCATCGCCCTGCTGATGATACAGTCGCCCCGTTTTTCCACTGCCGAAGCATCATGCGCCTTCAGATGCATCAGTTTTCCTTCCACGGTTCTTACATTTTCCTGCCACTGCAGTTCAATATAGGCCAACGCCCACTGTCTCCGGCAAAACGCAAAATGCTGTATACCGGAAAGCTGGAGAAAATCCTCCTCTTTATACAAGATCATACACCTCTGGTTTCACACAAGGCAGATCTGCCAGATGAATCTCATAATCAGCAAACGATTCCGGCCTGTCCTTCTTTTCCTTAATCTGAATGCTTCTGTGTATTTTCGCGGTGGATACTGCCGGCGTCTTTTCCTCATGCTGCCACCAGTACAGACGGCATACCTCCATACTCCCCTCCGGCCGCGCCGATGAAGCGTCATTTTCAAACAGGGTTTTCAGTGCTTCCTTCAGAAGCTCTGCGTCCTCCTGAGAAAATCCCGTCTTTTCTGCCAGTTGAACATTTACACTTCCTTTTATTACATAAAGGCCAAAACCGACCCGATGTTTTGTCCCCATGGTATCCGATGCCTTTCCATCTTTTACATCCTCACTGTTCACGCTTTTTGTAATCTGCATACTGATAATATCCACCGGAGATACGCTGACCGCCTGCTGAACCGATACCGGGCCCCGGACTCCTACGGATACGTTCACCCCCTTAAACGCAAACACCTGCCCGAAGGCTCTCACATCAATCCACTCCCTGCATGCAGCCTGGCTGAACTGATCCCGATCCGGATTTTTACTTTTACTTAAGATTGCCTTCAACTCCGCGTACCCTTCTGCACGGGCCTTCAGACTGGTAAATCCATCATCGGCGCGATCATCTGACTGGACAAATACACGCGCTCCCAAATCCTGAAATCGGTTTCTGATTTTCCGCTTAATGCATACATCGGACATCTCTCCATACCCGTCAAAATTTTCTCTGGGACGGTTTCCATTCAGGGGATCTCCATTGGGGTTTGCGTTGGTTGCGGATATCAGCACTGCAAAATCAATTTTTCCTTTTAAATTCGTCATACTCTCACTCCTCTTCTTTCTGTTCATTGACCGGTTTCTGCTTCAGCGCCAATGCCTGACTGTGAAATCCCAATAAATACAGACCGCTCAGGCTCTCGTCTTTTTCATACGCCTCAACGGTAAATTTATCAAAAACTTCGTCAATCAATTTTTTATACACCATACGCTCGCCCGGTTTTAGTTTCCCCCAGTAAGGCTGCAGTTTCTCTTCCAGCACCTTCCAGGTACGCATAGGCTTCTGAGCAAACACCGCCATATACCGCTGCGCATTTGTCTCACGCCAATCATCCTTATCATAGGTACGGTACTCCACCCGATCCGCCACCGCCAGCAATCGCCCAAACAGATAATCCCGTTTCTTACACCCTGTATCCAAAGCCACCTTCCATACCTCCTTTGCATAGTACTCATATCGCTGTTTCTTGACGAGCGAACATGCTACTGCCAAAATTCGTTCCCAGTTATACCGTTCTTTAAAAGTCATTGGCGAAGAAGCTCTCTCCACGGCCAGCCTCACCAGATCCAACGGAATTTTCCGCTGCTCTGAAATACACGGCAAAAGCCTCTTTAACACCTCTTTGTACAGGTGCTGATTGTTTTTTCCCGTAATCGTCAGCCTGCCTTTTTGCTCTGCGCCATACAAAGCTTCTGCAATTTCATCAACCCCAACCATCCCCTGAAAGGTAAACGGCCCGCCGTTTTTATATTTTACGTGCTGCCATTCACAACTCATATGCCAGTACGAAATATTTTCCAGATAGGTACTTGACTCAAACTGCTTGCATTCTGTCATGGCCAGACGCCCAGGGGTTGCGGAATCCAATGCCAGCAGTACGGTTCTGGATGACTGGCCCAGACACGTTCCATATCCCCGCATCGCCGCTGCAAACTTAAAAGCCCCGATCTCATCTGTTCCCAGATATTCTGTTTGTTGTTCTTCTTCATCTCCCCAGCCTTCATACTCCTCACATGTCTCACATATCTCATCTGTGTCTGCGTGCAAACCCGGCAAAGGTTTCATATCCGATTCCCAGATCACCACATACAGGCTGTCCCAGCTGTACCCCTGCTTGCGGATAATCCACTTCAAAGCATTATGTGCCTTTTGAGAGTCCTCATATCCTATGGAAAATGCCTGGGATTTATCAGAAAACCGGCCGCGAAACGTAAAGTTCTGCTCATCGTTAGACGAAATTAATTTTGCTCCGTCTCCTTCATTCCGAATTTTTTTCGGCTGAAGAAACGACAGCGCTTCCACCTTTCCGGACAAATAAGACAGCCCCTTTTCCGCCGGGAGAGAACGGTAATATTCTATAAAACATTGCTGAAGCGTCCTGTCTCTCCAACATTCCGCACAGCTGTTTCCCCACTTGTCCGCCAGCGCCGCCTCATCCAGTTCTTCAGGCCGCCAGACCCGAAACCTCACAAAGGCGTCTTCCTGGGCAACCGCCTGTATTTTTTCTTTCTGTGCGATCTTTCCACGGTCATCCAGGCGGATCACTCCGGCGCCAGCCAGATCCTGAATCAGGCTCCCTTTTCTCAGATACCGGTAGATACTGTTTACCTTCTCATGGCTGTATTCCGATTCGCTCCAACGCTGCAGCGCTTCTAAGTACATCTGATAATTCTCTGAAAAATCCTTCTCTTTCCCATCTTTGCCGCCGCCATAATAATCCATATAATCTCCGGCCAGGTACTTCAGATTATCACACAGCGGATGAGGCGCTTTGCCTGCTGTGCGGCTTCCGGATTCTGCCGTAACCGGAATGATCGTTAGTTTGTCCTCCTCTGCCACAGGCTCCGCAGAGATAAAATTGCCGTCAGCGTCAATGGTAACCGTAATCTGCGCCGTTACCGTTGTATGAGAAATCGGAAGCAGCACCAGACTCGTCTTTTCAATCCCTTTTCTGGTCTTTCTGTCAACCGTTTGGATTTCACCGACAAGATCCTGATTTTTTTCATACAGATCATAAAGCTCGTTCAGCCAGTTCACAGCCCCGCCTCCTCGTCACTAAATTCTTCCGCGCCGCAAAAGTTTTCCTGGCAGAATATCTTCATTTCCATTTCTTTAATGTGCCGTTTTTCCACGCACTGTTCCGGACGTAGAAATTTAACCTCTCCTCCTCTTGTCATCCTGGCATGCCAAAAACGCACGGTCAATTTCCCTTTATCCTCCGGCAAAACCGCTTCGTCTGCATAGGTAATTCCATGATACAGAAAGCCGTAAGCAATTTCTCCGTCCAGATCGTCATAAGCACTTTCTCCTTCCCCGAACACACACGGCTCCACATATCCCTGACATTCCCTGGTCCCGAGAAACACATCCCGCCTTCCTCCGCGGGCAATCATCCTTCTGGCAATATTATGATGTTTATGTTCATTTCTGTCCTGCTCCAACTCCGGCCGGTTTTCATTCCATTCAAAATGAGCGCGCACCTGATAACAGACATTTTTCAGATACGTGTAATAAGCCAGCTCATTTCCTCCGTTATAGCAAATCGGCCGGATTCCTTTGGTCTCTGTCCGAATCGGATTCATGACACGCACGGCGTCAATGATCCATACAAACGTAGGCTTCCAGTAAACGCTCTGCAAGATTCCCTTCAGCGCCTCATAGGTGGGAATATGGTAAGAACATTTTTCTCCTCCCACCCTGGTGACAGGATCCGAAAACAGCGCATAATCCCCGCTCACCTGAAACTCAACCGTATTCCGATACTTCAAATTGATTCACCTCCCTGCATATTACATACTTATCAGCTTCATACCCACCGGCTCTGTGCTGACGCCGGTCTCCTTGCTGTAATAGCTCATGCTCAAAACATTGACAAGGCCTCCGCACACAGGCGTAATGGCCCTGCCCAGTTCATTTTTCATCTGTTCCGAGATTCCAACTGACGCCAGCTGCAGCCTCCGCAGAATTTCCTTTTGCCGTCTGTAAAGAATATAGGGATTCTGAAGCTCCTCCAACATAGAAACAATCTCCTCGTCATACTCCACCACCACATTCCTCTTTCCTTCTTCGGAAATGACCTCAAACTGATCGCCGGCGGTTCTAAAGGACTGCTTCATCATGCTTTTCAAAGGTTTCCCCATATGGCGCCTGTACTGGCGCTTTGCTGTTTCATTCTCTGAAAGCAATTCCACCAGAGTCGTATCCGCACCGTGTACATTGACGCAAAACTCCGTCTGCCTCGTCTGATCCCTCAGATATCTGAGATAGTACTGCTCTTTTGCTTTTGCCGACAGCAAATCCCTGCCAACTGTTTCCGGAGCCTCCTTATAGCAGCGCAATATTTCCTCCATGGCAGTTTGTGCGGTTTTAATCTCTGTAAGGCGGGAAACGCGTTCTGCCTCATCTGACATTTTTACAAGATAGACATTTCCGTTGGCCCATGCTCCATGGCGGTTGCACCGCCCCGCAGCCTGTATCAGATTGTCCAGTCCGGCAAGAGAACGGATCACACATCGAAACGATAAATCCACCCCCGCCTCAATTAACTGAGTGCTGACGCATATCACCGGCTTTGGGTGATCCTCTGTCTCCAGACACTCTTTAAGTCTGTCCAGGACTTCCCTGCGATTCAGTGCACACATATTTGTACTCAAATGAAACAGCTCTCCCGCCCGGTCAGAATGCTTTTTCAAATAGAGATAAAGATTCCTGGCGCATGTCTTGGTATTTACAATTACCAGGATCTGCTTTTCCACAGCAAACTGCTCCAGGACAAAATCCCCCAGTTCCTCCACGGTCAGGCCGCCCGGTTTTATCTCTGTCCGGTCAATCAGCGTAACCCGCCGGAACGCTTCATCATAGCGGACATAATCTTCCACCAGCTCCTTAGGGGGAAGCAGTCGATTCTTCGGAAGTTTGTCAAAGACCGGCTGGGTGGCGGAACATAAAACAACCGTTGTATCACAGAAGGTCGTGAGATAATTTACGGCTAAATTAAACAGGCTGATGGTGCGGACAGGAAGCGCCTGTATCTCATCAAACAGAATCATGCTGCCGCATAAACTGTGCATACGGCGGACGCTCCCTGTTTTTGCTGAAAATAGTGTATTCAAAAACTGCACCGCCGTCGTGGCGATCACCGGACTCATCCAGTTTTCTGTCAACCGCCCATATCGCTCCTGTGCCTCTTCTGTGTCAGAAATCACATTGCAGTGATGTTCCAGAACAAGCTCCGCCTGTCCGACGGCCTGACGGATCGTTTCCGAATTTTGCTCCAAAATGCTTGTAAAGGGAGCCACATAGATGATTCGCTGCTTACCAAATTTTTTTGCATGATGAAGGGCAAAACGCAGACCGCTCAGGGTCTTTCCCGAACCGGTAGGCAATGTCAAACGATAAAGCCGTGTCTTTTCAGATGCGGCGCCAAGACATGAGTCCGATATTTCTCTCCGAAACTCATCAATTTTTGTTTTAACCTGAAATCTTGATATGTAGTGTTCAAAATGAACAATGCACTGCTGCCAGAGCTGAGCTATGTTTTCCTCCGTTTGTGGTTCTCTCTTAGGCGTACCGTTCAAAAACTCCGCCGTATTGCTTCGATCCGCGTCAATGAGAAGAGACAGAAGCAGCCGCTCATGCATCCCCATATAAAAGTCCCTGCTCCCATAAACACCCGCCGGAGTCTGCTCCATAAACTTTTTAATCTGCCCCATCAATGTTTTCATGGATTCACGGGCCTTGCTGCACATCGCATTCAGCAGTTCCTTATCCGTATACTGATAAAACCGCTGTCTTACTGGGGCTATTTCAATTTTTTCATGTTCCTGATACTCCTTGCTCTGACGTCTCTCAATCAACCAACTGCCTGTCCCCAAATCAACGGCATCCTGGAGCCCATGGTGCGAATAAATCACGATTTGAATGATCTCCGAAAGACTGGTCTTTGGCGCCAGCTCTTCCATGAGTATCCCGCCTGCCGTCGAATGATTGACTTCGCCCCTCCGGAAAGGAGATGCCTCCCCCTGTCGGATATATTCCTGGAAACGGTCGCTGTATTTACCACAGTCATGAAGCACTGCTGCCAGATAGCTGATGGCAATCAACTCTTCCACCGTGCAATAGGACTGAGCCAGCTGTGCGGTTTCCTGATTATGTGTAGAGACGGATTGGATCTCTTGCAAATCATCCTTGCAGTGTGCAATGTAAGGATCGTCCTCGATGCGCTTTATTTCCATATAATTTTCTCCACCAGCGGTTAATTTTTGTATCATTTAGTCGTATTCTATATAGTATCAACAATTTCCATTACATTTTTAATCTATATGTTCTGTTTCTATTGGTTCCCAACGCTTCAACATCGTCCATATCAGAAAGTACAACTCTAACTCTAGCCACACAATTCTGCAATATCTCTTGTTTTTACTGTTTCGTGTTCTTGCAGATACAATCTGATTTTTTCCATATTTTTGTCAGTTTTATTCGATTGTTTTTTAACAAATCTTAATGTCAATGACGTTCTGTCCGGGTCAAAACTTTCCTCTATTACAGGTTCTTCCTATCCCTCATCCTCCCATACATTAAAAATATTGGTACTCCGCTCCCAGAGTGTTCACCGATATCTATTAAATTAAATATTTTCATCAGGCTCTTATTCCTTGGATCAGATTTTCCTCCTCTTCGCATCTGTTCCTTTCCAAGTCTGATATATCCAGGATTTTCCAATGTAAGCTTATCATCCTCTTTGATTATAGTAACGATGAAGATTGAAGTCTGTCTGTCCATCTGATAACCGTATCCGTATTTTCCCTGTAATCTACTACAATATAAAATGGTTTGTTGTTCTTTAAAATACCAGCCATTCCTTTCTCATCTACCATATGTGCTCATTATAAAAATTTTGGTTTGCCTCTGTCATAGAAACAAGAATATCTGTATTTACTATCATATTTATCACCTCTCTTCATAGTATATATTATTTTAGGATAAATACAACCTATTTTCAAATCATATTAAAATACAAAATCATAAGTCACTTATCAATAATTTTTCAAATAGTCTTTCATCTTACCCCTTTCTCGGATAAAAACTTCTAATAAAAATTTTTATGAGTCATCGCAAATTCAGACAGTAGAATCCATCAAAGGAACCTTCACCCCCAAACTACAACACTTAAAACCTGACACCAGTATCAACACCTGCTTTGCAAACTTATTCCATTACAATCCCCCATACAAAATATGCATGGTCATTGTTAAACATATCTTCCTATGCGAAATCTGTTTCTGAAAGTTCACAAAGTTCAATCCCACGTCCGCTTAACTTATACTTCAGCAGCTTACTGATATGGTTATCACAGGTAATAAAAAATAACTGCTCCATGGTTAATTTTGACGTCATTTGATACTTAAGTAAATCCATGAACGTAAGCATATTTACATCATCCATACATGCAGTCAGGTCATTGATAAAAAACACCTTCATATTTTCACGGTCATTCCTTGCATTGATACCTGCGAAAAAATGAGCTAACATAAAAACACTAATCTGACCATTACTTAAAACATTAACGATCTTCTTACCCTTTTCATCGACTAATGAGATTCCCTCATTTTCCTGGACAATGTTGATTCCCTCACTTTCGTCGCAGAGATTCCGCTTATATATTCTAACTACTGTGTACTTTTCCACATTTCAAAACAATCATAATTTCTGTAGCATATATTCATCTATAATCCCCATTGTTTCAACCGCTGCTTTTCCTTCTTCCGGTGTTATCGTTGACAAAAAAAGGGGGCCATAACCAGTACCTTGTTTATTTCTTAATTGATTTATTGAACACGCCATCTCATAAAAAGCTCTTTCCATTCTTCGCTGAACTGCTTCCCCAGGAATCTTCGGACTACTCGTCGTATCCAGATTTAATACAGTAAAAGCTTGTCCTAACAATGTTGGAAAATTCATAATACTGGGTGTGCTTCCCCATTTCAACTGTAAAACATATACGGAAACAGCCTCCAATAAATCTTTAATAGTTCCCACTAATAATGCCGCGTCTTCTACTCCTCGTTTTGCTCTTTCTACATATACATTTAAAGCCTGTTGCTGTTCTACCATTGGCAATGTATCAAATAAAACTGGCGCAATTATTCCATCAGATCCCAGTATTACACCTAATGATTTCAAAATATACTTACAATTTTCTATTGCACTCTCTCCAACATAATTTGGAGAGTCTATTCTGAAACCACCAACCGCTTTTATTAATTCTGTGATCTGTTTTACTAACTTTTCACTTTTTTCGTACTCATTATCTATTGCCCAATTTAAAACTGAATGGATTTTTTTGCTTTTCCCACCGTCATTCCCTTATTTTTCGGATCTGCACCAGATAGTCCTGCACGTTCTATCTCAGCTCCAATATTATAATGACTTGGTTTTCTTGTTTCGCCCTTAGCGTCATCTACCAAATTAGCTATTACTACAATAACCGCATCAGTCAATGGAATATTCATGTTTGATGTCCTTTCTGACTTTCTCTTATTATCAAATCCTATTATAATATGTGACTGTCTTAATTCTTTTCAAAAATCCTCAACCGCCTCACAATCTCTTCTGGTTCCGGCAACATCTCTTTCATGTTTTCCGGCAAAGAACTACTAAGTTGATATGTCGCAACTCCTATCGGGATATTTGACCTTTTCAGAGCATACTCCACATAGGTTCTGTCTTTACTTTTACAGATAATAATCCCTATGAATGAATTTTCATCGGGCAGTTTTATCTGTTCATCCAAAGCAGTCAAATAAAGCTGCATATTCCGCTTCAAACTCTCGCCAGTGGTGCGAGTTTTCAGAATTGCGATATGTTAAATAGAATTTTCGCCTTCTCCAAAGGTTCGCCGCCGAATATCCTTTTGCCCCTGGAAACTCCTTTTACAATTCCTTGGCCAATATCTGTACGATAGATTTTCACCATCCTTTTTCTTCCTGCTGACAGTATATTTCCTCCCCAATTTCCCAATAAAGATTTATTGTTTGTGTGTTTATTAATTCGATTACCTGAAATTATTTTTCTGAATCAACTCTTTTATCTCATTCACAAAGGGCTGATATATGATAATATCCATATTCTCATATCCTTCCAAATCTCGCACCACTGGTGCGAGATTTAACAATAACATTATTGATTATCCTTCTTAACACTCATAAAAGGAATAATTTTCTCTTTGTGTTTAAGAGTTCCTCCCTTAAACACATAAAGTTTTCTAAATCCTTCTGAGATAATATAATTCCATAGAATGCAAAATCTCGTAAAAGTTCATCCGCCATCGTATACCCGCCATCAAACAGCAAATCAATTGCACCCTGAAAAATAGTTTCTCCCATTTGTCAAGGCACGTCTCCTGGTTCTTTTGTACGCCATATCAAATCGTAGCCTCTCAATTGGTTTCATTCCTGTCACTAACGCAATAATATAAACTGTTTTCTTATTAACCTTAATCTGCTGGCTAAATGCATCGATTGCCGAATTAACATCTCTAAAACCAGTAACAATAATCCCATTAGTATCCTTTTTATACTTTGCTGGATACAGAACCCCTTGTGCTTCAATAACATCCTTTATCTGCCCAAGACTCATTCCATCCAAACACAAGTCAAACATCAATCTTAATGCTCTCATTTTTTCAATGTCTATTTTGAAAACATTTTCTCCCTGACCTTCTACGAGTCCATATGTACCTTTCTGAACTGCTCTTTTGCCCATTGCTTCTCTCCATTCTTTTATCATATTATTCCTCAAATCATCCCACACAAAACACCTGCCACCAATAACCATTTTGTATTCTGAGGCATATAAAAAAGCAGAATAACAAAAGACTTTCCTTTTCATCATTCTGCTCAAAACATATATTTTCGTTTCCTTTTTTACTTTTAAATTATCCCTATGAATTGCCCGATCCAATAAATAATCCCCAACACCCAACTGCTCAAAATCCCATAAAGGATCACTGGCCCCGCAATCGTAAAAATCTTACATCCAATCCCAAACACCTGACCCTCTGCCTTATACTCAATCGCCGGCGCCACAACCGAGTTGGCAAAACCTGTGATCGGCACAAGAGCACCTGCGCCGCCAAATTTTACAAGTTTTGGGTAGAGATTGAGTCCGGTGAGAATCACACTAAGAGCGATCAGGGACAGCGTTGTCCATGAGGCGGCCGCCTCTTTATCCATCCCCATCTGCATATAAACACCAATAAAAATCTGGCCGATCAGGCAGATCACTCCGCCAATGAGAAATGCTCTCAGCATATTCTTCCAGATATTGTGCACAGGAGTCACCTGCTTCACATAGCTTCCATACTGTTTCTTATCAATTTCCATTATGCACCTCCAAAGCCTTTCGTAAAATAAAGAAGAGAGCCGCCCAGTTTCCCTGCCGCAATCGATAAAATTACATATTGAAGCCCCACAGAAAGCCGGATTCTCCTGTTCAACACCGGGAGCGCTTTTAATGTTTCTGCCAGGGACATGACAAGACAGCCCACAAAAGCACCCACAGTTAATCCACAGACAGCCAGAACCACATCCCCTCCGGGAAAAATCGGCAGATGATATAAATCAATCAGGTTTCCCCAGATTCCGCCAAGAATCAGAAGTGTCTCATACAGCCAGATATTTTTTTCAGAATCTGTTGAGTGTATCATCCTGGGAAACACACCGATGATTGCCAGGAAAGCAAAGATACCGGCTGCAATCACACCACCGGAGCTGCATCCGATAAAGAATAATGCAGCCTGCCTAAGAAACATCAATGCTTCTCTCCTTTCTTCCGTGGTTCTGTATCAGAGCTTTATTAAGGTTTTCCTCATAAAGTCTCATCTCCACTTCAATCGGAGTCGGATCCACAGTGATCTTCCATGACGCAAAATGGTTAAAAAATACCAGAATTCCTGCCGCCAATCCGATCGAATAAGAGAGTTCAAGAATCGTAGGCCCGGAAGGCCGGATCCCTGTCATCGCCTCATACAGCTTTGCAAAAACATCTGTCACACTTGCGTCATTGTTAAATGTCATGATAGCAAAACCTGCTCCAAAAAAGGCCACTGCACAGACAAAGGCTGTTTTGATCCATTGAAACGTTTTCCCGGCCAAAGGCGACGGCATATATTTTATAACAAAATCCGTCTCGCCGAGGCTGTTGATTTCCACATTCTGCCCTGCCTGTTCCAGCTTTTTTATCAGCTCCATAATGCTTCCTACATAAAACATGCTCTTTCTGACATGCTCCGGAAAACTGGTGACACGAACTGTTTTTATTTTCGCTTCCACAGCCGGATTCTGGCAGTGAACTTCAGCGATGTCCTTTACTGATACATTCCTTTCATAGACTTCGGTTATCTGGGAGATCTTTAAATATACCGTCTCACTGCTCACAGGCTCACCAGCCTTTCGGACACTGATTTCACGAATGTCCCATCCGGCTCTTTCATCTGCCCTGGCAGAAAAATCATCAGATACCACATGATAAACGCTATGATTCCCAACAGGAAAATAACAGCCGCAAGCTGCAGCCTGTCCTTGATTGAATTCATCGCACCCACCCTTTTCACTGAATTTGCGGATAGTATGCGCCATATCGTTTTTTTCTATTCAAATTTAAAAGAAACCGTTGTCCACAAAATTTTTATTCAACAAATTTTCACCCCTGTCCATTCTCGCGCAATCCATACAGCACTCTGACCGTTACTGCTGTCAATACAATCCCTGCGCCGATGATGGATTTTGCCCCTGGCGCTTCCCCCATAAAGAGGAATACCCACACTGGATTCATAACCGGGTCAATGATTGGCAGAAGCACTGCTTCAAGGGCTGAGAGACCTTTGCTTGCATTCGCATACAGCATATAGGTAAAAGCACACAGAAAGCCGGCCAGTAAAAGGAACAGAACACTTAAGATGTCCATACCTCCGGCAGAGACCATAAAAGGAATCCCGAGAATACCGGAGAAAATGTTTCCGAGGTACATTGACATTACCGGATTCCCGTCCTTCTGCAACCGCAGAAAAATCGAGATTCCGGCAAAGCTGATTCCATTCAATACCGCTATAATTCTGCCAGCCATACTGCCCCCGGAGGACTCGTCCACGAAAAAGAGAGCCATTCCGCCAAGGACGAAGAAAAGACTCACGATATCTGCCCGTGTGATACGCTCCTTTAAGAAAAACCACGCGAGCAGTGCCACATAGACCGGAGCCGTGTACTGCATCATGATTGCGATCGCAGAGGATGCCAGTTTTGTAGAAATATTGAAACAGTAGTTAAAGGCAGCATAGCAGAGCGCCCCGCCCAGAACATAACGATCCACTCTCCTGTTTTCACTTTTTAAAATAATCGGAGTCAAAATCAGAGCCGCAATCACACTGCGTCCGCCCGCAATCGCAAACGGCGTCCAGCGTATCATCTTAATGTTAAATCCTGCAAGACTCCAAAGCAGTGCTACAAAGCATGTCATAAAAACGGCTTTTCTGTGATTCATAATCATTTCCCCGCTTTCTTTCTCTTTTGTTATTAAACAGTATATCGCTCAATTTATCTTTTCTCTAAGCTGTTTTAAAATTCTTTTTTCCAAACGCGATACCTGCACCTGGGAAATGCCGAGTTCATTCGCGATTTTCGTCTGTGTCTGATTCTCAAAATAGCGTCTGACAATCACCTGCTGTTCCTGGGGTTTCAGTCCTGAAATCAGCTCCTTCAAAACCAGCCGGTTTAAGACCGCTTCATTTTGTGAGTCTTTCTCCATCAGCCTGTCAATCAGACATCCACCGTCCTCATCCCTACTGAGCGGTCGGTAAATGGACTCCACCTCAGCCCCTGCCTCCATAGAAGCCGCCACTTCTTCCCGGCTGGCTCCTACCTGATCTGCCAGTTCGTCCAGAGTCGGTTCCCGTCCCAAAGAATATTCCAGCCGTTCCCTTGCCGCGCCAATTTTCATTGCCAGCTCTTTTAACGGCCGGCTTACCTTTATCATGCCGTCATCCCTGAGAAACCTCCGGATCTCGCCGGTAATCATCGGAACCGCGTATGTGGAAAGTTTTACATTCAAAGACATATCAAAATTATCAATCGCTTTTAAAAGGCCGATACTGCCAATCTGAAACAAATCATCCATTTCACAGCCGCGCCCGCTGAATCGCTTTACAATGCTCCATACAAGTCCCACATTTTCAAGGACAAGCCGGTCACGCGCTTCTTTATCCCCCTCGTGCGCCATTTGAAGCAATGTCATCGTATCCTGCATACGATCACCTGCCAATTTTCTTTTTCATGGTTACAGTCGTCCCCTTCCCCGGCTCGGAGAACACTTTTACCTGATCCATAAACGCTTCCATGAAGGAAAATCCGAGCCCGGAGCGTTCTTCCTCCTCTGCTGTCGTAAACATAGGTTCCATCGCCTTTTTGACATCTGCGATTCCGACTCCTGCATCGCGGACAATCACAGTAAGCACATTATCCTCCGCGCAGGCTTCCAGTTCAATTACACCTTCTCCATTTTGATACCCGTGGATGACCGCATTCGTTACTGCCTCGGATACAGCCGTCTTGATATCATCCAGTTCTTCGAGTGTCGGATCCAGACGGCTTGCAAAGACAGCTGTTACAACCCTGGCAAAAGCCTCATTTTTTGAAAGGCTGTCCATCCTGATACTCATCGTTTCTTTCTTTCCCATAGTCCCCTCCCTATCCTAAAAGTGCGCTTTCTTTTGTCTCGAACGGTTCCATCAGCCCGGGAATCCCGGCAATCTTAAGAACCCGCATCACCTGTGCCCCGGCTCCATAAAACGCGGTTTTCCCTCCGCCGGATCCCATCTGTTTATAGCGGTTTAGTAAAATACCGATTCCTGAGCTGTCCATAAACTGTGTTTTTGTAAAGTCAAAAATAATCCTTGATATGTAATTTTCTGCCATCAAATGATCGGTCTCATATTGAAGCCGCTTACAGTTATGATGATCGAGCTCCCTGGGCAGATGAATGATTAGCGTCTGTCCGTCAGCCTCATAAATAAAAGCATCTTCCATCTCTGTCATATCCTCCTATTTCTTCTTTGTTTTATTGCTTTCCTGTTGTGACTCCCACTCTTTCATTTTCAAAATAAAAAAAGAGACTCCCGGCACCTCAGCCGTAAAGTCTCTTTCGTATCTCTTATCATGCAGAACACTGTCAACTGTTTTCCGCACACTTTTTATATCTGTCTAATATCCGCGTTCTGTCTTGGCCCGCGCTGAGAGCTCCGAGTTCGAGAAGTTCATAATCACCTGCCCGAACAACTGGTTTGCTGTGTCTTCATCACCCTGCGCTTTATAGATCATCGCCATATTAAATATAATCTGCGGATTGCGGTCATTAATCCCCATATATTTTTCGTAATAATGGAGTGCCGCATCATAATCGCCGGCCCCTGCCGCCTGCTCGCCCAAGCTCTGTAAAACATCCGGTGCACGCTGTGCCATATCCGCCTGAATCTCTGTCAGAATATTCATCATATTCTCATTCGTTATCTTTGAAGCGTCCATATCAATATAAAGACGTACAGCAGAGGTAATGTCATCCTTCCGGTAAGCATCAAGGATCTCAGCCAGAGTCTGGTACTGTACAAGAACACTCCCGGAATCTCCGACCAGATTATTCAGATCTTCCTCTGCCTTCGCGCGTTCTGCCTGATAGTCCTCTGCTTCCTTTCTCAGCCTGTCCATTTCCTGATTGGCCAGGTTAAGCTTATCCGTATACGCCAGCATTTCATTGTTATGCTGGGAATTCAGGGAACGCTCTCTGGCCGGCACAATCATGAACATCACCAGTACAACACCGAGAAACAGCCCGATTCCGATATTGATAATCGACTGCCAGCCTGTATTTTCTTTATAGGTCGGCGGCAGAATCACATCATCATCCTGCATTTCCCTGTGGGAATAGGCATTTTTCAGTTTTCTTTTTTCCACATCCGCCTTTCCGGTCCTGGATTTCACATATTCCATGTACCGGCTGGCTTTCGGATTATTCTGATCAATATGTAACACTTTGACAAGTGATTTCCCGGCCTTCGTATAATCTTCATGTGCCATGTAAAGCAAGGACAAAAGCAGATGTGCCTTGACAAAATTCGGTTTTTCTTCCACAATCCGTTTCAGCTGTAAAACTGCCAGATCATCGCTGCCGCTCTGCGCATGCGCCAGCGCCTGATTATATTTTTTTATTGTCTGACTGGCGATCTCCAGCTGTCCCGGCTTTCTTTGAACCTCATCCAGATAATGATCGGCCAGATTATCCTCTGGCTGCAGATTGATGCTGACAACCCATTGAATCAACGCATCCGATGTCTCCCCCAGCTCATAGAAAATGAGTCCCAGAAGATTTCTTGCATCTGTATGGTATTTGTTAAATTGCAGCGCACGCTTGAGATATAAGGCAGCTCCGGAAAGATCCCGTTCATGGGCCAGCTCCAGGCCGCGGTTATAATAGCTGTTGGCTGCATACTGGATTTTCTGTAAATAATCCATAAATTACTTTTCCCTTATCTCCTTCATGATCTCCATCATGATGTCCGCCATATCCGTAATATCACTTTTCATAATCGTATCGCTGACCGCCTCTACTTCAAGGCTCGGACGGAATCGCTCGATTTCCTCTTCAAAATTAATCATTGTCTGTTTCCTCCATCGTTATGCATGCGTTCCGACCGTCCCTTTTGTCCCATGCCGGAGCACCGCCTGCCGCACTTCCCCGGCCAGATATAAGGAGCCCACAATAAACGCCATATCGTCTGCGTCCATCCTGGTAAGCAGGATATCAAGTGCCTGCGCTGTATATTCAAAACGCTCCAACTCCACCGTCTGTGAAAATCCTGATACCTCCTTAAGAAGCTCTTCGGAAGAGAGCGCACGTTTCGAATGCATCCCTGATAGCAGACAGATATCCGGAGCCAGACGCTCCATAATCTCTCTTAGCATATCCCGATACTCCTTGTCTCCCGAGACCGCAAACATCAGCCACACACGTTTCGGGTTCATCCGTTCTTTTAGCAGGCAGGCTGCTGACAGAAATGCCGAAATTCCGCCCACATTGTGTGCACCATCCAGATATACACGAGGCAGTACCTGTTCCATTCTTGCAGGCCATCTGGCGCCAAAAAGTCCTCTGAGCACACAGTCCTGTCCAATGGGAAGTCCTGAAGCTTCCACTGCACGGACTGCAAGCACTGCGTTGACTGCCTGATATGGTGCCGGGAAGGAAAGAATCGGACAAATCCGCTCTCCCCGATAGGAAGTCTCAAGTGTAAGACAGATACGTCCGTTTTCCAGTATAAGCTCACAGGGAATCCCGGCCACAGGAACCGCTCTGCTTTTACAGGCCGCCGCCTGCTCTGTTATCACCCCGGAGGCCTGCGGGCATGTGTCGTCAAACACGACAGGAACCCCAGGCTTTATAATTCCAGCTTTATGCCTGGCGATCGCTTCCACCGTTTCTCCCAGATAGGCTGTGTGATCAATACTGATCGAAGTAATCACACAGGCCAGAGGCCTTTCGACCACATTCGTCACATCCCTGAGCCCGCCCATTCCGGTTTCGAGAATCAGGACAGATGCCCCGAGCTTCCGGAAAGCCACAAGTGCCATGTAAAACAGGAATTCAAAGTAGGTCGGGTGAGACTTCCCGTCAGCAGTCCATTGCAGAACCGCCTGATAGACCACCTCAAACGCATCTGTAAAGTCTTTCTCCGAGATCATGTCCCCCTCCAGCAGGAAACGTTCACGGATGTCTGCCAGATGCGGGGAGGTGAAAGAGGCACAGCGAACTCCTGCCTCGCAGAGCATGGAAGTGAGAAAAGCGCATACAGAACCTTTCCCATTCGTCCCAGCCACATGAAAAATCTGAAATCCCCGATCCGGGTTTCCCAGAAGTCCCAGAAATTCCCGGCAGTGTGCCAGAGGGCTTTTCTCCCTTGCAAATTCCGGAATCCGTTCCAGATATCCAAACGCACTCTCGCCGTCCTGTCTCATCTTTTGTACCTCCATTCCACCATCATACCTGACTTTACGCCAACATGCAAGAAAAACACTTCGTTCAAAACCGACAGTTTTCGTACGCCGGAGTAACCTGACATGGCTGCTCCGGCGTAGCAAAGACGTATCGTATGTCCTAGCGCATCAGTTGGCCGAGCCGCTCCTTTACCTGCGCCATCATCTGCTCATATTTTGCAAGCTTTGCTTTCTCCTCGTCAATTTTGGACTGCGGCGCTTTCCCGATAAACTTCTCGTTTGCCAGCATTCCTTTGACACGCGCAAGCTCTTTTGTCAGACGCTCTTCTTCCTTTGCAAGTCGCTCGCGCTCTTTCTGGATATCCACAAGGTCATCCAGCGGCATATAAAGCGTCGCTTGCGGAATCACTGCCGACACAGCGTCCTCCCCGATTCCTGCCTTATCTGCCTGAACCATCACCTCACTTGCAGAGCCGAGCGCTGCAAAGACAGAATGACACTGGGTGAAAATATCTCTCGTCCTCCCATCCTCCGAGACAACGAACACTTTGGCTTTTCTGGAAGGCGGAACATTCATGGAAGTGCGCACATTGCGGATCGCACGCACTGCCTCTTTCATCACATCCACTGCATGCTCTTCCTCTGCAAAGCTCCACTCCTCCCGATACACCGGCCAGGAGGAAATCATGATCGAGGGCTCCTCCTCCTGCAGATTGCAGAATATCTCTTCCGAGATAAACGGCATAAACGGATGTAAAAGCTTCAGGGACTGAATCAGCACCGACTTAAGCGTCCAGATTGCCGCCCCTTTTGTCTCATCTGCATCATTCCACAGCCGCGGCTTAACCATCTCAATATACCAGTCGCAGAATTCCTCCCAGATAAAATCATACACCTTCTGAAGAGCAATCCCCAGCTCATATTTATCCATGTTTTCCGTCACAGCCTGCACCAGTGTATTCACCTCAGAAAGGATCCATTTGTCTGCCAGCGTCAGTTTGTCCGGTTCTGCCTTGTCCGCTTTCTCTATATTCATCATAATAAAGCGGCTGGCGTTCCAGATCTTGTTGGCAAAATTCCTGCTGGCCTCCACGCGTTCCCAGTAGAAACGCATATCATTTCCCGGCGCATTCCCGGTCATCAGAGTCATACGCAGCGCGTCCGCGCCGTATTTATCAATCACCTCCAGCGGGTCAATCCCATTCCCCAGCGATTTGCTCATCTTACGTCCCTGGGAATCGCGCACAAGCCCGTGTATCAGCACTGTGTGGAACGGGCACTCCCCGGTCTGCTCAATTCCTGAGAACATCATGCGGATTACCCAGAAGAAAATGATATCATAGCCTGTGACCAGCACGTCAGTAGGATAGAAATACTTAAGCTCCTCTGTATCATGCGGCCAGCCCAGCGTCGAGAACGGCCAGAGCGCTGAGGAAAACCAGGTATCCAGTGTGTCCTCATCTTGCTTAAAATGTACGCTGCCGCATTTTGTGCACCGGGTAGGCATCTGCTTTGCCACCACCATCTCACCGCATTCCTCACAGTAATAGGCAGGGATCCGGTGTCCCCACCAGATCTGTCTGGAAATGCACCAGTCGCGGATACCTTCCAGCCAATGAAGATATGTCTTGCCAAAGCTTTCCGGGACGAATTTTAATTTTCCTGTCTTTAATGCCTCGATTGCCGGTTTCGCCATCTCGTCCATTTTCACAAACCACTGTGGTTTTACCATCGGCTCAACTGTTGTGCCGCAGCGGTCATGTACGCCTACATTATGAGAATGCGGAACCACTTTAACAAGCAGTCCCTGTTCCGTCAAATCTGCCACAATGGCTTTTCTCGCCTCATAGCGGTCCATTCCCTGATATTTGCCCGGCGCGCCTATGGTGGCATCGTCATTCATAATGCAGATCTCTTCCAGCCCGTGGCGTTTTCCCACCTCAAAGTCATTCGGGTCATGTGCAGGTGTAATTTTCACACATCCCGTGCCAAACTCTTTGTCAACATAGGAATCTGCTATTACAGGGATCTCGCGTCCCGTAAGCGGCAGTACAAGCTTTTTGCCGATCAGGCTGCAATAGCGCTCATCTTCCGGATTAACCGCCACTGCCGTATCACCGAGCATCGTCTCAGGCCTCGTGGTGGCAATCTCCACAAACTTTCCTTCCTCTCCCACGATCGGATAATTGATATGCCAGAAAAATCCGTCCTGCTCTTCATGAATCGCTTCCGCATCCGAGATCGAGGTGCCGCAGACCGGACACCAGTTAATGATACGTGAACCCTTGTAAATATAGCCTTTTTCGTACAGTCGGGTAAACACTTCGAGGACTGCATCCGAGCAGCCTTCATCCATCGTAAAACGTTCCCTGTCCCAGTCAGCCGACGATCCGAGTTTATGGAGCTGTTTCACAATGCGGCTCCCATATTCATCTTTCCATTTCCATACTTCCTTAAGAAACCCTTCACGCCCCAGCTCTGCTTTGTCAATCCCCTCTTTTCTGAGCTTATCCGTTACCTTGACTTCTGTGGAAATCGCCGCATGGTCTGTTCCCGGCTGCCAAAGCGCCTCATACCCCTGCATTCTTTTATAGCGGATCAGGATATCCTGCATTGTATTATCCAGGGCATGCCCCATATGAAGCTGTCCTGTGATATTGGGCGGCGGCATAACAATCGCAAAAGGCTTTTTATCTCTGTTTACTGATGCATGAAAATATTTGCTGTCCAGCCACTTCTGATAGATCCGATCTTCAATCACTGACGGATCATACGTTTTTTCCAGTTCTTTCATAATCTCCTCCTCATTCCGGCTTTTACGACAAAGGCTTTTTATTCTGCACCTCCATTTCGCAGACCCCATACATTTTTCCTTTGTATTCCATATACCCGGGCACATACTCCTTCTGCACAAATCCCAGAGATTCATAGCAGTGTCTGGCACGCTCGTTTTCAGAAAACACTCCCAGCGTAACCCGTTCCATGCCAAGGATATCAAAAGCAAATGCAAGAGCCTGCGAGAGCATCTCCCTGCCAATCCCTTTCCCACGCAGTCCAGGTTTAATAACAACAAATCCAAAACGAATCGTATTTGCCGCATAATCCGCCAGACGCATGAGCAGATGGCCAGCAGGTTCTCCCTGTCTGTCCAGGGCTGTCATCATCCAGCCATCCTCATTTTGCAGCCCCCAGACTTCAAAATATCCATCCAACTGCTCAATCGTCAGCGGATAGGAAAATTTTCCTGCACTCCATTCCATAAAGACTTCTTCCTCTGTATGCTCCCACCACTCCACAAGTTTCCAGGCATCCGAAGGTTTGTAAGGTCTCAAGCGAATCATTTTTTCCCCTTTCTTTTCAACGCAAATTTTCTGCCCACTGCAATTCTTTTTTGCATATCCAGGTATCAAAAATCCGTTTACAAAGACACTCCTAATACTTAAAGAATTCTCTGTCTCCACCAGGTTGTGCAGATAATAAAAGCCCTTTGCATACAGAATCGTATACAAAGGGCGAACTGCCGCGTTACCACCTTCATTCACTGCCTCCGCAAAGGAACAACAGCCTCATTATGGTTTTTAACAGGAACCACCCGGAAACAGCTACCTTATTTCACCATTCCAGCTCCAAAGCCACCTTCCGCTTTCCGCATTCCCGAAACCGCCTTTCAGCCAGGGACAGTTCTCTCTGTCGGTGCAAAAAACATACTCCTCTTCTTCACAGCCTTTTTATTTTTGTATATACTATATTCGAAACATCCTGTCTTGTCAAGGGATTTTTATTACGATTCAAAGTTTTTTAACATATTTTCCCATTCTCCCTTGACGTTTTCCCGATTTTATGATAAAATTGGGCCAAGAGAAGGGGGTTTAAGGGGGATTTTTCGCAGGACTCCGACTCCTTTTCAGATCATCTTCCTGTATTCCAGTTTCCATTGGTTTACAATCTCCGTTGCTCTCGAAAGCCGTTTCAGCGGATCCTGCTCAAACACCTGGCGCATATCTGTTACAGCCTTTTCCTGTTTCGCCGCTTCCAGATTTTCCCGAAGCTCTTCCTCCCAAATCTTTTTGTTCTCCTCCGTCATCTTTTCCTGATAGCGTTCCTTTACTGTCAACTCAGGCTGCCTGCAGGTCAGAAAATACATCCGTTTGATATATTCCTCTTTCCCATCTTCACTCCAGGCGCAGTCATATGCATGCATCGCCTTCTGATAGCAGAAAAGCTTCGTATAACAGGCTGCAATGTTGTTCCAGAGTTTTCCTTTCAGCTCTGATGTAAGCTCAGGCGCGTGCGCTGGTTCCAGAAGCTTTTCATAAACAGACAGCGCTTTTCCATACAAATGCAGTTCATAATAATAATCGCCCCTGCGCTTCTCATACTCAGCAGGAGGAAGTTTTCTGAGCGCTGTCACTTCCTGACGGTATCTTGCCTGTTCCTGCTGGCTGTAGAAAGCACAGTCCTGCAGAATCAGAAAAAGCAGTTCATCTGATACCTTCCGGTTCTCCATCCATTTTGTCAGACGGTCTGCCAGAAATGGCATCCGCAGTTCATCACGGATAAAGTTAATCAAGCGTCCGCAGATAAACCCCTCCATCACAAGCAATGGATAATGATAGATCACATAGCAAAGCTCCTGGGAAGAATAAAGATGAATCCCCAGTTCTTCCAGCGGATAAGGAACCGTAACCGGTTCCTGCCTGCACAGGATCAGACTCATATCATAACCTCCTGCCTGACAGAGGCGTCTGTTCTCGGAAACAATTCTCCAAATCCTCTGTCCACAATCTTAATGACCATCGTTTTTTCATCCAGAAAGCCGAGTGCAATTCGAATCCTGGACGCTTTATCCGGCCGGCTGGGAAAGCCCTCCAGCGGAATCCGCACCAGCCGTTTTTGCTTAGGTTCCTGCTCCGGTACAATGGTAAATTCCACATAGTCCTGTCCGTCAAGAATCACTTCCAAAACACTCCTGGCCTCATACCAGCTCTCTCCTGCCTGAATCAAAGGTGTCTGAACCTTAACCCCGCGCCGCAAAACCTCTATTGTAACAGTTGATTTTATTTTTCCCTCGCAGAGGCATACGAACGGCACAGATGTTTTCTCGTGGAGATAATCCTCTGCCTTTAAAGCAGCCCCCCTGGCAAATAGAGCAGGCTCTGCAAATACACGCCTGCGATTGCATACCTGCTTCATAAAACCCGGCGCCCAGTCAGTTTTCGCAAACCCTTTTCCCGCCAGAAAAACAGAGGAAAAGAGTTTTTTCTTCATAAACCGGTCTGCACAGGCGCACAGAATCCGGTCTGCCATCCTGGCGCCCGGAGCCGTATCAAGCACATTGAGACTAAAGCTTTCTTCCAATTCCTCATATTCTGCCCAGGCCGTAATCCTGCGTGCATTGCGGCTGACCTTAAGCTCATAATAACGTAGATCCTCGTCCGACAGGGAAAACATACCCACCTGTCCGCCCCAGATATCACGGCGCTGGCTTAAAACATAGTAGACAAAACATTCTGTATGACCAGTGATGTGAAGCCTGTCCTCCGAAACCCCCAAAGCTCCGGCGCATGTTACAAGTCCGTCCAGGATTCTCATTTCCATGTTGTTTACAGCGATCACAAGCTGGCAGATCTCCCCGTTTCCGCATTCTTCCGTAATCATAGTAAGAAGTTTTTCGAGGAAAATACCAAGAAGCTCCATTCCTCTGTATTTTACCCCCTGGATCGTCGCTGTCCCATCCTTGGCTGTCAGACTTAACAGCTTGTCTACAATCACACCCTCACCAAGCAGCGTATAACGATAGGCATCTTCACCAATATGCCATTCTTCCGCACTCTTTTTCCGACAGATGACAGTAGGAAGCGACCAGGCTGTTTCCCTGCCGACTACAGCTGCCTGGGTATACACATCGCACAAATCAATTCCAATCATAAGTTTTTCCATAATTGTGCCTCCACTATCATGCTAACGGAAACAGGCGTTCCACTGTCAGGTCATCCGTCACGTATTTCACCATGCTCTCCCTGAGCTTTTCATCATCCTTAATCCCCAGATACAGATTCATGGAATTCAGGCAGGAGAAACGGCTCTGTTTATCCCCTGCCGGCGCCTCTGTGCAGGCAATATCACCCGAAGCCATCTTTATCAGCTCATTATCCTCATCTGCCTCATAGACTTCATATTCCATGATCTCGCCCTCGAAAAGCACTTTCTGGCGCACATAGATCCCTTTATAGATCATGCGCATTTCTTCCTCGTGGAACTCTTCGTCATCCGGAAGGACGCGTACCATCAGAACCGGACGTTTCGAAGCACTCCCATGATATTCAATTATTTCTTTATCCAAAATATCGCCGGGAATTTCTGCTGTCTCTGCCAGATTTTTAAAATAGGAAAACACCATCCCCTGCTCTAAGAGCAATTCAACCAAACGTCCGCAGAGCGTTTTTTGTTCTTCCTCCAGGGTAGGAATACCAGAGTAAAATTTTGTCAGCGCCATCAGATAGATCTCCGGAACTTTGCGGAGATCCCCGCTCTGTCCGACTGCACTCTCCAGATAAGCAAAGACCCGGTCTCCCGGAACCTCATCACGCAGAAAATATCCCACACATTTCACGGTAAAATAGGCTTTCACAAGAAGCTCGCCCGTTTTTTTTCTCTTGGCATAGAAATCAAATACACGATCCAGATACTGAGCGTTACCTGTAAACAGAAGCTGCGCCAGAAGACGTTCTTCCAGGTCATATGTCTCCACACGTGCACGCACAGCACGCACCAGGATCCGGTACATCTGCCGGTTCGTGCCATTAAAACACCGGCACAAAAAGTCAAGAATTTTCTTATCTCCCTGTCCGGCCTCAAAAACCTGCTGCGCCAGTGAAAGAAGCAAGGGATCCCCATCATACCCCTTCTGCCCCAGAAGCCGGCTTAAGAGCCCGGCGATCTGCTCAATTTTGACTTCTTCCGCTCCAAAGTCTTTTATGATCCGGTAGCCCTCCCGAACATGATTCTGGCTGATTAATGTCTCACAGACATCTGCCCGTTCCTCTCTTGTGAGCTCTTTTTTATTCAAACGGAGAAGATAGGCGCTCCCCTCCTCTGCTGTGACACTGTCTTTGCCATCTATCTGCGATCTGTAAAAAGTAATAATTTTAGTCAGCATTTTCTGCTGATACAGAGGTTTTAGTGGAAGCTCTTCCAGCGCGTGCTGCAACACCAGTACATCATCCGAAGAAAGCTCTTCTTGTTCCATGATCTGAATACAGGCGCGCATGCGCAGCATTGGATGCTGCGGATACATCTCGAAGCACCGCTCCTCGAGATCTTTTTCGGCCAGAGCCTGCTCCCTGGTATAGGAAACATCCATATAACGGTTTCCAAATGCATCCTGGAAAAGAATCACACTGTCCTCAAAAAACAAAGGCACATACGCCACTCCGCCGTTTAACGGATAAGCGTCCTCACCTGTCATCATCTCATTGCAGACCACCACATATTTCATGGCCGAATCCGCGCATGTAATACAGCTCGAACGCAGCACGGCAGGGAGCACCTTCGCCACCTGTTCGTCAATGATATCGCGGTAAATCATATGCTTATATATGACGGCAAGCTGGCTGCTGATTCGTGACTGAAAGAGCTGTTCCATTGTAAATTTTTCCATTTCGCGCTCATAAGTCCGGTAAAGTGCATCCTGAGAGTCGAGATGGAGAAGAATATTCTGATAGAGTGCAGCGCGGCTTTTGCGGTCAAGCTGGCTGTGCTCATATGAGAAATATAAAAGCACCTGCCTGGGCAGCATGGTATCGTACTGCTCCGGCAGAGAATAAAGATAATACTCATACAGCCGTGTCAGGCTGATCTCTTCCTCCACAGCCTTTTGATACCATAAAAAGCAGTCCTTTGACCGGCAGTTCCCTTTGATTAAAAGACCGCAGACCGCGCCCAAAAGCTCCTTTGACGGATATTGTTCATAAAGAGAGGAAAGGATGCGGTAATATATCTGGTGAAAAAACTTTGCGCCTGAAGCCAGAGCAGCGATTTTCCCAGCCAGCTCCTTTCCCACTGTGCCGTGCCGTGCTCCATACAACAGGACATGAAGTTCAAAATCGTCAACAGACCTTATAAGATCCGGATTCTGTTCGAACAGCTTTAACGCTTCAATGTAAAGAAACGGGCTGCAGCATCCACTGTCAAACTGGCTTTTAAAGGTCTCGTACAGCGCCTCTTCTTCATGGAAAAGTTCCGGCTCCAACTTAAGAAGAAGCAGATACAGATAGAAACGTTTTCTCCTTCCGTCTGTTTTCTTCCTGAGAAGTCTCAACAGAGATTCCTTTTTCTCTTCGTCTGGCGCTGTCCGGTACTGCAGATACTGATAATAACAGTACAATGTACCAAAACGGTCCCTGACAGCCAAAAGCTCATCCCGGCATTCGTCAAGGCTCAGAGAGGCCTGATCGGCTCTCCCCGCTTCAAGACTCGTCTCTGCCTGCAGGAGTGTAAGCAACAGAGAGCTGCCATGTGCCCCGCGGATGGCGTCAAGTTCCTTCTGGATCTTACTTAACAGCTCCGCCTTGCTGTCTCCTGCACTCTCATATGCCTCACGCAGTTTCAGATACCGGCAGATACCGGCCTTACTGATCTCATGCTCCCGTCCGGTAATATCCACTGTCGTATCTCCCATTGCCTCAATGGAGATTCTCGTATCACCGTGGACTGTCATCAGGCAGATCGCGCCCAGATTTTTCCCTTTGTGCATACGCTCAGGATGAATCTTAAAACGTAACTCAAAACGGCCGTCCTCAAAATCAGACTGCGTAATCATTTTTTTGGACAGCTCAATAAATTCTCCGTCAGCCCGTACTTCAATGGAAAGATAGCCCCAGGTATTTTTCTTTAAAACAACTTTATCACTTATGACATCTGTCAGATTTTCATAACTCTTTCTTGCAGTGGAGAGCGTGAGCTCGACCGGCTCCTTTACTCCCAGGGCGAGAAAAAATTCCTCCAGTGCATTTTGACGGTTCCCGTGTCCGCGAAGCCCCTCGTAAACAGCTCTGACATGCATATCCTGCAGGAACGGAGCTTCTGTAAAATCGCGGTATTCCATCAGGCGCAGAGCCATCTCCATATCCTTCCGGGCCAGGCCGGCGTAGTCCTCCACAGTCTTTAAGGTGGTAAGCACACGAACGGAACCTGTCATCTCCACAAGGAAAAGAAAAGGAACCTCAAACTCTCCGCCGTTTGTAACCAGGCTGACAGAACCCTCGATCATATCCCCGTTCTCGCACCACGAGGTATCAATCTCATAGGCAATATGGTTTCTAAGCCCTCCGAAAGCAGCAGTCAGGATCCTCACGCGGGGATGGCTGGAATAAGCCAGTCCTTTTATGTAAAGATTATTTCCGCTCGATACAAAAAGCTCTCTCTTGTATATCGTATGATTGGACAGTGTTTCCTCCACTCTGGCAGGAGAAATCACAGGTTTTGGCAGTTCTGCATCCACAATTCCCCTTGCCAGACGGTTAATCCGTTCTTTCATAAATAATCACCTTAAACTATCATATCACATTTTTTCCCTGAGTACACTACAATTTTCGACTAAATTCTCTTCAAAACAGAAAAAAGGCTTGAATCCCTGTAAGGAAACCTGTAAAATAGAAATACAATATTTTTAAATGTCTCATACTAAAGGAGCCTTGCTATGTTATCGGACCCGATTACTCTCTATAAGCTTATGATCCTGTACATGCTCAATCATGTCAATTTTCCGCTGACAAACTCACAGCTTACAGACTTTTTCCTGTCACACGAATACACAACGTATTTCACGCTCCAGCAGGCCTTAAACGAGCTTTTGGAGGCCGGGCTTATCCATATGGAATCCATCCACAATTCCTCGCGCTATGAGATTACAAAGGAAGGAGAGGACACGCTCTCCTTTTTCGGCAATAATATTTCTTCTGCTATCATCGCGGATATTGACACGTATCTGAAAGAAAATAAATTCCGTCTGCGAAGCGAGGTTGGCGTCATTGCCGACTACCACAAATCCGGCAGCCGCGATTACACGGTACACTGCGAGGTCCGTGAGGGAAAGGCTGTCCTGATCGGCCTCGATATTTCTGTCCCCGATAAGGAACAGGCTGAGATCATGTGCAGCCACTGGAACGACCGCAGCCAGGAAATCTATTCCTATGTCATGAAAACGCTCATGAAGGCCTGATGCATAAAAGGGAACAGAAATGTGCGTCTCTCGTTAGAGCGTTTCTGTTTCAACGGGAGCCTCACTCTCCAAAGTATCCGCACAGGCCTCTACATAAGCCCAGATCTCGTCCCGCCCCTGCTTCGTCAGGGCGGAAAATGGAATGATTCGGTCGTCTTTTTCCATTGCCAGCGTCCTGCGAATCAGCTTTAGCTGCTTATCTGTCTGGCTGCGGTTGATTTTATCGAGCTTTGTTGCAATAATCACTGGCCGAAAGCCGTGATACACGATCCAGTCATACATTGTCTTATCATTTTGAGACGGCTCATGCCGGATATCAATTAACAGGAACACACATTTTAACATGTGGGAACTGTGCAGATACCGCTCCACCATTTTTCCCCACTTTTCTTTTTCCGACACCGCCGCCCGGGTATATCCATACCCGGGCAAATCTACGTAATAAAGCTCGCCGTTGATGTTATAGAAATTAATTGTCTGAGTCTTTCCCGGCTGGGACGAAGTCCTCGCCAGCGCCTTGCGGTTCATTAAAGCATTGATTAACGATGATTTCCCGACATTTGATTTCCCGGCAAAGGCGAATTCCGGCAGTGTATTATCCGGCAGGGTGCTGGTGACGCCGCAGACAGTTTCCAGATTTACATTTTTTATTACCATAGTTCAACCTCCGACTCGTTTGCTCTCATGTGCGCAGATCATGGCGTATGAAAGCGCCGTCTGGCAGGCATTTGCCGTCAGACGCCTTATCCGGCGGTAAATGCCTGCGCAATCACATCGTCCATATGCTTCACATAGATGATTTCCAGTCCTTTTGTAATCTCTTTGGAAAGTTCTGCGATATCCGGACGGTTCTTTTCCGGCACCAGCACTGTCTTAATATGCGCCATGCGGGCAGCCAGCGTTTTTTCCTTCAGGCCCCCGATCGGCAGTACACGTCCCCGCAGAGTCAGCTCTCCCGTCATGGCAACGCTGGCCTTTACACGGTTTCCCGTGACTGCGGACAGCATGGCCGTAGCCATTGTAATCCCGGCGGACGGCCCGTCCTTGGGCACGGCTCCTTCCGGAATATGCAGATGGATATCATGATTTTCAAAATAATCCTTTTCCATCTCGTAGCGCTCGCTGATGGAACGTACATAGGTAAGAGCGATCTGAGCTGATTCCTTCATCACATCCCCCATCTGTCCTGTCATCTGGAGCTTGCCGCTTCCCGGCATCACATTGACCTCAATCTGTAAGGTATCTCCGCCCACATTCGTCCAGGCGAGCCCGCGCACAATTCCCACTTCATCCTCTTCGTTCGCATCCTCAAAATTCACCTTTTCCTTGCCAAGATATTTCTCAAGGACGGATTCCGTAATACGGATGGAAGTCTTTTCCTTTTCCAGGAACTGTCTGGCCGCCTTACGGCAGATCTCCCCGATACGGCGTTCCAGATTGCGGACTCCGGCCTCTCTCGTATAGTTATGAATAATCTTCTCCAGCGCCTTGTCTGTGACAGACAGCATTCGGTCCGTCAGTCCGTTGCGCTCAATCTGTTTGGGAATCAGGTAGTTCCTGGCAATGTGGAACTTTTCATTCTCTGTGTAGCTCGATACCTCGATGACCTCCATTCGGTCAAGGAGCGGCCCGGGAATCGTCTGTGTCGTGTTGGCCGTGGCAATGAAGAGCACATTTGAGAGGTCAAGCGGGATTTCCAGATAGTGGTCACGGAATTTGACATTCTGCTCACTGTCTAACACCTCCAAAAGAGCTGAGGAAGTGTCTCCTTTGTAATCACTCGAGATCTTATCAATCTCGTCTAAGAGCATCAACGGGTTGGAGACGCCGGCCTGCCGCATACCTTCAGCAATCCGTCCCGGCATTGCACCGACATATGTTTTTCTGTGTCCGCGTATCTCGGCCTCGTCACGGACACCACCAAGGCTGATACGGATATATTTTTTTCCCAACGCTCTTGCAACCGAACGTGCAACCGATGTTTTCCCAGTACCGGGAGGACCTACAAGGCAGAGAATCGGGCTGCTCCCTTTTTTCGTGAGAATGCGTACAGCCAGGTATTCCAGGATCCGTTCTTTCACCTTCTCGAGCCCGTAGTGATCTTCTTCAAGAACCTGGCTGGCATGCCTCATATCATGGTTGTCTAAGGTCATTTTCTGCCAAGGGATCTCAAGCACTGTCTCAATATAGGTGCGCAGTACATTGGCCTCCTGGCTTCCGCCCGGCATTGCCTTAAATCGTGCAATTTCTTTCTTAACCTTCTCTCTGACTTCTTTGGGAGCCTTAAGCTTTTCCAGCTGCTTCAGATACGCATCCGCGTCAGAGCCTGTATACTCTCCGCCCAGCTCTTCCTGGATGACCTTGAGCTCCTCGCGCAGGATATAATCGCGCTGGTTCTTATCCACATTTTTTTTCATCTGCGCCTGATATTCCTGCCGTATCTGGATGACCTCAATCTCACGCATCAGATAATGGACTACTCGGTCATAAAGATGACTCATGTACTCACATTCCAGCATTTCCTGCCTGACTGTGTAGTCCCAGGGAAACTGCCCGGCCGTCTGCATGAGCAGCTCTTCAAGATCGCGGATCGCTAAAAGGCCGCTGAGAAAATCTTTAAGACTGCGGGGATTGGCGTTTCCAAATTCCTCGAGCTTTTCCCTCACAATCCGTCCCATTGCCTCCTTTACCGCCTCGCCAAGATGCTCGTCGCGTAAAGGCGCCTGGATGACATCTGCTTCGAAAAACGCACCGTCCTCTTTTAACGCAGCAAGCTCAGCCCTGAAAAGCCCTTCTACCATGACACGGATTACACCACCCGGCATTTTCACGAGCTGCTTGATCTGTGAGATCGTTCCGATCTGATACAGATCTTTTACTGTTGGCTTCGCGTCTTCAGGCCGCCGCTGTGTCACGAGAAACAGCTTCTGTTCTCCGACCATTGCATGTTCCACTGCATTCACGGATTTTTCCCTGCTGATATCAAAATGCTGTATCATTCCCGGCAGAACCGTCTGGCCCCGAAGCGCGATTGCCGGAATCGTGATTACATTTTCTTCCATGCGCTCTCTCCTCTTTTGGTGGCGGGAGGATGCCCCCCCCCCTTATTGAAAAAGGGACTGCTGTAAAACGTTCGCTTTGCAGCAGCCCATCCTGTCAGGCGATCTCGCCCTTACTGTCCTTTTTTGCTCTTCCCAGCAGATTTTTCCTGGGAACAGCGATGTCTCTGTAGACCAGGTCTGGTCTTCCCTGACCTTCTACAGCCTTTCCTGTGATGGTGCAGATCCCAACATTGGAATCCGAAGGAATCTCATACATCATATCCATCATCACAGATTCCATAATCGCACGCAGCCCTCTGGCCCCGGTCTTTCTCTCCACGGCCTTGTGGGCAATGGCCTCCACGGCCTCTGGCGTGAATTCCAGCTTGACACCATCTAACTCAAACAGCTTCTGATACTGCTTCAGGATCGCGTTTTTCGGTTCCGTGAGGATCTGAACCAGAGCCTTTTCATCGAGAAGGTCGAGAGTTACCATCACAGGCACACGTCCCACGAACTCCGGAATCAGCCCGAATTTCGTCAGATCCTGGGGCATCGTCTGCTTTAAAAGTTTGCTGACGTCAGAATGTGATTTGTCTACGATTTTGGCGCCAAAGCCAATCGAACCAGCCTCCATCCTCGACTCCACGATCTTTTCCAGACCGTCAAAAGCGCCTCCGCAGATAAACAAAATATTTGTCGTATCAATCGGAATCAGCTCCTGTTGAGGATGCTTTCTGCCGCCCTGGGGCGGAACATTGGCTACCGTGCCCTCAAGAATCTTAAGTAACGCCTGCTGTACTCCCTCACCGGAGACGTCTCTTGTGATTGAGACATTTTCCGATTTCTTGGTGATCTTATCAATCTCATCAATGTAGATGATTCCGTATTCCGCACGGGTGACATCATTATCGGCAGCCTGAATCAGTTTAAGAAGAATGTTTTCCACATCCTCGCCGACATATCCTGCCTCCGTAAGCGTCGTCGCATCCGCGATCGCGAAGGGGACATTTAAGAGCTTGGCAAGCGTCTGTGCAAGATAAGTCTTTCCGGAGCCGGTCGGCCCCAGCATCAGGATATTACTCTTTTGCAGTTCAATGTCCAGTTCACTCTTTGATGTAATTCTTTTATAATGGTTATAGACAGCAACAGAAAGAACCTTTTTGGCTTCATCCTGTCCCACCACATAATCATCGAGAAATTCTTTAATCTGTTTTGGCTTCAGCAGATTAATACCTGAAAAATCAGGATCATTTTCTTCTTCCGGTTCTAATTCTTCCTCCAGGATCTCACTGCAGAGCTCAATACACTCATCGCAGATATAGACATTACCAGATCCCGCAATCATCTTTCTTACCTGCTCCTGGCTTTTTCCGCAAAATGAGCATCTGATTTTATCCTCTGGCCTTACTGGCATGCTCACACCTCACTCCTATTTTCCGATTCTGATATCAAAATAATGCTGTATCTCTATTCATGCGCGCTGATTACATGATCAATCAGGCCGTATTCTTTTGCCTCTTCTGCCGACATATAATGATCGCGCTCCGTATCCTGTTCAATGATCTCGATCGGCTTGCCTGTATTGGCAGCCATGATCGCATTCAGTTTTTTCTTTGTTTTTAAGATATGCTCCGCTACGATATTGATGTCTGTTGCCTGGCCTTTCGCGCCTCCGGATGGCTGATGGATCATAATTTCCGCATTCGGCAGGGCGAACCGCTTCCCTTTCGCGCCTCCGGACAAAAGAAACGCCCCCATGCTGGCGGCCATTCCGATACATGTTGTACACACATCGCATTTGATGTAATTCATTGTGTCATAGATTGCCATTCCAGCTGTCACGGAGCCGCCGGGGCTGTTGATATAGAGGTTGATATCCTTGTTCGGATCCTCCGACTCCAGGAACAAAAGCTGGGCCACCACAAGACTGGCAGTCACATCGCTTACCTCTTCCCCAAGAAAAATAATCCGATCCTTTAACAGTCTGGAATAAATATCATAGGAACGTTCCCCTCTGCTGGTCTGTTCCAGAACATAAGGCACTAAGCTCATAATCTTTCCTCCTATTTTTACTATGAAAGTTCATCGCCGCAGGCGATCTAAGTTCAGGGATGCCCAATGCGCCTGAACTACTTTCATTCATGGTGGTGCGCTTACCTGTGGGCGCATGAAGGTTTACTATGAAAGTCTCGCCGCCGACAGGCGGCATAGATTCAGGGATACCCAATGCGCCCGACTACCTTCATTCTTGGTGGCGCGCTCATCTGGGGTGCACTCAACTGCGGGCACAGGAAGGTTTACTATAGAAAATCTGCCTGGATTGCTTTCATTCATGGTAGTGTGCTCACCTGTAGGCGCAGGAAGTCCCTTCCCAAAGACAGGCAGGGCAGAATCTTTCGCTGCCCTGCATCCACGTCAATACAAAATTGGCTGCCACAACTGCCCGCTTTTTGTTCCTAATCGGCCAGCTTCGCTTCTGCTACCAGGAAATCAATCGCTTCCTGAACAGCCAGATCCTGCTTCATCTGCTCGAGGCGTTCACCCTCGTACATTTTCTTGATCTCATCTTTTTCCATGCGGTAGCTCTCCGCCATCTTGTTAAACTGTTCCTCTATGGCTTCATCGCTCGCCTCAAGATTCTCTGCCTGAACAACGGCCTCAAGTACCAGCCTCGTCTCAATATTCTTGATTGCAGCCGGCCTCATCTGCTCTGCCAGCTTTTCGATGCCCATGCCGGTAACTTCCATATAGTCTTTGAAGGAAATCCCCTGGCTCTCAATCCGGCGTGCATAGTTGTTAATCATACCATTGACCTGCTCGTCAATCATCAGCTCCGGAATCTCCATTGTGGCATTCTCCACAACCTTTTCAACTACCTTGTTCTCGTTCGCCGTGGCGGCTGCCGTCTGTTTCTCCTTTAAGAGCTTTTCTGCCAGATCCTTTTTGTACTCCTCAAGTGTATCAAAATCAGAAACCTCGCTCGCAAATTCGTCATTTACTTCCGGAAGCTCCTTCTTCTGAATCTCTTTTACCGTTACCTTAAATAATGCCGGCTTGCTCTTTAACTCTGCAACATGGTATTCTTCCGGGAAGGTAACATTGACCTCACACTCCTCGCCGACAAGCTTACCGACAAGCTGCTCCTCAAAGGTGTCAATAAAGGTATGGGAACCGATCACAAGCGGGTAATCCTCGCTCTTTCCGCCGTCAAAACGCTTGCCGTCCACATAGCCGTCAAAGTCAATCGTCACGCGGTCTCCGTCCTCAACCCCTCTGTCATCCACTGTAATCAGACGGGAATTCTGCTCTCTGACGCGGTTGATTTCAGCCTCAATGTCCTCATCCGTAACCTCAGCTTTTGCTTTCTGCACCTCAACGCCCTTGTACTCGCCGAGTGTGACCTCCGGCTTGACCGCTACTGTCGCCGTATAGACAAGAGACTTGCCCTCCTCAATCTGTTCCAGGCTTACAGAAGGACGGGACACGATATCGAGGCCGCTTTCCTTTGCCGCATCCGGATAGGTCGCATCAATTACCTCATTTGCCGCATCCTCAAAGAACACGCCTGCGCCAAACATCTGCTTAATCATCTGATATGGCGCTTTGCCCTTCCTGAAGCCCGGGATATTATATCTGTTCTTCGTCTTTTCATATGCGTTCTTCATAGCAGCCGCAAACTGCTCCGCCGGCACTTCAATCGTAAGCTTTGCCGTATTCTTTTCCAACTTTTCTACCTGTAAACTCATTTTGTAGGTTCCTCCTTAAATATATCTGTAGCGGACATGTGGAGCATATCCGAGCATTCCTGTTATTATCTGGACATTACTATGAAAGTCTCGCCGCCGTCAGGCGGCATAGATTCAGGTATGCCCAATGCGCCAGACAACTTTCATTCATGGTGGCGCGCTCACCTGTGGGCGCATGAAGGTTTACTATGAAAGTTCATCGCCGCAGGCGATCTAAATTCAGAGATACCAAATGCGCCTGACTACTTTCATTCATGGTGGTATGCTCACCCAAGGGTGCGCAGGAAGGTTTCCTGTGTAAAAATACAGGATCCACCTTTCAAAAATCGCGTGTATCCATCCGGACATTACACCTCAATGTAGCATTATAGCATACTGTTTTCAGAAATTCCAGCACTATTTTAGGAAAAGCAAAAATACTAAAATCTGATTGGCCAATCCCCAGATCCAAAGCTCTGTAACGATTCCGTCCGGTGAGTCCGGAAGGCACACTTTCATTTATGGACGGTCATACTGTATCTTGCTTTTAAGCTCCCTTGCCTCATCCTCGCCTTTTAAAAGGCGTACAAGTTCGAGTCCCAGATCAAGGGAACAGCCCATCCCCCGCCCGGTGCTGATCAGACGGTCTGTCACCACACAATCATTACAGTGGCATGCACCCTCAAGCGTCTCCTCATAACCGGGGAAACACGTTGCTTTATGTCCTTTTAAAAGCCCCAGACCTCCGAGAACACTTGGAGCCGCACAGATCGCCGCCAGCCGTTTTCCGTCTTTTGCATGCTGTAAGAGAAGTCTGGAAAGTCCTTCATGCTCCTTCAAATGTCTGGTTCCCGGCATGCCGCCCGGCAGGAACAACACATCCGCGTCATCCGTAATCTCCTCAAACAAAGTGTCTGCTTCCAGTTTAAAGCCATGTGAACCGATGATCTGCTTTCTTCCCATGACGGAAACCAGCGTCACGTCCACACCGGCCCTGTTCAGGACATCGCATACACCCAGACATTCCACTTCTTCCATGCCGTCAGCTACAAATGCATAAACTTTTGCCATGATCCGTTCCCCCGTTATTCTTTCTCGTCATCCGTATATGGATGGAACTCCCCGTTCAGATAATAGCCCTCTCCGGGGCCTTTCCCTGAATGCTTTCTTGTATTGCTGTCTGTATGATCCTGTGATTCCGCTGTATAACCGATCCCATTGCCGGCCTGATTCCAGCCATTATTCTGGCCGTAGCTGCCTCCATTCTGGTTCCAGTCACCATTCTGGCCGTAGCTGCCTCCATTCTGGTTCCAGTCACCATTCTGGCCGTAGCCGCCTCCATTCTGGTTCCAGTCACCATTCTGGCCGTAGCTGCCTCCGCTCTGGTTCCAGTTACCATTCTGGCCGTAGCTGCCTCCGCTCTGGTTCCAGTTACTATTCTGGCCGTAGCCGCTTCCGTTTTGATCCCAGCTGCCAGAACCAGTACTATATGGGTTCTGATAGTAGCCGCCATTTCCATAAACCGGCTCTGGAACCCCGAATCCGTTCAGACGTCCGCCAAACGGATTTCTCAACACTGCATATAGCTCTGCATACGTCGCCTGATAATATGGCTCTACAAAAAACAAGCCGACGCAGCATGCAAGCATGCCCAAAAGGATCCAGCCGATGAAGGAGAGCTCCAGGATCCAGGTATCAAGCTTATGTCCGTCCATCATCTGCTTCGAGAGGCGCATGGCATCAAGCGGTTTCATTTCCGGATTTTCCGAAAGAATATAAGGAACCATTCGATAACAGTAGCCCAGATAAATCCCTGGAAATACACAGCAAAGCGTACCAAGCATGATAAACAGTTCTGTCAAAAACATTGTCAGAACAAGATTCAGATAATGGTGCGAAAAGCCCCAGAACAGCCGTCCCACACCTGCTGAACGCCCCAGAAACCGGCTTTCCATATAAAAGCGATTGCTTCCTATCGTCAGGACCGGAAGGATAAACACATTCATCACCAGGCTGAGGATGACAATGACGACTGCCACACCGAACAAAAGTCCATAGAAAAAGCCGCCCACTTTCATCATACCTGTGCCGCCCACGCCTGGGAGCTGTGAGATATTTCCGATACGGTCCGGAATCCGGATGTCCATGTCACCATATTCGGTCTCAAAATAATTACCATAGGTGTCATCAGACCCTGACATATTGAAATTCAGGCTGAATATGCCGCCTGCCAGAGAAAGAATCAGGCTGACAATAAAAGCCGCCCAATAGTATCTTCTCAGATTTTCCTTTGCTCTCGCTTTCAGTTCTACCCTTGTCCACATATGCACCTCCTAGCTCTGTCCAGCCTCTCTGCACAGAAATATCAAAACTGTATCGGTTTTAGTCTATCATACTTTCGCTTTAAATGCATTACATTTTTTTCATATTGTGATATACTGTTCATACAGGCAAAACAGTATAGAAAAGGAGTCCGCTTTATCTATGGAAATCGAAAGAAAATTTCTCGTCGACACACCGCCCGACGGCTATGAGTCCTGTCCGTTCCATGAGATCGAACAGGCTTATCTCTGTACCGACCCTGTAGTCCGCATACGCAAAGAAGATGAGTCGTTTTATCTGACTTACAAATCAAAGGGACTGATGGCCAGAGAGGAATATAATCTCCCCCTGACAAAGGAATCCTACTCTCATCTTCTAAAAAAGGCTGATGGCAATATTCTCACGAAACGGCGCTACCTGCTGCCCCTTTTAGGTGATTCGACACTTACCGTTGAGCTTGATATTTTTGATGGTAAATTTAAAGGGCTCATCCTGGCCGAGGTGGAATTTCCGACCACAGAGGCTGCCAATGAATTCACACCGCCCCCCTGGTTTGGAAAGGATGTAACGCTTTCCGGAGAGTACCAAAACAGCCGCCTCTCCGGCCTCTGATCTTCACAGCTGCTTTCTAAACAGATGCGGAAAAGGCCTCCGGCGGCATAACTGCCGCCGATGGCCTTTTTAATTCGTAAGGATGCAAAAACGGTAACTTTATTTCCTGAATTGAAATGCCGGTCTTACATCATACCGCCCATGCCGCCTGCTCCTGCCGGCATTGCAGGAACTTCTTCCTTGATATTTGCCACGACAGACTCTGTTGTGAGCAGGGAAGAGGCAACGCTCGTTGCATTCTGGAGAGCACTTCTGGAAACCTTGGCCGGGTCAAGAATGCCAGCCTCGATCATGTTTACATACTCTTCCTTGTATGCATCAAAGCCCATGCCGATCTCCATCTCTTTTACCTTATTAACGATCACAGCGCCTTCAAGCCCAGCATTGGCTGCAATATGGAATAACGGAGACTCCAGAGCCTTCAGGATAATGTTTCCACCAGTCTTTTCGTCGCCCTCAAGCTCATTCACCACCTTGGCAACCTTCTCCGCCGCATGAACAAATGCGGATCCGCCGCCTGCGATAATGCCTTCCTCGGCTGCTGCTCTCGTAGCCGCCAGAGCATCCTCCATGCGAAGCTTTGCTTCCTTCATCTCAGTCTCTGTTGCTGCGCCTACGCGAATCACTGCTACGCCGCCGGACAGTTTGGCAAGTCTCTCCTGAAGCTTCTCTCTGTCAAAGTCAGAAGTCGTCTCTTCGATCTGGCTCTTGATCTGGCCGATTCTTGCGGAAATCTCTGCCTTATCGCCAAGACCGTCTACAATGATGGTATTTTCTTTCTGTACCTTTACGGATTTCGCACGTCCAAGCTGATCCATTGTTGCATCCTTAAGGTCAAGGCCGAGCTCCTCAGAGATCACAGTACCGCCCGTAAGGATTGCGATATCCTTTAACATCTCTTTTCTTCTGTCGCCGTAGCCCGGAGCCTTAACGCCGACTACGCTGAATGTACCTCTTAACTTATTGACAATCAATGTGGTAAGAGCTTCGCCCTCAATGTCCTCAGCAATGATAAGAAGCTTTGCGCCTGTCTTGACAATCTGCTCAAGAATCGGAAGAATGTCGTTGATGTTGGCAATCTTCTTATCTGTAATCAGGATGAACGGATCGTCCAGATTGGCCTCCATCTTCTCCATATCTGTGCACATATAAGCGGAAATATAGCCTCTGTCGAACTGCATGCCTTCCACGAGATCCAGCTCCGTTTTCATGGTCTTGGATTCCTCGATCGTGATAACGCCGTCGCCCGTTACCTTCTCCATCGCGTCAGCTACCATCTCGCCGACCTCATCACTCGATGCGGAAATAGCGGCAACCCTTGCAATCTGAGCCTTGCCGCTGATCGGCTGGCTCATCTCTGCGATTGCCTTTACTGCTTCATCAGTAGCCTTCTTCATGCCCTTTCTGAGCACAATCGGGTTTGCACCTGCTGCCAGGTTCTTCATCCCCTCATTAATCATTGCCTGTGCCAGCACTGTAGCTGTCGTTGTTCCGTCGCCGGCCACATCGTTTGTCTTGGTTGCCACTTCCTTGACAAGCTGAGCACCCATGTTCTCAAAGGCATCCTCAAGCTCGATCTCCTTGGCGATGGTAACGCCGTCATTCGTGATAAGCGGTGCGCCAAAGGACTTGTCAAGAACTACGTTTCTTCCTTTCGGTCCCAGGGTCACGCGGACCGTATCTGCAAGTTTATTTACGCCAGTCTCCAGAGCCTTTCTGGCGTCCACTCCGTATTTGATTTCCTTTGCCATGATTTTGTACCTCCAATATGATTTGAGATTGCAACGATTTCAGATTGCAGCTGTTCATGCGCCATATAGCCAGAGCGGCTGCCTGCGATTATAGTTCCTATTCGATCACTGCCAGAATATCATTCTGTTTTACGATAATGTATTCGTCCTCGTCCACTTTTACCTCAGTACCGGAGTATTTGGAAAAAATCACCTTATCGCCGGCTTTCACCTGCATCGTGATCTCCTTGCCGTCTACCACTCCGCCCGGGCCGACTGCGATTACTTCTGCCTGCTGCGGCTTCTCCTTGGCCTGCCCCGGAAGGACAATACCGGACTTTGTCGTCTCTTCTGCCACCAACTGTTTTAAAACAACCCTGTCAAATAACGGTACTAACTTCATTCCTGACTCCTCCTTATCATTTCTGTTTCTTAAACTTGTATGAAAAAGACTGAAGCATTGTACCTGCTCCTCGTCACAGATTATGTTATAACACGCATTATTAGCACTGTCAAGACTTGAGTGCTAAAATTTTATAAATAATTTGTGAAATCCCTTGATACCAGGGCTGGAAAGTCAAAAAAGGGCTGTTGCAAAATACCGTTGGTGTACGCAGCTGAACAATCCCAATATTTTTTTAAACATGCCGGCATTCCCGGCAAAATTCAGCTGGTACATCCGAAATGTAACCAATAAATTTTTAGGCTGCCACTGCTCTTCATAAGAATACTGATACTTCATGCCCAGCTGCTTCATAACGCCGCCGCTCCGGGGATTGTTGACATCATGTGTTGCCGTGATATAAGGAAGCCCGTCTCTTTTCACCTGCGCTATCACGGCCTTTCCGGCCTCTGTGGCAATCCCCTGGTGCCAGAATTCTTTCCGAACCCCATATCCCAGATCATGGCTGTCACCCATATCGACATTTATGTAGCCAATTGGGATATTGTTTTCTTTCAGGCAAACAGCATAAGCATAGGCCTGCGGCTCCGCATACTTTGCGGCATAACCTGTTTCATAAAAAGTACGTGCCTCATCCATATTTCTCACTGGAAACCACGGTAAAAAGCGATTCACTTCCTCGCCTTTCAAAATACCATACAGTGCTTTCACGTCATTCTCTGCAAATTTTCTTAGTATAAGCCTTTCGGTTTCCAGCCTTGGTGTATTCATATTGTTCTCCTTTTTTGGTGATTTGCAAGGGCGGATGTCAGGAATTTTTTAATATTTTTTAAATTTCTTCATAATTATCCCTTTTCTTTTCCACAATTTTGGATTATTATATTAGAAGTAGTATCAGCATGAGTCTCACGCTGGTTGAAAGGAGAATAAAACATGTCTAAAAAGAGAACCGGTCTGCTTATTGCACTCGGCGCTATGATTGGTGCCGCTGCTGCAGGAATCGCTTACTATCTGCAGTATAAGTCCTTTAACGACGAGCTGGATAAAGATTTTCACGATTATGAAGAAGAGGATGGCCCCGGTGAAGAGAGGAAGGATGAGCCGGTTCCCTGCCAGGAGGCCGCCGGACGCAATTATATCACTCTGGACTCTGCCAAATGCAGGACTGAGGAAGAACCGCTGCCCACTTCGGATACAGAAGAAGCTGCTCAGTCCGCTTGCCCTGCCGCAGGGGAAAAAGCCGTTTTGCACACAGCCCATGTCGTGGAAGAGGAAGCTGCCTGCCCGGCCGATGCAGAAAAAGCAAAAGCTTTCCCGTCTGCTGACGACGCGAAGGAAGCAGTCCGGCCTGTTACAGACATGACCGTAGAAGAAGATACTGAAGGTGGAACCATATGATACAAAGCCTGCTCCGTTCTATGGAGCTTCTTGACGTACTGGCAGCGGAGAACCGCAGTTTTTCTATCGCCGAGCTGGCAGAAGCTATGGATCTGCCTCCCAGTACGATTCACCGGATCCTTCAGACCTTCAGCGAGAAGCGCTATGTCATCCGGGATGAGCGTTCCCACACCTACCGCCTCGGCCCGGCGCTAATCCCCCTGGGAAAAGCTGCTGCACGCGGAATTCGTTTACAGGATGCGGCCCACCCTATCCTGACAGAGCTGTCCGCCAAGACCAGGGAGGATTCCTATCTCGTGATTCCTGTGGGGAGCAAAGGGCTTGTGATCGAAAAGGTAGACGGCCCCAGCCATCTTAAAGTAGTGGAAGAATTCGGTTATGAGCTGTATCTGCACTGCGGCGCCATCCGTAAGGTACTTCTTGCCTATCAGCCTCCATCGTTTATTCATGATTATTTTGAAAATGTCATTATCCGGGAGCATGCGTTTCCTGCCGCACAGCCGGAAGAACTGCGCGCGGAGCTTGAAAAGATACGCCGTCAGGGCTATGCAATTACCCACGGCGAATATGTAAATGATGCAGTCGGCATCGGCGCTCCTGTGTTCAATGCAGAGGGGGAACTGGCCGGTTCCATCGGCATCATTGCACCGCAGATCCGCATTGGAAGCGATGATCTTCTCAAAAAGCACCGGGAGCAGGTCCAGCATTATGCACAGAAGCTGGCCTCCGAACTGGGCTATTCAGGAGCCAGGCGGACATCCTGATAGCCCGTCCGGCCTTCAGGCTCCGCCTGCCCTGTCTTACCTATATCTCAGCTGCCAGATTTCTCAGCCACTTCTTTTGCCGGTATCTCCAGTATCCAAGCCCTGCTTTATAGACCTCTTCCAGCATTACCATCGCATAGACAATATGAATGGGATACCGGAAATAAAGCCCTCCCAGAAATGCCAGGGGAATCCCGATCAGCCACACACCGCTCGTATCCAGAAACAGACACATCTTCGTATCCCCGCCGCTTCTTAACACTCCCACCACATTCACATAATTAAACATTTTGGCAGGCATAAACAGTACAAATACCAGAATGCAGAGCGCCGCGTCAGCCGACACCTCCGGCGTAATCCGGTAAATAGACAGAATAGGCCCGCGAATCAGCATACAGACTGCCATGCCGAATAAGGTCACAAGAAACTGGAGGACAAAGAAATTCGTCGCATAGCGTTCCGCCCGCTTCATCTTGCCCGCTCCCATCTCATGGCCGAGAATCACAGCCGTCGCTGCACTTAAGCCCTGGAACAGCACCACGACGATATCCTGGATCGTCGTCGCAATCGTAATGGCAGCGACCGCATTATCTCCCATCCGCCCATAGGCAAGGGAATAGATCGTAATGCCGAGCCCCCAGATGAATTCATTCGCAATCACCGGCGTACAGGTCGTAACAAACTGTCGCAGAAATGCTTTGGAATATCCGACCATCTCCATAGGCCGGCAGGCAATCGGGTATTTTCTCAGATAGACCACGGATAACAGAATCACTGTTTCCACCACACGGGCAAGGAGTGTCGCCAAAGCCGCACCTGCAACTCCGAGTCCCATCCCCCATATATGTATCGTTACATTTCCAAGCACAAGATCGCGTTCCGGAAAAATCAGCAGAAAATTGCATACAATATTCACAATGATCGCCAGACAGCTCGTAAGCACCGGAAGCTTCACCTGTCCGACTGCCCGCAGCATAGCGACATAGACATTTGTAAATGCCGTAAATGGATAGGAAACCGCCGCAATCACCAGATAGGCGGCTCCGACCCGGATCGTATCTGCACTTGTCGTAAAAATCCGCATTACCAGCTCAGGGTTGACTGTTGCAGGAACCAGAAAACAGACCGCTCCTCCTACTGCCAGAACGAGTGCCAGCCCCAGCACTTTGCGGATATTTTTCACATCTCCGTTTCCCCAATACTGTGCTGCCAGAATCCCGCTTCCGCTGACAATACCAAAGACAAGCAGGGAAAATACGAAAAAGACCTTGTTTGCCAGACCTACTGCGGCAATCGCTGTCTCCCCAAGCGTACCGATCATCATCGTATCGACCAGGTTTACCACCGTATTTAACATTCCCTGCATGGCGACAGGAAGAGCAATCCGGAAGGCCTTTTCCAGGAACATTCTGTCCGACAGCATATTTTTTGTCGTTGCAAGCAGCATTTTTTGTTTCCTCCTTCCTAATTCTATGTAGCCGCAAGAGGGCATTACTGCTTATTGTACTATAAGCCCCGGATATATGCAACTTAACACGTTGTAGTGTGAATATATATTTCTCCGCAGTATATTCCATCTGTACATTGCATCAGAATGCATTCCATATCACAACACATCTCTTTCCAGACAGAAAAATCCCCGCTCATACACCTGGACACGCAGGAGCGGGGAAGTATTGAAACAATGAATCACTTTTACTCACAGTAACGCGCTCATTTGCGGGCGCAGATGGTTCTATTCTTATTTGCTCATCTCGAGCACATCTGCGAAAGCCTGGATCGCAGTACGCGCCTGTCCGAAATCGCGCATCTGCTGGTCGATTCCCAGTTTAATGTGCGGAATATGGGCAGCATCGAGGGCCTTCTTTAAGTACGGATACTCCATCTCCTCCGGATCACAGAACTGCTGCATAAACAGAACAAGTCCCTGCGCTCCGCTCTCCTTCACCAGATTAGCGACGAACTCACCACGGCGGTTCTTTGAGGATTCCGGATCATAAAGCAGTACCTCATAGTCAATATTGGCAAACTGCTGTGCCAGAGCCTTAAGCCCGTCGGAATCTTCCGGAACATCGACGCGGAAAGCACGGCTCTCATGCGCCACATCATCTGCCGCGATAGCGATATGGTTCTCCTCAAAGGCGGCCAGAAGGCTGGGATTATCGCAGATAATGCCGGAGGTAACAACCTTTGTGCCCTTCCAGTCACAGACAGGAAGCTTTGCCAGCTCTTCATTTAACTCATTTAATTTCACCGTATATTCGTCCTTTAACATAAACCAGGACGCTTTTAAAACAGCGGAACGCTTTGTGGGCGTGATGACGTCGCAGTGCTCTGAAGCCAGCGTTACGAAACGGCGGCGGGCAGCGCGGCTCTCATTGTACACCTTAATCGCGTTCTGGATGTCGTCGTTTGTGATCTCTTTGCCGGTAATCTTCTCCAGCTCTTTCTTTACATGCGCATACTGGTCAACACAGAACTGAAGTCCAAAGGAATCAAAACGGTTCTGCGGATGTGCCAGGAAAATAACCGGCATCTTCTCTCCCATCGACACACGGAAATTCTGGCTCATGGGACGCAGGGTATCGCAGATCGTAGGCGTGATAATACCATCCAGATCGTCCATCGTTCCGTCTAAGAGCATCTCCAGGGCAAGCTGTGCGATCGTGCAGTAGAATGTTGCGCAATATTCCTTTGCGCGGCTGATCGTCTTTTTATTGGAACCCCACATACCGAAGGGCACCATGCCGGCTGCATAGACGAGCTCTTCAGGCGCATAGTAAGGCAGTACGCCGATGGCCTTTTTGCCCTGCTTCTTGTATCCGTCAAGCTGCTTTTTGGGACTCTCGGCAATATTTTTAAATTCATCCAGTAATGCATTCATACTCATTTTGATTACGCCTCCTTTGCCTGCTTGTTTGCTTCCATCGCTTCCACCAGTCCCTGTACACGTGTCTCGTACTGGGCGGCATTGAAGTTACGCGGATCGGCCTGGTCGCCGTCAAAGCCGGCGCAGGGAATTCCCAGATCATTTGTAAAGCGGCGCTGCATCTCTGCCATATAACCGCTCCACGGCTTACAGCTTCTGTTGTAGTGAACCAGGACGCCGTCTACCTTATTGTCGCGGCAAATGCCCTCACGCCAGTCAACACCCTGCTCTATGCAGACAGAATTCGGAGCTTTACAGTAGGCGCGCACCATCTCATCCATATTGTTGTATACGAAGCCGAATGCAGGCGCATATACTACAGCTGTCACGTTGACGCCGTTCTCTTTTAACGGCTTAAATAATGCCGGAAGCTTCGGCCAGCAAGGGATTCCCTCGAACATAACACGATATTTCTCCGCAAACGGCAGTGTGCTGTGGCCCGTCTTTACATTCTCCTCAAGCTCTGTAGCCAAAAGTTCAAATGCCTCGGCGGCTTCCACTTTTCCGCGGGCTGTCACAACATCAGCCATATGGTTAAAGAGGTCAAATCCACTCATAGGAGCCGGCTTATACTGGAGATAATCGCAGACCTTAAGCCATGCCTTTGCCGTGCGGTTGGCATTTGCACATGCCTGTTCGAATTTCTTTTCGTCAAACTTGCGGCCGGAAATCTTCTCGAGCTGCTTGATCGCATTGTCAAACTGGCCGCGGATGTATCTCACATATGTGTCATCTACTTCAACTGTATTATTGTACGGGATATCAATCATGACAAGCGGAATATCATGCATACGCGCGATATTTTCATACCATTTTGTCATACAGTTGCAGATATTATTACAGCAGAGCACGAAATCAGGCTGCGGCATAATCATCTGACGGTATCCTTTGACGGAAGCAAGGCGGCGCTCTTTCTCCTCACCATCCGGAAGAGCCTCGATCTCATTTAAATCTTCAAGAACGGTATAGGGAGTCATAGTCTTGGGATCCTTTTTCGGCTTTCCTGTCTCCGGATCTATAACCACTTTGCCGTCAGCGTCCTTTAAAGGCTTTCCGCTGGCAGGATCAATCACATACTCTCCCGTCGCAGGATCAACCTTTTTCGCCGCACGCTTTCCGGCAGCATAAGCCAGACTGATACGGGCATAACCACAAATATCATTGTCATAGCCTAAATCCTCGGCAGCCTGGCACATGATCTCGCCGTCACGATTGGCAGCGACGCCGGCAGCCTGATTCTCCGGATATACGACATGCAGGCCAAAAGCCTCTGCAAGCTCGCAGGGGAATTTGGATGAGGACCAGCCAACCGGTTCGCCGCGTTTCTTGGCCTCACGGGCAGCCGCATATACATCCTCTACAACCTGACGAAGGGCCGCAACACCAGGACTGACTTTTTTGGCCGGTTTTGCCGGCGCTTTTACAGCTTCTGACATAATTATCCTCCTCTATTAAACTGTTTCAGGCCCGGCCCCGGAAAAGCCGGCTTATATCTGCCGCTTCCCCTGGCCCGGGGCCTTTCATGATATACGATATATAAAATACCCGGGGCAAACAGTCAAAAAATCCGATACAAGCCCGTCTGCAAGGGGATTTTTGAACCTGAAACCCGCGAAAACTCCGAAAAGCAGCCACTTTTCACAGAAAAAGAAGCCGTTCCCACAGCAAAAAATCTATCTGGCACGGTTTGCCGCCTGCCATGCAAACAGGGCTGCACCCAGAGCGCCGTTATACTGCGTCAGCGGCGAGGTCTTGATCTCCGTCCCAAGTTCCTCACAAAGCGCGTTCACAACACCTGCATTCTGCGCCACTCCGCCCGTCATCACGACCTGCGGAACCACGCCGATACGGTGGGCAAGCCCCGTGACCCGATGTGCCACGGAATGGTGGATTCCATTAATGATATCGCATTTATCCGTCCCCATCGCAAGCTGGCTGATGACCTCGCTCTCAGCAAACACCGTACACGTTGAGCTGATACCGACCGTCTTTTCTGACATTGCTCCCAGCCTGCCCAGATCTTCAACTTTCACCTCAAGCACACGCGCCATTACGTCGAGGAAACGCCCTGTTCCTGCGGCGCACTTGTCATTCATCTGAAAGTTCGTCATGGTGCCGTTCTCAATGTGCAGTACCTTAACATCCTGTCCCCCAATGTCGATCACGGTGTGAACTTCAGGAAACAGAAAAGAAGCCCCTTTCGCATGACAGGAAAGTTCACTCATCTGCTTGTCCGCAAGCTCCATCAGCGAATTACGGCCATAGCCTGTTGCCAGGATATATGCCATCTGCTCTCTTGTCATCTGTGCCGCTTCCAGAACGGCGTCGATCGCGCGCTGCGGGCCGCTGGTGCCTGCGCCGACATCAATCAGGGATTTGGCAATGATCTCACTGCCGTCTTTTAAAATGATACATTTGGACGCGGTGGAACCAACGTCAATTCCCAATGTATACGTTGCGCTCATATTTACCTCCGTAGTATAATCTCAAAAGAGATTATACCATGCTCTCCGGCGGATTCGCACGATTTGCTTTGGTCTGCATCCTCCATGCGGCAGGATACAAACCGACGATGGTATAATCTCAAAAGAGATTATACCATACACCATAATCCTGTGCAAGTCCTGCCATTGTTATGCTTTTTTGCAGTTTTCGAAATCGCGGATTGCACGCGGCGTAATCATCTGGTGGAACGGGCAGATCCCCTGCGGATTCTGATATGCAGCCTCAGTAAAGGCCTGGATATACGGACGGATCTCTGTCATATCGACAATCTCATCGGCCATACCCTTAACAGCACAGTATTTCGGACGGGATTTGTCGGTATACATTTGAATCATGTCGTTCATCTTGTCGATCGTTGGCTTTAAGTCATTTCCGGCTTTCTTATCCTTTACCAGACGTCTGGAATACATGGCATTTGCAGCCGTCTCGCCAGGCATTACATAATATTCAGATGCGCCTGTGGCGATAGAGAATACGTTGGTATCGTTGCCCTGCGGGCCGCCAAGTACATAGTGTGCGGCAGCGCTGGCCTTACGGAGCGTTACCTCAAGGGACGGGATACCGGAATTCTGGATCGAGTAGATCAGAGACTGGCCAAGGCCCAGAAGCTCTGCCTTCTCTGCATCATCGCCCACGTCAATTCCAGTCGTATCCTGCAGCCATACAAGCGGGATACGGTCACGCGCACATAGCGTCACAAACTCGTTCATCTTAATCAGGCCCTGACGGTACAGCTTGCCGCCGATTCCCACGGAATTCTGTTTGTACTCCGGATAATTCATCAGAAGCCCCTGTACATTGGCAATCACGCCCACCAGAAGCCCGTTTACCTTGGCAAGGCCTGTCACCATCTCCGGACCGTAGCCCTTCTTGTACTCGGAGAATTCACTGTTGTCAAACAGACGGGCAATGACCTCATACACGTCATAGGGACGCTTCTGATTCATGGGAATGATGTCGTACAGATCTTCTGCCGGGAATCTCGGGGTCTTGGGGTCATCCACACGGAAGAACTCAAGGTTGTAGGCCGGAAGATAGCTCACATACTTTTTGATTCCCTCAATGACACCGTAGTCGTTCTCATATACCTCACGGAAGAAGCCTGTCTCATTATAGTGAATCGGCACGGAACCAGGAGCCGGAATATGCTTTTTATTATTCTCAATCTGTGCCGCAATGATCGACTCTGCCGCTTCTTCGTCCACATATCCCTTGGGATTCATACCGCTCAGGATACCGGCACCGCCGACTGCCATGTTCGCCTGACTGTGGGCAATCAGAATCGTCGGAGAAATGCTGTGGTAGCCGCCGCCTGCCGGGTTCGTACCATAGATACCTACGATTACCGGAACGCCAAGCTGGTTTAACTCGGAATTTCTAAAGAACGGCGTACCGCCGCCGCGGCGATTTGGATATACTTTATCCTGTTCAGGGAACTTAACGCCGGAGCAGTTTAACAGATACACGAGCGGAACATGCAGCATCTTGGCTGTGTCGGAACCGCGCAGCAGGTTCTCGGCCTGTCCGGGAACCCATGCACCTGCCAGCTTCTTATTGTCCGAAGCAATGATAACCGCCCACTTGCCGCCGATACGGCCAAGGCCCTTTACAATGCCTGTGGAACCGTCTTTATTCCCTTCCGGGTTAAAGAGGCTGTTTAACGGGCACCAGGTCCCTTCGTCAATCAGGGCGTTCACACGCTGCATGGCCGTAAGCTGGCCAGACTGGTTTAAGGACTCGTCATCACGTCCGGATGCCAGAACGGCAGCCACGGAATCATGAATTTCCTTTTCGACTGCCTTAATGCTGTCCTTATTCTCCTGATTGGGGTTGACTAACTCTTTGCCGACAATCGGCATGTTCTGAAAATATCCAGGCATGGAAAAATAACCCATGTGTTTTCCTCCTCAATTATATATGCTGCCGCCTCCAAAGCCAGCCTGACGGCCGGGTCGTATTGATCACATACGGCCATATAAACGGCAGATGCGGCTGTCCTGCGCATCCTGCCGGCAGCAGTCCAAACGCGAACTGCTGCCATACGCGTTTTGCGCAAACCTTACATTTTATTTCCTGTCTTATTTCGCGGACTCTTCCACCGGAACCTTAATAAATGCCTGTCCGGGGTCAATCTCCTCACGAATCATGCGGATTACCTCCGGATCCGGCGGAGCCAGCTTCTCAGCTCTTGTCACGTCGATCTCGAAGCCGGTATTCTCCTGTACCTCTTCCGGTGATGTGGTCTCATAGTATCCGGCCAGATACATTCTCTTTGTCGTCTCATCAAACTTAAGGATACCAAGATCCGTTACAACTGCCTGCGGGCCGCGGTTGCCGGGCAGGCCGAGTTTCTCACGTCCGCCAGGGCCGTCGATCCAGCCCGGGCTTGTCACATAGTCGATCTTTTGCATGAAGCGTCTCTTCTCATGTTGAATCATGATGATCGTATTGGCAAAGGTAGCGATACCGTTCGCGCCGCCGGATCCTGTAAAACGCGTCTTGGGATTGTGATAATCGCCGATGCAGGTAGAGTTTACATTTCCGTAGGGGTCAATCTGTGCGCCGCCGATAAAGGCAATCAGCCTCTCGTTATCATGCAACCATTCATTTGCCTCAAACCCAATGAAGCGGACATTCGGCCACTGAACACCGCAGTGAGCCATGAAACGGAGATCGCCGACAGAACGCGGAACTTCGATCGGGGCACAGTCCATAAGGCCGCTCTCCACAATCAGATTGCACTTGGGTGCGAATAATCTCTTGGCTACGGAAGCTCCGATGAGCGGCAGACCGGTGCCCACGATGGCAATCTGTCCGTCATGAATACATTTTGCAAGCGTGATTGCCTGCATCTCTTTGTTTGTGTAGTTTGTGTAATCAGCCATGATTAATCCTCCTTGCTAACATCAGCGGCATATCCAAAGCCCGGTGTTACTTTTAATTTTGTAAGACGGGACGCGCCCACCTTGTCCAGATATTCTTCGTGACTCTTTAAGCCGTATACCCACTCATCAAGGAATGCCTTAAAGTCTTCCTCTGTCTTGCTGGCTGCGCCGTATGCCTTTAAGAACGCATTATCATAATCATAATAATCATAGCACTGTGTCGGATGTGCGCCGTAAGGAACATGTACGACTGCACTCACACAGAAGCAGGGAATTCTTGTCTGGGTCGGATCCTTTCTGATCTCCTCATTGCTGACTAACTCTTCACATGTAACGATCACTCTCTTGGCAGCAACCGCAATATCCACATCATGGAACTCATCGCCCAGAATGATGCAGGTTCCGTCCGGAGATGCCTTCTGTACGTGAATCACAGCCGCGTCAAGCTTCGGAACCGGAAGGGCAACCACCTTTTCACCAGGGTTGAAGGGGTTATCCACATAAACGAACTTATCATCCGGCAGCTTTTCGATGGTCTTTCTGACTTCCTTGCTGATTCCCCACTCATCAACCAGACCGGATCCCATCATCAGACGAACCGGAAGGAACGGAAGGCCGAGAGAAGCCGCATGCAGCATCAGCATAATGGCATCCTGAGAGTAATCCTCATAAATCAGCTCGCCTTTCTCGATCTTGGAACGGAACCGGCGGGATACATTCGTTACTCCGGAATCTGCCGTATAGCAGTTGATATATGCTTTCACGCGGTTTTCTCCGATCAGCGCATCCCAGTCCATACCGGCAGGACCTGCGATGGCAATAAAGTCCTTCTTACCCTGCCTTAAGATCTCACGGACAGCCGCGTGCGGCTTCTTGTTGGTCGTAAAACCACCAAAGGAGATAACGTCGCCGTCTTCCACGTACTTTGCGATTGCTTCTTGTAATGTGCATACTTTATTACTCACAATAAAGCCTCCTTATATTATTATAATAATCCAAATCTTACAGTAAACCTCCATGCGCCCACAGGTGAGCATGCCACCATGAATGAACGTAATCCAGGCGCATTGGGCATCCCTGAACTCAGATCGCCTGCGGCGATGGATTTTCATAGTAAACCTCCATGCGCCCACAGGTGAGTGCGCCACCATGAATGAACGTAGTCCAAGCGCATTGAGCATCCCTGAATGTATGCCGCCTGGCGGCGGACTCTCATATGTACCGGCGTTTCCTGCCGGCCGTTTTATCCAAACATCAGCATGAAATATCCGGCTGCTACAGCAGAACCGATGACTCCGGCCACGTTCGGGCCCATTGCATGCATAAGAAGGAAGTTGGTGGGATTTTCCTTTGCGCCCACAGTCTGGGACACACGGGCTGCCATTGGAACAGCGGATACACCTGCCGAACCGATAAGCGGATTGATCTTACCGCCTGTGAGGGCACACAGCGCTTTACCGAACAGAATACCGCCGACTGTGGCAAAGGCAAAGGCCATAAGCCCCATTGCGATAATGGCAAGCGTCTGTACACGCAGGAAAATCTCGCCGTTTGCCGTCGCACCTACTGTCGTACCGAGGCAGATCGTAACGATGTTACAAAGTGCATTCTGAGCCGTATCGGAAAGCCTTCCCGTAACACCGGATTCCCTTAAAAGATTTCCCAGCATCAGCATACCTAAAAGCGGGGCCACTGACGGAAGTAACAGGGAGCAGAACAGGACAACAAAGACCGGGAAAACGATTTTTTCCACTTTGCTGACCTTACGGAGCTGCTTCATGACAATCTGACGCTCTTTTTTCGTCGTCAGTGCCTTCATAATCGGCGGCTGAATGAGCGGAATCAGAGCCATGTAGGAATATGCCGCTACAGCAATCGGCGCCACCAGTTCAGGAGCCAGATTGTTCGCAATATAGATTGCGGTCGGGCCGTCTGCACCACCGATAATGCCGATGGCAGCTGCCTGCTGGGGAGTGAAAAGCCCCGTCGCCAGTGCAAGCAGAAAGGCCACATAGATACCAAACTGGGCGGCAGCTCCCAAAAGAAGGCTCACCGGATTGGCAATCAGGGGACCGAAGTCTGTCATAGCACCGACTGCCATGAAGATCAGGCAGGGAAACAGGCTGGATTTAACACCGCTGTAAATAATCCGCAGGACTCCGGACTGATACCAAGCATCTGCCTCGTCCATAAGTCCGGCCAGGGGTAAGTTTGCAAGGAACATACCAAACGCAATCGGCAGCAGCAGAAGCGGCTCAAACTGCTTTTTGATTGCAAGATATAATAAAATGAAGGAAATGAGAAGCATTGCACCCTGCTGCCAGGTGATTGCGGCAAAGCCTGACTGTGCTAACAGCTCCCCAAAGACTGAAAGTATATTCAAGGGGCACCTCCTGTTAGTTTAAGGTTACAAGAACAGCACCTGTTTCAACCGAGTCGCCTGCGTTTACATTGACAGAAGCTACCGTTCCGGCTCCCGGAGCGACGATCTCTGTCTCCATCTTCATAGCTTCCATCACTACAACTACCTGTCCGAAGCTTACGGAATCACCCGGTTTTACTCTGATATCCAGTACTTTTCCAGGCATCGGGGCCTCTACGGTCTGGCCGCCTGCGGACGGAGCTGCCGGAGCAGGTGCTGCTGCGGGAGCCGGAGCAGGTGCTGGCGCTGCCGGAGCGGGAGCCTGCACCGGGGCAGCAGGGGCGGTGGCCGGGGCAGCGGCTGCCGCGATAATCGGAGCCGGAGAGCTTACCGTAACGCCTCTGTCAAGTGGCTTATATGCGTCTACTCTCTCGATTTCAACCTCATATTTTTTTCCGTTTAATGTTGCAACGTATTTCATACCTTAACTACATCCTTTCATTGTTCTCTGCTTTTTTCATACCTGGTCTACAGTTCTCTGATACTCGTCACCCGAATCTCTTCTCCGGATAACCTCGCCTCCTCACTGACCGCCGCGAGAAGTACCGCATAGGTTTCCTCGTCGATTGCCGGGACCGCTGCCGCCGGAGCTGCCACTGCCTTGGGCGTTTCGGTCTTTACAAGCGTTCCGAGGATTTTGGAAATAAGGATGATTGCAATCGCTAACGATGCCAGAGCCGCAAATACGACTAAAAGTCCCACAATGGACACCAGACCGGCATCCATCATAGTCATCTCCCCAGTCCACATATACTCACCGCACCTCCTTCATTTGAGCCTCCAATCGAAAGCCGCCATTATTCCATATTGTGGAATGCATTCCACGTTATTGACGTCACATAAGGGCGACAATCTAATAGTAATATCACCCCCGCTTTCGCCGAACGTCTGTCAGCAAAAAAACAGACCTTTATCAATATTCTGCATTCTCATTCTATTTGGATCATAGTTTCCCGGAATGAAGATTTAAAGCTCAAATACCATAAAAGTCTCTCCTGACTGTTCTATGCACTTTACACAATATCTATGGATGTAGTATAACAGTATCTTACAAAAATGTCAATAAAGCGGGAAGGAAAAACATCAAAAAGTACGGACACAAAAATGAAACGAAGGAACGTCTTGGGGAATCACGCGGACAGAAAAAAAGAATGGGCCTGTCAGAGAAAAGAGGTGAGATAACTGACTCTGACAGACCCACAGTGATGATTTATGTGATGGGGAAGCCACAAAATGAATGTGGCATCCCCTTATTGTACCCGGCCCGGACTATCGGAGCCTTGGCAGCATGCGGCCGCCAAAACCGACTGCAAAGATACTGCCGTCCTCTTTGGGAAAGAGCCGGACATAGGCATCTTTGTTACGGTTACGGACAAGGCCCAGATTCTGGTGTACGGTCAGGAACGGGACTTCCCTGTTGCCAATGCGTGCCGCCATTCTGCCGTCCTTCTGATACAGCTCCAGCTCGTCGCCTTCCCCGGAACCGTAGGTTCCGCAGACGGCGGCTTTTTTCCTGTCGCTCCAGGGACTTTCCCGATAGGTATCCCTGTCCTCTAACGGCATACGGCCGCGGTACATACGCATGGCTGCGTCAGCGATCACACTGACCGGGACGTCCGAGGTATTGCAGAGGACAATGACCCCGACGCCTTCGTCATACGACCAGGAAAGATTGGAGGACACTCCGGTCAGGCTTCCCCCATGCTCGACTATGGTGATGTCGTCAAGCCGCTTTGTCGCGAGGCCGTAGCAGTAAAAGCTCTCCGGACGGTACTCCATCCTCGGCCGTGTCATGGCACGAACGCCATTCATGGACAACAAACGGCTGCCGCCTGCTGTCTTACCATAGTTCAGATACATGGCCGCATAACGTTTCATATCAGAAAGTGTGGACTTCATGGCCCCGGCTCCTGCCAGTGCAAATGCGTTGTCATAAAAATCCCAGCCGTCCGTCATGACTCCGTTTTGTTTCTTATAGAGGGTTGCCGTATTGATATCCTTGAGCGGCCTGATAAATTCACAGCTGCTGCGCTTCATGCCCAGAGGCGTCAGGATATGTGTGTTCACGTACCCGGCAAAGGAATTCTCCCCCCCCCCATACCGGCGCACAATCTCTGAAAGCAGGCCAAAACCGTCATTACAGTAGCTCATATACTCGCCAGGGCGGCCAATGAGTCCATGCTCTGCAGTCTGGGCATCCAGCTGCTCTGCCACTGCCTTTGTTCCCGCAAGCGCCAGCTCTTCCGAGAAGGCAAGCTCTGTTTCTGCATCTGCCGAAAGACCGATCGTCTTTGCCACATCCCGAATCACGGTTCTGTGCAGCGGAAAAAATCCGCCTGCATGGCAGAGGAAATGCCACACCTTTACAGTCTCCTGATTTTTATTGGTAAATTCCGGGATATAGCGGCTTACCGGGGCATCCAGATCAATGATGCCTTTTTCGTACAGCTGCATAATTGAGAGCGCTACAAAGGATTTCGTCACCGAAGCCAGGCCAAAGATCGTATCCCCGTCCAGAGGAAGCCCTGCTTTCTTGTCCCGCACCCCGAAGAAACGCTCGTATTTTGTATCACCGGCATCATCAACAATAGCGACTGCAAGTCCTACTGCCCCGCTTTGCTCCTTAATCCGCTCCACAAGCTCTTCAAATAATAGCTGATCTGCCCGATTCATTCTGTTCATGTTTCCTCCTCCTGACACTTTGTCTGCGTCATAAGGGTGATGTGCCCGACTCCGTTTTCAATCGTAATCGTTGTCCCATATGGCTTCGACAGCCCTGCGAGATATTGAAGCACGTTCTCGTCCCCCGTCATGACCGGAACGCCTTTCTGGGAACGCACGCGCTCCATGCCCAAAGAAATCGGATAAAGGCGAATCTCCGTCACTTTCCCGTCCTCCATTGTCCATCCGGCCATCACAGACTGCCAGATCTCCGGCAGGACACCATAACCGGACGTTCCGTTTTTGCTGCGCGCGTCCATGTAAGTGCCTACCTTCGTATCCAGAGGCATTTTCTTATTTAAGTAGGCGTCATACGGCTGCAGTCCCACGGTCTCCGTCTCGAAAAGGAAGTTGCCCAGACTGTAAAAAATCGGTTTTCCTTTATAGATCTCGATACCGCGCAGCTCGTGCGGACCGTGGCCGATCATGACATCAGCTCCGGCGTCGATGCACCGTCTGGAGAATGTCTCCATGAACATGGCTGCAAGCTTCATGTTTTCTGTATCCGACTCATGTGCATGAAGGCTCACAAGAACGACATCAGCCTGCTTTCTGGCCTCGCGGATTTCTCCCTCAATGCGTACCATATCCGTCTCATTCGGCCGGCTCTCGATCCAGTCTTTGTCGTCCAGAACAAACATATGTTTTCCAAAAGGCAGCGTTCCCTCTCTGGGCGGGTTCTGGTATCCGTTTTTCACGGAATTTTCCATCTCAGCGTTGACCTTTGTCACCTGTACAAGATTTTTTACCTGCTCAAAATTTTCTCTGCACACATGGTAGACCGTCTCAAAACGCAGGGGATTGAGCCCCGGACGGCCCGGCATATCCGCACTCTGGCCTCCGGCCATCCCCGACTCATGGAAGGTCGCGGAAGCAGCAATCAGGGCCACTCTGGCATGCTTTGTCTCCAGATAGCATGGCCTTGACGCATCGGCCAAATCCTTTCCCGTGCCGGCAAAGATCATATCCCTTTCATTTAAATGACGGATGGTTGCCAGAACCCCGCCGTGGCTGTAGTCGCAGGAATGATTGTTGGCCGTATTGTAAAGATTAAAGCCAAAGGAACGCATATCGTCCAGCGTCCTCGGATCTGCCATTGCCCAGGTTCCTCCGGAAAATGCTGCCGGATACCCCTCCTGGTTGTGGAAGGTCATTTCCAGATTGGAAAATTTTACATCATGCTTCATAATGCAGTCGCGAACCGCCTCGAATCCTTCATAGCCGCCTTCCGGAAAACGTCTTGTGATAAATGCATCTCCGGTGGCGATAAATGTCGTTTTTTTCATTGCTTTACCCTCAAAATTCCCCTTTATGATTTTTACAGACAAGTTCTCTTCCTATTGCTTATCCACGAGCGGACTAAGCTTTCCCTCAATCCCGCATGCTGTCACAAGCATCATAAACGCCTGCTGGACTGCCTTGTAGGATCCCGCCATCGGGAATTTCTCGTGTATACTGTGATTCAGTATATTTTTCGAATTCTCGTCCGGTGCATAGGCGCGTCCCATACAGATCGCCGGAATCTTCTTTGCTATGGCTACATTGGCATTGGTACAACCGCTTGCGCGGAATCTGGGCCCCACGTCAAGGTAATCAAGTCCAAGGTACGCAGCCTCGACAAGCGGCGCATGGGGGTCCTGATTACCGCCCGGAATCTCGCTGATAATCGTTTTATCCCAGGTAATCGTATCGCATCCCCATTTCTCCGTCTCCTCTTTACAGGACTCTTCGATTGCCTGGAAGATCTTGTCGCGAAGCCTGGCGAGCTCTTCCTGGGAATCCGAACGGAAATTGAACTTGATCGTCGCATCAGAGGCAATCGCGTGCACTCCGGCATCGTTTCCAGCATGGAAATTTGAGACACAGAAGCTGGTCTTTGGATCTTCCGGAACCGTAAAGGCCGCAATCTTTGCCACTGCCCTGGCAGCTGCGTGAACCGGCTGGGCCATCTTGCCGAAAGCTCCGAAGGCATGCCCGCCGATGCCGTGGAAATTCACCTCGTAGGTCTCGCCGCCTGTAGCCTGATAGACAATATCGCTCATATCGTTGTTGTCAAGACTCAGGGAAATGTCGATATCGGTATTGTCGTTCAGGAAATCTTTCATTCCACCGAGACCACCCATGCCCTCTTCACGGCTGGTACCTACGAATACGATATCTCCCACATTCTTTAAGTTCACATGATTCACGGCGCGGATCACACAAAGCAGCATGGCAAGTGCGCGCGTGTCATCGCCGATACCAGGCGCATACAGAAATCCGTCCCGCTCCTCCACTCCGTGGACAGTCCCGAAGGGGAACACGGTATCCAGATGTCCCTCAATCAACACCCTGGGCCCGTTTCCTGTACCCGGACGGACACCGATCACATTGCCGCCGCGGTCAATATGGACATCCGTAAGCCCCAGAGCGCGGAATTTATCCGCAAACACCTTTGCCCGCTCCTCTTCCTGACCTGTCGGCGCCTCGATCAGAACCAGTTCCTTCTGTTCGTCGAGCGTTCTCCGCTCATCCTCCTGGATAAATGCAAGCGCTTTTTTTACCTCTTCGAGCGCGCACATTGCATCAAAACGCTGTCTGCTTTTTTCCGATACCTGATACATGTCTTTCCTCGCTTTCCGCATGAAGCTTTTCACAGGAAAACCCATCTTGGCAGGAAACCTCTGCCGCACAGGATTCCCGTCTGCACGAAATCCTTTCCTGCATGGATTTTCCATGTGAAGCTCTTGTCTGCATGAAATCCTTTTCTACATGAAACACATTCCTTCGTGAAAGTTTCTTTTACATGAAATCCTTCCACAGATGGCACGATACAAAATGTCCCGGTGACGCTTCCAGAAGCTTTGGACATGATTTCCGGCATGTCTCACAGGTATAGATACACCGTTTGGCAAACCGACACTCCTCCGGTGGGTCGATGGGTGAGCTGATCTCACCCTTTAAGAGGATCCGCTCCGGCCGCTCGATTCCCACTTCGGGGATAGGGATCGCTGACAAAAGCGCCCTCGTATAGGGATGAACCGGATGATCAAAGAGCTCTTCTGTGGGCGCTTTCTCAATGAGCTGTCCCAGATACATGACTGCAATCTCATCTGCAAAATGGTTGACCACTGACAGATCATGCGTGATGAAGATAAAGGTCAGTCCCATCTTTTCCTTAAGTTCCTGCAAGAGGTTCAGGATCTGGGCCTGAATCGAGACGTCAAGCGCCGATACCGGCTCGTCACAGACAATGAATTTCGGCTCCATCGCGAGTGCCCTGGCAATACCGATTCTCTGTCGTCTTCCGCCGTCTAACTCATGAGGATATGAGTTTACCAGCCTCTGTGCCAGTCCGACCGTATCCATCAGCTCATGTACCCTGGCCTCGATCGCCTTTTTATCCTTCAGAAGCCTGTTTTCGATGATCGGTTCCGCGATCGTCTGGCTCACGGTTTTTCTGGGATCCAGAGAGGAAAACGGATCCTGGAAAATGATCTGCATCTCACGCCGCATCTGCCGCATTTTGAAGTTACTCAGAGAGGTAATGTCGATCCCGTTAAAGAACACTTTCCCGTCCGTAGGCTCCAAAAGGCGGAGAATCGCCCGTCCTGTCGTTGATTTACCACAGCCGGATTCGCCTACGATACCAAGCGTTTTCCCGCGCTCAATCGTAAAGCTCACATCATCTACGGCATGCAGGGTCCCGCGGGCCGTCTTGAAATACTTTTTAAGATTCCTTACTTCCAGAATGGTATCAGCCATTGGTTTTCCCCCTCTCGATATGGAACCCGGCCTGTTCATAGGCCAGGCAGGCCGCCTGATGTGTGCCTCCAAAGCCCATAAGCTCGGGCCGCCTCTCCTTGCAGGCCTCTGTCGCGTAATTACAGCGCGGTGCAAAGGCACAGCCCTTGGGAAGGTTCGTCGGATCCGGCATCAGCCCGTGAATCGGCTGTAGCTTATGTTTGCGCTTCTTGATATTCGGCAGTGAATTGAACAGCCCTTCGGTATAGGGGTGCTTTGTATGGTTGAACACCTCGTCCAGATTCCCTGTCTCGATGATTCTTCCGGCATACATCACTGCCACCCGGTCACACGTCTCTGCCACAATGCCCAGATCATGTGTAATCATAATCACGGATGTATTCCTCTTCTCCTTTAACTCTTTCATGAGATGAAGGATCTGCGCCTGAATCGTCACGTCAAGCGCCGTCGTCGGCTCGTCCGCGATCAGAAGTCTGGGACTGCAGGCCAAGGCGATGGCGATGATTACTCTCTGCTTCATTCCACCGGAAAACTGATGTGGATACTCGATGGCACGCTCTCTTGGGATTCCCACCAGTTCCAGCATGTCCTCGGCCTTTTTCCAGGCATCATTCTTATTCAGGTTTTCGTGACGCTCAAGGCTCTCTGCAATCTGCTGCCCAACGGTGAATACCGGGTTTAAGGAGGTCATGGGGTCCTGGAAGATCATGGATACCAGGCTTCCGCGGATATGCTCCAGCTCGGAAGTCGTCATTTTCAGGACATCCTGTCCGCACACCTCCATTCTATCACATTCCAGCACTCCTGGGGGAGAATCTATCAATTTTAATATAGAAAGTGCCGTTGTCGTCTTGCCGGCCCCGGTTTCTCCCACGAGTCCCAGTGTCTCTCCTGTTCTCATATGAAGGCTGATGCCGTTGACGGCTTCCACAGTCTCCTCCTCCAGGACAAATTTCACATTCAGGTTCTCCATCTCAAGAACCATATCCTTCTGCTCCGCCATGTGACATCCCTCCTATTTCTTAAGCTTCGGGTCAAGAGAATCCCTCAGTCCGTCTCCCATCATATTGAGCGCCAGCACGGTAATCATGATGGCAAGCCCCGGGAACAGCGTCATATAGGAATAATCCCTAATATATTTTCTTCCTCCGGATAAGAGGCTGCCCCATTCCGGCGCCGGAGCCGGTACGCCCAGTCCCAGAAAGCTTAAGGAGGACGCGGAAATGATGGCAGATGCCACACGGAGTGTCGCCTGAACGATAATCGGAGACAGGCAGTTCGGCAGAATATGCTTGAAAATGATCTTTCCGTTCGTCAGTCCGATGGCCTTGGAGGCCTCCACATACTCCTGGTTGCGGACCGTCAGAACTGCTGCCCTCGTGATTCTGACAAACTGGGGAACACTCGTGATTCCCACGGCTAACATGAGATTCCAGATGCTCTGTCCCAGAACGGACACGATTACGATCGCCATTAACATATTGGGAACTGCACTCAGAATATCTGTGGAACGCATGATCACTTCTTCCAATGCTCCCCCGAAAAAGCCTGCGATCGCTCCCAGCGTCACGCCGATCACCAGGCCGATTGAGACAGCCACCAGGCCGACAGAGCAGGAAAACCGGGTTCCGTAAAGGATTCTGAAGAAAATGTCACGCCCCAGCTCGTCTGTCCCGAACCAGTGTGCAGCGCTCGGCCATTGGAGACGCTCCGCCACATTCTGTCCCACAACCTGGGTATCATAATCCAGGAGTACGTCGGCAAAAATTGCTATGAATGCAATGACCAGTACGATAAAAGAGCCGACCATCGCGCCCTTATTTCTGGAAAACTGATGCCATATCTCAGCGACCTGACCCCTGGCCTTTCTCTCTGTTGTCTGTTCCATTGTTTTAGCCACGTTTTTTCCTCCCCCTCTTTATGATGTACTGTGCTTTGATCCGAGGATCCACGACTGCATAGAGCAGATCGACGAGTAAAAGCACGATGCTCAAAAGAATCGTCGTCATGATAATACTGCCCGTGACAAGCGGCGTATCCCTCATGTTCAGGGAATCAACGATCAAACGTCCGACTCCCGGCCAGGCAAATACGGTCTCTGTGAGAACGCTGCCGCCCAGGACGCCTGCAAGCTGCGTGCCGATGATGGTAATAATCGGAATCAGGGCATTTCTGAGCGCATGGGACATGACGACCGTTTTCTCCGGAATTCCCTTTGCTCTGGCAGTTCTCAGATATTCCTGTTTCAAAACGTCGAGCATCGACGAACGCGTTGTTCTGGTAAGAGTCGCCATCAGGCCGGTCCCGATCGTAAGCGCCGGAAGCACGATGGCGGAAAGCGTCTGGTCGCCGCCGGAAGGGAATAAGTGGATATGAAGAGAAAATGCGATAATCAGCAGAAGTCCCAGCCAGAAGTTCGGCATGGAAAGACCGATCATTGCCAGAACCATACTGATATTATCCTGAATCGTTCCCTGCCTGGTAGCCGAATAGATACCAAGAGGAACCGACAGGAGCACCGATACGAGAATCGATGCGAAAGACAGTTTAATGGTCGCCGGCAGCTTCTGCATATAGGTGTCAAATACGTCTGTTTTGGATACATAGGAAATGCCCATATCGCCATGCAGCATGCCGCCCATGTAGCGGATATAACGGATCACAACCGGCTGGTCCAGCCCAAGATCATGGCGGATCGCCATCAGATCTTCTGCCGTCGCCCCCTCCGGAGCCATCAAATCCACTGCGTCGCCGGGAGCCAGATCCATGATGAAAAATACGAGAAACGAGACGCCGATGATAACTGGTATCATCAGCAACAGTCTTTTTATTATGTAACGATGCATATGATTCCTCCTGCTGTTTTACCAGCCTGCGGCCTGTTGAAAGAAAGAGCGGCATATCACATATGGTATGACGCCGCTCCTTCCTTTATAATACCGCTGTGCCGGTCAGAGCCGAATGGCACATTAATTCGCCGGAACAAAAATGTTGGAATAGTCGTGATGGCTGGTCGGATAAATATCAATTCCGCCGGTTCCCTTCTTCACGCCGATAAAGCCGTCCGCATAATAAAGCGGGATGTAGGGAGCATGCTCATAGACATCCTCCTGGATCTGCTTATAGTAATCTTTTCTGGCTGTCTCGTCTGTCTCAGCTACGGCCTTGTCCAGAAGCTCCATAACAAGCGGACTGTCATAATGAGCCTTATTTACCGCCGAACCCGGCTGTAAAATACGTCTCGCATCATCGCCAAAGATATTGAAGCCCATGCCGTAGATACAGGACTGGTGTTCACCGTTCGTGGTGGTCGTGCTGATTCCTGCGGAGTCAAGCTCTACGATATTGATCGTGAGACCGATCTCCTTAAGCTGGCTCTGCATCATCTCTGCAATCGTCTTTCTCTCTGCGCCGCTGACAGAAATATCCAGAGTGGCTCCCCCATTCGGGTATGCCTTTGCCAGGTGCTCTTTCGCCTTATCAAGATCCCTCGTGTAGCCGCCCATGTCATGGAAACCGTACTCGCTCCAGCCCCAGAAGGAGGTTGCTTTCTTTCCGCGTCCCTCAGCAGCAACGGCGATGATGGAATCAAGATCAATACCGTAAGCGACTGCCTTGCGCAGTTCCTCATTATCTGCCGGCGCTTTCTGTGTATTGAACGCCATATAGGTCAGGGAACCGCCGTCATAGACGATAAGGTCAAGCTTCGGATCTTCCTCAATCCGGCCAAGCTCGATCGTGGCTGGTTCTGCGCAGATATCAACCTCTCCGTTCTGCAGGGCAATCAGGCGGGCAGAATCTTCCGGAATATAGCGGAAGGTAAAGGTCTTGGCATTCGGCAGGCCTCTCCAGCTCTCAAATGCCTTTAATGTCGTATAGTTACCGAATTCATAGGTATCAATCTGCCAGGGGCCGGTTCCCACGCCCGGGCCTTCCTGCGGGTCATCCGTGACTGCCTTCTCGTTCAGGATACAGGAAGTGGGAAGCGTCATCATGTACGGCCAGTCGAGATTCGGATCGGTAAGAACCATCTTTACTGTCAGGTCATCAACTGCCTCAACGGATTCAAATTTTAAGAACAGACCGTTACAGGAGGTGGTCCCTTCCATACGGTTAAAGGTAAAAGCAACGTCCGAAGCCTTTAAGGTCTCGCCGTTATGGAACTTTACGCCCTCTCTCAGCTTGAAAATATATGTCTTACCGCCGTCGTCCGTGGACCACTCGGTAGCAAGCTGCGGCTCCAGCTCACTTGTCTCATTATTGAAATGTACCAGGGTGTCAAGAACCATACGCCACATATAGTTATGCTGGGTATTGCTGGCCTCCATCTGGTCAATCGTCGTATGCTTTGACTTCATGCCGATGACAATATCATCCTTCAGGGCCATTCCCTCAGGCGGGGTCTTGGCATTGATTCCGGCAGCCGCCTGGCTTTCACCGCCCGATGCAGCCGCCTGGCTGCCTGCCTGTCCCTCTGCTGCCTGGGAGCCGGCTGCCTGTGTAGTCTGGCCTCCCTCAGAGCTCTTGTCCCCTGAGGAACATCCGGCCAGTGTGCCTGCCGTCATCGCCGCTGCCAGCAGAAATGCTGCCATCCGATAAGTCCTTTTTTTCATACAGTGTCCTCCTTCTTTTGATCTGAAAACAACAGTGTCCCCAATAAACAGGGTATCTTTTGCATCATTAAGAAGCACTTCCTTAGTGACACAAAAACGCGCTCCTTCTTAAGAAGGGGCAGATAAAATACCCCAACCATGTCTGAATGGTTTTTCTTAAAAAGAAGCGCTTTCTATATATATTGATTATAATCTGAAAAAAGCCTGCTGTCCAATAAATTATGCGAATACAATTCATTCTTATACCGAATAAATGATTCGTTATCCGAATAGATTGTCCTTCAGCTGTCTAGGAGCCTCCTTCTTGGCATCAGAAGATAAAAACTCCGGCGGCCCCACCTGAGCGAAATACTGAATGATAAATTCAGAAAATTCCTCCATCTCCGGCGTCAGCTTCACATCCTTCTGGCGAATCAGATAGAGCGAACGGTAAAAGTCAGGCACATCGAGCCTGCGCAGACAGATATTGTCCCCTGCATTCTCCTCTTCGAGCCGGGAGCGCCAGGAATACTGAGGCCAGATTGCCACTCCGAGCCCTTCCTCGATCATTCGCTTCAGGATATAAAAATTCTCACACTCAAAGGCCTGTCTGGGGATAAAGCCAAGCTCCTTAAATTTTCTGTCTGACAGCATACGGATGCTGCCTCCCTGTTTGAGCATAACAAAATTTTCATCCTGAAGATCGTCCAGAGTAACACATTCCTTTTCTCCAAGACTTGAGCCTTTGTGAACCGCCACCAGCAGGCATTCCGTCATCAGCTTCACTGCGCTGTTAAAAAACACCTGCGGCAGTGTACTCCGGATACAGATATCCCAGCTGATGGATTCCCGCTGTTCCATCACATTAAAATACACGTTTGGATTTTTCTCATGATATCTGTGGATCAGTTCCGGCACCAGAAGCCCTGCCGAAAGAGCGTTAAGCCGGATCCGCCTGCTGGCTCCTCCGCTTCTTACTGCTTTCGGAAGCTCGCTCAGTTCCCCAAGAATCGGAATCAACCGGGCCTGCAGAATACGCCCCTCGTGTGTGAGGACACTGTACTTGCCGACCTTACACATCAGATCGACCTGCATTTCTTTCTCAAGCGCCTTAATTGCCTTGCTGATGGATGGCTGGGTGACATGAAGTTCCTGGGCAGCCATTGAGATATTCTCATACTTTGCTGCCTGTGCAAAATACTTTAATTGATATAGTTCCATTACCCCCCCCCCTCCCTTTTCTGCCGGAATCTGTTCTCTGCACAGCCAGACAGGCCATCTTACCTGCTACTGTTTATAAAATTCCGGAATCTGTTCCTCGTGATATTTTAATATTTCCTCCTGGAATGTCCTGTCCGAGAGAATATCATATCCTGTCATCGCCAGACCTTTGGCTCCTTTGATACAGACGTCAAGCGCCTGCGGGGTAATCGACGCTGCCGTATATTCCTTAGTATGCGCCTGAATGGATTTATCATCCGTAATAGACAGATAATCGTGGATCGCCGGAATTTTGATGGATACGTTGCCGATATCAGAGGAACCGTACTGCTTTTTGGGATCTGGCCAGGTCATCTCAATTCCCATAACAGCCATATTATCCTTAAATGCCTGGCAGATCGGTTTGCTTGGATAGCGCTCCGCCGAAATATCGTCCCGGGAAACCGTTCCTTTGGCTCCGGTCAGGCGTTCTGCATTTGCCACACAGACTTTGATAAACTCAATCAAATCTTCGATCCGCTTCATCGTGTCCGCTCTCAGACAGAAGGCACAGCTCGCAAAGGCCGGAATGATATTGGAGGCAGTTCCCCCGTTGGAGATGATACCGTTAATGTTGTCCTGCGGGTCAAAAGTCGGCCGGGCCAGGTCGATCTGATTGAATACATTTATGACGGCGCTCAGCGCGTTAATTCCGTTTTTCGGCACAGAAGAATGCGCGCCTCTGCCCTGGAATTCCACCTTCACCGTACATGCCGCGCGGCCGCCGCGCCCGACCAGATTGGAGCCGCCGCCTGACGGATGCATCATCAGAGCAAAATCCACATCGTCAAAAGCTCCGTTCGCCAGAAGCTTTACCTTTCCGGCCCCGCCCTCCTCGGCTGGTGTACCGATGATGGAAACACGGCCCGGAAGCTCTTTCACCACCGAAGCAAGGCCCAGAAACGCTCCTGTCGAACAGGCGGCGATCAGGTTATGGCCGCAGCCGTGCCCGATCCCGTTTAAGGCATCATACTCAGCCAGAAACGCTACCGTGGGACCGTTTTCTTTGCTGCCGGCATCAGCCCGGAAGGAGGTCGCCAGACCACCGTAGCCCTTCTGTACGGTAAAACCATGCTTTTCCAGTGTCCCACTGATGAAATCCAGCGCCTTAAACTCCTCAAACCCCAGCTCAGGATTCTCATGGATACTGGTCGCCAGCTGCACCAGATCTTCCCTGGCCTGTTCCACTGTCTGAACGATAGCTGCCTTTGCCTTGCTCATTGCATTCTTGTTTTCCATTTTTCTCTCCTTTTCTATGTATGTTATATTTGCTGCGCAGGATAGCGCCGGTCTTTTTTGTGTCTGGCTTTTTACAGCCAGTTTCCGTTTTTTTCGTATCTTGTCTTACATAGTACCACATCAGGCCCAATCTTCCAAACAAAGATGCCGATGTTGTATATAATTTTTACGAATAGGTAATATAGGCATTGAGAAAGCATTGTGCCGGATCTCTTGAATTCAAAAAATTCTGAAAACAAAATATAGATTTATAAAATAAACTCCTTTTCAAAAATAATGGCAAAATTCAGGAGAAAAAACGCAAAAACTAAAGAAAACATTCGCTATCCATCAGAAAATTAAAAATTATCTTGAATTCATAAACAAAAAATGATATAGTTATAAAAAATAAATAAACATTCCAAATGTCGTGATTTTATTTTGGGGGGAGAGGAGCGTGATCTGGTTCTTTTTTACTGGCACTGATGTATTATGTCTCAATTACTAACAACAAAATGGAGGAAGCCTATGAGCGAAAACACCACGACCAAAAAGAAAAGCGGCCTCGATAAGGTATTAGATGCGATCGAGCGCGGGGCAAACAAACTGCCAACACCGTTTACGCTGTTCTGTATTTTATTTGCCGCCACTGCCATTATCTCTTTGATTCTTGGCCTGACGAATGTTGAAATGGTTCATCCGTCAACAGGAGATGTTGTCACTGTTAATAACTTTTTCACACGTGACGGTGTCGTATGGTTTGTCACAAAGATGGTAACGAACTTTACTGGCTATGCTCCTCTCGGCCTCGTACTCGTTATGACGGTTGGTATCGGTATGCTGGAGCAGACCGGCATGGTCAACGTTCTTCTGAAAACTGTTATGTCCAAGGTTCCGCCGGTACTTGTTCCTCTTGGATGTGCCTTTATCGGAATCTGTGGAAACCTTTTCTCTGATTCCTGTGCAGTTATCATCCCCCCCTCGCCGCATTAGCATTTCTCGGCGTTGGTAAGCATCCGCTTGCAGGTATGATGTGTGCATTCCTGGGAACACAGGCAGGCTTTTCCGCCAATATTATCATTGCAGGTACAGACGGCCTTCTGGCTGGTATCACCAACACCGTTCTTGACGGATTCTTTGGTGAGGGTGCATATCATGTAGAAGTAGTCTGTAACTGGTTCTTTATGATTGCATCAACGTTCTTCCTTTCAATCGTTATTGCTATGCTGGATCAGTATCTTCTTGAACCAAGGCTTGGTACATACGTTCCCGGTAAGGGTTCTTCAGGCGAAGTCATTGAAATTGTTGATGTAACTCCGGAAGAAAACAGAGCGCTTGTGAAATCCGGTCTTGCCGCACTCCTTTATATTATTGTTATCGTAGTCGGCTTCTTAACACGGGTTCTTTCAAATGAAAACGGTGGAATTCTTTCTTCTCCGCTTTTAAGTGGTATTATCCCGATTCTGTTTGGTTTGTTCTTTATCACAGGTCTTACTTATGGTATTAGTGTAAAGAATATCCGCAGTGAGGCTGATGTTTCCAAACACGTAATTGCGCAGTTAAGAACAATGGCTCCGTTCCTGGCATCCGTATTAGCATCCTCTCAGTTCATTCAGCTGTTTACATGGACGAATATTGGTACGGTTTTAAGTATCGCAGGTGCGGATCTTCTGGAGGCAACCGGTTTTACCGGAATCCCGATGTTAATCTGTTTCATTATCCTTTGTGCATTTATCAACCTGTTCATCGGATCCGGTTCTGCAAAGTGGACGCTTATGGCTCCTATCTTTGTACCGATGCTGACCCTGATTGGTTACGATCCGGCATTCATACAGCTTGCATATCGTATTGGTGATTCCTGTACCAACGCAATGTCCCCGATGAGTGCATACCTGATTATGATTCTTGCCATTGCGCAGGAAAAATACGACAAGGATGCCAAGCTTGGAACATTCCTTTCCAACCTGGTTCCAGCCTGTCTTATCATGTTAGTATGCTGGATTATTTTCTTCGTGCTTTACAGCATGACAGGTCTTCCGATCGGACCAGGCGCTTATATGCACCTTCCGGCTGAAGTTGCCGCTACCTTATTACACTAAAACATATGTGATTTGACAGCTTACCATTTACAATGTCGTACTTACTCGCACATGGTTTGTTGTGAATCCAGTCCTATTTGAGAACGCCGCAGGCAGAAAATGACCTTCTGCCTGCGGCGTTCCCTTATATTTCTGTGTCATTCAGATTGTAAAAAAGATCCTGCGATGATATAATGCTTTACAGGCAAATATATGCTGCAAAGGAGAAAAGGGATTATGAAGGAACTGAGAAAAGTTACATTGATCGGATTAGGGGCGATGGGGGTATTTTTTGCGCCGAGGCTGTCCGAATATCTGGGCGCTGATTTCCGAATTCTGGCTGATGGGGCCAGACGCGACCGCCTCGAACAAAAAGGGGTCACGGTAAACGGAATCAACTACCGCTTCCCCATCGTATCCCCGGATTCAGAGGACACTCCGTCGGATCTGGTCATCATCGCTGTGAAAGGATATGATCTTGAGCAAGCCATTCAGGATATCCGCCATCAGGTCGGCCCGGATACCATCATCCTCTCTGTTTTAAACGGGGTGGAGAGTGAAAAGCAGGTTGCCGCTGTCTATGGCTGGGAACGGCTCCTCTATTCCTATATGCGTATCAGCGTTGTTATGAAGGATGGGAAAACAGAATTTGACCCCAAAAAAGGCCTGATTCACTTTGGAGAGGAAAAAAATGATCCGGAATGTCTGTCTGAAAAGGTGATTGCGGTAAAGAAACTGTTTGATTCCTGTGGAATTGATTATAAGATTGACCCGGATATGCTGCATGGACTGTGGTTCAAATTTATGTGTAATGTTGGTGAAAATATGACCTGCGCCATGTTTGGAGTTCCTTTTGGCGCTTTTCATGGAAATGAACATGCCAACTATTTCCGTCATGCTGCCATGTGGGAGGTCATACAGATCGCGAACCGGACAGGGATTACTCTCGGGCAGGATGATATTGACCGCCAGGAGCACTCGATCGGCCGTCTGCCTTATCATAATAAGCCGTCCACATTACAGGACCTGGAAGCCGGGAAACGCACAGAGACCGATATGTTCGCAGGAACCGTAGTACGACTCGGAAAAGAGCTGGGCGTGGAAACACCTGTCTGTGAAATGTTCTGGCACGGTATCCATCTTCTGGAAGATAAGTTGTTTGGTGTCATTTCCATCTGAATAGCATCCGTTCCTTCCCCTGCCGTCTTACCGGGCGGCAGGGGAAAGTTCTATTGACCCCAGGTAATCAGATTACTCCAGATCGCAGTCTCAGCACGCGTTTCGGACAGCACATAGGCACGGCCTTCATCCTCATCAGAGCCTTTCATATATTCCTTTGTAGACGGATAGTATGTCCAGGTATCATCGAGTACCGTGATCCCCTCTTTGGCTTCCATACTCCAGCAAAGGCTCTCTCCTTCCGTGTTTTCTGCCGTATAGGTGAAGGGGCCGTTAAGCAGGTTTTCAGAAAAAGTTCCTGTCTTCCTTGTCATATGAAAACGGCCCTGGGGCACTGTCTCATAATACTGATAACCGCAGCTCCCTTCCCCGTTCATTTTCCCATTCTCCCACTCGCCGACCGCATAGGTGAAATATGGTTCCTCCAGAATCATCGCCTGCACCGCAGCACATCTGCCCTGCGGCTTTCCTTCTGTGAAGCTGCCCAAAAACACAGTATTGAATCTGGAAACGACAAGTCCGTATTCTGTTCCCGCATCTACAAGTTTCTTCAAACATCTTTTCCCTGCCGGGGAATCGGTTTCTCCTGATAATCCGGAGCCTTTGGCGGCGCCTTCTGGTATTTTTGATCCTTTCTCCGATGCACCTGGCATTTCGTCCGCTCCTTCCCTGGAATAGAGGTAAAGTTCCCTGTCCAGGGTATCATTCGCAAGCGCAGTCAGCCTGTCCTGATTTTCATTCATCAGCCTGGCGGCCTGAATGTAATCTTCCTCTTTCATAGAAGTATATAAAGCATCCAGAAGTGCCTCCTCTGCTGCGGAAACCGTCAGGGACGGAATTACGGCTTCTGCTTCGGATATTCCTGTACCATTCTCCATCCTGGTTCCTTCTGTCTCTATAGATCCCCCGGAAGTTTCTGTACCTTCCTGTCTTTCCTGAGCACCTGTCCACGCATGGCTGCCGGCTTTTGCAGCCTCTGTCAGGGCTGATTCCGGCCGTTGGCTACTTTGGTTCATGATCCCGACTGCAGCCAGGATAAAAATTCCGGCCGCTATATATCGTCTGGTTTTCATCTGCTTCTCCCCAATCCATGACTGATCTTGTCCTGCCAGCCTGTGCATCGACTCCACGACCCATCTGGCCAAACTGCTGATTTCCTGATTCCCGTTTTTTTCTTTAAAGCTTCCAAATGTATCTTCCTTTCTATCTCCAGATCTCGGAGAGCCGTTGTGCCCCATAATAAATCTCTGCTTCACTGAGCCGCGCATATCCGAGAATCACTGTTCTTGGATCACGAATAGGTTCCTTATGGATATAGAATCCGGACAGGCCGTAGACCCGGATCCCGGCTGTGGCGGCCAGACGCTCAAGCTCCTCTTCCGTCCTCTCTCCCTGATGTGTCATAAGCACATGGAGCCCGGCATGCTCCCCTTTGATCGCAAAGTACGGTTCCAGGGGCTTTAACGAGGTTAAAAGCGCCTCCAGCTTTCCTTTATAGGTCTCCCGCATCCGGTTCAGATGGCGCTCAAAATAGCCGCCCATGATAAACTGGGAGAGAATTCTCTGATCTACCCGCGATACCGTGGAGGAATAGAATCTTGCCTGCTTCTCATAAAGAGACAGCAACGGCAGCGGCAGGACAAGATATCCGATTCGTATCGCCGGGGCAATCGACTTGGAAAAGGTTCCCATATAAATCACCCGTCCGCACCGGTCCATACCCTGCAGGGCCGGAATCGGCTTCCCTTTATAGCGGAATTCACTGTCGTAATCATCCTCGATGATATAGCGCCCCTCTTTCTTCGCGGCCCAGGAAAGCAGTTCCTGCCTGCGCCTTACCGGCATTACAATCCCCATCGGAAACTGATGTGACGGCATCACATATGCCACATCCGCGGGAAGTGATTCCAAAATGTCCGTCCGGATTCCGCTTCCATCCATGTCTACCGGTACGACCGGATGCCCCATGCCGGATAGTACACGGTATGCCTGCATATACGTTGGATTCTCCATCGCAATTCCCGTCGTATTTCCCAAAAGCTGGGACAAAAGCATCAGCAGATACTCATTTCCTGCTCCTACCACGATCTGAAATGCATGACAGTTGACACCACGCGCTGCATGGAGATAGTCACGAATCGCCTCTCTGAGAGGAAGATCCCCCTGTGGATCCCCTTTTAAAAAAACCTCTTTTTCTTCTTCCCTGAGCACTGCCCGGCTGATCTTGCGCCAGGTAGAGAAAGGAAAGCGTTCCAAATCAATCCCGCCCGGGGAAAAATCCACCTGAACGTGTTCCCCTTCCTCTGTCCTGTTGGACAGAAGATCCGGGACGTCTGCCTCCGTTCCGCCCTCTTCATATCCCGGGGCATGAAGCGACGGCAGAAGCCCGTCCAGCCTGGCGGTAAAATATCCCTTTCTGGGAACTGCCTCCAGATATCCCTCAGACACCAGCTGCTCATATGCGAGCTGTGTCGTGCTGCGGCTCACCTTCAGGCTCTTTGCCAGTTCCCTGGACGAGGGAAGCTGTCTGTCCGGTTTCATATTCCCTCTCCGTATCTCATCCTTAATATACTGGTAAATCTGTTCATACAGCGGTTTGGAATCCTGTAAGTTCAAAGGAATCAAGAGCTCCATGTGTCTCCTCCAAGTCTCAGGGGTAAACAAAAGGGATGGCAGCAGACTGCCCCCTGTCTGCGTCATCCCTCATCTTCTGTATCGTCTGTGCCGTCGTGTCAGAAATGCCCTTATGCATCCTGGCTGGACTCTCTGTTTTGTCTTTAAGCGTTCTGCTGCGGCAGTTTAAACGAACTCTTCAAAGAAACAATGCGGTTATAGATCGGTTTCCCTTCCGTACTGTCCTTGCTGTCCACACAATAGTATCCGTTTCTCACAAACTGGAAGCTGTCGTACTTCTTTGCTTCCATCAGAGACGGTTCCACATATGCAGAAACGATCGTCCTGGAATTAGGGTTCAAATTCAGCGTCCCGTCGTCGTTCAGCTTGCCCTTTTCCTCATCAATGATATTCTCATAGAGCCTGCATTCCACACATCCTGCCGTCGGCGCGGATACCCAGTGGATCGTACCCTTTACCTTCCTTGCATTAAATCCGGAACCGCTCTTTGTCTCCGGGTCATAGGTACAGTGGACAACTGTCACCCTGCCGTTCTCATCTTTCTCAAAACCGGTGCAGGTCACAAAATAAGCGCTCATTAAGCGGACTTCATTCCCCGGGAACAGGCGGAAATATTTCTTCGGCGGCTCTTCCATAAAGTCCTCACGCTCGATATAGAGTTCTCCGGAGAACGGAACCATTCTCTCTCCAAGCTCCGGATTTTCCAGATTGTTCGGCACAGGAAGCATCTCTGTCTGTCCTTCGGGATAATTGTCGATTACCAGGCGGACCGGATCGAGAACTGCCATCATTCTTGGCTTCTTAAGTTTCAAATCCTCGCGAATGCAGTATTCCAACATCGCATAGCTCACAGAGCTGTTCGCCTTGGAGACACCAACCAGGTCAACAAACAACTTTAAGGATTCCGGCGTATAGCCTCTCCTGCGCAGAGCGGCGATTGTCACCAGACGCGGGTCATCCCAGCCGTCCACGATGCCGTCCTCCACCAGCTTCTTGATATAGCGCTTTCCGGTGACTACATTCGTCAGGTACAGCTTTGCAAACTCAATCTGACGCGGCGGATTCTCGAATTCACACTCTCTCACAACCCAGTCATATAATGGCCGGTGATCCTCAAATTCCAGTGTACAGATCGAATGTGTGATATGTTCAACTGCATCCTCGATCGGATGCGCGAAATCATACATCGGATAGATACACCAGCGGTCCCCTGTATTGTGGTGGGGCATATGGGCCACGCGGTAGATCACAGGATCACGCATATTGATATTCGGGGAAGCCATATCAATCTTGGCACGAAGCACCTTCTCCCCGTCCTGATAGACCCCGTTTTTCATCTCTTCAAACAGCTTTAAATTCTCCTCTACGCTTCTATCGCGGTAAGGGCTGTTCTTTCCCGGCGTATTGAAATCACCGCGGTATTCTTTTATCTCATCCGCGCTGAGATCACAGACAAACGCCTTCCCTTTCTTAATTAACAGGACTGCACATTCATACATCGTCTCAAAATAATCGGAAGCAAAAAACAGCCTGTCCTCAAAATCAGCTCCCAGCCACTTCACATCCGCAATAATCGACTCTACATATTCCGTCTTTTCTTTCGTTGGGTTCGTATCGTCAAAACGCAGATTGAATTTACCTCCATACTGCGTTGCCAGACCCGAATTCAGAAGAATCGACTTCGCGTGTCCGATATGAAGGTATCCGTTCGGCTCCGGCGGAAACCGGGTCTGAACATGGTTATATACTCCTTCTGCAAGATCTTTGTCAATCTCCTGTTCAATAAAATGTCTGGATACCGGCTCTTTTGCTTCTTCCGCTGGTCTCGCATTCTCTGCCATATCAATTCCTCCGATTCCGTTTGTAAATGGAAATCCTTCTTTATGGGATTCCTTGTCTGATATTATATCTTATCACATTTTTTCCAATTATTAAAGGGAAAAATTGCATATTCCTGCGTATATTTTTGAACGCCTGCACAGAAAATATGCACAGCGGATGCCGAAACAAGTCCGGCCTGTCCGCACTGACAAAGAAAGGAATACAAACATGACAGGAACCGACAATCGAAAAATCGCCCTGATCGGCACAGGCATGGTAGGCATGAGTTTTGCCTACAGCCTGTTGAATCAGTCTATCTGTGATGAGCTGGTTCTTATTGACGCAGATAAGAAAAGAGCCGAGGGGGAGGCAATGGATTTAAACCACGGCCTGGCTTTTTCGTCTGGCAACATGAAAATCTATGCCGGCGAATATGAGGACTGCCGGGATGCCGATATCGTCGCCATCTGTGCCGGCGTGGCACAGAAGCCGGGAGAATCAAGACTTGATCTTTTAAAAAGAAACGCCTCAGTTTTCCGGTCCATCATAGAACCTGTAATAAAGTCAGGCTTTTATGGCATCTTCTTAATCGCCACCAATCCCGTTGATATCATGGCAAATATTACCATGCATCTGTCCGGCTTTCCCAGAGAGCGCGTCATTGGCAGCGGTACTGCGCTTGACACGGCAAGGCTGCGTTATCTGCTCGGAGCGTACCTCCAGGTCGATCCACGTAATATTCACGCCTATGTCATGGGGGAACACGGTGATTCCGAATTTGTTCCCTGGAGCCAGGCTATGCTTGCCACTAAGCCAGTTCTGCAGATCTGTAGTGAAGCCGACGGACTTTGCTTTTCCAGGCTGGAGGAAATCTCTTCCGAGGTCCGCAATGCCGCCTACCGGATCATTGAGGCCAAAAAGGCTACCTATTATGGAATCGGTATGGCTCTCACGCGAATCGTACGCGCCATCCTCGGTGGTGAAAACAGCATACTCACTGTATCTGCATGCCTAAACGGTGATTACGGACAAAAGGATATCTTTATTGGGGTTCCCTGCATTCTAAATCAGAATGGTATATCCCGCATTCTACATCTGAATCTGACGGACGAAGAACTCGAACAATTCCGAAAATCCTGCGACACTCTAAGACGTTCCTTTCAGGCTTTGGAACTGTAGTCCGATATCCGAACTACAGAGAAAGGCTGTATCGGTACATCAAAGTGTGCAAACAGCAGGGCCCGGCCCTGAACGCGCCTGCCCTGCTGTCTTCCTTTGTATTCTTACATATCCAGGTCGATAAATTCGAAATCGTCGTCCTCTTCCGGGTTTATATCACTCCTCTCTGTCTGTGCCGCCTCTCTCGCCAGGGAAGCAGCAATGTCTTTCTCCATATCAGCTACGCTTTTTGCCGGAGCCTGACGTCTTATACTGGCTTCCTGTTCCGCAGCAACGTTTCTCCTGACTCTGGATCCCTGCCCCTCCTCTGGCATTTGCAGACTCCGGGGCTGTCCGGCGGCATTTTGTCTTCCCATGACATTTACCGGTTCTCTTTCCGGCTGACGTCCCATCGGTGCACTGCCGTCCGCCGGATATCCGGAATACGCAGATGTCCGCGGACCATTCGGATACTCTTCCACCGGATATCTCCTGGCCGGGGCCTGGCGGCCTGCCCTTATCCTGGCATCCGGATCTGCCTGTCTGGAAGAAGCGACAGCCTGGTAGTCAAGTTCGTCACGGGCATTTCTGCCTGTGGATATTCTGCGGCTTTGCTCCTGTATTGGCTCAAAGTCCTCCTCGTTCATTGTATCCTCCGGTTCCTCTTCATAATGGTAATCACCATCCGAATCATAAGGATCCTTCGGCTTTCTGATCAACAGGAGCACGATTACAATGATTAACAGCAGAATACTCAGTCCAAACAGACCAGCCATAATCCAGCCGCGCAGTTTATAATCATTTAACAGACTGTTGAATTCCTCTGCAATTCCCGCATATTTGGCCTTAAGCTCCTCTGCATTCGGATCCTCAAAGTAACGCTGGAGTGTCATTTCTTTCTGGTCGTAACGGTAGAAACCTCTTTCCCCGTTCTGATTCATTGCATAAACGACACAGTATTCCGGTGATGTCTCTCCGTTGGTATCCCAGATCCATCCGTCTACTGTATGGGTTCCGATCGTGATCGTACACTCTACAAAGCCCTCCGGCAGCACAGTATCTTCTGGAAGCGCCTCCGGCGGAAGGACAATCACGGTTTTCTCTGCCATCAATATTGTGACATAAGGTGCAAAAAGCTCATTCTCCTCATCATATAAGAAGAAATCGCCGTTTCCGTCCGGATCTGTCATATAGAAAAGAACTCTTCCGTTCTCGTCCGTGCAGGCCTGAATAGATGTTCCCTGATACATATATTCTGAAGCGGTAAATCCTTCCGGAACCGCCGCCACCTCAAAGGCTTCCGCGATCTGCCAGGTAACATCATCCACGACAACACTCATTCCGCTGTCCTGCGCCCCGGCATTTGCCGGTACGGAAGGCTCTCCGCCCTCTGTGGCTGCAGAGGCATCATCTGTCTTTGTCACGGTAATCACATAGGATCTGGTCGTGGTGCCGTTCTCTGCCGTCACCTTACACTCGATGGTATTTTCCCCCATCTGCAGACCTTTATTCCCGCTTACCGAGACGCTTGCGCTGCTGTCTGCTGCCGGAGCATCCACAGCAATATCCTCCACGTCTGCCGCGACCACGGCTGTATACGAGGTGGTATCCGGCGAAAATGCCGGATTTAACGTACCAGGTGAAATCGTCAGGGAGGAAAGTGCCGCATTGTCAGACTGTGCCTCCTGCGATTTTACCTTAACCGCTGAGCTGCCCACATGGGAAACGGAGACCGTCTGAGAGCTGGAATCATATACCTCCTGGCGTGTTACGGTAACAGAAGTATCCCCTGCTTTCAACGCCTTGAATTTAAGTGTAAAGCTGAATGTCTTCTGGCCTGACGTCTCCATCGAACCAACGACCCGGATGGAACCGGCCCCGCCGTTGGCACCTGTACCGCTTAAGAATTCAAGCTTTGAAGCGTCATACTGGAGCATGACCTCAGATGCCCCGAGCCCTTCCGCATCGTCTGACGTAATTTTCATTGTCACCGAAAACTGGTCTCCGGCCGTCACGGACGGATCGGAAAACGTGATCTTTCCCGATGCACCATACGAAACCGGGATTCTTCCCGGCAGCAAAAACAGCAGCATAGCAAACAGCAACAAGCCTGCCGCTATTTTGTTTCTTTTCCCGTTCATACGATTTTAATCTCCTTACACTTAATTTCCCAGAATCATTTTCTGCAGCGCATCCACATCAGAGGAATCTATTTTACCGTCTCCGTTGATATCCGCTGCCTTGGCCTGTGCACCGCTTAATACATTTTCTCCCAGAATATGCTTTCTTATAACAACCAGATCCAAAATTGTCACCTTGCCGTCTCCGTTGCAGTCACCCTTTTTAAGCGAAGCCTGCGACCCTGCAGCAGTTGTTGTCTTTGGCGCAGTCGTTGCCTTCGGCGCTGCCGTCGTCTCGGGCGCAGTCGTTGCAGCTGGCTGTGATGCCGTAGTCGCAGCGGTTGCAGACGGGCCGCCCTCTCCGGTTCCCTCTATCCTGCGTGTACTGCCGGTTCCTGACGATGAACTGCCGCCCGGGCCGACTCCCAGCTCAACCTGGGGCCTGGAGGAAGTTCCCGAAGTCGTCCCGGAAGGCACAGATATCTGCCCTGAATCCGTCCCTGGAGAACTTGCTCCCGATGTCCCGGGCCCCACCGGCTGGCCGCCATCTTGCTGGCCGTTAGTACTGCCCGGTTGGCTGTTTTCCTCAAAGCCAGGGCCGTAATCCTGATTCGTCTGGCTGCCGCTGCTGTTTCCGGGACCGGAAGTCTGGCCTCCCTGACCGCCTGACGACGTACCGGAACCGGAAGTGGTTCCGGAGGAACCGCTGCCCTGCCGTACTACATGAATCTGGTATGTCCGAACAGAACCGTTTTCCGCTCTTACATCAATTTTTATGGTATTATTTCCGCTCTGCAAAGAGATTGTTCCGGCGCCGCTCACCGAAGCCTTGGAATCGACGGCAGAGGCCTGCACAGAAATCTCACTGACGGAAGAACCTACAATCACATCATAGCTGTCTGTATCCATACTGAAAGTCGGCGTCAGTGTATAACCCGCTGCCGTAAGGGAGGAAAGCTTGTTGTTCGGGCTTCCTGACCCGGTCGGTTTCACGCACGCTGTCTCCGGCATATTGCGGAAAACCGGTATCTTAAATACCAGATTCAGCTTTTTCATCTCATCCGTGTAGGCACGCGCAAGCTTGGCCCCCTCACCGGCAGCTCCCTCGATGTTTGTCATATACTGGTGTTTGTAAAGATTATCTCCCTGAACGTTAAATTTTTTGAGGTAAAAGGTATCCTGTCCCCTTTTTACATAGTTTTCCGCATAATACTGCGCTCCGCCGACAATCGACTTTTCAATGGAATTCCAGGGCCTTCCATAACTTCCCGTCTGTGAGGCAAACCACAGCCCTCTGGTGACAGCCGACATATCCCCTGTGTCGTACGCTCCCACATTGAAAAAGTTGTAATATCCCTCATAGCCTGCCGTCGTTCCGGAAATGCTGCCGGAACGGCCTGCTCCCTGCTCCTGGATAATCATGGCTCCCAGAACATAGGGATTGACTCCGGACTGTGCTGCTGCGTTCATAATAATGTCCACATAGGTCCCGCCGGAAGGCACCGGCGACGTCGTTCCTGCCCCCGTATTATCGCCTGTAATGACGGATGCATTCATACCCGGGCCGTATTCCACCTCGGGTAAGGCTGCCGTATACGTTTTCCTCTCGCTGACAGAAGCTGCCGGGCCTTCCTGACTCACATCCTGTCCGACTCCGCTCCCTGTCCCGGAAAACGGGGGACGTGTTGTTCCGCTTCCCTCTGATCCGGACGAACCGGGGCCTCCTGACGGCAACGTCGTCTGAGTCGTTCCGTAGCCTGGGCCGTATTCCGGCCCGCCTTGTCCGCCTGACATGGAACCTCCACCTGAATTATTGTTTCCGCCCATTCCAACAGAGCCTCCCGGGCCGTTATCTCCTCCGGGCTGCGTATGATTCTCATTGGAAGGCGTGGTCTGTCCCTCATTTTGGCCTGTCTGTCCGCCCCCCACGGATGCTCCGCTGTCCAGGAAAGTGCCGTCTACAAGGCTCTGCAGTCCTTCTTTCGTGTGGCGGCTGCTGTCATATGTATGGAGCAGAAACTGGAACACATAGATATCATTTAAAAAATTTCTCGGATCCATGTAGTAGCATACGATGTCCTTCGACGCTGCCACCCAGGTAGCGCCGTCAAAGCCGGTCCATTTTCCTGTATTCCAGTCGTATGCGCCGTATTCCGTGGACTTCCATGAGGAAATACTCGTATTCGCCACCAGATTAGCGCCCACAGTGCCCTCATTGGCAATCACATCGTTCCAGTCAAGGCCAGTATTGTGTGCCTGGAAAATCCACGAGGGATGTTCGGAATGCAGTGTCCGCAGGGAATCCTTATAGCTCTCAGGAAATCCCTGCTGGTTCATATAGTTCTCAAAACTGCTGTCATATGTATACGAAGTCGGGAATTTGATATAAGCGGATGAAGCATACCCTTCCATCGTCTGTGTACCGGAAGCAAAACGGATACGATACCAAAGCACATTGTCTGCACCCCTCGTCTCCCCAATCACGGTCACAGCAGTGCCATAATCAAGCCTCTTTACAGAAGCATACTCCGTCCCGGGGCCGCTCCTGACATTTAAACTGGTGGCGTTTACAATCGCCTGCCTCTGTGTATCAGCATAAACCTTTTCCGGCAAAAGCCCTGGTGCAGCCGCCAGATTTATACACAAAAGTGCGGCCAGCACAGCCGCCAGAATTCCTGTAGTTCTCTTTTTCATCATCGTTTTTCTCCTGCTGTCAGAAAGTGACATCAGGACTATTATACTGATAAAAAGTACGGCCTGTCAACCTCAGCCGTAAAAGTTCACACATTTGCCGGATATTACCTCATTTTCGTAATATATTCTTAATATTTTGCTGTATAACTGACAAAGCGCTGTGGAACCGATCCGGTCCACAGCGCTTTGTACGGCAGCATTCAACTGCTGTCTTTCCTTTCAGCTAAACCAATTATACGATATCATTTGACATTCCGGCATTAGCACCATTTTCATCAAAATAGTAATTCGTTCCTTCGATCTGCAACCAGCCTGTCACCATAGCGCCGCTATCCGGAAGCATGTAATATGAACTCCCCTGAAGATAGAGCCATCCGGTTTTCATATCGCCATTCTTCTCATCCAGATAGTACCATTGATCTGACACCTTCAACCATCCGGTCCTCATATGTCCATCCGCCGGATCCAGGTAATACCACTTTCCGGAATACAGGAGCCAGCCAGTCTGCATATCGCCATTCTTCTCATCCAGATAGTACCAGCTTCCGTTTACGAGCTGCCATCCTTTGAGCATAATCGCATTCCCGTCAAATAAATACCATTTCTGATTTACGAAAGCCCACTGACGTCTTGCGTATTCTCCGTCGGTTCTCTTAAGCATCCAGCCGTTCTCTGTGTTTTCCCAGGTGCCACCCAGAAGCCATGAATCAACCGTAGTCAGGTTCCCCGCCAGAGTCGTTTCCTTACTGCCACTGCCGGATGAGCTTCTTGCATTTCCACCCGAACCGGAAGGACGCCCGCCGGTAGCGCTCTCCGTAAATCTTGCCGTTACATCTACATGTTCTGACGGCATCAAAAAGCTGACTGCCGCCGCGTTTACATCTGTGATCAAACCGTCTGAACTACATATCCAGCCGGCAAACTGGTAGCCCACATACGGCTGTGCTTCCAGATGAATGCTGTCTCCGGCCTTATACTCGCCAGAAGTATTTCCGACAACTGTTCCGCCGGTTTCCGCAGTGACCTGAAGTTTCCACGCTGTCTGCTGACCGGGCTCTGTCCTTTCGAAAAGTGCCTTGGCCTGTACATCGGCATCTGGCATTGTCAGGCTTATTTCTGCCTTGGATACATCTGTCAGGACTCCTTCCGGACTGACCTCCCAGCCTGCAAACTTCCAGCCATCAAACGGTTCTGCTTTCAGGGAGATCCCGTCTCCCTGGCGGTAAAAACCGCTCACCTGCTCTACGCGTCCGCCCTCGCCGGCAGATACGCTTAAATGATACCGGTTTACCATATCATCCACGTTTACGGAGCTGGTGTTATTCATGAGCATGTCCTCATCGCCATCCGCCGTCACTACCGCATAGATGCAGTTTACCTGTGCGTTACCGGTCAAATCTGAAATCCTGAATTTCAGTATTTCAGTAGAGTACTCATCTACTTTTTCCAAATGTTTCTCATAGAGGATAACCCCCTCTTTCGAATCCGCCAACAGCTTCAGGTTTGCGCCTGACGGCATGTAGGAACGGTTCGAAATGGATACATTCAGATAATCCGCACCGTTGATGATCTCCATATCTGTATCTACCATCAAATCCGTGATTCCCAGAGTAACGACAGTACTGTTATCGTTGAGGTCAATCTCTTCAAAGTCGATCTCTTCCTCATAATTTCCCTTTACACGGCACACTTCTGCCGCAACCTGGAAATCCGTCCGTCCGCTGATCTCAGGAAGAATAAAGTCTTTCGCCTCGAGCTCCTTCGTTTCACCTGGCCGCATGGTAAGCTTCTTTCTGGAAACTTCCTCGCCGTCTACCAAAACCGCCACTTCTTCCACTGTTGTATTTCCGTTGTTTCTGATTGTAAGCTTAAGAGGAAGCTTTTCTCCCAGCTTCGCCTGATCCGGATCAAAGGTGCATGACTCCAGTGTCAGATTCGTGCTGGTAATATTCCTGGCAAGCAGCAATGCCGTTCCTGCATTTTCATCTTCAAAAACATTTGCAGTATTCATATGCAGCAGACTCGGGCCATTCTTCTCGATTACACCAGATACCCTCGATGTGACATAGTCCTCACCCTTATAAAGTACGTAGCGGCTGCCCCACCCGGAATCCGTCCTGTCAATGCCGTAGATTGTCGTCGTAATCTCTCCTGCATTTAGCGTCTCCCAGACAATCATCGTCTTGCCGTTTCCGGTAATCACCGAAAATTCAGGCTCCACTCCTGCTTCAGGAGAAATTGCCTCTTTACCGGAACCAGTATTTCCTCTTTCACAGACAGCTCCGTCACAATACCAGAAAAGCCTCTGAGAACCACCAATCTCAGCAAACTTTGGTGATACGTCAGCCGCAGCATTATCTGTCAGCCGTTCTGAGGTCTTTCCATCAAAGGCAAACAGCTCTGCATCGTCACACGTCTGCATGTTTCCGTCCGTATCTGCTGAATAGACGACAACTACCTTTTGTCCAAGTTTTCCGACTGCAAGATCATAGATTCTGTTTTTACCAATGTTGTGTTCTTTTATCCCGCCTGTGGCACTGTTATGGAGCTTAATGACATATTCTGCATTCTCACCGAAAATATCGTTATCAGCATCCTGAACCGTCACCCATGCCGTATATGTACCGGAAGCATCGTGATAGATCTTCGGACTGACATCAATCGCATTATCATCCATCAGCCGCTGAACATTTACGGCCTCCAGAGTCCTGGCATCAATCTCTGCTGTGTAAATGTCGCTGAGTGCCAGTAAATTCCCTATATCATCCGGGTTTTCCACTCGTTCAGAAACCTTTGCCAAGGCCATGTAAATTCTGTCTCCGTCCTGATATACATCATAGTATAAATCTGCTGTCTGTCCGTCTGCAGCCCTCAAAGCAGCATTCGAAGCGGTCAGGACAATCTTATGCTCTTCATTCTCGGAGGCATCGGAATCCGTTGCCTTCTTCCAGATAACCGAAGCATCATTGCCTGAGGCATCGTCTCCTCTTACGAAGTAAAACGCATTCAGGCTGCCGTCGTTTCCTGATACCAGGCGTACATCGTTTCCACGCAGAACCGCATCGTTAATCAGCGTTTCATCATAGATATTCCCGAGCGCATATTTTGCCTCATCTGTCGCCTCTACAATCGAGTACTCATCCAGATCATAGATTCCATTCATTGCTGCCTGAGCTTCAAGTGCTCTTCCCAGATAACCCTCATACAGATTCCAGGTGGCAAGCGGCCATGACTGCCTGTATGAAATCCATGGGGACAAGAACGCTTCAATAAATACGGAGCCCTTCAGATCAACCCGTGCATACTTTGTCCTCATCCGATATTCTGCCGGCATCTCCAACTGGCCTCCGGCTCCCACGCTTACGATTCCGGAAACGCCTGCACCTCCGCTGACTTTGATGTCAAAGCAAGGCTTCATGTTCAGATCCCAGGTCCAGTTTTCGATTGACAGTTCCGGTTTGGTATGGATCAGGAAATCCAGGCTGCCTTCCACAGTCAGGCTTGCACTGCCCTCAAGCTTTACATAGACCGGAACCACAACCACTATCGTATGATATGTATACTCGCCATTTATAACTCCTGCGACTACAACATTCAAAGCAACATCATACCGTCCGTCACTGATATATGCCGCTTCTCCATAGCCGCATATATTGATGCTCCCGTCTACAATCCCTGCTCCGTAATGGAGACGTTTCTTATCAAGGAATCTTGTCAGATCATCGTAACTGCCTTGCTTGGCTTTCTCCATTGCCTGATAAAAATGATGTTTCTGATTGTTATTGTCAAGGAATGTCTTTTTGAACGTATCATCCGGCATATTCAGGCCGATTTTCAGTTTGTTTTCACTGAAAGCCAGGATCAAAGGCAGATCAATTTTTTCCGTTCCGAGCTCGATCTTCGAATCCCCGATGACCGGCACATCCTCCGGCACAGTGAACGTAAATGAATTATCGTACTCGATCTCAAAATCTTTGAGACCCTCGTGATACGTTTCAGGGCTCATGATACGGATTCCCAGACGCTTTTCACCTACTCTGCGTCCGGAAGAAAAGACAAGAAGCCGTACTTCCTCACCCTTGACAAAATCTTTTATCGCAGGTTCATGGTAGTTTGAATCTGCATTGTCAATGAACTCGTAGATATCAAACTCGAATTCCGGCACATTCTTTTCCGCGATGATCGTAGTACCCTGCACGATCTGATAGGAGGCGTTTTCGATTTCCCTCCCAACGTTTGCAGAAATTTTCAGCTTCGCAGTTCTGTCATTGGTGGTATCACGGTCATCCCTCTCCTGATACTCACTGAAATAAAGATAACTGCTCAGAAGATTCGTATGTTTTCCGCCATACTCTGCTGTCACACTCAAAATACTCTCCGTACCCGGAAGGCTCAGTGTGACCGAGGCTACGCTCCCGCGATATGCCGCGGTTGTCGTCCGAACGCTCTGATAACCATCTTTGCTGACCTCCAGCGATGCCGATGCGTTTTCCTCCGCCTCTGTCATCGGGAAAACTGCCAGTCCGTTTGCCGCGGTTGTCGCTGTACGGTTCCCGAGACGCACGGCGGCTCCGGCAATCCTCTGCCCATTGACATCTGTCACCAGCACACCAAACTGATCGTTTCCGATATTCATCTCCTGGATGTTGACGGATGAGGAATCTGCATATCCAACACCATACGAAGTATGCACTTCCATCTCCGCGTTTTTGTACAAAGACTTTTCATTCCAGTACACTGCCACCGCACTATCGTTCGTCACCTCGCAGCCATCCGTCACAGTGTAGTAACCAGCGTTACCCACAATCCCCGGCCATGCAGCGAACTGTACCTTGTCAGGACGTTCCGAAATATTATTGTAGAATGTTCCGACTGCAAATACAGAGGCATCTGTAAGACTGTCATATGCCTGCCAGTACCTTGGAATTTCATTGCCGATAAATTCTCTTTCTGTTACGATGTTTCCAATCCCGGGAACCTTAAAAGGCGCTCCGTCGTTATCTCCCAGCATTGTATCCAGCATGATACGGAAGCCGACCGTATGATGTGCATTCCCCGTATTCTTTGCCTGGTAGCTGATTCTTACCGTGTCTTTTTCCCCGTTTTCCGCATTGCTGACGATCTGAAGCGTCTGCGTAACCTTAATGTCCTGGATCGTCTGCGTCGCTGTGGCGCTCATGGAAGCTTCATCGTAGCTCACCTCATCTGCCACAAATATGTTGGGACTGCCGTCAATAAATACTGTGGTATAGGAGGTTCCCGGATAAGGATGGCCGAAAATCAGAATCTGATTGTCATCGTTCTCTGTATCTGGCCGTCCCATACGGTTCCCGATAGAAAAACGGCCAGTAGAATCAACGGCAAATTCCACATAATCGCTGCCAATGGTATCTCCGTAGTCCAGGCTCCGTGCCGACATCGCCGCATTCGATTTCAGGTATTCCGCATTGCCTGGAATCATCCCGTCTGCCTGCATGCGCGGTACAGAGGCCACTGCCTCATCTGTCTGCATCTCTGCATACGCTTCTGCCCTATTTGGAAATGCATACGCACTGCTCCATGCGTTGGAAGCAAGGATACAGGCCGATAATACTGAGGCAAGAAAACGTCTCGTTCGTTTCTTCTTCATACTTTTCCCCTTTCATGATCAGGGATTTTAAAATCAAGACTGTCCCTGTATTTTACATTATACCCCACCTAATGACATTTTCAACTGTTTTTCCTTCTTTTTCCAGAAACATTCTTTTTCTCACGCAAAAAAACAGGCCGGCGCTTTTACACGCCGGCCCTCAAGGTCGTTCTCCGGATCCTGTTAAACCGGATATACCTTATTCTCTTTGTCTGCTTTCTTGGGGTCAATTCCCGTCTGCTGTGCCTCACGGTACTCGAAGTAATCCTTCGCTACGGCCGGGAACAGTGCATAGGACAGGACGTCCTCATCCTGCTGCTTCCACTGCGCACATTCTTTTTCGAACTGTGGCAGCTGCGGCGGAATCAGGTCTGCCGGACGGCAGGTGATCGGTGTCGCATCGCCGATGATCTTCTTCTGTACCTCGGCATTGAACGGCTTTACCGTCTGGCCGAACTCACCCATCATGATCTTCTTGGACTCTTTCGGAACCAGCTTATAGCGCTCGCCTGCGATGACGTTCATAACAGCCTGCGTACCCACGATCTGGGAGGACGGAGTTACGAGCGGCGGCTCGCCAAAGTCTTTTCTTACTCTCGGGATCTCTTCAAGCACTTCGCGGTACTTGTCTTCCTTGCCAGCCTCTTTTAACTGGCTTACCAGGTTGGAGAGCATACCGCCCGGAACCTGGTACTGGAGCGTCTTGATATTGACGCCGAGAACCTTGGGATTGAGCAGACCGCTCTTTAACGCTTCCTCACGGATCGGCGTAAAGTAATCTGCGATCTCTGCCAGAAGGTTCTGGTCATAGCCCGTGTCATACTGCGTACCGCGGAAGGTCTCGACCATTACCTCCGTCGCAGGCTGAGACGTACCCAGAGCCAGCGGAGACATCGCACAGTCGATGATGTCGCAGCCGGCTTCCACTGCCTTTAAATAAGTCATGGAAGCAACACCTGATGTATAGTGCGTATGAAGGTCGATCGGAAGGCTCGTGCCCTCCTTTAAAGCCTGTACAAGCTCTGCTGCCGCATACGGGGTAAGGAGTCCGGCCATATCCTTGATACACAAAGAATCCGCACCCATCTCCTCGATCTCGCGGGCGATATTCTTCCAGTAGTCAAGCGTGTAAGCGTCGCCCAGCGTATAGCTTAAAGCAATCTGGGCATGGCCCTTTTCTTTATTGGTAGCCTTTACCGCAGTTCTCAGGTTGCGGATATCGTTCAGGCAGTCGAAAATACGGATGATATCAATTCCGTTGGCAATGGATTTCTGTACAAAATATTCCACTACATCGTCAGCATAGTGATTGTATCCGAGGATATTCTGTCCGCGGAACAGCATCTGGAGTCTTGTGTTCTTGAAACCGGCTCTGAGCTTTCTGAGTCTCTCCCACGGATCCTCCTTGAGGAAACGAAGGGATGCATCAAATGTAGCACCGCCCCAGCACTCGACGGCATAGTAGCCGACCTTATCCATTTTATCTACGATCGGGAGCATCTTTTCTGTAGACATTCTTGTCGCCAGCAGAGACTGGTGGGCGTCACGAAGGACGGTTTCCACGATCTTTACCGGCTTTTTCTGAACCTCTGCCATTTTATTTACCTCCTGGAAATATTCAATTCACTTATACACCAAAGATAGCCATGAACGTACCGGCGGCTACGGCTGTACCGATTACGCCTGCCACGTTCGGTCCCATTGCATGCATCAGAAGGAAGTTCGTCGGATCTGCTTCCGAGCCGACCTTCTGTGATACACGGGCTGCCATCGGCACTGCGGATACACCGGCAGAACCGATCAGAGGATTTACCTTTCCTCCCGTCACCTTGCACATAATCTTGCCGAAAAGGACGCCTGCCGCCGTACCGAATGCGAATGCCGCAAGGCCGAGAACCACGATCTTGATGGTTGTCATTTTCAGGAAAGCCTCTGCGCTCGTCGTTGCACCTACGGAAAGTCCCAGTACGATAACGACGATATACATCAGGGCATTGGAAGCCGTCTCTGCAAGCTGCTTAACAACGCCAGACTCACGGAACAGGTTTCCTACCATCAGCATACCCACAAGCGGAGCAGTGGACGGAAGAATCAGGCAGACAACAACCGTAACGATGATCGGGAACAGGATCTTTTCCAGTTTGGAGACCGGACGGAGCTGTTCCATCTTAATCTTTCTCTCTTCCTCCGTTGTCATAAGCTTCATGATCGGAGGCTGGATGATCGGTACCAGGGCCATATAGGAATAAGCAGCCACGGCGATCGGTCCCATGAATTCTGTCTGGCTTAATTTTCCTGCAAGGAAAATTGAGGTCGGGCCGTCAGCACCGCCGATGATGGAAATGGCAGCAGCGGCCTTATCGTTAAAGCCCATGAAAATAGCCAGGAAGTATGCGGCATAGATACCAAACTGAGCAGCCGCGCCCAGAAGGAAGCTCTTGGGATTGGCGATCAGGGGACCGAAGTCCGTCATGGCTCCTACACCCATGAAGATCAGGGACGGCAGGATACTCCATTCATCTAACAGATAAAAGTAGTGGAGAAGTCCGCCGACGCCATTGGATGAATCTTCGACCTTCAGCATAATATCCGGGTAGATATTTACAAGCAGCATACCAAAGGAAATCGGCACCAGCAAAAGCGGTTCGAAGCCGTGCCGGATCGCGAGATAGAGAAACACGAACGCCACAAAAATCATTGCCAGATTGCCAAGCGTCAGATTAAGGAATGCTGTCTGCTGAAGAAGATTCGAAAGAGTATTTACAATATAATCCATGTTAATCCCTCCATATGGATCTGCAGTCAACAGAAGATTAGTTTAAGGTGGCAAGTGTTGCGCCCGGCTCTACGGAATCTCCGGTGGATACGTTGATAGTTGCAACGGTTCCGTCCTCCGGAGCCACGATTTCATTCTCCATCTTCATAGCCTCAAGAACAAGGATCACCTGGCCCTTCTTAACTGCCTGGCCTACGCTTGCCTTAACGCCCAGAATCTTACCCGGCATTGGAGCAGATACAACGATGCTTCCTGCTGCGCCGGCCGGAGCCGCAGGTGCGGGAGCCGGAGCTGCTGCCGGAACAGGTGCTGCTGCCCTGGGAGCTGCCGGTGCCGCCTTGGGAGCCGGAGCTGCGCTTGCTGCGCCTGTAAAGCCTTCCTCTACCGTAACTTCATATGCATTACCATTCACCGTGATTGTATAATTTTTCATGATTTCATTTCCTCCTGAATCTTTTCGGTTATTTCCATTTCCTATTGGGAACGCGCTTAATTGAACGTACCACGAGACCATCTGCGGATACCGGCGTTCCTGCCGCTGCAGATGCCGCAACAATCGCTGCTGTGATGACCGCAATCAGCTCAGAATCATCGGCAGGCGTTTCCACTGCCGGGGCAGGAGCCGCTGCCAGAACAGGCGCTGCTGCCGGAGCAGGTGCCGTAACTGCCGGAGCCGCCTTTGCAGCCTCTTTATTCTTCATATTTTTCTCAAAGACACTGATATACTTAAAGCAGCTGATAAGCCAGCTGATGAAGATCAGAACAACAAATACGGTTCCCATGCCCATCAGCATGTTCATAAGCGCTTTGGTCATATTCTCGGCCACAGTATATTCCGGAGCAAAGGACATGCCTGTGATATAGCGCAGATCTTCATCCACCATCAGAGAAAATTCCATGTTCCTTTTCTCAAACTGGGCGTTTATTCTGGCTACATAGCCATCCTCACTCGCTTCCACCGTAACCGGGCCGCTGGAGACATACGCGCCCAGGTCTTCCTTAATCGACTGCCAGGACTTTAACGCACCCTCCATGACCGTATCCTTGTTCTTTACGCTGTCCGCGATTGTCTGCTCAATCTCCTCGTCCGTCATGGCGTTAAACTGATCGAGATACTGCGATGCGCCCGACTCCAGAGTCATAACAATCATCACATCAATCTCTTCCTCCGCTTCAGCCTGCGCGGCGCTGCCGCACCCGGAAAGAACGAACAGACACACAGCCATGCAAAGACAAAGCCAGATTCTTTTTACATTCTGTTTCATATATCTGCCACCTCACATCAGACCGTTCCGTGCTTCTTGGACGGACGTTCCTCTCTCTTTGTGAACAGCATTTCAAATGCTGCAATTACACGCTTCCTGGTATCGGCTGCTTCGATGATATCATCCACATAGCCTCTCTGTGCCGCTGCCTGTGCGCTTGCCTGCTGTTTCTGGTACTCTGCTGCCTTTTCATTGATGAGTGCCGCAGCATTCTCTGACTCGCTGATCTCTTTGGAATACATGATCTTGACGGCCGGAACTGCTTCCATCGTGCCGATGGAAGCATTCTTCCATGCGTATACGATATCTGCGCCGATCGACTTGCTGTTCATAATAAGGCCTGCCGTACCGAGCGCCTGGCCTGCTGTTACAGTCACCTTGGGAACGTCTGCATTGGCAAAAGCGTACGTTAAACGCGCTGCTGCCCTGGCAATCTTCTTCTCTGTGCACTTGCAGTTCTTATATCCGTTGACATTGACAAGCGTCAGAAGCGGAATGTTGAACGCATCACAGAAATTTACAAAGGAAGCTGCCTTCTCACAGCCGGAAGCCGTAAGGCCTGCCTCGTATTCTGCGGTCTTTTCACCTTCCTCGTATGTCTCCCTGCGGTTCGCCACACAGCCTACCGTAGTCCCGTTGAGGCGGATAAAGGCAGTCACCATCTCCGGTGCATAGGAAGCCTTCATCTCCATATAGAAACTGTCGTCAGAGATCATTGCCAGTGCAAGCGCCGTATCGCCGCTGCAATTTTCAAGGCCCTCGCAGACACGGTTCAAATCATCCGTGCACTCGCTGTAAGACATGTCATCCTCGTTATTGGACGGAAGGACAGACACCAGAGTATGGATTGAGGAAAGGAGCTCTTCCTCTGTACCGGCCATACATACATTCCCTGCTTCTTCACTCTGGAATGCGGCGCCGGATGTGTCCTCATTGTTTGCTGCCAGCGCATTCGGTGCACTCACAAACAGCTTTGCTTTCTCTTCCATAAAGGTGAAATCAGCCATAGAAGCCGCTACCGCCATACCGCCGCCGCAGCTTCCGAATACCGCCTGAATCTGCGGAATCACGCCGGAGGCTGCTGCCTGGCATGAAAACAGCTGTCCAAAGCTGTCCAGGGCATCCATACCCTCCTGAAGCCGTAAACCTGCACAGTCGATCAGTCCGATCACCGGGGCTCCCATCTTCATCGCCATGTCATAAAGCTTCCTGATTTTCTCCGCGTGCATTTCGCCTACCGAACCGCCCATAACGGCTGCATCCTGGCTGTACACATACACAAGAGCGCCTTCGATCGTACCGTAGCCGGTAATTACACCGTCTGCCGGCGTTTTCTGCGCCTGCATATTGAAGTCCGTACTTCTGGCAGTAACGTACGCACCGACTTCAACAAAGCTGTTTCCATCCAGCAATGCATTGATTCGTTTCATTGCCGGCGTTTGTGCTGAATTAGTCATTTTGCTGTCCTCCATTATTATTAAATTGACGAAAATCAAATTTCTGCCTAGTGTAATAATATACTCATTTCCGTCAAAATTCAAGCATTTTTACGTACTCTAAACAGAAAAATGCAGGATTTAACATTGCAGTGCATTAAACTTTTTTTCTTTCGTTCCTGCCCTGATTTTATTAACTTTTTTAAGCCGCGCCTTTCCTATAAAAAGGCGTCTCTCTATTCGTATTTTTTGGTCAGTGTAAAGCCGCGGCCTTTTACCTCTCCCACCTGGTTTACGATCATAAATGCCTTGTCATCCTGCTCCATAACGAGCCGGTTTAAACGTGCAAGTTCCCTGCCTGACACCACGACAAGCACTGCAAACGACTTTTTCCTGCTGTGGCCGCCCTCGATAGAAAGGAGCGTTGTCCCCCGGTCAAGCTTTTCCTGAACCAGACGGCTGATCGTCTCAAACTGATCGCTGATAATTTTTACCTGCATCTGTCTTGTGCCCATCAAGAGCACCTTATCGAGTACGATCGTGTAGACGATAACCATAATCAGTCCATAGAGAATCCTCTCTTTGTCGCCAAACGTCATCTGCGATAAAAGAACGGCAAAATCAACGACATAAAGTGTCACGGATACCGGAATACCAAAACGTTTTTTTAACACCAGCGGCGGGATATCAAGGCCGCCTGTCGAGGCACCGGCACGGATCACCACGCCCAGTGACACACCGATCATCAGGCCGGAGAAGATGGCGCAGAGCATCGGATCCCTTGTCAAAATGTTGTCCCCCACCAGAAGAATCATCCGGTCTAAGATAAATGGATAGTAAAATGTGGCAATGAGTGTGGACAAGGCGAATTCCCTGCCGAGTTCCAGCCATCCCAGGATAAACATCAGGATATTAAATACGGCTACAAATCCGGAAAGCGGGATCCCCCAATAGTGCTCTGCCGCCAGCGCCATACCGGTGGTGCCGGCAGCAATCATATCAACCGGCAAAATAAAAAGTGCCACGCCAAGCGCATAGACGGTCAGGCCTCCCATGATAATTGCAGCCTGAATCAGGAGTTTCCTCACTCTGCTCCCGCTTCCTGTTTTTTGAGTCTCCATGTTCTGATTTCCCCCTTATTTCTTTTGATATCTCTTTACTGTGAAACAGTGCATGAAAAAAGGACGCCGAAGCATCCTTTTCCCTCTCTTTATTTTCCGAAAACAGCCTCATAGTCCTTGCGGAACTTTTCGATACCCTGATCGGTCAGCGGATGATGCGTCATCTGCTCGATCACCTTGTACGGTACGGTGGCGATATCCGCTCCGGCCAGAGCACAGTCTGTTACATGCGTCGTATGGCGGACGCTGGCAGCGATGATCTCGGTCTCGATATTATGAAGATTGAAGATATCCGCAACCGTCTCGATCAGCTCGACTCCGGGCTGGGAAATGTCATCCAGACGGCCCACAAACGGGGAAACGTAAGCAGCTCCTGCCCTGGCTGCCAGAAGCGCCTGATTCGCTGTGAAAATAAGGGTAACATTGACCGCAATCCCCTCACCGGCCAGTACTTTTGTAGCCTTAAGGCCCTCAGCCGTCATGGGGATCTTCACTACCATATTCGGATGAAGCTTCGCAATCTCACGCCCCTCCGCGATCATCCCTTCCGCATCTGTAGTGGTCGCCTTTACCTCGCCGCTGATCGGCCCGTTCACAATCCGGGCGATCTCCTTTAAGGTCTCCACATAGTCTTTTCCCTCCTTGGCGATCAGAGACGGATTCGTCGTCACACCGCAGATCACGCCCATGTCATTGGCCTTTTGAATCTCCTCAACGTTGGCTGTATCAATAAAAAATTTCACTGGTATCCCTCCTTGTGCTATCACTTTAGTTCCTGTTCTTTCACAGTTCTACTATGATTTCGGTTTCATTGTAATCGTTCTGTCAGGGAAAGTCAATCGCTTTCTTTATCTGCTGTTTCCATTTATCCGCCCCTGACTGCCAGAAGCGTCCCCAGAATCCCGAACAAGCAGAGTACAATCGCCGCCAGACGTTTCTGTCCCTGATTCATGTTACATCCGCCCCCTCTTTTCCAGAAAGCTCTTTACCAGCTTCTGCACGCCCCATCCGGCTGTCATTCCCACGAATGCAAATGCTGTATAGAACACGGCGTAAAAGGCCCATGCTTCCCAGTCGTGGAGCAGAACCCAGTATTCGGGAATATAAAATACAGGAATCAATGCTGTCAAAAGGGGCCGGAAGCCAACCCGCTGCCCGCAGATAAACGCGCACAAAAAGACTCCCACCGGAATTACCATTACCATAAAAAGAATGGAACTGCCCTCATCCTGCATAAACAGCGGACAGCCGTAAAACAGCATCACGGCCACCATCGCGTATGGCAGCACCTCATCCAGCCTGTCCTTCCATCCCATATAAACCGCCATCCTTTCCCGGCGTATTACCATGCCGTTTTTTGTAATCTCCACAGAAAATTTACTGTCTCCTGCCCCCACGTCTTATTGGCCGCTCCCTGCCTCGCCGCAAAGTGCCGCTAAAAGCCCTTTGGCTCCCGGCGTCCCTCCCAGGAATCCGAATTCCGGGTTAAAAAGGAGTGCCTCCACTGCCAGAGTATCCGATGCACGCCGTTTCAGGAAGAAATCCATTCTCTGTAAGAGGATCTCCATCGTTTTCTCCAGAATCCCGTCTTTTTTGAGGAGTCTGACTGCCTCTCTTGTCGTATTGGCCGACTGGATTTTTAACAGGAGCTGCCTGTCAGCCCCTGCCGTAAGGGCACAGGAGAGCAGGGTATCCATTCTCGCATCGCCTTCCCGGGAATGCGTGTTCATGATACCGTTTCCAAGCTTTACGAGCTTCCCCAGCTCCCCGGCAAACAGAAGTCCGGAAAAGTCCAGCTCCCCGGCCAGATCTATGGTCTCTCCGATAAAATTACTGCATATGACAAAGGAACCGGAAACCGTGGCATCTGTATTCCCGGTTCTGCCCGGCAAATCCGCCGTTTCCAGATATCCTCGCACAAAATCCGCCCCCATATTGCCCGGCACTGCCAGCACATATCTGTGCCCGCCTGCCGCCAGCACCTTAAGATGTGCGCGAATCGTTTCTGTCAGCGCCTCATGACTCATCGGCCTGACGATTCCGCTTGTCCCGAGAATCGAGATCCCGCCTTTGATTCCAAGCAGAGGATTAAACGTTTTTTCTGCCACCGCCTCCCCGTCCGGCACTGACACAAGAAGCCGTACGGAACGCATCTCGCTTCGCTCCTTTAAGACTCCCAAGACTGCTCCTGTCATCATACGGCGCGGCCCGGAATTAATGGCTGCCTCTCCGGGGGGCTGGTCGAGCCCCGGCTTTGTCACGCGCCCCACTCCAGTACCGCCCTCAATCAGACAATACGGGACTCTTTCTGGTGTTTCTGCATCTGCCTGACCTCGCTGCATTCCTCCTGGCATCTCCTCTTCCCGGAGGAATTCTGCCCTGACGAAAATAAGCAGTCCGTCTGTCACGTCCGGGTCATCCCCCGCATCCTTACGGACAGCGCATTCTGCCCACATCCTGCCGTCCTTATCCTGTCCGGTACGCGCCTCTTCTATCCTGGCGCGCACGACACTCCTGTCCGGTGTCGTAATCTCCTCATGTTCAGGAAACATACTGCCTGTCAGCGCTTTTACCGCTGCTTTGGCCGCCAGTGCCGCACATGTCCCGGTCGTAAAACCACAGCGCATCCTGCGTTTCGTTCTATATACAAATGTCTCCATCCTGTCGTTCCTTTATGATGGCTTCTGCAACTCCGTCCGCAGTATAGTCTCCGGCCACGACAGCGCGTCCGATTCCGTATTCCCTGAGCGCCGCGGCTGTGACCTCGCCGATACAGACCGGCGTAACGGTGGAAAATAACTCCCGTTTCTCTTTCACATTCTCTGCAAAGAAGCCCCGAACGCCGGAAGCACTCCCAAAGGTCACATAGTCCACTCCCAAAAGCTCGGAAAGCGGCGCCTGTTCCGTCTCGATATCATATATTGCAAGATCAAAGACCTCAATCCCTGCCGAAAGAAGCCGTTCAGCCAGACGCTTCGAGCCCTGCCTGGCCCGCGGAAGAAAAAGCCGTTCTCCTTTCCCGGCTGCGGCACAGAGTCCTTTAGCGAGCGCTTCGGTCGTGTAAATCTTTGGCATATAATCTGCGAAAAATCCAAAACTCTCCAGAAATTCTCCCGTCCCCCGCCCCACCACGGCAAATTTAAGATGCGCGAGCGTGCGGTAATCTACCTTCTGCCGCCTTACAGCTTCGAAAAAGATCCTCACCGCATTGCGGCTCGTAAAGACGACCCAGTCATATCCGGACAGCCTGGCTGCGGCTTCTGAAAGGATGTCCTCGTTGAGAGGAACAAGATCCGAGCGCGCCGCCCGTACCGTCCTGGCGCCCAGAGCGCAAAACCGTTCCGATAAGCGCAAAGCCATACTGTCCGTCCCTGTAATGCCGACAGACACCCCGCTTAAAGGAAGCGCACCCTCCCCGCGAAAACAGAGCGCCGCCGTCTCACCGACGACAATGATTCCGGGAGAACGCACACCGGCCCGTCTGGCTTCCTCCGGCAGCCTTGAAAGTTCTGCCCTCACACAGCGCATGCCCGGTAACGTTCCCCCGCAGACCACAGCTGCAGGGGTATCAGGATCCTTGCCGTTCTCAATCAGCTTCTTTGTAATGGTCTCCAGGCTGGAGAGCCCCATCAGAAAGATCAATGTGCCGGAGAGCTTCGCATAAAGCGGAAAACCGTCCGGAAGCGTCCCCTCTGCGCCAGAATCATGGCCTGAGCCTGAATCGCGTGCCGTTTCCGCAGGATATGCCGTATGCCCTGTGATGACATGAAAGCTCTGCGCAAGCTTCCTGTGCGTCACCGGAATGCCGGCATCTGCCAGAGCAGCGACCGCCGAGGTGACTCCCGGAACCACCTCATAGGGAATGCCTGCTTCCATGAGCTTCCCGATCTCCTCGCCTCCGCGCCCGAACACGAAAGGATCCCCGCCCTTTAAGCGTACCACCAGCCTGCCCTCTTTCGCCTTTTCCACGAGAAGGCCGTTAATCTCTTCCTGCTTCATACTATGCCGCCCGGCCGCCTTGCCCACATAGATCCGTTCGCAGCATTTCGGGGCAAAGCTCAGAAGTTCCCAGGAAGCAAGCCTGTCATATACGAGAACCTCGGCACGGGAGACCGCCCATTGTCCCCGCCGCGTGAGAAGTCCGGGATCGCCCGGCCCTGCTCCCACCAGATAAACCATTCCGCACGTGTCCGCCATTTCCACTCCTTTGCACGTTTAAAGCCCGGCTGTAAGCTCCTTTGCAAGCCGCTGCCATTCCTCCCGTTTTCCTTCTGCCTGACGTCTTATGATACCGCCGTCCTTTTCCTGCCGCATCAGGCGGATAAAAAAGGTATCCTTTTCTTCCCAGCTGTAGACTCCCAAAGCCTCACTGCATCCGGCTCCCAGAAGGGAAAGCACCCGGCGCTCCGCTAACAGCCGGCACATCGTGGGCGTATGGTTCACTGCTTCAAAAAGGCCGGCAAAGGAGGACCCTTTTTTTGCCTCAAGCGCGATGATACCCTGACCGCCCGAGGGGATAAACTCCTTTTCCGGAAAAAACGTGACATCGAAGCGTTCGTCGTCAAGAAGTCCCAGCCGCGAAAGGCCCGCCGCTGCCAGGACTACTGCGTCATATTCCCCGGCATACAGCTTATCCAGCCTCGTATTGACATTTCCGCGTAAAAGTCGGCATTCAGCCTCCATCCTCTCGCCAAGCTGGCACTGTCTCCGTAAGCTTCCCGTCCCTACCACCTTACGGCCTTTGGGAAGCGTACGGCCCTTCACGCTCACAAGAACATCGCGCGGATCTTCCCGTTCCAGAACCGCTGCAATCTCAAGTCCTTTTTCCAGCTCTGTCGGCATATCCTTTGCGCTGTGCACCGCAGCGTCGATCGTTCCGGCGAGGACAGCTTCCTCAAACTCCGTGATAAAAACGCCCTTGCCGCCGAATTCGGTCAGCGCCTTCCCCTGAATCCTGTCTCCGGTCGTCACAATCGGTACGATCTCCACCTCAAGCCCCGGCTCAGCTGCCTTAAGGGCCGCCGCACAAAGCTCTGTCTGCACCATCGCCAGACGGCTTTTACGTGTCCCCAGCCGGATTGTTCTCCCCTGTTTCATTCTGCCGTTCCCTCTTTCCCGTCTCTTTCCGTTTGCCCGCAGGCGTCTCAAAGTCCTCTTTTACGATCAGCAGGGAGTAGTATCCCGCAGTCTCCGGGATCTCCTCTGTTCCATAATACAACCGTTCTCCTTCCATCCCGCAGTTTTCTGCCATCACAGCCCTCAGGCCGCGCTCTGTCAGGGCTTTTTTCACCTTTGAAAGCTGCTTTCCCGACTTCATAAGCACCCTGGTCCCGGAAAGCGAAAGCCCTTCCTCAACCGGATACGATCCGGCAAGAATATGGATGGAATCCGCCTTCTCCCCCAGCCCGACAGCCAGTCTGGCTGCCGCTGCGCAAAAGGACGGTACGCCGCTCACGATCTCCGATTCATAGCCCATTGCCAACAACCGCTTGTGCAGGTATAGATACGTGGAATATACCGTCGGATCGCCAAGCGTCAGAAACACCACATCCCGGCCGGTATCCAGAACAGCGGCAATCTGCCCGGCCGCCCTGTCATGGCTTTCCTGAAGGACTGTTTCGTCCTTTGTCATCGGAAATGCCACCGGAAGGATCTCTTTCTCTGCCGTCTCCTTTACTGCCCGAACCGCAATCTGGTATGCCACGCAGGATTCTTTATCCTTTCCCGGGATGGCGATCACCTGCACTTCCTTTATCCGTCTGGCGCCTTTTAATGTCATAAGCTCCGGATCCCCCGGACCTACTCCGACCCCGTAAATTGTCCCCGGCATTTTACGCCTCATTTCTCTTCTTTTCATCCCTCTGGGCCCTCGCTGTCCGAAGCGGCGATCTCCCCTCAAAATCCCACAAAAACCGGCCGCCAAGCCTCCCTTTTCCGTTTAAAAAGTACCACAGCTCCCCTGCCAGCCTGACGCCTGTCGGCACTGCCCGGAGAAAGCGCTCTTCCATCTCATCCGTGATCTCCTTGCTCCCGGAAAGCGGCTTTTTACGCATAATCATGCCGTGAATCTCATCGTAATTTCCAGACCAGATGAGGAGCAGAAAAACAAGCCCTTTAAGCCACCCCGCCGAATTGATAAACAAACGGTTCGTCAGACGAAAGCCCAGAATCGCGGTGCGTATCGTGCGCGGTTCCTCACAGAACACACGGCTGGCCGCCATCTGTACAGGCGTCGTATTCTTTAAATGGCAGGTAACGTTCGTCAATAAAGGATGAAGCCCCTCCCGCAGCATAAGCCGTCTGTCGAGCTCTGTCTCAATCTGCGCATGTGTAAAGCTGCTCTTTTTTGCCATTGCATTGATCCGGCCATGCATACTGCTGTCCAGTGCAAAATGGCAGCAGAAGCCCAGAAGATATGCGGTCAGCGCCTCTTTCTCTCTCCTGCTTTCCAGTCTCCTGATCTCGTTCCTGCCTCTCCGGAAAATGGGAGCGGCCGCTTCCCTGTGAAGCCAGCAGCCCTTTTGATTTACCCGGTTTTTACTTACCGCCTTATAGAAAAACAGCAGATCCGGACCATGCAGCCCCATATAAAAGCAGTCCCGGTTTCTGCGTATTAACGCCTGCTCTCCGGGCGGTAATCCCTCGTAAACGCTTCTTCCATATAAATCATGTGCAAATGCTGCCGGCATCTGAACGTACCTCCTGTCATTCTAAAAAGTCTGCCACTGGCCCGTAATCACTGAAAGAGGCCGGCGCATGAGCGGCAGCCCCTTTTCGTTTCCTCCCGCAGCGATCCAGGCAAGCGGAATTATGATCTTATCTCAGCTCTTCCTTCTGTCCCATATATGGCCTTAAAGCCTCCGGTATCCGCACGGAACCGTCAGCCTGTAAATTATTTTCCAAAAATGCGATCAGCATCCGCGGCGGGGCCACGACCGTATTATTGAGCGTATGGGCAAAATATTTCTTACCGTCTGCGCCGTTTACACGGATCCGCAGACGTCTCGCCTGTGCGTCTCCCAGGTTGGAACAGCTCCCTACTTCGAAATATTTTTTCTGTCTCGGGGACCATGCCTCCACATCAACGGATTTCACCTTCAAATCCGCCAGATCGCCGGAGCAGCATTCCAGTGTCCTCACCGGGATATCAAGGGAACGGAACAGATCGACCGTGTTCTGCCACAGCTTATCGAACCACATCGGAGACTCCTCCGGACGGCATACCACAATCATCTCCTGCTTTTCGAACTGATGGATGCGGTATACGCCGCGCTCCTCGATTCCATGTGCGCCCTTTTCCTTGCGGAAGCATGGGGAATAGCTCGTCATGGCCTTCGGAAGCTCCTCCTCCGGGAGAATCGTGTCGATGAATTTACCGATCATGGAGTGCTCGCTGGTGCCGATTAAGTACAGATCCTCGCCTTCGATTTTATACATCATGGCGTCCATTTCGGCAAAGCTCATCACTCCGGTAACAACATCGCTTCGAATCATAAAGGGCGGTACACAGTAGGTAAATCCGCGGTCAATCATGAAATCACGCGCATATGAAATCACCGCCGAATGGAGCCTGGCAATATCGCCTGTCAGATAATAAAAGCCGTTGCCGGCCACCTTTCTCGCAGAGTCCAAGTCAATCCCATGAAACCGCTCCATGATCTCCGTATGGTAGGGGATCTCAAAATCCGGCACTGCCGGCTCGCCGTAGCGGCAGACTTCGACATTCTCACTGTCGTCCTTCCCGATCGGGACACTGGAGTCGATGATATTGGGAATCGTCATCATGATCTTCTTTATGCGGGCATCCAGATCGCGCTCCTTCTCCTCAAGTTCCGCCAAATGCTCTGACGCAGCCGTTACCTGCTTCTTGGCCTCCTCTGCCTCCTCTTTCTTTCCCTGACCCATCAGGGCGCCGATCTGTTTGGAAATGCGGTTGCGGTCAGCACGCAGGTCATCGGCCTCCTTCTTGACCCTGCGGTTTTCCTCGTCCAGGGCGATTACCTCGTCCACAAGCGGAAGCTTCCCCTCCTGAAATTTATTCCGTATATTCTGCTTTACAAGCTCCGGATTTTCTCTGACAAACTTTAAATCTAACATGACTGCTATCTCCTTTTTGTATACATAATGGACTCCCCTGTTACAGAGAATATAGCATATTTCTTACGGAAAGAAAAGGGGTATTTACGGATTACTTTTTATCAGCTTCCCTAAGAGCTCTTCAAAGCAGACTCCGTTCTCTATGGGGATCTCAAGCTCTTCCGAACGTGCGATGCAGTCCCTTACAAAGCGCGCAGCCTGCTCTGCAGCCTGGAGCGGAGTCTTTCCGCTCAGATATGCCCCTGCCGCCACGGAACAGAACACATCGCCTGTACCGGGACGTCCCTCCCCGGCGCTTTTCATTTTCACGAATTCCGCTTCATTCTGCCCACGCTCCAGCACGACATTCGTATAATAGACACCCTCACGTGCGCCCGTGATAATCACCGATTTTGCGCCCATAAGCCGCAGCATCACGGCAAGATTTAAAAGCTCCTTCCTGCTAAAGCCGGTCTCCTTATAAGGCGTTCCCGTCAAAATGCAGGCCTCTGTCACATTCGGCGTAACCAGATCCGCCACAGACACAAGCGCCTTGATTTCCTCACACATCTCCTCGGTATACGTAGGATAGAGCACACCGTGATCTCCCATCACCGGATCGACCACCAGCTTTGTATCATCTGTACTGAGCGAAGGGAGCAGTCCGCGGACAATCTCAATCTGTTCCAGGGAGCCCAGAAAGCCAGTCACAATCCCGTCAAAGGAAAGCCCCAGCTCCCGCCATTTGTCCGTATAGGAAATCATTTTATCCGTATAATCGTCAAAAAACCAGACGGGAAATCCCGTATGGTTTGAGAGAATTGCCGTCGGCACGGGACAGCACTGAATCCGCATCGCCGAAAGAATCGGAATCGCCACGGTCAGAGAACAGCGGCCATATCCGGATAAGTCATTGATTACTGCAACCTTTTTCTGTGTGTGTTTTTCCATTACCTCTGGGATCTGCTCCTTTCCCGTTTCCCTGCCCCGGCATGTTCTATACTGCCTTTCGTCCCTCTGTAACAGGAAGCAGGCAGCCCGTTTTTATAAGTACCGGACGCAGTGCATGGTAGAGAACCACTGCGATCACGGAATTCGTTACCGCATTGATTATCGTCGTATACGTTGTGACTGCCAGGAGCGCCTTGATCGCCGAAGAGGCCTTGCCGGCGTTCGGGAACAGAAGCGTATACCAGACATATTTTAAGGACGGCTCGAAAATGCAGTTAAAACCCAGACCGCAGACAGCCGCAATCACAGACCATTTTAAAAGATGCGCCGGCTTGTGGTTCTCGGAAAGCCTGCCGAGCCGGTGCGCGACAAAGCCTGTCACCAGGCCGATCACCAGTTTGGCGATAAAGGTTCTGGGTGCGGAAGCCGCATAACCGCCGGTGATGTCGGCAATTGAGAGACCGACAGCACCTGCCAGGCCGCCATATACACCGCCCAGAAGATATGCCGCCAGCACGACAAACGCATTCCCGATATGGATCTTGGTGCCGCTGGCTGAGATCGCCGGAAATACTGCGTAGCCAACATAGCAAAGCGCTGCCATCAGGCCTGCCTGAATCAGTTTCAGCAAATGATCGTTTCTTCTTCCATCCATTATTTCCATCCTCCTGCATGCGTTCCGGCACTGCCGCACCCGGGAAGCTTGTACACATAATATACACCGCCGAACTTCCCGCTCCGGTTACTGCAGTACCATAAATTTTATCTGCCGCCTACTATAGCATGCAAGTGGATTGTATCAAATATCCAACTTAAGCTTTTTTATGCAGTCCAGACAGCCCTGACCTGGAAGGTATGTCTGCAGCCGTTTCTTCCCTCTCCGGCATCTGCCGGGTGATTTAGTCCCTGGACTCCACGCAGATGAGGATCCCTTTCTCAAAACTCATGACTCCTGTACTCTCTGCCAGCTCATTACTCACGCAGAGGCCGGGATTCTCGAGAATGGAGATGTTTTTTTGTTCGAGCGGATACAGAAACCCCCTGAGCGTGATCCCCTTTACGTGTTCCGTGAGAGGCAAAAACGAGATATAGGGGCCGTAGAGCTCCTCTCTGTGATAAACCTTCAAACAGCCGTCTGAGCCGTCCAGCAGATAGATACGGTTTTTGGCATCATAAAGCTCCAGGGAAAGCCCGCGCCTTTTCCCCTGGTATAAAAGCTGGATATTAGACAGTTCATGGTCCAGCCGTCCGCCCGTGGCTCCCAGAACGTCCGCATGCGTACAGCCCGCCTTAAGCGCCGAATGTACAGCGAGCTCTGTGTCTGTTTCGTCTTTTCTCGGCTCATGCACCTCAGAGAGAAAATGCCCGTTCTCCTTAAGCGCCTCCATCCGTTCCCTGCCAAAGGTATCGAAATCACCCACTGCCAGATCCGGAGTAAGCCCCAGCTTCAGACAGGTATCAAGCCCGGCGTCCACAGCAATCACGAGCTCATAGCTTCTGTTCTTTAAGAAACCGGCGGCAAAAGTAAGATCAACCGGCCCGCCGGATACGATCAGCCCGTGCGTTATCTCCTCTGCTTTTGGCAGAAAGGGACGGTTCACTGCGGATCACCCGGACGACAGGCACAGTCAAACTCCTGCATCTTTCTTAAAAATTCCTGCACTGCGCCTTCCGTATCCTTCCCAAATACGGCAGAGCCGGCCACAATCACATTGGCTCCTGCCTCCAGGACCCGGCTCACATTTCCGGTATTGATACCGCCGTCCACCTCGATATCCGTATGAAGCCCGGCAAGGTCTAACATTGTCCGCAGACGGCGGATTTTATCGAGCGTATAGGGGATGAATTTCTGTCCGCCAAAGCCCGGATTGACTGACATGATAAGAAACATGTCAGCCTCGGAAAGGATACAGGAAAGGTTCTCCACCGGGGTCGCAGGATTGACGGCCACTCCGGCCAGACACCCGCACTCTTTAATCTGGTGTATCGTACGGTCCAGATGGCGGCAGGCCTCTTCGTGGACACAGATGAGATCAGCTCCTGCCTCCTTCATGGCCTCCACATAGCGTCCCGGCTCCTCGACCATCATATGGACGTCAAATACCCGGTCCGTACAGCTTCTGACACTCTGAATGACAGGAGCGCCAAAGGAAATGCTGGGGACAAACATCCCGTCCATCACATCAATATGGATATACTGTGCCCCGGCCAAAGCCGCTGTCCGTATCTCCTCTCCCAGCCGTTTAAAATCCGCCGCCAAAATGGACGGTGCCAAAATATACATACTTAGTATCTCCTGTTATTTTTCAGTTCATTGTAAATCAATCTGTAGTTTTCATACCGGGAACCGGCAATCTTTCCCTCCTGCACCGCGGATTTGACGCCACAGTCGCGCTCTCCCACATGGACACAGCCCAAAAAGCGGCATTCAGGGACAAAGGGCGCGAACTCCGGAAAACAGGCTGCCAGTTCCTTCGGCTCGATCCCTTCTGTAAAGAGCGAGCCGAACCCGGGCGTATCCATGAGATACGTATCCGTTTCCACAAAAAACAGCTCTGAATGCCTCGTGGTATGCCGGCCTCTCTTGATCTTATCACTCACAGCCCCTGTCTCCATGCCGGCGTCTGGCTGCAGCAGATTCGTAAGCGACGATTTTCCGACTCCTGACGGCCCGGCAAGTGCCGTCGTCCGCCCTTTAAGCAGGGCCTTAAGCTCCCCGACGCCCTCCCCGCGCTTTGCGCTCACGGTACAGACCCGGTATCCCGCCTTTGTATAAATGTCTGCAAGGCGCGAAAGTTCCTCCGTTTCTGCCAGGTCAGTCTTATTGAAGCAGAGGATCACGGGCACGTCGCGCAGCTGCATGGAGACCAGGAACCGGTCGAGAAGATTCAGGTTTGGATCCGGCTCCGCCGCAGCAAATACAAGCATTGCCTGATTTATGTTAGCCACAGCGGGGCGGATTAACTCGTTCTCGCGTTCAAGCACGCCGGTGATATTCCCTGTTCTCTCTTCGGCGTCCAGAATATCAAATTCTACATTATCCCCTACCAGAGGCCTGACGCCACGTTCACGGAAGATGCCTCTGGCTTTGCATTCATACACAGCGGAGATCCCGTCATGAACATAGTAAAAACCGGCAATCCCCTTGACGATCTTTCCCCTGTGGACCTGGGACAACGTTTCTTCTCGCGGCATCATACCTGCACCTCGGTAAACGTCACATTGTATGAAGTCAGCACCACATTGTTCGTCAGATCCACGATCTCCACCTCTCCGTTCTTTACGCCGTCGGCGCCTCTGATATTGTCAAACCGGATATCAAGCATCGTATCAGCGCTGTAGGCCTTCGGTTCGGCAAGCTTTGTGTACGTCACCTTACCGTTTACGGTCTGCTTTAACCGGATCAGGATCTGGATCTCCGAGGAGGCAGCTCCCGGCCCAAAGGACACCATAAGCGGATAGCTCGCCTCCAGGGAGGCCAGAAACTGCGTCTGAGGCTGCTCTCTTCCAAGACTGACCGTATAATTTACTATTGTACCTTTCTCTGTATCCTGACCGCTCGGAATCTCCTGACGGATGATATGTCCCTCCGGAATATCGTTGTCGTGTTCTCTGGAAACGCTGCCTGTGATAAGCCCTGCACCAGATAAAAGCTCCTGCGCCTCAGCTTCGGGCTTTCCCTCAAGCGCAGGCATGGGCACAGTCTCCACAGCCGGGCCAGTGCTCACAAACAAAGTCACCGTATCACCAATTGCCGCACGGTCAGCCGGCTCAAAACGGATGATATTGCCGGCTTCCTCCGTATCGCTCGCCTCCTCCGTGACTGTAGTCTTAAGCCCTTTTCCTTCAAGGAGGCGGACTGCGGTATCCAGAGTCATATGTGTCAGCTCCAGAGAAGTCAGGTCAATCTTATTCGAACCGGAGCTCACGGTCACGGTTACCTTGGAATAGCGCGGCACAACGGAATCGGCCTCCTTTTCCTGGGAAAGGACGAGTCCTTTTTCCACGGTATCCGAGGTCTCAAATTCAACCTGCATAACGAGGTCGAGTGCTTCCAGTTTCGCTTCCGCGACCTCCTGAGCGTCCCCGATCAGGAGCGGCATGCGTACCTCCTTCTGACTTAACGTCTCCTCCGTCTCTGTCTCTGTTTCCCCTGTCTCCTCGGTCTCTATTGTCATTGCCGTCGTCTCTTCCGTCACCGCCGTCGTATCCTCTGCGCTCCGTCCGAAGAATCCGCCAATTTTCGTGAGGAATACGCCGACTGCAATCACTACTAAAATGGCCGCCAGTACGCCGAGTCCCGCAAGGAGCTTTTCTACCCCTGTGGCTTCTTCCTTCTGTTTTCTCTGCGGCGGTTTCGGCCTTCTCTGCGGCTCGTTTCCCGTCCGCTCTTCCCTGCCCCTGCGGGCAGGATGTGTATCCTGCGGGCGCTTGCTGACGCCCTGTATGATGTGGAGCTCCCTCTGGTCGATCTTGATCGTATCTGATGAGACCACGTTTTTCTCATTCTTCTCGACGACCTTCTCGTTCTTTTTCTCTTCCTCCACGATCCCTACGGTTGCAGAGCCGGGCGGGCTTAAGAGGGCGCGGCGCAGATCTGCAATCACAACGCCGACCTTATCATACCGGTCCTCCGGCCTCTTTTCCGTACATTTTAAAATGATCTTTTCAAAAGCCGCTGATATCTCAGGATTATATGTGCTCGGCGGCTTCACCGGTTCCTCCAGATGTGCTAAAGCCACAGCCACCGTATTGTTGCCTTCAAAGGGCAGACGCCCGGCCGCCATCTCATACATTGTGATACCCAGAGAATAGATATCACTGCGTTCGTCGCTGTATTCCCCCTTGGCCTGCTCCGGCGAAATGTAATAGACAGAACCGACCACCGTAGCACCGATCGTCTGCGCGGAGACCGCCCTTGCAATACCGAAATCTGCCACCTTCACCGTGCCATCCTTGGAGATCAGCATATTCTGTGGTTTGATATCGCGGTGGATAATGTGCTGCTTATGTGCTGCTTCGATCCCCTGCGCCACCTGAATCGCAATGCCAATGGCCTCCTTCATGTCCAGACGGCCTTTTTTGGTGATATAGCTCTTGAGCGTAATCCCCTCCACAAGCTCCATGACGATGAAATGAATATCGCCCTCGTCCACAACATCGTAGATATTCACGATATTCGAATGCGTCAGACCAGCTGCTGCCTGAGCCTCCATCTTGAATTTGCTGACGAAATTGGCGTCGTCCGTAAATTCCGCCTTGAGCACTTTGATTGCCACCAGACGGTTTAATTTATGGCATTTCGCCTTATAGACGTCCGACATTCCGCCAGAGCCGATTTTTTCTATAATTTCATACCGCTCCTGGAGCACTGTTCCCACTCTCAGCATAGCCTCACCTCGCTTGCTCCGGGTTCTGCCAGGATCACGGCAATATTGTCGCGCCCTCCGTTTTCATTCGCTCCGGCGATCAGGCTTTTCGTTTTCTGTTCCAGGGAATCCCCGCTTCTTAAGATCCGGCTGATTGCCGAATCCTCCATCATATTCGTCAGGCCGTCCGAACATAACAGCACACAGTCACGCTTTCTAAGCGGCACTTCAAAAAAGTCCGGCTCAACCTCACTCTCGATGCCGACCGCACGTGTAATAATATTCTTCTGGCTCTCGTATGACTCGCTGTTACGCTCCATCTTCCCCAGGGATACCATCGCCTCCACCAAGGAGTGATCTCTTGTAATCTGCTTTAACTCGTCGCGGAACAGATAGAGGCGGCTGTCCCCCACGTTTACCACGTACATCATACCTCCGGACACTGTGGCAGCCACCAGCGTGGAGCCCATCCCGCTTCTGTCCGGATTCTGCATGGCCTCCTGGTAGAGAAGGTAGTTCACACGCTCAATCGCCTTGCGGAGCACCGTGACTACGTCCGTCTCCGTGGAGTCCTTTATGAATCCCGACAGCCGTTCCACCAGAAACCGGGAGGCAAAGTCCCCCGCTTTATGGCCTCCCATGCCGTCGGCGACGATAAAAAGATTCGGAAATGGCCCGACCGGTGCGGCGGATGCAAAAATCGAGTCCTGATTGATTCTCCGGACGCGTCCGATATCCGTCTGTGCGTATGCAATCATGAATGCTTATTTCCCTCCTCCTCATTCAGATAACTCTTGCGGAGCTGCCCGCAGGCCCCGCCGATATCGCGTCCCATCTCACGCCTCACTGTAACGTTAAGCCCATATGATACCAGCGTCTCCTTAAAACGTTCCACGGCCTCCCGCTCCGACTGTCTGTAGTCCCGCTCCCGGATCGGATTGACCGGAATCAGGTTGACATGACCGTGTTCATGCTTCAAAAGCCTTGCCAGCGCTTTTGCCTCTTCCTGACTGTCATTTACTCCCCGCACCAGACTGTACTCAAATGTCAGCCGCCTGCCTGTGCGCTCATAATACTCCCTGCAGGCCGGGAGAACCTCATCCAGGGAATAGCGGTTGGCGATCGGCATCAGGTTTTTTCTCACCGAATCGTTCGGCGCGTGCAGAGAGAGCGCCAGTGTGACGGAGAGCCCTTCCCCTGCAAAACAACGAATCTCAGGGACCAGTCCGCAGGTGGAAACAGTAATGTTCCTCTGGCTGATGTGAAGCCCGTTCCCGTCGCTTAAAAGGCGGATGAAACGCACCAGGGCGTCATAATTATCCATCGGTTCCCCGCTTCCCATCACCACTACATTCGAGACGCGTTCTCCCGTCATGGCCTGAATGCGGTATACCTGATCGAGCATCTCTGAGGCCTGCAGATTCCGTGTCAGTCCGTCTAAGGTCGAGGCACAAAAGCGGCAGCCCATGCGGCAGCCAACCTGAGAGGAAATACAGACTGAATTTCCATGTTTGTATTTCATAAGTACACTTTCAATCACATTGCCGTCCCCGAGGCCAAAAAGGAATTTTTTCGTGCCGTCGATCCCGGATTCCAGTACCCGCACCGTTTTCAGGGAAGTCATGGCTGTCGATGAGGCAAGTGTTTCCCGGAATGTCTGCGGCAGGTTCGTCATCTCCCCCACATCGTTTGCAAGCTTCTGGTGCAGCCACTGGAACAGCTGCTTTGCACGAAAGGGCTTCTCCCCCAGGCTCTCTGTGAGTTCTGTAAGCTCTGAGAGCGTCATGGATTTGATATCACATCGTTCCATTTTGTTTTTTCTCCACTCATGCCGGTTTTTTGCAGAAAGCAGCGATAAAAAAGCCGTCGCAGCCATGTCTGCCGGGCAGGATCAAAAGCTGGTTTCCCTCACAGTCTTTGCGGAATTTCCCGGGGACACGCAAAGACAGCGGGACAGCCTCCAGAGGAAGCGCTTCTTTCGCCCAGACGGCATTTTCTTCATTTTCCATCTTTTCTACTGTGCAGGTACTGTAAAGGAGCAGACCGCTCGGCTTCAGATACCGGCAGGCCACAGACAAAAATTTCCTCTGGAGCTCTGCCAGTACGCTCAGGTCCTCCTCTCTGAGCCTCAGCTTGATATCCGGTTTCCTGCCAAGAATCCCCAGGCCGGAACAGGGAAGATCTGCCAGAACAATATCTGCTTTCCCTTCCAGCGTCCCATCAAAAACAGACGCATCCCACGCTCTGGCACGGATATTGGAAAAACCGCAGCGCGCAGCGTTCTCCTCAATCAATGCAACTTTGGCTTCTGTCAGATCCCTGGCTTCCACGAGCCCTGTCCCTCCCAGAAGGTCTGCGATATGGAGCGCCTTCCCGCCAGGAGCGCTGCACAGGTCAAGGACAAAATCACCTTTCTTTGGTGATGCAACGGCTCCCACCAGATACGAGCTCAAATCCTGAACCACAAAAAAGCCTTTCTGGAAGGCCTCCGTCTGTTCCAGGGAGTCATAACCGGATATCTGGTAAACGGCCCCGTTTCCACCATCCAGCACATGTACGGTAATCCCCTGCTTCTCAAGGCTTTTGCAGATTGTCTCTGCCGAAGCCTTGCTCAGATTAAACCGGACGGTAAGCCCGTCCCGCCTGTTCTCAGAAAGAAGCGCCTTTGCTGTCTCCTCTGCCGTCTCCCGCCCGTAGTCACGCTCCCACATGGAAAAAATCCACTGTGGAAGGGCATAACAAAGCTCCGGCGTATCAAAAGAAAGCTTGCCCTTTTCTCTGGAAAGCGTCCGCAGAACACCGTTTACAAAGCCGGAAAGTCCCAAAAAACCTCTCTTTTTCGCCAGCTTTACCGCCTCGTTGACAACAGCCGAATCGGGTACGCGCTCCATAAAAAGAATCTGGTAAGCCGACATTCTGAGGAGTGTCCTGACAACCGGCTTCATTTTCGTTTTCTTTACTTTGGAAACGCGGTCGATAGCATAATCGAGCCTTGGCAGGTATTCTATCGTCCCTTCCGTCATTCTGGTGATAAACGCCCGGTCCTGCCTTGGCAGGTACCCGTACTTATCCAAGGCCTGCCTCAGCACAATGTGGCTGAAGGCCCCTTTTTCCAGCACTTCCACCAGAAGGTCAAGGACGATCTCTCTTGTATTCGTCCCATTAATCACGATTGTTCCGTCCTCCGAACAGGATAACCAGACGCAGAAGCTGCAAGATTGAGGTAGCCGCAGCTGCCACGTACGTAAGTGCCGCCGCACTCAGCACCTTCCTCGTTCCGCTCACCTCGTCGCCCACGAGAATCCCCTGGGAATCCAGAAGCCTTACAGCCCTTGCCGAGGCGTTAAATTCGACCGGAAGCGTCACAAGCTGAAAAAGGACTGCCAGCGAAAATAACAGGATGCCGATCTCTACAAGCGGCGAACCAAGTCCTCCGATCATAACACCGATGAGGATCATCGGCCAGGAGATCGCTGAACCGAAATTAGCCACCGGAACGAGCGCGCTGCGGAAACGAAGCGGCGCATAGCCCTCATTATGCTGCATGGCATGGCCGCATTCATGCGCTGCCACGCCGATCGCTGATATGGAGGTGGCCCCGTATACTGGCTGTGACAGATTTACTGTCCTGGTCCGCGGATCATAATGATCCGTAAGTTCTCCTGCTACCGCCCTCACCGTCACATCATAGATTCCCTGAGAATTTAAGAGCCTGCGGGCCGCATCGGCTCCCGTCATACCTGCTCTCGTACCGGTTCTGGAAAAGCGCTTAAAGGTAGAATTTACCCTTGACTGCGCCCACAAAGAAATCACGACGCCGATCAGAACCAGAATCATCGTCGGATCAAATCCATAGCCATAACCGCCATATCCATAGATCATATGCATCTCTCCTTTCGCCAAAATCCGGCTTTCTTATTCCTCTCAGTCTGAAAAACGGTGGAACCGTTCTCCCGTCCGCACAGGAAATCCTCTCAGGAAAGCCGCTGTATCCATGCGCTTTTTCCCCTCCAGCTGAAGCTCTGTAACAGACAGGCAGCCTTTACCTGCGGCGACAAGCAGGCGGTCCTTTTCCACCGTAACCGTTCCCGGATCCCCCGCTATCCTGTCAGGCAGCACATCGGCCGCCCAGATCTTAAGCGTCCTGCCATTCAGTCCGGTATAGGCGCTCGGCCAGGGATTTAAGCCGCGTATCAGCCGTTCAACCGCCTCGGCAGACTGACTCCAGTCAATCTCTCCCATTGATTTCTTAAGCATCTTCGCATAGCCTGTCCGGGCCTCTCCCTGCGGCGTGGGCGTAATCTGCCCTTTCTCAAGCTTTGAAAGTGTGGAAACAATCAGCCCGGCGCCTAAATAGCTCAGCTTCTCAAAGAGGCTGCCCCCTGTCTCCTTATCAGAAAGCCGGATCTCCTGCATTTCCAGAATATCTCCCGTATCAAGCCCTTCGTTCATAAGCATCGTCGTCACACCGCTCACCGGCTCACCGTCAATCACAGCCCACTGGATCGGCGCCGCCCCCCGGTATTTGGGAAGCAGGGAGGCATGGATATTGACGCACCCGAAGGGCGGAAGGGAAAGAATCTCCTTTGGAAGAATCTGGCCGAACGCCGCTACCACAATCACATCCGGGGCAATTTCCCGGAGGATCTCCACAAATTCCGGTTCCCGCACTTTTACAGGCTGATAGACCGGAATCGAATATTCGAGCGCCTTTTCCTTCACCGGGGTCATAAGCACTTCCTGCTTACGCCCTTTTGGTTTATCCGGCTGGGTGACAACAGCCGCCAGCTCATGTCCGCTCTCAACAAGAGTCACAAGCGCCGGTACTGCGAAGTCCGGCGTTCCCATATATACAATCCGCATACTACGCTTCATCCTCTCCCAGATCGGCATCCGTAAGCTCTCCCTCTACCAGATCCACGTAGAGCCTGCCGTCAAGATGGTCGCACTCATGCAAAAGGCATCGGGCCAGAAGGCCTTCTCCCCCGATCTCATACTCCTCCATCTTCTCATTGAGCGCTTTCACACGCACACGCTCCGGTCTTGTGACCTGTCCGCTTTTCCCCGGGACGCTTAAGCAGCCCTCCGGGCCGGTCTGGCTCCCGTCCGTCCACACGACCTCGGGATTAATCAGAACATACTGATTGCCGTCGTCCACGTCGATCACAATTATGCGCTTGCGCACCCCGACCTGCACGGCGGCCAGGCCGCAGCCGTTTCCCTCATACATGGTCTCGAACATATCCTCAATCAGCTCCAGGGTACGCTCTGTCATCTCCTTCACAGGCTTGCTTTCTTTTGTCAGGATTTCATCCCCGATCTTCCTAATCTGCCTGATTGCCATCTCATTTTTCCTTTCTACAGGTCATACTGAACCAGAATCCTCCGGTACAGATCGGCTGCCTCCATTCTTTTCTGTACGCAGCCCCTGATCTTTAATAGTATATCATATCTTTCATTCTTAATATATAAAATTTTTCTATAAATATCATTAACTTTGTATGGAGATGCACGGACCGGCCCGATGAAGGACGGCCCCGCAAGGCCGAACTGCTTCGCAAGATAACCGGACATATCCTCACAAGCCCTTAAAAGCGCCTTCTCGTCACGTGAGGACATCTGAATGCTCAAAAGCCACACAGCCGGCGGGTAGCCCATCAGCCGGCGGTATAGAAGCTCCTGTTTGTAAAACTGCATATAATCCTGTGCAGCTGCGGCCGTAATCGCGAAATGATCCGGAACATACGTCTGAATCACGACATCCCCGGCAAGCTCTCCTCTGCCCGCCCGGCCCGAAGCCTGTGTTAAAAGCTCAAAGGTCCTCTCCGCGCTGCGGAAATCCGGGGCATAAAGTGACAAATCTGCCGCCATAATCCCCACCAGCGTCACACGTGGGAAATCATGCCCTTTTACGATCATCTGCGTACCGATCAGGATGTCCGCCTCCCCCTCGGCAAATGCCTGCAAAATCTCCTCGTGCGCCCCTTTTCTGGCAGTCGTATCCGCATCCATCCTCAGAATACGCGCTCCGGGAAAAGCACGCTCCGCCGCCTCAGAAAGCTTCTGTGTCCCTGTCCCAAAGGGCGCGATATAAGGCGAACCGCATTCCGGACAGCGCTCAGGCATCCGCCTCTCAAAGCCGCAGTAGTGACATCTCAGACGGTTATCATCTTTATGGTATGTCAGGCTGACATCACAGTGCGGGCAGCGCATGGCAGTACCGCAGGAACGGCAGGAGACAAAATTCGCATAGCCTCTGCGGTTCATAAATAACAGAATCTGCTCCTTTTTTTCCAGCCGTTCCTTTATGAACGAGGAAAGGCGGCGGCTGAATATGGAACGGTTCCCGTCTGCAAGCTCTGCCCTCAGATCCACGACCTGAACACGGGCCAGACGGCTCGCTGTCTTTGCGCGTTTCGTCAAAGTAAGCAGTGCGTACTCACCGTTCTGCGCCCGGTAAAAGCTCTCAAGTGAAGGGGTGGCCGAGCCGAGTACCAGGCTCGCACCATTCATCTGCGCCCGGATGGCTGCCACTTCCCTGGCATGATAGCGCGGAGCAGTCTCACTCTGATAGGCGCCTTCGTGCTCCTCGTCGATAATGATAAGGCCAAGCCGTTCAAACGGCGTAAACAGAGCGGAACGGGGGCCGATCATGATATCAATCTCACCGCGGGCGGCGCGTTCCAGCTGATCGTAGCGTTCTCCCGCAGACAGCCGGGAATTCATGATAGCGATACGGCCGCCAAAACGCCGGTAAAAACGCATCACGGTCTGGTATGTCAGCGAAATCTCTGGGATAAGAACGATCACCTGCCGTCCCACATGAAGCACATGGGCGATCAGTTCCATGTAAACCTCTGTCTTTCCGCTCCCGGTAATGCCATAAAGAAGGTATGTTTTCCGGATACCGGCCGCATATTCCTGCAGGACTGTGTCCACGGCTCTCTGCTGTTCCCCGTTTAACGGGACGATCTGGCGTTCCGTCTCATATCCAGGCACCGGACTGCAGCTCTTTTTCTCCGTACGGATTTCAATGATCCCTTTATCAAGAAGCGGTTTTAAGGAGGACATGGTAAGCCCCAGTTTCTGAGACGTAAGCCCCCAGGGAAGGGATTCATTCTCAAGAAGCGCTTTATAAAGGCGCACCCGGGCCTTATACTTTTTCTGTCCGGCTTCTTTCAGTAACGCCTGAAGCTCCTCTTTGCTTCTGCGGCTTAAGAGCGTTTTTTCCTCCCTGGCTGCCACCTTTGTCTTGACGGGAAGGACTGTTTTTAAGGCCTGATTCATGGTAGAACCGTAACGCGATTTCATCCAGGCAGCCAGGCAGAGCATCTGATCCTGAATCGGAACTGCTCCATCCTCTGTGGCAGCGATCTCCTTTATCTTCTCCGGGGAGAAATCAGGTTCCTTCGTGACCGCTACCACAAAGCCGTGACGCATTGTATCCCCTTTGCCGAAAGGCACCCGCACGCGTGTGCCCACATGGATCTGCTCCAACAGCGTTGGAGGAATCCGGTATTGGAATGCCCGGTCCACACTCCTGGCCGAGATATCAATGATTACATCTGCATAGACCGGCTCCATTCACCGGCCTCCCTGCCCTGCCATTGCAAGATAGCGCGCAGATATTTCAAACAAGCGTATGGAATTCGATCCCTTAAACAGGATGCAGTCGCCATCGCATAGCGTCGTATCCAGCCAGGCCGTAAGCGCTGCTTTATCCAGGAATTCCGTCACCGGGATCTGAGAATGTTCCCGGATTCCGGCAGCCAGATCCGCGCAGGCCGGCCCAAGTACAGCCACCAGGTCAACACCGGACCCTGCCGCATAGCAGCCGACCTCAAAATGGCTTTCCCGCTCCCGCTCTCCCAGCTCCTTCATGTCAGCCAGCACGGCAATGTGGCGGCTTCCCGGAAGCTCCATCAATACATCAAGCGCTGCTTTCATAGAAGCCGGGCTGGCATTGTATGTATCGTCGAGAATCGTAAAACGTTCCCCCTCAAGGAGCTCCAGGCGGTTTTTAAAGCCGCGGAATGAGAGAATCCCCTCCGCAGCCTCAGATAATGTCATGCCAGATTCCAGGCAGACAGCGATAGCTGCCAGCGCGTTCATGACATTATGGCGGCCCAGGGCATTCAGACGGATTCTGCGGCAGCCTTTTTCACAGACAACAGTGAACTCCGGCCTGCCCCCGGAGAGCGTAATCTCCTCTGCCCTGTAATCACAGTGTTCCCCGGTTCCGTAATAAACCGTTCTCACACCTTCCTTTCCCCTGGCATTTCGCAGCAGATCGTCATCGCCATTCAGAATCAGGATGCCATTCTTCTTTAATCCATCCTGAATGGCCATTTTCTCCCTGTAAATATTCTCTCTTGAACCGAGCTGCTCTATGTGCGTGATACCGATATTGGTAATCACTGCCATATCAATCTGTGCGATCTGCGCAATCACCGTCATTTCGCCCGGTTCGCTCATGCCAAGCTCAATGACTCCAATCTCATCTGCCTGGGATATCTCGGAAATCGTGACCGGTACACCGACCTGGCTGTTTAAGTTGGCCGCTGTCTTAAAGGTACGGTATCTAGCAGAAAGGGCAGCAGCAATGATTTCCCGCGTCGTCGTCTTGCCCACGCTGCCTGTCACACCGACAAGCGGCAGCGTAAGCCGCCTGCGGAGATATCGTCCGATATCCTGCAGTGCCTCTCTGGTATCATGAACCAGAATGAGCGCGGTCTGCGGTGTATGTCCGCACGCTTCCGTTCCGGATACACCGGGCTCATGCGGCATTCCTGTCTTTTTACTCATAAGGACGGCCGCTGCTCCCGCTTCCACCACCTGGGGAATATAGTTGTGTCCGTCTGCATGTTCCCCGGTCAGGGCCACAAAGAGATCGCCTGCCCCGGCCTTTCTCGAATCCAGCCTGATATGCCCCTCCACCGGCGCGTCAGCACTGCCGCCAAGCAGCACCCCTCCTGTCGCCTTCAGTAAATCCGCTACCGTAACATGTTCCATCGCTCCCTGTCTCCTTTGCGCCGTTTTGCGGCACTGCATCATTGCCGCATGTTTTCCGATCTATCCCTCAAGGCTTCGGACCGCCTCTTCCACCACTTCCCTGTCCAGAAAATGGCGGCGTACCCCTTCGATTTCCTGATAATCCTCGTGCCCCTTGCCGATGATGGCGATCATATCTCCTGTCTCTGCGTTGCGGATGGTCTCAATGATTGCCGTCCTCCTGTCGGGAATCACGATGTACGCTCCGTCTGTGCGCCCGATTCCCGTCTCGATGTCTTTGATGATATCTTCATTTTTCTCAAAACGCGGATTGTCTGCTGTCAGCACACACAGATCCGCCATTTTACCGCCGATCTCCCCCATCGAATACCGGCGCTCCTTCGCCCGGTTGCCTCCGCAGCCGAATACGCATACCAGGCGTTTCGGATGATAGTCACGCAGCGTGGAAAGCAGGCTTTCCATGCTGACCGCGTTATGCGCATAGTCGATAATCACGCTGCAGACTCTGGAAACGTAGGCAAGCTCCATTCTCCCGTTGACACGTACATGCTCCAACGCCGAAAGCAGCCCCTCCTGCCCCACGGGCCGGCTGTTTCCATGACCGGAAAGCGCCAGAGAACAGACTGCCAGCGCAGCCAGTGCATTGTCCGCATTAAATTTTCCCGGTATACCCACGCGTACCCGGCCGTTCATGAGGCCGTGCATATCAAATTCAATGCCCACAAACTCATGATTTGCGGCATAATGAATCGCATCGCCCCAAAAATCCGCCGCTGTTTCCAGCCCGTATGTGTACAGGCGGCATTTCGCGTCGCGGACTATCTCACTGTAATGCTCCGTCAGGCAGTTGACAACACCGGTCCGGCAGATCGTAAGAAGTCTCGATTTATAATACAGATATTCCTCAAAGTCCTCATGTTCCTTGGGGCCGATATGGTCAGGAAACAGGTTCGTAAATAACCCGTAATCATAAAAAATCCCGTCCACACGGTGAAGTTTTAGCGCCTGGGAAGAAACCTCCATCACAGCATATTCGCATCCGGCCTCCACCATAGCGGCAAAATACTCCTGTACCACATACGATTCCGGAGTCGTGTTGACCGTGGGGTAATGCTTCCCCCCAATCACGGCGCCGTTGGTGCCAATGAGTCCGGTCTTTTTCCCGGCAGCCTCCAGAATTTCCTTCACCATATAGCTCGTCGTGGTCTTGCCCTTGGTCCCTGTAATTCCAATCGTCACCAGCTTCTCGGCCGGATACCCGAACCGGGCCGCCGAAAGCCCTGCCAGAGCCGTGCGGCCGTCTGCAACGCGAAGAACCGTTACATCTTCCGGCACTGAAACCTCACGCTCTGTCACAAACACACGGCAGCCTGCCGCGAGCACCTCCGGAATAAAGCTGTGGGAATCTCTCGTGCTGCCACAGATACATACAAAAACAGAATTTTCCCGCGCCTTTCGGGAATCATAGATTACCTCATCCACCTCAGCTTCCAGACTCCCCTGTATCAGCTCGTACTCCAGCCGTTCCAGCCACTCACCAATCTTCATCTGCTTCTCTCCCTCACAGCTCTGTGAAAAACCTGCTGCCGGCGTCTTTTCCTAAAAGCCCCCCGGCCTCCACAGGCCGAACCGCCAGCCGCGGCTGCTCTTCCCTTTCAAGGCCCTGTCCTGCATATACAGATACCTATTCAGGGGACAAATCCCGGCGCGAACCTGTCAAAAGCCGTTTTGCTCCCAAAAAGATTCGCACCGGGTACTGATTCTCAAAGAAACGCGGATTACTGCGTTTCCCATACTGCCTTCATGCCGGCCCATCTGTCCAAAAAGAATCCCTCCAAATCACTTACGTGTCCCGTCAGGTTATCTGCCGGACAATATGCTAGAACAAACCGGTAATCTTTCCGCTGCCGTCCACGTCAATATTGTCCGCCGCAGGCTTCTTCGGAAGGCCGGGCATTGTCATGATCGCACCGGTCAAAGCCACCACGAACCCGGCGCCTGCGCTCACATAGACGTCGCGTACCGTCAAATCAAAGCCTTCCGGACAGCCAAGCTTCGTCTGGTCATCCGACAGGGAATACTGCGTCTTTGCCATGCAGACCTGACAGCTGCCAAAGCCCATCTCCGTAATCTTGGCAATGGCCTTTTTCGCAGCAGGCGAATACGTCACCTTACCGGCGCCGTAAATCTCTTTGGCGATCGTTTCAATCTTCTCTGCAATTCCCAGGCTGTCCTCATATAATGGCGCAAAGTGGCTCTCTTTGGTCTCCAGAGTCTTTATCACCTTTTCTGCCAGCTCCATACCGCCGTCTCCGCCCTTTGCCCATACCTCGGACAATGCGAATTCACAACCTCTTTCCTCACAGAAATTCCTGATAAACTCATATTCTGCCTGCGTGTCGGTGAGGAAGGAATTCAGTGTCACCACGACCGGGACATGGTATTTCTGGATATTCTCAATGTGCTTTTCCAGATTCACAATGCCCTTTTTCAGAGCCTCCAGGTTCTCTTCGGAAAGGGAATCCTTTGGAACGCCGCCATTATATTTTAAGGCTCTCACCGTTGCCACAAGTACCACGGCATCCGGTTTCAGCCCTGCCTTCCGGCATTTAATGTCAAAGAACTTTTCTGCTCCCAGATCTGCGCCGAAGCCGGCCTCTGTCACAGTGATTTCGGCCAGCTTTAAGGCTGTGCGCGTCGCCATCACACTGTTACAGCCATGTGCAATATTGGCGAAAGGCCCGCCGTGTACCAGAGCACCTGTATGCTCCAGTGTCTGGATCAGGTTCGGTTTCAGTGCATCCTTAAGAAGCGCGGCCATCGCACCCACCGCATTCAGATCGTTTGCTGTCACCGGTTCTCCTGCAAAATTATATGCGACAATAATCCGTCCAAGACGTTCTTTTAAATCTTCCATATCATTTGCCAGGCAGAGAATCGCCATAATCTCCGAAGCTACGGTAATTACGAAATGATCCTCGCGCACCACGCCATCTGCCTTAGCTCCCAGACCGACCACAATATTCCTTAGCGCCCGGTCATTCATGTCCAGGCAGCGCTTCCAGAGAATCTGCCGCGTATCAATCCCCAGCGCGTTGCCCTGCTGGATATGGTTATCCAAAAGCGCGGCCAGCAGATTGTTGGCCGTTGTGATGGCATGGAAATCACCTGTAAAATGAAGATTCAGGTCCTCCATCGGCACTACCTGTGCGTATCCGCCCCCGGCAGCGCCTCCCTTAATACCAAAACACGGCCCCAGAGACGGTTCACGAAGCGCCAGCATCGTTGTCTTGCCCGCCTTTGTCAAAGACTGCGCAAGACCGATACTCGTCGTCGTTTTTCCCTCCCCGGCAGGAGTCGGATTGATCGCTGTCACCAGCACCAGCTTCCCGTCCGGCTTCCCCTGAATCCTCTCCCAAAGCTCACTTGTAATCTTCGCCTTATACTTACCATAAAGCTCCAGATCATCCTCGGAAATCCCATAACCGGCAGCTACCTCCTTAATCGGAAGCATTCTCGTCTCCTGAGCGATTTCGATGTCTGTTTTCATCCCTTTTCTCCTCTCTTATCATACATACAATGCCAGGCAACTGCTGCCAGAGCAATTCCCTGGACAACGCCAGCAAATCCTACATTTAAATCGAGTCCCATATCAGTATCCACGACCCGGATCAGGCATTGAAACGGGAAACATTAAACTCAAAAGCCTGTTAAGCCATGAAAGAAACAGCAGATATCTATGACTCTAAAAACTCTGAAAACTCCCCCATCGACATCAGCACTCTCCTGGGCTTTGTCCCTTCCTCTTCTCCGACCACCCCGGCCTCGGCCAGCTGATCCATAATCCTGGCCGCCCGGTTAAACCCGATCTTAAACATCCTCTGCAGCATCCCGATTGAGGCCTTGTCCTTTTCGATGATAAACCTCCCGGCGTCCGCAAACAGCGCATCCCTTTCATTCTGTCCCGCTGCCCCTGCCGCGGAAGGCTGCATACTCATCTTCTTTTCAACATCTGTATCATATTCGTTATCCTCATTCTGTTCCTTCAGGAAATCCGTGACAGCGGATACCTCTCCATCTGATACAAATGCCCCCTGGACGCGCACCGGCTTTGGATACCCTGACGGATAAAACAGCATATCGCCGTTCCCCAACAGCTTTTCTGCCCCGTTCATATCAAGAATCGTCCGCGAATCCACGCCGGAAGCCACAGAAAAAGCAATTCTTGAAGGTACATTTGCCTTAATCACACCTGTAATTACGTTGACCGACGGTCTCTGTGTGGCAATCACCAGATGGATCCCTGCCGCACGTGCCAGCTGAGCCAGACGGCAGATCGCGTCCTCTACCTCGTTGGAAGCCACCATCATCAAATCTGCCAGCTCGTCGATAATAATCACGAGCTGCGGCAGCTTGGCCGGAATCTCCTCCGGCGGCACATCGCCGCGGTCCGCCAGCGTTTTCACCCTCGCATTATATCCCTTCAAATCCCGGACATTGGAAGCGGCAAATTTATTATAACGTTCCATCATTTCTGCCACTGCCCAGTTTAAAGCCCCGGCTGCCTTCTTCGGATCCGTCACCACAGGAATCAGAAGATGCGGAATCCCATTATAAATCGAAAGCTCCACCACCTTCGGATCAATCATAATTAATTTAACGTCCTCCGGCGATGCGCGGTAGATCAGGCTCATAATCATCGTATTGATTCCCACGGATTTTCCGGATCCGGTCTGCCCGGCAATCAAAAGGTGCGGCATTTTTGCAAGATCCGACACAATCACCTGCCCGCCGATATCCTTTCCCACCGCAAATGCCAGGCGGGAGGAATGCTTTCTGAACTCCTCACTTTCCAAAAGCTCCCGCAGGTATACAATACTGTTCACCTTATTCGGAACTTCGATTCCCACGGCCGCCTTACCCGGGATTGGGGCTTCAATACGGATATCCGGCGTTGCCAGATTCAGTTTGATGTCGTCTGCCAGAGACACAATCTTGCTGACCTTAACCCCCTGCTCCGGGTGCAGTTCGTATCGCGTCACTGTCGGCCCGCAGCTGATGTTCGTGACCGTAACACCGACACCGAAATTGCGCAATGTCTGCTGAAGCTTGATGGCCGTCTCTTTAAATTCTTTCTCCGACTGGGGATTTTCCGCCGCACTTCCCCTCGTCAAGAGGTGAATCGGGGGAATCTGGTACGGCCTTTTCGGTTTCATCTGCGGTTTTAATGCCCGCACCGCATCCGCCCGGACAGATTCCGCAGCCTCTCTGGCTTCCGCCTCCTGCCTGCGTTTCTCTGCCTTTTTCTTTATTATCTCCTCTGTATCCGTTTCAATCACTTTGCCGGAAGCCGTTACCACGGCTTTCCTCTCTTCTATTCCCGCATCCCTGCGGATAGCAGAACCGGCAGCAGAACCACCGGATTCTGTTTTGGGTACAGATAGCGGCACTGACGGCGCTGGAGCAACCGGGCCGGCTGCCGGCTCCCAGTATTCCTCTGTCTCTGCATACGGCTCTGTATCAAGCTCGTCAAAACGGGAATGCGAAGAACTTCTTCCAGATTCCCGGCTTTCCCTTCCGTGTTCTGATACATGATACTGTGGCCCAACGCCTCCCCCGTTTCCGGAATCGGCTGCGGTCCGGTATGCCTCCTTGCTCCCGCTCTCATCCTCAGACAATAAATCCTCAAAATCGGAGTCATCCCCGTATATCTTCTTAAGGAGCAGATCTGTCCCGCCACTATCTGACTCCTCATTCCATCTGGAAACCATGTCCCCGCGCGCTGTCATATCAGAGGCGTTTGGCATGTTCTCCTTGTCAGAAACAACGTCAAATCCCGCATCCGGCATGGGCAAATGGTCTAGCTCCGGTAAAGCACCGGATACGGACAAACTGCCGGGTACAGAGGAAGCGCCGGATATCACCGGATTGCCGGACACAGGTACGTCACTGCGCAAAGACGAAATTCCGGACACAGACATGGCATCCGGCATCGCTGACTTACCCAATACAGGTGAACCACCAGACATAACAGAACTGTCAGGCACAGACCGGTCATCGGACATGACCGAAATTTTGGACGCAAATACAGCATCCGGCACAGCCGGCTTGTCATCAGATATGGCTGAATTATCAGGAGCGGTTCTTTGCCTGTGTTTCGTTTTTTCACCCGCTTCTTTTGTGCCGCCGGAAATCACGTTCCATTCAGGGAACACATCCATTTCCTCAAACGCCTTACTGTCGCGGCTTACGAATACATCCTCGTCCTGCCGGTAAGTTTCCGCCGGGGTATCCTCGTCAAACGGCACGACGTCCTCTTCCGGCGCTTTCCCGCTCATTGTAATCTTTCCTTTAAATACATCCGCCGGATCCTGGCGCGGTTCGTCCACATACTCCCCGCCAGCTGGTTCCGCCTCCTGTACCATATCAAATGGCACACTGGCAGATTCCGGATACATGGACCGTTTCCGCCCTTTTGTCTCCAACATTCCGTTACCCGCCTGTTCCCGCGGATATGGCGTCTCCTGCAAAACCATCCGTTCCTGCTCACTGATCTTTGTAGACTGCAGGTTGACTCCGGAAATCCTCTTTTCTTCCCTGAGAGCCCGGCTCTCCTCGCGTTTCATGTCACGGACTTCCCTGCGTCTGTCATAGTCTTCCTTCGCGTACCGGTACGCTCTCTTACTACCGCGTTCCACAAAGGAAAGGAACGATTTCTCCGTAATACAGACAAGAGAGATGATCAGACACAGAAGCAGCACCAGATAAGCGCCGACTGTTCCCAACGCCGTGTGCAGTACCAGAACCAGGACACCGCCGATCACGCCGCCGCCCACTCCCTTTTCTCCGGCTGCCAGATAAATATCTTTAAGCGTCTGCCCCTCCTGGTATCCGCCTCCAAACATAAGCTGTGCCAGCCCGCAGAACACGAGTAAAATCACTTCAACTGCCAGCATTTTATAAACAGCCCGAATATTCCCCCGGTTCGAGATGTAAAAAACCATGCCCGCGAACAAAAGCACAGGCGCCACATACCCGATACTGCCAAAAACGCCCAGCATCACCTGGCTTAACATATTGCCAAACATACCACAAATATGGAAATTACTGCAAAACAAAAAGACGCATATGGCAAATATGCCGAGGATCGCCGCCTCTGACTGTAAAAAGCCTGCATCCTGCTGCCCGGCTTTGCTGGCTGCCTTTCCCTGCGTCTTTTTCTTCGAGCCGGAAGCTGCTGTGTTTTTTTTCTTTGTATTGCTGCCTGCCAATCCAAAAGCCTCCTATCTGACTCTCATCAACCATGTTACAAAAATCTTCCAGAAACAGTATACAAAAAAAAACGGTAAAATGCAACTCAAACTTCCGGAAGGGAGGCATTCCCCTCCCATACCACACGACAGCCCGGTCCCTTTTTCCCACGACCGGGCTGTTGCTTTATCTTATATTTCCAATGGAGCTTCCTGCGCCCACGAGTGAGCGCTCCACCAGGAATGAAAGTAGTTAAAGCGCATTGGGCATACCTGAATTTATGCCGCCTAATAGCGGCGAGACTTTCATAGTAACCTTCTTGCTCCCGCTGGTGAGTGTGCTGTCTGAGGCCGCGAAGGGACTGTGTACCTCCGGCAGATGTCACATCCCGCATCCGCTATTTCACTACAATATTAATGATTTTCCCGGGAACATAGATTTCCTTCACGATATTTCCGGAAAGCTTTCCTTTTACAGCCTCACGGCCTGCAAAAAGCGCGTCCTCCTTTGAAATATCGGCCGGAACCGTAATGACACAGCGCATCTTTCCGTTTACCTGGACGGCGATCTCAATCTCATCGTCCTTCATGGCTTCCGCGTCGCACTCCGGCCAGTTCTCGTGGAACACACTGTCTGTACCGCCCAGTTCTCTCCACAGCTCTTCACCCAGATGCGGGGCAAAGGGAGCCAGCAGAATCACGAATGTCTTAAGTGTCTCCCTGTCAATGCCGCCCGCGGTCTTTGCCAGGTCAATCAGCTTATTATTATATTCCATGAAACCGGAAACAACGGTATTGAGGCTGAACTGGTTAAATCTTGTCTCAATATCATAGATCAGCTTATGGCGGAGCTTCACCATTTCCTTTGTTTCTTTCACATCTTTGCTGCTGTTCTCCATCACCAGATTGTAGAAACGGTTTAAGAATCTTGCCACGCCCTCGATTCCCCTGTCGTCCCACTCTGCGTCAAGCTCCGGCGGGCCCACAAACAGCTCATACATCCTAAGAGCATCGCAGCCGTAATCACGTACCAAGTCATCCGGGGAAACGACATTTCCCTTGGATTTACTCATCTTAATACCGTTCTTACCAGTAATCATACCTTGGTTAAAGAGCTTGGCAAACGGCTCATCAAAATCCACCACGCCAATATCATAGAGGAACTTTGTGTAGAATCTCGAATACAGAAGGTGTAACACCGCATGCTCTACACCGCCGATATACATATCCACCGGCAAGTACTTGTTGGCTTTCTCTTTGGAAACGAGCTCCTTATCATTTTTACTGTCCACATAGCGCAGGAAATACCAGGAGGAACCAGCCCACTGCGGCATCGTATTCGTCTCGCGCTTTGCCGGCCCGCCGCAGCACGGACATTTCGTATTCACCCACTCATCAATAGCTGCAAGCGGTGACTCGCCCGTACCCGTAGGCTGATAGCTCTCCACATCCGGAAGCGTCAGGGGAAGCTCCTCCTCCGGCACCGGGACATTTCCGCACTTCTCGCAGTGGATGATCGGAATCGGCTCACCCCAGTAGCGTTGACGCGAAAATACCCAGTCACGCAGCTTATAGCTCACAGTCTTTTTACCGAGCCCTCTGGCCTCGATCATAAGCGGCGCTTCCTTTTTCAAAACCGCAGACTCCATTCCGTTCCATTCTCCGGAATGAATCATGAGACCGCTCGCCTCTGTATAGGCCTCCGTCATATTTTCAATCTCCTTGCCGTCTTTGGCAATGACCTGAATAATCGGAAGGTCAAACTTCTTGGCAAAATCAAAGTCACGCTGGTCATGCGCCGGTACGCACATAATTGCGCCCGTTCCGTGGTCTGCCAGTACATAATCCGACAACCACACCGGAACTTTAGCGCCGCTTAAAGGATTGATTGCATAGGAACCGGTAAATACACCCGTTTTCTCCTTATCCTGCAAACGGTCCACGTTCGATTTCATGGAAGCGTCAAAAATGTATTTCTCAACCGCCTCCCGCGTCTCGTCCGTTGCCAGCCCTTTCGCCATCTCATGCTCCGGAGCCAGTACCATAAAGGTTGCGCCGTAAAGCGTATCCGGTCTTGTCGTATAAACCGTAATGCTGTCCTCTCTGCCCTCCAGCTTAAACTCCACTTCCGCGCCGTAGGACTTGCCGATCCAGTCTGTCTGCATCTTCTTGACCTTCTCCGGCCAGTCAAGCTTATCGAGGTCATTTAACAGGCGCTCTGCATAAGCCGTAATCTTTAACATCCACTGGCGGAGATTCTTCTTCGTCACGGGCGTGCCGCAGCGCTCACAGCAGCCGTTTACGACCTCCTCATTCGCCAGGCCGGTCTTACAGGAAGGACACCAGTTGATCGGGAATTCCTTCTCGTAAGCCAGTCCTTTCTTAAACATTTGTACAAAAATCCACTGCGTCCATTTGTAAAATCCGGGATCCGTTGTATTGACCTCCATATCCCAGTCATAGATGGCCGCAATCTGGTTGATCTGCTTCTTGATATTTTCCACATTGGAAGCCGTGGAAACAGCCGGGTGGATCCCCATCTTGATCGCGTAATTCTCTGCCGGAAGCCCGAACGCGTCCCAGCCCATCGGATGAATCACGTATTTCCCCTTAAGGAGCTGGTAACGGCTCCAGACATCGGAGATCACATAGCCCCTCCAGTGCCCCACATGAAGCCCGCTTCCGGACGGATACGGAAACATGTCCAGACAATAGTACTTTTCTTTCTTGCCGTCGTTTACATTGATCGGATTCTTCTGCCAGTTCTCGCGCCATTTCTTCTCAATCGCTGTATGGTTATACTGCGCCATGACGTTATTCCTCCATTTCTTTTCCTGTTTGTACCTCTCCGCAGACAAAAGGACGCCTGCGGTCGTACCTGCCTGTCTCACGGCGTAAGCACGCCGGAAAGCCTGATTTCACTGAAAATCCTCATGCCCTGTATTTCAGGGCAACATTATTATGATTGTCTGCTTGCCTGTGGGCGCAGGCAGGGTTTCCATAAATGTCTGCCGCAGAAAAGCCGCATAAATTCAGGGATGCCAAAGTGCCTACATTACTATCATTCATGGCAGCCTGCTTGCGGGCGCAGGCAGGGTTTCTGTGAAATCATAAAAAAGCCCCTCATCATCTCAAATATAGAGACGTGGGGGCTTGCTTCTCACGCGGTACCACTCTATTTCATACGAATTGTATGCTCTCATTACCGGGTAACGGCCGGGCCGGCATTGCCTACACAAAACACATTCCTGAATGGACTGCGTTCCTTCAGCAAGCTACTCAGGGGCGAGTTCAAAGCCCTCCGGAATCCGCCTCGCACCACACGGCGGCTCTCTGTATTCCCTCCGGTTCCTACTACTCCCCGTCAGCGTATTTCACTGGTAGATAATTTATCATAATTGGCTTTTCCTGTCAAGGGGCAGGGAAGAATCTTCCACCATTCGCTTTACAACCATATCGTTCCAATGATATAATCAGATTGACAAGCACACTATGATCCAATGCTGCGCAGGCCTGCATTCCATCTGCATTGTTCCTGCCTGCATTCATAAAACAAAAAGAAAGAGGGTATCGCATTGCTTGCTATCACAAACGGAAAGGTATTAACCATCACAAACGGCGTACTGGAATCCGGTACGGTTCTTATGGATTCCGGGAAAATCACGGCGGTCGGGGAAAATCTCGTGATTCCGGAGGGTGCAGACGTCATTGACGCCAAAGGCGGATATATCACCCCTGGCCTCATTGACTGCCACACGCACATCTGTAACTTCTGTGAGCCAAGGATGAATCCAGGCCCGCGCATGGACGGCAACGAAGGCTCTGACCCCATCACTCCGCAGGTTCGCGCACTGGACGCAATCAATCCGTGGGACTGGGCGATCGAGCCTGTCAAAAATGCCGGATTTACCACAGTATACACACAGCCGGGTTCCGGAAATATCATTGGCGGCCTGGGCGTTGCTATGAAATTAAAAGGCCACACCGCCGAGGAAATGATAATTTCCGGAACCGAGGCAATGAAGTTTGCGCTGGGAGAAAATCCGAAACGTTTTCATGGTCTGGAGCAGAAAAGAATGCCGTGGACACGTATGGGGACTGCTGCACTGCTGCGTGAGACCTTATACAAAGCCAAAAATTATTCCGATAAGCTGAAACGTGCCGAAGAAAATCAGGAGAAAGCTCCGGAACCGGACTTTAAGCTCGATGCCCTCGTAAAGGTCGTCCGGGGTGAGCAGAGAGTCCGTATCCACTGCCACCGCGCGGACGATATCATGACAGCAATCCGCATCGGTAAGGAATTCGGACTCGATTTCACACTGGAACATGCGACGGAAGGATACAAAATCCGTGATGTAATCGCAGAAAATCACCTTACCTGCGTGGTCGGCCCGCTGCTTCTGGGGCCTGTCAAACAGGAGGTATGGGATTTGAAGCTGGAAAATGCCGGACTCCTGACCGACGCTGGTGTGAAAGTATGTCTCACTGCCGACACCGGAAGTCAGACTGAATGGCTGCCATACGAAGTCGGATTGCTCACAAGACGCGGACTGTCCGAGGAAAATGCCATGAAGGGCCTTACCATTTATCCGGCGGAAGTACTGAATCTGCAGGACCGCATTGGATCCCTCGAGGCAGGGAAGGATGCAGATATCGCTATCTTTGACGGTAATCCGCTGCATAATACGACACTCTGCCGCATGACGATTATTGATGGGGAAATTGTACATAATACGCTGACGCAGTAAGTTTTCAGGCGCCCGCAGGTGAGTACGCCGCCATGAATGAAAGGAATCCAGGCACATTTGGCATACCTGATCTTAGATCGCCTGCAGCGATGGACTTTCACAGTAATTCTGTCCCCGTTTTGCAGGAAACAGCCGTCTCTGTCATATCTATGCAGAGTATATACAGAATGCTTTCCCTTTGGCAGATTGTTCTGCGTACCGGGAAATAGAAATGCGGGAGGCCCGCCAAGGCTTCCCGCATTTCGCACATCTCCTATTTCGCTGCCCCATACCCTTTGAAAATCCGCACATAGAAATCCACATTATCAGGAATCATGTTGCAGTCAATATGCTCATTGACCTGATGGGCTCCGGCAGTCCTGTCACTGTGTTTGATACCCGTTACACGGTAAACACTCTTCGTCGGAGTCAGATCACAGTAATATCTGGAATCTGTGCCGCCGGCCAGCATAGACGGCATGACTGTAATCCCCGGATATTTCCCGGTAAAAATCTCTGTCAACAGGCGATACCCGTAGCTGTCCGTCGTCGAAATTGCAGGCGGGTTGTGGCCCTTAATCAGGCGTACCTTGACTTCCTCCGGAAGTACCTTGGCAAAATGTGCTTCCAGATCCTCTAACGTCTCACCCGGCAGAAGGCGGCTGTTCGTAACAACGGTCGCCCGTTCCGGTAAAATATTGGCCTGGTCGCTTCCTGCCGCCATTGTGGCCGCTGTCGTTGTGCGCACCATCTGATTGACCTTTTTATCGGTTTCGGCAAGCGCTTTCAGCTCTTCCCAGTTGGCCTTTGGATCGCGGTAAAGCTCGCCGAGACGGCCCGGCGTAAAGGGAGCCAGTGCCTTCATTTCCTCAATGACCGGGGCTGTGAGCTTCGCTTCCATGCGGTGATTTTCCAACTGCCATACGGCATTTCCAATCTTACCAAGAGCCGTATGTACCGGTGGGAACGCGGAATGTCCGCCTGCATCCTCAACACAGAATTCGTAGTCGGCATAGCCCTTCTCGCACGTAACAATCGTTGCCACCAGCTTTCCGTCAATCTCAGAGATACCGCCGCACTCGTCGATTACCATGCCAAATTCGATGCCTCTCTCTTTCAGCTCATCATGCATGATCTGGCAGGCGGCTCCGGGACCTCCCATGATCTCCTCATTATATCCAAACGCCAGGTAGATATCATAATCCGGCACAAAGCCATCGGCAATCAGCATTTCCAGAGCATCCATGTAAGCCTGCATGTTGCACTTGGAGTCGGTACATCCACGGCCCCACATTACTCCATCCTCATCTACATGTGCGGAAAACGGCGGGTATTTCCACATGGAATGATCGCCCTCCGGAACCACATCCTGGTGCGCTGCCATCAGAAGCGGAAGCTTTCCTGACTGGCCCGTCCCTTTCCAGGTGTAAAGAAGGCCGCATTTTCCGATTATCTCCTTTTTAAACGTCTTGTGAAGCAGAGGATAGGCCTCTTCCAGATATGCGTGGAGCTTTAAAAATTCTTCCACTCTGGTTTTTTCCGGGTCAGCGCTTGACACCGTCGGGATCTGAACCATACCCTGTAGGTGTTTGATAAAGAGCTTTTTGTCGTAATTCATTTCTGACACCTCCATAAAATATTTGATACTATCACTTCCCTGTCAATCAGGATGACAAGGTTTTGTGTAAACGCAAAACACTTTGGGGTTTATTATGAAAGTCCGCCGCCGATAGGCGGCATCGATTCAGGGATACTTAATGCGTCTTAACTACTTTCATTCCTGGTGGCATGCTCACCTGTGGGCGCAGGATGGTTACTTTGCTAAACTCTCATTTCCGGTCAACTTTCTCTGAAAAGTGAAACGATCCACTGATTGACAGGGAGCTGATCCACTGTTCCCCAAGGCTCTCATATATACAGGCGTATCCAATCGTCGAAAAAATCATCTATTGTCATCCCATCGCTGGTAACTTGTATTCAAAAACATATTCAATTTACTATTTCCTTATTCTACCATAGCGGACAGGAGAAAATCAAGCAGTGCATTTGGATTCCATTATAATCTTCTGTAAAATTTCCTGATAAACCAATCTCATGAATTTTTCTCTTGCCGCGTATCTCAAAACAATCTGTTTATAATCATAGCCCTCCGCTTTTGGGCTCTATCTGTTCTGTTAAGAAGAGCTTCACAGGGAACCAGCTGTCAATATCCTTTCTCTGTGACCGAGTCATATAATAATCGAATTCACCCCTGTACAGGCTATAGGAAATGACAACTTTATTTGCCATTCCTTATAGAAATCACTTTATCTTTTCTATTCAACAATGTATAATAGCAACATGGAGCAGGAAAAAGAATCAGAATATTAGGAGGGATGCTGCTATGGCATCAGTGCCAAGACATGAAAAGCTTTATACGCTTAATGATATTTACAGCCTGCCGGAAGGCAGCAGGGCAGAGTTGATTGATGGACACATCTACAATATGACTCCACCTACCAGAACACATCAGCGCATTGCTGGGGAACTCTTTGCAACGATCAGGGAATATATCAATCTCAGCAATGGAACCTGTGAAGTCAATATTGCTCCCTTTGCCGTATTTTTGTGTGCGGATGATTCCAAATATCTGGAACCGGATATCTCTGTAATCTGTGATAAAGATAAGCTGGATGAACATGGATGTCACGGAGCACCAGACTGGATCATCGAAATCGTATCCCCTGGCAGCAGGGTCATGGACTACTATACCAAGCTTTCTTTGTATCGGGAAGCCGGTGTACGGGAATATTGGATTGTTGATCCTATAAAGCAAATCATTCTGGTCTATGATATGGAACACGATGCGGCACCTGCGATTTATTCTCTTAACGATACCATAAAAGTAAATATCTATGATGATTTGGAAATCGTTTTTTCTAAATTACAGTTCTGATCTGCATTCATCGACAATCTGCCTTGATTTTTATAAAAAATATGCTGTTGAATTTTACATCAAACTAGGATATACTAAGGACAGAAAAGGAGAATGCGATTATGCCAAATATCAAACCAATCTCTGATTTGAGAAATTACAGTGACGTGCTCCGTGATGTATCTGTGGGCGCACCGGTCTTTCTTACCCAAAATGGGCGTGGGCGCTATGCAATCATTGACATGCAGGACTATGAAAAAACACAGGCAACTCTGAAACTTATAGGTGAGCTTGCAAAAGGGAAAAAATCAGGAGAGGAAAAGGGATGGCTTTCGTCCTCGGATGTGAAAGCGCATTTCCGGGCAAAGGTAAATGAAGAATAGCATCCACTATTCCCCGGAATCCCAGAACGACCTTGATGAAATCTGGGAATATATTTCCTTTGAATTATGCAATCCACAAGCCACTGAAAATACCGTAAATAAAATCATGAGCACTGTTGATGAACTGGGGGGGCTACGGTCGACTATTGTGTAATAAAAGATGATTTTGAAAAGCTCTATAAGGAATTAGTAAGAACCGATGGTATCGTATAGATTTCTGCTGTTTACTGACATGATTTAAAGGAGCACATGAAAATATTCCTTGACTGAATATGGCGCTGTGAAACAGCACACAATGGTTTTGCTAAAAGAAAGCGCATATGATGATTGCATGTGCGGGCAGAGCAAGGCTCGGGGCTATTTAGTGTATAGCACTCATTTATTACATATGGGAATGGTTACACTTGACTGTTTGCCTATTATTCAATGTAACAAAAGTTATATGCTTTCTGCATTATTAGAGGCTGGAGAAAAATTTTTACTAATGTTAAAAACCATTCAACAGAAATAAAAAACGTTGCTAGGAGAGATTGACGATTTTTCTGCTTTTTCAAAGCCAAAGCGGCTTTTTGCTTACCTTGGCCTTGATCCGGCAGTAAAACGGTCTGGTAAATTTGAATCTAATAAAATCTGATATTCCGTGATTACTATCTGAGGAAATGTGAATCAAAACTATAACTTGTATCAATGGGCGCTGTTTTTTTCTTTTATCTATTGACATTTATTCGCCGGACTTTTTAAACATCTTATACGGCAGGGGATAGATCTCTTCCATACCCCTTCACTCCGCAAAGTGCTTCCTCACATGCACAATCTTATATTCCTTTTCGTGATGTAGAAAATAAATTCCCATAAGCCGTTCTGCTAAGAATCCGATATAACGCCCCTGATATCCCCCGTCTTTCTTTCCACAGTATTTTTCGCAATACTGAAGGATAGGAAACAGCCACTCACAATACGCGTCCAAAATCTTTTTCCGGGCTATCAGCATATTATAGCCATAATAAAAGTTCCCATTCTGCAGTTTTAGCGCCGTCTCCTCATAATCCGGCTCCAGGACATGAACTGCCTGCATCATTACATCCCAATCTTCTCCCGAATGGTCGTACCGATACACGTCTCCAACACTGGGAAAATTCAGAATTGGAATTGTTAATACCACATCAATATCGGAACGTGCCAGTCTTTCAAGTATTTTCCGGTTCACTTCAAAATGTCTCCGATAATGGCACAGTCCCGCATAATCTGAGCGGTCATTTTTCCAAATCCAGTATAACGCTGTCAGCTCACAATACTGCCCGTTCTTATATGAAATATGTTCGCCCTGGTCGTCGCGGATTTCACAGATTTGTTTTTCTGTCAGTGCTGCCCCCACCTGAACCGGAATCTCCCAGTCATACCGGGAAAGATTCTCCTTCAGTTCCCGGTCAACATGACACCTGGCTGAATAAACCCGTATAGAAGTTCTGTCTGCCGACCAGTTTGCGTCTCCTTCTGGATTTGCAGGTAGTTCTTTCGGTAGCTCCTTCTCTAGCATTTTGTATACTTTTCCACTTTTTTCCCGGAGCGTCCCATAATAATTTCCCTGGATCAGGCTCCAAAGATCACTTTCAAATGCAAGGGGAAGGATGCGGGGATAACCATAACAATGCAGTGTCTCACAGATGGATGGCATGTGTTTTCCCATAACCGCAACGATAATCCATGCTTCTTTCCCTACTTTAAATTCCGCCTCTTCCAAAGAAACCACCGGGATTCCTAAAATCTCCAATGGATTTCCCTCATGGCTGGATACCAGAAAGCAGTCGATTTTAAGTTTGTACGGCTCCCCTTTTAAACAGCATGCTACTTCATATGCTACAAGTCCTGCTCCGAAGATCACCAGGCTTTGGCTCTGTCTCATCGCGTCTACTGTCTCTGCTGCATAGTATATCATCCGTCTCTCTCCCGAATTATTTTCCTGTCGGAAAACATATTGATTCCTATCACTATTTTTCTACAAAGTGTTTTCTTGCATGGACAATTTTGTATTCTCTCTCATGATACAGAAAATAAATGGACATCAGGCGCTCTGCCAAGAAACCGATATGGCGCCCCTGATATGCATCTCGATCTCCTGCGCATTGCTCCTCGCAGTAAAACAGGATCGGAAACAGCCAGGCACAATAGTCCTCCAGAATTTCTCTCCGCATGATAAACATGTTATAGGCATAGTAAAACTTTCCTGCCTCCAGCTCTTTGGCTGCCTGTGTATATTCCGGAAAAAGTTTACGGATAGCCCCCATCATGATAAGCCAGTCCTCCCATATGTGGTCTCGTCTGTATACGTTTCCTACCCCATCAAAAACATAGGCTGGAATCGTCAGGACCACATCAATATCGGAAACTTTTAGCTTTTCCAGCAGATTTTCCGTGATTTCAAAATGCCTCCTATAATGCCCAAGTCCCACATAATCCGAAGTATCATTTTTCCATATCCAATACAATGCCGTCAGTTCACAGTACTGCCTATTTTTATGCGAAATATTCTCTCCGCAGTTGTCACAGAGCCTGCAGATGCGTTCTTCTGTCAGAGCCGCTCCTGCCTGGATCGGAATCTCCCAGGAATACTGCGCCATATCTTCCTGAATTTTCCTGTCTACATGACATCTGACACTGTAAATTCCTGCCGTTTTTTTCTGTGCTTCCGTAATAGATGGAAGCACGGATGTTTGCAACTCTTCTTCAAGGGTCAGATAAGGTTGCCCCTGCTTCAGCCGGCTCTCCCGATAAACATTTCCCCGGATCAGGCTCCATAGATCCTTTTCATAGGTAAGTGAAATTACATTAAAATAGCCATGCTGGGACAGGCTTTCCTGCATAGATACCAAATGTTTATCCACTGCTGCAATCAGAATCAGCGTATCCTTATGTAAAATAGGTTCTGCCCCGGCAAAATCAAGAACCGGTATCCCCAGTACATTTTCCGGGTTTCCTTTTAAATCTGATACCATGCAGCATTCTATATGGATTTGATATAGTTCTTCCTGTAAACATGCCACCACTTCGCGGGCCATAATTCCTGCTCCGAAAATGGCAATCTGTCCACTTTTTTTCAGCTTCTTCACAACGTCATCTGCATAATACACGATTTTCCTTACCCCTCTGTCTTATTACTTTCTTCTCAGACTTTCCTCGTAGATCACCTGAATCTGCTTGAAATTATTTTCCTTCGTATACATTTTTCGTGCGTATTCCTGTCCGGCCTCTGCAATTTTTCTGGACTGTTCTGGATGGTTTATGACTTCCATGATCTTCTCTGCAAGTGACTCATGGCTTCCTGCATGATAAAGATAACCGGTCCTGCCATCCCTAATCAGCTCAGGTGTTGCACCGGAATCAGGGCCAATCACAAAACAGCCTGATAACTGCGCTTCTATTGTCACCCTGCCGTAGGCCTCTTCTGCACTGCACACGAAAGCAAGGTCCGAGCCGGCATAGAGTTCCTGGACACGGTCACTGACACCGCATAATGCAATCTGCTCTTCCAGCTCATAACCGGCTATCATTTGTTCGAGCTCTCTTACGTAATCTGCCTGGCCCTTTCCTATCAACGATAAATGAAACTTCTCTATGCCTTTTTCCTTCAGAAGCGCACAGGCTCTTATCAGTTCTTCCTGCCCTTTATATCGTACAATTGCCCCTACCATAATCATGTACACCGTTTTTTCTGCAGGATTTCCCGCCTTTTGCAGAATTGTTCCAGCACTTCAACCGAATCGTATACCACAACAGCAGAAGCCCTTTCCTCAAGTGGAATTAGGCTTTTGATATATTCGGAAACGGTAATAATTCTGGCTGCCTTCCGGATCAGTCGCCAAGCATAGCATGGCATAAAAAAACGGTATCCCTGAAATGCCATTGATTCCCTGAAATGCCATACATAGGGAATACCGCACTTTTCAGCGGCCAGGGCGCCAATATATGTATAGGTTGTATTGCAGTGCACCAAGTCAATCCGGTTCTCTTTCATAAAAACCACAAGTTCCTGTCTTGCCTTATAGTTCTTTAGCATCCCGGCCAAAAATCGGATCTTTGTCAGAAGATCTCTATCCTTCGCTACCTCATACCCCCAATCCTGCGACGGAATATACGTATAGGGGATCTGCTTCTGCTCCAGAAGCGGTGTGCCTGTACCATAGTGCGGAAGGATTACAGCTGTAGCCATACCGTTTTCCTGCAGTTGGCCGCACAACTCAGCCATACAACGAAAAGCGCCCGAGAACATGTTATTATCCGACGCGATCAAAAGAACTCTGGTTTTACCGTTTTCTGCAAAATGTATGGGATTCTGCCTTCTGAAATCAGACATATATCTTTTGCACAGTTCCTTATAAAGGTGTAATGTCACAAATATCACTTTCTCAAACCCAAGCCCATACAGATGTTCTGCTATTTCTTTGTGCAGGTTCGGTAGTGTGGCAATCAAAACCACAGCAGCCTTTTTATACGCTTTCAGTTCATTGATTTCATATATGGAAAAACCGCACAGTCCTCTGTCCTCCCAAGGCACTCCTACTTTTTTGCTGACCGCAAAGCCTGTAATCTTTCCAGACAATCCATTGGCCAGAAGCCTCCTGCATACTAACTCCCCCACCATACCCGCACCATAAAGAATTATATGTCGGTTCTCCCCGAGACAGCGAACCAGCTGTTTTTCCGTATCATACGTTTGCCTTGTCATATAAGCTCTCCCTATCTGCCATTATGCATGGTTCCTTAAAAAGCTTGCCAAGCGCAATAATTCTTGAAAGCTCCGACAGGCCCATCCATATGCACGGTTTGGTTTTTATCGCAGTTTATCATCAGACGTCTCTTCTTTTAGCGACTTTAACAGAACATGCTTAAAGAAAAATCCATAGTCATTACATACAATCATATTTCCTTCACTCACACCCATCGCTGACAGTTGTCTTTTTATGGCCTGAAAGTTATCCACATTTGCTATAACATATACTGAATCAGGATACTCCCCCACGGCCCGGGCAGGCTCCATCACAGGCAGCTGTCCTACCTTCCGTCCCCACAATTTCTGGTTATTATCTATATATGCCTTAATGCTCTGCCCCCTGTGCGTCAGATACCGGTAAACGAGCTTTCCCATATCACCTGCTCCAAATATCATAACATTTCTTTGTCGTTCGAGCCTGTCGAGAGCTTTCTTTGAAGCATAAAAACCGTCATACAGTTGATGTAAACAAGTATGCAGTGCGGTTAAAGATTCCCTCACAGCATCTGCTACTGCATTCCCTTTTTCTGTAAGTTCACCCCCGGAAAATCCTCCTGACTCCAATTCGCTTCTGATATCACGATACATGAGCCCACGAAACGACTCCTTTAGTTCTTCTGACAGGCTGTCATAAAATCCAAGATAGCCGTTTACTTTCCAGGACAAATAAATCTCTTTATATGCCTCAAAAAGCCCTTCCTCAAGCAATCGTTTTTTCAGCAGGGCATACTCGTCAATCAGCATGGTAATTCTTTGGGGGCGATTTACGGAAGAGCCGGGATTATCCAAGCGGTAGCAATAGAATGCTTCATGAGAAAACATGACTCTTTTCGCTTTTATGGAAGCCAGAAACAAAAACGAAGTGTCCTGATACGCGGCTCCTTTTGTTTCATTCATGAAAACTTTCTGCTCCAGTAAAAATTTTCTACGGTACAGCCCGCTCCAGAAGTTACCCATTCCTGATTTTAAGATCTCTGCATTATGGGCCGGTTCCAAAATGCGGTAATATAACGTTTCTTGCCGTGAAAGTCTGGATAACGAAGAAAACTCTCCGCGGTCTGTCTCAATAAAGTGTATTGCATCGGCTCTTAACATATCCAACTGACAGGATTCTGCGATTTCGTACTGCTTTTCGTACATATTTGGAAGAAGGTAATCATCGGATTCACAAATACCAATATATTCCCCTTTGGCTTCCCTAAGCCCGGTATTAAACTGCCTTCCCACCCCAGCCGAACTGTGAATGATCCGTATTCTTGCATCCGTTTGAGCCAGCTCTTTCACCGCTTCTACGGTTCCATCAGTGCTTCCACCGTCGATTACCAGAATTTCGATCTCCCGTAATGTCTGATTCATCACACTCCTGACACATGTTTCGATAAAAGAAAGACTATTCAAGGCATATATAAGAACTGATACTTTCATATGTAATCTCCGCTTCTTTTCTTTCCAGACACAATCTGTTTTATAAAATGCAGTCCTCTAAAGACAGTGGGTATGATAAAAATGGTTCCAGATAGGACTGAACGTCAAGCACTTTTATAACAGCACTGACAGTCCTGACGGTTTCAGCTACAGTTTTATAATAAGACACACCCATGACGAGAATCAGATGGATTCCTTCCCCTGTCTCCGGATTAAATTCTTCGATCCGATATCCCGATTTTGTTTTTTTCCCTATCTTTTGGGGATCCATATCGTAGACTTTTTTTATCTTACCTTGGTTTCCGTATTTATCTAAGAAAAGGCTCCCTCTTTTTCCGATTCCCCAAACAGCTACACCGTATCGGCGGGTATCTGCATATTGAAAAATCTGATCCACTTTCGACTTATCTATCTGAAGTATTATATTCCACCGCTCCATTTCATCTATCGGGATCCCACAAGCTTCAAGCGTTCTGCTGCCAGCAATTTTCCGGACAAACCATTCGTCAAATGCATGATAAAACATATTTGAAGTATATTCAGAAAGGGAACTTTCGCCTATCATGGATTCCTTCAGCGCATAAAAAAGCTTCTGTCTGTTCTCGTGGTTCAGCGTCCAGAAATTCCAATATAAAAAGTTAGCAGCCCAGTTGATAAAGCTCTTCCCATACAAGTCAAAGCTTTTCTGCTTCTCCAGGTACAATTTTAGTTTTTTCAGATACAGGCAGCAACACTCCCACGAACTGTCCCTTCGGTTGGAAAGGCTGGTTATCACCTCGACTCTGTGATGCACATAGATATCATTGATGAACGCAATCCTCTCTGCGCCTGCTAAAGCTGCATGGACAAAGAAGGCGTCATTCGTCGTCCTAAGCTCCTGAAACTGCAGTCCTTTCTCCTCAACAAACGCTTTTCGGAACAATTTATCCCAGGCCCATCCATTCCATAGATTGAACAGAACCTCTTTCACCTCTGTCGGAGAAAAACAGCATTTTTCTGCTAATCCTTTCATTATATTCTGCACATATGAATACTCTCCAAAGACGCGTACACCATCGCCGTCATCCCAAAAAGAATCCTCTTTAAATATGCAGACATCAACCGCACCATTGACTGCTTTTTTCCAGGCTGAAAGTAACATGTCCTGCTCAAAATAGTCATCTGCATCCAAAAAAATCAGGTATTCTCCTTCTGCTTCGCTTAAGCCTCTGTTTCTCGAAGCTCCTGCCCCACAGTTTTCTTCATTTCTAAGTATCCTGATTCGGCTATCCTCTATTCTATACTGCTCTAAAATGGCCGCAGTGTTATCCTCTGACGCGTCATCGACACATATGATTTCTATTTCCTTCAGAGATTGACTCAAAAGACTGTCAAGACATTCTTTTAAATATTTCTCACTATTATATACTGCCATAATCACAGATATTTTTATCATCTTATCTCCCAGTCCATATTCGTCTTATTTCCAAGCAATTTCTCTGCCATAACTAAGTCAAAACATTCCTCTGCACGATACAGCGTATAAATTTTTTCAGGCTGTACAGCAGCACGTTTTAAGTTATGTATCATATTATCCATATGAATTAAGCTGGAAACAACAATCAGGTCTACGTCATTGGGGATATTTTGGCAGGATACAATCCGTGGGCCTTCGCTCACTGAATCTGCCTCTATATGGGATATATCTGATACAATATAAAAATAGTTACATTTCATCTCCCCAATATATCTTTTGTACAGGTGAAATAATGCCTTCGTATGGTTTCCTATTCCATATATACCTACCTTTACATCCTGGTTCTGGAAAGGCAGAGGTTCTAGTTTCTGTTTCAGTTGTTCTATAAACAGTAGTCGAATTTTCTCACAATCTATCCTATAACATTGATTGCTTTTTTCTACTTTTTCGTATAGTTTCAAAAGGGTATTGCACTCACATAGAAGTGTTGCAGAGCGTTCGCATAGTTTTCCCCAGTACTCTATAAATTTCTCCAAAAACGACCGTTCTTGTTCTTCTATGTCCTCCGATTCCCTGCATTGTTCTATCATCCATATTACTTCTGATACACTGCTTAAAAGATATTGGCTGAGTATATCCTCCCTCCATTCTGCTGACAGATTTGTTCGAATATCGTCCCAGATTTTAAGCTGTACATTCATTTTATCCAGGCATTTTTTTTTGCTGATACCGCTTGTCATAATCGAGCCGGAACGGTATCTCCTGACATATAAGCGATCCGAAATACATTCTACTCTGTCTGCATGAATCATGGTTTCTATATAGAAACAGTTATCTTCGTAATACACTCCTTCTGGAAACCTGATATGAAAACTTTCTAAAAACTCTCTTTTATATGCTGCCATACAGGCAGATACAATGTAGCCTTCCGGAAAGGAGCGATGAAAGAACTCCAAACCAGACATAGTCTGAACGCACAGGGATTCTTTCCGCAGATAAGGATTCGAATGGGTGATTCCTTCCATGTTTTCAAAAATTTCAGATGCGTAAAACAGAATGTCCTGATTCTTTAACCTTTTTTTTATCGTATCAACCGTCCGCAGGTCTATGCAATCATCAGAATCCAGAAAAATGAAATAATCACTTTTCAGAAATGACATCCCGCGGTTTCTGGCAGCGCCCAACCCCTGATTTTCCTGATTTATTAATTGAAAATATGAATACTTTTTACAGTATTGTTCGCAAATCTGTCCGCTATTATCCAGAGAACCATCGTTGATGAGAATGACTTCATCAAATAAAATCGTCTGATTCACTACACTTTCCAGACATTCCTTCAAATAATTCTCTACATTATAAACTGGGATTACGATTCCCAGTGAGTATTCTGATTTCATTCGATTTTCCATACATTCCAATCTATCAATCAAACAAATCCCCGAAGCATCTCGTATGCCATACTTCCCATTTTTTTCTGGCTTCCTTTTTCCGCTCTATGCGATTTTAAAAGATCCATATACCCATATAATGTATATAGCTCTTCGCTTTCACGGATGATACCATCCATGCAGCTTTTTTCCCTATACATATCTCTGAGGTATGGTATTCTATTTTGTGGCATCCCTAATTCTATTCCAGCAACCAATTGTGTTTCAAAATCATATCTTAAAATCATATTTCCTCTCTGGGGAATTAGCAACAGCTCATGATTCTGAATGAATCCTTTAGAAAACACTGGCCCCCAGGATATTTCATTTACTATTTTAAATTTTTTAGGATATTGGAACACGTTTTCCACTATTTTTTTCTCTTTATTGACACGCATAACATTTTGAGCATAATAATTTATAAGTATTACTTCTGAATCTATAAATAATATTTCACTATATGGCATGATTGTTTTCCCAGTCACCCATTTTTCATCATGTGCTTTATATTCTGTATACAGGCCACTTTTCTTATCCCACTGAATAACAGTCTGAGAATTTTCCTGTGATATCCAATAATACTCTCCGTCATAAGCTATCTTCGATATTTTTAACTTATCAATATTTATACTAAAACTTTCATGTGTTTTTTTTAGAAGGTCGATTACATAAATTTTATTTTTTTCCGATGAACATAAAAATAATGTATTATAGTATTGTTGAAAAATCAAACTGCACGTTTCACCATTGATAAAATTATTCAAAATTCCTGTTAATTCTACATCTTTCGTCACAGATTTTTTATCAATATCGTAATACCACACATCATCAACACCATATACTGAAAACAACCAAATTTTATTGTCTGCTTTACAGGCGTATGCACCAAAACCTTTTTTGTTCTGTAAATTTGGTATATCGAAAGTATGTTCTTGTTCTGTTTTCAAATTGTAAACAGCAATCCTTTTATCAAAATATGGGATACATATTATTTCATCCTCTTCTATATAGAGCATAGAGTGGGCCATGATCGCATTGTTCGCGATCTTTTCAAACTTGTGAACTAATTCTATATATCCCGTGTCTATGTTCAATTTAAACAGACCATTAAATCCTGCGTTAGACAGCCACATGATATTCTCACGTTCTTTTGTAACTGCTCCTCCCCCTATATGCACGATCGGTCGATTCACTAGTAATTCCCCCTGCTCATTCATAACTATATAATCATTTACCTTATCCGAATTGCTGTACCCATTTTTCTATGTTTTCTTCTGGTATGTGGATATCCGTCAAATATTCTCCATGAATTGCTTCATTAAGCTTTTCCACATCTTCTGGAAGTATTACAGGCAGATTGAAATCTTTTTTCATCTCGGATGCCCTGTTATCAATTGCCAAAATAATTGTTCTCTTTTTATGTTGAAGGCATTTGATTCCTCCATGCAATCTTGTGCCAACATAATCAATCTTTTCATTTGCTGTCAAAAATTGTTCCAGTTTCTCTAACTGTGAAGGAATCTGTATGGCATCTGGACATAATAAACGAATATATCCGTAGTCCATATCGCTTTGCACCCAAAAATAAATCTTTTTATAACTATTTTTAACAATTTCTAATAATTTCTCATTCTGGGCAGTGTATCCTGGAGTCAGCATAACAATAACTTCATCTGCTTTTCGGGTTGGTATCTGACTACAATGCTCTTTTGTTAATCCCCAAATTGTCGGGCATCCGGTATTTAGCACATTATTAATTCCTATGGCCCTCAGTTTTTTTTCTGTGTAACTATCCCGAACCGAATGGAAGATCTCTCTGTTTAAAATTTTAGATAATATATTTTGGGTATATCTGTTAGGATTGTCCTCATAGCGCAGCCATCCAACTCCCATAAGGATGATCTTATTTTTCAGATCGTCAATATCCTTTTCGTTCACACCAATATATTTCTTTACATCCATTTCGGAATTCAGAGCATTTGTTCCTCCCAAAAACAAATACCTGCATCTCTTCATATACTGAATGCTATGTTGAGAGATTTCATCAAAAAAGGGGAATCGAAACACAAAATCTTTTTCGTATTTGGGTAATAAATATTTATTAACTGCCTGCATAATAATTTCATTACCATGATTACATGCCCCGACTGTACTATCCATAATTCCAATTTTTTTTATATCAAATATCTGATTAGAAACCAAAAAATAATTCTCAATTCCCTTCGCTTTTAAATTCAGCAAAATTTCTTTTTGATATTCTTCCGATACAGATATTAATATGCCTGCGCGGCAATATGAATATATGGCTGTCCATTCTGAAAGGTGAAAAACAGGGAGCCCCTGGCTGTTTTCTTCTGGCTTTTTATTATCATCTGAAAGAATAAAAGAATCTACCTTTATACCCCTATCCTCTAATTTATTCTTTAAAATATGCCCATACCGTCCACACCCATAAATAGATACACAAATGTTTTCTTTACAAAATTCCCATATATCCATTTTTTACCTTCCTCCCCTGTCATTGAAAGCGATAACATTGTCATGTTTGGATGAGTTTTTGCTATTTCATTATATCGTGTTTGATCGACTCGACTGCCTTTTTAAATCCATACTTCTCATCTGAAAAATCAATTAAATATTTCTGACAAACATCATTAAAATCACTGTAATCTATCGCTTCATGACCGATAATTTTTTTGACAGCTTCCCTACAGTCCTCAAAAGAGTATATTTTATAAAACCCCTTTGATAGGCTATATATCGTTCTTTCCGGTGAAAATACCATTACAGGCTTTCCAAATGTCACCGCTTCTGCTGCAACTGTCCCACTCAATGTTGCCATAGCCTGACAGTTTTGTATTACCAGTTTATTACTAATATCGCTTCGAAGGAGACGGACATTTTTTATGCTACTAATTTCCTTATAAAACCTCTTCGTCTTAAATACTGCTACTCCATAAAGATAGTTATAAAAGTTTGTTCTGTTTACCATATATTGGGAAGGATGCTCTTTCACATATAGAATCCAGTCTTTGGGCAAATTTGAGGCAATCATATTAATTGCCACAATTTGGCTGTCCATCAGAGATCTGCCAGCTACAGTGGCTTCCGGCTCAAAATGCAGCATGTAGCAAATGTATTTTCTCTGTACATCCAATTTTTCAGATACTGCACTGGCAAATTTCTTCATTTTGACTATTTTCTTATACTGCGCTATGCGCTCCAAAATGGTAACTCCCATCCTGTCCTCACCCAAATCTTTATAACGGATACACTTTATTGCATCTACTCCCAGAGAACCGAAAAAATGATAACCAAGTTTATATATCCAGCTCCAGATATCTGTTCCAAATCTTTTGCCGTCATATTCTTCTTTATAGAAAAGTGAGGCTTTTATATCCAATTTGTAATCGTTATTTACCTCAACCAAGCTTTGCTTATAATTGTTATATACAGTCCTGGTATTATATAGCATGTCTTCCACATTATAATTATTAATCTTTTTATACGTTGCAAAATCTGTCAGCAGCCTGTCCCACGCATACCCGTGATTGAATCCCTTTACGATAACCAAATCAATTTTTTTGCTGTTAAATATTCGTTTTACTAATGCATAGCCTCTATAAAAATTCCACTTTGCAATCTGGTAATCCGCTAAAAATCTGTTAAAGCAATTCTCCATCCTCAGTTGCGCATGCCATAAATGGTTTAAATCATAATAATCAAACCCTTTTAAACATTTATTGTTTAAGAAGTCAGATTCTGCATATATTTTTTTAATCCTTGGGTTATCCGAATATTTATTCTTACTGTTAATCGTAATTAAGCACTCAACAATCCAATCAGTCTCTTCGATCACATGTTCAATGATCTTTAATTCATTATCCACAAGTACTATATGTTTTTTCACTGATTCTTCAGCAGCTCCATTTTTATCCATACTTTCTCCCAAGACTTATAATAATCTAACAAATACAAATGAGCATTTTAAGAAAGTTTTAGACTTCTTTTCCTATGCTCCATCACCACATATTATTTTTTTCACTATCTTAATAATATAATCCTGCTCGTCATCTGTCAGAAGCGGGTGCAATGGCAGGCTTATGATATGTTTATACAGATTTTCAGAATTTTTGCAATACACATTTGAATAACCATGATCCTGATAGTAAGGATGTTGATATACGGGAATATAATGGACATTGACACCAACTCCTTCCACCCGAAGCCTTTCAAAAACTTCTTTACGATCGTGGTGCGGTACTTGGATAATATATAAATGCCAGGCACTATCTGCTCCCTTTAATTGATGGGGTATCACAATATCTGCCTCGTCTTTAAACGCCCCATCATACTTTAATGCCAGTTCTTTTCTTCTGCTTACAAATCGCTCTAATTTCCCCATCTGGCTGATACCCAGTGCACATTGGATATCTGTTATTCGGTAATTATATCCCAGCTGCTGCTGCTCATAATACCAGGAGCCTTCATCCTTTTTTAACAGTGATACCTCCCTTGTAATGCCATGTGTACGAAACAATTTCAATTTTTCATACATTTCCTTATTATTTGTGGTTATCATACCGCCCTCTCCGGTAGTGATTGACTTAACAGGATGAAAACTAAACATTGTCATATCTGAGAGGCATCCAATTTTTTTCGTCTTATACTTTGCCCCTAATGCATGGGCTCCATCCTCAATCACAGTTAAGTGATATTCCTTAGCAATTTCATGTATCGGATCCATATCACAGGGCTGCCCAGCCAGATGTACAGGAATAATTGCTCTTGTATGCGGCGTAATTTTCCTCTTAATATCTTCAGGATCTATATTGTAGGTTCGGTCATCAATATCTGCAAATACTGGTGTTCCTCCACAGTACAATACACAGTTAGCAGACGCTGCAAATGTAATCGGTGATGTAATCACCTCGTCCCCCGATTTGACTCCTGCAGCAACACAAGCAGCATGCAAAGCAACTGTCCCATTCATAAAAGCAACTGCATAATTTGCTCCTACGTACTTCGCAACTAACTGCTCAAATTCTTCTACCTTGGGGCCCGTTGTAAGGTAATCTGATTTCAGTACATCAACTACTGCCTGTATATCATCGTTCTCAATGCATTGTCTACTATATGGAATCATTGCAAATATACCTTCTTTCTAAGTTCATATATCCTGATTATCATAACTTTTATTCTTCGCCACTTAACATTCTTGCAATTCTTTCCGAACCCTTTCCATCAACACAACCTTGCATTTTTTCAGACCGTTCGGCACGCAGATCCGGCCTGTCATAGTACTTTTCCAGATAGCTTACGATCATTTCTACAACATCAGACTCGCGTATATCTCCGGCATAGTCAATTATCCCGTCATCTTGAAATTGGAATACATTATTTTTCTGGTTGTCAGCAAACGAGTATGAAATCGTGGGTGTTCCACATGCACAAAGTTCATATAATGTAGTTCCCCCAGCTGAAATCGCCATATCTGCCTGAAACATATAATGTTCTATATTCTTTACTGCCTTATAAAAAAACACATTATGACATTGCTTATATCTTTGGCGCAACAGTTCATAATGGTTATAATATCTGCCACAAATAACGTCAATTCTGATATACTTTTCTTTTTGTATTTTTTCTAAAATTTTTTCAAGTAAATTAAAATGATCAGTTCCACCTGACATTAACAATAAATTTTCTATTTTCGGCCGTATATTCTTTTTCCCACAATTTTTATAGCATTCACGTACAGGCGTATATTTTGTCCCAAGCAGAAGCTTTGTCTGCCTGTAAATAGTCTCATAGTTGAATTTTTTCCAATAGTTCATATAGCAAATTAATGTATCAACGGGATATACAAATAAATTCAAATCGTCAATATAGATAATCTTTACATATCTTGACAAGGATTCCAGATATTGGTATGTGACCTGATAACTGTCCACAAGGATTTTTTTTATTCTATATTTTTGAATCAGTTCTTGAAGTATATCCAGTTCTTTTTCTAAACAATCCCATTTTGTATTGAGTACAATAAAATGGTATCCCCGTTCCTCAATTAATTCTACTGCCTGATAATCTGAGAGAAGGAAAGTACTATCTTCACCGATCCTCTTTGCTGCGTCCGCAATTGAAAGGCAGCGCATCATATGACCGGTAGCCATAATATCATTCATATCTGTTCTTATGTATAACATTTACTTCTCAGTTAGCTCCATTTCATATAAACGATATTTCTCCACATATCCTTTGTTCAAAAAAACAGCCTGGGAAGCTATATTGTCTGGTTTCACTTTCGCAATTAACCTTTGTACATGAGGAAAATCCTGCTTTACTTTTTCTTTTAATAAATCTAGCAGCTCTTTTCCGTGCCCTTTCCCCCTCTCCTTTTCACAAATACTATAAGAGATCTCTGCGCATTCTCCCGAAACTGTAATTCTTATTTGCCCAATAGGGCTGTCATTATACACAAAAATATACTGTTTGGTATTCTCCTGACCTAAAATCTTTTCAAACCATTTCAAATGTTCGCTATATAAAATTTTCTCTCCCGAAAACGAATTTTTTCTTACTAAAGCTTCATTTGCCCATTGAAACAATAGCTCAGTATCATCCTCGGCTGCTAATCTTAAATACTGCAAGTTTCCTTTAGGACCTCCGTTTTCTTTCATGTACTGTTTCATTTTAAACGTCGCCTGAATCTTCCCTGAAAAGTCCGTAAAACGTTGACTATTATCACGGTTCAAGCATATTCATTTTTAAAGGCGTACCTCTCTCAATATCTTTCAACGCTTTTTTACCCAATACATCTGTATAATATTTGGGGGCAAGGCCGTATCCAGGGCGGATAATTCTTACATTCTTCTCCGTAATTTTATCACCCTTTTTAATATTATCTACACAAAAAATCGAACGACGAAATACCATATTTTCTTCTTCTTGTTTTGATGCGCCATATCGGATTTTTCCGATTGCTTTTTCTGCCTGTCTGATATCGGAAACCATCTTTTTAAATTCTGATGGATTCATTGAAAAAGGTGAATCGGGATTCTCGATTTCTCTGCTTAGACAAAAATGTTTTTCAATCACAGCAGCTCCCAATGCAACTGCTGTAATCGCAGCAACTGCTCCCATCGAGTGATCTGATAAGCCCACTGGTACATGAAAAATTTCTTTCATATTAACCAGGGTCCGCAGATCCATTTCGTCAGTAATCGCAGGATAGGAACTAGAACAGCGTAGTAATATAATCTGTTCATTTTTCGCTCTCTGAACAGCTAATACAGCATCCCTGATCTCTTCCAGGCTTGCCATGCCTGTAGACAGGATCATGGGCTTACCTTTTGATGCTGTATATTCAATCAGTGGAATGTCCACTAATTCAAAAGACGCAATTTTATAAAATTCAATTCCTATCTCTTCCAAAAAGTCAACCGACGATCTGTCAAATGGAGTAGACAAAAAATCAATTCCTGTTTTATATGCTTCCTCCTTTAATTCTGTGTGCCATTCCCACGGTGTATATGCCTTTTGATACAGTTGGTAGAGGCTCTCTTTTGCCCATAACCCATTATTGATATGAAAATATTCATTATTACAGTCAATTGTCATTGTATCTGGAGTATATGTTTGAATTTTAATGCAATCAGCCCCTGCTTCTTTGGCCGCATGAATAATCTCCTTAGCACGCTCCAGGCTACCTGCATGATTAGCGGACATTTCAGCGATGATATACGTCTTTTTCCTCTCGATCAATTCAAATAGTTTCATTCGCTTATTCCTTTTCTACTTTTTTTCCGTTTGCCCACAAGCTTGGCAAAATGACCCCCTCATCAATATCATGAAACATTCCGTTTATCTCCTGCACAAATTCATCAGGCAGACTGTCATTAAATTTATCTATGTTTTCCTCCAGCTGTGCTGTATTATCGGTTCCAATTACCACATAATCTATGTATGGATTGTGCGCCGGATAATTCAATAATGCACGTACTCTATCTATCTTATACTTCTCTAAAAGCCTTTCAAAATCCTTTAAATATGGTTTTGCCCTGTTCAAAAAATAAGGTATTCTTTCATTCTCCATCATAAAAAGTCCCTGCAAGAAAGCGCTTCTCGCAAATATGGTAATCCCTCTTGATTTTGCTTCCCGTAAAAACCCACTTCTCTCACCTCTCTGGTCTAAAACACTGTATGGTAATTGTATAAAATCAATCCCCTCATTTTGAATTGCTGCTTCCCCTTCTTTTATATTGTAAATGGACACACCTGTATGGCTCACAAGCCCATCCCGTTTTACCCTCTGTAAAGCATTCAAAATATCCCTGTCATATATGTATTCTGGAGTATGGAGCAGATAACCATACAATTTATTCAATTTCAGTCTCTCCAAAGATCCTTTTATCTCATCACGAATCGTATTCTCAATATCATTTGAATCCACAATACTATTCGGACATAATTTTGAAATAATTTTGATTTTTTCTCCTGATATTCTCCTTCTTGCTATGTATTTTCCCAGAAGTTCCTCGGCCGTTCCATATGCCATAGCTGTATCGAAGATTTCAATGCCCTTCTTGATCGCTAAATCCAGCATTTGATAAACTTCCTGCTCCGAAGGCTGGCCGAAACTATTATTAATCCCGTATTTCATTCCAAATTGAACAGTTCCTAAACATAGCTGGGCCATTCTATACCATCTCCCTTATAATGTTGATTCCCCTCTGTATGTTACCGCGACCTGCTCGACTGAGCTGTTTAACTGAGTCCATCCAGGATGGATTTTATATTCTTCTAATATATCCCTATAAGTGAAATTATTTTTCCTAGTATAGATACAGTTATAAATCTGAGTAATAAGTTCCTTGTCTGATTCCGTATCCATCGTCCAGCGCAAAAAACCAAGGTTCTCACCGATACATCCAACCCGCTCTACATGGAATAAATGTGGATTCTTATACAGATATGGAGTTACATGTTCCAGGCACTCTGCATCGCTGGCATTTTCATACGCCCGTTTCAATGCATCATACGTGAAAATTTCGCAAGCCATCCCGATTGGCAATCCTTCTCTATAGTAAACATAGTCATATGTATGTTTTTGGAAGTATGTTATCCCAGCATCAATAATTCCAGCATCTACAAGTGCATTATCTGCGGTTAATCTGACAAGTATATCTGCTTTATAAAATGTCGCACAATCATAGAACCGTTCCAACACATTGTCTTGGCTGCCGCGCCAAATAAAAAAATTATTTTCATTTGCGAAAGATTCTACTATATCATCTTCTGGTTTCAGCGATGTTGCTATAACAACCTGATGAATCAGTCCCGAACGATTTACTCTGTTTACTATATGCCACAGCATCGGTTTTCCACAAAGTGGTGTCATAATCTTTTGAGGAAGCCGTGTCGAATTCATTCTGGCCTGGATCACTGCAAGTATTCTCATCGTCTCTCCTCAATTATTATATATATTGGCCACAGTCAATCTGGTAAACCTGTCCTGTAATATTGTTTGCCTTATCGCTTGCCAAAAAAGCAACCAGATTTGCCACTTCAACCGGTTCTGTCAGCCTTCTGATTGCACACTCATCCAGTACTACTCTTTTAATTAGTTCACTCGTGTTCATCTGTCCGTCTGTATTGATATATCCGGGTGCTACGACATTACAATTAATATTATATTTTCCAAGTTCTTTCGCAATCGTCTTTGTAAAGCCTTCAACCCCTGCTTTAGCTGCTGAGTATGCAAGGCTTCCTTCCCTTCCCCGCATTCCGTTAATGGAACCAATATTAATGATTTTCCCCTGATTACGCTGAATAAAATAGTTGCACACTGCTTTGCTGTAATAAAATACCGGATATAACACATTCTGCACCGTGTATTCAAAATCAACACTTTCTATTCTCTCTAAAGACGCATCACGTGCACTCGCTGCGTTGTTAATCAGTACATCCAGTCCCCCAAAGCATCCAATACATTCGCTTACAACTTCTGTTGCCCTTTCATAATTGCTCACATCAGCATAAAGTGCCAAAACATTTTCTGCATATTGCTCTGCTATTTTTTTTGCTTTTTCTTTGCTGTTTTTGTAGGTGAAGCAAACCTGATAACCATTTTGTATAAATTCATTTACCAGAACCCTTCCAAGGCCTGATGCCCCTCCGGTAATTAAGGCCACTTTATGCTCTTCCATACCTGTACCTCCCTGAACTCCCCCCTGCACCAACATACAGCTTCTCTCCTGAGATGCCTTCTAATATCTGGGAAAAATAGGCTTGCTATTTTAATATTTAATATTAATCTTTTTTACAAGCTGTCGCAGCATTTCTGTATTCAGCCATTCCTTATTCGCTCCCGAACTATACTCAAATCCTTCCTTTACTTTTACACCGCCCGGAATTAATTTTTCTTCCATCCACCAGTTATAATGAGGATAAATAATATAATGATTTTCATATTCGTATGTAGTAGAGGAGTCTTCTTTTGTTATCATAATTTCATGTAGTTTTTCACCTTCCCGAATTCCAATTTCTGGCATCTGGCATCCGGGTAGCATGGCCTGTGCCAAATCCGTGATTTTAAAGGATGGAATTTTAGAAATAAAAGTTTCCCCTCCCTTTGCTTCTCTCAGCGCCTTAATAACTAATTCTACTCCCTGTTCCAGACTTATCCAGAATCTTGTCATACGGTAGTCTGTAATCGGCAGTTCACAGCTACCCTCATCCAACATTTTTTGAAAAAATGGAATCACCGAACCGCGGCTACCTGCCACATTGCCATATCGAACGACCGTAAAGCGGATATCTTTTGTACCGGAGTATGCATTTGCTGCAATAAAAAGCTTATCCGATACTAATTTTGTACCGCCATATAAATTAATAGGATTAACAGATTTATCAGTAGAAAGTGCAACAACCTTTTTTACGCTTGGCGTATCCAAAGCCGCATTAATTACATTGATTGCACCATCTATATTTGTTTTCACCGCTTCAATCGGATTATATTCACAGGATGGAACCTGTTTTAATGCCGCGGCATGAATAACATAATCCACGCCATCCAAAGCTCGAAGTAAACGTTCCTTATCTCGAACATCTCCAATAAAAAAACGCAGGACGTCCGCATGTTCTTTATACTGGATCTTAAATTTGTTAGACATATTAAACTGTTTAAATTCGTCTCTTGAATATATTATGATTTTTTTTGGTTTATAATGGTTCAATACATATTCTACAAAATGATTTCCGAACGACCCTGTACCGCCTGTAATTAAGATACTTTTATTGTCCAGCATTCTCTTCTCCCCTAATAAGTAAATCTGCTTTTTCCAGTCTGTCAATGATTGGTATTAATTCTTCTATTGATACATTGATTCGATCACTGATCTCAATAAGATCGTTGTTCCCATCTGCATATGCTATAAAATTAGTCATTTTTCGCACTTCATCATATATATTTTTCTTGCTTACAGTGGGATACAACCCTCTCTTCCCGAGTTGAGGTTCGCATAAGCACTTTATCTTGTATTTATAATTATATTCCAGAGCATTAATGCATTTCACATATACCTTATACGCCCCCTCAAGCCCCTCTTCTGATATTAAACTCAGATCATCTGCTGATGTATGGTATTCTGCATATTCTCCATATTTTGATCTGCATATTGCGCATACTGGTAAGTCAACTCCTGGTGCACAGTATTGCCGTTCGTCACTCCCCCGGTCTAAATATGTATACCTTTTATATTCAGGATAATGATATTTCAATACATTTTGACATACTCTGTCTGACAGCGTATGTCCATATCGTGACTCTACATACGAGTATGTTCTGTCGTCCCCTACACACGATATATTAAAGCCAGCAATCACATTTTCTTTCATTTGCTCCAAATTTTTCTGCAAATAAGTAATAGCGCCTATCGTTTCAACAGTAAACAGTAATCTATACGTATATCTTCTATCTGGTAAAGACTGTAAATATTTTGCTATATTAACCAGAACACAGGGGCCCGACAATTCGTTATTTGCCATTGACGGATGGCAAATATAGGTTGATAAAAAAACTTCCTTTTTGCTCCTTCCTGGAATAATTATTTCACCATAATTTAATTCTCCTACTTTAAACGAGCTTTTTATCAATATATGATATGTTCCATTTTCCAGCTTTTTTCTCATATTATCTGTCATACAGAATCCGTACTGCTTTTTATAATATGAGGTCACATATGGAATATAATCTGGCTGCTCTGGCAAAGAAAAAATATGTCTTAGAAGTTCTTCTTTATCTACCCATTTATCCACTGGTTCAGAGTATCCCATTACGTGCAAATTATTTTCCTGGAAATCTATCAGCCTCTTTCCACTTTCATCTTCAATATATGCTTCCTCTATATTCCATTCATCAGGTATTACCCAATCAAAAACTTTAGTTCCGGATTTAACAGCATGTATCTGCAATTGTGGAATTTCCCTCTTAATAATCTGTAAAGTGGCTCTAACTCCATTCCCTGTAATGCTCCGGCATATTGGAAATAATTCTTTTGCTAATTCATACATACCCATAAATTACTCACCTGTTTTCTCATTTTGACAGCATAAACAAAGACTTAAGAAATCATTTCTTTCCCTGTATTAAAACCAAATCTTAGAGTAACACTTTGCACGGGCAAATCCTAATCATGATTTTTGATATACTAACGTCAGCATATTATCGTAAAATGCAGGCGCCTTAAAATCTATTTTTAAATTTTTTCTAAAATATTCAATTGCTTTTGCTACGGTCATAATGTCTTCTTCCATATCTGCATATGGGGTTTCTTCGTAAAAATAATGGTAGCATAATAACCTACCACCAAGCATTTTTATGTAATCGGTTATCAAAGGTTCACTAAAACCATAATAATCCGTTACACTGACAGGCAATGTGAAATTTTCTTTAAACAGTTTAAAACATAGGCTCTGAGCATTCGGAGAACTTGTAATAAACAAAATGCCATCCTTATTTAAAAGTTCCATTGCTTTCTTTAAATACTGTTTGGGATTGATACAATACTGCAGACTTCCCCTGAAAATAATCAGATCAAATTTCCCTTCTATTTCTATTTTAGGGAATTCACCTTTCCATATTTTAAATCTTTTTTCCGCTTCTTTTGATGCTTCATCACCGTATTCTACTCCATAGCAATTAGCTCCTGCATCCTCAAAAAATCCCAGAAAAGCACCGCTTCCGCATCCTATATCCAAAACTTCTTTATCTTTTAAATCTATCAACCGGCTGATGAATTGGAACTCGATATCATACATTTCCATCCGTTTTTGAGTTAACAATGTATCCTTATTTTGGACTTGCGATAAATAAGAATTCCAATATATTTCCAGTCCTTGTTCATTTAGTATTTTGTCTGAATATACCAATTTGCAATGATTACATTCCTGGATACATGCATCATACTGGTTTTTGTAAAGTATTCTCTTTTCATTCCCTCCACACCAAGGGCATTTCTCTACACGTTTAAAATGTGTCTCATCTAATCTATTCATACTAACCTCGATATCCTAAAATTCTTTCGGCTATTAACCATATAATTGTATATGTAAATCTATTCTTTTATCAGCTATATCCGAACAAACAAGGGAATGGATATAAAAACTGTGTATTTTTCATTTAGGCCTATCCTATATGGATAAAAAAATTGTGTCTGTCAGCGTTTTATATAATAAGATATATATACTAAAAATAAAACTTTCTATATTTCAAACTATAATATGATCAGACAACATTCCATACACCTGCTATGACAGCAGCTCCATCCCTCTCCCCTTCGCATTCCTGGCCGCATTCACCTTATCTTCTGCCTCATACCCACACGCCGCACACGTAAACATTCCTTTATTCTTCTCTCCCATCGCCCCGCACTGGCTGCACTGCCTGCCGATGTCCTTTCCAAATACCTCGCGAAGCTCTACTGACTGCTCCTTACATTTCTGTGTCAGCCTGCTTTTCAGATATCCTCTCTGCCACATCGAAGCCATATGGTTGATCTTACGGTTCACGCCGCCGGCCTGCGTTCCCGGAAGCTTTGGCATGTAAACGATGCATGGTTTTTCTGTCTTAAGGAAGCGGTTCAGCTCCTGATTGATATAACTGTGAAGCTTTTCCTCATAACGCCGTTTCTTCGCCTGGTATTTTTTCCGTCCCGGATTGTCTTTCCTGTTGCGGTTATAGCTTCCCGTCTGTTTGCGGATCCACTCGGCATATTCTGACTGATACTCTCCCAAATGCTCTCCGTACTTATGTCCCTCATCCGTTGTCAGCATAGTAAACAGCCCTGTGGAGACTCCCACATGGTTATTATAATCTTCATGGACACGGACAGCCACATTGACCGGCACGCGGATTTCCAGACGTTTTTCCTCCATATACAGTCTGATATAAAGCTGGGCGGCATACTGATTATTATCTGTCAAAGGCACAAAGACGCGTTTACGTTTCTCCCTGGTAGCGATATAGATGCCATGTTCGCCGTAGCGGTACGCCTTGGCTGAGATGGAGAATCCTTCCGCGCGGTCGGTATGCTGCCGGTTATAATATTTGCGCACCTGACGACACAGATAGCGGTTCAGACGTTCTGTGTCCACCTCTGCAGCCAGCATCTCATACTGCGGCTGTAAACTTGTGTCCAAACAGACAGGCCTTTCATTTAAAACTGCCTCAAAGGCATTATTAACTTTTAAGAGGAAACGCAGATAATGCCTGTCCTCTGCCGTAAAGTTCTCGTTCTTTGCGGCCAGCCCGGAGACCTTTGTCTTGACCTTTGTCCACTGGCTCTTGATATCGCCCAGCGCATCAAACATTGCGAGATAGAAATACACAGACGGCAGATCGAGCTCTGCACGGAGCCCGCTTTTTGTCATCTCATTTTGAATGGTGTAACCGGGGTAGAGTTTTGAGAGGCTCCCTCTTCCACCGTATCGGGCATACACATAGTTCTTTACCTTTCCGTAGCCGACTGCGATCTCCTGAAGCTTTTCCATATTTTCATCAGAAATCGGTTCACTGCTGTACTGATGAACCGTCTTGCATATCGTCTCCGGCGGCACGTTTCGTATCCCCTTCTTTGTTTAATTTGCGAGTAGGATGCATATTAGACCACTTTCGCCAGCCTGTTCTGACAAATATTCTGTCTGACCCTCTGTCCCCATACTCACAGCTATCTATAACATTATTACAAAAGAATCAAAAAGTCAATAAATTTTATATTCTTTTCCATGTGTTTTTCTGGAAAACAGCAAACACACAAAATCAAACCGGCGTGCTTCCAAAAGCTGTATTTTCTGAACCTTACTGTGAAAATCCACCGCCGCAGGCGATTTAAGTTCAAGGATTCCAAATGCGCCTGGACTGCTTTCATTCATGCTGGCGCGCTTACCTGTGAGCACAGGAAGGTTTCCTTTGAACGTCCACTGCCGCAGGTCGTCTAAGTTCAGGGATTCCAAATGCGCCTTAACTGCTTTCATTCATGCTGCCGCGCTCATCTGTGGGCGCAGGAAGGTACTCGGTTGTACATGTTTCCGCAATGCCCCATAACTGGTTTCAAAAAACAATCTTACCCCTGATATGGCAAGATCTCATATGATTCTTTTACACACCGTGCCCACCAGCCTGTAATTTGTACAGAAGAATCTCACATCAGTTATCCTGTGTTTCAATCTTATCTACCCCTGATACTGTATGGTTGGAATACGTGTCCCAGGTTGGCTCATAATCTGCGGTCGCCTGATTTCCCCACATATCCCAGCCTTCACGCAGGCCCCTGGCAAAGAGCTCGATTCTGGGTTCCAGACTGCAGGCTTCGATGATCGGGATCATTTCATCCGGCTTCCGGCTGTGTTCGCGCTTCATCGTCCGAATGAGGTTGACCTGTGACCTGGCAGGTGGCAGCGTACGGTTGGGGGCGCTCTTTTTCTTAATCCCAAACAGAAGTAACTCTGTCACATTCCGGAAATAAAATCCCACTCCCCGTCCGTCCGGCTCTCCGTCCTTTCTCACCTTTTCCCATACAAGATTACCCTTGTAATCAAATCCCCAGGCATCCATGACGGCAAGTCCGTCGGGAAGCAGTGCATTGGGAACCCACAAATATAAGTGGGCCTTGTCTCCCGCGAGTTCTGAGATGGGCAGAGCTTTTATGTCTTTCAGTGTCATGGTTTCATATCTTGCCAGCCGCTTGTGTTCCGGGGCGACCTTTCCTGTTCTGTTTTGAAACTGCCACGGAGGATCCGCATAGATTGTATTATACTTCTTTCCCGATGTAAGCTTCTGCAAATCCTCTATCGTACTCTTTAAGTCTGCCATATCCTTCCACGCATTCCTTTCCAATCCCAATCGCCAGAATCGGGCATCCCCCATTCCGTCGTGAGTCCAGCCTGTAGATCAGCTTTCCCATCCATGTTGTGCTGGCGCCGTATTTCTTCATGAGGAGCTGTCCGCTGTCATCCTTTTCCTTTCTGAACACCTCATTCAGCTCCTCTGACCGCGTAACGATCACACCGACATCGATTAAGCCGCAGTCAAAATACGTCCGCATTGCCAGAAGATCACGGTCAAAGGTCTGATCCTTGCTGTTCCATTCCAGATCAAATGCAACCCGGTTTTTCAAAAAGTCGATATTATGGCCGTCAATGTAGCCTTCCAGTGTTTCAATTTCATAAGGTTCCTCTGCAAACCGCCCTCTCCTCTGAGCCGTCTGCCTCGGATACTTTTTTACGATTAAATCGCCGCTGATCCGTATTTCCCTCCACCCATATGGATACAAAACACAGTCAAATTTCTTTGGGATCGGCGATTCGTTGCCGCCTGCTTTCTTAAGATCTGCCAAGGTAAGCTGTAATTTGCGCAGGCATTCCTGCAGTTCACGCCACTCATCCGGGAAAGCGTGGTGCAAGATTTCCAATGCATGCCCGTAGCTGTGAAATTCAAATTTATGTATGATATCTTTGTCTATATAGGTTTCATAATCCATTCTGGATCCCCCTTGTCATAGGAATCTGTCAATATGGACCATTCCAGGCCTGTCATATGCTTCTGCTATGATACAGAGGGCATACTGCGTGCTCTCCTCTGCATTTTCCATACAAATAGTATAACAATATTTAAAAAGGTTGTCTATCAGATTTTTCCGGCTTTCACAACAGCATAAAAGATGCCGCCGGCCTGGTTCAGGCCATGCAGCATCTTTGATTTTCTTGATCATCTGCTTTCCTTGCCTATACGCGATATAGGCAAATGCGGCTATTCATGTTCATAAAGCAAGGAAACCTTTATGCGCCCTCAGGTGAGCGCGACACCGGGAATGAACGTAGTCCGGGTGCATTGGGCATCCCCACACTTATGCCGCTTGTCGGCGGCGGGACTTTTGTAGGAAAGCTTCCTGCCTCAATGATGAAAACAGATCACATCCTCCGGGGCAATCCGAAGAAATACGTTCCTGCCCCGTTCCAGCTGATACTGGCCTTCGTAGAGCTGATCGACATCGAGTGTAACGCCGTTTACTGAAACAGAATAGCGGATGACATTTCCCTGGCAGATAATCTGCTGTACCGTGCCTTTCAACTCCATCTGACCAGCCGTGTGTTCCCAAGGAGAGCCGGAAATGCAGATGCTTTCCGGCCGCACGGCATAATAGCCGGCTGTCTCGTCTGTCCGGGATAAAACCTTCCATGTACTGCCCTCAAACAGATTATAGTGGCCGATGAAGCCGGCCGCATAGGCTGTCTGGGGCTTCAGATAAAGATCCATCGGTGAACCGCACTGCTCGATCTTTCCCTCATTCATCAGGTAAATCCGGTCGGACATTCTCATGGCCTCTTCCTGGTCATGCGTAACAAAAATAGTTGTGATCCCCAAAGAGGTGTGAATGTTTTTAATCCGGATTTGCAGTGCTTTTCTAAGCTTGGCGTCAATGGCGCTAAACGGCTCATCGAGAAGCAATACCTTGGGATCCGTCACAATACCGCGGGCAAGGCTTACCCGCTGCTGTTCGCCGCCGGATAACTGCGACGGATATTTTTTCCCGAATCCCTCAAGCTCAATTAACGTCAGCGCCTCCTGGATCTTTTTCTCTTTTTCTTCCCGATCCATTTTTTTGAAGCGCAGGCCGAAGCCAATGTTGTCGTGCACTGTCATGGTGGGAAAAAGGCTGTGCTGCTGGAACACCATAGCGAGATTCCTCTGCCTGGGAGAAAGATTTGTCACATCCGTATCATCAATATAAATTCTGCCGGAATCAACGCCTGTGAGGCCTGCGATACTCCTGAGAAGTGTCGTTTTTCCGCAGCCGGAGGAACCCAGAAGCGTGATAAACTCCCCTTTTTCAATCGCCAGGCTGACTCCTTTCAGAACCTGCTGCCCGTCTTCAAATGTCTTTTTGACATCTTTTATTTCAATATAACTCATCATTTCCTCTTTTTGACACACATACCGCAGACATTTTCTTTTGCAATTTCCGAAAGCTTTCCGGCAGGCACACTAATTCTCTGGTGCATAGCCGGCAGCGATCGCATTTTCCACATACGTCATATCAACCATGTCCTCATACTTGAGGTCGGTCGAGATGATGCCCGAGCGTTTTGCAAAATCGACGACTGCGTTTTCCCCTGTCTCCGAGATATAACCGTTCTTACTGAATGCACCGCGCATGATTTCAATTTTCTCGGCAATTACGTTTTTTTCCATCGGGGAAAAGAGCTCTGCAATCACGTCGGCTGCCTCTTCGGATGTGTGCTTCTGGAGCCAGTCAAGCCCTCTTACCACACCATCGACAAAAGCCTGTACTTTTTCCGGATTTTCATCAGCAAATTTTTTTGTTGCATAAATCACTTCTGCCGGGAATTCATCGCTCTTTAAATATTTTGCGGCATCCTCTGCTTTTCGTGTATCGACCAGATAATGAAGCCCCTCGACGTTATCGGCTTCTTTAAAATTATCGGCATTAATAAACGCCGCCTGTACTTCCCCCTTTTCTAATGCTGCAACCACGGCTCCTTTATTGAGATTGACAAGCGTGACATCTTTCCCGATCTCAAGGCCGGCTTCTTCCATGACGGCTACACAGAATGTATACGGAGCAGAACCGGGCGTGGACGCGAATACGGTTTTGCCCTTAAGCTCTGCCACAGACTGGATCTCTGCCGTGGCAGCAAAGGAATAATACCGCGTATCTAGCATGGTTACGAGTGCTGTGGAGTGCTGGCCCTGTTCCTCTGCTTTAAGAGCCACTTCCTGGGAGAGGATGCAGATATCATTCTGGCCGGCATGCATTCCTTTGAAGCAGTTTGGCCCATCGTCAATACGAAGGAATTCCACCTCCAGCCCCTCCTCTTCAAAGTATCCGTTCTGATATGCAATGTACATCGGCGCCCAGGTCATCCCCCTGAATTCTGCGACAACCAGCTTTCCCAGATCCTTTTTCCCTGTCCGGGCCTGTGCTTCCTCCGGAGTTTTGGCCTGCTCCTGTGTGGATGCGGCAGCCGCAGTCGTAACAGTGGTACCTCCTTTGGGTGAGCATCCTGTAATCGCTGTCAGACAAAGGACAGCCACACAGGAAAATGTGAGCAAACGTTTCATCATGGGAATCATTCTCCTTTTTATCATATTTTGTATTATTCTGTCGTCTTGATGGAAAGCTTTGTTTCCGGTCTCCACAAAAGAAGGCGCTTTTCAAGACGGTTAAGAATCCAGTTCAGTACTCGGTTGAATACAAGCAGTACAAGAATACAGGAAAGTACACGCTTGATTTCAAAATACGAGGCGGCGAAGGAAATCATCCAGCCGAATCCCCCGGAAGCTCCCATATATTCCCCCATAATTGCGCCGACCATACACGAGCCGACCCCGCTTCTGACCGCTGAGATGATCCAGGGCATACATGTCGGAATCACTACGAGCCAGAGGGTCTGAAATGGACTTGCTCCCAGCAGAAGGGATGCTTCGATCCAGCGCTGGTCGAGGTTTTTAATCGCGTTAAATGTGGAGCCAAACACACCGAAAAATACCATCATTCCTGCCAGGATCACCTTTGACTTCAGGCCGAAGCCAAACCAGAGGATGTAGAGCGGAGAAAGCGTAAGCTGGGGAATCCCGGCCATCGCCGTAATGATAGGGGAAATGACATTTCCCAGAAAACGTATCTGGCTGAACAGTACGCCGCATCCGACTCCGAATACCGTGCCGTAAAAAAGCCCCCACAGCGCTTCCTCAATCGTAATCGCCGCATGCATAGCCAGTTCACCGCTGGCCGCAAACTGCCACAGATCAGACAGGATTTCGCTGGGATAACTCGTATAAAAAGGGTCGATTCTGCCTGCATGCGCTGCAGTTTCCCATGCGAAAAGTAAGAGAAAAAGGATCGCATAACGGGTAGCAGAAGCTCCCAGTTCTTTCTTATGTAATGTAGACTTGATACTCATTTGCTTACTCCCTGGGAGAATGATCCTCTGTGAGGAAATATGTGTGTCCATACTCAATTTCCATGTCGAACAGCCCGTCTGTCCTGAGCTTATTTTCGATCTGCTGCTTTCTGGCATTCCGCTCAATCGCATTGACCGTACCTTGAAGCCCTTCCACCAGGCCTTCAAGCTTTCCGTATGGAAGTCCGATCGCGACCTCTGTGTCCTTCCAGTCAGCCCGGAAACGGGTTCCCGCACACAACATGGAGAGATTCAGACACTGATTCAGATAAGGGTATGTGGTACATTCCACACAGACCGCCTGATTTCCACTCATACAAATCCTGTCGTGCAGGCCGTATACAGCCGTATATCCTTGCATAACCCGCATTGCTTCCCGTGTATTGGTAAACAGCATGACCGTATCCGGCGGCGACAGGAATTCCTCCAGCGGCATAACAACGATGCCGTACAGAGGCTGGTTCATGATGTCGAGACGTAATGCCACGGATTTCGCTACAGACTGGCTTGAGTAGAGACCAAGCCTCATGCCCGAGCTTCCCTCATAATATTCCGGCTGCGGGGCCGTAAACCCGAGAGCCCGTGTCGATCCGGCACATCCCGAGGTCGCCTTTGTGAGTTTGATTCCGTGGCCTGCAGAAGCGGCGTGGACGGCCTGGCAATAATACATGGGCTTTTGCGGTTCCCTGGCATCAAATGAATCGAATGTCTCTTTATCATATACGAACCGGATTCCCACCATCCTTCGCTCCAGTTGTAACAACGCATAGGCTTTTTTCACGATCGCCGTATGGTTTGGCATATTTTTATCCTCCCTGTCCAAATTGTCGTATAAGTGTATCATGCTTATTTTCAGAAATCCAATAGAATTTGACAATAACTCCCGGCAGATGAATAGATTTTTTAAATGAATTTCCCGAATCTGAGGAGGCATACGGCAGCTGCCAAACGGAGCCTGTTTTTACATATCCGGAACACTCCCGCTCCTGTATCGGGATTATCATTGGGGACGGCGTACACAGGGGCATCCGGTTTGGAAATGGTTCTGAATTGTTTCTGTATTTTCATAAAGATTCTTGCAAATTTTCCGATTTAACGCTATACTCATATTATAAAACGTAGTCAGCCCCTGTCATCGGGAAAGAAGCGCAGACAGCAGCTCCTTTGTTTCTGTCTCTGCAGGCGGCTCTGACATGTGGGAACCGTAGTTACTTTTTTAAAGGAGGATTATAATGAAATATCAGGTTTCTGATAAGGTGCAGGGAAGCTTTAACACACTGGTTGCAGACGCCAATGTACAGAAAGCGCTCAAGTTCATGGAGGATGATCAGAACGTTGTTGTTGAGAAGCAGGTCGAACTGACTCTGATCCCCGCGCCGACCGGCCACGAGGAGAAGAAAGCCCAGAGAATGCTTGAAATGTTCAAGGAAGAGGGCCTGACAGACTGCCATATCGACGAATACGGCAACTGCGTCGGTATCCGTAAGGGAACCGGCGGCGGAAAGACCACGCTCATAGAAGGCCATATGGACACCGTATTCGCTCTCGATACCAAGCTCGAGGACATCCGCGAGGACGGTTACATCAAGATCCCCGGCATTTCCGACGATACAAGAGGCTGCGCGGTCGTTCTCTCCACCATCCGTGCCTTAAATGCCGCCAACATCCAGACAAAGGGCGACATCCATTTCGTGGGTACTGTCCAGGAAGAAGGAACCGGCGCTTTAAGGGGTATGAAGTACTATGTGACGCATCATCCGGAACTTCAGGCCAGCATTTCCGTTGACGGACCGGGCTATCAGGGCGTTACATATGAAGCGACCGGGATCCAGACATACGAGGTTCGCTTTAACGGCATCGGCGGACATGCCTGCGGTATGTTTGGTAAGGTAGCCAACCCGCTCCATGCAGCCGCCAGAGCGATCACTAAGATCTCTGAGTTCCGCGTACCGTCCGACCCCATGACGACATTTGCTGTCACAAACTTCCATGCCGGAAGCTTTGAGGCTGTTCATGCGATCGTTCCGCAGGCGACCATCCGCTTCAATTTCCGCTCCAATTCCCAGGAGGAGCTCGAGAAGCTGCGCAAGCGTATCTTTGACGCGATCGAAGAGGCCTGCAAGGAAGAGACAGACCGCTGGGGACAGGATACGATCACGTATGAAGTGGAGCATATTTGCGACGTCAACGCCGGACATCAGGATTCCCATGCTCCGATCGTTGAGGCATCAATGGCAGCGGCTCATTACCTCGGCTGTGAGGAACCGGAGCTCGGTGACGGCGGTTCCACAAACTGTAACCGTGCGCTGGAGGTCGGCCTTCCGGCTGTATGCCTTGGCATCGGCTGTGATTATGACACCTTCTGCCACACCTTAAACGAGCGCTTTAAGATCGAAGGCGCATATAAGGGCTGCCAGCAGACGCTTCTTCTGGCTCTTTTATGTGCAGGCTGTGATGCGGTAGACAGCATTATCTAAAAAGGAATCATCTGGAAGAAAGTTCCGTAAAACAGTCGGGCCAGATGTGACGGATGAAGTCCATCTGGCCCCATATTTCCCAAAATCATGCCCGATTATCGGCTAAATGTAAATATGTTTATTCACTGTAAGTATTGCATACTGTTGCAAGCATGGTTGTATTGGTTTCCCCACAGCACACCAAGCCATCTAGCCGCATAAGCAATATGGAAACTGTCACACCGGAGACTGGCTGCGGATAAGTCTTAACGTTTCCTCTTTTATATCCTGCAAAAGAGTCCGGCGGGCATTGCTCATCCCTGCAAAGTGGATCTTAAACTCCTCTAGGATCCGGCACTCTTCCGGAGACAGAGCCCACCGTTGCCGGCTATGGAGGAACGTATAGATCGTTGCAATATCAAAGACGCGAAAACAGTATTTCTTTCTTTCCCTGGGAGTCATTTGTGTGATATCATTCGGCAGAGGAAAGGCAAGCCGTTCCAGCCGTTTAGTACGGGCCGAAAACCAGGGATTTTCTGCCGGATTGTCTCTGAACGTGTAAATGTTGCTGTCAGGTACATCGGAATAGTATACCAGTGTATGGGAACGGTTTGCCAGGTCGTAATTTTCGTTATAGCTGTCCTGATAATCTCCGAAGTCCAGCATGCGGCGTACATAGTCCAGTTCAATCTCCTCGCCTCCCAGGAAAGAGGCACTAATAGCACAACACCTCTTCAGAACTGCAGAAAAATAGTCTTGGTCTTTCACTGCGCCGATATTATCGTCCTTTTCGTAGACAAATTTTAGAAATTCAAGCCGACGGTCAACATCCACCTCCGGTGAAAAGCGGCCAAAACGGAAGATAATTTCATATTTCAGTGTCAGGAATGGATTCTGTTCTTTATCAACTGCACTACTAAGCTGCCTGACACAGGCATCCAGCTTACCATCCCTGGAATTTTTTGCCATGACACGGCCGAAAAACTCCTCTTTAGACCACTGTGCCAGTGTATATCCATATAGCCAGTACATCCAATTCATTGCGTCAATCTGCTCCGTTTCCCTGTCCGCTAGGAAAGCATCTGTGATAAAATCCGCGTAATCATTGGAGTAGGTCATGCTCATGACATCAACTGCCGCTGTGGAAAGCTTTTCTCCTTGAAACTGGAGGTGATAGTATCTGGCTGTGAGGTATTCATAGAATGTCTCATGGGCTAGTCCCACATAGTTGCTGTCAGCACCAGGGCGACGCTTTGTCAGAGGGCCCAGCGATGCAATATATGGCACTGTTTTTTTCCCTTGCTTGCAGGTATAAAAGACTGTCTCTGCCGCCCGGTCAATCTCCGTCTCGATATCATAGCCGCCCTGACCGATCCGGCTCCTGTAGACACTGATCACTGTACGGAAAAAAGCGGAATAGAAAGCATATCTGTTCGGCTCAAGCTGTATGTCATTTTGTCCATAGATTTTTATGTAAAGCAAAAGCTTCAGCAAAAGAGGGGAGCTGATAAAGCTCCATGAAACTTCATTGCTGTAGACATATTCCCTGGTTTCGCGCACTCTGGAAGGAAAAGACGATTCTGTACATTTTAAAATCTGTTCTGAAAGGCTTTGTAGCTGTCGGGGGCTCCATGCCTCTATCGTGAAGCGGCAGTCAAAATGTCTTTCCCAAAAATGCTTCTTTGCAAACTCAGTACGGCAGGTAAACCGCAGAATCAGCGTATTCACCTGGTTCTTAAACTCATTCAGAAGCTGTTGGAGCCGCTCCATATTGTTGTCCGACAACTCATCTACACCGTCCATGTACAGGATCAGTTTATTCAGATCTGCTATCCTGATCCGCTCCAGCAGTTCCTGTTTCTGTTGTATCCCCTGCCCATGAATGAGCTCGAGAATATCCTCCGCATCAAGATAGTATACACAGCTCCTAGTATAGAACCACCTGCGCCAGGACTGTCGCCTGTAGCATTTGTAGAAATCATTCTTCAAAATTTCGGATTTTCCGCAACCGGCCTCTCCGATAATCAGATAGGATCCGTAAAAATGCGGAATACGATCCGTATAATGCCAGCCGGTATCAACATCCGTCAGCGTCATTTCGGAAGAAAAGCCCTTTGGCCTGGTCTGATCCTCTCGGAAGAAAATACCCTCATCCCGGTGATTCCTGATAATTTGCTTCGCATCAAAATGCAGCTTTTTGAATGCAGCAATTCGTATCGTATTCTCCTTCCTGTGCTTCCATTGGTAAGCTGCAAAAATTCCTCCTACCACCGCAATAATTGCCATAGGATCCAGAAATTCCGGTAAATATTGCGATAATGTCCCAATTAAATTCTGCCCTTGTCCAGCCATATTCATCTCCTTACTATACTGCTTTCAGCTGCCTACATTCCGTCTGCCCGGTATGGCCCGAAAACAGATGTTTTTTCCTGATGTCGATACCGGCTTTCATATTCGGATACGCCAAAACAGGAAACAGCAGACTAATCTGCCGTTTCCTGTTTTTATTCACAAAGTCCTGTGTACCATTTCTGGGGTGGACGAAGCCTGACTTAATGCAGCGCTTTCGCATAAGCAAGATATTCATCCTTTGTCATGGTCGGATGGAAGCCGTCAAGAATCGCCTTTGCCTCAGCCGCACCGTCCTTTAACAGGCGGTATGCCGTAATTGCCATCATTTTTGCCGGCATAATATGAAGCTTATATTCGTCGGTAATCCGGTAATCTTTACTGTGAAGCGCGCCTTCCGCGCCGCCAAACGTGAAGTTTAAGACCGGCATGATATGGGTCAGATCGCCTGCGTCCGTGGACGCGAAATTAATCATATCATCCGTGATATTCTCGATGGTAGTCTCCGGACGCTGCTCCTTCAGCACTTCAGCAGCCTCCACCAGGGCCTGGTCTGCTTTACGCATGATAACCGGGAGATATCCCTGTGTGGTGACAATATCACAGTCAGCGCCGATCGCGGAGGCAGCCCCTCTGTATGCGCGGTCAACCTTGGCAGACGTCTGGTTGATTGCTTCAAGCGTCTTGGCACGCACCATGAGGTCTACATGGACATGATCCGGAATGGTCTGGCACGGGAAGCCGTCATCGCGGATCTGCCCGTGGACACGGATTGCATCCTTTTCCTGAAACGTCTCGCGGATCATCGCCATTGCGTTAAAGCCAAGTGTCGCGGCGTTCAGGGCATTCACACCATCGTGCGGGGCTGCTGCCGCATGGGCCGCTTTGCCTTTCATATGTACCGACTTGGAAACAAAGCCGGTGCTGGCAACATTGCCCAGGAGCAGGTCACTGCTGCAGTTGCTTACCATATGCACATGTGATGTAATGGAAATATCCACATCATCAAACTCACCGCGGCGGATTAACTCACTCTTGCCGCCGTTAAAGACAATCCCTTCTTTCGCAAGCTCAGCCTTGATATCCGCAGAAAGGTTTTCCTCTGCCGGAACACCGAAGAATACGGCTCTTCCGCCGAGCGCCGCTTTAATCTCCGGGTCATTTAAAGCCAGTGCAGCACCCATGATCGCAATCATCTGTGCTTCGTGGCCGCATGCATGTGAGATTCCGGTCGGAGCCGCATCCGGATGTGCCGGGCAACCGATGCCGTCCAGCTCACCGATGAGGGCAACACTCGGGCCGTCCGACTGATTGATATCCGCCTTAACACCGGTAAGAGCCAGACCTTCCCTCGGCTCCATCCCGTATTTGCGCAGGAAATCGGCAGCAGCCTTTGCCGTCTCATGCTCTGCAAAGCCGCGTTCCGGATTGTGGTAGATCTGGGAAGCCAGCTTTTTTAACTCCTCTGCATGCTCGTCAATGATACTTAAAATCTTCTGTTCGATATGATCCATCGTAACCCCTCCTTCATCTTCATGACTCTATTGTAATACGTTCGATTATACATGTCAATGAAAGATCACGGTACATCGTTTCGCTGGTTCCAAGCCGGCTCAGGCACCGGGCATACGCTGCTTTGGAATGGATCCAAAGGTATGCCGGGGGAAGTCCTACTTCCCGATCATTCTTAAAATAAAGTCCACGGTCCCGTCGATCCCGTAGCTTGCACTGTTGATGCACAGGTCATAGTTATTTGCATGTCCCCAGCTCCGGCTGGTGTAGAAACGATAGTAATGGGAATGCTCCCGGTCCAGCCGCTTTAAGAGTCTCGCAGCACGTTTGGAATCCAGGCCCTCGTTGACTTCCATTGCGCGGTGGATCCGCTGTTCAATGGGAGCCGTAATATAGATACTGATATGTGGGATGCCGTTATTCGTCATAATGGCGTCGCCGCAGCGCCCCATGATGATAAAATCCTCTTTCTGCGCCATTTCACACAAAAGGTCGCTCTGGTTAAAGAATACGGCATCGCGCTTCGACAGCCCGTGATAGCGGCTGAATTCCCGCATTTTTTCCTTAAAGGTCAGCCGCTTTGCAGGGAGCAGCATACTGGAGAGATTCTGATTCAGCTCCTTTTTTACATGGGTATAGCCCGCGCAGTCGCGCAGAGAGTCTTTCTCAGCATCCAGACGCTTCAGCACAGCGTCAAAGATTTCCGCATCATAATAATTGATTTTCAGCTTGTCGGCCAGCTTAAAGCCCACGTCGATCCCACCGCTGCCGTAGGTCCAGCTGATGCAGATAATCAGGTGTTCCCCTCCGGCAAAGCGGTTCTGCAGGTTAAAGGAGTTGAGCTTTGCCAGATGGGGATCAATTACATCGCCGCTGGCAAAGCTGGTGGGCAGGCTCATGACCTCATTGAGAATACGGTTGTATTCCGCCATACAGAGCCTGCGCTCCTCCCTGTCCTCGATCGTTCTTGCCATATTGGCGATCAGGGCCAGCTCGCTGCGCACAATATGCCCCTGCGGGCGCGTCATCAGAAGGTCTGTCAGCTCCCCCACGCAGCGCTCCCTGTCACGGTTGAATACGCGTCCCAGGGACGAGCCGAGATGGCAGTAGACCTCTGCATCCAAATCATAGATATGCTCTGCGAGCTCTTTTATTTCTTCTTTATTGTTTGCCATGTCCCATCCCTCCTCCTACAAAAAGAATACCAGCGTATCCAGCAAAAATACAGGAACCAGAATTCCGAAGGACCACACCAGGTAGCCAAAAAAGGACGGCATGCGGATACCGTTCTCGTCGGCAATGGATTTTACCATGAAGTTCGGCGCATTACCGATATAGGTATTGGCTCCCATAAACACGGCTCCGGCGGAAATGGCGGTGAGAAGCTTTACCGGGACAACGCCCAGTGCTGTCACCATGCCCTCCGTAAATCCAAGTGCACCTGCTGTTGTCAGAAATACAAGATATGTCGGCGTATTATCAAGGAAGCTCGACAGCATTCCTGTGACCCAGAAGAGCTGATACGGCTCCGTGAGCCCCAGGCTGGCGCCGTTAGCCTTTAAGAGCATCAGGGCTGGCTGCATGGTGATAAAAATCCCCACAAAAAGCACCGCCACTTCTTTGATCGCGCTCCAGGTAAAGTGGTTCTCTCTCCGAATCGCACCGTCCGTTGTCCGAAATGACAGCCAGGCGGCCAGCAGAATAATGCCAATCTCAATCAGAGAAGAAAAGCTCAGCACGACTTCCCCGAAGATACGGATGCCGCGCAGGCCTCCTTCCTCATTCTGGAAGGCCGAAAGACCGGGCAGCGCACCGCTTAAGATCACGGCTGCCACAATCATGGCAATATAGATCAGGTTATGGCTTCCCCGGATCTCAATCTCTGTACCCGGCTTTTTGATATCCGGTTTTAACCCTCTGGCAATGTCCGTCCGGTAGGCACGCATGTCTATCCAGTAAAAAACAAACAGCAGAACAATCAGGTTAAAAATCAAAAGAGGCAGAAGGTGCAGGCTCCACAGGAACGGTACGCCCCTCATAAACCCCATCAAAAGCGGTGGATCCCCGATCGGAGTCAGGCAGCCGCCCATATTGGATACCATAAAAATAAAGAATACTATGATATGGCGCTTCTTATGACGCCAGGAATTCATTTTAATAATCGGACGGATCATGAGCATACTGGCGCCCGTTGTCCCGATCAGGCTCGAAAGAAGCGTCCCCAGGGCCAGAAGCCCCACATTGATTCTCGGAGAGCCCGCCAGATCCCCTGACATGGTAATGTTACCTGACACACAGAACAGACCGAACAGCAGGACAATGAAGGTCAGATAATCATTGACAATACATTCCAGCACCGTCTCAGCCGCTGTTCCCACACCCTTTAAAGCGGCAAATGGGAAAAGAAAAAGAAGCGACCAAAACACAACTGCATGAGGCTGGTGCGCCTCCCACCACTCCGCCTTCACGAGCGGAAGTACGGCAATACATAAAAGGAGTCCTGCAAACGGAAGGCAGAGCCATACGGAAGCAGCGCCGATATGTCCTCCCGCAGTCCATGCAGCCGGGTTAAACAGCCCGAATACTCCCTGACTCTCCAACACAGTCATTAACTTTTCCACGATATTCCTCCACCTCCAATTCTTTGTAGTACATCTCCTGGAGTTTTCTGATACGGGGACTCATTATAGCAAATCTTTTGTCCATATACAACGGCATTCCTGCCGAAAAATCCGAAGGAAAAGTGGAAAAATCAGGCATTTTGCCGGGAGACAGGCCCCTGCCCTGTCAGGGGCTACATTATTTTACCCGTTTCAAAAGCCTCTCATGCATCCATGCCATTACAGTCAGAATAGCGGCAAGGTACACCGGGAACAAAGCAACGCTTATGTGATTGGCGATCAGGCCGAACACCGGCGGCATAAGGCAGGTTCCCACATATGCGCTCGCCATCTGTACACCGATGACGGCCTGAGAACGGTCTGCCCCGAAATGCTCTGGCGTGGAATGGATGATACACGGATAAACAGGCGCGCAGCCGAGGCCGAGTAAGACAAGGCCTGCCTGAGCTGAACCATGTCCAAACGGCAGAAGAAGGACTGCGATGCCGAGAACCAGGATCCCTTCCCCCATGCGTACCATATTGGTATCATTGAGTTTCATCGTCAGAAATCCGCTGGCCGCCCTTCCGGCTGTGATGCCGATGAAAAACAGGCTGGCGCAGCCTGCCGCTGTCTCCGGAGTAAGCCCCACATTCAGTACGAGGTAGCTGCTGGCCCACAGGTTTAACGTCTGTTCGATGGCACAGTAGCAGAAAAAGGTGAACATGACCTCACGTGCTCCCGGGATCCTGACGATCTCTGCAAGCGGCAGGGGCTGCTGTTCTCTTTCCTCATCATCCTCCCGGCCTGCCCCGCTTTCTTTTTTCTTCCACATGGGCAGGCTGAGAAGGAGAATCAGTGTAAGCACAGCCTGTAAAAAGGCGATCTCGCGATAACCCGTATTCCAGCCCTGGCCGCCGGTCAGGGCTGCCCCCATAATGTACGGGCCTGCGGAAGCCCCGATCCCCCACATGCAGTGTAGCCAGCTCATGTGCCGGCTGGCGTAATGAAGCGCCACATAGTTATTGAGGGACGCATCCACACTTCCGGCTCCCAGGCCGTAGGGAACCGCCCACAGGCACAACGTGAGAAACGACCGGCTCAGGGAAAAGCCAAGCAGGGCTGCAGCCGTCATGCCTACACTGACTGCCGTAACCAGTCCGGTCCCAAAGCGTCTTGTCAGCCAGTCGCTCTGCAGGCTTGACACGATTGTACCGACAGCAATAATCATGGAAATCATCCCCACATAGGAAACCGGCGCGCCAAGATCCACGTACATAACCGGCCAGGCTGCCCCCAGCAGAGAATCCGGCAGTCCCAGGCTGATAAATGATACATAAATAACGGCTAAAAGTAAATGAACCATCTTGAATCCCTCCCTCCGATTTGCTATAATCCTATCATTAAAAAAGACGGATGTACAGGAGATATCCGCCAGATTTCTATCACATTTCCGCCAGACAGAAGAATTCTATGACACCCCAGGCATACCGGAAAAACAGGCAAACGCTTTGTTAAGAAACATATTCTTAAGGTAAATTTCATATATATTTTCTTGTTTTGGCGGATGTTTCCATGTATACTGAAAGTCCGGCTGACCGTCTGTTTGGGGCCGGGATATACAGGGAAAATGGAGACGGCCTGTCTCTGATCCTGTTTTGTTATATATTTATAGAAAGGAATCCGGGAACGTTTTGGGAATTAAGAAGAAATTAAAAGAAAAGTGGCAGGAAGCGCTTCAGGCTGTGCTTCCCATCATTGCCATTGTATTGATACTCTGTTTTACAATTGCTCCGATCTCCCCCAGTATCCTCTTATGTTTTCTGATGGGAGCCGTATTCATTCTTGCAGGTATGATGTTTTTTACGCTGGGTGCGGAAATGTCCATGACGCCGATGGGGGAACGGGTCGGCTCATGCCTGACAGCCAGCCGTAATCTCTCCATCGTCATTTTCCTCTCCTTCCTTTTGGGCTTTATTGTCACGATATCAGAGCCGGATCTGCAGGTTCTGGCCGGGCAGGTTCCGGCCGTCCCCAATATGACCCTGATTCTGTCCGTGGCCTGCGGGGTAGGCGTTTTTCTGGTACTTGCGCTTTTGCGTATGCTGTTTTCGATTGCCCTTCCCCCATTACTCCTCGTGTTCTATGCGGTCGTATTTATCCTGGCCTTTTTTATTCCAAAGGATTTTTTAAGCGTTGCCTTTGACTCCGGCGGCGTAACGACCGGACCCATGACGGTTCCCTTTATCATGGCGCTCGGCCTCGGCGTCTCCGCCATCCGAAGCGACCGCCATGCTGCGGACGACAGTTTTGGCCTTGTCGCTTTGTGCTCGGTCGGCCCGATTCTGGCTGTCATGATACTGGGACTCATCTATAACCCGCAGGATGCCTCCTATACGGCGCCCTTGGTACCTGACATCGGGGATTCCAGGCAGCTCTGGTTCCTCTTTGCGATGCAGTTTCCGACCTACATGAAAGAAATATCTCTTTCCTTGCTGCCGATTTTTCTGTTTTTTATGGTCTTTCAGGTTCTGATGCTCAAGCTTTCCAGGCGGAAAATGGTTAAAATCCTGATTGGCCTCGCCTATACATATGCCGGACTCGTACTGTTTCTGACCGGTGCCAATGTAGGCTTTATGCCTGCCGGAAATTATCTTGGGCAGGTGCTGGCTCAGAGAAGCCATCCGGAAATCCTGGTTCCGATTGCCATGTTAATCGGCTATTTCATTGTTAAGGCAGAGCCTGCCGTCTATGTGCTCAATAAACAGGTCGAAGAAATCACGGACGGCGCCATCTCGGCCAAAGCAATGGGAACCGGACTCTCCATCGGCGTAGCGCTCTCTCTCGGGCTCTCTATGATCCGCGTGCTGACCGGGATCTCCATCCTCTGGTTTCTGATTCCAGGCTATGCCGTTGCCCTGGGGACATCGTTTTTCGTCCCCAAGCTCTATACTGCCATTGCCTTTGACTCCGGCGGCGTGGCGTCCGGACCCATGACAGCGGCTTTTCTCCTGCCATTAGCGCAGGGGGCCTGCATTGCCCTGGGCGGCAATCTTGTCACTGACGCCTTTGGTGTGGTGGCAATGGTCGCCATGACGCCTCTCATCACCGTTCAGGTAATGGGCCTTGTCTCAAAGCTCGCACAGAAGCGCACAAAGAGTACAACGGCCTTTGCAGACTCTGCACCTTCGTTTGATCTGCTTGAGGACGATGCGATTATTGAACTTTAGAAACGTGCGGGAAACAGTTTTGTCCATGTTTCCCTGATAATCCTGATTTAGAAATGTGAGGTTTTATGAGCGAATTATATATGATGGCGACCATCAGCGACCGCAATCAGGCCAGGCGCTATCTTGCCTTTTACATGGAGCACGGTGTCACCGTGACCCTGATTACCTACGGTCAGGGCACGGCTGCCTCCGAAATGCTCGACTCCTTCGGCCTTGAGGCTGCGGAAAAGGCTATCCTGTTTGCATTTACTACAGATACAGAGTGGAAAACGCTGAAAAGCGGGCTTCAAAAGCAGATCAAGATTGACATTCCCGGCAGCGGCATTGCGTTCATTGTACCTCTAAGCAGCATTGGAGGGAAAAAGCAGCTTCAATATCTCACGGAGGGACGTGAATTTAAAAAAGGGGAGGAAAGCGTATTGAAAGACACAAAGTATGAACTTCTCGTCGTTATTGCCAATCAGGGCTATACAGAAATGATTATGGATGCCGCCAGAGAGGCGAACGCGCCGGGCGGTACAGTCATCCATGCCAAAGGCACCGGGGCCGAAAAGGCTCAGAAATTCCTTGGGGTTTCCATTGCCGTCGAAAAGGAAATGATTTTCATGGTGACAAAACGCGAGGGGAAAAATGCCATCATGAAAGCCATCATGGATAAAGCCGGCCTGGAAAGCAAGGCGAAATCCATCATCTTCTCTCTCCCCGTCACGGAGACCGCCGGTATGCGCCTGATTGAAGAAGCGGAGGAACAGGCTAACTAAAGTTCATAATGCAGATCGCTGCTCCCAGCACGGTCAGTACGACGCCGGTCGCCCGGTTTAAGGTGACAGCACTTGCCTTGTTGGCAAAGCGTGCTGCAATGCGCGCCCATAAAAGGGTGGAAAGCACACAGAAAATAAGACACCACAGATCAGGCGCGCCGCCAATCACAAAATGGCTGGCTGCTCCCGTCAATGCTGTAAACGCCATGATAAACACGCTCGTCCCCACAGCAGTCTTTAACTCATAGCCAAGTACACCTGTCAGCAGAAGAAGCATCATCATACCGCCGCCTGCGCCGACAAAGCCACAGATAAAGCCGACCACCATACCACTGAATGCGGACTGGATAAACCGCTTCCTCCTGCTGACCGTATTCATGGCTTCCTTTGTCGTCATCACCGGCTTCACGATAAACTTAATCCCCAGAAAAAATGTCATAAATACGGAAACGTTCCCCATCGTCGTATTGGGAAGCAGGCTGGCCGCAAAGCTTCCCACCAGAGTAAAGGCCAGAACAGCTGCCATCATAACCAAACCGTTTTTGATGTCCAGATTCCTGTTTTTCCCATATGTATATGCACTGACGGCACTCGCCAGAACATCGCTCGCCAGCGCAATTCCCACTGCCTCATAGGCCGGCAGCCCCAGAAATGTAACGAGCATTGGACTGATAACAGCCGCTGCGCTCATGCCGGCAAAGCCGGTTCCGAGCCCCGCGCCGATTCCTGCAAGAAAGCAAACAATAAATTTAACCGTCATTTCTCATTCTCCTTCAGATAATTTCTGATATTAGCCGCCATATGCCCCCGTATATGCTGCATCACAGCGATCTCCTCTCCGCTCAGCCCTTCACACAAAATCTCAAAAAAACGTCTTTGCGCCGCCTGTCCCGCTGTGACAAGCATCCCTGCCCGTTCGCAAATGGCAAGATGCGCTGTTTTCTTATTGTCCGGACGGTACACTTTTCTCAGATATCCCTGCTCCTCGAGCGCCTTGATGGACGTTGAAACATGTGATTTCACCAGGTAACGGATCTCAATGATCTCCGCCGCCGTGTCATATTCCGGATTATTTGCCAGAAACAACAGGATATCGAGCTCTGTCCTCGTCACTCCATATTCTCGGCAGACCGGTTCTACACATGCGGAATACAGCACTTTCATGGGAGAAAATATTTCCCAAAGACCGGTATGATCCATATAACTCCTCCTTTTAGTTCTAATTAGAACATAATATCATCGGTTCTCCCCTCTGTCAAGAGCGGAATGCTTTTTCATAAAGATTTTACTTTTAGAGAAATTTTTGATAAGATAATGGTAATGCAGGAAAAAGGAGGCGCTACTATGAATTTCACTTATGGCTATGCAAGGGGATCCAAGCCCTTTTCCGTTCCCGATCAGAATCTTCTCTGTCAGGTCACACAGAATGAGATCCCTGTGGAAGATACCGGCGTCAGGGCTGTGTGCGAGGCCCTGCTCCATCCCATCGGCGCACCGCGGCTGGGGGAGATCGTAAAGCCCGGGGAAACGATTGTCATTATTACCAGCGACATCACGAGGCCGTGCCCGTCCCATCTGATTCTCCCTGAGCTTTTGCGGGAACTTTCAGCGGCCGGCATTGCGGATTCCCAGATCACAGTCGTCCTGGCGCTTGGAAGCCATCGGGTACATACGCCCGAAGAACGTCGTCATCTCGTCGGCGACGAAGTATATGACAGGGTTGCCTGTGTCGATTCTGCCAAAGAAGGCTTTATCCATGTGGGGACGACAAAGGCAGGGACTCCTGTGGATATCGACCCGGTTGTGGCAGCAGCCGACCGGCGCATCTGTGTGGGAAACATTGAATTCCACTATTTTGCCGGCTACAGCGGCGGGGCAAAGGCCATCATGCCAGGCGTTTCCACCAGAGACGCCATTCAGAAAAATCACAGCAAAATGGTGCTCGATACGGCATGTGCCGGAAATCTCCACGGCAATCCTCTGCGGCAGGACATCGAGGAAGCGGCAGCGATGGTCGGTGTGGATTTCATCCTCAATGTGGTGCTGGATGAGGAAAAGCAGATTGTAAAGGCTGTCGCAGGCGACTTAAGAAAGGCTCATGAAGCAGGCTGCGCTTTTCTGGACCAGTTATATAAGATCCGCATTCCCAGGCGGGCCGATATCGTCATCACGACACCGGGCGGCTTCCCCAAGGATATCAACCTCTATCAGGCTCAGAAGGCGTTAGATAACGCCAAACATGCCGTACGTGACGGCGGTATCATCATCCTTGCGGCCTCCTGTAAGGAAGGCCTGGGAGAAAGCGTTTTCGAGCAATGGATGCTGGATTCAGCTTCCCCTGACGAGATGATCGAGCGCATCGGCCGTGACTTCCAGCTTGGCGGGCATAAGGCCGCAGCGATCAGCATGGTATTAAAAAAGAGCCGGATCCTTCTGGTATCCGACCTTCCTGACGATTTCGTGCGCCGCATTTTTTTGGAGCCATACCCATCCGTGGATGCAGCGCTTGCAGAGGCGTTCCGGAGCCTGGGGGCTGACAGCAGCGTCATTTTCATGCCCCACGGCGGTTCTGTGCTGCCGCAGCCGCCGGAAAACAGATGAGCGATGGAATCATATCCTTTGCAGAGCATCCGGGGCCATGCCGCACAGATATCTTCATGCGGTATGGCCCCGGATTATCTTATCTCTGGAAATGGAAACACCCTGGCGGGATTCCCTTTTGTGACATTCTGGCTGTCTATGAAAAAATCCCCTTAATCGTGTCTGCGATCTTCACAAAAATGCTTACGATCCGGTCAAGGAAACTTCCCTGCGGGTGATAGTCCTCGTCGATCTCCGGTTCCGGCTCCTCTTCAGCCTCTTCTGTCCCCTCGGTCCGCAGGATAATCTGGATGCTCTGCGGCTCCGGATTTTCATGGGAGGTCAGGGATACTTTGCTGGCGTTCGAGTCGGCATTTAAAATCGTCATATCCTCCCCTGCATATTCATTCCACGTTTCATCGACCAAATCTTCGACGGTTTTCTTGGCATCCTTGATTACGCCGGTCTTTGCCAGCCCCTCTAACGCCTGGTTTAAAGCGTCCGTCATGCCGCCCAGCGTAAGCTCCGCCCCCTGATTTAAGGGATGCCCTGCTGTTTTCATACTGCTCTCCACCTCAGATAATAAAAGGTACATGGCGTTTGTCCCGCGTACAGCGCTGTCAATCAGAAGCCCGGTGTCGCCAAGAGCGTTCTGAGAGGTCTCATGGTACTGGTTTAATATCGCAGTCAGCTGGTCTATGTCGTCCAAAAGCCCCTGTCCTGTTCCTGTAGCCATTCTTAAGCTGTCCGCCATCTCTCCTGTATCTGCGAGTACGTTTTCCAGGGATTCCCCGTTAAAATGTACATTGTAGCAGATATGCTCCATGACAGAAATCGTGTTCTGAACGGAATTTATCATATCGTCGATGTGTGAGACGCCCCCGTCGATCGTGCCGATCAGGAATTCAAGGAGTGTAATCACCTGATCTAACCCCTTTGACGCCTCCCCGGCGCCGGCCTGTGTGACATCCCCGACTGCTGTCGTGATGTCCCCGGCCGCCTTTTCAATGGCATCGGAATAACTGTGGATTAGCATCTGGATCTCCTGCTGCCCTTCCTCTGGCAGTTCTCCGATGAGTTTCCCCAGTGTCGCCAAAAGCTTTGCTTTCTGCTCCTCCGTGATGCCCAGGACGTCCCCGTGCTCCTCGATCTGCTTTTTTAACTCCTTTAATTCTGCCAAAAGCTCCTTGAGCTTTTTCGTCTTTTCGTTGACTGCCAGCTTGTAGTCCTTTAACTTCTGCAAATCATCTCTTAAGTCGGAAAGCTTGCTCTCAAAGCTGCCGATGTCGTGTCTGGTGTCATTTACCAGCTCCACTACATCATTCAGATCGCGGTTGATATCACGAAGCCCCCAGCCCAGATCTGCAAGCTGAGCATCCAGCTCCTGCACGGTATGGTTTAAATCATTGATGCCCTCATTCGTGTCATCCAGGGCATTCTGTGCCTCTTTTACATAGGAAGTAAAGGGAATTCCACGGTCTGACAACTCCTTTAAGACGGCTAATGCGTTGTCGGCATCCACATAGATCCCATCTCTGGCACTCGCAATCACACGTCTTGATTCATCGAGCTTTTTTAAGCCGCTCACCGTACTCGAAAGACCGCCCTGAACGCCTTCCAGACTGTCAAGCACCACGTCCAGGCTGTCGCCGATGGAATCAACGGAATCCTTGACCGTATCTCTGGTATCACGCAGATCCTCCAGACGGTCGAGCTGGCTTAATGTGACCGGCACCATCATGAAGGACAGCCCGGAAAATTCAAAGTCATCGCTTCCAATCCGCAGCTCATAGTGCTGCTCCTCCCCCGGAAGAACCATGAAAAGAACTGCCTTTAAATTGCCGATTGACTGGATCTGAGCTCCTGGCGCTTCCACGCTTAAGTTTTTATCCATATCAATGATGGCGGCTGCTTCCAGAGTCATATTGTTCTTATAATAATCCTCTGTATTGGGATTGGGTATGATATCAATGAAAATTTCAACCAGCCCTTTTTCATGGGCGATCTCTTCCAGCCCGCGTTCCACGCCGTTCAGGCGGTAGCGGACAGAAAGTTCCCACGGAAGTTGTCTCGATACCTCCTCGGAATCCAGACTGCCCTCAAAATAGAAACGGTCGTTGTCCGGCTGTTCGGAGAGATCGAAGGTAATCTGATTCCCGTCCACTACCGGCTCCGTATAGTCTGACAGATTGGTTACAGTCCCATAGACCCCATAATCCACGACCTGGCGCGCTCCGTGCAGGTCATAGCTTTTTACCACGCTGCTCTCGGCAATCGTTCCATACGGATCAAGCTTTACATACATTGCCTCGTCGCAGACGGGACGGCCCGTTCCTGCGAGAGCTGTCATCATTGTCCCCAACATAATCACTGCTGCCAGGCCTGCGCCTGCCATACGGCGCGCCTGCTTTTTAATCCCCTTCATGAACCACATCTTCCTTTCGTCCGGTTTTCCCCCGATATGTAAAAATTTTCGTAAGCTGTGTTTTTATTCTGTTATCCCTGTTGTCCGCAGTGCCTTTTTCCTGTATCTGTCCTGGTATCGTATCTGCCGGTTCCTTTTGAAACGGTACAGCATCTGCCGTACCCTCTGCTCTCTCGTTTTGTACCAATACCATACTCGAAGCGTCCCCGTCTTGCAGCCGCGCAGGATCCGGAATGGATTCCCTTTGCACCGGCATTCCCTCTGTTTTATCGGTACGGTTCCTCTTTATCACATGGTGAAGGAGCTTCTCCCGGCGCGCTTTTCGTTTCTCTGCCTTAAGCCGCGCGTTCTCCTGCTGTCTGCGGATCGGCTTATCAAAGGCTGCCAGCAGTGCCGGAAGTAACGACAGCACCAGCACCATTGAGAATAAAGCGCCGCGCCCCACCAGACGTCCTACCTGGGAAATCGCCTGAATGGATGAAGTAAAATACAGCAGATATCCGACTACTGTCAGGATTCCTCCTGAGGTAATGATGGAAAGCGTACTCTTGGCAATCGCCGCGATGGCTGCCTGACGGCTCTCCATCGTTTCCCGCATCTCCATGTAATTATTCGTCATCAAGATCGAATAATCAATCGTCGCGCCAAGCTGCAGACAGCTTACGATAATATATCCAATATAGATCATGCTCTCCCCGACAATATAAGGAAGTGTCATGTTCAGGTAAATCGCCACCTCAATCGGAATAATGACGAAAATCGGGATAAATACCGAGCGGAAGGTCATCATTACCACAATCGCCACACCGATCAGGGAGATGATGGAAACCCGGTTGTAATCTTCGGTCAGGATGTCACGGATATCAATCGTGGTCGGAGTCATCCCGATCACATACGAATCCTCCGGATAATATTGCTCCACGATCTCGGAAAGCCGCCTGCTGCACGCAAACGAATACTCGCTTTCTTCCTTATTTATCATGGAAATAAGAATTCTGGCATAGTTGTCTGTCCGTAACTGTCCTGTGATATTCTGTGGCAGAAAGTTTTCCGGAATTCCCTGCGGGAGCGTCCCTGACATGGAAAGCGCATAGTCGATAAACGCCTCGTTCTCCAGCGCCTCTGTCAGCTCCTTCTCCCGCACTGTACTGCCATTTGGCACCATTGCAATCACTACATTGGCTTTGCCGAAAGTCCTTTCGATCTCACGGCTGTCCTCGTATACTCTTGTTCCGGGACTGGAGCCCAGAGCATCGTCCCCGTAATAGAAAAAGTTCATCGACTGCCCGAAATAGCACGGTACCGCACATGCCAAAGCCACGACCAGGACCGGGATACGGATGCGGTACATCACATTTCCCAGAAAATCGAAGGATGGCAGAAACGGGCGGTGAGCTGTCTTTTCAATCTTTTTATCAAAATGCAGAATCAATGTCGGCATCAGAAAAAGCACGGTCGCCAGGCTGCAGAGGATCCCCTTTGTCAGGACAAAACCGACGTCCTTTCCGATCTTGAATTTCATCAGTGCAATCACCAGGAACCCGACGATCGTCGTTGCCCCACTGGCCAGAACCGAGCTGCAGGCCTCCACTAACGCCCGTTCCATCGCTTCTTTGGATTCCACACCTGTATTTTTAATCGCTGTATATGTATGCAGAAGGAAAATGGAGTAATCCATTGAAACTGCAAGCTGTAAAATTGCGGCCGTCGAGAACGTGAAAAACGAGATCCGGCCAAACATCAGATTAGAACCCATATTGAGGATGATCGCTACCGCCATCACCAGAATGAAAAGATACGGCTCAAACCATGATTTGGTCGTCAGCGTCAGAATCAGCCAGATAATGATAATTGCCATACCGATTGCAAGCGTAATTTCTCTGGAAATGGAGGCCTGCCGTTCCTTATTCGATACGGCGCTGCCCGCAAAACAACCTCTGTCTTTTCCCACAATCCCGTAGATCTCCTCGATCGCCTTATGTGTACTCTCCTCGGAATCTCCTTCCTCAAAGATGATCTGATAGACGGCCTTCCCATCTTTATAGAACTGATCCGTCAGGGCATTGCTGAGAAACGAATCAATGGCATACACATTGGTCGCCAAATCCGGGCCTACCACCAGCTCCACGCCTTCCACATTGGAAATACGCTGACGGATGGAACGCGCTTCCTGCATCGTCACATCTTTTACCATGATGCGCGCCATACCCGGATAACCGAACTCCTCCTCCATCACATCCAGTGCCTGCTTGGTCGGAGCAAAATCCGGAAGATATTTACTCAAATCATAATTCACTCCCACAAGGGGATAACAAATCGCGCAGATTATCGTGGCGATCAGGAAGCCTTTCTCAATCAGCTTTCCTTTATTCACAATCGTGTGTGCCATCTTCTCTAACATAATATCATTTCCCATCACTCTCTCTAATAATATTGCTTTTTTGTTTAATAGATTTTAAATGTTTAATGTACATGTGTTGATTTTCTTGTCAGGATGTATTATAATATACAATCATAAGGAATGCAATCATTAAAATCATGCATTATTGTTTTATATTGAACATTTTAATTTTATCTGTTCAATAATTTGCAATTTTTTTACTTTTTATGAAATATCTTGTATCGGGAATTCCCGCTTCGATTCCCGCCAGCACTAAAATGCGGTATGGAGGCCGGCAATCTGCCGGACAGACAGCCACGCATGGCAGTATTTAACCACAGTTTCACATTATATAGATAAGGATGGTGACTTTTATGAAATCAGAAAAAGAGGACCGACGGATACGAAGGACACAGAAGCTTCTCAAGGAAAGCCTCGTAAGCCTGATGTCAGAAAAGGCCTTTAAGGACATCACAATCAAAGATATCACGGACAGGGCCGATTTAAACCGGGGGACCTTTTATCTGCATTACTCCGATACCTATGGACTTTTAGAAACAATGGAAAACGATGTTCTGGACGATTTCCAGAACATGATTGACAACTATTTTCAAATGGAGGCAGAGAGCAGTCTGCTTCCGATTCTTGTCCCTGTCGTTCACTACATCGTGGAAAATGAAACGATATGCCAGAATCTTTTTGAAAATGATGCCTCACACGATTTCCACAAGCGCTTTAAAAATCTGATTTACAAAAACGGCATCCGGGTCATTGAACGCATGTTTCCGGCCAGCCGTTCTGCCGGGTCTGACTATTTTTTTGAGTTTATCACTTACGGCCTGATCGGCATTATCCGCAAATGGCTGGACGATGGTATGCCGCAGCCGGAAAAAGAAATTGCACAGACTGCAAACAGCGCTGTTCTGTCGGTTGCCAATTCTTTTTTCGCCGCCGGATAAATACAGAATGCCGCTCTGTCCCAAAGCAGAGATATGCTTCGGGATGGGCGGCAGACAGTATGAAAAGTCTTGTCAAAAAATCAGCCTTATTTATCTAATTCGACAGACAGCTTTTCCTCTCATGCTGCTGCAAATCACTTTTTTTTCTTAAATATTTCCTCATTTCCGTTGCAAATTCCAGAGAAGTATAATATGATAAACACATGAACAGTTATTCATATGTTCGCATGACAACAGCAAATTTTCTATATACAGGGGGGAATCTATTATGGAAGAATTAAGACAGGAACCGCATGGGCAGGGGCAGGAAAAACCGTCCCGCAGCCACGAAGAGCAGGAACATCATCACGAACATGGCGAAACCTGTTCCTGCGGGCACCATCATGAACACGGGCACGGACATGACGGACACTCGCATGATGAGCACGAGCATAATGGGCACGAACATCACCATGAACACGGTGAGAGCTGCTCCTGCGGGCATCATCATGAACATGACGGGCATTCGCATGATCAGCACGAGCACAATGGACACGAACATCACCATGAACACGGTGAGAACTGCTCCTGCGGGCATCATCATGAACACAGCGGGCACGAACATCACCACCACGATCACGGTGTTTTGCCGACGGCACGCACCTCTTCTGATTCCAAAGCTCCATGCATCGTTTACGTGATGAAAAATATTGACTGTGCCAACTGTTCCGCCAAGATCGAAGCCAAAATCCGCGAACTTCCGGAGGTGGATGACGCTGTGCTCACCTTTGCCACCAGGCAGCTGCGCGTCTACTCACACGCTGGTACGGCTCTTCTTCCAAAAATACAGGAGATCGCCGATCAGATCGAACCGGGCACTGTCATCGAAGTCCGTACACGCTCGTCAAAATCAAACTGCATCGTCTATATGCTGGAAAATATCGACTGTGCCAACTGCTCCGCCAAGATTGAGGCCAAAATCCGCGAACTTCCGGAGGTGGACGATGCGGTTCTGACCTTTGCCACCAGACAGCTGCGCGTCTACTCTTCAGCCGGAGCCGCCCTGCTGCCCAAAATGCAGGAAATCGCCGACAAAATTGAACCGGGTACTGTCATATCTATTCGTGAGGAGAGCCGCGATACCACAAAAGCGCCTGCTCCTGACAAACACCGCCGCGACATTCCTGAACTGGTATCCGGAGGCGCGCTTTTTATCATCGGTGAACTGCTTGCCGGTTCCATGCCCAAACTATCCTCAGTCTGTTTCATTGCCGCCTATCTCATTCTCGGCAGAAATATCCTGCTTACTGCCCTGAAAAATATGAAAACCGGCCATGTCATGGACGAGAATTTCCTCATGAGTATTGCTACGCTGGGGGCATTTCTCATCAATCAATTCGGGGAAGCTGTGGGGGTCATGCTCTTTTACCGTGTCGGAGAGGCCTTTGAGCACAGAGCTGTGGAAAAGAGCCGCAGCCAAATCATGGAAGCCGTAGACCTTCGCCCTGAGACGGTTCTTGTGGAACGCGGCGGGGAAGTAAAGGAAGTTCTGGCCGAAAATGCCAGAGTTGGTGAGATTGTCCATATCCGTCCGGGCGACCGCATTCCGCTCGACGGCGTGGTCGTGGACGGCGAAAGCCGCGTCGATACCTCTCCCATCACCGGAGAGCCGCTCCCCGTATCTGTCAGACCCGGGAGCTCCGTCATTTCCGGCTGTATGAACACCTCGGGCCTGTTGAAAATGCGCATTGAAAAAGAACTGTCTGAGTCAATGGTAACGAGAATTCTGGACTCTGTGGAAAATGCCGCTGCCAGCAAGCCCCAGGCAGAGCGTTTCATCACAAAATTTGCGCGAATCTACACCCCGTTTGTAGTGGCACTGGCCGCCGCTACTGCCATCATCCCCTCCCTTATCACCGGGAACTGGGATCATTGGATCTATACTGCCCTGACCTTCCTCGTCATCAGCTGTCCCTGTGCGCTTGTGCTGAGCGTACCCCTGGCATTCTTCTCGGGTATCGGTGCAGGCTCCAAGAGAGGCATTCTGTTTAAGGGCGGGATTGCTTTAGAGACTTTAAATAAGGTGAAGATCGTTGTCATGGACAAAACCGGTACAATCACCAGGGGGGATTTCTCCGTTCAGTCCATCCACCCGGCCGCCGGTATCAGTGAAAATGAGCTGCTTGCGATGGCTGCTGCCTGTGAAACGTCGTCTACGCACCCCATTGGACACAGCATTTTGACCGCTGCGCAGAAAAATGCCCTTACGATTGATACGCCCTCGCAGCTTGAAGAGATTTCCGGCCGCGGTATCCATGCTTTCACGCGTTATGGCGAGCTGTTGTGCGGAAATGTAAAGCTCATGCAGGAGTATCATATTGACTGTTCCTCCTATAAAGAGGAAGCGGCTGCGACCGGCGTCCTTCTGGCAAAGGACGGCGTATATGCTGGTTATATTCTCATTTCCGACACCATTAAGCCGGAAGCGGCCTCCGCCATCCTCTCTTTAAAGAAGCTCGGAATCCGGACTGCCATGCTCACCGGAGATAATCAGTCCTCTGCCGACGCCGTTGCCAAAGAGACTGGCATTGATACGGTATATTCCAAGCTTCTGCCCGAGGATAAGCTGAATATCCTCCAAAGGCTCCGTACCGATAGCGGAAGTGCCATGTTTGTCGGCGACGGTATCAACGATGCGCCCGTTCTCGCAGGCGCCGATGTCGGTGCAGCAATGGGAAGCGGTGCTGACGCAGCCATCGAGGCCGCTGATGTCGTTTTCATGACTTCAAGCGTGGAGGCAATCCCTGCCGCTGTCCGCATCGCCCGTGCGACAGGAAGCATTGCCAACCAGAATGTCATTTTCGCACTTGCAGTCAAGGGCCTCGTGATGCTTTTGGGGCTGGCCGGAATCGCCTCCATGTGGCTGGCCGTCTTTGCAGACACCGGCGTTGCTATGCTGTGCGTACTCAATTCAATCCGGGTATTATATAAGAAGTAATCTGGTTCGAAAGATATGTATATCGGCAGGGGGATGGATGTTGCAGCATCCCCCTGCCTTTTTAGTATCCAGAAATCTGCTCTTTGATCTGCTTAAAGAAATCTGTCCTATTCTGTTAAACTCCAGCAGCGCCTTCCGGTAATCCATACCCAAAGCACCCCGGCTGTACTCCACTCTGCCGTTACCTCTTCAAAAAATCACGGAATGCTTTCAGCTCCTTCTTCCTGTCCTCCGGAATACTGTTGAACTCTGTATTGCGTACTGCTCCCTCTAATGCATACAAATGTACCAGTTCCTCCGCCGAACCAATCCCCACGGAATGCAACTTCCCTGCCATCTCTTTACCAATATTCATCATAGATGTTAATTCTGTCATATTTTCTCCTGTATTGCTCCTGTTTCCTGTACCCGGACGACCTGAGGTCAGATGCCTTATATCCAGGCAGTTATCGGTATTTTTGCACCCAAGGAATTGCTGCGGTTTTTAGTCATGCCTGTCACCTATAATTTGTATGCCTCATTACTCAAATTGGAGTTCGTTTAGCAAAGCTATGGTAATATCTTTGGCTATCCCAGAAGCCTTTTTACAGTTTTCTTCAAAACATTCGTTTCCGCTGTGCGTTGCAGTATCGGTAACACATCGGATAGAAAGGAACGGTATGCTGTTTCGGAGTCGAAAATCTCCAGTTCTTTGTTCATTCCGCCTGCCGTCCCTGCATTGATAACAATATCTGCGCTGTATACATCTATCAGTATTTGTGTCGCAATAGCGGTATTTACTTTACATACTCCGGAAAACAAGGCAAGCACCGCAATGCCATGAATCTTTCCCCCATAAAATTTTAGCATTGCCTTTGTGGTTATTTTACATTCTTCTATCATCGGCAAAAATGGATCCCGTTCACTGTCACTTGCACATATAATACCTACACATATGCACTATCCTCCAAATTTCAATTCCGTGTGATTTTCATATTGTTCCTCTTGCGAAATCAATTCATTGTCTTTCTCCCTTGTTCAGACAATTTCTTGAAATTTTCCAACATCGTATTCCATATTTCAGGAGAATGCCCTTCCCATTGAACCACCTCTGCTACAATCTTTAGAGGTTGTTTTGATCGATCCATTTTCAAATCTGTTTTTGTCCCATGAAATCCGCCCCATAGGACAGTTTCAAAAAGTAATCAGTTAAAGTATTTTCTATATATTTCATTTATTGTCTCGACATAAACAACATACGATGGATGGTTTTCATCCTGGCGTTCAAGATACCTATTTTTCTTGTCTTTATATCTGTCCCGAACCTCATCCCAATGCCTTTGGGACTTAATGGCATCAGCCTTTTCCCGGATGTGACGAACAGATGGCGCCTCTCCCCAATGATAATTATCAGAGCCCTTATCGTGGAGCAGCATATAATGAGTCCCGCCTTCCTCTCTGGCTAATATAGCAAGGTCAAAACTGAAAGCCACCTGTGACAGAATACCGGGAGTATATATCAAAGCAGTTATGACAGATGTTGAATCCTTTCCATCCGAGAATTGGCCTCCCCTTACAACATGACTTCTGCTTCTCCTTAATATCAGATTCAAAGAATCCCTCACCCTGTTTTTAAGGCATTGAGGATTATGCCAATACCTGTCTGGCATTCTTATAATCATTAGATTGTAGTCCAAATCAAATGGGGCATTCCCATTTCGCATCACAAGTTTCCGCGCATGGCTTCCACTTCCTACAAGGAAAAACTGCGTGTTTATGCTGAATTTTTCATTTAGATAATCCCGCAGTTCTGTAAGCATCCCCGAACACTCACTGCGATATAGCCGGACTTCCTTTTCACTCACATATTCATATGCCATTCTTTTTCTCCTATCTGCCCATACCTCCATCTAACGCTCTTTTGTCGCTAAATCATTATAGTATGGCAGACGAAGCTTGCTTTGTCAATCTCTTTTTTCAGATATCTTCAATAAGTCTTTTAGCTAAGTCCTGAAAAATCTGCTATAATGAATGGGGATTTTCATTATATACCAAAGTAGAGGTGGACTATTGTGGTAACACGATTATATTTACATAAATTAGTTTCCTAATGCGGAACTATTCGTCCAACAGATGACGGATTTCCTCCGCCCAGTCGGTTACCTGGCGCTGTTTCCGGGCAGTTACATGCCACCATCCCGTAAACACAAAGATGCTACAGGTTCCTTTTCGGACGTATTCTGAATCCATCTTTTGTGTATCACCTGGCCGCATGGGTAGTGGCTCCTTTGTTTCCCCAAGCAGCTGGTAAGGTTTTTCA